>CAXSDA010000001.1:0-70759 GCA_964236515.1 uncultured Actinoplanes sp.
CCCGCCCCGCCCGCCGCGGCCCCGCCCCGCCCGCCTCGGCCCCGCCCCGCCCGCCCCGGCGGAAGGCCGTTGCGGCATAGGCTCGCCGGGTGCGGCTTCTGGTGCTGGGCGGGACCGGTTTCGTCGGGCGGTGGGCCGTCACCGCCGCGGTCAAGCGCGGCTGGACCGTCACCACCCTCAACCGTGGCCGGAGTTCGTGGTTCCACCCGGCCACGGAACGCCTTACCGCCGACCGGCTGCGGCCCGGCGACGTGGCCGAGGCGGTCGGCGACCGCATCTGGGACATGGTCGTCGACACCTGGGCGGCCGCGCCGCCCGCCGTCGGGGAGAGCGCCCGGGCGCTGTCCGGCCGCGTCGGCAGCTACCGCTACGTCTCCAGCCGGGCGGTCTACGCCCGGCCGGTGCCGCCCGGCGTCGACGAGACCGCGGCCACGGTCGGCGCCGGCGCCGCCACCTACGGCTCGGACAAGCTCGGCGCCGAACTCGCCGTCGAGCGGGCCTTCGGCGACCGGGCCGTCCTCGCCCGGGCCGGCCTGATCCTCGGCCCGCTGGAGGACAAGAACCAGCTTCCGCACTGGCTCCACCGCGCCGAGCTCGGCGGTCCGATGCCCGTACCCGGCCCGCCCGGCCAGCCGTACGCCTACATCGACGTCCGCGACCTGGTCGCCTGGCTCCTCGACGCGGACGCCTCCGGTCCGGTCAACCTGGTCGTCCCGCCCGGTCACGCCACCGTGGGCGACCTGATCACCGAGGTGATCATGGCGACCGGCAGCGACGCCCACCCGGTCTGGATCGACCCGGAGGCCATCGCGCGGTCCGGCGTCGACCGCTGGTCCGCCTTCCCCGGCTGGATCCCGCCGGGCCCCGACCTGGCCGGCCTCATCCGCACCGACGTCACCCGGGCCCTGGCCACCGGCCTGGACTGCCGCCCCCTGGCCGAGACGGTCACCGACACCTGGGCCTGGCTCACCACCCACACCGGCCCGGACGCTGCGCCCCCGGACCTGGCCTGGGAGCGGCAGTTCCGGAATCCGTGACGTCCCGATACAGTCACCGCCGTGCCGATGACCTATCTGGGTTCCGTGCCGGACGCCGAGTGGCGGCGGCTGCTCACCGAACACCTCGACCGTGCGGACGAGTTCTGGGTCCACACGCCGGACGGGGACGGCCCGCTCAGCTACGGCCGGGCCGAGTTCCAGGCGTTGCCGGCCGTCGAGGTGCGGCCCTGGACCGGGATGCGGGACGCCGTCGAGATCTCCGGTCCGCTGACCGCGGCGGCGAAGGATCTGTTCCTCCGGCTAGAGGTGTCGATCGAGTCGTTCGATCCCGAGCACAAGCTGTGGGACTACGCACTCCTCGAGAACGGAATCGTCATTCTCTCGGTCGGCGACTATCACGACCTGCAGGTCCGTCAATCGGATTGATGTCGAGTCCACGCCGGGACCTTAGCGGCGACCCCCGACAAGAACGGGAAGCTCGGCCGCGGGCCGTCCGAAGTGGTAACCCTGCGCGAGGCGGTAGCCGAGCCGGTACAGCTCGGCCGCCTGTTCCGCCGTCTCCACCCCTTCGGCCACCGCGGTCAGGCCGAGCCCGTCGGCCACCTGGATGAGCGCGGTCGCGATGACCGCGTGCCGGCCCGCCATGGCGATGTTGTCGACGAACGACTTGTCGACCTTGAGGACGTCCACCGGAATGAGCTGCAGAAGGCTCAGCGAGGACTGGCCGGTGCCGAAGTCGTCGAGCGCGATGCACACTCCGGTCCGGTTCAGCGCGGTCAGCACCTCGACGGCGCGTTCGGTGTCGAAGACGGCGGTCTCGGTCACCTCGACGGTCAGGCAGGTGGCCGGCAGCCCGCTCTCGTCCAGGGCGGACGCCACCACGTCGAGCAGTCCCGGCTCGGCCAGCTGCCGGGCGGAGACGTTGACGCTGATCCGTTCGAGCGCGGCCGGACCGTACTCGGCCCGCCATCGCGCCGCCTGGGCGCAGGCGTTCCGCAGAATCCAGGCGCCCAGCTCGACGATCAGGCCGTTGCCCTCGGCGACCGGGATGAAGTCGGCCGGCCCGATCAGGCCCCGCTCCGGGTGGGCCCAGCGCACCAGCGTCTCCGCCGCCACCATCCGCCCGTCGGGGAGGCTGACGATCGGCTGGTACACCAGGCGGAACTGACCCGTGTCGAGCGCGGTGCGCAACTCGGCGCCGATCCGGGCCTGCTGGTCCGACCGTTCGTCGAGATCCGGGTGGTAGCGGTGGTGGCGCCGGCCGCGGCCCTTCGCCGCGTACATGGCGACGTCGGCCCGGCGCAGGAGCTCGGACGGCCCGCCGGTCCCGTCGCTGCCGGCGACCCCGATGCTCGCGGTCACGAGAAGTTCGTGCCCGTCCGCCGTCACCGGCTGCCGCAGCACGTCGGACAACCGGGCGGCGACCCGATCGGCCGCGTCCGGATGAGCGTCCGGCAGCAGGACGGCGAACTCGTCCCCGCCCATCCGGGCGACGAGCGCGTTGTCGGCCATCGCCGCGCCGAGCCGTTCGCCGAGGACGGTGAGAAGCTGGTCGCCGACCGAGTGGCCGAGGCGGTCGTTGATCTGCTTGAACCCGTCGAGGTCGAGCAACAGGACCTGTGGGCGGCCGGTGCGGGCGGCGGCGGTCAGCCGTTCGGTGAACCGGCGCCGGTTGGGCAGCCCGGTGAGCGCGTCCTGCATGGCCAGCCGTTCCAGGGCGCCGACGAAACCGGACATCCGCAGGGCCACCAGCAGGAACTCCACGACCGCGCCGACCGCGATGGCCACCCGACCGCCGTAACTGTCGCCGGCTCCGGGGACGAGCAGCACCGCCGGGGCCAGCAGCGTGCACACGGCCAGCATGAACAGCCGCCGCCGGGGTGCCGCGGACGCGACCGGCCCGGCGGGCTCGGACGACGCCATCGACGGGTGCAGGGCGGCCGCCGCCCAGGTCACGTACGACAGCATCCATCCCGCGTCGAGGATGGGCGGGTCGCCGTGGGAGTAGAGGGAGACCAGCGAGAAGCCGACGTCCGAGACGAGCAGCAACATCGCCGCCAGGCCCAGCAGACGGGTGCTGGGCGAGGGACGCCCGGCCGAGGTGAACAGGCGGGCCAGCAGGACCAGCAGCAGCGCGTCGAAGGCCGGGTACGCGTTGTTGATCAACTGTGCGGTGGTGGATGCGCCGGTGCCGGACGCGGTCGGGTTGAGTACCCAGATCCAGAGGACGAGTCCCAGTCCGGTGGCCACGATCGCCGCGTCGATCAGACCGGTCAGGTCACGGCCGGGGCGGCCGCGGACCGACAGCAGAAGGCCGATCACCAGCATCGGATAGGCGGACAGGTAGAACGCGTCCGCGGCCGACGGGTACGGCGACCGGTACAGGACGTACTCGAAGTACTCGTAGACGACGTCGCCCGCCACCCACACGAGCTGGCCCGCGCCGAACCAATACCACATGGCCGTACGGGCCGGCCGGTGCAACCGGACCGCGACCAGGATGGCCAGTCCGGACACCGCGCCGACGACGTTGTACGCCAGGTTCTGCGCCAGGCTGTCCGCCGGCAGCAGGAAGTATCCGCCCACCGCGATGACGCCGGCGGCCAGGTAGAGCCACCACAACCGTCCGTGTCGCATCCCTCAGACCGCCACCGTCCGCCGGTCGCCGGCGAAACCGGGCTCGGCCGCCTGTTCCGCGGTCTCGGTGACCTCGACCACCGGCTGGTGCGCGGGCATCCCGGACCAGGCCGGCACCGAGGCGACCAGCTCGCAGAAGCCCGGCTCGGCGAGCTGCCGGGCGGAGACGTTGACGCTCATCCGCTCCGGGCCGTTCTGCTCGGCCACCGTCCCGATCGCGACCTGCAGGACGGCGGAGGCGAGCGAGGCGTCGGGCAGCGCGCCGTACGCGCCGGTGGCCGGCGAACTCAGCGCCATCCACGCCGACCAGCGCCGGTCGACCTGCCCGAACCTCACGCTTTCGCCATCGGCGGTTATGCCGCTCACCTGAGGAACCGGGCGATATGTCAGCGGGGAGCGGCCCGCTCCACCAGCGCCGCGGTGTCCAGCCCGGCCGGAAGCGCGCCGAACGTCCAGCCCCGGTCGCCACCGAGCCGGGTCGCGCAGAACGCGTCGGCCACCACCCCGGGCGCGTACCGCAGCACCAGGGATCCCTGCAGCACCACCGCCATCCGCTCGACCAGCCGCCGCGCCTGCCCCTCGGGATCGCCGGCGCCGGTCAGGTCGTCCTTGAGCGCGGTGACCGCCGCGTCCAGCCGGCGGTCGGCGCCGGCCGCCTCGCCGACCTCGGCCAGGAAAGCGTCCAGGCTGCCGGGCTCGCGCCGCAGCGCCCGCAGCACGTCCAGCGCCTGCACGTTTCCGGAGCCCTCCCAGATCGAGTTCAGCGGCGCGTCCCGGTACAGCCGGGGCAGCCCCGAGTCCTCGACGTACCCGTTGCCGCCCAGGCACTCCAGCGCCTCACCGACCACCGCCGGCTGCCGCTTGCACACCCAGTACTTGCCCACCGCCGTGCCCAGCCGCAGGAAGGCGGTCTCGCGCCGGTCGACCGCGCCGGCCAGCCGCATGGCCAGCGCGGTGGAGGCCTCGGTCTCCAGCGCCAGGTCGGCCAGCACCGCGCGCATCAGCGGCTGATCGGCCAGCACCCCGCCGGGCACGTGCCGGTGCCGGGTGTGATGGATGGCCTGGCTGAGCGCGGCCCGCATGCCCGAGGCCGAGCCGATCGTGCAGTCCACCCGGGTCATCGCCACCATCTCGAAGATGGTCCGCAGGCCGCGGCCCTCCTCGCCGACCAGCCAGGCGACCGTGTCGTCGAACTCCAGTTCGGAACTGGCGTTGCTGCGGTTGCCGAGCTTGTCCTTGAGGCGCTGGATGAAGAACGGGTTGCGGGTGCCGTCCGGCAGCACGCGGGGCACGAGGAGACAGGAGAGGCCGGCCGGGGCCCGGGCCAGCACCAGGAACAAGTCGCACATCGGGGCGCTGGTGAACCACTTGTGACCCCGGACGCGGTAGGTGCCGTCACCGGCCGGGGTGGCGGTGGTGGTGTTGGCCCGGACGTCGGTGCCGCCCTGCTTCTCCGTCATGCCCATGCCGGCGAGCAGGCCGCGCTTGCCGGCCACCGGCCGCAGACCCGGGTCGTACGCCCGGGACGTCAGCCCCGGCTCGTACACCGCCGCCAGGGACGGGGTGTGGCGCAGCGCCGGGACCACCGCGTACGTCATGGTGACGGGGCAGCTGTGCCCGGCCTCGACCTGGTTCCAGACGAAGAGGCCGGCGCCGCGGGCGACGTGCGTGCCCGGCCGGTCGGCGGCCCACGGTGCGGCCGCCAGTCCCGCGCCGACGGCCACGGTCATCAGGTCGTGCCAGGCCGGATGGAACTCGACCTCGTCCCGGCGGTGCCCGTACCGGTCGTGGGTCAGGAGCCGCGGCGGGTGGCGGTTGGCGTCGTCGCCCCACTTCTGCGCCTCGGCCGACCCGGCCCGCCGGCCCAGCCGGTGCAGGTCGCCGGCGGCCCACCCGGCGCCTTCCCGTTCGAGCGCCTCCAGCAGCGCCGGGTCGGCCGCGACGTCGTGACCGGTGAGCGGCGGCGGCTGGTTGAACACCTCGTGGGTCGCCATGAACCCAATTTACGACGCATATCCGGAGGACTGATCGGGCACGCGGGACTAGCATCCGCGGCATGACCGCCATCGCCACCGCCGCTTCGATCACCGCCGATCTGCGCGCGCTCGGCGTCGCGCCCGGCGACGTGGTGCTCATGCATTCGTCGTACCGCAGTCTCGGGCAGGTCGCCGGCGGCCCGCAGGCCGTGGTCGAGGCCCTGCTGGCCGCGGCGGGCACGCTCGTCGTGCCGACACACACGCCGGAGAACTCCGACCCGGCCGGCTGGAGCAACCCGCCGGTGCCGGAGGACTGGTGGCCGGTCATCCGCCACGAGTCGCCCGGCTTCGACCCGGCCCGGACACCGGCCAGCCGCTGGATGGGCCGCCTGGCCGAGCTGGTCCGGACCTGGCCGGGCGCGGCCCGCAGCGAGCATCCGCAGGTGTCGTTCGCCGCGGTCGGCGAGCACGCGGCCGAGGTCGGCGCCGGCCACCGCCGCGAGGACGGGCTGGGCGACGGGTCGCCGCTGGGCGCGATCCACCGGCTCGGCGGCAAGGTGCTGCTGCTCGGCGCCGGCCACGACACCAACACGTCGATGCATCTGGCCGAGTACCGCCAGGCCGACCCGCCGCGGCACGAGGTCGGCTCGGCCGTCCGCCGCGCCGACGGCACGGCCGAGTGGGTCACCTGGACCGAGGTGGCCGAGGACGAGGGCGACTTCGACCGGCTCGGCGCCGACTTCGAGACCACCGGCGCCGTCCGCGTCGGCCCGGTCGCCGCGTCCACCAGCCGCCTGATGTCCCAGCCGGCCCTGGTCGACTTCGCCGTCCGGTGGATCGCCGTCAACCGCGCGGGCGCAGCAGGGTGATCCGGTTGGCGCCGAGCTCGGTGACGTAGAGGTTGCCGGTGGCGTTGTCCTCGGCCAGGTCGAGCGGCTGGTTGAAGCCGGTCAGCCCGGTGAGGCCGGTGGTGCGGTTGCTGAGCGCGCCGTTCGCGGCCACGTCGAACGTCTCGATGTCCTGGCCGGACGAGTACCGCACCACCAGCAGCTTGCCGTCGAGGGCGCCGCCGCGGTACTCGATCGCGCCGTCGGCCGAGGCGTGCAGCCCGGCGTCGTACGTGTCGGCCAGGTCGTAGTTGACGTCCGGATTCGTGCCCACCGGGTAGGCGGGCACCTCGAACGGATCGGTGGCCGCGGTGGGATTGCCGCCGGCCAGCACCCACTCGCACCGGGCCGGGTTCGGGTGGCCGTAGTACCGGCCGGGCTTCACGTCGAACACGTAGTCGGTCTCGGCGGTCGGCACGCCGGTCAGCGCGGGCACGACCGGTCCGGTGTAGCCACGCCGCGAGCACGACGACGGCAGCGGCGACGGGGTGGCCGGGGTGTTGCCGCCGGCGGCCGAGCCGTTGGTCGGCGTGTACAGGTGCCCGTTGCGGTGCCACACCAGGTCGAACGCGTTGCGCACACCGGTCGCGTACAACGTGAGCGGGGCGGAGGCGGCGTACGGGTCGTACGTGCCGCCGTCCTCGGTCTTGACGTCGAGCGGCAGCGTCGCCGGGAGTTTGGCCCGGTCGAGCCGCAGCACCGCGGCGGTGAGCAGGTGCTCGGGCCGGTTGCCCCAGGTGGCGTCGGCGCCGCCCATGGCGTTGTTCGCGCCCTGGGTCACGTAGAGCGCGCCGTCCGGCCCGAAGGCCAGCGAGTTCGTCTCGTGGTCCTTGACCGAGCGGGGCAGATTCACCACCACCGGCGTGTACGTGCCGAGGTCGGTCCCGGTGAGCCGGCCGATCCGGCCGGACCAATCGGGCACGTTCAGGGGCCCGACGTACTCGTAGTTGTCGGTGATCCACAGGATCGGGGCGGTCGCCGTCGACGCCGGGTCGAAGGCCATCCCGATGATCGAGCGGGCGGGCGCGCCGGCCAGGTTCCGGGCGGTGGCGTCGGCCCGTACGGTCGAGATGATCGTGGGCGTGCCGAGCGTGCCGTCGGCGTTGACGGCGAACCGGTAGACGTAGCCGTCCAGGGTGCCGGCGTAGAGCCGCCCGTCGGGTCCCTTGAGGACGGACGAGAACATCGCGCCGGTGGCCACGCCGACGACCTGGTCGAACGCCGGGCCGCCGCCGGTCGAGCCGCTGCCGGTGGTGAAGACGACGGAGTACGGCTGGAACGCGTTGCCGGCCCGGTCCTTCACGGCGGAGGTGACGCTGAAGCGGTACGCCGTATTCGCGGCCAGGGCGGCCGTCGGGGACAGGTTGATGACGTCCCCGCCGCCGCTGGTGATGACGTTGGCCGCCACCGCGGCGCCGTCGGACAGCCGGGTCAGCGTGACCGACGACGACGTGAGCGTGGCCGGGTCGACGCCGCCGGCCGGCAGCACCAGATCCTCGACCACGCTGCCGGTGGGGGAGACGCCGGTGGCCAGGTTGGCCGGCGTGCTGGCCCGCACCCGCGGCGACCCGTCCGGCACCGGCACGATGTCGACGTAGTCCAGCTTGGTGTTCGTCCCGCCGGCCGGCGACAGCGTGAGCCGCCCGTCCGACACGGCAACCGTACGGGTGGCGGTGGCGAACCGGGTGGACGCCGTCGGCACGAACGCCGCGACCGCGTTCTGGTCCTCGATGTTCACCCAGTCGCTGCTGTCCAGCGCGGTTCCGGCGTCACCCACGGCGACGGTCACGGCGTACGACCCGTCCGGCACCGCCGCCTCCCACCGGCCCGGCGTGGTCACCCCGGCCGAGCCGGCCGGGAGTTGGGCGTGCATGAACGTGGCCAGCCGGAGGTCCGGCTGGGCGGCCGCGGGGTTGCGGTTGCGCCCGTTGCCGGTCAGGTCGAGCGGCGTGCCCTCACCCAGGTCGGCCCAGCCGTATCCGCGGGTGTCGTCGTACGCCGCCCCGGAGTCGCGCACGTACCCGGCCGGCGGCGCGGTGGCGGCGTCGGAGAAGTTCACCCGCAGCGGCGTGACGGTGGCGATCTCGACGTAGTTCAGCTTGGTGTTGCGGCCACCGACGGCATCCACGGTGAGCCGCCCGTCGGTCACCGCCACGGTCACCGTGGCCTGCTTGAACTCCGCCGCCGCGGTCGAGACGAAGCCGCTGATCGCGGTCACGCCCTCGACCCGGACGGTGTGCGCGCTGTCGTACGGCGGCTGGTCCCCGGCCGACACGGTCACCCGGTAGGTGCCGGTGGGTAGCGCGTACTCCCACGCACCGGCAGTGGCCACGCCGCTGGTCCCGCCGACGTCGCCGTACTGCATGTGGATCAGCGTGTTCAGGCGGGCGTCGACGCCGGTCCGGGCGCGGTCGCGCGTGTTGCGGGTCAGGTCGAGCGGCGCGTGGGTGTCCTGCCGCTCCCAGCCCGACGTGCCGTTCCAGGCTGCGCCGGTGTCGGCGACGTACCCGGCCGGCACCGGTGACGACGCCGGCTGAAAGTTGATTTTCGTCAACGGCGTGACCGCCGCCTCCGCGGGCGTCACCGCCACCAGTGGCCCGGCCAACGCGATCAGTGCAGCAACAATCCATCGACGGCGCACGACGATCCCCCCAGCCCCAGCCCGCCCCCACGGCGTCCTTGCGGCTGATCGTCACATCGATACGGCTCCGCCCGGATCGGACGGTCGGCCAGCGTTGGTGGTCAATGTGGATGGTCGGCCGGACCTGGCGGGCGATGGCGTACCGGTCCGCAAGACCGGCGGCCAAGGTGGTGCCGACCGTTCACCGGCCCGCGGCCAGCGCCTCCAGGGTCGCCCGCGCGCCCTTGGAGTGCAACGACGCCAGCATCGTCCGGTAGGTGGCGACGAACCGCTCGTTGTCGATCAGGTCGCCGAACAGGTCGCGGTCGGCGATGAAGGCGAGCGGGTCGTCCTTCTGCCGCCGGGCCGTCGCCACCAGCGTGTCCTGCAGCCGGTCGACGACGTCGATGGGCTCGCCCTGCTCGTCGACGCCCTCGGCGTAGCGGGCCCAGGACGCGACCACCGCGACCGAGCGGTCGATCTCGCCGCCGGTGTCCAGGTTGTACCGGATGACCGGGAGCAGCCACTTCGGAATGCGGTCCGAGCTCTCCGCGCACAGCCGGGCCACGGTGTCCTTGACCTGGGCGTTGGAGAACCGCTCGATGAGCTGGTGCTTGTAGTCGGCCAGGTCGATGCCGGGCACCGGTTCCAGCGTCGGGGTGGCCTCGCGGTCCATGTAGGCCAGCAGGAACGCGGCGAACAGCGGGTCCTGGGCGACCTCGTGCACGAGCCGGTACCCGGCCAGGTAACCGAAGTAGCACAGGGCCTGGTGCGAGGCGTTGAGCAGCCGCAGCTTCATCAGCTCGTACGGCTCGACGTCCGCGACGACCTGGACCCCGGCCTCCTCGAACGGCGGCCGGCCGGAGGTGAACGCGTCCTCGAGCACCCACTGGGTGAACGGCTCGCAGACGACCGGCCAGGCGTCCTCGACGCCGTAGCGCGACCGCACCTCGGCCCGGTCGTCGTCGGTGGTGACCGGCGTGATCCGGTCGACCATGCTGTTCGGGAACTCGACCGTCTCGTCGATCCACTTGCCCAGCTCGGGGTCGCGCAGCCGGGCGAAGGCGACGAAGCTGCGCCGGGCGGCGTGGCCGTTGCCCTGGATGTTGTCGCAGCTCATGATCGTGAACGGCGGCACGCCGCGGTCCCGCCGCCGGGCCAGCGCCGCGGTGATCAGGCCGAACGTGGTCCGGGGGGCGGCGTCCGACTGCAGGTCGTGCTGGACGTCGGGGTTGTCGGCGATGAACTCGCCGGTGACCGCGTTGATGTTGTAGCCGCCCTCGGTGACGGTCAGCGACACGATCCGGATCTCGGGGGAGGTCATCTTCTCGACGACCGCGTCGGGGTCGTCCGGCGCGTACAGATATTCGATGATCGATCCGATGACGCGGGGCTCGAGTGAGCCGTCCGGCGATTTCACGACCAGCGTGTACAGGCCGTTCTGAGCGTCCATCACCTGCTGCATGCGCCGGTCCGCGGGCATCACACCGACGCCGCAGATGGCCCAGTCCAGCGCCTTCGCGCCGGCCATCAGGCGATCGACGTACATCGCCTCGTGCGCGCGATGGAACCCCCCGACGCCGAAGTGCACGATGCCGGTGCGCAACGCCGATCGGTCGTACGACGGCGCGGGCAGCGTGTCCGGAAGATTCGGCAGGGTCGAGGCGTTCAGCGGTAACATCGGCGTCCTCCCAGCGGCGCTGATCGGGAATCTCCCTCAGCATCGCATCAGACGCACCTGCCCGCCGGGAACCCATCGCCAGGATCTTTTCAGCGGCACCCGCAGGCCGCGGGCGAACCGCCCGCGGCCTGCGGGCCGGATCAGGAGATGGCGACCGGCTGCCCGGCCGGGGCGACGGCGGCCATGTGCCGCAGGTAGGCCGGCAGGGTCAGGAACTCCGGGCAGACGCGCTCGGACAGCAGCACCGTCAGCAGCGTCCGGGCCTGGCCGAAGCGGCGGCCCGAGTCCTCGTCGAGGGCGCCCGTCTCGGCCAGCACGTCCACCTCCTCGCGCATCATCCGGGCGATCAGTCCGGCCGTGATCGGCACGCCGTAGTCGGTGGGTGTGCCCGACGAGATCCACTGCCACAGCTGGGTCCGGCAGATCTCAGCGGTGGCGGCGTCCTCCATCAGCCCGTTCAGCGCGACCGCCCCCGAGCCGCCGAGCCAGGCCGCCACGTACCGCAGGGCCACCGAGACGTTCGTCCGGAGCGCGACCTCACCGATGCCGCCGATGTTGGGCTGGACGGCGAGCAGATCGGCCGCGGTCACCCGGACGTCGTCGCGGCGCCGCACGATCTGGTGCGGCTCGAAGCCCAGCCACTGGTCGAACACGTCCTGGCAGGTCTCCACCAGCCCCGGATGCGCCACCCAGGACCCGTCGAAGCCGTCGCCGACCTCGCGCCGCTTGTCCTGCCGCACCTGGTCGAGTGCCCGCTTGGCGGCGATCGGGTCGCGGCTGGGCACGACCGCGGCCATCCCCCCGATCGCGTGCGCCCCGCGCCGGTGACAGGTCGCCACCAGCAGTTCGGTGTACGCCCGCATGAACGGCGCCGTCATGGTCAGCTGTGAGCGCTCGGGCAGCACCACGTCCGGCATGTTCTTGATCATGCTGAACAGGTAGTCCCAGCGACCGGCGTTCAACCCGGCCGAGTGTTCCCGCAGCTCCCACAAGATCTCCTCCATCTCGAACGCGCCGCTGATCGTCTCGATCAGCACGGTCGCCCGGATGGTGCCCCGCGGGATGCCCAGCCGCTCCTGGGCGAAGACGAACACGTCGTTCCACAGCCGCGCCTCCAGGTGCGACTCCATCTTGGGCAGATAGAAGTACGGGCCGGAGCCGCGGTCGATCTGCCGCTGGGCGCAGTGGAAGAAGTAGAGGCCGAAGTCGAACAGCGCCGCCGGCGCCGCGCGGCCGCCGATCCGCATGTGCGCCTCCGGCAGATGCCAGCCGCGCGGCCGGACCATGACGGCCGGCAGTTCTTCACCCAGCGTGTACGTCCGGCCGTCGGGGGCGGTGAAGTCGATCGTCCGGTCCAGCGCGTCCCGCAGGTTGCGCTGTCCCTGCACCACGTTCTCCCAGGTGGGGGACAGGGCGTCCTCGAAGTCGGCCATCCACACCTGGGCGCCGGAGTTCAGCGCGTTGACCGTCATCTTGCGGTCCGGCGGCCCGGTGATCTCCACCCGGCGGTCCAGCAGGTCCTCGGCCGGCGGGGCCACCGTCCAGCTCGAGTCGGCCCGGATGTCCGCGGTCGACTCCAGGAAGTCGAGGTCCTGCGTCCGGGCGGTCCGCCGCCGGCGGCGCCGGTCGAGCAGTTGCACCCGGCGGGCGCCGAACTCGCGGTCGAGCGCGACCACGAACTCGATCGCCTCCGGCGTCAGGATGTCCGCGTACGGGCTGGGGGCGACGGTGATCCCCTCTCTTGTCAACTCGGTCATCAGAACTGCTCCGCTTCGGTCGAGCCGGACAGGGCGGTGGTGGAGCCGGCCGGGTTGAGCGCGGTCGACACCGCGTCGAAGTAGCCGGTGCCGACCTCGGCCTGATGCTTGGTCGCGGTGTAACCGTCGGCTTCGGCCGCGAACTCGGCCTCCTGGAGCCGGACGTACGCGCTCATGCCCTCGTCGGCGTAGCCGCGGGCCAGCTCGAACATCGAGTGGTTGAGCGCGTGGAAGCCGGCCAGCGTGACGAACTGGAACTTGTAACCCATCGCCCCGAGTTCCTTCTGGAACCGGGCGATGGTGTCGTCGTCGAGATTGCGTTTCCAGTTGAACGACGGCGAGCAGTTGTAGGCCAGCATCTTGTCCGGGTGCACCCGGTGCACGGCCTCGGCGAAGGAGCGGGCGAACTCCAGGTCGGGCTTGCCCGTCTCCACCCACAGCAGATCGGCGTAATCGGCGTACGCCACCCCGCGGGTGATCGCCGCCTCGGGGCCGCTGCGGACCCGGAAGAAGCCCTCGGCCGTCCGGTCGCCGGTCAGGAACGGCTGGTCGCGCTCGTCCACGTCGGTCGTCAGCAGGTCGGCGGCGAGCGCATCGGTCCGGGCGATGACCAGCGTCGGCACGCCCGCCACGTCGGCCGCCAGCCGGGCCGCGTTCAGCGTCCGGATGTGCTGCGCGGTCGGGATCAGCACCTTGCCGCCGAGGTGGCCGCACTTCTTCTCACTGGCCAGCTGGTCCTCCCAGTGCACGCCGGCCGCGCCCGCCGCGATCATCGCCTTCATCAGCTCGAACGCGTTCAGGGGACCGCCGAAGCCGGCCTCGGCGTCGGCCACGATCGGCGCCAGCCAGTCCCGCTCGCGCCGGCCCGCGGCGTGGTCGATCTGGTCGGCGCGCAGCAGCGCGTGGTTGACCCGGCGGACCACCGACGGCACCGAGTTCACCGGGTAGAGGCTCTGGTCCGGGTAGGTGTGACCGGACAGGTTGGCGTCCGCGGCCACCTGCCAGCCGGACAGGTAGATCGCTTTGAGCCCGGCCCGGACCATCTGTACGGCCTGGCCGCCGGTCAGCGCGCCCAGCGCGTTGACGTACTCGGTGTCGTGCAGCAGCTCCCAGAGCTTGAGGGCGCCGCGCTCGGCCAGCGTGTGCCGTTCCTGGACGGTGCCGCGCAGCCGCACCACGTCGGCGGCGGTGTAGTCCCGTTTGACGCCGAGCCACCGGGGATCGCCGGCCCAGATCCGTGTGAGTTCCGCGGCGGTGTCGGTCATCGTCGTTCGCCTCCTGAGTGCGGTGTGTGAATTTCACTGTCGCGGATCTCCAGGGACCGTCAGAAGGCAGATGTGAGCAGAAGAATGACAAAAATTCTGCTAGCGTCAAAAGACATGACCGCTTCCGCCGTGGATCTCGTCACATTGGGCCAGCGCCTGCGGCACCTGCGCCGAACCCGGGGCATGACGCTGGAGCAGCTCAGCGCGACTGTCGGCCGGGCGCCGTCGCAGCTGTCGCTGATCGAGAACGGCAAACGCGAACCCAAGCTCTCGGTGCTCCAGGCTCTGTCGGACGCGCTCGGCGTGCCGATGCAGGACCTGCTCAAGGCCGAGGCGCCGAACCGCCGCGCCGGCATGGAGATCGAGCTCACGCACTTCCAGTCGTCGCCGGCCTACCAGGCGCTGGACCTCCCGGCCGTACGGGCGGGCCGCCGCCTGCCCGCCGACGCCCTGGAATCCCTGCTCGGCCTGCACCGCGAACTGGGCCGCCGGCTGACCGAGCAGAGCGCCACCCCGGAGGTCGCCCGGCGGGCCAACGCCGCGCTGCGGGTGGAGATGCGCGAGCGGGACAACTACTTCGCCGAGATCGAGCAGGCCGCCGCGAAGGTGCAGCAGTCGGTGCGCAACACCACCGGGCCGCTGTCCCAGCGCGGCATCCTGGACATCGCCGCGCACCTCGGGTTCAGCCTGCATTACGTGCCCGACCTGCCGGCGTCGACCCGGTCGGTGACCGACCTGCGGCATCGGCGGATCTATCTGCCGCAGGTCGCCAGCGGCCGCGGTCACGACCCACGGGCGGTGGTGCTGCAGACGGTCGGCCACTTCGTGCTCGGGCACGCCGACCCGGTGGATTACGGCGACTTCCTGCGGCAGCGGGTCGAGGCCAACTACTTCGCCGCGGCGCTGCTCATGCCGGAGACGTTCGCGGTCGGCTTCCTGCGCGAGGCCAAAGCCGACCGGGCGCTGGCCATCGACGACTTCCGGGACGCGTTCGGGGTGTCGTACGAGACCGCCGCCCACCGGTTCACCAACCTGATCACCCACCACTTCGGCATTCCCGTGCACTTCGCCCGGGTGCACGAGGGCGGCACGATCTATAAGGCGTACGAGAACGACAACGTGCGCTTCCCGTCCGATGTGACCGGTGCCATCGAGGGTCGGCCCGCGTGCCGGAACTGGGCGTCCCGCACGGTTTTCGCGGCCGACGACCCGTACTCGTCGTTCTACCAGTTCACCGACACGACGGCCGGGACGTACTGGTGCACCGTGCACGTCGAGTCGACCCGGTCGGGCGAGTTCTCGGTGACCGTGGGGACGCCGTACGAGCACGCGCGCTGGTTCCGGGGCGGCGACACGTCACGGCGTACGGTCTCCCGCTGCCCCGACCCGTCCTGCTGCCGGCGCCCGCCCACCGCGCTGGTGGAGCAGTGGGCCGGACAGGCCTGGCCGAGCGCCCGCGCCCACACCCACCTGCTGGCCGCCCTGCCGCCGGGCACCTTCCCGGGCGTCGACGCCCAGGACGTATACGAGTTCCTGGCCCGCCGCGCTCCCTCCTAGGCTGCGATCAGCGTCTCCACGCCGGCGCCCGATGCGGGGGCGAGGCAGCGCAGCAGGGAGCGTGCGGCCTCGATGACCAGTGCGCGGTCGTGGGTGACGGCGAACGCGAACCGGCGGTCCGGCTCCGGGCCGTCGTCGCCGAGGTCGCGGGCGACCAACGCGGCCGCCGTGTGCGGGCCGACGACGAGCACGTTCCACTCGCCGCGCAACGGGTCGTCGCCGGACAGCGACGCGCCCCGGACACCCGGCGCGGGCTCCTCGCTCAGCCCCGCGCCGAGAGCGGCGACCAGCGGGCTGCGGCCGGCCGTACGGGCGAACCGGCGGGCCGTGTCCCCGGTGAAGTGCCGGCCGTCCTGGAAGCAGGCGATCAGCACCGGCGGCTGGTGACCTTCGCCGGCCAGCGCCTCGAGGTGCCGGCTCATCGGCAGCAGCTCCGACTTGCGGGCCACGCCCAGCGCCCGGCGGGCGCTGACGATCTGGAACGGCGTACCCACCGGTCCGGCCGGGGCGACCGGCAGCAGCGGCAGCGGCGCGGTCCCGTGCGGCACGGCGGTCAGCGGCGCCGGCCGGCCGAAGTGCCAGCCCTGGCCCACGGTCGCGCCCATGGTCATGGCGACGGCCAGGTTCTCCGCGGTCTCCACGCCTTCGGCCAGCACGATCGCGCCGGTGCTCTCGGCGTACGCGGAGACCGCCGAGACCACCCGGGCGGTGTACGGGTCGTCCGGCGCCCGCAGCAGCTGCATGTCCAGCTTCACCACGTCCGGGTGCACGAACGGCATCAGGGCGAGCGACATCGGATCCGCCCCGACGTCGTCCAGCGCCACCCCCCAGCCCGCTGCCCGGCAGCTGGCGGTGGCCGACAGCAGCGCCGACGGGTCGGCGGCGATGGCCCGCTCGGTCATCTCGGTGACCACCCGCAGCCGGTCCCGCGCCTGGTCGACGATCGGCACCAGGTCGTCCGGGCAGCGCGACCGCCAGGCGGTCGGCTCCATGTTCACGAACAGCGCGGTCCCCGGGTCGAGGTCCGCGGCCAGCGCCGCCCGGTAGGCCGCGGCCCGGCACACCCAGTCCAGCTCACTGTCCCGCCCGACGACGCGGGCGGCCGCGAACAGCTGCAGCGGCTGCGCCCAGGGCGTGCCGGCCGGCCCGCGGCTGAGTGCCTCGTACCCGACGACCCGCCGACTGCTGATGTCGACCAGCGGCTGGAACAGCGTGGTCACCGCCCGGGCGTCGATGACCTCATGGATGTCTGCCATGCCCGCCGTCATCGGTCTCCCCGGGCTCAACCTGAGAGCTTGTTCCGGCCGACTTCCGTTGCCGACCCGTTGCACCCCGCCCGCGCACCCGTACTCGTACCACTGAGGTGATCTCAGCAAGACAGGTCCCGGCTGTTGCCCCGGCGCGCTCCTCAGTGGTACCGCACGGTGCCCGCCCCTCACCTGCTGTACCAGTGGCGCGCTCCACTGGTACACCAGCGTGCAAACGGTGCCCGGGTTCGGCTGCTGGCGTACCAGTGGTACACGACGGTGCCGACCACTCACCTGCGGTACCACTGGTACACCAGTAGCCGATCGGGCCGTCGAAACCTCCCTGGCGTACCACTGGAGCGCTCCAGTGGTACAGCAGGTGAGGGGCGGCCACCGTGATGTACCAGTGACGCGCCACGGAGGCGGCGCGGGGTGAGGGCCGGCGAGGGCATGCGCGCCCGGCTGGACGCCCGCTGCTTGATGTCCGGTGCCGGGTACGCACCGGCGGTCCGGGCGCTCCGACCCGAAACGCTCGGGGCCCGGGATCTCGGCGGGTCGGGTGAGTCCACTGTCGGCGGTTGGCCGGATATCGAAAAACTTCGCTGCGTCTATTTACTGTTAATACTCTTTAACTTACGTTGATCGGTACGAGCAGGCAGGCCGGGGCCCCCAACCCGGCCTGTCGTCCCTCGTCGAGGAGTACCCATGAGACGCCGGATCCTTCTGCCCACTCTGACCCTCGCCACTCTGGCCGCGTCGCTGTTCGTCGCGGTCGCGCCCGCCTCGGCGCACGGCTACATCAGCTCCCCGCCCAGCCGTCAGGCCAACTGCGCCGCCGGCACGGTAGCCGGCTGCGGCGACATCGTCTACGAACCGCAGAGCGTCGAGGCGCCCAAGGGCTCGACTCAGTGCAACGGGGGCGGCACCCGCTTCGCCGTCCTGAACGACACCACGAAGAACTGGCCGGTCACGAACGTCGGCACCACGGTCACGTTCAACTGGGTCATCACCGCCCGGCATTCCACCGCCACGTGGGAGTACTTCATCGGCGGCACCCTGCTGGCGTCGTTCAACGACGGCGGCGCGCAGCCGGGCGCCACCAAGACGCACACGGTGAGCATGGGCAGCTTCCGGGGCCGACAGACGCTGCTGGCCCGGTGGAACGTCGCCGACACGGTGAACGCGTTCTAATCCTGCGTCGACCTCAACATCGGCGGCGGTACGACCACCCCGCCGCCCACCACCCCGCCGCCGACCCCGCCGCCCACCACCCCGCCGCCGACCGCGCCCACGGGCGCCACCACGTGGGCCGCCGGGACCACGTACGCCATCGGCGCCGTCGTCACCTACGGCGGATTCAGCTACCGCTGCCGCCAGGCCCACACCGCCATCGCCGGCTGGGAACCGCCCAACGTCCCGGCGCTCTGGCTGGCCGTCTGACCACCGCCGCGGCGGGGCGAGCTCGTCCCCAGGCCCGTCCCGCCGCCCGCCCCGCCGCCCACCCCGAGGCCCCCCGAAGCCAACCCCGGAGGCGTGCCGTGCGACGCCTGCTCCTCCTGACCGTCGTCCTGGTGCTGGCCGGCTGCGGGTCTACCCCCGCAACCGCGCCGGTCACGCCGTTCAACGCCGTCGACGTCATGTTCCTGCAGATGGGCCTGGAACAGATCAAGGAGGGCGACCAGGTCGCCGCCCTGGCCGCCACCCGGGCGTCCGACCCCGCTGTCCGCGCGCTGGCCACCGAGCTGCGCGGCCAGTGGGCGGACGAGTCCGGCACCATGCAGCGGTGGCTGGTCGGCTGGCAGCAGCCGCTCACCCCCGACCCGGCGGCGAGCGCCCACGCCGGCCACGGCGACCTGCACTCGTTGCGGCCGCAGGACATCGCCGAGCTGCGGGACACCCGGGGACCGGACTTCGACCGTACGGCCGTCAGCCTGCTCCTGGGCAGTCTGCACAACGGCGTCGACACCACCCGGATGGAGTCCGCCGGTGGCGCCTACCCGCCCGCCCGCACGCTGGCCGGCACGATGACCGTGACCCGCATGGGCGAGATCCGGCGCCTGCTGATAAAGGCGGCCGAACCGGTGGCCTGAGGCGCCCGGCACGGGGCCGCGCGAACGTGTCGACGCCTGTTAATCTCCGGTGCCGTTGCTGAACCGGGGGAGTGCACCATGCGTCGTAAACCGTTGCTGATCGCCGTGACCGCGGCGGTGGCGCTCGTCGGCGCGGGTGTCGCCGGGATAGCGTCGGCCGCCTCGTCCGGCGCCGCGATCACGGTCACCACGCTCGGGCGCGGCGGCGAGAAGGTGGCCAGTCACATCACGCTGGAGAGCCAGAACGACTCGAAGCAGTACACCCTGGGCACGGGCAAGAAGTACACCATCGCCAAGGGCACCTACGCGATGCTGACCGACATCTACAACGAGGCCGACGGCACCGACACCATGGCCGGGCGGATCGTGACGGTCTCCGGCACGACGGAGGTGACGTTCGACGCCCGGCAGGGCAAAGAGGTGCACGTCAGCATGACCGGGGTGCCGGCCGGTTACGAGCAGCAGTTCCGCGACGTCCGGGTCTGCAACGACCCGGCGGGCTTCGCCTGGACGGACGCGTATTCGTCGCCGGGCCGGCTCTTCGTCATCCCCGACTCGAACAAGCTGCTGCAGTTCGCGTTCCTGACCACGTGGTCGGACCCGTCGAACCCGGCCGCCGACTCCTATGCCGCCGTCGCCAGCGTCGCCAGCCTGCCCAGTAAGCCGAACTGGGCGTTCCACGGCTCCGCCACCGCCACGGTGAAGATGACGGCGCTGAGCGGTCCGCAGGGGGGGTCCACGGTGAGCATGGTGCTGCAACCGCAGGGCCACGGCTGCACCCTCGACCTGTACGCCGAGATGGCCTCCGGCCGGGCCCCGCTGTCCACTACCGTGCACGTCAACGCGGCCACCTGGGACCTGCGCCTCGACGAGAGCACCGACAACGGCGACGTGATCGGCAACTTCGACAGCGTCAAGACGGTCGCGGGCGGCCAGTCGTACTCGCAGTACTACTTCCGGGGCGTGTGGGGTCCGGCCCAGTTCGTCCCGGCCGTACGGTCGAAGCAGATCGAGTTCGACACCGTGAACATGTTCAAGGACCCCGGGTTCGCCTCGTCGATCTCCGGGGAGGCCTCGGAAAGGTCCACGGTCACGGTGAAGCTCAAGGGCAAGACGCTGACCACCGCGCACGCCACCGACTGGGAGGGCCAGGGCTCCGACTTCACGTACCGGCTGCCCAAGGCCGGCTGGTACTCGCTGAACGTCGACGCCGTCCGTTACCACCCCGGCATCACCTACCCGGCCGGGATGCTCTCGCCGAAGGCGTCGGTGTCGTTCAACTTCCACGCCGACCCGGCCGTCGACGCGCTGGCGCCACTGTGGACGACCCGCTTCGTCCCGCTCGGCCTGAGCCGCGAGAACTCCGCCAAGGCCGGTACGGTCACCACGGTCGACCTGTTCCTCGACCGGCACCCCAGCTCCAGCGACCAGCGGGTAACACCCGCCGCCACGCTGCACTCGATCGCCGCGCAGGCCTCCTACGACGAGGGCAAGACCTGGCACGCGGTCAGCGTGAGGAAGTCCGGTGACACGTGGACCGCGCTGGTCACCAACCCGGGCGCCGCCGGGACGGTGTCGCTGCGAACCACCACCACCGAGAAGGCCACCGGGGCCAACGCCACGACCACGGTGATCCGCGCCTACGCCGTCGACTGAGCCGGTCAGGGAGACGAGGCGGCGGTCAGGAGACGAGGCGGCCGTCAGGAGACGAGGCGGCGTTCCCAGGCCCAGGCGGCGGTCTCGACGCGGTTCCGGAGGCCCAGCTTGGTCTGCACGCTGCCCAGGTGCGTCTTCACCGTGCCGATCGAGATGAACAGCTCGGCCGCGATCTCGGCGTTGGTCAGGCCGCGGGCGGCGAGCTTCACGACCTCCAGCTCGCGGGGGGACAAGCCGCCGTCGCCGGTCGCCGGGGCCGGGGTGGAGAGGTGCCGCAGCAGCCGTACGGTGATCGACGGGCTGATCAGTGCGTCCCCGGACACCGCCGCGCGGACGGCCTCGATCAGCAGCGCCGGCCCGGAGTCCTTGAGCAGGAACCCGGCCGCGCCGTTCCGGAGCGCCTGATGCACGTACTCGTCCAGATCGAACGTCGTGACCACGACCACCTTGACCGGATCGGCCACGCCCGGCCCGGCCAGCAGCCGCAACGCCTCCAGGCCGTCCATCTTCGGCATCCGGATGTCGAGCAGCGCGACGTCCGGCCGCAGCGACCGGGCCAGCGCGACCGCCTCGACCCCGTCCGCGGCCTCTCCGACGACCTCCATGTCAGACTGCGCGCCGATGATCATGCCGAAGCCGGTCCGGACCATCGCCTGGTCGTCGGCGATCAGCACCTTGATCATTCGCGAATCCCCAGGGGCAGCGCCGCGTCCACGATCCAGCCTCCCTCGATGCCCGGCCCGGCGGTGATCCGGCCACCGACCGCGCGGACCCGCTCGGTCAGGCCCACGAGACCGTACCCCGGCCGTTCCCGGGGCATCGCCGTCCGTTGCGGCGCGCCGTCGTTGGCCACCCGGACCAGCAGCCAGTCCCGGGTCCGGCGGATCCAGACGTCGGCCACCCGGGCCGAGTGGGCGTGCTGCCGGATGTTGGTCAGGGCCTCCATCACCACCCGGTAGGCCGAGGTCGACACCTCGACCGGCAGGCCGTCCATGCTCCCGTCGACGTGCAGCCGGGCGACCGCCCCGCCGGCGCCGGTGAACTGGTCCAGCAGGGCCGGCAGCTCGGTCACCCCGGACACCGGGACCAGCGGCGCGTCGGGGCGGGCGTCCGGGTCGCGCAGCACGCCGACCATCCGGCGCATCGACGCCATCGTCTCGGCCCCGGCCTGCTCGATCTGCTCCAGGGCCAGCATCGCCCGTTTCGGGTCCTGCTCGGCGATGAACCGGGCGCCCTGGGCCTGAACGACGATCCCGGTCACGTGGTGGGCGATGAAGTCATGCAGGTCGCGGGCGAACTCGGCGCGTTGCTCGGCCCGTACGGCGTCCATCACCCGCTGCCGGTTGGTGGACAACGTCCGCAGGTAGACGCCGCCGCCGATCGCCGCCGTCGCGGCCAGGGCCAGCAGGAGGCCGGCGATCACGTACTCGGAACTGGTTCCCCCGCGCAGCGGCAGCATGCCGGCCGCGATCAGCGTGGCCCCGATCGACGGCACCGTCCAGGCCGTGTCGGCCCGGCGGCCCAGCACGAACAGCACACCGAGCAACGCGATGGCCTCGGCCACCCCGAAGTCCTGGCCGCTGGCCCCGTTCGCGGCCACCGCGAGGGTGAGCGCCCCGGAGAACGCGGCGACGGCGATGGCGACTTTCGGCAGACGGGTGCTGCCGGCCGGCCAGCCGCGCAGCCACACCGCGGCCGCGGCCACCGCCGACAGGACCTGGGGCAGCAGCAGAGCGCCGGACGAGGACATCCCGCTGTGCAGGTCGAACACGCCGACGACCGCCAGCAGGAACAGCGCGCCCAGCTGGAAGAGGCGGAAGAAGAACTTCCGGTTGCGTTGACTCACCATCGTTTACCCAGCGTAACGGCACTCCCACCGGCCTGGATCGGCCGAAAGACAGAGCCGCGACCCGGTCCGCGGACCGATGTGACGCCCGGCCACCGGCCCTCAGACTTCTCCCAGTTTCCGTGATCTCTGGAGGAAGTATGCAGACGCAGTCGGCGGTGGACACCATGGCCGCGGTCGCCGCGGTGGACCTGGTCAAGGTGTACGGCACGGGTGAGGCCGCGGTCCGGGCGCTGGACGGCGTGACCGTCTCGTTCGCCCGGGCCCAGTTCACCGCCATCATGGGCGCGTCCGGTTCGGGCAAGTCCACGCTCATGCACTGCCTGGCCGGCCTCGACCGGGCCACCTCGGGCCGGGCGCTGCTCGGCGGCACCGACCTGACCGTGCAGTCGGACAAGGTGCTGACCACCGTGCGGCGGGACCGGATCGGCTTCGTCTTCCAGTCGTTCAACCTGCTGCCGCAGCTGACCGCGGCGCAGAACATCACGCTGCCGCTGGACCTGGCCGGCCGCAAGCCCGAGCGGGGCCTGTTCCAGCACCTGATCCAGGTGCTGGGTCTCGCCGCCCGGCTCGATCACCGGCCGAGCGAGCTGTCCGGCGGCCAGCAGCAGCGGGTCGCGCTGGCCCGGGCGCTGGTGTCCCGGCCCGAGGTGGTGTTCGCCGACGAGCCGACCGGCAACCTGGACTCCCGCTCTGGGGCCGAGGTGCTGTTGTTCCTGCGCAACTCCGTCCGCGAGCTGGGCCAGACCGTCGTGATGGTCACCCACGACCCGGTCGCGGCCGCGTACGCCGACCGGGTCGTCCTGCTGGCCGACGGCCGCGTCGCCGGCGACCTGGTCCACCCCGACCAGGACTCGATCACGGCGGCCCTGGCGGGGATCCGATGAGCGGCGTCCTGGGAACCCAGTTGAGCGCGATCGCCCGCAAACCCTCCCGGCTGGTGCTCACCGGTCTGGCCATGCTGGTCGCGTCGTTCGTGCTGTACGCGTCGGTCCTGGCCCAGCACAGCACCGAGCGGACCGTGCTGGACAACCTGAGCGGCACTCCGAAGGCGGTCGGCCTGGCCGTGAACAACGGTGCCGCCACCACCGCCGAGCTGGCCGCCATCGCCAGGATCAACGGGGTGGCGGAGGTGGCCGGCCGGGTCGGTGCCGGCGGCTCGATCGGCGCCGAGTATCTCAACCTGACCGCCGACTCCGGGTCGGGACCGCTGTCGGTCGTCGCTCGGGTCGTGCAGGGCCGCTACCCGTCCGCGCCGGGCGAGATCGCGGTCACCCGCCGCACCGCCGACCGCCTCGGGCTGCCGATCGGGGCGCACGCCGATTTCAGCGCCGGCTACACCGACGACGGCAAGCCGCTTCCCGGCAGCCCGCTGACCGTGGTCGGGCTGGTCGACGCGCACGACGACTTCGGCGACGCCGCGTACGCACCGCAGTCCGCCGTCACGGCGCTGACCAAGTCGGACCGGCTCGACCAGATCGACGTACGCCTGGCCCCCGGCGCCGATCCGGCCGCGGTCCGCACCGCGATCGCCGCCGTCATCGCGGCCGCCCCCCGGGCGGCCGACGACCAGAAACCGGTGGTGTCCACCGGGGACAGCATTCGCCACCGGGAGGCCAAGGGCGCCGTGGACGACGTCGACGACCTGTTCGACCTGGTCCGGATGTTCATCGCGATCGCTCTGGCCGCGGCCGCGCTGGTCGCCACCTCCACCTTCCGGATCGTCTTCGCCCAGCGGATGCGCCAGCTCGCCCTGCTGCGGGCGGTCGGCGCCGGCCGCGGCGCGATCCGGCGGGCGCTGGCCGCTGAGGGCGCGCTGACCGGACTGGTCGCCGGCGTCTCCGGGGTCGCGCTCGCGCTCGGCGCCGGGTACCTGGCGGTGCCGGTGGCCCGGGCGTTCGGGGTCACCCTGGCCGCGCCGGGCGTACCGCTGCGGCCCGCGCTCGGCGTCATCGCGCTGGCCGTGGTCATCACCGTGCTGGCCGTGCTGGCGCCGGCCGTGTCGGCAGCCCGGGTGGCGCCGCTGGAGGCGTTGCGGGCGGCCGCCACCACCGGCGCGCGGACGAACATCGGTGTGCTCCGGTGGATCACCGGCCTGCTGTTCGCCGGCGGGGCGGGACTGCTGGCCGCGTACGCGATCATCTCCCTGCCGAAGCCCGGCCAGCAGAACTATGACCCGTCGGCGGTGCTGCTGACCATCGTCGGATCGGGCACGCTGGCCTACTTCGCGCTGGTGTCGCTGGGTCCGGTGCTGGTCCGGCCGGTGCTGGCCACGGTCGGCTGGCCGATCCGGCGGATGGGGGCGCTCGGCCGGATCGCGGTCGGCGGTGTCGGCGGCGCCCCGCGCCGGGCGGCCGCGGTGTCGGTGGTGGTCGCGCTCGGCGTCACTCTGGTCGCCGGGGTGGTCGTCGGCGGCGCCTCGGTCCGCGTGCTGGCCGACCGGCAGGCGGCGCTGTCCACGCCGGCCGACTACGAGGCGGCCGCGAGTGGCGACGCCCCGATCACCGCGGCCATGGTCGCGCAGGCCAAGGCGTCGGCCGACCTCACCCGGGTCACGCCGTACCGCAAGCTCCAGGGCATCCGGGTGGGCGCGGCGCAGAGCACGCTCGAAGCCACCGACCTGCACATCGGCGACGTGCCGCGGCTCACGGCGCTGGACGTCGAGTCCGGCTCGCTGACCGCACTCGGCCCCGGCTCGGTCGTCCTGTCCAGCTGGGAGGAATTCAAGCCGTACGCGGTGGGGGACACCGTCCGGCTGACCGCCGGGCGACGGTCGGTGGACCTGAAGGTGGTGGCCCGCCTGCCGGGGTCGGTGCCACTGGGCGCGAGCATGCTGCTCGACCCGTCCGACCTGACCCGCCTCGGTGCTCCCGACGCGTACACCGGGATGCTGGCCGACGCCGCAAACCGCGGCGAGACCGCCCGGACGGCCGGCCGCAACGCCCTGCGGCAGGCCACCGGGAACGGCGCCGGGATCGGCGTCACCGTGCTGGCCGACGAGCGCGATTCGGTGCAGAAGGGTCTCGACGCGGTGCTCGCGATCGCGATCGGGCTGGTCGGACTGACCGTGCTGATCGCGGTGGTCGGCGTCGGCACCACGACGGCGTTGTCGGTGGTGGAACGGGCCCGCGAGTCCGGCATGCTGCGCGCGGTCGGGCTGTCCCGCGGCGGGCTGCGCGTCATGCTCACCACCGAATCCGCCCTGTACGGGGTGATCGGCGCGGTGATCGGGCTGGTGCTCGGGGTGCCGTACGCCTGGCTGGCGGTGAAGGCGCTGGGCGAGAACATGCCGCTGAAGTTGCCGGTCGGCCAGCTGGCCGTGGTGTTCCTGTTGCTGGTCGCGTTCACGGCGCTGGCCGGGGTGCTGCCCGCCCGGCGCGCGGCCAAGGTCAGCCCGGTGGCCGCGCTGGGGGCCGACGTCTAGAAACTGCCGACCGCCTCGGCGTGCGTCCACGCGCCGCAGGGCGACTCGTAACGACCCTTGATGTACCCGAGGTCCCACGCGATCCGGGTGGCCGGGTTGGACTTCCGGTCCGGCCCGGCCGAGCCCATCGTCGAGCCCGGCAACGCCTGCGGCCCCTTCGGCTTGGTGCGCTGGCGACGGCGGCGCGGTTCAGCGCCCGGGCCCGGTTCGACGCCACCCGGGCCTCGCTCGCCGCCTTGGCCGAGGCCTGCCCTCGCCCTCGCGCGGCCACGCCCGGGCGGCGGCGTGCGCGTTCTCCCGCGCCTTGAAGAGCTGCATGTCGTCCGCGTCGGCCTGCGCGGCGGCCACCCCGGCGAGCCGGCCGGCACGCCGCTGCCCGAGCTCGATGCCGCCGGCCAGCTCGGTCACGAGCCGGCCGACAGCGATGACGCGGAGGGAGAAACGGACCACGGACGGGTTCCCTACCGGTTGACCGCCTCGATCAGGTGCGCGGCCACGACCGCGGCGGGCCGCGGTTCGACCAGGATCGAGTAGTGGTTGGTGTCCGGCACGTTGACCGCCGGCACACCGAGACCGGCCGTGTTCTCCGCCGTGTACCCGCCCGGTGTCTGGTTCTGCAGCCCCCGGTCGGCCCACAGCAGGACGCCCGGCACCTCCAGCCGGTGGAACGCGCCGGTCGCCTCGGGCCCGGCGAGCATGTCGGCGCCGTCCACCCGGATGGCCTCGGCCACGCACGACGACCGGTACGGCCCGTCGCCGACCAGGTCGTGCATCAGGTACGCCGCCAGCGCCGGCGTCCACTCGAACCCGAACGCCGGATGCACCTCCCAGAACCTGCGGTAGTCGTCGTGCGAGTCGAACGTGGTGTCCAGCCGGGCGATCGCCGGGCCCAGCGCCTGCCTCAGCGTCGCGTCGACGTCGGTCCCCGGCGGCAGCGGCCGGGCCAGCCCGCCGTCCACCATCACCACCGACGTCACCCGGCCGGGGTGGCGGACGGCGGCCATCGCGGCCACGTACGCGCCCATCGAGTGACCGGCGAGCACGACCTGGTCGAGTCCCCGGGCGTCCAGCAGCGCGATCACGTCGTCGGCGTGCCGGCCCAGCCCGTACGGCCCGGGTTCGTCACGGCTGCCGGCCCGGCCGGCCAGGTCGGGGGCGATCAGCCGGACCCGGCCGCCGAGCTGCTCGGCCACCGGTCCCCAGGACAGCCCGTTGGCGGTGATGCCGTGCACCGCCACCACGGCCGGCCCGTCGCCCCACTCGTGCACTTCCAGGCTCACCGGGCGGGTCATCGGATGCTCCATCCGCCGTCGATCATCAGGGACGACCCGGTGATGAACGACGCCGAGTCCGCGCAGAGGTACGAGGCCGCGGCCGCCACCTCGTCGGGTTCCAGCAAGCGTTTCAGCGCCGCCGGAGCCAGCATGATCTTCTGCACCACCTCGTCCGGCCCGATGCCGTGGGTGCGGGCCTGATCGGCGATCTGCTTGTCGACCAGCGGGGTCCGGACGTAGGCGGGATTGATGCAGTTCGACGTCACGCCGTGCGGGGCGCCCTCGAGCGCGATGACCTTGGACAGACCCTCGAGGGCGTGCTTGGCCGTCACGTACGCCACCTTGAACTCCGACGCCCGGACGCCGTGCACCGACGAGATGTTGACCACGCGGCCCCAGCCCCGGGCGTACATGCCCGGCAGGAACCGCCGCACCAGCCGGAACGGCGACTCCACCATCAGCCGCATCATCAGCGAGAAGGTCTCCGGCGGGAACTCGTGGATCGGCGCCACGAGCTGGATCCCGGCGTTGTTGACCAGGATGTCGGCGTCCAGGTCGAGCGCGTCCACCGCGTCCAGGTCGGTCAGGTCGATGGCGACCGCGCGGGCGCCGGGGATCTCGTCCGCGGCCGCCGCGGCCGCCTCCTCGTCCCGGTCCAGCACGACCACGGTCGCGCCGTCGGCGCCGAGCCGCTGCGCGACCGCCCGCCCGATCCCGCTGCCTCCGCCGGTGACCACGGCCGTACGCCCCAGCAAGCTCATACGTCGAACTTACGGCGCGGCCACGCATTCGTCCTCGTCCGGCCACCACCAGCCGCCGGCGTGGGCGAGTTCGGTCCAGGCCAACAGGTAGGCCCGGGCGGACGGGTCGTAGGTGGCCAGTCCGAGCCGGGCGAGCACGTCGAAGTACGCCAGCCACGGCACCTCGTGCCGGCCGTTCCAGTAGACCGGGACCCCCCGCAGCGGGCGGACGATGTCGGCCCGCAGCGTGTCGTGGATGCCTGCCCACAGCACGATGCGCAGCGGAACCCCGGCGGCCAGGGCATCCAGCGGCGGCCGCGACGGCCAGGGCGGCTTCAGCCGCGGCGGCCCGAAATCGGGGAATTCGGCCGCATCGTCGAGCGCGGCCCGCAGCCTGGCGTTGGCCGCGGCCAGGTCGCTGGCCAGCGGGGGACGACCCGGTGGTTGCGGCCCGCGGATCCAGGCCATCAAATCGTCGTGCCCGGGCCGTTTTCCCAGCAGCGGTACGGCGTCCCGAGTCGAAACGGCCCACCGGAACCGGGGAGCGGGCCGCCCGAGCCGGCGGTAGAGGCCGGTCATCGCGTGTTCGCCGAGTTCCCGGTCGGCGGGTCCGGTTCGGAGGCCGAGCTCCCGCCACTCCCGGCGGATCGCATCGGCGGCGTGCCAGAGATCGACGGCGGTGCTGGACCGCCGGGTGGGGCTCAACGCCCGAGGGCGGAGCCGCCCTTCCAGATGAGGGTGATCATGGGTGGAAGGATCCCGGACCGCTCGCCTCGCGGCAACTGGATTACGGCAGCAGCGCCCGGGCCATACGCAGCACCACGCCCGTGGCCCGGGAAGCGTCGTCGGCCAGGTCACCGAGCGCGTCGTAGGCCGGGAACGACGTGACCGCGACGATCCCGGCCAGAGCGTCGTCGCCTGCGCCGAACCCGGTCAGGCGGCCGTACTGGGCCGCCCGGTACCCCTCGCGCCGGGCCAGCTCGGCGGCGATCCGGGCATCGCCCGCGGCCAGCCCGAACAACGGCCGCAGCACCGCCCGCTCGCCGTGCCAGAACCGGACCGTACGGGCCACCGCGTACCCGAACGCATCCGCCGCCGGCCGGTCCTTCGACGCGGTGAGCAGGCTGTCCATGCCGCCGGCGGACGCGAGTTCGGTCAGCACCGCGTCGAGCAGCCCGTACTTGGAGCCGACCTGGTTGTACACGGTCACCCGGGTGACGCCGGCCCGCGCCGCCACCGCCTCCAGGGTGAAGTGCCGCCAGTCCCGGCCGGCCAGCATGTCGCGCGCGGCCCCGACGATCGCCTGCCGGGTGGCCGCGGTCGATTCCGCCCGGGTCAACGACGCCCCTCTCGCTTGACACGCTGTACAACGAGTCACTATACAAACCGTATGTTGATCGAGTTCGGCGGACTGCCCGGCAGTGGCAAGACCACCCTGTCGGTCCGGCTGGCCGACCGTACGGGCGCGGTTCTCCTGCGCATCGACACCATCGAGAATGCGTTGCGGCGCAACGGGATCACGCCCGGACCGGCCGCCTACAGCGTCGCCCACGACCTGGCCGCGGCCCATCTCCGGCGCGGGCTGACGGTGATCGCCGACGCGGTCAGCCCGGTCGCCGCGGCCCGCGACGGCTGGTCCGGCCTGGCGGCGGAGACCGGCGTCCGGCACGTCGTGGTCGAGACCGTCTGCGACGACCCGGCCGTACGCCGCGACCGGATCGCCGCCCGCGGGCAGACCGCGTCCGGCTACGACGGCGGGTACGAGCCGCGCACCGACGACCGTCTCGTGGTCGACACGCGGAGGCCGGTCGACGAGTGCCTGGCCGACATCGAGCGGACAATCACGGGGTGAACGACTGGCCTCTCTTCGATCTCCGCCTGACCGGCCGCGGCGTGACGCTGCGACCGGTCCGCGAGGACGACCTGCCGCACCTGGCCGCGATCCTGCCCGGCGACGTCGGGTACGACCCCCGGCTGGAACTGTTCCCGGCCTTCGACCACCTCGGGGCGGACGTCGCGATCACCAGCGCGGTCACCACCAACCGGGCGTCGCTGGGGGTGTCCCGGCGGGTCGGCTACACCGACAACGGTGTCGGCCTGGTCCGCGAGACCACCGGGGTGGCGCCCCTGCAAAACCTGCGGCTCACCGCCGGGAACTGGCGGCACGGCTCCGAGGTCATAGTCACCGGCTTCGACGCCTGCCGGCCCTGGTTCGGGCTCTAACCGCGGCCGTGGCCGCGGGCGGGCGGGAGCGTGAACCAGAACGTCGCGCCCCGGCCGTCCTCGCCCGCGGCCCAGATCTCGCCGCCGTGCCGCTCGACCGCCCGGTGCACGGTGGTCAGCCCGATGCCCGTACCCGGGAAGTCGTCGGCGCTGTGCAGCCGGGCGAACGGCCGGAACAGCTGCCCGGCCTGGCCTGCCGGGAAGCCGGCGCCGTTGTCGCGTATGAAGAACCGGCCCGACTCGGCGCCGACCTCGACCGCCGGGTGCTCGACCTTGCGGGTGAACTTCGACGCGTTGTTGATCAGATTCTCCAGGATCACCCGGACCAGGCCCTCGTCGGCGTCCGCGGTCATTCCCTCGTGGACGGTGTAAGCCACCGTGCGGCCGGGTTCGCGGGCCTCCACCTCGCCGATCACCTGCCAGGTGGTCGCGGTCAGGTCGAACTGCTGCCGGCGCAGCTCGCCCCGGCTGGCCCGGGCCAGGATCAGCAGCGACTCGACCAGATCGGCCATCCGTCCGGCCGCCACCTCGATCCGCTGCACCCGGTGCCGGACCTGCTGGGCCAGCTCGTCCTCCTCGAGCACGGCCTCGGCGAAACTCGAGATGATCTGCAGCGGCCCGCGCAGGTCGTGCGACACCGAGCCGCTGAACGCCTCCAGCTCCCGGTTGCGCCACTCCAGTTCCTCGACCAGCGCCGCCCGCGTCTCGGCCAGCTGCCGGGCGGCCCGCTCCTCGGCCGCGTCCAGCTCCCGCCGCATCAGCGCCTCGCGGATGCGGCGGCTCTCGTCGTGCGACTGCTTACGGCGGATCTGCGTCCGTACGTGTGCCCGCAGCGCATCCGACCCCTCGGACGACCGGACGTAGTCGTCGGCCCCGGCGGCCAGGCAGGCCAGCATGTCCTCGTCGTGCTCGCCGGTCATCACCAGTGGGGTGTCGCCGATCTGCGGAACCTCCTTGATCCGGCGGCATTCCTCCCGGCCGTCGTCGCCGGCGTCGCCGAGCCCGAGCACGATGCAGTCGACCGGCTGGGTGGCCAGCAGCTGCAGGGCGTCGGCGGCGCCGGCCGCCGCCACCACGTCGTACCCGTCCTCACGCAGCGCGTCGGCCAGCGCCGGCAGCCGCTCCCGGTCGGGGGACAGGGCCAGCACCTTGCTCGGGCCGTGCAGGCTGCCGGTGGCCGTGATGGGCAGCGGCTGTTCGCTCTGCCGCAGCACCGCGGCCAGCTTGGCCAGCACCACGGCCAGGTCCTGCTGCTTGCGCAGGAAGCCGTCGGCGCCGGCCTCGAGCATCTGCACCTCGGTGGCGTAGTCGTCGGCGGCGGTCATCAGCAGACACGGCGTGTCCCGCAGCGCCGGGTCGAGCCGGATCCGGCGGATCACGGTGGCGCCGTCCATCCCCGGCATGACCCCGTCCACGATGACCGCCTGCGGGCGGCGGTCGGCCGCGGCCCGCAGCCCCTCCTCGCCCGAGGACGCGGTCAGCACGGTGTAGCCCTCGGGTTCGAGCAGGGTCCGCAGCTGCTCCCGGAAGGTCACGCTGTCGTCGATCACCAGCACCATCGGCCCGGTGTCGGCGGGATCATGGTGCACGGCCAGCAGCTGCCGCGTCCGGGCCACCACGTACCCGGCGTCGTACGGCTTCCCGACGTACTCGTCGGCGCCGGTCCGCAGTCCGAGCAGCCGGTCGGCGACCTCGGCCTCGCTGGACAGGAGCACCGTCACCACCTGTCCCCGGCCGGGCAGCGCCCGCAGCTCGCGCAGCAGCTCCACCCCGTCGGCGTCGGGCAGCAGCACGTCCAGCACGGCCGCGTCGAACCCGCCGGCCTGGAACGCCACCCGCGCCTCGGCACCCGAGGCGGCCAGCAGGGAGTGGAAACCGTCGCCCTCGAACGCCTCGTGCAGGTCCATCCGCACTGTCAGGCTGTCGTCCACGATCAGCACGCAGGGCATGGTCACGGTCATCGCCAGGCCCCGGCCACGGCCATCAGCTCGGCCAGCCGGGCGGCGATCCGGGCGGGCGGCATCACGTGGTCGGCCGCGCCCAGCAGCGCCGCCTCGCGGGGCATCCCGTAGACCACGCAGCTCGCCTCGTCCTGGGCGAACGTGACGGCGCCCCGGGACCGCATCCGCAGCAGTCCTTGGGCGCCGTCGCGGCCCATGCCGGTGAGCAGCACCCCGGCGGCGACCCCGCCGTACTCCAGGGCGATCGAGTCGAACAGCACGTCGACCGCCGGGCGGCAGGAGTGCCGGGGAGCGTCGTCGCTGAGCCGCAGCACGCCGTCGCGGACGTAGAGGTGCCGGTCGGGGGGCGCAAGGACGACCCGGCCGGCCTGGGCCCGGACCGGGGTGCCGTCCACCGCGTAGGTGACGCTGCGCCCGGTCTGCGAGGCCAGCCAGTCGGAGAACGCCACCGCGAACGGTTCGCTCGCGGCCAGGTGCTGGACGCACAGGATCGGCGTCCGGTACCCGTTCGGGAGCGCGCCCAGCAGGTCCGTCAGCGCGCCCGGGCCGCCGGTGGACGCGCCCACCACGATCACGCCGATTCCGCCGGGGTCCGGGGCGGACATCGATGCCGGCATCACCGGCGGAGCCGTCACCACCCGTCCGGCCAGGCGGGCCCGCGGATGGGTGATGACCCGGATGCGCGACACCATCCGCACGGCCGAGCACAGCCGCCGTTCCCACCCGGCGTCGCCGGCGTCCCCGCGCGGCTTCTCCAACACGTCGACCGCGCCCGCGGCGAGCGCGTTGTAGGTGCTGAACAACTCCTGCCGCTCCGCCGAACTGACCACCAGGATCGGCGTCGGGTAGTCGGCCATGATGTGCTCGGTGGCCGCCAGCCCGCTCATCGTCGGCAGCATCATGTCCATGGTGATGACGTCCGGGCGCAGCCGGCCGCACATCTCGACGGCAGCCGCACCGTCGGCGGCCTCGCCGACCACGGTCAGCTCCGGGTCGATGGCCAGCGACTGCCGCAGGTGATGGCGCATGGTAGCCGAATCCTCGACCACGAGAACGCGGATCATGCCGGGCCCTCCCTCATCAGCCGGCGGATGTGCCCGAGCAGTTCCTCCTGATCGAACTCGCCCTTGACGACGTACGCCCCGGCGCCCACGGCCGCGCCGCGTTCCCGGTCCGCGGCCGCCGCCCGCGAGCTGACCAGGATGGCCGGCACTACGGCCAGATCCGGCTCGGCCCGGGTCTGGGCGACGAAGGTGAACCCGTCGATGCCGGGCATGTCGATGTCGGTGAGATACAGCCCGTACCGCCGGGCCCGGGCCTTCTCCAGGCCTTCCTCGCCCGACGCGGCCAGGTCGACCTCGTATCCGGCCGATTCCAGGATGCTGCGCTCCAGCATCCGGGTGGTGAGGGAGTCGTCCACCACCAGGATCGGCAGCCGCACCGCCGGCTCCGCCATCCCGGAGAGGGTCGTGCCGGTGGCCCGCAACGCCTCGGCCACCAGCCCGTGGGCGTCCATCACCAGGCGCGGGTTGCCGTCCAGATCCATCGATACCCCGCCGATCACCGGTACGGCCGGGGCCAGGTCGGGCAGCGGCCGGGCGACCAGAGTGGACGTTCCGGTGAGCCGGTCGACGCCGATCGCGGCCAGCACCCCATCCGCGTGCACCAGCGCCGCCACCCCCGGCCCGGGTGAATCGGGAACCGTCGGGCCGGCGTGCAGCACGTGCGCCAGGGGCAGGAACGGTACTGCCTGGCCCTTGTGCGCCAGCCGTCCGCCGGCTACCGCCCCGGCGGCCTGCTCCGGGGTGAGCCGCACGCAGCTGCGGACGGCGTCCAGCGGCAGCGTCACCGCTTTCCCGGCCACCTCGACGACGAGGCCGTTCAGACTGAGCAGGGCCAGCGGCAGCGCCAGCTCCACGGTAGACCCGCTGCCGGGCGTGGTCCGTACCGACACCCGGCCGCGCAGCTGAGCCGCCACGTCCCGGGCCACGTCCAGTCCGATGCCCCGCCCGGATACCTCGGTGACCGTGGCCGACGTACTGATCCCGCCGTGCAGGATCAGGTCGACCAGCGTGTCCTGGTCGGGTTCGGGGCCGCCGGGCGCGAGCATGCCGCGCGCCTCGGCCGTCCGCCGGACCGCGGCCAGGTCGAACCCGCGCCCGTCATCGGTGCAGCGGAAGTACGCCCAGCGTCCGCGCCGCTCGACGTCCACCGTGATCGAGCCGTCGGCGGGTTTGCCCGCGGCCTGCCGCTGCGCCCCGGGTTCGATGCCGTGCACCACGGCGTTCCGGACGACGTGCAGGAACGCGCCGCTGACCTGGCCCAGCAGGTGCGGGCCCATCCGCACGTCGCCGCCGCGGCCGGTGAAGTGGACCCGCTTGCCCTCGGCGTCGGCGGCGTCCCGGACAGCCCGGTGCAGGGCGGTGAAGATGCTGCCCGCGGCGACCAGCCGGAGGCCTTCGGCGCGGCCGCGAACCTCGTCCATCTCCCGCTCCACTTGTTCGACGGCGTCGCCGAAGCGGCGGCCGAGCGCGCCCAGGTCGGCCGACAGCCGGGACGCGCCGGCCCGCGCGGCGGCGGCTCCGGAGTCGCCGCGGAGCTGGTCGGCCACGCTCTCGGCCGTACGGTGAAGGCGTTCCAGGGCGCTCCGGCCGGACCGCAGCGGCGCGATCCGGGCGGTGGCCTCACCGATCGCGTCCAGCAGTTCGTCCAGGTCGGCGGTGACGGCCCGGACGGTCGGCGGTTCGTCGATCGGGCTCTGGTCCCGGTTGGGGTCCCGCTTCTCCTCGAGCGGGGCCGCCGGCGAAGGCGTGCCGGCGGGCGGTTCCTCGGCTGCGGCCGCCGCCGCCGGTTCGGCGCCGCCCGGCTCCAGCGTGCGGACCCGGGCCTCGATCGCGTCGTTGAGCCGCAACAGCTCACGCATCTCGTCGGCCGGCATCGGGTCGTCGCCCGTCCGGTGGGGAACGAGGACGTCCTCGAGCGCGTGCGCGCTGTCCGCGATCCCCTGCTGCTTGACCACCCGGGCCGCGCCCTTGAGGGTGTGCGCGTACCGCAGCAGCTTCGCCACCAGCTCCGGGCCCGGCTGCTGATCCAGGTCGAGCAGGCCCGCGCTGATCTGGTCGACCAGCTCGCGGGCCTCCACCCGGAAGTAGCGCAGCGGGTCCGGGGCCATCAGCGCCGGCCGGTGCCGACGAGGTCCAGCAGGTCGGTCGACAGGCTGGACAGGTGGGCCGCGGTCTGCTTGGTCTGCACCGCGCTGGCCTCGGTCTCCCGGCTCACCCGGGCGGTGTCGGAGGCGGCCGTGTTGACCTGCTCGACCGCCGTCGTCTGCTGCTTGGTGGACAGCTCGATCTCCCGGGTCGCGTCGTTGGTGGTGTCCACCAGCTGGGCGATCCGCCGGAACGAGTTGGTGGCGTCGTCGAACTGCCGCGCACCCGCGTCCACCGACTTGGCCCCGATCTCGGTCGCCATCACGGTCGTGTTGACCGCCCCCCGGACGTCCTCGATCAGCGCCCGGATCTCCTTGGCCGACCCGGCCGTACGGTCGGCCAGCTTGCGGATCTCCTCGGCCACGACCGCGAACCGCCGCCCCCACTCACCGGCGCCGCTGGCCTCGATGGTCGCGTTGATGGCCAGGATGTTGGTCTGCTCGGCCAGTTCCGACACCAGGTCGACGACGCCGCCGATCTGCTGTGACTTCTCACCCAGGGCCAGCATGTGCTGCACGATCTGGTCGACCTGGCTGCGGATGGCGGCGATCGACGCCCGGGTCTGGTCGATGGTGGAGTCGCCGGTCCGGGCCGCGTCGGCGGTGTCCTCGGCGATCTTCGACACGCGCTGGGCGCTGTCCGCGATCTGCCGCGAGGTGATCAGCAGCTCGCTGATCGTCGTGGTGATCTCGCTCATCGCGCTGGACTGGTCGCGGCCCCCGGCGGCCTGCTGCGCGGCCGCCGCCTCCAGTTGCGCCGACGAGCTCTGGATGTGCCCGACGGCGGTGCCGACCTCGCGCCGCAGGCCCCGGCTCAGCCGGTACGCGATGATCCCGGACAGGAAGATGGACAGCAGCGCGAGCGCGATCACCACGGCGATGGCCAGCGCGGTGGCCCGGGACGACGCCTGCCGGGCCTTCTCCACGTCCGCCCGGACCAGCGTGATCAGCTGGGCGATCGACTTCTCCATCTTCTCCCGGGCGGGCGCGACCAGGCTGGCGTTGAGCTGGGCGATGTTGTGCAGGTCGGTGATGGCCTGCCGGCGGGCGATCACCGGGGCGAGCGACGCCGCGTGCGCCACCTCGTACGCGGACACCGTGTCCAGCAAGCTCAGTTCGGCCGGGGCGGTCAGCTTGTCCTTGAGCTGGGTCACCTCGTCGAGGAACTTCGCCCGGCCGGTGGTGGTCAGGTCAAGGTACTTCTTGTCGTCGGTCAGCAGGAATGCGCGGTAGTCGCTGATCCGGGTCTCGATGGTGGTGCTCAACTGTTGGGCGCCGGAGAGGTTGCCGGTGGCCGAGGCGATCACCCGGTCCTTGGTCTGGACGGCCAGCGTCAGCGCGAAGACCGACGAAACGCCGATCAGGAAGGTCAGCACCATGGTCAGGCCGAATCCGCCGGCCAGTTTTCCGTTGAACGTACGTCCGGCCATCATGTCGCAGGCCCCTCCTCGTGTCCGGTGAGTCGATGCACCGCGGCGCGGGCTGCGGGCACGTCGACGATGGGCCGTGTGCCGCCGGGCAGTGGCACCATGCCGCGCAGGCAGCCGGCCCCCTCGTGCCCCTCGGTGATGATCGCTTCGGCGGCGATGCGCACGTGTCCGTCCAGGTCGCCGAACGCGAAGGCCAGCGGTGGGCTGCCGGCCGCCAGCACCAGCCAGCGCGGCCGGTCGCCGGCCGGGTGCCCGAGCAGAGCGGCCAGGTCGTACACCGGCAGGATGCCGCCGCCGAAACCGGCCACGCCGAGCAGGGACGGCAGCGGGCCGGGCAGCGCGGTCACCGGGCGGTCCGGGTACAGGCCGGACGTGTGTGACAGCCGCAGCGCGTACGGGCGGCCGCCGGCCCGGATCGCGAGCAGCTCGACCTGATCCTCGTCGTGCGGCCGCACCGGGTCCGCAAACGAGCTGTCGAACTCGTTCCGCAGCTCGCCCAGGCGGCTCGACACCTCGGTCATCGGCGCACCCCGCAGGCGTCGAGTTCGGCCCGGCAGAGCGCGATCAGCGCGATCCGGCCGAAGCCGCCGCCGAACAGCACGATGCGTTCCTCCCGCTCGTCCCGCAGCAGGTGCAGGGCGCGGTCCAGTTCGGCCCCGGCCGTACGGTCGTCGCCGCGCCGGCGTGACAGCAGGCCCAGCCGCAGCCGGGGCAGGGCGAACGACGGGTCCAGGTACGCGGCCAGCTTGTAGTGCCCGATGGCCACGTCGACCGCGGCGCCGCCCTCCAGGCAGACGGCGAGCAGGTGGTGCGCGTCGGCGTGCAGCCCGTCCAGGTCCAGCAGCCGCCGGCACAGGATCTCGGCGTCGTCCAGCCGCCCGACCAAGGTGAGAAGGACGCCCTGCAGCAGCATGTCGCCGGGCCGGGTGCTGGGCTCGGGGTCGGCCTCCAGCACCGCCAGCGCTTCGCCGAAACGTTCCTCCCGCAGCCGGGTGAACGCCTGCTCGTGCCGGTCGGTCCCGCTCGGGGCCGGCGGGGCCGGCACCTTGCGCCGGGGCCGGGCCGGCACCTCCGGATACGTGCGCACCGTTTCCGGCCGCCGGTAGTAGAACGTCTGGTGGGTCTGCCGCAGCTCCAGGCCCTCGGGGCGGGAACCGAGCGTGTCGGTATGGCCCAGGAACAGGCAGCCACCGACGGCCAGCGCCGTCGTCATCCGGGCCACCAGCGCGCTCGCGGTGGTCGCGGTCAGGTACATCAGCAGGTTGCGGCAGAAGATCACGTCGTACCGGCCCTCGGACCACAGCACCGGGTCGTCGTCGGCCACATTGTACTGCCGGAACCCCACCGTCTCCCGGATCCGGGAGACGACCTCGTACTCCCCGCGGGCCGGGTGGAAGCAGCGCTCGCGCAGGGCGTCGGGCGTCTCCCGCAGCGACCAGACGGAGTAGTGGGCCCGGGCCGCTTTGCGCAGGACGGCTGGGTTGGCGTCCAGGCCGAGCACCGACACCAGCCAGCCGGCGTCCGGGCGGCCCTCGCAGGCGGCGATGGCCAGGCTGTACGCCTCCTCGCCGGAGGAGCAGCCGACCGACAGCAGCCGCAGCGTCCGCTGCGGCGCCCGGGCCCGGATCCGGTCTGGCAGCACCTCCCCGGTCAGCGCCTGGAACTGCTCGCGGTGCCGGAAGAAGTAGGTCTCGGTGATGCTGAGTTCCTCGGCCAGGCGGCTCAGCTCGGCCGGGTCGACAGCGCCACCGCGCGCCGGCCTCGCGGCGAGGCCGGTCAGATATGCGGCGGGGGAGAGGCCGAGCTCGGCCGACCGGTGCTGCAGCACCCGGTTCAGCTGGCCCAGGTCGCTGTCGGAGAACACCCAGCCCAGCCGCTCGGCCAGCAGCTCCCGGAACGTCGCCAGGGCGGTGCCGGTGGTCATGAGACGACTCCCGCCGCGACCGCCCAGACGTCCTCCGGCAGCACCCGCATGCTCTGCAGCAGCAGGAGTGGCTCGGTGTCGATCATGGCAACCCCCGCCACCAACCGGCTCGACGCGCCGGTGAGCAGGGACGGGTGCTGCGCCGGGCCGTCAGCGAAGGCGTTCCGGATGCCCAGCACCGGCCCGGTGGCGAAGGCGACCGGTCCGCGTTCGGTCCGGACGGCCAGGAACCGCGCGAAGTCGGCCGACTCGCCTCCGACCAGGCGGGCCACGTCGATGACCGGCGTGGGGACGCCGCGCATGATGGTGACGCCCCGGACGTACGCAGGGGTGCCGGCCAGCGGACGCACCGCCAGCGGGCGCATGGTCTCGATGACGTCGTCCAGCTGGAGCGCGCACAGCAGCGAACCGGCCCGGAAGACCAGCGCGAAACCTCCGGCCACGTCATCAACCGTTTGCGTGCCTTGCACCATTGGCACAGATTATCGATAATTCGTACGCCTTATCTGAGAATCGTTCGCCCTTCCCCACGGGTTGTTCCGCGCGAACCGGCCCGGATTCGCGCCTGAACGCCATTAAATCGCCTATTCGGGCGAACTCGACCGGGTGAAGCGTGGATCTTCTACGCTCGCCCCAGGGCGTCCGGGAGGGGCGAATCTGCAGCGCACCTCGGACGGACGAGAGGGAAGTGGGGTCACAAGCCTCAGGAGCACGAAGTGTCCCCGCCCGGTTTGTACCGTTGGTACCCCTCGAGGGCGGTGTGGAACAACCAGACCGCAGCAAGTGGACGGGTGAGGACGGGGCATGCGGAAACCTCTCTCGGTGGTGTGCGGGGTGACGGTGGTGGTGCTGGTCGCCGGCGGTGTCGCGGCGACGAGCGCGGGCGCGGACGAGACGCCTGGCCGGCTGGCGATGGCGGGTCTGCAGCTCCCCGGCCTGCCGAACTTCCCACATTTCCCCTGGATGACCGGCTCGGACGGCGGCTCGAACGGGAGCGGCTCGAACGGGAGCGGCTCGAACGGGAGCGGCTCGAACGGGAGCGGCACCAACCGGACCGCGGGCAACGACCGGTTCCCGGACCGGCCGGCCGCCCCGGCAGCCGGCCGGGGCAGGACCATCGACGGCCGCGGCCGGGTTGCGACCGCCGGCGACGCCGGCCACACGACCGCCGGCCACGCCGGCCACGCCGGCCACACGACCGCCGGCGACGCCGGCCACGCCGGCCACACGACCGCCGGCGACCGGATGCCCCGACGACCGGGCGGTGCCGGCACCCGCCGCCGGGCCACCGGCCGGCAGGGCGCGGCCCGACCCGCCGCGGCGCGGGCCGCGCAGACGCAGACGTCGGCCGCGCTGACCACGGCGGCGCAGAAGAAGGTCTCACCGGCCCAGGTGACGGCCAGTGCCACCGCGCCGTTCCAGCAGCAGGTGCTGGCGCTGATCAATCAGAACCGGCGGCGGGGCGGATGCGGCCGCCTCACGCTCGACCGGCGGCTGATCCGGGCCGCGTTCGATCATGCCAGGGACATGGCGCACCGGGACTACTTCGCCCACGAGTCGCCCAACGGCAACGGCCCCGGGGACCGGGTCACCGACGCCGGGTTCCGGTGGTCCCGCTACGGCGAGAACATCGCCCGCGGGCCGTCCAGCGCGTACGAGGTGGTGAACGGCTGGATGCACAGCCCGGGGCACCGGCAGAACATCATGGACTGCCGTTTCCGGGAGATGGGGATCGGCCTGGCCTTCGGCGGCGGCAGGGAGTCGTACTGGGTCCAGGACTTCGGCACCCCCCGGACATGAGAGGAGGGCCCGGCCGAAGCCGGGCCCTCCTCACCGAGCGGGTCAGGTCAGCCCTTCACGCCACCGGCCGTCAGACCGCTGACGATGCGGCGCTGGAACAACAGCACCACGATGATCAGCGGGATGGTGACGACCAGGCCGGCCGCCATCGTCTGGGTGTACGGGACGATGTGCGGACCGGCGGTGAAGTTGGCGATGGCCACGGTGGACGGTGCCACCTTGGTCACGCCGTTGGACAGGACGCTGGACAGCAGGTACTCGTTCCAGCTGGCCAGGAACACCAGGATCGCCGTGGTGAACATGGCCGGCGCCGCCAGCGGCAGGATCACCAGCCGGAACGCCTGCCCGGGGGTGGCCCCGTCGACCCGGGCTGCCTCCTCCAGATCCCACGGCATGTCAGCGAAGAAGCTGGTCAGCGTGTAGACCGCCAGCGGCAACGAGAACGAGATCTGGGGAAGGATCAGCGCCTGGTACTCACCCAGCCAGTGGAAGCTGGTGAACAGCTGGAACAGCGGGGTCAGGATGGCGACGCCGGGGAACATGGACGCGCCCAGAATGGCGGCGAGCACCAGGCCCTTACCCCGGAAGACCAGCCGGGCGAGCGCGTAGCCGGCGAAAACACCGATGATCATCGAGACGGCGGTGACCACGGTGCCGATGATCAAGCTGTTGACCAGTGACCGGCCGAACGGGTTGAACGTCGGATTGAACGCGTACTTGAAGTTCCCCCAGGTCACGTGGGAGAAGAACGGCGTCGTGTCGAACGTGAACGCGGTGTCCCGGAAGCTCAGCACGAGCATCCAGTAGAAGGGCAGCAGACACCAGATGATGACGATGACCATCACCACGGCGGTGGCGATATTGCCCCAGTTCACGCTCTTCTTGCGCTCGATCTCCAGCCCGGATGAGCGGGGCGGTGCAACGGTCGCGGTGGCCATCTCAGCGCACCCCCTTCGCCTGGGCGCCGACGATGTTGGCGTTGAACAATCGCACCATCCCGAACGCGATGATGAAAATGAATATGAAGGTGATCGTGGATAGGGCCGACGCGGAGTTGATCCCGCTGGTCAGCTGGCGGACCACCAGGATCGAGCTCGTCGTGGTGCCGTTCGAGCCGCCGGTCAGGATCGCGGGCAGGTCATACATGCGCAGGGCGTCGAGTGTCCGGAAGATGACCGCGACGGCCAGGGCCGGCCGCACCAGGGGCAGGGTCACGTTGGTGAACCGCTGCCAGGCGGAGGCGCCGTCGATCTTCGCCGCCTCGTAGGTCTCTTCGGGGATGCCCTGTAGCCCGGCCAGGATGAGCAGCGCGATGAACGGCGTCGTCTTCCAGGTGTCGGCGATGATGATCGCCATTCGGGCCGGCCCCTCCTGCGAGGTCCAGGCGAAATGGGTGCCGAGAACCTTGTTCAGGATGCCCTGCGGGTCGAAGATGACCTGCCACAGCTTCGAGGTCACAGCAGTCGGGATCGCCCACGGGATCAGAATCGCGACGCGGACCAGCGCGCGGCCTTTGAACGGCCGGTTCATCATCAGCGCGAAGATCATGCCGATGACGGTCTCCAGAACGACCGTGCACACCGTGAACAGCACCGTTACGCCGAACGCTCCCCAGAACTGCGAGCCGAGCGTGCCCTTGGGACAGGACTGGGTGCCGCCGTCGGCGACCGCGCACCGCTGCAGCAGCCAGTGCGTGTAGTTGGTGATGCCGTTCCAGGCGTCGCCCTGGTTGAACAGGCCGGTGGCCTGGTCCAGGCCGGGGTCGGTGAGGAACGACTGGTAGATCGCCTTGACGATGGGGTAGCCGACGACCAGCAGGAGCAGCACGATGGTGGGCGCGATCAGCGTCCACGCGAGCCGCTGCTCACCGGGCCGGATGTTGGCTGCTCGGGTCTTCTTCTTCTTTCGGCCGCCTTCCGGTTCTTCGATGACCTGCTCTTCGACCTGGCCGGCAAGAGTCATGACTGCTCCTGTGCGATAACGCCGTCCGTACTCGGGGGTGTGAACTGTCGGATTGGGACGGCCGGGGCGGGCCGCCGCCCGCGTGGAGCGGCGGCCCACCGGTCGTACCGGTTGTGCCGGTCAGCCGCCGGCAGTGGCGGACTTGATCGCCGCCTGCATGTTGGCCAAGGCCGTCTTCGAGTCCACCTGGCCCTGCAGGGCCGCGTAGGCATTGGTCTCGATCGCCTCGGTCACGCCCGGGTAGAACGGGGTGATCGGCCGGGGCTGAGCGGTCTCGATGCTCTTCAGCAGCGTCGGCAGGTAGGTGAACTTCTGGGTCAGCTGCGGGTCGCTGTACAACGCGGTGGTGACCGGGGCGAGCGTGCCGACGGTCAGGTTGTTGCGCTGCACGGCGTCCGACTCGACGAACTTCAGGAAGTCCAGGGCGGTCGCCTTGTACTTGGAGTACTCGCTGATGCCCAGGCTGTGGCCGCCGAGGCTGGACGCGCCGTGGCCGTCCGGGCCGGGCAGCGGCGCGATGCCGAACTTGCCGATGACCTTGGAGCCCTTGCCGTTGGCGATGGCGACGGCGTACGGCCAGTTCCGCATGAACACGAGCTGGCCGGCGATGAAGGCGTTCAGGCTCTCGGTCTCCTTGAAGCCCAGCGCCTCCTTCGGGATGTAGCCCTGCTTGAAGCCGTTGACCAGGAAGTCGAGGCCGGTCGCGGACTGCGCCGAGTTCACCGTCGAGGTCCGGCCGTCGGGTCCGACGAACAGGCCGCCGGCGGCGTTGATCGCCTCGGCCGCGTTCACCGTCAGGCCCTCGTACTTGAAGAACTGACCGGCGTAGCAGGCCGGCTTCGGGCCGGTGATGGTGCCGCTGGTGGTCTTGCCCTGGCAGTCGGCGACCAGGTCGGTCCACGTGGTCGGAGCTGTCTTGACCAGGTCGGTGCGGTAGTAGAGCAGGCCGCCGTCGGACGCGTACGGCGCCGCGTACAGCTTGCCGTTGTAACTGGCCGCCTTGACCGTGGCCGGCAGCAGCGGAGCCGTGTCCAGCGCGTACTGCCCGGTCAGCGGGATCATCCAGCCCTTGGCCGCGAACTCCGCCGTCCAGACCACGTCGACCGTGACCACGTCGTAGTTCGCGTCCTTGGCCTGGAAGTGCTGCTCCAGGTCGGAGAGCTGCTGGTCGGCCTGGTCGGTCTGCTGCTTGATCGTCACCTTCTCGTTCGGGTGAGCCTTGTTCCACTCATCGGCGATGAACGGCAGCACTCCGCTGTTGTCCTTGCCGGTGACGAACGTGATCGGCCCGCGGGCGCTGGCGCCCGTTTTCGCCGCGTCACTGCTACCGCCACCGCCGCCGCCGCAAGCGGCGAGGACCAGGGCGGTAGTCGCCAGGACCGCAGGAGCGACCCCTTTAAAACGCATCTCGTGTCCCTCCGTCGGGTGGGTCATCGATTCGATTCGACTATTTCGAGAAAGTTAAGACCCGGATACGCAGTGTGTCAACGGTCACAAGGGTTCGACGCCGTGTCGCAATCAAGCACGCGACCTGCACGAACGGCTGATCTAAACGCCCGCCACAGGCGAGTCGGACGGCGGTAACATAATGGTTGAAAAGGTGCTTATCGCCGCGGTGCGGGTCCCGAACTTTCCCGGATGTCGAGAACGCCGTCGAACAACACCTGGGCCGGGGCCAGGTCGAACCCTTCAAGGCGCCGGATCAGCATGTCGGCGGCGGCCCGGCCCATCGCCGCCGCCGTCGGCCCGACCGTGGTCATCGTCGGCGTGGTCATCAGCGCCGCCTGGGCCGGCATGTCCACCGACACCACCGAGAAGTCGCCGGGCACGCGCCGACCGGCGTCGGTCGCCGCGCTCATCACGCCCGGCACCGCCTGTTCGTTGAACGCGATCACCGCGGTCAGCTCCGGGTCCTGGGCGAGCAGGTCGTGGAAGGCGGCCCGGCCGCCGACGATCGAGCTCTCGCACGGCATCACGGTCATCGCCACGCCGTCGGCCCGGGCCGCGGCCAGGATGCCGTCGCGCAGCCGGATCGCGTTGCTGCGCCCGGCCTCGATGGTCGACGCGTTGAGGTTGACGAACCCGAGGTGCCGGTGGCCCTGGCGGACGAGGTGATCGACGGCGACCCGGGCGCACTGGTCGAAGTTGGTGTCGGCGAAGTCCACCCCGGCCGGCTCGGCCGTCCGCCCGATCATCGCGAACGGCATCGCGGACGTGCGCAACACCGCCAGCCGTGGGTCGCGCAGCCGGACCTCCATCAGCAGCGCGCCGTCGACCAGACCCTGCCGGGCCAGCTGGGCCAGATCGTCCAGGGCGTCCGTCTCGGTCGTCCAGAGCAGGAGGTGGTAACCGAGATCCTGGGCGTGGTCGGAGGCGCCGAGGATGTACTCCAGCGAGCTCAGCCCGAGGTCGCGGCCGTCGCGCGGGAACAGCAGGGCGAGGATCTTGCTGCGCTTGCTCTTCAACCCGCGGGCGAACGCGTTCGGCGTATAGCCGAGGTCGTCCATCGCGTGCCGGATGCGGTCCCGGGTGGCCTGGGAGATCGGCCGGGCACCGGTCAGCGCGTACGAGACGGTGCTCGACGAAACCCCGGCCAGGCGCGCGACATCGGCCATCGTCGGCACGATGCCCTCGTCCCTCGCAGCCATGGATACCGCCTAGCTCAACCGCGCGTCACCCCGGCCTCAGGTTGCGCATTTCGGTTATGTTACGCGCGCTCGTCAATGCCTCCCAGCATCGATTTCTCCCGGCCGGATCCACACCACCCCGGCTGAGCAGGACGGACGCAACCGAGCTCAGGATCCGGAACGACGATCTTCGATCTGATGCAAGGTGTCCGACAGACGCCGGTGCGCGGCGATCCGGGACGTCGGGCGGTTCGGCTGCAGCAGCGACGGCGGCACGTCCACGTCCAGCCCGGTGACCGGGTGGATGCGGATGGTGTCGGATCCGCGAACGCCCGAGACCACCTCCAGGCCGGAGATCCGGGCCCACGGCAGCGACACCTCGCCGCGCAACCGGCGGACCGCGATGCCCTCGTCGTCCACCACCAGGTACATGCGCCAGCCGGCGTACGCGGCGAACAGCGCGCCCAGGCCGAACGCCAGCGTCACCACCCGCAGCGGGATCGACGGGTGGAAGTAGACGTTGACCGCCAGGGCCGGGATCGCCACCAGGATCAGCACGGCGACCTGCACCGGAGAGATGCGATAGACGAGGGGCGGCGATTCGGTCACGCCGATCACCATACGGCCACCCGCGTTGCGTACGGCACGAAGATCGTCCACCCGGCCGTACGGTCCGGCCTACCGGATTCGCGCCACCCGTCGTTCCGCTGAGCCGCGACGGGGCATGGCTGTGCTTCGATGTGCGCACACATCCGTTGGGGAGGATCAAGTTGAGGATGCAACGGGGTTCCGTGCGCATCATGACCGCGGGGCTGGCGGTGCTGGTCGGAAGTGGGCTGACCGTCGCCGCCCTGGCCGCACCGGCCGCGGCCGCGCCGCCACCGGCCACGGTCGTGGTGGTCAAGGCGGCCGCGTCGGCGTGTGCCACGGGCAAATACCAGAAGCAGGTCGAGGGCTACCTGAAGAAACTCGGCGCGTACGGCAAGGTCACGGTGGACGGCCGGCAGTCCGCCGCCGACTGCGCTGCGATCAAGAAGTTCCAGAAGCGGTTCGGCATCCAGCCGGTGTCCGGGCTGGCCGGCCCGACGACGGACAACGTGGCCCAGCGACTGGTCGCCACGAAGACGTCGGCGTGCAAGGCCAGCCGGTCGGTGGTCACGGTCTGCGTCGATCTGACGCACCAGACCGTCTGGACCATGAGGGGCGGCAAGGTCACCTTCGGGCCGACCGTCACCCGGACCGGCATGAAGGGCCACCGGACGCCGACCGGCACTTTCAAGATCAACAAGCGGACGACGAAGGAGTGGTCGGACCCGTACCACGTGTGGATGCCGTACTGGCAGCGCTTCGTGGGCGGCGTCGGCCTGCACCAGACCACCACCTACCTGCACGACGGGTGGCGGGGTTCGCACGGCTGCGTCAACCTGCTGCCGTCGGACGCGAAGTACCTGTACGGCAAGCTCAAGATGGGCACCACGGTCAGAGTCTTCGGCCGGAGGCCGGGCACATAGCTCGATCGCGCGTGCGCCGCTGGAAGCTGATGAGTTCGGCCCGTGTCGTTGACGGCTTCGCCGGCAGCGTTCACGGGCCGAACTCATCAGCGCGGTAACGCGCTCCCCGCTGACTCAGGCCGCCCGTGCAAGTACCTGGATGGTCAGCACCTCGTGCTCCGGGAACGCCGTCTGGTCGCCGGTCGCCGTCACCACCCGCAGGCCCTCGCGGCCGAGCGTGTACGTCACGTCGGTGAACCGGCTGACCGAGTCGTCGTGATGCACGACCGTCAGTTCGTCGGCTCTGAGCATGGCGCCTCCTCGTGTCGGTGGGTAACTACGGACGGCACGGCGCGCACGGTTCAACCCACCCTCCGCCACCGCGCTGACCAGCACCGTCGCCGACCGGTCAGCGGGCGAGCGGATATCCGACCCACCGAGCGTATCTCGGCCGATGACCGATAACGATCGGCCACTGCCGGTAGGCAGGCCGCGATCGAGCCCAGTCAGTACAGTTGCGCTCGTGCCTCGCCGCCCTCCTCGTTCGTTCGTGTTGCTCGCTGCCGTCGTCGCCCTGCCGGCGCTGACCGCCGCGTCCTGCGGTGACAAGCCGTCCGGCATCACGGTCGGCGCCGCCACCCGCGGCACCGTCGACGAGATCGTCGAGGCCCCGGGCTCGATCACCGCCCGGGCCGCGGCCACGGTCAGCTCACCCGCCGACGGCACCCTGGCCGACCTCCGCGTCGACGCCGGCGACCAGGTGATCAAGAACCAGGTCGTCGCCGTGATCGACTCGCCGTCCACCCGGGCCCGGCTCACCTCGGCGCAGCGGGCGCTGGCCGCGGCCGACCGCGGCGGCGTCCCATCCGGGGGTGGGACGGCGGCGTTCACCGCGGTCCGGGTGCGAACCGACAAGCAGGCGCAGTTGGCCTTCGACGAGGCCCGCGACGCGGCCGGCCAGATCGCCGACCCGCAGCTCAAGGCGGCGCTGCTGAAGCAGGTCGACGCGGCCCGGGCGCAGTACTCGGCGGCTTCGCAGGCGGCCGGCGCGGCCGTCCGGCAAGTCCAGCGCGGGGTGGCCGGCCTGGCCTCGGCGGTGAGCGCGCTCGGCTCGGCGCAGCGGCTGCAGGCCCAGCAGGCGTACGACCTGGCCGCCACGGCCAACGACGCGCTGACCCTGCGGGCCCCCGTGTCGGGGGTGGTTCAGCTCGGTGGCACCGCGTCCGGCGGCACGCCGTCGCTCACCGATCTGCTGGCCGCGGGCGCCTCCGGGACGGCTTCGTCGACCGGCTCGGCCGCCGCCCTGCCCGGTGTCGACGCCGCGGTGCCCGAGGGCGCTGTGGTCGGCGCGGGCACGCCGATCCTGACCGTGGTCGACGTCGGGAAGCTGGGGCTGGCCGCGAACGTCGACGAGACCGACGTGCTGCTGGTCAAGCCGGGCGGCACGGCGACGGTCGAGCTGGACGCCGCCACCGGCGCGACGTACCGGGCGGCCGTACGGTCGATCGATCTGCTGCCGACCACCTCGGCCCGCGGCGGGGTGTCCTACCGGGTGCGCCTGGACCTGGGCAAGGGCACCGCCGCGGACGGGTCGCCGGCGCCGACGCCGCGACCCGGGATGAGCGCCGTGGTCCGGCTCGACGTGCGCCAGGCGGCCGACGCGGTGACCGTGCCCGCGTCCGCAATTGTCAATGCCGACGGGCGCGACACGGTGTGGACGATTCAGAACGGCAAGGCCCGGCGCATCCCGGTCACGCTCGGTGTGCAGGGCGAGGACGTGGTCCAGGTGAGCGCCGGGCTCGGCATCGGTCAGCGGGTCGTCACCGCCGGCGCCGACAAGGTGCGTTCCGGCGAAGACGTGCCGTGACCGCGGCCATCGTCGCCGCGGACGTCTCCCGCACGTACGACCTGGACGGGGTGTCGGTGACCGCGCTCCAGGGCGTGTCCTTGACCGTCGAGGCCGGCGACTACCTGGCCGTGGTCGGCACCTCCGGCTCCGGCAAGTCGACCCTGATGCACCTGCTGGGCGGCCTCGACCGGCCGAGCGCGGGCACGCTGCTGATCGGCGGCCGAGACGTGTCCACGCTGTCCCCGCCGGAGATGGCCCGGCTGCGCAACGAGGTCATCGGGTTCGTCTTCCAGTCCTTCCACCTGCTGCCCCGGACCACCGCGCAGGACAACGTGGCGCTCCCGCTGGTCTACCGCGGCGTCGGCCGGCGCGAACGCCGGGCCCGGGCCGCGGCCATGCTGGAACGGGTCGGGCTGGCCCACCGGATCGCCCACCGCCCCAACCAGATGTCCGGCGGCGAGCAGCAGCGCGTGGCCATCGCCCGGGCGCTGGTCACCGGCCCGTCGGTGCTGCTGGCCGACGAGCCCACCGGGAACCTCGACTCCGTCACCGGGCAGTCCGTGCTGACGCTGCTCGAGTCGCTCAACGCCGAGGGGGTGGCGGTCGTCCTGGTCACCCACGACCGCGACGTCGCCGCCCGGGCCCGCCGGCAGATCGTCATGAGGGACGGACTGATCGTGGACCCCGTCGCGTGAGCCCGGCCTCTGCGACCGGCCTCATGAGCCCGGCCTCGTGAGCCCGGCCTCGTGAGACTCGGCGAGGCCTGGCGCGTCGCGCTGGACGCGTTGCGGGCCAACCGGTTGCGCAGCGTCCTGACCATGCTCGGGGTCGTCATCGGCGTGGCCGCGGTGGTCGCCCTCGTGGCCATCGGCACCGGCACCAAACAGCTCGTCGAGAACCAGGTGGAAGGACTCGGCTCGAACCTGCTGATCGTCGTCCCGGGCCGGCTCGCGGCCAACGCCGCCCCCACCGCGTCGCCGCTGACCCTGGACGACGCCGATGCCGTCAGCCGGGTGGTCGGGGACCGGTCCCGGGTGGCGGTCACGATCAGTTCGGGCGAGACCGTACGGGCCGGATCGCAGTCCGCCTTCGCCAGCATGCAGGGCGTGCTCGAGACCACGCCGTCGGTGTTCGTCCGCCGCCTCGACCGCGGCACCTACCTGACCCGTACCGATGTCTCCACGGCCCGCCGGGTGGCCGTGCTCGGCTCGGCGATCGCCCGGCAGCTGTTCGGCGACCGCGACCCGATCGGCCGGCAGGTCACCATCGGCGGCGTGCGGTTCCGGGTGATCGGCACGTTCGAGCCGCTCGGCCAGAGCCTCGGCGTGGACCGCGACAGCGAGGTGCACGTCCCGGTGACCGCGGCCCAGCGGCTGCTCGGCACCGACCGCATCGACGCCCTGGCCATCCGGGCCCCCGACCGGGACACCATCGACACGCTCGGCGCCTCGATCACCGCCGCGCTGGTCAAACGGCACCCGGACACCGACTTCAGCGCTGTCACCCAGGAGCAGATCCTGGGCGTTCTCGGCTCGATCCTGGGCGTGCTCACCGGCGTGCTGGCCGCCATCGCCGGGATCAGCCTGCTCGTCGGCGGCGTCGGCGTCTCCAACATCATGCTGGTCTCGGTGCGCGAGCGGACCCGGGAGATCGGCCTGCGCAAGGCGGTCGGCGCCCGGCCCCGCGACATCGGCGTGCAGTTCCTGCTGGAAGCGGTGCTGCTGACCACCATCGGCGGCGTGGTCGGGATGGCCCTCGGGATCACCGCCGCGGTCGTCGTCGACCACCTCTCGCCGGTCCCGGCCGCGGTCACCTGGTGGTCGCTGGCGTTGGCCTTCGGGGTCTCGGCCGGCGTCGGCATCATCTTCGGCGTGGTGCCGGCCCAACGCGCCGGCCGGCTGGACCCGGTCGTCGCCCTCCGCACGGAGTGACCTCCGTCCTCTGGTGCCGGTGAGTCCGGCCGGTCTGGCGGTGACGCCGGGACGGCGGGATCGGTCGCCGCCGCGGGGAATCCTCAGGGTCCCACCGCGGGTGCCGAAGAACGGGTGTGACGCAACGGGAAGTCGCCATGGCCGCTCGGCTACGCGACCACCACGGCGCCTCGCGCTCGGTCGCGTACCTGATGCTGGCCGGGTCGCCGTTCCTGTTCGTCACCGGCGTCGTGCTGACCCCGCACCGTCCGCTCCCGGCTCTGATCGCGATCCTCGTGACCAGTGCCGTCATCGCGTTCGGCGGCGGGGTGTGCTGGTCGCGCCCGCACCTGATGCCGGACCTGTTCTGGTTGTCCGCACCGCCGGTCGCCACTCTGCTGATCACCGGCATGAACTGGATCACCGACGACTCCAGTGCCGGAGCCCAGCTCTTCTACCTCTGGCCCGTCCTGTACACAGCCAACTTCCTGCTCCGCAGTGCGATCTACTTCAACCTGCTGCTCGTCTTCGCCGGTGACGGGACGGTCGCCTTGAAGGTCATGGACCCGAAGGACGCCTGGCCCAACATCGCCTCGGTGGCGCTGGCCATGTCGATGACCGTGGTGGTCGTGGTGTCGCTGAGGGACCGCGCCGACAAGCTGCTGCTGGAGCTGGAGAAGCAGGCCCGGGCCGACTCGCTGACCGGGCTGGCCAACCGCCGGTCGTACGACGAGGCCCTCAACCGGGCCGTCACGTGGGCGCTGCGGCACGGCGGCGAGATCGCGCTGATCACCGTGGACGTGGACCACTTCAAGGCAATCAACGACACCTGGGGTCACGCTGTCGGCGACCAGGCCCTGAAGGCCGTGGCCCAGGCCATGCGCACGGTCGCCGACGGTGAGGACGACCTGGCCGCCCGCGTCGGCGGCGACGAGTTCGTCATGCTGCTGCGCCGCGACCGGACCGGCGCGCTGCGGGCCGCCGAGGACCTGCGCCGGCTGGTCGAGACGATCGACGAACTCCCCGGCGGCGCACCCGGCGTCAGCCTCGGCGTGGCCGTCCTGCCGGCGGACGCCGGCACGGTGGAGACCCTGATGGTTGCGTCCGACGCCGCGCTCTACCAGGCCAAGACCGCGGGGCGGGGCCGCGTCGCGGTCGCCTCGCCGGCCCGGCACAACGTCGACCGGGTGCCGTCGGCGGAGACCGCCGCCCGGAGCTAACGCTTCGCCGGTCGTACGTACCCGAGGATCTCGCGGCGCAGCCGGGGGTACGGGCCCCAGCCGTCCCGGAGCACGTGGATGTAGACGGCCTCGAGCGAGACCTCGATCCGCTCGACCAGGTCCATGTCGTCGGGCGGGCCCAGCCGGATCGCCCGCGCGAAATGGTCCAGGGCTTCCATGTGCCGCCCCTGGTCGAAGCAGCTGCGCCCGGCGTTCTCGTGCACCAGGCTGCGTACCGCCGGGTGCACCTCGGAACTGGCCGCCGCCTCGAACAGCCGGTCCGCCTCGGCCCAGTCACTGCGCAGCCGCAGCACGTGCGCGAGTTCGGCCTGCGCGATCACGGTCGCCTGGGTGTGCCCGGCCGACTCGGCGTGGGTCAGCGCCAGCCGGCTCGCCGCCGCGGCCATGCCCAGCTCGCCCAGCAGCCGGTAGACCTCGGCCCGGACGCACAGCAGCCCCGACCGGACGACGTTGTCGGCCTCGTCGCTGAGCGGCTCGTCCAGCCGGTCGCCGAGTTCCCGCAACGCGTCCCGGTCGTCGACCACCTCCCGCAGCGTGCCGCCGTCCAGCCGCCAACGGATAGTGTCCAGATCGGCCGCGGACAACGGCTTGACCGGGCGTTCCACGGTCTTGGGCTCGGTTGGTTCGGGGCCGGGCATCAGCGAGGGCCGGGCCGGGTCGTCCCGGTCCCGCCAGGACTGCGCGTCCGGGCCACGTCCGGCCTCCCGGCCCGACGCGGCGATGGCCGCCACCTGCGGCAGGAGGGCTTCCGGGGCGGGCAGCGCGGGGGTGGCGGTGCCGGTCGCGGTTGCGGTTGTCGTTGTGCGGGTGTCGCCGTTCGCCTCGATGATCGCCTGCTCGGCGGTCATTCCGTTGAACAGGCCGGTGAGGTCGACGTCGAGCACCACGCCGGCGCCATCGTCGTCGTCCGTGTCGTCGGCGGGCTTGTGGTCGTCGTGCTTGTGGTCGTCGTGGTTCTGGTCGTCGCGGTTCTGGTCGTCGTGGTTCTGGTCGTCGGGCGATTCGATCTTGCGGGTGCTTTCGCCGACTTCCGTCTCTCGCTCGTGGTCTCGCTCGCCGGTGCCGGTGCCGGTGCCGGTGCCGGTGCCGGTGCCGGTGTCCGGGGGCGTCGGCTTCGTCGAGAACCACGTCGCGCCCAGGCCGGAGTCGGAGTAGCGGCGCGGGCCGTCGGGGCCGCTCGTCTGCAGGCGGGCGATCGGTGCGGGTTCGGTCTCCGAGCCCGGAGCGGCTCCCGGCACGGTCTCCGATGCGGGGTCTGGCCTTCGTCCCGCCGACGGCTGATCGGGTACGGCTGGTGCCGGAGCGGCGGCGTAGCTCGCCGGCTCGTCCTTGTTCGGACGGCCGGGTTCGTCGCGCGCAGGCTGCGGCGCGCGCGGGGCCGGGATCTGAACCGCCGGCGCCTCGGCACGGGCGACCGGGTAGCCGTGAACCGGTGTCGGCTCGACCCGCGTGTACGCCTCCGCCGGCGGGGCCGACGCCGGCCGGACTTCCTGGCTCCGGTGGCCGCGGTCCATCCGGGCGGTGGGCATCCGATGCGGTTGCGGACCGGTGACGGCCTGCGTCGCGCCGGCACCGACGGGGGTGGCGCCGATCGGGTCGGCGGTGCCGGGGCCTGCGTGGCGCGGCGTGGGGTACGGGGCGCCGTCGTCCGTTGGGCGGCTTCCGCCCTGCTGCGGAATCGATGGCGCCGCAACCGGGCCTTGCGGCCATCCGCCGGGCTCGACGTCCGGCGGCCTCGGCTCGGACATGCCGAGCTCGGGCCGACCATGTAGGGGCCGGATGTCGGCCGGGCGGTTTTGGGCGGCTGGGCGGTTTTGGGCGGCTGGGCGGTTTTGGACGGCCGGTGGGCCGGTGGGGCGGCTCTGGGCGGCTGGGGGGACGGCTGGGCGCAGATCGCGGGTGACCGGCTCGGTTCGCGGCAGAGCCATCGGCGACGCGGGTGCCGGGCGGGGGCGCGGCGGCGCGGACTGCGGGAGCGCAGACTGCGGCGGCGCGGACTGCGGGAGCGCGGACTGCGGGAGCGCGGACTGCGGGAGCGCGGATGGCGGGGGAGAGGTCGGCGCGGGCGGCGCGGGGATCGGCCGTGGGGCGGCGGCGGGTGAGACGGGGCGGTCGGCGGCGGGGAGGTGCGGTGGGACGGCCGGGGCCGGGAAGATCGGTTGTTCAGCGGTGGGCCAGCCTTCGACCGGGTTCGGGTGCGGGGCGGTCGGGGACTTCGGGTGCACGGGGGCGGCGGCCCGGGTTTCCGGCGGCATCGAGGATGTCCGGCGCTTGGCGGGGGGCAGGTCGCTGATCTGCCAGGAGTCGGCCGAATCGGGACCGGCGGGACCGACGGCGGCCACTCGCGGACCCCGGCCGGGCGGAGGCATCTGCTGGTACAACGTGGACGGTGGTCCCGCCGGGGAGCCCATTGGCGGGAACGGTCCGCCCGTCGTCGCGCGTCCCGCGGCCGGCGGACTCAGTGGTACGTCGCCGGTCGTCCGCCCCGAAGTGTCGGGCCGGGCCGTGTCGCCGGGGCGTGCTGCCGGGCGACCCGCCGTTTCCCCGCCGGGCGCGCCCGGTACGCGCGGAGGGGCCGGCGCGCCCGGGTGTGCAGGCGCGCGCGAAGCAGCCGACGGCATCACTCGAGCCGCGGGCGGCATGGGCTGGGCCGCGGGCGGCACGGCCCGATCGGCGGGCGGGAGAGCCGTGCCGGGGGCCGCCCCCGACACCGGCCGGCCCGAGGGCAGGTAGCCCGGAGGCAACGGCGCGGCCGAAGCGGCGGCCGGAGCCGGCCGAGCGGGTGCGGCTGCCTCCGGCCGAGCAGGCCCGGCGGCCGGGAAGGCAGCGGGCCCGGCGGCCGGGAAGGCAGCGGGCCCGGCGGGCGGGAAGGCAGCGGGCCCGGCGGGCGGGAAGGCAGCGGGCCCGGCGGGCGGGAAGGCCGCGGGCCCGGCGGGCGGGAAGGCAGCGGGCCCGGCGGGGGGAAAGGCAGTCGGCCCGGCGGGAGAAAGGGCGGCGGGCGCGACCGACGCTGAGGCAGCGGGCGCGACCGTCGCGGATGCGGCCGGGGCAGCCGGCGATGTTGGCCGGACCCCGCGCGCCGGGCCCGACTGAGGCGGACCGCTGACGACTGCCGGCAGCGTCGGCTGGGTTTTCTTGACGACGCGCGGAGCCTGCGGCGGGGTGGCGCGGCTGATCACCCGAGGGGCGGGCGGCGGCACGGGCCGGCTGATCACCCATGGGCTGTCCGGCGCCTCGGCGGCCGGCGACACCGGCTGGTCGCGGGTCCAGCGAGGGTCCCGGTCGTATTCCTCGGGCCGGTCGTAGCGGACGGGTTCCACCGGGGACGGCTCGATCCGGCGGGCGGCCGGCCGGTTCGGCGACGGGTCGCGGCGGCGCTCGTCGTCGCGGGAGGAACGCCGCGGCCGGTACAGCTCGAGCGCATCGTCGTCGCCGACGAACGCGGCCCGCCCCGGCCCGTACTCGTCGTCGTAGGGAACCTGGGCCCGGCCGGTGGCGGGCAGCTCCGGCTCGCGCCGAGGGAAGGGGGACGGGCGAGAGACAGACGGGCGGGAGGAAGACGGGCGACGCAGAGGCTCAGGCGCGTCCTCGTCGTACAGATCCGGCGCCGGCGCCAGCGGTGGCTGCGTCGACCGGCGGTCCAGTCCGGCCCGGTGGTCGAACGGCTCGTCGATCTCGTCGTCCCAATCGTCCTCCCGGTTGTCGTCCCGGCCGGTGGACAGGGCGGCGGGGTGGGGGCGGCCGGACGGGAACTCCGGGTTGTCGAAATTGGACCCAAGCTCCGGCCGGTTGAAGTCGAGCACCGCGGCCTCGGGGTCGGGCCGGGTGGTGTCGGTCGGCACGAAGTCCGGGTCGTCCAGCCACGCCGGCCGTTCGGAGTCGAACTCGCCCCGCGGCGTCCGGGACGGGCCGGTGGGGCGCCGCCGCCGGCGGGCGGCCAGCTCGTCCACGGGTCGTCCGGACCGGCGCCGCGGCGGCGCCGGGGGCTCGAACTCCCCGGGGTACCGGTCGGGCTCGTCGGCGTAGCGGTCACGGGCGACGGCGGCGTTGTCGGCGTAGGACACCGGGCCGGACCTGGAGGAGTACTCGTCCTCCCAATACTCATCGTCCTCGAAACTCATCGGGACGCCCTCGGCACAGACAGTGATCGCCACCCCGTGGCGGACATGAAGCGGTCGCCGGTCTGACCGCCGCTTCGTCGCCGCATCCGTGGCCCCCGTCCTTCCGCTGCCGAGCCTGCCGAGCCCGCCGTGTCCCGATCGGAACCACCCCGGGTGCGCGGCTGAGATGGAAGGTTAACCACGGATTTGCGCAGTGCGTCAATGTCCGCAGGTACCCCTCACCCGGCCAGCGGACGGCGTCGTCGCCGCGGGCCGTCCCGGCGGTTCGGTCGCCGGGAGTGGTCCTTCCACTGCTGGTACGGACCGGGCTGCCCTGCGGTTCACGTGCGCGGCGACCGTTTCCCGGAAACCGCCGGGACACCCCTGGACATCGGCGCTGCGTTACGAACGAGATCGTGTCGGCACAACTGCCTGTCGGACTTCGGACACTCCGGGATTAATAAACAATTAAGGGTGTCCTGAGCACCGCCACACGTGGGGAAGGACACGTCGTCCGTCCACGGATCAAGGCCACCGCGGATGTCACCGTGGAGAAGCGGGACGTGACTGTCCCGGAGCCACCCGGCAGGCGACCACCGCCCCCGTTGGCCCGCCGGCCGGGAGAAGGACGGCGGCGAGGTGCACCTCGCCGCCGTTCGAGCCGGCCGAAACGAAACGGCCGAAACGAGCCGGCCGAAACGAAACGGCCGAAACGAAACGGCCGTAACGAAACGGCGACTGGTCAGAGGGCTCCGTCGCTGGTGAACGGCCCGACCTTGGCCGGCAGGACCAGACCGGCATCCCCCAGCGCGTACAGCAGGGCGCACAATTCGTGCCGGCTCAGCGCCCCCGGCCGATCCGGCTCCCGGTGCGGCACGCCCAGCGCGTTCGCCGCCTCCACCGCCCGGACGCCGATGGCGGACTCGATCGCCCACACCCGGTGGACGCGCATGGCCAGATGGGCCGAGGAACTCAGCTCGGCGTGCAGGCGCAGCAGCCGCCGCAGGTCGGCGGCCAGCTGCTCGATCGGCAGCCCGAGCGGCTTCGGGTCGCGGGACCCGCGTTCCGGCCAGCGGCGTGCGATCGCCGACCACCACCTCGGCGCGGTCACGACGATGGCGCCGAGCAGGGTCGGTGTCATGATGATGAGGACAAGTCGGCCCGCATCGAAGAAGGTCACGGCTCACTCCTTCAAAGGGGCCGCGTGATGGGCGTGGTACTTCGACAGTGCGCCGCGGACGGGACACCGTCAAGGCAGGTTTGTGCGACTGGCGAACTGGATCTTCGCGCAGCTCAACGCTGTTCTCAGCGTACTCGCCCGCGCGCCACCAGCCGCGTGATCGGCATCGGTGGCGCCGGGATGCGGCCTCCGGCGTAGCCGTGCACCGCACCGAACCGGCTGCCCGACTCCCAGTCCTCCCGGGCGGCGGCGATGTCCTCGTGCGTCCGGCCGACGAAGTTCCACCACATCACCAGCCGCTCGGCGAACGGCTCCCCGCCGAGCAGCATCAGGCGTACGGGCGACGACTTCTCGAACCGCAGGGCCGACCGGCCCGGCTCCAGATAGAGCAGCGGGCCCGGTTTCAGCGGTACGCCGTCCACAGTGACCGCCCCGTCGAGCGCAAGGACGGCGTACTCGAAATCGGCCCGCAGCGGCAGCGACCCCGGCCCTCCGGTGAGTGCCACCTCGGCCCCGGCCAGCGGCGTGAACGTCCGCGCGGGCGAGACGACGCCGTCGAATTCGCCCATCAGCACGGTCGCCCGGAACCCGGGGCCGGCCGCCACCGGCAGATCGTCGTGGTGGGTGAACGCCGGCGGCCTGTCGCGGTCGGAATCGGGCAGCGCCACCCAGAGCTGCACCCCGGCGAGCACCCCGCTGTGCACGGCGGGTGTCTCCTCGGAGTGCGAGATGCCCCGCCCCGCGGTCATCAGGTTGAGCCGCCCCGGCCGGATCTCCTGCAGGTGCCCCAGGCTGTCGCGGTGCAGCACCTCGCCGGCGGTCAGCCAGCTGACCGTCTGCAGACCCATGTGCGGGTGCGGCCCCACGCGCATGCCGTCGGACACGGCCAGATCATGCGGGCCGTACGCGTCCAGGAAGCACCACGCCCCGACCGTGCGGCGCTGCTTGTTGGGCAGGGTGCGGGTGACCGGCAGCCCGCGCGGCCCGCCGAGGGCGACCGGTGCGCCGTCGAGCAGTTCGGCGTCCGTGGCGACCGGTCGATCGTCGCGCCCGACCTCGGGGTCGGGCTCGAGGCTGCTCATGCCGGGACGGTACCGCGGCTTCCCAGGACCCGGGTCACGGTGATCTCGAGGACGACGCGGCGGGGGTTGACCCGCGGCGGCTGGTACCGCTCGGCGTACCGCCGGACCGCCTCGGCCACCGCGTCCGGATCGTCGCGGACCACGGCCAGGCCCTCCAGGGTGCTCCACCGGGCGTGGTCCACCTGGCAGACGGCCACGCGCGCCTGACCCGCCCGTACGTGCCGGATCTTGGCCGAGGTCCCCGACGCGGTGACGCGCACCAGCCCGGCGGCGGCGTCCAGCGTGGCCCCCACCGGCACCACGTGCGGCGAGGAGTCGGCGCGCAACGTCGTCAGCGTGCACAGGTGCCGCTCGGCCCAGAACTCGACCAGCGCCGGAAGGAAGTCCATGATCGCGGAAGTCTAGGCCGGTACGGCGGGCAGCACACCGCGGCGCACGGCGGCGACGAGCCGGGCATGGTCGCTCTCGACCTGGTCGGCGTAGGCCCGGGCGAACCTCGACAGATTCTCGGCCAGCTTCTCCGAGCCGCCGATGTAGCCCGCGATCATGGACGCGCCGCTGGTCCGGGCGTGGCTCTTGGCCAGCAGGTACGCGCAGATCCCGGCGTAGTCGGCGAGCGCCCCGGCGCTCATGTCGTCGACCACGAACGCGCCCTTCATGTCCCGGAACTGCCGGACGTAGTACTGGAGGTCGCCGACCGTGGCCCAGCCAAGCAGCGGGTCGCTCACCGTCTGCAGGGCCTGCTGGTACTCGACCACCCGCTGACCCTGATGCCGGTGCCACGCCGCCTCACCGTGCTGGTGACGCGCCACGACCGACCGGCGGGCCTGCTTGAGCTGCAGGAACACCACGTCGTCGGGGGTGCTGCCCTCGCACAGGGCGACGTAGGCGCGCAGCCCGACCGAACCGACCCCGACGACCTTGTGCGCGATGTCGACGATCCGGTACCCGGCCAGGATCCGGGACCAGTGCGGCGGCAACGTGTTCAGGTAGCCGTCCAGGGCCGCGGCCAGCTGGTCGTACTCCTCGGCGCTGGGCCGGGTGATCAGCGGCGGCGCCTGCACCAGCCGGGCCGTCCCGTCGTGCTGCTCGGTGAACCGGGGGAGCGCGCGGTCGCTGGTGCGGCGGCGGGCCCGGCGGGTGGCCCGTTCGATCTCGTCGGTGAAGGTGCCGCCGCGGGTGGCCACCGCCCGCAACCGGTCCACGTCCAGCCGGTCGAACGAGCGGGCCAGCAGCGGCTGCTCGGCCAGGTGCCCGATGTGCTGCCGGTACTGGGCCACGCAGCCGCGCACCACCTCGGCGCAGGCGCTCTCCCGGAAGCCGTTCTGCCGGCCGGCCACGTACACGCTGACCACCAGCCGGCGCAGGTCCCACTCCCAGGCGCCGGGATGGGCCTCGTCGAAGTCGTTGAGGTCGAACACCAGCTCCCGCTCGGGCGACGCGTAGAAGCCGAAGTTCCCCAGGTGGGCGTCCCCGCAGATGACGGGCGTGATGCCGGTGTCGGGCAGCGTGGCGAAGTCGTCGGCCATGATGTTGGCCGAGCCGCGCAGGAACGCGTACGGCGAGGCGACCATCCGGCCGGTGCGCACCGGGATCAGCCAGTCCTGCCGGCCCTGACCGGCCGCGATCACCTGGTCCACCGGATCGGCCCGGTCCGCGGCCGGCCGCCAGAAGCCGAGGTTCGACCGGGGGGCCCGGTCCCGCAGCGAGCGGCCGAGCTCGTACCGCTCCGACCGCGGGATGGCGGGCCGGCGGAGCGAGGCGAAGCCGTCGTCCCGGCTCCTGTCCAGCACGACGGGTCCTGCGGTGCGCGTCCGCTCGTCCATCCTGCGTTCAGCGTAGGGCTTCCGAATGAACGGGAGGGGTCGTCCGGTGGACAGCCGTTCTGTTATCGCTAACATGTGGGCGTGGTGGACGTGCAGGGGCCGCGCAGCCCGGCGATGACGGACGTCGCCCGGCTGGCCGGCGTGTCCCACCAGACCGTCTCGCGGGTCCTCAACGGCCACCCCAACGTCAAGGAACAGACCCGGCTGCGGGTGCGCGCGGCCATCGCCGAGCTGGGCTACCGCCCCAATCGGGCGGCCCGGGTCCTGGTCACCGGCCGGTCCCAGCTGATCGGTGTGGTCGCGCAGAACAGCACGCTCTACGGCCCGGCGTCACTGCTGGCCGCGTTCGAGCAGGCCGCGGCCGAGGCCGGGTTCGCGGTCGGCGTCGCCAGTCTCGGCACCCTCGACCGCGACTCCATCTCGGCCGCCGTCGAACGGCACCTCGACCAGCGGGTGGCCGGCCTGGTGGTGATCGCCCCGGTCGCGTCGGCCGACGAGGCGCTGTCCGCGATCCCGGCGGGGGTGCCGCTGGTGAGCGTGGACGGCGACCCGGAACGCGACCGCGCCCTGGTGACCGTGGACCAGCTGGCCGGCGCCCGGGTGGCCACCGAGCACCTGCTGGCCGCCGGGCACCGAACCGTCTGGCACGTCGCCGGGCCGGCCGACTGGTACGACGCGGCCGGCCGGGTGGCCGGCTGGCGGCAGGCGCTGACGGCCGCCGGGGCGGAGGTCCCGCCGCTGGTGCCGGCCGACTGGTCGGCCTCGGCCGGGTACGCGGCCGGGCAGATGCTGGCCCGGATGGCCGAGGTCACCGCCGTGTTCGCGGCCAACGACCACCTCGCCCTGGGCCTGCTGCGGGCGTTGTCCGAGCGCGGCCGCCGGGTGCCGGGCGACGTCAGCGTGGTCGGCTTCGACGACGTGCCCGAGGCCGCCTACTTCATCCCGCCGCTGACCACCGTGCGGCCGGACTTCCTGGCGGTCGCCCAGGCCGGCCTGGACCTGCTGCTGGCCCAGATGGAGGATCCCGGGCGGGCGCCGGGCCGGGTCGTGGTCGCGCCCGCGCTGGTCGTCCGGGACAGCGTCGCCCCGCCCGGCTGACCGGACGTTTCCGGCGCGTGACGGCAATGTTCCGGTGGGCCGTTGACACCCAAAATGTTAACGCTCACAATCGTTCGCATGCCCGAGCCGTCACCTGACCGCCCCACGATCGGTGCCTGCTGGGGCACGCTCTCCGGCCGGGCCGTCGACGATCCGGCCGGGGCGGCGTCGTGAACGTCACCGGGGAGATCACCCGGCTGCGGCGGGAGGTGGCCGCGCTGCACGCCGAGCTGACCCGCAACGGTCTGGTGGCGTGGACGGCGGGCAATGTGTCGGCGCGGGTGCCGGGTGCGGACCTGCTGGTGATCAAACCGTCCGGGGTGTCGTACGACGAGCTCGCCCCGGAATCCATGGTCGTCACGGATTTGGCCGGTGACCTCGTCGAGGGCGACTTCCGCCCGTCGTCGGACACGGCCGCCCACGCGTACGTCTACCAGCACATGCCGTCCGTCGGCGGGGTCGTGCACACCCACTCGACGTACGCGACGGCGTGGTGTGCCCGCGCCGAACCGATCCCGTGCGTCCTGACCATGATGGCCGACGAGTTCGGCGGCGACATCCCGGTCGGCCCGTTCGCGCTGATCGGTGACGACTCGATCGGCCGCGGGATCGTGGACACCCTGGACGGCCACCGCTCGCCGGCCGTCCTGATGCGCAACCACGGGGTCTTCACCATCGGCGCCTCGGCCCGGGACGCGGTCAAGGCCGCCGTGATGTGCGAGGACGTCGCCCGTACGGTCCACATCGCCCGGCAGATCGGCGAGCCGGTGCCGATCGCCCCGCACCACATCGACTCGCTCTACCAGCGCTACCAGCGCGCCTACGGACAGGGGACCCCATGACCGCGCAGATCTGGTTCTTGACCGGCAGCCAGCACCTGTACGGGCCGGAGACGCTGCGGCAGGTCGCCGACCAGTCGGATCAGATCCGGTCCACGCTCGCCGCCGGTCTGCCCTTCGACCTCGTCGCCCGGCCCGTCCTGACCGAGTCGTCCGCGATCCGGGAGACCATGCTGGAGGCCAACGCCGACCCGGACTGCGTCGGGGTGATCGCCTGGATGCACACGTTCTCCCCGGCCAAGATGTGGATCACCGGGCTGGACCTGCTGCGCAAACCCCTGCTGCACCTGCACACCCAGCTCAACGTGTCGCTGCCGTGGTCGACCATCGACATGGACTTCATGAACCTGAACCAGGCCGCGCACGGCGACCGCGAGTTCGGCTACATCCAGGCCCGGCTCGGCGTGCCCCGCAAGACGATCGCCGGGCACGCCTCCGACCCGTCGGTGGTCGCCCGGGTCGACGCCTGGGCCCGCGCCGCGATCGGTTTCCGGCACCTGCGCCGCCTGCGCCTGGCCCGGTTCGGCGACAACATGCGGGACGTCGCCGTCACCGAGGGGGACAAGGTCGAGGCCGAGCTGCGGTTCGGCGTCTCGGTCAACACGTACGGCGTCAACGACCTGGTCGCCGTGGTCGACGCCGTCTCCGACGCCGAGGTCGACACGCTCGTCGGCGAGTACGACGACGTGTACACGGTCGAGCCGGTGCTGCGGAAGGGCGGCGAGCGGCACGAGTCGCTGCGGTACGCCGCGCGGATCGAGGCCGGCCTGCGGCGCTTCCTGACCGAGGGCGGCTTCGGCGCGTTCACCACTAACTTCCAGGACCTCGGCGGCCTGCGTCAGTTGCCCGGCCTGGCCGTGCAGCGGCTGATGGCCGACGGGTACGGGTTCGGCGGCGAGGGCGACTGGAAGACCTCGGCCCTGCTGGCCACCGTGAAGGCGATGGGCGCCGGCACCGGCCGCGGCACCTCGTTCATGGAGGACTACACCTACCACTTCGGGCCGGGCGACCCCAAGATCCTGGGCGCGCACATGCTCGAGGTCTGCCCGACGATTGCCGTCGGCAAGCCCCGGGTGGAGATCCACCCGCTCGGTATCGGCGACCGCGAGGACCCGGTGCGCATGGTCTTCGACGCCCGGCCCGGGCCGGGCGCAGTCATCGGCCTGGCCGACCTGGGCGACCGGTTCCGCTTCGTGGCCAACACCATCGAGGTCGTCCCGCCGGACGAGCCGCTGCCGAACCTGCCCGTCGCCCGCGCGGTCTGGAAGCCCGCCCCGTCGCTGTCCACCTCGGCCGAGTCCTGGCTGACGGCCGGCGGCCCGCACCACACGGTACTGACCCAGGCGGTCGGCGCCGAGACCCTGCAGGACTTCGCCGAGATGGAGCAGACGGAGCTGCTGCTCATCGACGAGACCACCACCCCGGCCGGCTTCCGCGACCGCCTGCGCTGGAACCAGGCCTACTACCGGCTGGCCCGCCCGCTGTAGGGCTCTTCCGGCACGTCGATCCGGGGGCGGCGGGTCAGGACCTGGGGACCGGCGGCCGTGATGGCGACGGTGTGCTCGGAGTGTGCGGTGCGGGAGCCGTCGGCCGAGCGGATCGTCCAGCCGTCCGGGTCGTACCGGATCTGGTCGGTGGTGCGGCAGAGCCACGGCTCGATGGCGATGGTGAGGCCGGGGTCGAGTCGCATGCCACGGCAGGCGCGGCCGCTGTTGGAGACGTGCGGGGCCTCGTGCATGGTGCGCCCGATGCCGTGGCCGCCGAACTCGACGTTCACGCGGTACCCGTAGGAATGGGCGACCTCGCCGATCGCCGCTGAGATGTCGCCGAGGCGGCCGCCGGGCCGGGCGGCGGTGATGGCCGCCTCCAGGGCGACCTCGGTGCACTCGATCAACGTGACGTCGGCCGGGTCCGGGGTGCCGACGATGACCGAGAGCGCGGAGTCGGCGACCCAGCCGCCGATCCCGAGGGCCATGTCGATGCTCAGCAGGTCGCCGTCGCGCAGAACGTAGTCGTGCGGCAGGCCGTGCAGCACCGCGTCGTTGACCGACAGGCACAGCACGTTGCGGAACGGGCCGCGGCCGAACGACGGGGCGTAGTCCCAATAGCACGACTCGGCGCCGCGTTCCTCGATGCGGTCGCGGGCGTGGTGCTCGAGGTCCATCAGGTTGACGCCGACGGCGGCGACGTCGCGCAGTTCGGCCAGCAATTCGCCGACGAACTGGCCGGTCACCGCCATCCGGCCGATCTCCTCGGCCGACTTGAGCTCGATCACGGTATTTTTATACCACGCCCGGTTCGCGGGGCTATCCTGCTGCCATGGTTCGCCAACCTCTGACCGCCGAGCAGATCGCCGCGGGCCGGCGTCTGGGAACCGCTCTGCGGGCGGCGCGGGCCGGCCGCGGCCTGGTCGCGGTGGCCCTGGCCGCCGGCATCTCCCCCGAGACGCTGCGCAAGATCGAGGCGGGCCGCCTGCCCGCACCGGCGTTCGGCACGGTGGTCGGCCTCAGCCGGGCCCTCGACGTCCCGCTCAGCGACCTGGCCGCCGTCTGGCTGGCCGACCTGCCCGTCCACCAGGCCTCGTGAATCTCCCGTAGCGTCGTCAAGCTCCGCCGGCTGACCGCCGTCAGCCCTTGATGCCTGTCTCGGCGACGCCCTGGACCAGGTAGCGCTGCAGGATCGCGAACACCGCGACCAGCGGCAGGATCGACAGCGCGGCGGCCAGGAACAGCTCGTGCAGGTTGATGGTCTGCGCGGTCAGGAACGTGCTCAACGCGACCTGGACCGTCCACATCGACGAGTCCTGTCCGATCACCAGCGGCCACAGGAACTGGTTCCAGTTGTTGATGAACGTGATCACGCCGATCGCCGAGAAGAACGCGCCCGAGTTCGGCACCACGATCCGCCAGAACGCGCCGAAGTAACCGAGCCCGTCCAGCCGGGCCGCCTCCTCCAGACTGTGCGGGAAATTGAGGAAGTACTGGCGGAACAGGAACGTGGTGAATCCGCTGAACAGCACCGGCACGATGATGCCCTGGTAACTGTTCACCCACTGCAGTTGCGACACGATGATGAACGACGGGATGAAGGTCACGGCGGGCGGGATCATCAGGGTCACCAGCACCGAATAGAAGATCGCCGTCGCCCACCGGTACGGGATGCGGGCCAGGCCGTACCCCGCCATCGCGCACACCAGCAGCATTCCGGCGGTCTCGACCACGGCGATGATCGCCGAGTTGCCGAGCGCCCGCAGGAAATTGACCGACGGATCGGTGAACAGCTCGGTGAGATTCGACCAGTGGATCTGCTTGGGGAACAACGTCCAGCCCGGCGCGGTGATCTCGGCGTCCGACGACAGCGCATTCCGTACGACCAGGTAGTAGGGCAGCAGGAACACCACCGCGGCGACCGTCAGAACCAGATAGCGCAGTGTCGCCACGGTGACCGTGGCCGGGGTGCGGGTGCCGGCGACGCTCATTCGGACCTCCCGAAGCCGAGGAAGCGGCCCTGGGCGAGCGTCACCACCATGATCAGTACGGCCAGGATGACCGCGCCGGCCGTCCCGTGCCCGAAGTCCTGATTGCCCTGCGCCGTGTAGTACAGGTACACCAGCGGCGGCCGGGCGAACGAGGAGTTGCCGAGCAGGTTGAAGAACTCGTCGAAGGCCTGGTACGCGTTGATCAGCAGCAACAGCAGGACGGCCACCGACGTCGCCCGCAACTGCGGCAGGGTGATGTAGCGGAGCGTCTGCCACCCGTTGCGAGCCCCGTCGACCGCGGCCGCCTCGTACAGGTCGGGGGAGATGCGCTGCAGGCCGGCCAGGAACAGGATCATGTAGAAGCCGAGCTGCAGCCACAGCCGGACAGTGACGATGACCAGCCAGTACCAGGGCGGCCGGGTGGTGGCCAGCCACGCGATGTTGTCCACGCCGAACCAGCTGAGCACCACGTTGGCCAGCCCGAACCGTACGCCGTTGAAGATCGACAGCTTCCAGACCAGCGACGCCACCACGTAGGAGCAGGCGGTGGGCAGGAAGAAGACCGACCGGAAGAACGTCCGCAGGATCCGGATCCGGTTGAGGGTCAGCGCCAGGCCGAGGGACAGCACGAAGGTCAGCGGCACGATGAACGCGGCGAAGACGGTGAAGGTGACCAGGCTGTCCAGGAACGGGCCGGGTTTCAGCAGGTCGATGTAGTTCTGCAGCCCGATCCAGTCACCCGGCGTCACCGTGTTCTGGGCGCGGGAGAAGCTGAGGATGACCGACCAGATGATCGGCACGTAGACGAAGACGACCAGGCCGATCACGAACGGGCCGACGAACAGCCAGAACGAGCGGGTGATCGCGCCTCGGCGTTTCGAGTTCAGCGGCGGCAGCGACGGCGCGGCCACCGCCGCGCGCGCCGCCGATTCGGTCGTGGACATGTCAGCCGAAGAGCCGCTGGAGCTCGGCGTCGACGACTTTCTCGCAGGTGGCGAGGCTCGAGTCGATGTCGCCGCCCTTGCGCACGATGGCGGTGGCCGCGTCGGCGTAGGCGCTGTTCATCTTCGGCGTCCACGCGGGCAGGCCGGCCACCGCGTACTGGTTGAAGATCTTCAACGCGTCCGCCGCCGGGCCCGACTGCAGCTTCGAGGCCTTGGCCGCCAGGGACTTCCGCGGCGGGATGTGGAAGCCGTAGCTGAGGTTGAAGTCCTCCTCATCCTTGGTGTTGTCGATCCACAGCCACTTGATGAAGGCCTTGGCCGCGTCGACGTTCTTCGACTTGGCGCTGACCATCGCGCCCCAGCCGCCGGCGAAGGTCGACGGCTTGCCCACCGTGGAGCTGAACGCGGGCCACGGCACCACGCCGAAGTCGTCGCCGACCGCCTTCTGGATGCCCGGCATGGCCCACAGGCCGCACCACTGCATCGCCGCCAGCCCCTGCGTGAAGGACGACGGGTCCCACCAGTCGGTGGGCGCGCCGAGCAGCAGCGACTTGGACAGGAACAGTTCCCGCATCTTGGCGAACGACTGCTTGGCCTCGGCCGAGACGAAGCCGGGCTTGTTGTCGGCGGTCAGATAGTCGCTGCCGACCGCCCACAGGATCGGGCCGAGCAGCGAGCCGCCGCCGAACGACGGGGTGACACCGGCGTCGTTGCCGATGAACAGGCCCTTCTGGTTCTTGGTGGTCAGCGCCTTGGACGCGGCGATCAGGTCGTCGACGGTGGCCGGCGGCTGGATGCCGGCCTTGGCCAGCAGGCTCTTGCGGTAGTAGAGCACGCCCATGTCGTCGACGATTTTGATCTGGTAGATCTTGCCGTCGACCGTGGACGACTTGAGGTCGGCGTCGGTGTAGTCGCTCTTGGTGTCGGCGATTATGTCGTCCAGCGCGACCACCTGGCCGCTCTTCACCTGGTCGATGTTGGGGGAGCTCTCGAAGACGTCCGGGCCGGAGCTGGACAGCAGGCCGGAGTTGAGCTTGGACGTGTAGTCGCCGGGCGTCCACTGCACCTGGACGGCCGCCTTGGTGTACTCCTTGGCGTACCGCTCCACGGCCTGTTGCGTGCCGGCCTCGCCGTACTGGTGGTACCACTGGGCGAGCGTCGCCTTGGACCCGCCGCCGCTGCCTCCGCCGGACAGGCCCGAGCTGCCTCCGCCGCACGCCTCCAGGAATCCGGCGCCGGCGAGACCGGCCGCGCCGAGTCCCAGCCCCCGAAGCAGCGTCCGTCGATCAATGCCGTGGTCGGTCATGATTTCTCCCGCCTGTCCGACGCCCCCCGGGATAGCGATCATCGAAGCGGTGGCGAAGGCGCTGATAGGGCCGCTGCTGGTGATCAGCGAAACGATTCAATGACGTACGTCGGCGACGGTGGTGAACCCGCGCGACCACCGCCGTAGGCGATGCGGCGGGAGCCCCGTCCGGGCTGTGACCCCGTTCACACCGTGCTGACAACGTAGTCAACAACGTCACTGTTAAGCCATCTGCCGTTACGAATTCGTTACACCGCAGCAATAGGTCCAGGCATTTTCTATGCAAAGCAAATTTCCAGCGACCTTGACTAATATGTCTAGAAATCGCAGGGAGGCCGCCGCGCCGGTCTTGGCTCTGCTTCTTGCGGCCGCGATCACGCGCGAGGTGCTTCTTCTATCGGGCGGCGGCCAGGCCGAAGGAGGCCGGGGCGACGTCCGGGAAGACGTCGTCGAGGGCGCCGAAGCCGCAGCGCTTCTGGAGGATCTCGCCGATCACCGAGCGGTAGTCGGTGACCGCGGCCAGATCGCCGGCGACCAGGGCGTCGGGGGACAGGCCGGGCCAGGGGCCGTAGACCTTGCCGCCGCGGATGTTGCCGCCCAGCAGCAGCATCGCGTTGCCGTGGCCGTGGTCGGTGCCGTGCGAGGCGTTCTCGGCCACGCGGCGGCCGAACTCGCTGATCGTCACCACGGTCACCCGGGACATGGTGCCGGGGCCCAGGTCGGCGACGAACGCGGCCAGGGCCAGCGCCAGGTCGGTCAGGTTGTCGTACATCCGCTGGCCCTTGACCGCGGCGCCCAGGCCCTGGTGCATGTCCCAGTCGCCGCAGTCGACGGCGGCCGCGGCCAGGCCGTTGTTCATCCTGATCAGGCGGGCCACGTCGCGCAGGGCGGCGCCCAGGTCGGTCGCCGGGTAGGTCGCGCCGTTGGCCGGCGAGTAGGTGGCCGAGCGGGGCTGGACCGTCGCGGTCAGCGCCTTGTCGGCGGCGATCGCGGGCGTGGACAGCAGCAAAGGCGCGTCGGCGTACATCCTGCGCAGCGCGTCGGCCATCGGGCGGTTGGCGCTGTCGCCGGCCAGCTTGAAGTTGTCGACGGTGTCCATCGACACCGACGGCGTGGGGCCGGCGAACAGCCGGGCGGGCATGGCGTTGCCCATCGAGACGCCGGCCAGCGGGCCGGTGGCGCCGGAGACGCCCAGCATCCGGTCCAGCCAGCCGCTGCGGATGGCGGAGCCGGGGGCGGCGTTCTCCATCGTCTCCATGGCGGCGAAGTGGGACCGGGTCGGGTTGGACTGGCCGACCGCGTGCACGGCTCCCATGGTTCCCGCGGTCCACAGCGGCAACAGCGGCGCCAGCGCCGGGTGCAGGCCGAACATCGCGTCGCCGGCGATCACCTGGCTCTTCGGCAGGGCCAGCGTGGGACGGGCCTTGTAGTAGTTCGGGTCGCCGATCGGCGCAATCGCCGACAGCCCGTCGAAGCCGCCGCGCAGCGACAGCACGACCAGGGTGTCCCCGGTGTACCCCTCGGCGGCGAACGCCATCCGGGTGGACAGCCCGGCCCCGGCCAGGCCGGCCAGGGCACCGCCGGCCAGGGCGCGGCCGAGCAGGCCCCGACGGGAGAGCGACTTCTGCTCCTCGCAACCGGAATCAGACATCGTGATCACCTCAGCTGGAAGGACGGCGAGTTCAGGACGAGCGCGATCAGGTACGGCACGCTGGCGGCGAGCGTCCTGTCGCCGGCGGTGGACGCGGCCGGGGTCCGGCTCGCGATCGCGGTGACGGCGGCGGTGTGGGCCGCCGGAAGGGTCGTGCCGACGAGGCGCACGGCGAGCGCGTCGACCAGGCCGCCGTACGTCGCGGGCAGCACCGGCACCAGTGCGCTCAGCATATTCGCCGGACGGACCAGTTGAGACGGATACCAGCCGGAGGCGAGGTTCAAGTGGTTGTTGCAACGCATGAGGAACGCCGACGGCGACGCCCAGGCCACCGCGACGTCGGGGAAGCCGTTCGGCGGATTCCACCGCATCGGCGCGTTGCCGGCGTCGACCAGCCCGCTGTACAACGCCGCCAGCGCCGCGGTGCCCGACTTCTCCGGGGCCAGGCCGAGCGTACGGATGGTGGCGATCAGGTCCTCGTACGGCGTGCGCACCTTCTGGCCGGCCGACGCGGCGAACTCGGGCGAGGTGAACAGGGCGCGCAGGACGGGCGCGATGGCGGTGTCGTTGTCCAGATAGACCTGTGCGAGCCGGGCGACCAGAGTGGCCGGTGCGTCGTCGGCGACGAAGCGCACGCACAGCTTGGTGGCGATGCGCTGCGCGGTCGCCGGGTGGGTGGCCAGGAAGTCGAAGAAGGCCAGGGCGGCCGCCTCGCCGCCGGCCGCGGTCGCGTTGGCGTGGGTGAAGCCGAGGACGGTGACCGGTCCGGTGGCGTGCTGGGCGGGGTTGTACGCGTACTGCCCGGCCGCGTCGACCGTCATGCCGGTGAGCAGGCGGGCCGCGTTCTGCACGTCGGCCTCGGAGTAGATCATGCCGACGGTGTGCAGCTCCATCAGCTCGCGGGCGTAGTTCTCGTTCGGCTGCGCCTTGGTCGACGACATCTGGTCGAGGTACCCGAGCATCGACGGGTGCCGGGCGGACGCGGACAGCATCTCGGCGTACGAGCCCAGCGCGTACTTCCGGGTGACGGTGACGTCGTAGTCGGGCCGGTTGTCCCAGGCGCTGCCGGAGGGGGCGGCCACGTGCAGGTGGTTGGCCCAGAACGCGGCGACCACCTCGAACAGCTGCCGGTTGCTCCACGCGGCGCGGGCCACCGTCGCCTCGCCGAGGTGCTTGAAGGCGTCGTACGAGTGCTTGGCCACCTTCGCCCGTACGGTCGCGATGGACGCCGTGGCCAGCGGCAGGCGCGCGACCAGCGCGTCGCAGTCGCCGTCGGTGATCGCCGCGGGGTCGAGCTGCCGGTCCAGCCAGCCGGCGGCGCCCAGCCGGGTCGCCTCGGCCAGGGCCGCCGGGGTCGCGCCGTAGGTCGCCCGGCGGAGCAGGTGCGCGATCGGGTCGGTGGCCAGCGGAGCGAGGGCCGAGGTGGCCGAGGTGGTCGGGGCGGTCGGGGCGGTCGGAGCGGCCGGAGCGGCCGACGTGCCCGGGGCGGCCAGCGCCGGAGCGGCGGAAACGGCGTCCAGGGCGACACCACCGGCAACGGCGGCGGCACCGGCGAGCAGGGCGCGGCGTGAAGGCGTCGGCATCGGCATGACAGGCCCTTCGGCCGGTCCGGAGGGCCCCCGCGCACAAATGGCGCGGGGCAACCGAGCCGCAATCGCGAGACACCCGTTCCGGCGGATGCATCCTCGGACGTACGCTCGTGTCGTGGATCACACGCAATCGGTACGTACGCCCGCGTCCTGGGTCGTCGTCGGACTCGACAACGGCGGGACCTGCAACAACGCCACCGTCCTGGATGCCACCGGTCGATACCTGGTCGACCACCTGGTCGAGAACCCGAGCCTGGTGACCGGCGGCCCCGAGCTGGCGGTCGAGCAGTTGGCCGAGGCCTTCACCGGCATCCTCCAGCTGACCAGCACGCCGCTGACCCTGGTCCGCGCCATCGGCCTGGACACGCCCGGCCCGGCCAGCGCCG
>CAXSDA010000001.1:70769-135066 GCA_964236515.1 uncultured Actinoplanes sp.
TCGACGACGAGGTCGAAGACAGCGCGGGAAGCTCGGCCAGCGCCGACGGCGTGATCTCGTCCAAGGGCTCGACGAACTTCTCCGAGCCGGCCTGGCGCGGCTTCGACATCCGCGGCGCCCTCCAGGCGCGCATCGGCCTGCCGGTGATCTACAACAACGACGCCAACGCGGCCGCGCTCTACGCGCACCACCGCCACTTCGGCGCCGAGGCGCTGAGCCGGTCCTCGGTGGCCGCGATCGTCGGCACCGGCCTGGGCGGCGGCGTGGTCGAGAGCGGCAAGGTGGCCAGTGGCGCCGCCGGGATGGCGGGCGAGCTCGGCCACGTGCAGATCCCGCTGCACGGGGTGCTGGAGGACGGCCAGCCGGTCCCACTCTGCAACTGCGGCTTCGAAGGCGACGTGGAGAGCTTCGCGTCGCTCACCGGCATCACGAAGAACCTGTTGCCGTACTGGCTGAGCCGGTTCCCGGACCACCCGCTGGCCGGCGAGCCGCTGGGGAAGGCGGCGAAACTGCTCCGGGGCTACGGCGAGAGACAGGATCCGCTGGCGCTGGCCGTGTTCGGGCAGCAGGCGAAGGCGATCGGCAAGCTGTTCACCATCGCGGCCAACTTCACCGACCCGCACGCGTACTTCCTCGGTGGCGGGGTCGTCGAGGCGGCGCCCGCCTTCCGCACGTGGTTCCTGGACACCGTGCGTGAGCACACCGGGCTGCGTCAGGAGCAGGAGGCGGTGGCGACCTTCGCGCTGGTGCCCGACCTGGACATGGCCGGCGCACGGGGGGCCGCGGTGGCCGCCCTGGACACCATGGTGGCCCTGTCACCGGCGTGACGTGCCATCGACAGCTCTAGATATTGATCGACTCCTTCAGTAGCGTCGCGGTTGCCGTCCGTGGCGTTCGGCCCGGACGGGCTGAAGGGGGACCAGATGCGACGGAGCATCGCGGCGCTGTCGGCCTTAGTGCTGGCGGTCGCGTTCACACCGGGGGTCGCGCACGCCGCGCCCGCGACCGCACTCAAACGGCCCACCGGGCCCGACCCGTACCTGGCGATGCTGCCGGCCGGGGCCAAGCCCGACTACGCCGGGTGGACGAAGTACCTGAAGGCGCAGGCCGGCGCCCAGGCCGCGGCCCGGCTGAGGACCCTCGCGGCGGAGAAGTCCCCGGCGCTGAAGATCGCGTCGGCGGCGCCGGTCGCGATCGACGAGGACGAGCCGGACGGCACGTACGGCTCCAACGACACCGTGGCCACCGCGCAGGAGATCCCGGACTTCGGCACCGCCGCGGCCAAAGCGCCGAAGATCCGCATCCTCGGCAGCCTCGACAACGAGCAGGTGTCGGTCGACACCATCTCGCCGTCCACCGAGGACGACGGCTCGATCCCGCTGGCCTCCGACACCGGCATCGCCACCTTCAGCAACGGCGCGACCACCACCGGCGTGATCGGCGACGGGCCGTACGGGTCGGCCGGCACCGGCACCAACGACTACGACTTCTACAAGCTGACCGCCACCGCCGGCCAGACGGTCGAGGTGGCCACCGCGACGCCGACCGGCCCGCTGGACACCGTGGTGCTGCTGTACGGCGCGGACGGGACGCGGCTGGCGCTCAGCGACGACTCCAACGGCACGCTGGACAGCGACCTGAAGTACGCGGTGACCGAGACCGGCACGTACTACGCCGCCGTGGCCGGTTACCGCGGGCAGCCGGTGGACCCGTTCGACTCGTCGGCCGGCACCGGCGGCGGCAGTGAGGGCCCGTACTCGGTCACGCTCACCGTGGCCGCCCACGACACCGACTTCTTCGCGGTCAAGCTCCGGCCGGGCGACGTGGTCGGCGCGTCGGTGCACGGGTCGCCGGCCTACCTGACCGTGTACGACACGACCGGGCGCGAGGTGCACGGCTCGAACCAGGACGCGTCGTCGATCTATCCGCTGAAGTCGCCGCTGCCCGGTGGCGGGAACGCGGTCACCGATTACGTCGCGACCAAGGCCGGCTGGCACACCATCGGCGTCGCCGACGGAGACGGCGCGTACGACATCACGGTCGAGGGCTACCGGCCGCCGCTGCAGGGCGCCAAGCCGACGCAGACGCTGTTCCTGGACTTCGACGGCGCCCGGATCAACACCGGCCCGTGGGGTGGCATCGGCAACGTCACCCTCAGCTCGTTCTCCGCGTTCACCGCCCGCTGGGGACTGACCAACGCCGACCGGGACACGCTCATCGACCTGGTCACCGCCGCGGTCACCGAGAACCTCAAGCAGGACATGGTGGCCAGCGGGCTGAACAGCCGGTTCAAGCTGAAGGTGCTGAACTCGAAGGACGACCCGGACCCGTGGGGCCAGGCCAACGTCAGCCGGATCGTGGTCGGCGGGACCATCGCCGAGTCGGGCGTGGCCACCATCGGCATCTCGCAGAGCATCGACCCCGGCAACTTCGACACCGAGGAGACGGCGATGGTGCTGCTGGACGAACTCAGCCAGCCCGCCGGGGCGGAGGACTCGCTGAACACCTACCTCACGCCGGCCAGCGACAAGCTGGCGTTCCTGGGCCACGCGCTGGGCAACGTGATCGCGCACGAGGGCGGCCACTTCTTCGGCAACTGGCACACCGAGAACCTGGACGCCGTCCCCAACCTGATGGACGCCGGCGGCGAGAACTTCGGCAACCTGTACGGCGTCGGCCCGGACGGGATCGGCGGTACCGCCGACGACATCGACGTCGACTTCGGTGACGACGCCTTCAAGGCCACCGAGGGCTTCACCGGCACCGAGGACACCCTCGGCCGCGTCGCCTTCGGCGTCACGTCCTGATTGCGCTCGATCGCGCGTGCGCCGCTGAAAGCTGATCAGTTCGGCCCGGGCCCGTTGTTGGCTTCGCCGTCAACGGGCACGGGCCGAACTCATCAGGGCGCCACGCGTTCCTCGCTGATTCAATCCTTGAGGGCAGCCTCGACGTCCTGGTGGATCGAGAGGTACTCGTTCAGGCCCAAGGTGGTCAGCAGGCGGGTGAGGAAGCCGGAGGGGGCGGCCAGGCGGACCCAGCCGCCGCGTTCCATCGCGCGGCCGTGGGCGGTGACCAGCACGCCGACGCCCATCGAGTCGCAGAAGTCGAGGCCGGCCAGGTCGACCACGACGTGCGGGGTGGGCCGGTCGACCAGGCGGTTCAGGTTGGCCTTCAGCGACGGGGCGGTGTCGATGTCGAGCGAGCCGCGCAGGGCCAGCACGGCCGTGTTGGGCGGACGATGCGCGACCGAGACCTGCATGATGGTGTCGCCTTCAACCTCGGGGGGCGGGGGATCGCCATCACCCTATGCGCTCCCGCGGCGGACGGCCGAACCCAGCCGGCGCTGAGCTACTGCGGAGTAATCTTGCCCGCATGGCCAAGACTGCGGGCGACCTCGTCGACGATTTCGAACTCCCCGACCAGACCGGTACGCCCCGGCGACTGAGCACGCTGCTCGCCGACGGGCCGGTGGTGCTGTTCTTCTACCCGGCCGCGATGACCAGCGGCTGCACCAAGGAGAGCTGCCACTTCCGGGACCTGGCGGCCGAGTTCGAGGCGGCCGGTGCCCAGCGCGTCGGCATCTCCCGCGACACGGTCGACAAGCAGCGGCAGTTCGCCGAGATCAACGCGTTCGACTACCCGCTGCTGTCGGACACCGACGGCGCGGTCGCCACGGCGCTGGGCGTCAAGCGGAAGCTGCCGCTGGGCCCGCTCAGCACCAAGCGGATGACCTTCGTGATCGACTCCGACCGCCGGATCCTCGAGGTGATCCACAGCGAGACCGCCATGGAGCAGCACGCGGACCGCGCGCTCGACGTGCTCAAGGCGCGCGCAGCCCGGCCGTGACGCCGTCAGAGCTCGTTGCGCCACCGGCGGCCGCTGCGGCCGATCAGCCGGTCGGCGTCGGCGGGACCCCAGGACGCGGCCTCGTAGGTCGGGATCGGCGACTGGTCCTTGGCCCAGTGGTCGATGATCGGGTCGACGATCCGCCAGCACTGCTCGACCTCGTCGGTGCGGATGAACAGCGTCGGGTCGCCCAGCAGCGCGTCCAGCAGCAGCCGCTCGTACGCCTCGGGTGACTCCTCGCGGAACGTCTTGTCGTACGAGAAGTCCATGCTCGCCGTCCGCACCCGGAACGAGTGGCCGGGCACCTTGGCCCCGAACCGCAGCGAGATGCCCTCGTTGGGCTGGATCCGCAGCAGCAGCGCGTCGGCCTCGAGCTCGGTCAGCTGGTTGGTCGGGATGGGCAGGTGCGGCGGCCGCTGGAACTGCAGCGCCACCTCGGTGACCCGGGCCGGCAGCCGTTTGCCCGTACGGACGTAGAACGGCACCCCGGCCCAGCGCCAGTTGTCCACGTTGAGCCGCATCGCCGCGTACGTCTCGGTGCGCGACAGCGGGTCGACGCCCACCTCCTCGCGGTACCCGGCCATCAGGTCGTCGCGGGTGCCGCCGCGGGTGTACTGCCCGCGCACGGCCAGGTCGGCGATGGTCCGGTCGGTGGGGAGCCGGATGGCCTGCAGCAGCTTGACCTTCTCGTTGCGCAGCCCCTCGGCGTCGAAGCTGGCCGGCGGCTCCATCAAGGCCAGCGCGAGCACCTGCAGCACGTGGTTCTGCACGATGTCGCGCATCGCGCCGGCGCTCTCGTAGAAGCCGCCGCGGGTGCCGACGCCGAGTGTCTCGGCCACCGTGATCTGCACGTGGTCGACCCAGCTGCGGTCCCAGATGGGCTGGAAGATCGAGTTGGCGAAGCGCAGCGCGATCACGTTCTGGACGGTGTCCTTGCCCAGGTAGTGGTCGATCCGGAAGACCTGCGGCTCGTCGAAGGCGGCGTGCACGATCCGGTCCAGCTCGTGGGCGGTGGCGAGATCCTTGCCGTACGGCTTCTCGATCACCAGGCGGCTGAACGAACCGTCCTTGGGGTGGTTCAGCCCGGCCCCGGCCAGCCCGTTGATCACCGGCTCGAAGGCCTCGGCCGGCGTCGACAGGTAGAAGATCCGGTTCCCGGCGGTGCCGCGGGTGGCGTCGAGCTCGTCCAGCAGCTCGCCGAGCCGCTTGTACGTGTCCGGGTCGTCGTAGCCGCCGGAGACGTACCGGATGCCGCCGGCCAGCTGGCGTTTGGCGGACAGGCTGCGGTCCGACAGCGCGCTGTCGGCGAAGGCGGCGTCCTCCATCGGCGTCCGGGCCACGCCGACCAGGGCGAACTCGCCCGGTAGCCGGTCGTGCCGGGCCAGGCTCTCCACCGCCGGCAAGAGCTTGCGCCGGGTCAGGTCACCGGAGGCGCCGAAGATCACCAGGGTGGCGGGTGGGGCGCTGCGCTCCTGCGTGAGCTGAGGGGCGTTGTCCATCGTCGGTTCTTCCTCCGGCACGTCGGCGAGCGTCTGCGTGAAACCTTACGCAGCCGAGCGCCTGTGAGGTTCAGGCTCTGCGTCTATGCGACCAGGGCCATACTCACAAAAGTGGCAAACTAGGGCGGACGGATGCATCAACTGAGGGGGATCCGCGTGAAGTACCGGCTCGTGACGCGCAGCGACTTCGACGGCCTCGTCTGCGCCGTCCTGCTGCGTCACCTCGACATGATCGACGAGATCACCTTCGTCCATCCGAAGGATGTCCAGGACGGGACCGTCGAGGTGACGGACCGTGACATCCTGACCAACCTCCCGTACGACCCGCGCGCCGCGTTCGTGTTCGACCACCACCACTCGGAGACACTGCGTAACCGCGGCGACCGCGCGAACCACGTCATCGTGGCCGACGCGCCGTCCGCGGCCCGGGTCATCTACGACCACTTCGGCGGCGCCGGCCGCTTCCCCGAGGTCTCCGACGATCTGATGGAGGCGGTCGACCAGGCCGACTCGGCCCAGTACGAGCTGCACGACATCCTCGAGCCGCAGGGCTGGACGCTGCTCAACTTCCTGATGGACAGCCGTACGGGACTGGGCCGGTTCCGCGACTTCCGGATCTCCAACTACCAGCTGATGATGCAGCTCATCGACGCCTGCATCCACCACGAGAACGTGAGCGACATCCTGGCGCTGCCGGATGTGGCCGAGCGCGCCGACCTGTACCGCGCCCAGTCGGCACTGTTCGTGGAGCAGCTGCGCCGGGTCAGCCACACCGAGGGTGACGTGGTGATCGTCGACCTGCGGGACGACGAGACGATCCACGCCGGCAACCGCTTCGTGGTGTACGCGATGTATCCCGAGGCACGGGTGTCGGTGCACATCATCTGGGGCCGGCAGAAGCTGAACACGGTGTTCGCCTGCGGCAAGTCGATCCTCGACCGCACGTCGGGGGTCGACATCGGCGCGGTGATGCTGACCTACGGCGGCGGCGGTCACCTCGCCGCCGGCACCTGCCAGGTGCCGCACGAGGACTCGGAGCGGGTGCTGGCCGAGATCATCGACGCGCTGAAGACCCCCCGGACAGTGAACGTCTGAACTAGCCACGGTTTCCGGACCAAGTCGGATTCGGCCCCTCCTCGACGACCTCCCGGGGAACATATCCCCGCCGAGCGAAGCGAGGCCATTCAGCTCAGCGAAGAGGGGCGGAAGCCGAACCTCCCGCCCCTCTCAGCCGCAGGTCGTGGGTCGTGCCCTGAACCCCACCCGCCCGTCGTGTTCCGCGCCCCACGCGCTTTCCACGACACATCCGCGCCCACCAGCGCAGGACGTCCTTCCCACTCATCCCTCCGGCTTGTCCCGGTAGCTCCACGAGGTGACCCGGGGACCGCCCGCGGCCACCGGCTCCTTCTCGGGCTCGGCGGCGAGTTCATCCTCACCGCCGGCGTCCTCGTCGTCGTCCGTGGCGCGCCGATTGCGCAGCACCAGCCAGAGGGCGGCCAGCGCGGCCAGCGCGGCCGCCACCCAGCCGGCGATCGCCCACCCGCTCGGACCCGACTCGGCCTGGGCCACCGTCTGGGCGAACAGGCTCGCGTCCGGGTCCGGGGCCGTGGTCGTCCCGGTCGCGCCGGCGTGGCCGGCGTGCTCGGCGTTCGCCGCGGCGGCCTGGTCGGGCGTCAGCGGCGTCAAGGTCACGTCGACCGGCGGCATCGCCGTCCCGGCAGTCCCGTTCGCGTACGTCGGGAGCACCGTGAACGGCATCGAGCTGACCGTCGGCAGTGGCCCGAGCGACACGCTCAGATCGGTCGCCGCGCCCGGCGCGAGGCTCTCGCCCGGCATCGCGATCCAGGTGATGTCCTTGGTCACCTCGGTCACCGGGGTGCCGCCGTGGATCGTCTCCAGGGGCGTGTTCAGTTTCTGCTCGCTGATCCGGGGCGCCCAGTCCGGCACGGACAGCGGGTACACCTCGGCCACCGGCATGTCGGCGGGCCAGGTCAGCCGGAGCGCGGTGATCGGCTGCGAGCCGCTGTTGGTGATGTGGAACGCCAGATCGGCGCCCTCGCCCTGCGGAGCCGTGGGCGGGTTCACCGTGACGTCGGCCAGCGCCGGGCTGGTCACCAGCAGCACGCCCCCAGCGGCCGCGGTGACCAGAACGCCGGCGCGTCGGGCCAGGATCAGGTTCCTCACGACCCGTAGTTCGGATCCCGCGGTCGAATGGTTCAACCCCCGCACGAAAAAAATCCCGGGACTTCGGCATGATGGCGGCATGCGCGAAGTGCCGATCGGCGGCGACATGATCCGACTCGGACAGTTCCTGAAACTGGCCGATCTCATCGAGACCGGCGGCGAGGCCAAGATACTGATCGCTTCGGGCGACGTGACGGTCAACGGCGAGGTCGACGTCCGGCGTGGCCGGCAACTGGTCCCCGGTGACGAGGTCTCCGTCCGCGGGCGGGACGCGCGCGTGGCCAGGTAGAACCGTCCCCGTCGGATCGATCCCGCTTTATGCCACAGCACGTGACGAGCGGTTGACATCCTGTCGATCATAGGCATGTACTGATGCCCGGTGTGTTACCGGTTTCGCATGGAATCGGTGATCCAGGTCCGCCTCGCCGGGGAGGCTCCATGCCACGTGCACGTGTCCGCGCGGCAACGTCCGCGTCCGCCGCACTCCTGCTCGTCACCGGACTGATGTCCGGGTGCGCGGGTTGGGGCGGTAACAGCGCCGGGGGCGGCGGCGCCAACAGCATCGACGTCCTGATGGTGAACAACCCGCAGATGATCGACCTGCAGAAGCTGACCGCGGACAACTTCACCAAGCAGACCGGGATCGGTGTGAACTTCACCGTGCTCCCCGAGAACGACGTCCGTGACAAGATCAGCCAGGAGTTCTCCAGCCAGGCCGGCCAGTACGACGTGGCCTCACTGAGCAACTTCGAGATCCCGATCTACGCCAAGTCGAAGTGGATCGCCCCGCTCGACGGGTACATCAACGCCGACACCCAGTTCAACCAGTCGGACATCCTGCCGCCGATGACCAAGTCGATGACCGCCGACGACGGCAAGATCTACGGCGAGCCGTTCTACGGCGAGTCGTCGTTCCTGATGTACCGCAAGGACGTGCTGGACGCGGCCGGGATCCAGATGCCGGCCAAGCCGACCTGGCAGCAGGTCGCGCAGATCGCCGCCCAGGTCGACGGCAAGCAGCAGGGCATGCGCGGCATCTGCCTGCGCGGCCAGCCCGGCTGGGGCCAGATCTTCGCGCCGCTGACCACCGTGGTGAACACCTTCGGCGGCACCTGGTTCGACAAGAACTGGAACGCCGAGGTCGACTCGCCCGCGTTCACGGCGGCCACCCAGTTCTACGTGAACCTGGTCCGGGCGCACGGCGAGAACGGCGCCCCGCAGGCCGGCTTCACCGAGTGCCTCAACAACATGGTCCAGGGCAACACCGCCATGTGGTACGACGCGACCAGCGCGGCGGGCTCGCTGGAGGCCACCGGCTCCCCGGTCAAGGGCAAGATCGGTTACGTCGCCGCCCCGGTGCAGCAGACCGCGAGCTCGGGCTGGCTGTACGCGTGGTCGTGGAGCATCCAGGAGGCCAGCCAGAAGAAGGCGAACGCCTGGAAGTTCATCTCCTGGGCGTCCAGCAAGCAGTACGAGGAACTGGTCGGCTCACAGCTCGGCTGGTCCCGGGTGCCGGCCGGCAAGCGGGCCTCGACGTACCAGAACCCGGACTACCTCAAGGAGGCGGCCGCGTTCGCCCAGCCGACCGAGGACGCGATCTCCAGCGCCGACCCGCGTAACCCGGGGACGCAGCCGCGACCGGCGATCGGCATCCAGTTCGTCGACATCCCCGAGTTCACCGACCTCGGCACCCAGGTGTCGCAGTACGTCAGCTCGGCCATCGCCGGCCAGATGAGCGTGTCCTCGGCGCTGAAACGGGGCCAGAAACTGGCCGACGACGTATCCGAGCGCTACCAATCCCGCGCGGGCTGATCAGGAGGTTCGCCATGACATCCGTTGCCGAGAGGACCGGCGGCCGCGTCGACACGCCGCGGCCCTCCAACTCCGTGCGCCGGGGCGCCGCGTGGGTCCGCCGCGCGCCGCTGCTGCCGGCCCTGGTCTTCATGATCATCGTGACTCAGCTGCCGTTCGTGGCCACCCTGGTCATCTCGTTCATGAACTGGAACGCGTACTACCCGGACGAACGCGGTTTCGCCGGCCTCGACAACTTCAAGCGGGTCTTCACCGACGAGAACATGCGCGACGCGGTCTGGACCACCATCCTGCTGACCGTCGGCGTGGTGCTGATCAGCGTGCTGCTCGGGCTGGGCATCGCGCTGCTGCTGGACCGCAAGTTCCACGGCCGGGGCGCGGTCCGGACGATGATGATCGCGCCGTTCCTGGTGGTCCCGGTGGCGGCCGCGCTGATCTGGAAGCACGCTCTCTTCAACCCGGAGTACGGGCTGTTCAACGGCGCCCTCACCGCGATCTGGAAGCTCTTCGGCTCGGGCAACCCGCCGCAGCCGGACTGGATCAGCGACGCCCCGCTGTGGTCGGTCATCTTCGCCCTGGTCTGGCAGTGGACCCCGTTCATGATGTTGATCCTGCTGGCCGGCCTGCAGGGGCGTCCGCTCGACGTGATCGAGGCGGCCCGGATCGACGGCGCCAACAGCTGGCAGATCTTCCGCAGCATGACGCTGCCGCACCTGCGGCAGTACCTGGAACTGGGCGCGCTGCTCGGCTCGATCTACATCGTGCAGAACTTCGACGCCGTCTTCACCATCACGTCCGGGGGACTGGGCACGGCCAACCTGCCGTACACCATCTATCAGATCTTCTATCAGGCGCACGACTACGGACGCGCGTCCGCGGCAGCCGTGATCGTCGTGATCGGCACCATCATCATCGCGACCTTCGCCCTGCGGACGGTCTCGTCGCTGTTCAGGGAGGACCCGGGCCGATGAGTACGACCACCGCTCGAACCGCTGCCCCTGCCCGCACCGCCCCCGGAGCCGAGCCGAGGAAGAAGAGCCGGGGCGGACCCTGGCTCTCGTTCCTGGCCTGGGTCGTCGGGATCCTGTTCGTGCTGCCCGTCGTGTGGATGGTGCTGACCTCCTTCCACAGTGAGGCCAACGCGGCCAAGAACCCGCCGGCCGTCTTCGCGCCGCTGACCCTGGCCGGGTACCGCGAGTTCTTCACCGGCGGCGCCAGCCCGTGGCCGCCGCTGCTCAACTCGCTGACCGCCAGCGTCCTGTCGACGGCGCTGGTGCTCGTGCTCAGCATCCCGGCGGCGTACGCCCTGAGCATCAAACCGGTCCGCAAGTGGACCGACACGCTGTTCTTCTTCCTGTCCACCAAGATGCTTCCGGTGGTCGCCGGTCTGCTGCCGATCTACCTGTTCGCCCAGTGGGCCGGGCTGCTGGACAACATCTGGCTGCTGATCATCTTCTACACCTCGATGAATCTGCCGATTGCGGTGTGGATGATGCGCTCGTTCCTGTCCGAGGTGCCGGTGGAGATGCTGGAAGCGGCGCAGATGGACGGCGCGAACCTGACCAAGACCATGCGCTCGGTGATCGCGCCGGTGGTCATGCCGGGGATCGCCGCCACCGCGCTGATCTGTTTCATCTTCAGCTGGAACGAACTGCTGTTCGCCCGGGTGCTGACGGCCACCGTGGCCGAGACCGCGCCGGTGTTCCTGACCAGTTTCGTCACCAGCCAGGGCCTCTTCCTGGCGCAGCTCTGCGCGGCCGCGTTCGTGGTCTCGCTGCCGGTGCTGATCGCCGGCTTCGCCGCCCAGGACAAGCTGGTCCAGGGCCTGTCCCTCGGTTCCGTCAAGTAAGTAGGGTCGGCTCCATGACCCTGATGAACGGCGTCCGCCTGCCCGGGAACAGCACCGTCGAGCACGTCGAGAAGGACGTGCCGGAGCCGGGTCCCGGGCAGGTGCTGCTGGCGATGAAGGCGTCGTCGATCTGCGGCAGCGACATCCGGGCCATCTACCGCGAGCACCTGGGCCACGGGCCCGAGGCGTACCAGAACGTGGTCGCCGGGCACGAGCCCGCCGGCCAGGTGGTCGCGGTCGGGCCGGACTGCCGGCGCCTGGAGGTGGGGGACCGGGTCGCGGTCTACCACATCGCCGGCTGCGGGGTCTGCGACGAGTGCCGGGCCGGGTACATGATCGGGTGCACGTCGTCCTACCGGGCCGCGTACGGCTGGCAGCGCGACGGCGGCCACGCCGAGTACCTGCTGGCCGAGGAGCGGACCTGCCTGCCGCTGCCGGACGAGCTGTCCTACCTCGACGGGGCGCTGGTCTCGTGCGGGTTCGGCACCGCCTACCAGGGTCTGCTGAGGCTGGGCGTGTCCGGCCGGGACCGGCTGCTGATCACCGGCCTGGGCCCGGTCGGGCTGGCCGCGGGCATGCTGGGCCGCGCGCTCGGCGCCGGCGGGATCATCGGCACCGACGTGTCCCCCGAGCGGCTCGCCCTGGCCAAGGACCTCGGACTGGTCGACCACGCGGTCGAGGCCGGCGACGATGCCGGGGAGATGGTCGCCGACCTCACCGGCGGCCGGGGCGTCGAGGCGTCCATCGACTGCTCCGGCAGCGCCCAGGCCCGGTTGCTGGCCCTGCGCAGCACCCGCACCTGGGGGCGTTGCGCGTTCGTGGGGGAGGGCGGCCAGGTGACCCTGGACGTCTCCCAGGAGCTCATCCACCGCCAGATCACGCTGCACGGATCGTGGGTGACCTCGCTGCGGCACATGTCGGAGCTGCTGGAGAACCTGGTCCGGTGGAACCTGCGACCGGACGTCACGGTCACCGACCGGTTCGCGCTGTCCGACGCCGGCGCGGCCTACCGACTGGCCGACGCCGGTACGAGCGGAAAAGTCGCCATCGTTTTCGACTGATCGGGGAACCAACCGGGCACTTCGATCGTCAGACCGGGCATGACCAGACTTCGCGGATCGTGGACGGCGCTGGCCGCCGTGACCCTGTTCCTGCTCGGCGCCTGCGCGCGGGTGGACGGCGCCGGCGTGCCGGGCGAGTCCGCCTCACCGTCCGACGCGCCCGCCGCCACCGCCGATCCGGACGCGCTGGTGCTGCGGATCGAGCGGGTCGGCGGGTTCATGGCTCCGGACCAGCAGATCGGCCGCGTGCCGGTGGTCAGCGTGTACGGCGACGGCCGGCTGATCACCCATGGACCGGTGCCGTCCATCTATCCCGCCGCGGCCCTGCCCAACCTGCTCGTTCAACAGGCCGATCCGGCGCTGGTGCAGCAGCTGGTGGACAAGGCGACCGCGGCCGGGGTCGGGTCCGGCGCCGACCTGGGGCAGCCCGGGGTGGCCGACGCGCCGACCACCCGGATCACCGTGGGCACGGCGGCCGGAACCAGGTCGGTGTCGGCCGTGGCGCTCACCGAGGCGTCACCGGACGACCCCCGGCTGACCCCGGCCCAGCGCGCCGCCCGGGCCAAACTGGCGGCGTTCGTCCAGGAGGTCACCGACCTGTCCGCCGCCAGGGGCATGCCGGCCGCCCAGCCGTACGTGCCGGCGGCGGTCGCCGGGCTGGTCCGCCCGTACGTCAAGCCGCAGGACGGCCTGCCCACCCAGCCGGCCGCGCTGGCCTGGCCCGGTCCGGCGCTGCCGGGCACGTCGCTGACCGGCAACGTGAGCTGCGCGGTGGCTTCCGGCGACCAGGCCAAGGCGGTGTGGTCGGCGGCGGAGAAGGCCAAGTCGATCACCCCCTGGACTTCCGGCGGGAAGCAGTGGACGGTGGTGTTCCGGCCTCTGCTGCCGGACGAGTCGAGCTGCGCTGACCTGAAGGGGACGCGATGATCCCGATCGGTGACAGTGGCGATCCGGCCGAGTTCGGCCGGCCCGCCGCGAACCCCTCGGACGTGCGCGGGCCGGACCGGGCGATGCCCGCTCCGGCCCGCCCGGCCTGCCGGCCGATGCTCACTGCACGCCGAGAAGGTCCACCACGAAGATGAGCGACTCGTTCGGCTTGATCGCGCCACCGGCCCCGCGGGAGCCGTAACCCAGGTGCGGCGGGATGGTCAGCTTGCGCCGCCCGCCCACCTTCATGCCGGCCACGCCCTGATCCCAGCCGCCGATGACCTGGCCACCACCCAGCGAGAACTGGAACGGCTTACCCCGGTTGTACGAGGCATCGAACTCCTTGCCGGACGAGTGGGCCACCCCCACGTAGTGCACGGTCACGAGGTGACCGGGCTTGGCCTCGTCGCCGTCGCCGACGGTGAGGTCCTCGATCACCAGCTCGGCGGGCGGCTCACCCTCGATGGGGCCGACGTCGGGCTTGTCCATGTCTCCTCCAATATCGTGCGGCCGCGTCTTTGAACGACTCGCGGCCGATCTTCGTATTGTCCCCTGGCTGTGCTTCCCCCGGCGCCTGGTCCTCCGGACGGCGCGGAGAACCCATGCGATAGGGGACCATTCGTGACCAGATTCGCCCGTCTGGCCGCCGCCGCGGCCGTTGCCGCCCTGTCCGGTGCCGCCCTCGCCGTTCCCGCGTTCGCGCACGGTGCGCCGACCCAGCCGATCAGCCGGACCGCGGCCTGCGCGTCCGGCGGCGAGGAAACCGGCACGGCCGCCTGCGTGGCGGCGAAGAAGGCGAACGGTCAGGCGTTCGGCTCGTTCGACAACCTGCGGGTGCCGAACGTGAACGGCAACGACAAGTCGGCGATCCCGGACGGGAAGCTGTGCAGCGGCGGGCTGGCCGCGTACAAGGGCCTCGATCTGCCCCGGACGGACTGGCCCAGCACCACGCTGACCGCGGGCGGCACCTTCAGCGTGGTCTACCAGGCGACCATCCCGCACGAAGGCAAGTTCCGGATCTACCTGACCAAGGCCGGGTACGACCCGGAGAAGCCGCTGGGCTGGGGCGACCTGACGTCGAGCCCGATCCTGACCGTCAACCAGCCGAAGCTGTCCGGCGGGGCGTACCGGATGAGCGGGAAGCTGCCGGCCGACCGCTCGGGGCGGCACGTGCTGTACATCGTGTGGCAGACGACCAGCACGCCCGACACGTACTATTCGTGCTCCGACCTGATGATCAGGGCCGCCGCCGCCCGCAAGGCCGTGGTGGCTCCGGCCCGGACGACTCCCGCGGCCCGGCGATCCTCGGCCGCCGCGCCCCCGTCGACGGCCGCCGCGGCGGCGCCCGCCACGTCGGCCGCCCCGCCCGCCGCCGCCGTCGACGCGGCCGCCGCGCCGGCGCTGTCCCCGGTGTCCTCGCAGACCAACTGGAAGGCCGATCTGGGCCGCGAGATCGTCGCCGGTGCGCTGCTGGTGATCGTCGCCGTGGCCGCCGGGATGGCTCTGGTGCGGATCCGCCGCCGTCGCGACGCCCGGAGTTGAACCGGTTCCGGGCCCGTTCCGTACTGATGGGCGTCAGAGTCTCCCAGCTTCACGAAGGGCAGGGCATGAGCCGAGTCCACGGCCATCGGGCGGTTTCCCGCTTCTCCCGCCGTAAGGTCCTGACCATCGCGGCCACGGTCGGCGTGGGCGCCACCACGGCCGGCGTGGCCGGTCTCAGCGTGGCCGGTGAGAGGCCGAAAGCCGCCGCCGGTCAGCCCCTGGTGATCTCGCTGCGCGACGCCCGTACGGGCACCTTCGACGTGTTCACCGGCTCCTCCAAGGTCACCCTGAAGGACGCCAAGCTGCTCGCCGCCGTGCTCAAAGCCGTCACGCTCCCCTGACCCGAAGGACCCACGACGCATGTCTTCGCACCGTGAAGCGCCGGAGATCAGCAAGGATCCGGTCGCGGACAGCTCCGACCTGTACGCGTTCGTCAGCCCCGACAAGCCCGACACGGTCACCCTCATCGCCAACTACGTGCCGCTGCAGCTGCCGGCCGGCGGCCCGAACTTCTTCGAGTTCGGCGACGACGTGCTGTACGAGATTCACATCGACTCGAACGGCGACGCCCGGCCCGACGTGACGTACCAGTTCCGGTTCCGCACCGAGCTGCGCAACGACAAGACCTTCCTCTACAACACCGGCCCGATCGAGTCGCTGGACAGCGAGAACTGGAACCGGCGGCAGTTCTACTCGGTCACCCGGGTCGACGCCCACGGCAAGGCCACCGTGCTGGCGGCCAAGCTGCCCTGCCCGCCGTGCAACGTGGGCCCGCTGTCCATTCCGGACTACGGCAAGCTCGCCGGCGACGCCGTGCACAAGCTGAAGACGGGCGAGACGGTGTTCGCCGGGCAGCGTGCCGACATGTTCTTCGTCGACCTCGGCGCCATCTTCGACCTCGGCACGCTGCGGCCCTTCCAGGACAAGCACCTGATCGGCAGGACGCTGTTCAAGGGCCCGGGCAACCCGGTCAACGCGACCGACAAGCTCAACGTGCACTCGATCGCCGTGCAGATGCCCACACACATGGTGCGCCGGGACGGCACGAAGAAGGTGCGCGGCCGCGACCCGGGCGCGGTGATCGGCGTGTGGACCTCCGCCAGCCGCCGCCAGGTGCAGGTCCGCCAGGGCGGCGCCGCCAACGCCGACGTCGAGGTCGGCCCGCAGGTGCAGGTGTCGCGGCTGGGCAACCCGCTGGTCAACGAGGTCATCATCCCGATGTCGCAGAAGGACCTGTTCAACAGCCTGCCGCCGAGTGACGACAAGCGTTTCGCCGGGTTCGTCGCCCAGCCCGAGCTGGCGTCGCTGCTGCCGACCCTGTACCCGGGGCTCTTCGACAACCTGGCCGCGCTCGACAAGGCCGGGACGCCGCGGGCCGACCTGCTCGCCATCCTGCTCACCGGCATCCCCGACGGGCTGATCGACCAGTTCCAGAACAGTACCGGCGAGGTGCAGGCGGACATGCTGCGGCTCAACACCGTGGTTCCACCGAGCAAGGACGAGAACCCGTTCGGCATCCTCGGCGGCGACCTGGCCGGCTTCCCCAACGGCCGCCGGATCGTCGACGACGTCGTCTCGATCTCGGTCCGGGCCATTGCCGGGGCGACCTTCCCGCTGGTCGACGAGACGTTCAAGCCGGACGCGGCGGCGACCCAGGTGGAGCAGGGGCTGACCCCGAAGAACGTCAGTGCCAAGGCGCTCAAGCACTTCCCGTACCTGGGCCTGCCGTTCGACGGGTTCGACAACCCGTGAGCGGGTGCGGGGAGGCTACGGTCTCGACCACGACGGCGGACGATGGCCGAGCCGCGGAGCGGAGGCAGGCATGAACGCGGGGGCGCACCACCACCACACGCTCGCGCCCAGCGGGCAGGGCACGGTCGTCCTCAACATCGGGGCCGGGATCGGCGCGCTGATCGTCCACACGCCGGGCTCGCTGCACGGCCACGAGATCGAGGTCAGCCCGATCGGCGACCCGGCCGACCGCCGGCACGCCGCCGTCCGCGCCCGGTACGTGCGGGGCGGCGTGTGCTGGAGCATGGTGATCGACAGCCTGCCCGCCGGCCACTACACCGTCTGGCGGGACCCGGTCACCCCGCTGGCCGAGGTGGACATCCGCGGCGGCGCCGTCACCGAGTACTCCTGGCCGGTCGCCGCCGTCGCCTGATCGGGGCCGGTCCGGGGCACCGTCCGGGTCTATGGTGGACGGCATGGAAGCGGCCGGTCGCTTTCGCGGTTCCGGGCCGCCCGGTCCGGAGGTTCCCGTCCGGACCACACTGCGAACCACCGACGTGGACCAGGCCCGGGAGTTCTGCCGCGCCATGTTCTACGGGCCGTTGCAGGCGGGGCCGGTCGGCGACGCGGCGTCCTTCGCCTTCGCCGGGGACGTGGTGACGCTCGGGCCGGTCACGGTCGGCGAGATCAGCTACGGCACCGACATGCGGATCACCATGGGCGACCTGGAAACCGCGTACCACGTGCTCGCCCCGGTGACCGGCTCGCTCGAGTCCCGGCACCGCGGCACCGAGGTGGCCGCCGGCCCGGCCCGGGCCGCCGTGTTCCGGCCGGTCGGGGCCATCGAGTTGTTCTGGTCGGGGGACTGCCGGCTGTTCAGCGTCAAGGTGGAACGGTCGGCGCTGGAACGCGAGTTCGACGCCGCCCTGGACCGCCAGGTGGTCACGCCGATGCCGCTGGGCGCGAGCTTCGACCTGGCCGGTGGGCCCGGGCGGACCTGGGTTTCGCTGGTCCGGCTGCTGCACGCCGAACTGCTCGGGCCGGACGGGCTGGGTTCGCTGCCGCAGATGGCCGCCCGGTGGCGCGATCTGGTCATCAGCGGGCTGGCGTTGAGCGTGGAACACCCGTACGGCGAGGAACCAGCCGGACTGCAGGGCCCGCACCGCCCCCGCCCGGTCAAGCGGGCGCTCGACGCCATGCACGCCGAACCGTGGCGCCCGTACGCCGCCGCCGACCTGGCCGAGATCGCCGGGGTCGGCGTGCGGCTGCTCCAGGAGTCGTTCAAGCAGCACGTCGGCGTCGCCCCGATGGCCTACCTGCGCCGACTGCGGCTGGACGGGGTGCACGCCGAACTCGTCCGTTCCGACCCGTGGCAGACCAGCGTGAGCGAGGTGGCGTTCCGGTGGGGCTTCACCCACCTCGGCCGGTTCGCCATCGCCTACCGCGAGCGTTACGGCGAGTCCCCCTCGGCCACCCTCAAGGACAAACGGTGACTACAGCTCGACCCGCTGTCCCTTGCCGATGACCACGATGCCGGAGTCGGAGACGGTGTAGAGCTTGCGGTCGCGGTCGAGGTCGACGCCGATCTGGGCGCCCTCGGGCACGATCACGTTCTTGTCCAGGATCGCCCGCCGGATGATCGCCCGCCGGCCCACCTGGACGCCCTCCATCAGCACCGACCCCTCGACACTGGCCCAGGAGTTGATCCGGACGTTCGGCGACACCACCGACCGGCTGACCAGCGAACCGGACACGACCACACCGGGGGAGATCATCGACTCCACCGCGCGGCCCTGGCGGTCGTCGTACCCGTGCACGAATTTCGCCGGCGGCCAGGAACCGTAGTTGGTGAAGATCGGCCACTCGTGGTTGTACAGGTTGAAGATCGGCGTGGTCGCGATCAGGTCCATGTGGGCCTCGTAGAAGGAGTCCAGCGTCCCCACGTCGCGCCAGTACCCGCGGTCCCGCTCGGTCGCGCCGGGCAGGTCGTTCTCGCGGAAGTCGTAGACGTTGGCCTCGTGCCGCGCGACCAGCATCGGGATGATGTTGCCGCCCATGTCGTGCTTCGAATCCGGGTCCTGCGCGTCCTGGACGACCGCCTCGATCAGCGCCCGCGCGGTGAAGACGTAGTTGCCCATCGACGCGAAGATCTCGTCGGGCGAGTCGGGCAGACCCTCGACGTCCTTCGGCTTCTCCCGGAAGGCCTTGATCTGCCGCGGGTTGTCCGCGTCGACGTCGATCACACCGAACTGGTCGGACATCGACTTCGGCTGGCGGATACCGGCCACCGTCACCGCCGCCCCCGACGCGATGTGGTCGTTGACCATCTGCCGCGGGTCCATCCGGTAGATGTGGTCGGCGCCGAACACGATGACGTAGTCCGGGTTCTCGTCGTAGATCAGGTTCAGGCTCTGGTAGATGGCGTCGGCCGACCCGGCGAACCAGCGCGGGCCGAGCCGCTGCTGCGCCGGCACCGCGGTGACGTAGTTGCCCAGCAGGGTCGACATCCGCCACGTCTTGGAGATGTGCCGGTCCAGCGAGTGCGATTTGTACTGGGTCAGCACGACCATCTTCAGGTACCCGCCGTTGGCGAGGTTCGAGAGAACGAAGTCGATCATGCGGTAGATACCGCCGAACGGGACGCCGGGTTTGGCCCGGTCCGCCGTGAGGGGCATCAGGCGCTTGCCTTCGCCGCCGGCCAGAACGATCGCGAGCACCTTCACTGCCATGATAACGAACGCTAGTGTTCCGACCGCACAAGCACCAGCCGAAGTAATAAGTTGCGGCTGGCCCCAAATCGTCCGGCGCGGGCGCGAGACGAGCGCGGCGGCCGCGTCCGGAAACGACTATCCTGCGGACGTGAATCAGCTGCGCGTCGATCTGCTGACCCGGGAGTACCCGCCGGAGGTTTACGGCGGCGCCGGCGTCCACCTGGAGTACCTGGCCCGCGATCTGCGCCCGCTGGCGGATGTGCGCGTGCACTGTTTCGGCGCCGAGCGCGCCGAGCCCGGGGTGACCGCTTACCCGGAACCGGCCGAGCTGGCCGGGGCCAACGCGGCCCTGCGGGTGATGGGCGTGGACCTGGAGATGGCGGCCGGGTGCGCCGGCACCGGCATCGTGCACAGCCACACCTGGTACGCGAACCTCGCCGGCCACACCGCCAAGCTGCTGCACGGCGTCCCGCACGTGGTGACCACCCACAGCCTGGAGCCGCTGCGGCCGTGGAAGGCCGAGCAGCTCGGCGGCGGGTACGCGCTCTCGTCGTTCTGCGAGCGCACCGCCATCGAGAACGCGGACGCCGTCATCGCCGTGTCCGAGGGGATGAAGCGGGACGTGCTCACCGCCTACCCGAGCGTCGACGAGTCGAAGATCCGGGTCGTCTACAACGGCATCGACACGTCTCTGTACCAGCCCGACTCCGGCACCGACGTGGTGGACCGGCTCGGCATCGATCGAAGCCGGCCGAGTGTGGTCTTCGTCGGCCGGATCACCCGGCAGAAGGGCCTGCCGTACCTGATGCGGGCCTGCCACGACCTGCCGCCGGAGACGCAGATCGTGCTGCTCGCGGGGGCGCCCGACACCAAGGAGATCGCGGCCGAGGTCGAGGGGCTGGCCATCCAGCTGCGCGGCGCCCGCGACCCCGAGGGCGTCATCTGGGTGCAGGAGATGCTGCCCAAGCACGAGGTCATCCAGGTGCTCACGCACGCCACGGTCTTCGTCTGCCCGTCCATCTACGAGCCGATGGGCATCGTGAACCTCGAGGCGATGGCCTGCGAGACGGCCGTGGTCGCCACCGCCACCGGCGGCATCCCCGAGGTGGTGTCGGACGGCGAGACCGGCCTGCTGGTGCCGATCGAGCAGTTGCAGGACGGCACCGGCACCCCGGTCTACCCCGACCGGTTCGTCGACGACCTGGCGGCCAAGCTGACCGAACTGGTCCGGGACCCGGACCGGGCCCGGGAGATGGGCCTGGCCGGGCGGCGGCGGGCGGTGGAGAAGTTCTCCTGGGCGACCATCGCCGAGGACACGATGGCGGTCTACCGCTCCCTGCTCTGAAGGATGGCGCGGGCCGCGGCCCGGCCGGACTTCCAGGCGGTCTGCACCCGCGGCTTGCCGAAGGCGTCGCCGGCCAGGTACAGGTCGCTGTCGCGGGCGAACTCACCCTCGCCGGGTTCGGGCTGGGCGTACGTCCAGCGGTGCACGAAGACCGACTCGGCCGGGGGCAGGTCCAGCAGCGTCCGTACGGCCGATTCGATCGCCCCCGCGGCGGCCTGCGGATCGTCCAGGTGGTCGCCGGCGTACCCGGGCGTGGTGTGCGCGACCAGGTACGGGGCCCGGTCGCCGCGACGGTCGCCGTCGTCGAAGACCTTCGCCAGTACGGGATCGGAGTTGACGAACGCGGCGTGGAACTCGGGCCAGCGCCGCTCCCGGTAACCCAGCACCGCGGCCAGCGCCGGTGACCACCTTTGACGACCGGCGGCCGCCCGGAGCCCGGCCGCGTCCGGCCCGAGCAGCCGCCGCGCCTGCGGTCCCGGCATCGCCAGCACCACCGCGTCCACCCGCTCGCCGTCCACCACCGGGCCCGGTCCGACCGCACGGACCTCGTGCTGCAGCGTCACGTCGAGCTCGGCCGCCAGGTCCTCGGCCAGGCTGCGCAGCCCGCCGGCCGCGGCCCAGCGCATCGGGCCGGCCTCGCCGCGGGGTTTCGTCCCGTCCGGCCCGTAGACGCGGAGCGTGTCGGTCCACGGCACGGCCAGGCCGCGGATCCGCCAGCCGTCCAGCAGGCCCTGGAAGCCGTGGTCGTCGGCGGTCAGGTAGCCCGCGCCGATGTCCGCGTACCGCCCGTCCACCCGCCGGCTGGCCAGGCGCCCGCCGACCACCCGGCCCCGTTCGACCACCCGGACCGGTTCGCCCGCGTCCAGAAGCTCCCGGGCGCAGGCCAGGCCCGCGATCCCGGCACCCACCACGATCACCGTCACCCGTCGGACTCTACGACCGTCGGGCCGTTTCGACCGACCGGGCACACTGGTGGCCATGAGACGGCCGCCGGTTCGCGTCATCGCCATCGTCACGGTGGCCGTGGTCGCGGTCGCCGCCCTCGGGTTCGGCCTGTTCCGGGCCGCGCTCTACCAGCCGCCGGGGGCCCAGCCGGTCGCGCCGGCCGCGCTGACCGGGGGCGTCGAGGTGGCCGGGCAGTGCGGCGGGGCGCCGGCGACGGCCGAGCGCGACCTGCGGGGCATGTGGCTGACCACGGTGAACAACATCGACTTCCCCAGCCGGCCGGGACTGCCCGAGGCGACGGTGAAGGCCGAGTACCTCGGGTGGCTGGACCTGGCCGTGGCGCAGCACCACAATGCGATCTTCGTGCACGTACGGCCGAGTGGGGATGCGTTCTGGCCGTCCGCGTACGCCCCGTGGTCGGAGTGGCTGACCGGCCGGCGCGACAACGTCGGGCCGGGCTGGGACCCGATGGCGTTCATGGTCGACGAGGCGCACAAGCGGGGACTGCAGTTCCACGCCTGGTTCAACCCGTACCGCGGCAGCCAGCCCGGCCCCAAGGGCGCCGGCGCCGACTTCACCAAGCTGGCGCCCGGCCATCCGCTGCGCAGCCACCGCGACTGGGCGATCGCCTATCCCACCGGCCCGGCCGGGCGGTTCTACTACGACCCCGGCAACCCGGACGCGCGCCGCTTCGTGGAGGACTCGATCCTGGAGGCGGTGCGCAAGTACGACATCGACGGCGTCCACTTCGACGACTTCTTCTACCCGTATCCCCAGACGGGCCAGGACTTCCCCGACGCCGCCAGCTACGCCGAGTACGGCGGCGGCCGGAGCAAGGCGACCTGGCGGCGGTCGAACGTGTCGACGTTCGTGCACGAGCTGCACGACCGGATCAAGGCGCTGAAGCCCTGGGTGTCCTTCGGCATCAGCCCGTTCGGCATCTGGCGCAACGCCTCCACCGACCCGGCCGGCTCGGCCACGGCCGGCCTGGAGAGCTACGACGCGATCTACGCCGACACCCGGACGTGGGTACGCAACCGCTGGGTGGACTACATCGCGCCCCAGCTGTACTGGACGATCGGGTTCGCCAAGGCCGACTACGCCAAGCTGCTGCCGTGGTGGGCGGCGGTGGTCAAGGGCACCGGCGTCAAGCTCTACATCGGCATGGCCGACTACCGCGTGGGTGAGAAGGGCGACTGGAGCGACCCGTCGATGCTGGACAAGGAGATGGCCCTCAACGACCGGTACGGGGTCGACGGCACCATCCACTTCAGCGCGAAATCGGTCCGCACCGACCGTCTGGGCGCGGTGACCCGCTACCGCACGGCCCACTACGCCGCCCCGGCGCTGGCTCCGGTGGTCGGCGGGCCGGTCGCCGTCCCGCCGCCGTCGCCGCGGCCGGTCGCGCCCCGCCGGACCGCGGCGGGGGTGGTGGACTTCGACTGGCAGGCCGGATCGGGGTCGTCCCCGGCGGGCTGGGCGCTCTACCGCTCCGACGGGCGGGCGGCCGCGCTGGTCGCCACGGGCGGCCGGGCCACGGCCGTACGGGCGCCAGGACCGGGCACGTACTGCCTGAGCGAACTCGACCGGGCCGGCCACGAGAGCGCCCCCTCCTCGCCCGTCCATGTCTGACCGGCGAGGACGCTTCTGCTGCTGGATCTCGACAACACTCCGGCGTCGAGGAGCGTGTACAGCTGCGTGATCCGGCCGAAGACCTCCAGCAGGTTGCGCCGCGCGATCCCGGTCATCTCGTCGTGGTTCATCTGCTCGCCTCCATCGGAGATCCGGCTGACGCCGGAGCGGGACCAACGTACGGGGATGGTGCGCTCCGCCGGCGCACGACAGCGCCCGTACCCGGGGATCGGGTACGGGCGCCGCGGGACTCCGCCGTCAGCTGGTGGCGGCGGCCGTCAGGTCGTAGACCGTCGAGCTGCCGACCGTCTTGGCCGTGTAGTGCGCCGCCACCCACTCGGCGATCAGCGACGACTGGCTGGACCCGCCACCGGCACTGCCACCGCCGCCCATTCCGCCGCCGGAGATGTAGTAGTGGATCTGACCCGCGGCCACGTATGCCTTGAACTGGGCCAGGGTGGGGGAGGGGTCACTGCCGTTCCAGCCGCCCAAGGCGATCACCGACGTGCCGGAGTCGAGCTCGAGCTCGGCGGCCGAGGTGGCGCCGCTGATCGCGGCCGACCACTTCGTCGTGCCGGCTTTGAGCAGCGCGGTGAGCGCGCTGTTCGAGCTCTGGCCACCACCCGCGCCTCCGCCGGTCGGGGCCGAGCCCGCGGTGCCGGTGGACGACGACGTGCCCGAGGTGCCGGTGCCGGTGCCGGTTCCGGTGCCGGTCCCGGTCCCGGTGCCTGTGCCGGTGGAGGTCGACCCCGGACCGCCGGTGGGACGAGTGCCGCCGCCGCCCATCCCGCCCATCCCGCCGGACGAGACGCCGGCCGGCCCGGACGAGGGGATCGAGCCGGTGTGCGCCACCGACGCCGTGGCCCCGGCGTACGCCGCCGTGCCCGCACCCGCCGACAGCACCGCGATCAGCGCCGCCACCACGGCCATCCGCCCCAGACGGAGACCCGCCACCGCGACCGCGGCCAGGACCGAGACCACCAGCGCGCCCCAGCGCAGACCCGGCATCCAGTCGACCCGGCCGAGCAGGATCCAGGCCCACACGCCGGACGCCAGCACCATCGCCGCCAGCACCAGCCGGGCCCAGAACGCGGGCCGGTACAGCCACAGCACCCGCCCGCCGATGGCCACCAGGGCGGCGATCGCCGGGGCCAGCGCCACCGTGTAGTACGGGTGGATCGTCCCGCTCATGTATGAGAACGTCAGCCCGGTCACCAGCAGCCAGCCGCCCCACAGGACGGCCCCCGCCCGCGCCCGGTCGGTCCGCGGCGCCGTCCAGGTCGCCGCCAGCACCGTCACCAGCGCGATCAGCGCCGCCGGCAGCAGCCAGGAGATCTCCAGGCCCATCGCGGTGCCGAACAGCCGACCGATGCCGGTCGAGCCGCCGAACGAGGAGTTCTGCCCGCCCCCGCCGCCCCCGCCGTTGCCGGACCCGCCGAAGATGCGGCCCAGGCCGTTGTAGCCCAACGCCAACTCCCACAGCGAGTTGTTGGTCGAACCGGCGATGTACGGCCGGGACGAGGCCGGCCACAGCGACACCAGAGCCACGTACCACCCGGCCGACACGATCAGCGCGACACCGGCGATCAGCAGGTCCCGGATCCGCCGGCCGAGGCCGGTCGGCGCCGCCACCAGGTACACCAGCGCGAACGCGGGCAGCACCAGGAACGCCTGCATCATCTTGGTCAGAAATCCGAACCCGAGCAGCACCCCGGTGAACGCCAGCCACTTCCAGGACGCCTTCTCCACCGCCCGTACGGTCGTGTAGGCGCCCGCCGTCATCAGCAGGGTGAGCAGCGCATCGGGGTTGTCGAAGCGGAACATCAGCACCGCCACCGGTGTCAGCGCCAGCGCCAACCCGGCCAGCAGCCCGGCGACCGGCCCGAACCAGCGCTTCACCGCCAGGTACAGCAGGAACACCGACGCCACGCCCATCAGCGCCTGAGGGGCCAGGACGGACCAGCTGTTGACGCCGAAGATCCGGGCCGACAGACCCATCACCCACATCGCCGCCGGCGGCTTGTCCACGGTGATCGCGTTGCCGGCGTCCATCGAGCCGAACAGCCAGGCCTTCCAGCTCTGCGCGCCGGCCTGGGCGGCCGCCGCATAGAAGCTGTTGCCCCAGCCGGACGCGGAGAGGTTCCACAGGTAGAGCAGCGCCGTCCCGGCGAGCAGGGCGATCAGAGCCGGCCGATGTCCCCAGCTCCGCCGGGGCGGCGACGGCGAGGGCTCCGATGCGACCTGCGGCCGCTCCATCACAACAGTCATGCCATCAGATTCGGCGGCATCGCTACGTCCGGTCTGTGGCCGGTCTGTGCGGTGGCTGTGAGGCGGACGGCCGCGTCCCAGAGCGAAGCCTCCCGGGCCGGGTCGTACGACTCGGCCGACGAGGGTGTCACCGAGGTGCGATCGATGTAAGACCCGGACGGTCCCGGCCGCGGACCGGTCATCGCGGCCGCCAGCTGATCCCCGGCGGCGTCGACCGAGTTGACGAACGGCAGCCGCGGGAAGACCCGCCGGAACAGCACGTCGCCGATCCGGTTGTCCCGCACCAGGCCGGTGCCGGGCGTGAACGCCGGGTTGAACGTGTAGACATCGACGCCCTCCGGCAGCTGCCCGGCGAGTGCGTGCACCAGGTAGAGCACGGCCAGCTTGCTGGTGGCGTACGCGCCCCGGCCCTTCTGGCCGTTCGGCCGGGCGAGCTCCCCGGGGGGCGCCCAGCGCGGCGCCGGGACGATCCCGAGGTTGTGCCGCAGGTCGCCGAAGTGGACGTCGCTGCCGGTCAGCACGATCCGGGCCGGCGACGCGAACGGCAGCGACGTGGCCAGCACATAGTTGGCCAGCACGTTGACCGCGAACGTGGTCTCCAGCCCGTCGGCGGTGGTCGTCCGGGCGGTGGTCATCTGCACGCCGGCGTTGCCCAGGAATCCGTCCAGCGGCGCGTCCACGGCCGCGACGACCTTCCGCACGCTGTCGAGCGACGCGAGGTCGCCGGCGATCGTGGTGACCCGCGGGTGGCTCAGCGTCTCGCCTCGCGCCACCACCAGAAGGCGCAGTGCCGGATCGGTCCGCAGCATCGTCTCGGCCGCGCGCCGGCCCAGGCCGCGGCTGGCTCCGGTCATCAGGATGGTCGGCATGTTGGGTCTCCGTTCGAGCAGGTACTCAGTACCTTACGGGACGTGATGCCGGTCCGCTAGGCTGAAAGGCATGGCGGATCTCACCTTGCGCGAGCGCAAACAGCAGCGGGCCCGGGAGCAGATCGTCGCGGCCGCGTTCGCGCTCTTCGCCGAGCGCGGATTCACGCAGGTGACGGTCAACGACATCGCGGAACGGGCGGAGGTCGGGCGCACCACGTTCTTCCGCTACTTCGGCGACAAGCAGGAGGTGGTCTTCGCCGACGAGGTCCACCTGCTGGATTTCGTCGATCGGGCCCGTACGGCGCCCGGCCGTCCCTCGGCCACCCTGACCGAGGCACTGCAGGCCCTGTGGACGCTGTTCGAGCCGATCGGCGACCTGGTCGTGGGCGATCCCGCCGCGTACACCGCGCGGGAACGTCTGCTGGCCGGGAACCCGGAGCTGGCCGATCGCAGCAACCGCAAACTCGACCGCCTCTCCGGCGGGATGGACGCGGTGCTGCGCGCGCACGGCACCGAACCGGCGCTGGCGACGCTGGCCGCGCAGCTCGCCATGGCCTGTTTCCGGACCGCCCGCACGATGGCCGGCGACGACCCGGCGAAGCTCATCCCGGCCATGCGTGAAGCGGTCGCGAACACCCTGGGGATTCACGGCGTGCCCCCGCGATTCGTGCCACGATGACATCGACAGTCCGGGTTCGAGGCGGGAAGAAGAGGCTATGAGCGAGCACGTGTCTGACAGCGCCGAGTGGCAGGCGGTCCAGGGGCACGCCGAGAAGTTCTCGAGCGTCCACCTCAGGGAGCTGTTCGACAGCGACCCGCACCGCGGGCAGAAGCTCACCGCCCAAGTGGCCGACCTGTACGTCGACTACAGCAAGAACCTGGTCACCGACGAGGTGATCGCGGCGCTGGCGGCGCTGGCCGAGCGGGCCGGCCTGCGCGACCGGATCGCCGCCATGTTCGCGGGCGAGCACATCAACACCACCGAGGACCGCGCCGTGCTGCACACCGCGCTGCGCCTGCCCCGCGACGCCACCCTGGTGGTCGACGGGCAGGACGTGGTGGCCGAGGTGCACGAGGTGCTGGACCGGATGGGCGCGTTCACCGACCGGGTCCGCTCGGGCGACTGGACCGGCGCCACGGGCCAGCGCATCCGCACCGTGGTCAACATCGGCATCGGCGGTTCCGACCTCGGCCCGGTGATGGCGTACGAGGCGCTCAAGGCGTACGCCGATCCGCAGATCGAGTGCCGCTTCATCTCCAACATCGACCCCACCGACCTCTACGAGAAGACCCATGACCTGGACCCGGCGACGACGATGTTCATCGTGGCGTCGAAGACGTTCGGCACGCAGGAGACGCTGACCAACGCCACCGAGGCCCGCACCTGGCTGCTGGCCGGCCTGGGCGACGCGGCCGGCGACGGCGCGGTGGCCAAGCACTTCGTCGCGGTCAGCACCAACAGCAAGCGGGTGGCCGACTTCGGCATCGACACCGAGAACATGTTCGGCTTCTGGGACTGGGTCGGCGGCCGGTACTCGCTGCCGTCCGCGATCGGCCTGTCGGTGATGATCGCGATCGGCAAGGAGCAGTTCGCCGACCTGCTGGCCGGTTACCACGTGGTCGACGAGCACTTCCGCACCGAGCCGATCGAGCGCAACGTCCCGGCGCTGCTCGGCCTGATCAACGTCTGGTACGACACGTTCCTCGGCGCCCAGTCGCACGCGATCCTGCCGTACTCGCAGTACCTGCACCGCTTCGCCGCGTACCTGCAGCAGCTGACCATGGAGAGCAACGGCAAGCGGGTCCGGCTGGACGGCACCCCGCTGGACCACCAGAGCGGCGAGGTCTACTGGGGCGAGCCCGGCACCAACGGCCAGCACGCCTTCTACCAGCTGATCCACCAGGGCACCAAGTTGATCCCGGCCGACTTCATCGGGTTCAGCCGGCCCAACCACGACACCGGCGAGATGCACGACCTGTTCATGTCGAACTTCTTCGCGCAGACCGGCGCGCTGGCGTTCGGCCGGACGGCCGGACAGATCGAGGCCGAGGGCGTGGCCGAGGCGGTCGTGCCGCACAAGGTGATGCCGGGCAACCACCCGACCACGACCATCCTCGCGCCCGAACTCACCCCGGCCGTGCTGGGTCAGCTGATCGCGCTGTACGAGCACATCACGTTCACCGAGGGCACCATCTGGCAGATCAACTCGTTCGACCAGTGGGGTGTCGAGCTCGGCAAGGTGATGGCCAGCCAGCTCGCGCCGCTGCTGACCTCGAAGACCGGCCCGGCCGCGGACAACGACTCGTCCACCGACACGCTGATCGCCCGCTACCGCTCGGAGCGCGGCCGTTCGTAGAAGACCACGTTCGTGAACGACGACGGGGGCGGGCCTACGCTGCACGGCGTGGACCCGCTCTCGCTGCGTATGACGAGCCTGTTGCTTCGCCGCCCGCATCCCCGCGGCAACCCGGACACCGTGGCCGGCGTGGTCGAGTGGTTCGGCGCGATGCAGGCCCAGGACATGGCCAGCGGTCTGTGGTCGCTGGGCGCCCGCCTGCCCGGCCGGACGGTCTCCGACGTGAACGCCGCCCTGGAACGGCGGGAAGCCGTCCGGACCTGGCCGATGCGCGGGACCGTCCACCTCGTCCCGCCGGCCGACGCCCGATGGATGCTCGCGGTGATGGGCGTACGGGCTCTGGCCGGCACGGCGAAACGGCGCGAGACCATCGGGCTGACCGAGGCCAACGCCGAACGCGGGGTCGAACTGCTGGCCGGGGCTCTGGCCGGCGGGAAGCGGCTGACCCGGACGCAGGCCCTGGCCGCGGTGGCCGACGGCGGCGTCGACGTGTCCGGGCAGCAGGGCTACCACCTGCTCTGGTACGCCAGCCAGACGGGCGTCACCGTGATCACCCCGCACATCGGCAAGGAGCAGACCTTCGCGCTGCTCGACGACTGGGCCCCGACACCGAACACGCCGGACCGCGACGAGGCGCTGGGCATCGTCGCGCTGCGCTACTTCCGCAGCCACGGCCCGGCCGGCCGCGGCGACCTGCAGCGCTGGACCGGCCTGACGATGGCCGACGTGAAGACAGGCATCGCCGCCGCCGGGGACGCGCTGACCACCGAGGGCGACCTGATCTTCGACCCGTCGCTGCGCGAGGCGGAGATCGAGCCGGTCGACGACTGGGTCGCGCTGCCGGGCTTCGACGAGTACATGCTGGGTTACAAGGACCGCGCGCTGATGGTCGCCGACGGCCACCTGGAGAAGATCGTCCCCGGCGGCAACGGCATCTTCCAGGCCACCATCGTCCGCGCCGGCCGCGTCGTGGCGATCTGGAAGCGGACGCTGGGCAGGAAGGCGGTGACCGTCGAGGTCACCCCGCTGATTTCGCTCAAGGCCGCCGACAGACGGCACACCTCACAGGCGTTGGAGCCGTACGCCGCCTTTGTCGAACTCCCGCTGCAGGTCAGGTGGGCCGACGGCGGAGCAGGTAACGCCGCTCCGCCTCGTTACCGGTGAGCGTCAGTGCCTCGGAGTACCAGCGGGCGGCCTCGGTGTGCTGCCCGAGCCGGCGGTGCAGGTCGGCGCGGGTGGCGGCGACCAGCGGGTGGTCGATGCCGTCGAGCAGGGCCAGGCCGGCCGCGGGACCGTCGCGCATGGCGACGGCGATGGCCGAGTTCAGCCGTACGGCCTCGGACGGCAGCACCCCGCGCAGCCGGTCGTACAGGCTCGCGATCCGCGCCCAGTCGGTGACCGGCGTGGTGTGCGAGGCCGCGATCAGCGCCTGCAGCTGGTACGGGCCGATCCGCTCGCGCCGCACCGCCCGCTGCACCGCGGCCACGCCCTCGGCGATCGCCGCCCGGTCCCACGCCGACCGGTCCTGCTCCTCGAGCGGCACCAGCGTCCCGTCTGCGTCCACCCGCGACCCCCGACGGGCGTCGAGCAGGCGCAGCAGCGCGAACAGGCCCAGCGCCTCGGGGTGGTCGGGCATCAGCTCGGCGGCCAGACGGGCCAGCCCGACCGCGTGGTCGCACAACTCGCCGCGTACCAGGTCGGGCCCGGTGGTGGCGGCGTACCCCTCGGAGAACAGCAGGTAGATCACGGTGAGCACGGACGCGGTCCGGTCCGGCAGCAGGTGCGCCGGCGGCACCCGGTACGGGATGCCGGCCACGGCGATCTTCCGCCGGGTGCGGACCAGGCGCTTGGCCATGGTCGCCTCGGACACCCCGAACGCCCGCGCGATCTCGGCCGTGCTCAGCCCGCACAGCGTCCGCAGGGCGAGCGTCACCCGCGACTCGGCCGACAGCGCCGGGTGGCAGCAGGTGAACAGCAGCCGCAGCCGTTCGTCGGCGATGCCGCTGTCCAGCGCGTCGAGGTCGATCCCGAGACCGACGGAGTCCGGTGCGGCGGCGGCCACCTCCTTGGCCGCGCCGGCCCGGGACCGCCGCAGCCGGTCCACTGCCCGGTTCCGCGCGGTGGTGGTCAGCCAGGCGCGCGGGCTGTCCGGCACGCCGTCGCGCCGCCACGCGGGCAGGGCGGCCGCGAACGCCTCGGCCGCGCACTCCTCGGCCAGGTCCCAGTCGCCGAGCCAGCCGATCAACGTGGCCACGAGCCGGCCCCAGTCGTCGCGGTACGCGGCGGCGGCCACGGCGTCGGGCGTCATCGCACCGGGCGGATCTCGGCCTGCCCGACGTGCACCGCCGGATGACCGGCCGCGATCTCGACCGCCTCGTCCAGGTCGGCGCAGTCGATCAGCACCAGGCCGCCGATCTGTTCCCGGCCCTCGATGAACGGCCCGTCGGTCAGCAGCACCTCGCCGTCGCGCACCCGCACGGTCGTCGCGGTCGGGCTGTCGTGCAGGCCGACGTGGGCCTCGAGCACCCCGCGGCGCTCCAGGTCGGCGTACCACGCGTCGAAGTCGGGCAGGCCGTCCGCGGCCATCGCCGACTCGGCCGTCTGCTCGTCCGCGCTGATCATCACCAGGTATCGCATCGTTCCTCCTTACCCCATGGACGGACGGCCGCCGCGGAAAAGGACACGCCGGCCGGTCCTGCGTGATGCGATTCGTTCGTCCCGAAGGTGACGACAGGAGAACCCATGGACCACGTGACCTCGGCCGACGGAACGGCCATCGCCTACAAGAGCGCCGGCGCCGGGCGGCCGCTCATCCTCAGCGCCGGCATCTTCAACGACCACTCCCGGCTCGCTCCGCTCGCCGCCGCGCTGGCCGGTGACTTCACCACGATCTCGTACGACCGTCGTGGACGCGGGCAGAGCACGGACACCCGGCCGTACGCGATCGACCGCGAGGTGGAGGACCTGGCCGCCCTGATCGACCACGCCGGCGGGCCGGCCGCGCTGTTCGGCTACTCGTCCGGGGCGATCCTCGGCCTGTACGCGGCGCGGGTCCTGCCCCTGACGCACCTGATCGTGTTCGAGCCGCCGTTCGCCGCCGGCACCGAATCCCGCGACCCCGCGCTCCCCGGCCGGATGGACGCCCTCGTCGCGGCCGGCCGCCACGGCGAGGCGGTCGAGATGGCGCAGCGCGACCTGATCGGGTTGAGCCCGGAGATGATCGCCGGCGCCCAGGCGTCACCGTACTGGCCGGCGCTGGAGGCGATGGCCCCGAGCGCTGTCCACGACGCCACCATCGTCACCGGCCTGTCCCGGCCCGCCGCCGCCCTGGGGCCGCGCTCATTCGCTGTACCCGTGCTCATCCTGCACGGTGCCGGCACGTGGCCTGTACTGAAGGCGGCCGCCGCCGATCTGACCGCCGCGCTACCGGCGGCCCGGCACCTCGAGCTCGCCGACGGCGCCCACCACGACGTGCCGGTCGGCTCGACGGCGGCGGCCGTACGGCAATTCATATCTGGCGCGGCCGATGAATAACTGTTAGGAATGTAAATTATTTACCGCCGCGCGGAGGTCCCCCATGAAGACGCGACGCCGAGTCATCCTCGCCATCGCCGGAGTGGCCGTCGCGGCCGCCGCGGCCCTGACGTTCGCCCCCGACGGCCTGGCCGCCACCAACGCCGCCGCCCTGGCCTGTTCGGGCACCACCTGGACCGAAGGCCCCGCCTACACCGCCGGCCAGCAGGTGACCTATCTGGGTCACCTCTACCAGGCGCTGGTCACGCACACCGCCTACGCCGGCGCCGGCTGGAACCCGGTCGCCGCCCCGTCACTGTGGAAGGACCTGGGCGCCTGCACCGGCGGCACCACACCGACCACCACACCGACCACCGCGCCGACGACCCGCCCGCCCACGACGCCGCCCACGACGCCGCCGACGACCGCCCCCACCACCCGGCCGCCGACGACACCACCGACCACCACGCCGCCGACCAGCCCCGGCAGCACCACCTGCGCAGTGAAGTCGCGGCCGGCGGGCAAGGTGCTGCAGGGCTACTGGGAGAACTGGGACGGCGCGTCCAACGGCGTACACCCCGGCCTCGGCTGGATCCCGATCACCGACAGCCGGATCGCGCAGCACGGCTACAACGTCATCAACGCCGCCTTCCCGGTGATCCGCTCCGACGGCACGGTGCTGTGGCAGGACGGCATGGACGCCGGCGTCAAGGTCGCCAGCCCGGCCGAGATGTGCCAGGCGAAGGCGAACGGCGCCACCATCCTGATGTCCATCGGCGGGGCCACCGCCGGCATCGACCTGAGCTCTTCCACGGTGGCCGACCGGTTCGTGGCCACGGTGGTGCCGATCCTCAAGGCGTACAACTTCGATGGCATCGACATCGACATCGAGACCGGGCTGACCGGCAGCGGCAGCATCAGCACGCTGTCCACCGCGCAGGCCAACCTGATCCGGATCATCGACGGCGTGCTCGCGGCGATGCCGTCGACCTTCGGGTTGACCATGGCGCCGGAGACCGCGTACGTCACCGGGGGCAGCGTCACGTACGGCTCGATCTGGGGCTCGTACCTCCCGATCATCAAGAAGTACCTGGACAACGGCCGGCTGTGGTGGCTGAACATGCAGTACTACAACGGCTCGATGTACGGCTGCTCCGGTGACTCGTACAGCGCCGGGACGGTCCAGGGCTTCACCGTTCAGACCCAGTGCCTGAACAACGGCCTGACCATCCAGGGCACCACGATCAGGATTCCGTACGACAAGCAGGTCCCGGGGTTGCCGGCCCAGTCCGGCGCCGCTGACGGCTACCTGTCGACCGGGCTGGTGTCCCAGGCATACGGCAGCGTCTCCGGCATCAAGGGGCTGATGACCTGGTCGATCAACTGGGACGGGTCGCGCGGCTGGTCGTTCGGCGACAACGTCCGCGGGCTGGAGGGCCGCTAGATACCCTCGGACGGTGCCCATGTCGCCGTACGTCCGTGAACTGCGCGCCCAATTCGGCCACGACCTGCTGATGTTCCCCACGGTGAGCGCCGTCGTCGTCAACGACGACGGCGCGATCCTGCTCTGCCGGCGGGCCGACAACCAGGCCTGGGTCATCCCCGCCGGGATGATGGACCCCGGGGAGCAGCCGGCCGGCTCGATCGTCCGCGAGGTGCACGAGGAGACCGGCGTCGACATCGCCCTCGACCGGCTGGCGGGCGTGGCGCTGCACGAGGTCGTCTACCCCAACGGGGACCTGTGCCACATGGTCAACACCTGGTTCCGGGCGCACCCGGTCGGCGGCACGGCCCGGGTCAACGACGAGGAGTCGAGCGAGGTGGGCTGGTTCGCGCCGGACGCCCTGCCGCCGATGAGCGACTACGTGATGCACAGCATCGAGGTCGCCCTCAAGGACGATGCCCCGGCCTGGTTCGCCGCCCCCGGCGACAACCGCCTGCTCGCCGCCGGCTGGTAACGCGGCCCGTCGACCGGGCCGGCCGGGTGTGCGACCATGCACCCGTGTCTGCTGCTGATCGTCAGACGTTGCGAAGGCTTGACGGCCGATTCGTGCTGGAGCGCATGACCGGGGCCGCCGGTGACGGCGACCTGCTCGCGGTGGTGCGAGGCCCCGACGGAGGGGCCCGCATGCGACGCGAGGACTCCGCCGCCGACGGCTGGGTGGCGTTGTGGAACGGCGACGAGGCGCACCCGCCGGACGCGACCGGCATGTTGAGCGCGATCGTGGCGCCGCTGGCGGCCGGCAACGTGCCGGTCTGGGTCGCGGCCAGCTTCGACGGCGACCTCGTGCTGGTCCCCGCCGATCAGGTGGAAGAGGCGGTCCAGCTGTTGCATCGCGCCGGCCACCGGGTGGTGGGCTGAAAGCCCCGTGGAGATGCCGGCAGGCGCACCCGTCCCCGGTCGGCTGGAGGCCCCCGACGTCCCCGCGCGGTGGGCGGCCGTGTGACGTCGGCCTCGACCGAGGGCCGCGAACTTCAAAATTTGAAATAGTTGCCGAACCACGGATGTTGCAGAGGGCGACAACGTCTGAAGGAGCACATCATGCAGTTCGGCATCTTCACCGTCGGCGACGTCACGCCCGATCCGACCAGCGGGCGGGTACCGGCCGAGCACGAGCGGATCAAGGCGATGGTCACCATCGCCAAGAAGGCCGAGGAGGTCGGCCTGGACGTGTTCGCGACCGGCGAGCACCACAACGAGCCCTTCGTCCCGTCCTCGCCGACCACCCTGCTCGGCTACATCGCCGCGCAGACCGACACGCTGCTGCTGTCTACGTCGACCACGCTGATCACCACCAACGACCCGGTGAAGATCGCCGAGGACTACGCCATGCTGCAGCACCTGTCCGACGGCCGGGTCGATCTGATGATGGGCCGCGGCAACACCGGGCCGGTCTACCCGTGGTTCGGCAAGGACATCCGGGCCGGCCTCCCCCTCGCCATCGAGAACTACGCGCTGCTGCACCGGCTGTGGCGCGAGCACACGGTCGACTGGCAGGGCAAGTTCCGCACCCCGCTGCAGTCGTTCACCAGCACGCCGCGCCCGCTGGACGACCTCCCGCCGTTCGTCTGGCACGGCTCGATCCGCAGCCCGGAGATCGCCGAGCAGGCCGCGTACTACGGTGACGGCTTCTTCGCCAACCACATCTTCTGGCCGGCCGAGCACACCCAGCGGATGATCGCGTTGTACCGCGAGCGCTGGGCGCACTACGGCCACGGCGACGCCGACCAGGCCATCGTCGGCCTCGGCGGACAGGTGTTCATGCGCCGGAACAGCCAGGACGCGGTGAACGAGTTCCGGCCGTACTTCGACAACGCCCCGGTCTACGGCCACGGGCCGGCGATGGAGGACTTCACCCGCGAGACGCCGCTCACCGTCGGCAGCCCGCAGGAGGTCATCGACCGGACGCTGGGCTTCCGCGACTACGTCGGCGACTACCAGCGGCAACTGTTCCTGATGGACCACGCCGGCCTGCCGCTGAAGACCGTACTCGAGCAGCTGGACCTGCTCGGCGAGGAGGTCGTCCCGGTGCTGCGCAAGGAGTTCGCCGCGCTCAAGCCGGCCCACGTCCCCGAGGCGCCGACCCACACGTCCCGGCTGGCCGCCCGCGACACCGAGGCGGTGCCGGCATGAGGTCCCTCGTGGTCGTCACCGCCGGGCTGAGTCAGCCGTCCTCGACCCGCCTGCTCGCCGACCGGCTCGCCGCCGCCACGGTCGAGGCCTCCGTCGAGGCCGCCGACGTTCCGCTCGACGTCACGGTCGTCGAGCTGCGCGACCTGGCCCACGACATCACCAACCACCTGCTCACCGGCTTCCCGCCGGCCGCCCTGCGGGAGGCGCTGGACGCGGTCGCGGCCGCCGACGGGCTGATCGCGGTGACGCCGATCTTCACCGCCTCGTACAGCGGCCTGTTCAAGTCGTTCATCGACGTGCTGGCCAAGGACACGCTGGACGGCAAACCGGTGCTGCTGGCGGCGACCGGCGGCACCGCGCGGCACTCGCTGGCCCTCGAGCACTCGCTCCGGCCGCTGTTCGCCTACCTGCGCGCGGCGACCGTCCCGACGTCGGTCTTCGCGGCCAGCGAGGACTGGGGTGGCGAGCTGGCCGGCCGCATCTCCCGGGCCGCCGCCGAGCTGGCCCGCGAGATCGGCCGCCGCGAGCCTGCGGTGGTCACCGACCCGTTCGCGCTGACCATGTCGTTCGACGATCTCCTCACCCAGAATTAGGTACGGGCGGGGCACGGTCCCGCCTCCGGGACGCGGCCCGGCGTACGGCGCGGGCCGTTGCGCGTGCTCCGGGCTCGAGTGCTTGGTAGAAAGACCACAGCGGATCCGCGCCTCGCGGGAACCGCCCGGACCCGAAGCGGCCGGGACCGCGGCGGGCGGGTGCCGGCCGGGCGATGACCAAGGCGGGCACGAGGCCGCGCCGGGAGAGGACGCAATGGGCGAGATCGTGCTGCTGCGGCATGGCCAGACCGAGTGGAGCGCGAACGGGCGCCACACCTCGTACACCGATCTCGACCTCACCGCGACGGGGGAGCAGCAGGCCCGCGAGGCCGGCGCCCGCCTGCACGGCCGGACGTTCGTGGCCGTCATCTCCAGCCCGCGCACACGGGCCCGGCGCACCGCCGAGCTGGCCGGCCTTACCGTCACCGAGGTCACCGAGGACCTGGCCGAGTGGAACTACGGCGAGTACGAAGGCGTCACCACCGCCGACATCCGCAAGAACCGGCCCGGCTGGTCGCTGTGGACCGACGGCTGCCCCGGCGGGGAGTCCCCGGACCAGGTCGGCGCCCGCCTCGACCGGGTCCTGGCCGAGGCCCGCACGCACCTCGACCAGGGCGACGTCGCCCTGATCGGGCACGGGCACTGCCTGCGGGTGACCGGCGCCCGCTGGGTCGGCCTGCCCCCGAGGGACGGCGGACTGCTCAAGCTGGACACCGCCACCTTGTCCACCCTCGGCTTCGAGCACGACGCCCCGGTGATCGACACCTGGAACGCCCCCTGCGTCTGAGACGGGCCTAGTTCCGCTGGAAGATCGAGATCGAGTGGCCGATGTCGGTGATCGGATGGGCGCCGGCCAGCAGCCGCCGCACGGCCCGTCGGTTGTCGTCGATCCGCGAGTCGGAGATCACCAGCAGGCCGCGGGTGACGTGGGCGGTCACCCTGATCCCGTAGTAGGCCGGCGATCCGCCGCCGTGATAGTCCAGGTACACCGCCTGGCCCGGGCGGTGCCGGTGCAGCCACGTCGCGGTGCGCTTCAGGTCCTGCCCCCAGTCCGAGTTGGAGTCGCTGAGCCGCTGCGACGTCGTCGCCGGACCGCCCCAGGCCTCGTTGGAGTACGGCAGGTAGTACGGGAAGGTCCGCCACGCGCTGACCGCCACGAACACCGCCAGCGCCCACGCCACCACGTGGACCCGGCGCAGCCGCACGGCCACCACGCTCCCCGCCGCGACGGCCAGGAACACCGGCACCACGATGGCGTACCGGACGCCCACGTCGCGGGACTCGGTGAGTGCCGACCCGAGCAGCAGCAGCGCCGGGAGGAGCACGTAGGGCGCGGCCGCCCGCAGCGGGCGGTGCCAGAGCACGACCGCCGCGCCGGCCACCCACAGCACCATCGCGCCGAGCGGTTCCTTGATCAGCAGGGCAACCGGCAGGTAGTACCACCGGTTGCCCTGGTACACCTGGCCCAGGAGATAGCCGCTGAACGTCTGGTGCTCGAAGCCCAGCTGGATGCGCAGGCCGTCCCGGTACGCGCCCGGTAACGGCAGCGCGGCGACGATCCGGCCGGAGAACCCGCCGATGTGCGGGACCGGGGCGTCCGTGCCGTACCGCAGGCGGGGGTCGACGGCGAGGTAGGTCGCCCAGACGGTGCCCACGGCGATCGTCGCGACCCCGGCCGCGGCGGCGAGCGCGCGCCGCGCCCGCCCGAACCCGGGCCGGCCCGCGCCGGCCGGCCAGGTGGACAGCGCCGCCAGCGCGGCCACGATCGGCATCGCCACCAGCGCGGTCATCTTGCCGGCCAGGGCCGCGCCGGCGAACACCCCGGCGAGTGGGAGGTAGCGCCCCGGCCGGGTGCGGGCGCGCCACAGCATCCACACCGCGGCCAGCAGGAACCCGGCACACGGCAGGTCCACGCCGGCCAGTGAGCCGTTGGCGATGACGTCCGGGGTGAGGGAGTACACGGCGAGCGCGAGCAGCCCCGCGGCCGAGCCGGCCAGGTCGCGGGCGAAGCCGAACACGACGAGCCCGAACAGCAGGCTCAGCAGGATCATCGGGAACCGGGCCCGCCACAGGATCGCGCCGGCGTTCTCGCCCCGCCCGTAGAGCACCTCGGCGCCGTTGCGCCACTCCGTCGCCGGCAGCGGGTCATCCACGTTGGTGTGGCCGAACGCCAGACCGGCGGCGATGATCTCCTTGGCCAGCGGCGGATGCTCGATGTTGTAGCGGAGGCGGTGCCGGTGCAGGTAGACCGCGGCCGCACCGATGTAGACCGGCTCGTCGGAGGTGGCCGACTGGCCCCGGGCGGCGGTGATCATCGCGAACGCCATCTGGCCGAGGAGGACCACCACGGCCGCCGCCACCAGCCACCCCCGGCGGGGTGACGCGGCCGGCCAGGTCGCGGTCCTCGGCGGATCCGCCGGCAACGTGGGCATGCGGCCCTCCCAGAACAAGCCGTTGTCGCTCGCCGCCCGCGAAGCCGTACGCGGGCGGACATTACGACTCGCGTACGGGCGTCAGAAGGGGCCGAACGGCCAGTTTCAGGACAGCCGCAGCTCCGCGCGGATGTCGCCGAGGCCGCGGGCGATCACCAGGGTGCCGCCGCTGAGCCGATCCCAGGCGCTGGTCGCCGGGTTCCACACGCGCCACAGCCGGGCGTCGGCGGTCACGGTGACCCGGGCCGACTCGCCCGGTGCGACCGTCGCCGCCTGCCAGCCGACCAGGCGGATGGGCTGGCCGGTCTCGTCCGGGCGGAAGTACAGCTGGACGACCTCGCGGCTGGGCCGGGACCCGGTGTTGGTCACGGTCACCGTGGCCGCCGGGGCGTCGCCGGTCACCAGGCGGGCGTCGCGGTACCGCCACGCGCCGTACCCGAGCCCGTGCCCGAGCCAGAACACCGGCTCGGGGGCCTTGCCGGCGTAGTGGCCGCGGTAGCCGATGAACGTGCCCTCGTCGTACGGCAGTTTGCCGTCGACCGGGGTGACCGACCAGGCCGGTGTGCGGCCGTCCTCGGACGGGAACGACGTGACCAGCCGGCCCGCCGGTTCGATGTCGCCGAGCAGGGCGGCTGCCACCGCGTGCCCGCCCTCCTGACCGGGGAGCCCGGCCCAGAGCACCGCGTCCACCCGGGACAGCCACGGCATGATCACCGGGGTGGCCGCGTTGACCACCACGATCGTCTTGCCCGCGGCCCCGGCGACCGCCTCGACCAGGGCGTCCTGCGCGCCCGGCAGGTGCAGCGTGGCCTTGTCGACCGACTCCGTCTCCTGCTCCTCGGTCAGCCCGACCACGACCACGGCCACGTCGGCGGCCGCGGCGGCGCGGACGGCGTCGTCGATGACGTCCACCGTCTCCCGGGACGCCGGGTGCGCGATCAGGCCGAACAGGCCGGCGCCGGAGAACACCTCGCCCGCCGGCCCGGACCCGGCCGCGAGGGTCACGGTCGCGTCCAGCACCGTACCGGCGGTCACCTCGATCACGTCGGTCCGGACCGGCGGGGCCAGGATCTCCTCGCCCATGTTCTGGCCGGACACGCGGAGCGACCACCGCCGCTCGTACCCACCCGCCCGGACGACCCAGTCGCCCACGCCCATCGCGCCCACCTCGACCAGCCCGGACCGGGTGATGGTGCCGCGCAGGCGGACCGTGGCGGCCGGCGCCGGCAGGTCGTCGTCCATGCCGACCATGCTGGTCGCGGCCGGGCCGTACCGGTGGTCGAGCAGGTTGCCGCCGGCGTCGGAGATGTCGATCGCGATGCCGGGCGCACCGGTCGAGGGGTCGGTGAGGAAGCCGCCGCGGGCCGGTACCGGACGGGTCCGGACCTCGACGCCGTCGGTCACGGTGACCCGGTCGCCGAGCAGCGCGGTCAGGCCCTCGGCCACGCTCACCTGGTACGGCGGGTTCACCTGGGCCGAGCCGCCGCCCATGTCGATGGTCTGGACCGCGTGCCGGCCGATCAGCGCCACCGTCTGGGTGCGCTTCAGCGGCAGGGTGCCGTCGTTGGTGAGCACGGTGATGCCGCGCGCGGCCAGCCGGGTCAGCTGTTCCTTGCGCTCGTGGCTGTCCGGCGCCGGATACGTCCCGTACGTCTTCTCCGCCCCCAGCACGCCGGTCCGCTCGGCCAGCAGCAGCAACCGGGCCAGGTGGTCGTCGATCACGGCCTCGTCGACCTCACCCGACCGTACGGCCGCGACCAGCGCGTCGCCCCACGGCCCGGCCGGCCCCGGCATGACCAGGTCGAGACCGCCGTTGGCGGCCGGCCCGGCGGTCCTGGTGGCGAACCAGTCCGACATGATCAGTCCGCGCCAGCCCCACTCGCCCTTGACCACCTCGTTGTTGACGTGGACCTGCTCGGTCGCGGCGACGCCGTTCACGTCGTTGTACGCCGCCATGATCGACCACGGGTCCGACTCGGACACCGCGATCTCGAACGGCAGCAGGTACAGCTCTCGCAGGGTGGTCTCGTCGACCACGCTGTCCACGGTGTTGCGGTCGGTCTCCGACTCGTTGGCCACCAGGTGCTTGAGGCAAGCGCCGACGCCCTGGTCCTGCATGCCCTTGACGTACGCGGCGGCGAGCTTGCCGGTCAGCAGCGGGTCCTCCGAGTAGGCCTCGAACAGGCGGCCGCCGAGCGGTGTGCGGTGCAGGTTGATGGTCGGCCCGAGCACCACGTGGACCTCCTGGGCCATCGCCTCCTCGGCCAGCAGGCGGCCCACCTCGTACGCCGTCTCCTCGCTCCAGGCGGAGGCGAGCAGCGTGGCGTTGGGGAAGAGGGTGACCACCCGCCCGCCGGAGAACTTGAGCCCGCGCACGCCGGTCGGCCCGTCGGACAGGCGCATCTCGCGCAGGCCGATCGAGCCCTCGGGGGCGAGGGAGAACATGGCCGCGCCGGTCAGGAGCTTGACCTTGACCGGCAGGTCCAGAGATTTGATGAGGGTGGAGTGATCCGGGGTCGTCATCGTCATGTCGGGGCGCCTTCTGACGGTAAGGGGGTGGGTGCCTGGTAGCTTATACGTGTAAGTTGCCGATGTCAGTAGGGTGCGTCCATGACCGAAACCACCCCGCGCCGGATCACCAGTGCGGACGTCGCCCGGGTGGCCGGCGTCTCCCGGGCCACGGTCAGCTACGTCCTGAACGACACCCCGCACCAGACCATCTCGCCCGGCACCCGGACCCGCGTCCGGGACGCCGCCGCCCGCCTCGGGTACGCGCCGTCGGCGGCCGCCCGCGCGTTGCGCACCGGCCGCTCCGATGTGGTGCTGTGCCTGCTGCCCGACTGGCCGATCGGTCCCGAGGTGGGCGCGCTGCTCGGCAACCTGTCCAAGGTGCTGGCCCGGGCCGGGCTGACCTTCGTGGCCCATCCCGGCAACCGCGAGGACCGGCCCATCTCCGAGATCTGGAAGGCGATCACCCCGGCCGCCGTCCTGGCCTTCACCGACTTCTCCGACGACGAGATCGGCGCCATGCGGTCGGCCGGGGTGGCCCTGGTGGTGGCCCTGCTCGGCCGGTCGCGGCAGCGCCGGGGCGAGCTCGAGGTGCCGCAGCACCTGGTCGGCCGGTTGCAGGCCGGCCGGCTGGCCGGGCGCGGGCACACCCGGATCGGGTACGCGTTCCCCGACGACGACCGGGTCCGGTTCTTCGCCGACCCGCGGCTGGCCGGCGTCCGGGCGGCGTGTGCCGACCTCGGCCTGCCCGGCCCGGCGGTGGAGACGGTGGCGCTGGAGCCGGCGGCGGCGGCCGCGGCGGTGCAGCGGTGGCGGGCCGGGGGAGTGACCGGGGTCTGCGCGTACAACGACGAGGTGGCCCTGGCCGTCCTGGCCGGGCTGCGGTCGGCCGGGCTGTCCGCCCCCGCCGGCCTGGCCGTGATCGGGGTCGACGACATCGCGGCCGCGCGGCTGGCCGACCCCCCGCTGACCACGGTGACCACCGACCAGGTGGCGGTGGCGGCCCACCTGGCGGCGACGGTCCTGGCCGCGATCACCGGCGGCCGGCCGCCACCCGCGCCGATGACCGGCCTGGTGCACGTCGTCGCCCGCGATTCGGGGTGACCCTCCACCTGAGCTTCACCCTCATCCTCGAGTGGAGGGTGATCAGCCGAGGAGGTTCCAGCGGCGCAGGGACTTGCGCATCCGCTGGGTGCTGACGGTGTACCCGGCCTTGTCGTACAGGTGTATGGCCCCGGTGTTGTCGCCGAGGACGTTCAGCTCGAGGTGGTGCAGGCCGCGGTCGCGGATGATGTCCTCGGCCGCCGTCAGCAGGTACCTGCCGTGCCCCTGGCGGCGGTGCGCCGCGAAGACCTCGATCTCGTACAGGAAGGCGCAGTCGGGGACGCCGAGCGGATGCACCAGGCTCAGCCACAGCAGGCCGACCGGGCCCCGGCCGGGCAGCACGCCGGTGAGGAACAGCATGTTCGTGGTGGCGAAGCCGTCGGGCAGGAGCTCGTCGTTGTCGGCCCGGGCCCGGTCCAGCGCCGCACCGGCCGGCCAGTTGCCCGCCGCGACCTGCTCGCGGGCGTGCGTCTCGATCGCCACCGCGCGCCACCGGTCGTACTCGGCCAGGGTCATCGGGCGGATGTTCAGCTCGGGCATCCGGCGATTCTGGCACGGGAGCCTCTAGCGTGATCACATGCCAATCACCATCGAGCCCGGCGGGTCCGGGCTCACCCTGGTCGTGACGTACGTCTGCGCCGAAGAGAAGCAGGCCGAGCTGGTCGCCGCGATCGAACGGGCCATCGCGGAGGTCTACTCGCAGCAGGCCGGGTTCGTCTCGGCCGGTGTGCACGCCAGCCTGGACAAGACCCGCGTGCTCAACTACGCCCAGTGGGAACGGGTCGAGGACTTCGACGCCAGCGGGCAGGTGCCGGAGGTGCAGGAGCGGACCGCCGAGATCACCGCCCTGGTCGAGTCGGCCGACCCCCGGCTGTACCAGGTCTGCGCCGTGCATCCGGCCTGAGCCGGCCGGACCGGGGGGTCAGACCCGTTCGCTGCGCTGCCGGCGGCGGAAGGCGGCTGTACGGGCGCGGTTCTGGCAGGTGAGCGAGCAGAACCGGCGGTGCCCGGCCGGGGACTGGTCGACGTAGACGTCGGCGCACTGCTCGTCGGCGCAGACCCCGATCCGTTCCGGGTGGGCCGCCAGGTGCCCGCGCAGGGCCAGCGCGGCCGCGGCCGGCCGGGCCTGGCCGGGGTCGTCGACCGTCCAGGCCGCGCTCAGGCAGTCGTTGCCCCGGATCAGGACGGGGCGGACGCCCGTACGGTCGAGGAGTTTGCTGACCAGGTCGGCGCGGGCAGGGTCGCCGTCGGCGGCGAAGACGAAGAAGCAGGCGTCGGCGACCTCGGTGGCGGGTTCGCCGGTGGCCGGATCGCGGTCGTCCATCGCGCGGGGGATCGCTGCCCAGTCGTTGACCAGCGCGACCAGGTCGGTCATCTCCATCGGGGCCACCACCGTCGGCACAGGCTCACTGTAACGCATTGAACGGCCCTTACGTGTTGCGTCGATCGGCCGCCGCTCGTAACGTGTTGAACTCCAGCAACGCGTTACGGAGGTAACGACGTGACAAGGAGATGGGCCGGACTGGCCGTGCTGATGCTGCCGTGCCTGCTCGTCGCGCTCGACGCGGCCGTCCTGAATCTGGCCCTCCCGGCCATCACCGCCGACCTGCACCCCAGCGGCGCGCAGCAGCTCTGGATCGCGGACAGCTACCCGTTCTTCATCGCGGGCTCGCTGCTCGCGATGGGTGCCGTCGGCGACCGGATCGGCCGCCGCCGGCTGCTGCTCGCCGGGAGCGCGGCGTTCGCCGTGGCGTCGGTGTTCGCCGCCTTCGCACCCACCGCGGGCTGGCTCATCGCGGCCCGCATCCTCACCGGGGTCGCCGGCGCGGCTCTCGCGCCGTCCACGTTGTCCCTGGTCCGGACGATGTTCCCGGACCCGCACGAGCGGACGGTGGCTATCGGGATCTGGACCGCGAGCTTCGCTCTCGGCGGCATCGCCGGTCCGCTCGCCGGGGGTGCGCTGGTCGAGCGCTTCTGGTGGGGTGCGGTGTTCCTGATCGCGGTCCCGGTGGTGGCGCTGGTCTTGCTGCTCGGCCCGTGGTTGCTGCCCGAGGCCGCGGACCCGGGCGGCCGGGCCTTCGACCTGCCCGGCGCGCTGCTCAGCCTGGGCGCGGTCCTGACCTTCGTGTACGGGCTGAAGCAGCTCGCCGGGGCCGGCCGCGGTGTCCCGGCCGTCCTCGCCCTGATGGGCGGGGCCGGGCTGGCCGTGGTGTTCGCCCGCCGCCAGCGCCGGCACCCGATGGTCGACCTGTCGTTGTTCCGAGGATTGCGGTTCACCGCCGCGCTCGCCGCCAGCACGCTGGTCTTCTTCGTGCTCTACAACGCCGAGCTCGCCACCGCCCAGTACCTGCAGCTGGTGGCCGGCCTGCGCCCGTTGGCCGCCGGACTGTGGGGCCTGCCCGGTGTTGCCGCCTATCTGGTCGCCGCCGCCCTCACGCCGGCGGTCGCCCGTCGTTTCCCGCGCGGCCGGGTCATCGTCGCCGGGCTGTTCGTGGTGGCCGCCGGCTTCGCCGTGCTCGCGGCCGCCCCCGGGATCCCCGGCCTGGTCACCGGCTGCGTGATCTTCTCGATCGGGCTGGGACCGGTCTACACGCTGGCCACCGGGCTGATCGTGGAGAGTGCGCCGGAACGGCGGGCGGGCGCGGCGGCGGCGATCGGGGAGACCGGGGCGGAACTCGGGGGTGCGCTCGGCATCGCCGTCCTCGGCTCGCTCGGGCTGGCCGTCTACCGGGGGCTGGGCGGCTCGGGGCCGCCGGCGACGGAGGCCGCGCGCCAGGCGTACGGCATGGGCTTCGTGGCCATGACCGCGACCTCGGCTGCGCTGGTGGCGATCGCCGCCGTTGCCGCGACGATCGCGCTCGTGGTCCAGAACTCTGACAACGAACGCACAGGCCCGGCACATGCCCGCCCCAGGCCGGCGCACCAGGGTGAAGAAGCAACGACGCACTGACTTTGGGGGACCCATCATGATTGTGGAGCTGAACCGCCACTCCGGACCGCGCTCGTACGGCCCGGCCGCTACCGACCTGCCGATCAACCCGGCCGTCATGACGCGCAGTGCCGACCCGGTCGTGGCCGTGTTCGGTCACCCCGGACGGATCGCCGGCCTGCCCGGTCACCTGCCCACCGGCTGGAGCCTGCGCCACCCCCGCGATCTCGACGACGTGCAGCCGGAGGAGATCGTGCTGTTCACCGCGGCCTCGGTCGCCGACGTCACGCTGGCCCGGGCGGTGCTGCCGCGCCGGACCCGCCTGGTCGCTCTGGTCGACGCGGACGCCCCGGCCGAGACCGTGGCCGGCGTGCTCACCGCCGGTGCCGACGTCTGCGTCCGCGGTGGCCACCCGGCCATCCTGGCCAGCCACCTGGTCGCCTGCCGCCGCCGCGCCCTGGCGGACCGCTGGGCACACCTGAACCAGGAGGCGTGAAGCGTGAACCGGCCCCGGCGCCGCCCGAGGAAGGTGACGCGACGCCGGGGCCCGGTGGACTGAAGACCGGTCAGGCGGTCGGTGTGGCCGTCGGGCGCAGCACCGCGCAGGCCTGGATCGCCTTGGCCGTCGCCGGGTCGGCCGTGTTGACGGCGCCCTGGCCCATGGTCACGCCGTGGTCGCGCAGGCAGTTGCGGTAGGCCGCGTCGGCCCCGTTGCCGCCGCCTCGGAACCCGCCCGGGCCGCCGCTCGGACGCAGCGACGCGCACGCCGTCTGTGCCTTCTGCCAGGTCGCGTCGTCCACGCCGGCGGGCTTGCCGAAGCCACCACCGCCGGGGAAGCCGCCGCCCCGCGCCCCGGCGCTGCCCGACGGCCGCGGAATGCCACTCGGCCGTGCGCCGCGGGAGAACTCCGGCCGCCCGGACGGCCGGGTGATGGTCACGCCGTTCTTCTGCAGGCACTGCGTGTACGCGGCGAACGCGTTGTCGGCGCCGTTCGCGGCGGAACCGGTGGAACCGGCGGTGCCGCCGGAGTTCGAGTCCCCGCTGCTGCAGGCCGCCGCGAACGCGACCGTGGTCGCACCCGCGAGCAGGAGGGTGGCCACCCGCCGCGGTTTCATCGATGTGAGCATCGGCCCACCAAAGCCGCCCGACCTGCGCGCCGCGTCGGACGTACCTCAGAGTTCGCTTGGAGAGCGGACCGGGAGCTTTCAGGCAACTCCGAGCCGGGACCGAGCCGGTGGCGAGATCGCACCATGACACTTCCGGACCATGGGTGAGCTGGCCGCCGCGTGGCGGGGCGGACGTCGGCGCTGGGTGTGGATCGCCGCCGCCGTGGTCGTCGTCGCGCTGATCGCGTACGGCGTCGTGCACGCCCTGACCGCCCGGGCGAGCACCAAACCGGCTGCCCCGGCCCTGGCCACCGTGGACACCGGGGCCGTCACCACCGAGGTCGCCACCACCGGGACGCTGCAGCCGTCGCAGACGCGCAGCCTGTCTTTCACGGTCGCCGGCACGGTCGAGACGGTCGAGGTCACGGCCGGCAGCACGGTCACCTCGGGTCAGGCGCTGGCCCGGATCGACGACACCGACGCGGCGGCCACCGTCGACACCGATCAGGACGCGCTGACCCAGGCCGAGGACGCGCTCGACACGGCCGAGTCGAACGCCGCCACGTCCGGCAGCAGTACGTCCGGCAGCAGTACGTCCGGGCAGGCGCCGACCTGCGCCGCGGGCAACGTGCCGGCGGCGTACCACCCGTCGCCCACCCCTTCGGCGACGCCGACCCCCACCCCGACCGTCACCCCCCGGCCGACCGTGACCCCGACCCGCCCCTCGACGCCGGCGCCGACCCGGCCGCCCACGCCGCACAGCAGCTCCCCGAGCCGGGCCGGCACCTGCTCACCGAAAAGCCAGACCGGTCAGAACGGCCAGAGCGGCCAGAGCGGCCAGAACAGTGGCGGCGACGCCATCTACAGCGCCCAGGAACGCGTCAACCAGGCCCGCGTCACGCTCGAGAACGCCGAGCAGGCCCTCGACGGCACCACCATCAAGGCCCCGATCGCCGGCCGCATCCTCTCCGTCGCCGGCGAGGTCGGCGCCCAGGTCAGCTCCGGTTCGACCTTCATCACCCTGGTCGACGTCAGCCCCATGCAGATCAGCGCCGACTTCCCCGAGGCCGACGCCGACCACCTCGCGGTCGGGCAGAAGGCGGTGGTCACCTTGGCCGATCAGCCCGGCGCGGACCTCACGGCGACGGTGATCCAGGTCGACCCGACCGGCACCAGCGACGGCACCCTGGTCCGGTACGGCGTCCTGCTCTCCTTCGACAGCGCCCCTAAGAACCTGCTGGTCGGGCAGAGCGCCGCGGTCCGGGTCACCACCGGGTCGGCCGCCGGCGCCCTGCGGGTGCCGAGCACGGCCGTGCACGGCGTGGCCGGCACCGGCGGAACCGTGATGACCATCGCGAACGGGGTCGACTCCCCGGTCAAGGTCGGTGTCGGGCTCCGCGGCGACCAGTACACGCAGATCACGTCCGGTCTGGTGGCCGGTGACCGGGTGGTCCGGTCGTGGTGACCGTCGTTCAGAGAACTCTCCCGGCTCTCATGGCTGATTCTCAGGGAACCCTGATATTCCTTCGTGGTGCAGACAGATACCCTCCGCGTCGTCGCCATGGGTGACGTCCTCCTGCCCGGCCGTGCCGACGACTCGGTCCGCAGCGAGGGCGCGGTCCGCAGCGACGAAGGCGTCCGGACGACCCGGGTTCTGGTCGTCGACGACGAGCCCAACATCTCCGCCCTGCTCTCGGCCACGCTCCGGCTGGTCGCGTTCGACGTCCGGGTGGCCGAGTCCGGGCACGGAGCGCTGACCGCGGTCGCCGAGTTCGAGCCCGATCTGGTGGTGCTCGACGTGATGCTGCCCGACCTGGACGGCTTCGAGGTCGCCCGGCGGCTGCGGGCGGCCGGCAGCGTGGTGCCGGTGCTGTTCCTGACGGCCAAGGACGCGGTCGAGGACCGTATCTCCGGCCTGACCGCCGGCGCCGACGACTACGTGACCAAGCCGTTCAGCCTGGAAGAGGTGGTGCTGCGGATCAAGGCGATCCTGCGGCGCAGCCGGCCCGAGCTGGCCCCGGCGGAGAACACCGGGGTGCTGCGCTACGCCGACCTCGAGCTGGACGAGGACGCGCACGAGGTGCGCCGCGGCGGCCGGCTGGTCGACCTCTCGCCGACCGAGTTCAACCTGCTGCAGTACCTGCTGATCAACGCCGGCCGGGTGGTCAGCAAGGCGCAGATCCTGGACCGGGTCTGGAAGTACGACTTCGGCGGCGACGGGCGCATCGTCGAGTCGTACGTCTACTACCTGCGCCGCAAGATCGACACCAACGGCGTGCCGCTGATCCACACCGTGCGCGGCGTCGGGTACGCCCTGCGATTGCCGCGCGGCGGCGACGAGTGACCCCCCGGCTCCGCTGGCGTCCCCGGCAGTGGAGCCATTGGACCCTGCGCTCCCGCCTGGTCCTGGTGGTCGGCGTGCTGGCCGCGCTCGGCCTGATCGTCGCGGACGGCGCCGGTGTGCTGCTGATCCGCAACTACCAACAGAACCGCATCGACGACCAGCTGATCGGCATGTCCCGGCCGCTGGCCAATGGCGCCGCGCGCCCGGAGGGGGCGTTCGGGGCCCGCGGCCCCCGCCTGCACGTCGGCGCCGACCAGGTGGAGTACGTCTACCTCGCCGACGGCACGCTGGACCCCAGCCGCAGCTCGACCGCCGACCCGTCCCGCCCCGCCGTACTGCCGTTCGCGGCGGTGCTCGCCCGGGCGCACGCCGCCACACCGACGCCGTACACGGTCGAGGCGAGCGACGCGTCCGCGTCCTGGCGGATGCTGGCCGTGCCGTTCGGCCGCACCGGCGGGGTCGCGGTGCTGGGCTCGTCGCTGGTCGAGGCGCAGCAGACCGGTGACCAGCTGCTGCTCATCGACGCCGCCGTCACCGTGTTCGTCCTGCTGCTGCTGGTCGTGCTGGCCGGGTTCGTGGTCCGGCTCGGGCTGCGCCCACTGACCGCGATGGAACGGCTGGCCACCGACATCTCGGCCGGCAACCTCTCCAGCCGCGTCGCCGACACCGATCCGCACACCGAGCCCGGCCGGCTCGGGTCGTCGCTGAACTCGATGCTGTCCCGGATCGAGGCCGAGGTGTCCGCCCGCCGGACGTCGGAACGGCGGCTGCGGCAGTTCGTCGCCGACGCGTCGCACGAGCTGCGCACCCCGCTGACCTCGATCCGCGGGTTCGCCGAGCTGTACCGGCGCGGGGGCGCGCCGCCCGGGCCGGCGCTGGACGAGACGATGGCCCGGATCGAGGGCGAGGCCGGCCGGATGGGCGTCCTGGTCGAGGACCTGCTCATGCTGGCCCGGCTGGACGAGCAGCGGCCGCCGGCACTGCGCCCGGTCGACCTGCTGGAGATTGCGGCGGACACCATCCGGGACGCGCACGCCCGGGTGCCGGACCGGCCGGTGCGGCTGGCCGGGCTGCGTGACGACACCGAGACCTTCGAGCCGGCCACGGTGCTGGGCGACGAGCACGGGCTGCGCCAGGTGGCCACCAACCTGGTCTCCAACGCGCTCCGGCACACCCCGCCGGGCGCCCGCGTCACGGTCCGGGTGGGCCGGCTGGCGACGCTCCCGACGACCGATCCGCCCGTACGGTCGGGTCCGGTGACCGCCGCCGCGGGCGTGCCGCTGGCCGTGCTCGAGGTCAGCGACGACGGCCCGGGCGTCCCGTCCGCGCACGCCGCCCGGGTCTTCGAACGTCTCTACCGCGCCGATTCCAGCCGTACGCGCGGCCGGGGCGGCGGCTCCGGCCTCGGGCTGTCCATCGTCGCGGCGATCGTGCACGGGCACGGCGGCTGGGTCGAACTGGACGCCACGGCGGGCGGTGGGGCCACCTTCCGGGTGCTGCTCCCGACCGCCGGTGACGGGGCGTGACGTTCCGAGGTGGCTCCGAGGTAACCCCGAAGGTCCTCCGAGCCCGTCCGGCCACAGTGTCCGGCATGCCAGCGCGTCTCTCCGTGCGCCGCCCGTCGGTCGCCGTCAACATCGTGCTGGTCGTCGCACTCGTCGGCGGCGGCTGGTGGGCGTACCGGGCGATCCACGGACCGAGTACCCCGAAGGCCGCCGCGGCCGCCTCCCGGACCGTCCAGGCGCGGCAGGGTTCGCTGACCTCGACGGTGACCGCGGACGGCTCGGTGGCCAGCGCCAGCACCGCCAGCGCCTCGTTCGTCACGTCCGGTCCGGTCACCGAGATCGCCGTCAAGGTCGGCCAGCTGATCAAGAAGGGTCAGCGGCTGGCGAAGGTCGACCCGGCAGCGGCCCAGCGGAGCCTGGACGCCGCCGACGCCGACCTGACCGCGGCCGACGACGCGCTGACCCGGGCCAAGAACGCCGGTTCGGACACCTCCTCCGCGGCCGACCAGGTCACTCAGGCGCAGGTGGCGGTGGACGCGGCCGAGGCCGGGGTGACCGGCACGACGCTGACCGCGCCGATGGCCGGGACGGTGACCGCGGTGAACGGGACGATCGGCAGTTCGTCCGGCGGCTCTTCGTCCAGCTCCGGCGGTTCGAGCAGCGGCCAGTCCGGGCAGAGCGGGTCCGGAAGCTCCGGCGGCGGCTCCGGCAGCTCGTCCGGGTCCAGCACGAGTTCGAGCTCCAGCTCCAGCTCCAGCGGCTTCATCGACATCTCCGACCTGAGCAAGCTCGAGGTCAGCGCCGCCTTCGCCGAGGCCGACGCGACCAAGCTCAAGGAGGGCCAGACGGCCACGGTGACCTGGAACGCGTTGCAGGGCACCGAGCAGAGCGCCACCGTCTCGGCCATCGACCCGCAGGCCACCACCAGCAACAACGTGGTCACGTACGGCGTGACGCTGGCCCTGGACAAGGTGCCCACCGGCGCCAAGCCCGGCCAGACGGTGTCGGTCACGGTGACCACCGGCTCGGTCGAGGACGCCGTGATGGTCAACTCGGCCGCCGTCACCACTCTCGGCACCCAGCACTTCGTGACTGTCGACACCAACGGCACGCAGGAACGCCGGGCGGTACAGACCGGCCTGGTGGGCACGTCGGAAACCCAGATCACCAGCGGACTGCAGGCCGGCGAGTCGGTCGTGGTCGCCACCGCCTCGACGACCTCGGGATCGAGCACGAACCGGTTCGGCGCCGGCGGTGCCGGCGGATTCCAGGGCGGCGCCGGCACGGGCGGATTCCCCGGCACCGGCGGCGGCACCGGCACCGGCCGTACCGGAGGCGGGCGATGACCCGGCCGGTCCTCGACGTCCGCGACCTGACCAAGGTGTACGGCACCGGCGAGGCCACCGTGCACGCGCTGCGCGGGGTCACGATGAGCGTCGACCGCGGCGACTACGTGGCCATCATGGGCTCGTCCGGCTCCGGCAAGTCGACGCTGATGAACATCCTCGGCGCGCTCGACGTGCCCTCCGCGGGCAGTTACCACCTGGACGGCGTGGACGTCAGCCAGCTCGCCGACCGGCAGCTCGCGCTGGCCCGCAACCGGCTCATCGGGTTCATCTTCCAGGCGTTCAACCTCATCCCGCGGACCACCGCCCTGGCCAACGTCGAGCTGCCCCTCGCGTACGCCGGGGTCCGGGCCCGGGACCGGCGGGAACGGGCGATGGCCGCGCTGGAGATGGTCGGCCTGGCCGACCGGGCCCGGCACGAACCCAACCAGTTGTCCGGCGGCCAGCAGCAGCGCGTCGCGGTGGCCCGGGCGCTGGTCACCGAGCCGGCGCTGCTGCTCGCCGACGAGCCCACCGGCAACCTGGACTCGCACTCGACCTCGGACGTGCTCGACGTCTTCGACCAGTTGTCCGCCTCCGGGCGCACGATCGTGCTGATCACCCACGAACCCGAGGTCGGCGACCGCACCAAACGGCTGGTCCGGCTGGTCGACGGGCAGATCGTGACGGACACCCGGCAGTCGCCGATCGACCACGCCCCGGTCGGCGCGCACGCCGCCCGGCACGCGAGCACCTCGCCGTCGGTCGCGGACTGGAGTGGGGGGCGGGTCACCGCATGAACGTGTACGAGGTCGTCCGGTTCGCCCTGCGCGGGCTGTCCGCGAACAAGCTGCGGTCGGCACTGACCATGCTCGGCATCCTGATCGGCGTGGCCGCGGTCATCCTGCTGGTCGCGGTGGGTAACGGCTCGGCCAAGGCGATCAGCGACCGGATCTCGGCGCTGGGCACGAACACCATCACGGTGCTCAGCGCCGGCCGGGGCGGCTCCACCAACACCGCCCTGACCGTGGACATCGCGGACGCGCTGAACGACAAGACGCTGGCCCCGGACGTGGAGTCGGTGTCACCGGTGGCCACCGCGTCGTCGTCGACCCTGACGTACGACGGCACCGAGCACAGCGTGAGCTCGTTCGTCGGCACCACCCCGACCTGGTTCGGCGCCTCCAACTCGCCGGTCGGCAGCGGATCCGCGTTCACCGCCGACGACGAGGCCCAGGGCCGCCGGGTGGTGGTGATCGGGCAGACCGTGGCCGGGGACCTGTTCCCCGGGGTCGACCCGGTCAACAAGCAGGTCACCGTCGGCGGGGCGTTGTTCACCGTGGTCGGCGTGCTGGCCGAGAAGAGTTCCACCGGTTTCCAGGACGCCAACGACACGGCGGTGGCGCCGCTGACCGCGGTCCGCCAGGTGCTCAGCGGGTACGGCGCGCTCAGCTCGATCCTGGTCGAGGCGGCCGGCACGGGCAACGTGGACGCCGTCCAGGGCGAGGTCGCCACCATCCTCAACCAGCGGATGAACGTGTCCACGGCCACGGCCGCCAACACCAGCACGACGCCGTACCGGATCCAGAACGCCTCCCAGCTGCTGGCCACCCAGACCGAGACCGCCGACACGTTCACCACGCTGCTGGGCGCGGTGGCTGCGATCAGCCTGCTCGTCGGCGGCATCGGCATCACCAACATCATGCTGGTCACGGTCACCGAGCGGACCCGGGAGATCGGCATCCGCAAGGCGCTCGGCGCGCCCCGCCGAACCATCCTGACGCAGTTCCTGATCGAGGCCACGCTGCTCAGCGTGATCGGCGGCGCCCTCGGGGTGGCCGCCGCGCTGATCGGCAGCAGCTTCACCATCGTCGGAGTGAAACCCGTCATCGTGCCCAGTTCGGTCGGGCTGGCGCTGGGCGTCTCCATCGCGATCGGCCTGTTCTTCGGCGGTCTGCCGGCCGGCCGGGCCGCCCGGCTGCGCCCGATCGACGCCCTGCGCTACGAGTGAGGACCGTTGCTGTGACACCGACCAACGACGACACCGCGATCCTGCCGATGACCGACGACGACCCGGACACCGAGGTGCGCGACGGTGACGACGGCCCCGAGCGGGACGACGACCTGGCGTCCGCGTTGGCCAAGGCGGCCCCCCGGCACTGGTGGAACCGCGCCACGGTGGTGCTCGGCGCGCTGGTGCTGATCGTCGGTGGGTTCCTCGGCGGCATCCAGGCGCAGAAGCACTGGGGTACGACCACGACGGCGGCGACCGGCCGCGCCGGGGGCTTCGGCGGCGCCGGGGGTTACCCGAACTTCGCCGGCGGCACCGGCCGCGGGCAGTTCGGCGCCGGCACGGGCGGCACCACGAATGGCGGCGGCACCGGAACCGGCGCTGGAACCGGCACCGGCACCGGAACGCAGGCCGCCGCCGGCACCACCGGCACGGTGAAGCTGGTCGACGGCAACACCATCTACGTCACCACCGCCGACGGCACCACCGTGATCGTCAAGACCACCGGAAAGACCACGGTCAGCACCGCCGCCAAGGGCTCACTCACGGACATCAAGGCCGGTCAGACCGTCACTGTGCAGGGCGCCGCGGGCAGCGACGGCTCGGTCGCGGCGACGTCCGTCACCTCTACCGGGAAGTAGCAGCTATTGAAGGCACGGCCTTCGATTCCTAGGCTGGGTCGGATCGTCCGGCCTAGGGGGTGTCAAAGCGCGTGCAGAGCGACGCGGGCGCCCTCGTCGGCCGGGCGTCGCTCCTGGCCTCGGTCGATGCCGCCCTGGCCGGCGGCGGCGGCGTAGCCCTGCACGGCCCGGCCGGCATCGGCAAGTCAGCCGTCCTCGACGCCCTCGCGCTCGCCGCCACCGCCCGGGGCGACCTGCTGCTGCGGTTGCGGCCGGCGGTGGCCGAGCTGAAACTGCCGTACGCCGGGATCGCCGACCTGATCTCCCAGCTGCCGCCGGACGCCGGATCGGCCCTGCCCCCTGCCCAGCGGCAGGCCTTGGCCGCGCTGCGACAGGGCCTGCCGCCCCGGACCGGCACCCCCGCGCTGGCCCGCCGGCTGGTGCTGCCGCTGCTGCTCGCCCACTGCGCCCGGCAACGCCCGCTGCTGCTGCTGGTCGTCGACGACGCCCAGTGGCTGGACGCCGAGTCGGCCGAGCTGATCGGCTTCGCCATGCGCCGCCGCCCCGGCCCGCGGGTGCGGGTGGTCGCGGCCGAGCGCCGGGCCGGCCCCGACGCCTACCGCCGCGCCGCCCGGCTGTGCCCGGCCCCGGTCACCGAGATCGAGGTGCCGCCGCTGGACGCCGACGACCTCACCACGCTGCTCGAAGCCCGGGGCCTGCCCTGCCGGACCGCCAGCCGCCTGCACGAGGCCAGCGGCGGCAACCCGTTCCTGGCCCTGGAACTGGGCGGCGCGGTCGCCCCCGGGCCGTCGTGGCGGCCGGCGCCGCTGCCCGGCACGGCCCGGTCGCTGCTGCGGGACCGGCTGGCGGCGCTGCCCGCCGACACCGTCACCACGCTGCTGACCGCGGCCCTGGCCACCGAGCCGACGGTCACCCAGCTGGTCCGGGCCGGGCGCGAGGACGCCGGCCGGGACCTGCGGCTGGCCGCCGCCGCGGGGGCCGTCACGCTGGACGGCGAGACCATCCGGTTCACCCCGGCGGCGCTGGCCACGGTGCTGGCCGACGACGCCGGCGCGGACGACCGGGCGGCGGTGCACGACGCGCTGGCCGGGGCGGCGGTGAACGAGATCGACGCGATCCGGCACCGGGCGCTGCGCAGCGGCCGGCCGGACGCCGAGGTCGCCCGGTCGCTGGCCGCGGTGGCCGGGCGGGCCGCCGCGGGCGCCCCGCGGGCCGCCGCCGAGCTGTACCTGCTGGCCGCCGACCGGTGCCCGCTGGAACTGGCCGGCGACCGGCTGGACTGGCTGGTCGACGCCGGGCGGACGGCCATGGTGGCCGGGGCGCCGGCGCTGGCCGGGCGGGCGGCCGAGGCGGTGCTGGCCGCCGATTCGCCCGCGGGTCATCGCGTACGGGCCCGGGTGGTGCTGATCGACCTGGCCGGGCAGGCGCTGGCCGGGATGGGGGAGACGTTCGCCGCCGCGCTGATCGAGGCCGGCGACGACCCGGCCCTGGTCGCGCCGGTGAGGTTGCGGCTGACCTGGGCGGCGATGCTGGCCGGGGACCTGGACTCGGCCTCGGTGGAGGCCGACCGGGCGATCACCGCCGCCCGGGCCACCGGCGACGCCACCACCGAGGCCATGGCGCTGACCGCGCTGGCCCAGATCCAGCGGCTGCGCGGGGTGGTGCGGTGGACGGCCACGTTGCAGCGCGCCCTGGCCCTGCCGTACGCGGATGTGCCCGGCACGCTGAACCAGGGACCCCGGTACATGGCGGCCCGGTTCGCGATGGTCGACGACCGGCTCGACGAGGCCCGGGCCGAACTGCTCAAGCTGCTGGCCGTGGCCGAGCAGGACCGGTCCGGTGAGGCGCTGGCCGAGGTGCTGCGCAGCCTGTCCGAGGTGGCCACCCGCGCCGGTCGCTGCCGCGAGGCCCTGCAGTACGCCCACCGGGCCGTCGCCGCCGCGCAGGAGGCCGGCCTGAGTCCCGGCCCGACCTGGTACACCGCGGCCGTGGCCGAACTGGCCGGCGGGAGCCTGGCCGCGGCCGCCGGGTTCGCCCGCCGCGGCGTACGGGCCTCGGAGCAGGAGAGCGACGGCATCTACCTGCGCCGCAACCTGCACGCCCAGGGCCAGGCGGAGGTACGGGCGGGCGAGGTCCGCTCCGGGGTCGACGCGCTGCGCCGGCTGCGCGGGCTGGAGGCGTCGCAGCACTCCTCCGACCCGATGATCGTCCGCTGGCACGGCGACCTGGCCGGCGGCCTGGCCGCGCTGGGCGAGCACGAGGAGGCGGCGGCGACGCTGGCCGAGGCCCGGGCCGCGGCCAAGCGGCTGGGCGTCACCCCCGGGGTCATCGGATACCTGGACCGGGCGGCCGCCATCGTGCTGTCCGAGAGCGGCCACGCCGACACCGCGGTGCTGCTGTCGACCGCCGCCGCGCTGCACTTCGAACAGCTCCACCAGCCGATCGAGCAGGGCCACGCGCTGCTGATCCAGGGCGGCGCGGAACGCCGTCGCCGTCGCTACGCCGCCGCCCGGCTGGCCATCGGGGCCGCGCTGGCCATTTTCCTGCAGGCCGACGCGAAGCCGTGGACCGAGCAGACGGAACGGGCGCTGGCCCGCACCGAGGGCACCGGCACCGGGTCGGCGGCCGTCCCCGACCTGGGACTGACCTCGACCGAGGCCCGGATCGCGGGCCTGGTCCGGGACGGCGCCAGCAACCGGGAGATCGCCACCCAGCTCTACCTCAGCGTCAAGACGGTCGAGGCGACGCTCACCCGGGTGTACCGCAAGCTGAGCGTACGGTCCCGGACCCAGCTATCCCTGCGCCTGGCCGCCATCGACGCCGCGGTCTCCGACTCCCTCTGACGCCGTCGACTCCGTCTCGCCGTGCGGGTGTCGGATCAGCTTCGTGACCTCGTGGGCGAATCCGAACTCCGGCCCGCCGATCAGCTCCCACGCCCGTGACACCCCGACCAGGAAGAAGATCACCACCAGGACCGCGATCGTGTTCACCGTGCCCGGCAGATCCGGGTTGCCGGCCAACCGCAGGCCGGCGATCAGCTGGGACACGAACGCCACGGCCAGGCCGACCAGGAACACCACGTCGAGGACGCGGCGCGACCAGAGCAACCGGACCCGGATCAGCGACAGCAGGGTCGCCAGCACGAACGCGAGACCGGTACCGGCCACGGCCACCGCGGTCCAGGCGATCTTCTGCCCCGGGATCAGTGCGAACAGCGACACCGTCAGCGCGTTGGTGAACGACGTGAGCGCCGACGCGGCCCGGATGCGGTGGATGGGCGCCGACTTCTCGCCCGGCGCCAGGCGCCCCCCGGACACCGAGATCGCCACGAACAGCAGCCCGATCAGCGCCCCGGCGACACCGGCGGTCGCGACGAAGAAGTCGTGCAGATCCTCGGGAACCATGACCCCAGCCTTCCATGATCTTCGGCACCGGCCTATCGGCCCGAGGATTCAGCCGCCCGGTTCCGCTACGGGCACCAGGCCATCGTCGACGCGATCGACGATCTGGAGAACGGCGGCGACCCCCACAATGCCGTACGGCATCGTGCGCCTCGAGTTCCGGGTCGGCCGCACCGGCGTGCGCATCCAGACTGTCCTGAGTGGGCGCCGGGCTCCGAGGGGTTGACCGCCGCCTGCGCGCCCGGCGCGTTCGCAATGCCCACGCCCAGCGCGACCGGCACGGGGGCACCCTGGTGACGATCGTCGCGGCTGTGGGGGCAGCGGCGGTCGCCCCCCTGTGCAACCCTGACCGGGTGCGGGTGGCGGTGGCCGGCGGCGGCCTGGGCGGATTGTGTCTCGCCCAGGGACTCGTACGGGCCGGCGCCGACGTTCAGGTGTACGAGCGGGACGCCGGCCACCGGCAGGGGTACCGGCTGCACGTGGACTCCCGGGCCGCGCTCGCCCTGCGCACGTGCCTGCCACCCGAGCTGTTCCGGCTGTTCCTGGCCACCACCGGGCGCCCGGGCGGCCGGGTCACCGTGATGTCGTCACGGTTGCGCGTCCGCCACGAGATGCCCGGGCCCGGCGACCGCGACCCGGACGACCCGGCGATGCTGAGCACCTCGGTGGACCGCGGCACGCTGCGCGAGATCCTCGCCGCCGGTCTCGGCGACCGGATCCACCCCGGCCGGACGGTCACCGGTTTCGCCGCGGACGCCGGCGGAGTGACGGTGCGGTTCGCGGACGGATCGACCGAGGCCGCCGACGTGCTGGTCGGCGCGGACGGGGTCGGCTCGGCCGTCCGGCGCCGGCTGCTGCCCGGGGCGGTGGTCACCGACACCGGCACGCGGATCGTCTACGGCCGTACGCCCCTCGACGACGCCACCCGCGCCCTCGTGCCGGCGGCGATGCGGGACGGGTTCACCGCCGTCGCCGGGCGTCGCGCCGGCATGGCCTGCGGGCTGGTCGAGTTCCGCCGGCCCCCCGACACGGCGGCCGCGGAGATCGCCCCGTACGCCCGGCTCAGCCCGGCCGCCGACTACCTGATGTGGGGACTGTCGGCCCGGCACGACCACTTCCCGGCGCGAGCCGAGGCGATGGCCGGGATGGACGCGGCCGCGCTGCACGCCGTGGCCCGGACGGCGATCCGGTCCTGGCATCCGGTCCTCAAGGAACTTCTCGGGCGGGCCGCGGTGGCCGAGACGTTCCTCATCCGGGTGCGGGTCAGCGAGCCCGTGCCGCCCTGGCCGCCCGGCCGGGTGACCCTGCTCGGCGACGCCGTCCACGCGATGAGCCCGGCCGGCGGCTCCGGCGCCAACATCGCCCTGATGGACGCGGCCGGCCTGACCGAAGCCCTGACCGCCGGCGGGGACGTGGCCGGCCGGATCGGCGCCTACGAGGCGGGCCTGCGCGACCGCGGGTTCGCCGCCGTCGCGGCCTCGCGCGCAACCCGGCGGCGGTGGCGCCGTTGATCCCCGGACAGTCTCTGGAGATCGGCGGTGCATCGGATGCGGCGACGGACATTCCTGGGGGTCACCGCGGCCGGCGCCGGTGCGGCGGCCACCGGTGCCTGGCTGCGCACCGACGACCCGGCCCGGGCCTGGCTGAGCGCGACTCCGCCGGCCCAGGAGTGGGGCCGGCAGACGACCGCGGCCCGCCGGTGGCTGCAGGGTGACGACCCGAAGCCGGCCCGGCCGTCCGGTCCCGCGGGCCTGGAGCGCCTGACCCGGCGGTACTCGACCGCCCGCGGCACGACGGTCGACTTCTGGACGGCGGTGCCGGCCGGCCACGGCGACGGGCGCGGGCTCCCGGTCGGCCTGATCCTGCACGGCGGCTCGAAGCGGCCGGCGGACTACTCGGCGATGGGCCTGGGCGGTTTCCTGACCGACGCCGTACGCCGCGGCACCCCGCCGTTCGCGCTGGCCGGCGCCACCGGTGACCTCCTGGCCTGGGAGCCGCACGGGCGCGACGATCCCCAGCGGATGCTGCACGAGGAGATCCCGGCGTGGTGCGCCGCCGAGGGCTTCGACACCAGGAGGGTGGCCGCCTGGGGCTGGTCGCTGGGCGGCTACGGCACCCTGTTGATGGCCGAGACCTTCCCCGGCTTCCTGCGCGCGGCGGCGGCCTTCTCCCCGGCGGTCAGCCCCGGCGACCCGGTCTTCCGCGGCGTCGCCGCCCTTGCCCGTACGCCCGTCGGCCTGTGGTGCGGCCGCGACGATCCGCTCGCCCTCGACGTCGAGACCCTGCAGCGGAGCCTTCCGGCCCCACCGGCCGCCGGGGGCTACGGCTCCGGCCGCCACAACTTCAGCTTCTGGAGCACCCAGATCCCGGCCGCCTTCGACTTCCTCGGCCGGTTGCTCGGATAGCTCCGCCCCGTACCGGCCGGAACGCGGGTGGAGTGGCCAGTGTCACTGAGGGCCGCTGACCTGGGCGTAGGCGACGGAGAGTGATCTGCGCTACCGCGATCCGGTGGTCCGGGTCACTTCCGTCGCGGGAGTTTTACCTGGTGGATTTGGCGATGACGTGTGACCTCCGGATCGTTGAAGTCGGAAGCGATGACGCTTCCGCCGTCACAATCCGTTAGGAGAATTGTCATGGCCATCGCCACCAGGATTCGCGGACTCCGGACCGAACTGGCCCAGCGCCGGACCGAGCGCGACGCTTACCGCCGGCTCAGCGCCGAGCTCGCGGCCTTCCACACGCCGGCCGAACGCGCGGAGCTCGACAACCTGCTCGGACGCTACAGCGCGGAGGAGACCGACATGATCCGGTCCATCCTCAACCGGCAGGACTACGAGCGACAGCGGCGAGGGAGCAGCGCCGTCGGCGGCCGGCTCGTCTGACCACAGTGCACGATGGAACCGCCCCGGGCTTGCGGCCGGGGCGGTTCGCCTATCGGCCGGCCTTCTCGGGCGTACGGGCCCGGACGCTGCCGGCGTGCGCGACGGTGTCCGGGTCGCGGCGGACCTTGATCAGGCTGGCGACCGTGGTGACGGCCAGAACCACCACGATGACGCCCAGTGACACCGGCGTCGGGATCTCCGGTACGGCGTGCGACAGGTCGGTGTGAGCCCAGTGCAGCACCAGCTTCACGCCGATGAAGGCCAGGATGACCGACAGCCCGGTGGACAGGTAGACGAGCCGGTCGAGCAGGCCCTTCACCAGGAAGAACAGCGCCCGCAGACCGAGCAGGGCGAACGCGTTGGCGGCGAACACGATGTACGCCTCGTCCGTCACGCCGAACACGGCCGGGATCGAGTCGAGCGCGAACAGCAGGTCGGAACTGCCGATCGCGACCAGCGCCAGCAGCAGCGGCGTGATCACCTTGCGGCCGCCGACCCGCGCGACGAGCTTGCCGCCGACGTACTCGTCGGTCATCGGCAGGAAGCGGCGGGTCAGCTTGACCACCGCGTTGTCCTCGATGCTCGGATCCTCGTCGCGGTGCCGGAACAGCTGGATCGCGGTCCCGATCAGCAGCAGCCCGAACAGCAGGAACATGAACGAGAAAAGCGACAGCAGGGTGGCGCCGAGCGCGATGAAGATCACCCGGAGGACCAGCGCGATGATGATGCCGAAGGTCAGCACCTCCTGCTGGTACTTCGGCGGCACCGCGAACGTGCCCATGATGATCACGAAGACGAAGAGGTTGTCGACGGACAGGCTCTTCTCCACGATGTAGCCGGCGAAGTACTGGGTGCCGAAGTCCCAGCCGGCGACGCTGCCGAACACGACGCCGAAGACCACGGCGACGGTGATGTAGAAGATCGACCACGCGGCGGCCTCGCGGAAGCCGACGTCGTGGGGGCGCAGGACGCCGAGGGTCAGATCGAGGGCGAGCAGGGCGACGATGACCGCGATGGTCAGCGTCCAGCCGAGCGCGGTGACCTCCAGCATCAGGGCGCGAACCTCCAGAAGAAACGGACGACGGAAACACCAGAATCCCCGATTACCCTGGAAGAAAGCTGAATGCAGGCGTCAGACCACCGAGAACGACCGCTTCGCCAGGCCCAGCCAGAAGCCGTCGATCGGCTGTTCCGGCGCCTGCGAGGGGTCACCCGAGGCACCCAGGGTCAGGAACATCGGGGCGAAGTGCTCGATGGTGGGATGGGCGTACGGCATCCCCGGCGCCCGGGTGCGGAACTCGGCCAGCTCGTCGACCGCCCCGCGGGCCAGTGTCTCGGCCGTCCAGGCGTCGAACTCGCGCGACCAGCCCGGCGCCGTCGCGTCCGGCCGGAAGTCGCGCAGGAACGGCAGCCCGTGCGTGGTGAACCCGGATCCCACGATCAGCACGCCGTCGTCGCGCAGCGGGGCCAGCCGCCGGCCGAGTTCGAGCAGCCGGTCCGGTTCCAGCGTGGGCAGCGACATCTGCAGGACGGGGATGTCGGCCTCGGGGTACATCACGGTCAGCGGCACGTACGCCCCGTGATCCAGCCCGCGCTGCGTCCGGGCGACGGTCTCGGTGTCGGGCATCAGCTTCACGACCGCGTCGGCCAGATCGGGGGCGCCGGGCGCCCGGTACTGCGTCCGGTAGTACCTCTCCGGGAAGCCGCCGAAGTCGTACACCAGCGGCACCGTCTCGGTGGCGCCGAGCATCAGCGGCGCCGACTCCCAGTGGGCCGAGGCCATCAGGATCGCCCGGGGCCGCGGCAGCTCGGCCGCCAGTTCTTTCAGCTGCCCGACCCACGTCGGGTCGTCGACCAGCGGGGGAGCGCCGTGGCTGAGGAACAGGGCGGGCATGGCGGTCATGGGACGGGTCCTTCCGGTTGAGCCTTCAACCAACCTACCCGCAATTGGTTGTAGCGGCAACTAAAAGGCGAAGCGGGTCTTCCAGCCGCCCAGCAGAGGCGCGGGGTCGGCGCCCAGCACGTCGCCCAGCAGCATGGCGTAGACGTCGCGGAAGTCGGTGGTGTACTTCAGGTCGCCCTGGTCGAGGTCGGTGAGGCTGGGCGGATCGCCGTAGAGGCCGCCGGGGACGCCGTGGCCGAGCAGGAACACCGACGAAGCGGTGCCGTGGTCGGTGCCGTCCGAGGCGTTGGCCTTGACCCGCCGGCCGAACTCCGAGTAGACGGCGATGATCACCTGGCGGCCGTTGGCCGTGGTGGCCATCCGGTCGGCGAACGCGGCCAGCGGCTTGTCCAGCTTGGCCAACTGCGACTCCTCGGCGCTCTTCTCGTCCGCGTGGAAGTCGAATCCGCCCAACGACACCGAGTACACCCGGGTCGCCGCGCCCGCCTCCACACATTTGGTGACCAGCGCCAGCTGTTGTTCCAGCGGACCGGCGTCGCCTCCGGTGGCGGTGGCCCCGTCGTCCCCGGCGTCGTCCGTGCCGGTCGCGGACACGTCCTTCATCAACCCCTGCACCCGTACGAGGTCGGCGAACGAACCGGCCGCGCGGGCCTGGGCCGGCGACTCGCCCGGCGAGGTCTTCCCGAGCGCGCTGAGCAGATCCGTGGTCACCGACCTGGGCAGCTGCACGGCGCCGCCGGGCACGGTCGCACCGGCTGTGGTGGCGCCGGCCAGCAGCGGCGGCAGCACCGGCTCGAACGACACCGCCAGCCGCGGATCCCTCCCGGTCGCGTCGAGCCAGCGCCCGAGCCAGCCGGTGGTGCCGGGTCGATCTGGCTGGGCGGTCTGCCAGATGTCCATCGAGCGGAAGTGGCTGCGGTCCGGTTTCGGGTAGCCGACCCCGCGGACCACGGCCAGCCGCTTCTCGCCGTACAGCTTGTGCAGGCCGGTCATCGCCGGGTTGAGCCCGAACGCGTCGTCCAGCTTCAGCACCTTGTCGGCGGTGTAGGCCAGCTGCGGCCGGTTCTGCGCGTACGCCGGGTCGGCGTACGGGATGACGGTGTTCAGCCCGTCGTTGCCGCCGTAGAGGGTGACCAGCACCAGGGTCCGGGCGTCCGGGTCACGTTCGTCCGCGGTGTCCAGGATCTGCTTCAGGCCGTACGCGGTCCCGCCGGCGGCGAGGGCGGCACCGGCCACGACCCCGCTGGCGGTCAGGAACCGGCGGCGGGTGATGGTGTCCATGTCGTACGCCTCCTCTGTGCACAGTCTCAGTGCACGGTGTATTCGGGGGTGGCCAGGCCGAGCGCGAGCAGCCGCTCCGGGTCGCCGGCCGCGGTGCGCAGCGCCTCCGCTGTCCGGTCGGTCCACGCGTCGACGACCAGCCGGTGGGCGAGCGCGTCGAGCCGATCGGTGCCGGACACGGCGGCCAGCGACGAGACCGCGGCCGGCGCCAGGGCGGCCAGCGCCACGCCGGCACGCAGCCGGCCCTCGGCGGCCGAGGTGGTCAGCCAGGCCGCGCCGGCCGGCCAGCCCCCCACGCTCGGCGGCCGCAACGGCACCTGGCCGAGCGTCCGCAGGACGCCGAGCACCTGCTTGCGCTGCTTCCCGGTCAGTGCGCCGGTGTCGATGCCGAGCTGGCGGACGGCGCCGGCCAGCCACTCGACCGGCTGCTTGACCAGGTGGCCGGCGGTGGCCGGGAAGGCCGGGTCGGTGGCCAGGGCGGTCAGCATGGCGGGCGCGCTGCCGCCGGCGGCGGCCATCCGCTGGGCGGTGGCGGCCGGGGCGGGTTCGTCCGAGCCGTACCGCAGCCAGAGGCGGGCCGCCAGGAACGGCCGGTGGGCGGGGTGCT
>CAXSDA010000001.1:135076-203136 GCA_964236515.1 uncultured Actinoplanes sp.
CCTGCTGCACCAGCCGGTCGGCGAAGCCGTCGACGTCCAGCGCGCCGGTGTTCCCGAGCAGCGTGACCGCGCTGGTGTCGTGCCGGCGGGGGAGCAGGGTGGCGGTGCCCCGGACCCGGTCGACCTGCCAGCCGGTGAGCACCTGGGCGGCGGCCTTGACGTCGTCCTCGGTGTAGTGGCCGACGCCGAGCGTGAACAGTTCCATCAGTTCGCGGGCGAGGTTCTCGTTGGGCGCGGTCCGGGTGTTCTTCTGCCCGTCGAGCCACAGGATCAGGGCCGGGTCGCGCAGCATGGCCCGGACGAGCGGGCCGGTGTCCCCGGCGCCGTACCGCCGGAAGGTCTGCTGCTGGGCCAGCATCAGACCGGCCGACTTGACCTTCTGCACGCTGGTCGCCCAGTGGCCGTGCCAGAAGAAGACGAGCTTCTCGGCCGGGGCCGAGGCCGCCGAGGTCATCCGGGTGAACCACCACGAGGCCAGAGCCGCGGTCTGGGCGGCGACCGCCTGGCGGGCCTCGAGCCGGTCCTGCCGGCTCGCGTCCTTACCCAGCGCGGCCTGCGGGTTCGGACCCAGGTCGGGCGGGGGGACGGGCGCGGCCGGGGCGAGCAGGCGGGTCACGGTGGCGTCGAGCCCGGCGGCGACGGCGGCGTCGACCTCGGCCGAGGTCGGCCCGAAGGTGAGCCGGCGCAGGACGTGGGCGGCCACGGCGCGGTCGGTCATGACGGCGACGCTAGGGCGGCCGTGTAAGCGTTCGGTAAGGGCCCTGTTCGATCGACGTACATCGTCGATTTACCGGGCCGAAACATCGGGGCGAAGGGTGCAAGGGTTTTCCCTGATTCGGTGACGTCGGTCGATGCCTAGCGTCTGTGCTCAAGTCCAGGTGCGGCCCATCGTCGACCGGACATCGAGCCTGCCCGCAACCCCACGGGCGGGGAAGGAGTGCCCGAGTGAAACCCCGTACCCCAGTAGTCGTCGGCCTGGTGGCCGTCACGGCGGCGGCGGTCGCCGCGGTGGCCGGCACCGCGTCGGCGCAACCCACCGCCCCGCCCAGCGCCGCCGCAGCCGCCGCGAACGCCTCCTCCTCGGCCGCCTCGCTGGTCGCCAGCCGGCCCTCCTACCTGCACGCGGGCGCCAACGAGGCGTTCGTCCAGCGCCAGGTCATCACGTCGGGCAATCTGCACTACGTCTCGTACGACCGGACGTACAAGGGCCTGCCCGTGGTCGGCGGCGACATGGTCATCATGACCGACAGCGCCGGCACCGTGAAGGCCACCTCGGTCGCGCAGCAGAAGGCGATCGGCGACCTCGCGATCACCGCCAAGCTGACCTCCGCCAGCGCCGCCGCCACCGCGAAGAAGCAGCTCAAGACCGTCAAGACGGTCGAGGGCACGAAGCTCGTGGTGCTGTCGGACCTGGCCGCCCCGAAGCTCGCCTGGGAGACCACGGTCGCCGGCAGCAGTGCCGAGGGCCCGAGCCGCCTCACCGTCGACGTCGACGCCGCCACCGGCGCCGTGCTGCGCAAGCAGGAGCACGTGATCGACGCGACGGGCACCGGCACCGGCTGGGTCAACGGCAACGTGTCGCTGAACACCACGCAGTCGGGCAGCACCTACAGCCTGAAGGACCCGAACACCACGAACCTGAGCTGCCAGGACGCCTCGAACAACACCACGTTCAGCGGCCCCGACAACGTCTGGGGCAACGGCGTCGGCACCAGCAAGGAGACCGGCTGCGTCGACGCGCTGTACGTCGCGGAGTCGCAGAAGGCGATGCTGTCGAGCTGGCTCGGCCGCAACGGGCAGGACGGCAACGGCGGCGCCTGGCCGCTGCGGGTCGGCCTGAACGACGAGAACGCGTACTACGACGGCACCCAGGTGCAGATCGGCCACAACACCGCCAACCAATGGATCGCCTCCGCCGACGTCGTAGGGCACGAGCTCGGCCACGGCATCGACGACCACACCCCGGGCAGCCTGTCCGGCAAGGGCACCCAGGAGTTCGTTGCCGACACGTTCGGCGCGGCGACCGAGTGGTACGACAACAACCCCAACGACCCGCCGGACTTCCAGGTCGGCGAAGAGGTCAACCTGGTCGGCAGCGGCCCGATCCGCTACATGTACCAGCCGTCCCTGGCCGGCGACGACAACTGCTACTCCAGCAGCACGCCGACCGAGGAGGTGCACGCGGCCGCCGGTCCCGGTAACCACTGGTTCTACCTGCTCGCCGAGGGCACCAACCCGACCAACGGCCAGCCGACCAGCCCGACGTGCAACAGCAGCTCCGCCATCACCGGCGTGGGCATCCAGAACGCCATCAAGATCATGTACAACGCGATGCTGCTGAAGACCACGGCGTCGTCGTACCTGAACTACCGGGTCTGGACGCTGACCGCGGCCAAGGCCCTGGACGCGACCTGCGGGCAGTACAACGTCGTGAAGGCCGCCTGGAACGCCGTCAGCGTCCCGGCGCAGTCGAGCGAGCCGACCTGCACCGGTGGCACCACGCCGCCGACCACCCCGCCCACGACGCCTCCGGGTGGCGGCTCCTGCACCGGCACCAACGGCACCGACGTCTCCATCCCGGACGCGGGCGCCGCGGTCACCAGCACCATCACGATCGCGGGCTGCACCCGGGCCCCGTCCACCACCTCCAAGGTCGAGGTGCACATCGTGCACACCTACCGCGGTGACCTGGTGATCAACCTGGTGGCGCCGAACGGCACGTCGTACCGGCTGAAGAACAGCTCGGGTTCCGACAGCGCCGACAACGTCGACGCCACCTACTCCGTCAACCTGTCCGCCCGTACGGCCAACGGCGCCTGGAAGCTCCAGGTCCAGGACGTCTACTCGCAGGACTCCGGCTACCTCAACAGCTGGACGCTCACCCTCTAACATCACCACATGACAAAGGCCGGCGCGGTTTCGCGCCGGCCTTTGCCGTCCTACCGGCGGTTCTGGTCGGCGTCGGCGGTGTCCATCGTCGGCAGCTACTTCAGCGCCCTGGCCCTGCAGGTGCTGGCCGTCCGCACGCTGCACGCCTCGGCCACCGAGCTCGGCCTGCTCAACGCCGCCCGGTACCTGCCGTACCTGCTGTTCGGGCTGATCGCCGGGGTGATCGCCGACCGCTACCGGCGTAAGCCGATTCTGGTCGCCGGCGATCTCGGCCGGGCGGTGGTGCTGGGCCTGATCGCCGTGCTGGCGTTCGGCGGACGGCTCACGCTGTCCGCGCTCGCCGTCCTGGTCGCCGCCGGCGGCCTCTGCTCGGTCTTCTTCGACGCCGCCGACCAGGCGTTCCTGCCCACCCTGGTGCCGGCCGACCGGCTCACCCCGGCGATCGCCCGGCTGGAACAGGCCGATGCGGCCGGGCAGAGTATCGGCCCGTTGCTGGCCGGCGTCCTGGTCAAGGCGGCCGGGGCGGCCGCCGCGGTGGTCGTGGACGCCGTGTCGTACCTGGTCTCGGGCCTGGTGCTGTTCGGCCTGCAGGCCGACGAGACGCGGCCACCGGGCGCGGACCGGCGGCATCTACTGGTCGAACTGCGTGAGGGTGTGCGCTGGGTCTACCGGCACCGGATGCTCGCGCCGCTGGCGGTCAGCGACCACCTCTGGTTCCTGGCCAACTCGCTGCTGGGCACGGTCCTGGTGCTGTACGTGCTGGACACCCCGGCCGCGGGCGGGCTGGGCCGGGACGCGTTCGCGCTCGGCGTCGTCCAAGCGGCCGCCGGGGCCGGGGCCATCCTCGGCGGCGGGCTGGCCGCGCGGGCCGGCCGGCGGTTCGGCGAAGGTCCCGTCCTGGTCGTCGCACGGCTGGTCAACGCGTGGCCGTGGCTGCTGGTGCCGTTCGCCCGGCCCGGGGTGGCGGGCTGGCTCATGGTCGCCGGGGCGCAGTTGCTCTACTGGGTCCCGCTCGGCGTCGAAGGGCCGAACGAACTGTCCTATCGGCAGTCGATCACGCCCGAGCGGCTGCGCGGGCGGATGAGCATCACGATCCGTTCGCTCAACCGGGGCGCGGTCGTGCTCGGCGCTCCGCTGGGCGGCGTGCTGGCCGACGCGGCCGGCTACCGCACGGCCCTGTGGTGCGGGATCGTCGGGCTGGTGGTGTCGGCGGCCGTGCTGCTCGTCTCACCGTTCCGGCGCGCGGGGATCGCGGTCAGCCCGCCGACAGGCTGACCTCGAAGCTGTAACGGCTGGCGCGGTAGAGGTGGCTGCCGTACTCCAGCGCCCGGCCGCCGGCGTCCCAGGCCGTACGGCTCATGGTCAGCAGCGGCGCGCCCCGCTTCTCGGACAGCACCCGGGCCTCGGTCGCGGTCGCCGCGCGGGCGCCGATCACCTGGGTCGCGATCCGCGGCACGAACCCGGCCCGGCGCAGCAGTTCGTAGAGCCCGTTCTCGGCCAGGTCCCGCTCCGCCGGACGGATCAGGTCGAGGGGGATCGCGTTGTGCATCAGGGCGAGGGGTTCGCCGCCGGCGTGGCGCAGCCGCTCGATCCAGGTCACCTCGGCGCCGGGCGCGATCTCCAGCGCGGCCGCCACCTCCGGCGACGCCGGCACCACCCGCAGGTCGAGCACCTCGGTCCGGGGTCGCTCGCCCTTGCTCACCAGGTCGTCGTACAGGCTGGTGAGCTCGACCGGGCGGCGGACCTTGGGGTGCACCACCTGGGTCCCGACGCCGCGCTTGCGGATCAGCATGCCCCGCTCGACCAGATACTGGATGGCGCGGCGGGTGGTCGGCCGGGAGACGCCGAGCCGTTCGGCCAGGTCGACCTCGTTCTCGATCCGCGCGCCGACGCCGATCTCACCGGCCTCGATGAGCGCCTGCAGACGGGTCGCGACCTGGAAATACAACGGGACCGGGCTGGTGCGGTCCACTTCATCCGGTCGGAGCGGGCTGCGTGGCGGGGAGACCTCGGACGTCATGGCACCCCCTTGGTTCGTCAGTTTGTCATGACAAAGTATTGACGTGGAAGCCATCACGTTATTACATCGAAACGAGCAAACCTAGAGTCGCCGACCGGCCACCGCCCCCCGTTCACCAAGCCGCCACCGGGACGACACCCGGTGAGTCCGGCGCGCCCATTTTGCCCCGCACACGACGGAATCGGGAGCCGACCGCATGCCCGCAGACGAGGTACTGACCATGGGACGCATCGGCGTCGATCTGTATCCGCAACAGATCGGTGTCTCGCTGCGCGAGGTCCAGACCTTCGCCAAGTTCCTCGGGGGCAGTCCCTCCAACGTCGCGGTCGCCGCCGCCCGGTACGGCCGACGCAGCGCCATCATCACCCGCACCGGCGACGACCCGTTCGGCGAGTTCATCCACGACGCGCTGCGCGGCTTCGGCGTCGACGACCGGTTCGTCACCCCGGTGCCGGCGCTGCCGACCCCGGTGACGTTCTGCGAGATCTTCCCGCCGGACGACTTCCCGCTGTACTTCTACCGCTTCCCCAAGGCCCCCGACCTGGAGATCTACGAATCGGAACTGGACCTGGAGGCGATCCGGTCGGCCGGCATCTTCTGGGTCACCGGCACCGGGCTGTCGGCGGAGCCGTCACGGTCGGCCACGCTGGCCGCGCTGCGCGCCCGCGACAAGGCCGGCATCACCGTCCTCGACCTCGACTACCGGCCGATGTTCTGGTCGTCGCGGGAGGAGGCCCGGTCCTGGTACGCGCAGGCCTTGCCGTACGTCACGGTCGCGGTCGGCAACCTCGACGAGGCCGACACCGCGGTCGGCGTGCGCGAGCCGCACCTGGCCGCGGACGCGCTGCACGCCACCGGGGTCGAACTGGCGGTCATCAAGCAGGGCCCGAAAGGTGTGCTGGCCTCCCGCGGCGGCGAGGAGGTGCAGGTTCCGCCGGTGCCGGTCGAGGTGCTCAACGGGCTCGGGGCCGGCGACGCGTTCGGCGGTGCCCTGTGCCACAGCCTGCTGTCCGGCTGGGACCTGGAGATGGCCATGCGGTTCTGCAACGCCGCCGGCGCGCTGGTCGCCACCCGGCTGGCCTGCGCCGACGACATGCCCACCGAGGCCGAGGTCCGCGGCCTGCTGCGGGAGTCCGGCGATGCGTGAGCTCCAGGACCTGATCGCCACCCGGGTGCACCGCCCGGAGGCGATCGCCCGGGCCGCCGAGACCCGCCGCCGGCCGACGTCGCTGCTCGGCGAGCACGGCCGGCTCATGATCATCGCGGCCGACCACCCGGCCCGGGGTGCCCTGCGGGCCGGCGACGACCCGTTCGCCATGGGCAACCGGGCCGACCTGCTGGACCGGATCCGGGTCGCGCTCGGCCGCCCGGGCGTCAACGGCGTCCTCGGCACCCCCGACATCCTCGAGGACCTGCTGCTGACCGGCGCGCTCGACGACAAGGTGGTGATCGGCTCGATGAACCGCGGCGGGCTGGCCGGCACCGTCTTCGAGATGGACGACCGGTTCACCGCGTACGACTCGGACAGCATCGCCGCGGCCGGGTTCGAGGGCGGCAAGATGCTGCTGCGCATCGACCCGGACGACCCGGGCACGGTGGCCACCCTGCAGAGCTGCGGCGCCGCGGTGGGCGACCTGGCCCGCAACCGGTTGATCGCGATGGTCGAGCCGTTCATCTCGCACCGGGTCGACGGCCGGGTCCGCAACGAGCTGACCGCCGACGCCATGGTGCGCGCGGTCGCGGTGTCCGCCGGGCTGGGCACGACCAGCGCGTACACCTGGCTGAAGGTGCCGATCGTGGACGACATGGAACGGGTGATGGCGGCGACCACGCTGCCCGCGCTGATCCTCGGCGGCGAGGTGTCGGCCGACCCCGACGCCGCGTACGCCCAGTGGAGCAAGGCACTGGCGCTGCCTACCGTGCAGGGCCTGGTGATCGGACGTAGTCTGCTGTACCCGCCCAAAGGCGACGTGGCCGCGGCGGTCGACCGGGCGGTGAGCCTGCTATGACAACGGCACGGGTGAATCCGGTGGTACCGCGGGGATCGACCGCGGAGGCGCCGTTCGACCTGGTGGTGACGCCCGAGACGGCCGGCTGGTCGTACTCGGGGCTGCGGATCCTGGACCTGCCGATCGGCGGCCGGGCGCAGTTCTTCACCGGCGACGACGAGATGCTGGTCCTGCCGCTGGCCGGCGGGGGCGACGTGACCTGCGACGACGAGCGGGTCACGCTGACCGGGCGGCGGTCGGTGTTCAGCCGGGTGACCGACTTCGCCTACCTGCCCCGCGGCGCCTCGGCCACGGTCCGCGCGCCCAACGGCGGCCGGTTCGCCCTGCCGTCGGCCCGGGCCACCCGGCGGCTGCCGTTCCGCTACGGCCCGGCCGAGGACGTCCAGGTCGAGATGCGCGGCGCCGGGCAGGCCAGCCGCCAGGTCAACAACTTCTGCACGCCGGCCGTCTTCGACTGCGACCGGCTGATCGCCTGCGAGGTGCTCACCCCGGGCGGCAACTGGTCGTCGTACCCGCCGCACAAGCACGACGAGGTGGGCGAGGGGGAATCGGACCTGGAGGAGATCTACTACTACGAGGTCGAGGCGTCCCCGGCGGGCACGGCCGGGTCGGCCTTCCAGCGGGTGTACGGGCACGACGCCCGGCACATCGACGTCTGCACCGAGGTGCGCACCGGCGACGTCGTGCTGATCCCGTACGGGTGGCACGGGCCCTCGATGGCTGCGCCCGGCTACGACCTGTACTACCTCAATGTCATGGCCGGTCCGGGGGAGCGCGAGTGGCTGGTCCGCGACGACCCGGCGCACGGCTGGGTGCGCGGGACCTGGACCGGCACGCCGGTCGACCCGCGCCTGCCGCTGACCGGGACCGTCGAGTCGCATCGAGTGAGGAAGCCGCAATGAGACTGACCGTCGCGCAGGCCGTCGTGACGTTCCTGGCCAACCAGTGGACCGAACGGGACGGCGCCGAGCAGCGCCTGATCGCCGGGACGTTCGGCATCTTCGGGCACGGCAACGTGGCCGGGATCGGCCAGGCCCTGCTCCAGGCGCAACGGACCGGCTCGGCCGACATGCCGTACCACCTGGCCCGTAACGAGCAGGCGATGGTGCACGCCGCGGTCGGCTTCGCCAAGATGAAGAACCGCCTGTCGGCGATGGCCTGCACCGCCTCGATCGGCCCGGGCTCGACCAACATGCTGACCGGCGCGGCGCTGGCCACCGTCAACCGGATCCCGGTGCTGCTGCTGCCCAGCGACGTCTTCGCCACCCGGGCGGCGTCGCCGGTGCTGCAGGAGCTGGAGGACCCCCGCTCGTACGACACGAGCGTCAACGACGCGTTCCGCCCCCTGTCGAAGTTCTTCGACCGCGTGTGGCGGCCCGAGCAGTTGCCCTCGGCGCTGCTGGCGGCGATGCGGGTGCTGGCCGACCCGGCCGAGACCGGCGCGGTGACGATCTGCCTGCCGCAGGACGTGCAGGCCGAGGCGTGGGACTTTCCCGAGGCGCTGTTCGCCAAGCGGGTGTGGCACGTGGCCCGGCCGGTGCCGGAGCCGGCCGCGCTGGGCCGGGCGGCCGACGTCATCCGCGCGGCGCGGCGCCCGCTGATCGTGGCCGGCGGCGGCGTCATCTACGCAGAGGCGTCGGCCGAGTTGCGGGCGCTGGCCGAAGCCACCGGCATCCCGGTCGCCGACACGCACGCCGGCAAGGGCGCCGTCTCCTGGGACCACCCGCAGTCGGTGGGCGGCGTCGGCTCGACCGGCACGCCGGTGGCCAACAAGCTGGCCCGCGAGGCCGACGTCGTGATCGGCGTGGGCACCCGGTACAGCGACTTCACCACCGCGTCGCGGACCGCGTTCCAGAACCCGGACGTCACGTTCGTCAACCTCAACGTGGCCGCCTTCGACGCGGCCAAACAGGCGGCGATCCCGCTGGTGGCCGACGCCCGCGAAGGGCTGGCGGCGCTGACCGCGGTCATCGGCCGGCACTGGGACGTGGACTACGCCGACGACGTCGCCGCGTGGCAGCGGGAGGTGGACCGGGCGTACCACCTGGGCCACGGCCCGCTCCCCGCGCAGAGCGAGGTGATCGGCGCGGTCAACGACGCCTGCGGGCAGCGGGACGTCGTGGTCCAGGCGGCCGGCAGCATGCCCGGCGACCTGCAGCTGCTGTGGCGGGCGCGCGACCCGAAGCAGTACCAGGTCGAGTACGGCTACTCCTGCATGGGCTTCGAGATCGCCGGCTCGCTCGGGATCCGGATGGCCGACCCGAGCCGCGAGGTCTACGCGCTGGTCGGCGACGGCTCGTACCTGATGATGTCGCAGGAGATCGTGACCGCCGTGTCCGAGGGCGTCAAGCTGATCATCGTCCTGGTGCAGAACCACGGCTTCGCGTCGATCGGCGCACTCTCCGAGTCGCTCGGGTCGCAGCGGTTCGGCACCAGCTACCGGTTCCGGGACAACGCCACCGGCGACTACGACGGCGGGTACCTGCCGATCGACCTGGCCGCCAACGCGGAGAGCTTGGGCGCGACCGTGATCCGCTGCCGGACCATCGCCGACCTGACCGAAGGACTCAAGCAGGCCCGGGAGGCCGACCGGCTGACCGTGGTGCACATCGAAACCGACCCGCTTTCTCCGGTGCCGTCCTCCGAGAGCTGGTGGGACGTCCCGGTCTCGGAGGTGTCCGAACTGGACAGCACCCGGCACGCCCGGACCGATTACGAGTCCCACAAGCGCTCCCAGCGGCAGTACCTCTAGGAAGGGAAACAGTTTCCGTGAGCACCATCGAGCACTGGATCGGCGGCGGTTCCACCTCCGGCGACTCCACCCGCCGGGGAACCGTCTTCAACCCCGCCACCGGGCGCGCGCAGCACGAGGTCGTGCTGGCCGAGACGTCCGACGTGGACGCCGCCGTCCAGGTGGCCAAGACCGCGTTCGACACCTGGCGGGACGCGTCGCTGAGCAAGCGCACCAAGGTCATGTTCAACTTCCGTGAGCTGGTCAACGCCCGGGTCAAGGACCTGGCCGAAATCATCTCGGACGAGCACGGCAAGGTGCTGAGCGACGCGGCCGGCGAGGTCCAGCGCGGCCTCGAGGTCGTCGAGTTCGCCTGCGGCATCCCGCAGTTGCTCAAGGGGGAGTACTCCGACCAGGCGTCGACCGGCGTGGACGTGTTCAGCTTCCGCGAGCCGCTGGGCGTGTGCACAGGCATCACCCCGTTCAACTTCCCGGCCATGGTGCCGATGTGGATGTACCCGGTGGCCATCGCCTGCGGCAACACGTTCGTGCTGAAGCCGAGCGAGCGCGACCCGTCGGCGTCCAACTACATGGCCCGGCTGTGGGCCGAGGCCGGGCTGCCCGACGGCGTCTTCAACGTCGTGCACGGCGACAAGGTCGCCGTCGACGCGATCCTGCAGCACCCGGATGTGGCCGCGGTGTCGTTCGTCGGTTCCACCCCGATCGCCCGCTACATCCACCAGCAGGCGACCGCCACCGGCAAGCGCGTCCAGGCGCTGGGCGGGGCCAAGAACCACGCCATCATCCTGCCCGACGCCGACCTCGAGTTCGCCGCCGACCACCTGGCCGCGGCCGCGTTCGGCTCGGCCGGCGAGCGGTGCATGGCGATCTCGGCCGCGGTCGCGGTCGGGGGCGCCGGCGACCCGCTGATGGACATCCTCTCCCGCAAGGCCGGCGAGGTGGTGGTCGGTTCCGGCCGCGACCCGAAGAGCGAGATGGGCCCGGTGGTCACCGCCGCCGCCAAGGAGCGGATCGAGGGCCTGATCGGCACCGGCGAGCAGCAGGGCGCGAAGGTGCTGGTGGACGGCCGCGGGCTGTCGGTACCGGGCTTCGAGGACGGGTTCTTCGTCGGGCCGACGCTGATCGACCAGGTGGGCACCGAGATGGACGTGTACACCGAGGAGATCTTCGGGCCGGTGCTGTCGGTGGTCCGGTCGGACAGCGTGGACGCCGCCATCGACCTGATCAACCGCAACCCGTACGGCAACGGCACCGCGATCTTCACCAGCAGCGGCGAGGCCGCGCGCCGGTTCCAGCGGGGCGTCACCGTGGGGATGATCGGCATCAACGTGCCGATCCCGGTGCCGATGGCGTACTACTCCTTCGGCGGCTGGAAGGACTCGCTCTTCGGCGACAAGCACATCCACGGGCCGGAGGGCGTGTCGTTCTACACCCGCGGCAAGGTGATCACCTCCCGCTGGCCGCACGTCGAGGCCGCGCACGGCGCGTCGATGCACTTCCCGACGGCTTCGTGAGGACCGACCCGATGACATCTCCGATACGGCACCTGCAGCTGGGCAGCTGCCCCGACTCCTGGGGCGTCTGGTTCGCCGACGACCCCCGCCAGACGCCGTGGACCCGCTTCCTCGACGAGCTGGCCGGGGCCGGTTACCGGTGGCTCGAACTCGGCCCGTACGGCTATCTGCCCACCGACCCGGCGCGACTGGCCGACGAGCTGGCCCAGCGGGGTCTGACCTGCGCCGGCGGCACCGTGGCGGGCGTGGGCGGCCCGCACCAGGACTTCGACGCCGTGCTGGCCGAGACCCGCAAGGTGGCCGAGCTGACCAAGGCGCTCGGCGCGGAGAACCTCATCTTCGTGCCGGTGCCGGGCTACCGGGACGACGTCACCGGCGCGTACCACCAACCGGCCGAGCTCGACCCGGACGGCTGGCGCGCACTGGTCGACAACAGCAACACCCTGGGGAAGATCCTGACCGAGGAGTACGGCCTCGCCCTGCGGTTCCACCCGCACGCCGACTACCACGTGGAGACCCAGGCGCAGACCGAGCGCTACCTAGAGGACACGAATCCCGGGTACGTGTCGCTGTGCCTGGACACCGGGCACCTCGCGTACCGCAACGCCGACGTCCCGGCGATCATCCGCAAGTACCCGGACCGGATCGGTTACGTGCACATCAAGCAGATGGACCCGGCGATCGCCGACCGGGCGCTGGCCGAGGACCTGCCGTTCGGGCAGGCCGTCGCGCAGGGAGCCAGCGTCGAACCTCCGGCCGGGCGCCCCGACGTCCCGTCCGTCCTCGAGGCGCTCAGCGAATTGGACGCCGAACTGTTCGTCGTCGTCGAGCAGGACATGTACCCGGTCGACTTCGACCTGCCACTGCCGATCGCCACCCGCACCCGGCAGTACCTCAACACCGTCGGCCTGCAGTCGCGCTGACGTTTCACGCCCCCAACTCCGGAAGGAAATACATCAATGATCAGCAGGCGCTCACGGGGAGTCCGTCTCCTCGCCGTGGCGGCCGTGGTGACCCTCGCGGCCACCGCGTGCAGTAGCGGTGGCCGCGCGAAGACCACCGACACGGGCACCAGCGGCGGCGGCAACGCCGCCGGCAGTTCGGGCTACACCATCGCGTTCATCACCCACGAGACGTCGGGTGACACGTTCTGGGACAAGGTGAAGAACGGTGCCAAGCAGGCGGCCAAGGACACCGGCGTCACGCTGAAGTACTCCAACGACCCGGACGCGTCCAAGCAGGCCGTGTTGATCCAGAACGCGGTGGACTCCAAGGTCAGCGGCATCGCCACCACCCTGGTGACCCCGGCCGCGCTGGCCGGATCGGTGAAGGCGGCCATCGCCGCCAAGATCCCGGTGGTCGGCTTCAACTCCGGCATCGACCAGTACAAGCAGCTCGGCGCGTTGATGTACTTCGGCTCGGACGAGTCGCTGGCCGGTCAGAGCGCCGGCACGCGGATCACCCAGGCCGGCGGCAAGCACCCGATCTGCACGATCCAGCAGGCCGGCTCGGTCGCGCTCGAGGCCCGCTGCGCCGGTGTGAAGAGCACCGCTCCGGGCACGCAGAACCTGCAGGTGAACGGCGCCGACGACTCCGCCGTCACGTCGACGCTGCAGGCCAAGCTGTCCCAGGACAAGTCGATCGACTACATCGTCACCCTGGGCGCCCCGCAGGCCGTGGACGCGCTCAAGGCGATCGACGCGGCGGGCAGCAAGGCCAAGGTGGTCACGTTCGACCTCAACGCCGACGTCGCCCAGGACATCTCGGACGGCAAGATCGACTTCTCCATCGACCAGCAGCCGTACGTCCAGGGTTACATGGCCGTCACGTCGCTCTACCTCTACCTCAAGAACGGCAACGACATCGGCGGTGGCAAGCCGGTGCTGACCGGGCCGTCCTTCGTGGACAAGAACAACATCGCCACCATCCTTCCGTTCACCAAGAACAACACCCGCTAGTCCCCTTCACGGCGGCCGCCGGTCGGAAACGACCGGCGGCCCCCGGCAGCGATCGGAGTTCTCCCGATGAGCCAATCCGTCCAAACGGCTCCCGCGCCGACACCGTCCGAGCCGACCAACCGCGTCAAGCTCGGTCTGTCGAACCGGCTGCTCGCCCGCCCCGACGTCGGTGCGCTCGTCGCGGCGATCATCATTTTCATCTTCTTCCTGTCGGTCGCCCCCGCATTCCGCTCCGCCGAGTCGTTCTTCACCGTGCTCTACCAGTCCTCCACCATCGGCATCGTCGCCGTCGGCGTCGGCCTGCTGATGATCGGCGGCGAGTTCGACCTGTCGGCCGGTGTCATCACCACCACGGCCGGCCTGGTCAACTCGATGTTCTGCTGGTACTTCGGCATCAACCTGTGGGTCGGCGCGATCGTGTCGCTGATCTTCTGCCTGGCCATCGGCTTCCTCAACGGTTACCTCGTGATGAAGACCGGCATCCCCAGCTTCCTGATCACCCTGGGCACGTTCTTCGTGCTGCAGGGCGCCAACCTGGGCGTGACCAAGCTGGTCACGGGCTCGGTGTCCAGTTCCGACGTCAGCCAGATCGCCGGCTACAACTCCCTCGGCAAGATCTTCGCGTCCAGTTTCAAGATCGGCGGCGTCACCATCTGGATCACCGTCGTCTGGTGGATCCTGTTCGTGGCGCTGGCGGCCTGGATTCTGACCCGGTCCCGGACCGGCAACTGGATCTATGCGGTCGGCGGCGCGCCGGACAGCGCCCGGGCGGTCGGCGTCCCGGTCGTCCGGACCAAGATCGGCCTGTTCATGACGGTGTCGTTCCTCGGCTGGTTCATCGGCATGCACACCCTGTACCGCTTCAACACGCTGCAGGCCGGCAACGGCGTCGGCAACGAGTTCCTGTACATCATCGCCGCGGTGGTCGGTGGCACGTTGCTCACCGGCGGTTTCGGCAACGCGATAGGTGTCGCCATCGGCGCCTTCATCTTCGGCATGACCAGCCTCGGCATCGTCTACGCGGGCTGGGACCCGAACTGGTTCAAGGCCTTCCTGGGCATCATGTTGCTGCTCGCGGTGCTGGTGAACCTGTACATCAAGCGGCTCTCCACGACGCGGAAGGTGGGCTAACCGTGACCGACACATTGGCCGATCACGCCGATTCGCACCTGATCAAGGGCGAATCCCTGATCGAGATGGACTCCGTCGGCAAGAGCTACGGGGCGATCCGCGCGTTGCGCGGCATCAACCTGCGGGTCAACGCCGGTGAGGTCACCTGTGTGCTGGGTGACAACGGCGCCGGCAAGTCGACGCTCATCAAGATCATGTCAGGGCTGCACCCGCACAACGAGGGCAGTTTCAAGGTCGACGGCGTGGACACACACTTCTCCTCGCCCCGCGAAGCCCTGAGCCACGGCATCGCCACCGTGTACCAGGACCTGGCCGTCGTCCCGCTGATGGAGGTCTGGCGCAACTTCTTCCTCGGCTCCGAGGTCACCTCCGGGAAGTACCCGCTGGCGCCCCTGAAGATCAAGCAGATGAGGCAGGTCGCCGACGAGGAACTGCGCAAGATGGGCATCGTCGTCAAGGACATCAATCAGCCGATCGGCACGCTCTCCGGCGGTCAGCGGCAGTGCGTGGCCATCGCCCGGGCGGTCTACTTCGGCGCGCGGGTGCTGATCCTGGACGAGCCGACCGCCGCGCTCGGCGTGAAGCAGTCCGGCGTGGTGCTCAAGTACGTGGCCGCGGCCCGCGACGCCGGGCTGGGCGTCGTGTTCATCACCCACAATCCGCACCACGCCTTCCTGGTGGGTGACCATTTCGTGATCCTGAAGCTGGGCACGACCACCCTGGACAAGAACCGCAACGACGTCACCCTCGATGAGCTGACCAACCAGATGGCCGGTGGCGACGAGCTCGCCGAGCTGTCCCACGAGCTCGAACGGAGCTGACGAATGCTGCGAGTCGGAGTCATCGGTACCGGGATGATCGGCCAGGACCACGTCCGGCGGATGACCACGGTGCTGTCCGGCGTGACCGTCACCGCGGTCACCGATGTCGACGCCGGCACCGCTCAGCGGGTCGGCGCCGGCATCGGCGCCACGGTGCATCCCCGCGGCGAGGACGTGGTCGCCGACCCCGCGGTCGACGCGGTGGTCGTCTGCTCCTGGGGACCGACCCACGAGCAGTACGTCCTGGCCGCGATCGGGGCGGGCAAGCCGGTGTTCTGCGAGAAGCCGCTGGCCACCACCGCGGAGGCCTGCCTGCGGATCGTGGAGGCCGAGGTGGCGTTCGGCAGCCGGCTCGTCCAGGTCGGGTACATGCGCCGCTACGACGAGGCGTACCGGGCCCTGAAGGCCGTGGTCGACTCGGGTGCCCTGGGCACGCCGCTGATGATGCACTGCACGCACCGCAACGCCGGTGTCGGGCCGAACTACACACGCGAGATGGCGATTACCGACACCGCGGTGCACGAGATCGACATGGTGCGCTGGATGTTCGGCGAGGAGGTCGCCGGTACGCGTGTGCTGGTCCCGCGCCGCAGCGCCAACGGCGGCGACCTCGTGGACCCGCTGCTGCTGGTGTTCGAGATGGCCGGGGGCGCTTTGGTCGACGTGGAGACGTCGGTCAACATCCGGTACGGGTACGACATCCGGGGCGAGGTCGTCGGCGAGAACGGCACGGCCGCACTCGGCAACCTCAGCGCGGTCACGGTCAAACTGGGCGGCCAGGCCGCGACGCCGGTGCCGGCCGACTGGCGGGAACGCTTCATCCGGGCGTACGACATCGAGTTCCAGGAGTGGATCGATTCGATCGCGGGCGGCGGGCCGCCGGTCGGGCCGAGTGCCTGGGACGGGTACGCCGCCGCGGTGGTGTCCGACGCGACCGTGGCCGCCCTGCACTCGGGCGACCGGACCGCCGTCACCCTGGCCGACCGGCCCAAGCTCTACCCGGAGGGAGCGGCGTGAAGATCGCCCTCGACCCGTACATGCTGCGGGACAAGGTGCCGCTGCTGGAGCTGCCGCGCGTGGTGGCGGAGCTCGGTTACCGGTACATCGAGATGTCGCCGCGGGACGACTTCCTGCCGTTCTTCAACCATCCCCGGGTGGACTCCGCGACGATCGCCGCGTTCCGGCGGGAGCTGGCCGCGGCCGGGGTCGAGGTGGCCTCGGTGCTGCCGCTCTACCGCTGGTCGGGGCCGGACGAGGACGAACGGCAGGCGGCCGTACGGTACTGGAAGCGGGCCATCCGGATCACGTCCGAGCTGGGTGTGGGCGTGATGAACTCGGAGTTCAACGGCCGGCCGGAGGCGGCGGCGCGCAGCGAGTCGCAGTTCTGGCGGTCGATGGAGGAACTCCTGCCGGTCTTCGAGTCCGAAGGCGTCCGGCTGGTACTGGAGCCGCACCCCGACGACTTCATCGAGGACGGCAAGGCCGCGGTCGACCTGATCCGCGGCATCAACTCCGACCTGGTGTCCTTCCTGTACTGCGCGCCGCACACGTTCCACCAGGGCGGCGACATCGAGGGAATCATGAAGTACGCCGGTCCACTGCTCACCCAGCTGCACCTGGCCGACTCGTTCGACCACCGCGCATCGTCCGGGCTGCGCTACATCGTCAACCCGCCCGGCTCGACCGCCCGGATCCACCAGCACCTGGACATCGGCCAGGGCGAGGTGGACTGGGACGTCTTCTTCCGCACCCTGGCCGAGGTCGGCTTCGACGGCATCGCCACGGTCTGTGTGTTCGCCTGGGAGGAACGGGCCGAGGAGAGTTCCCGGGCCAACCTCGCCCAGGTTCAGGAGTACGTCGCCAAGTACGCCGGCTGAGAGACGGCCCACCGGACAGCCGGTGGGCCGGCCGGGCTTACTGCTCCTTGTCCTCCACGCGGTGGCTGCCGCGGTAGGTCTTGCCGCCTGCGGCCTCGTCCTTCTCCAGGTACTCCCAGATCGACACGGTCCGGTCGCCGGGCGTGGGGGGCTGCTCGTCCGGCCGCTTCTCCCGCGGTTCTTTGGATTCCACGCCCGTGAGCGTACCCGGCCCGGCTACCGGAACTCATCGACGCGTGCCGTCAGAGCGTGACCGGCGTGCCGCCGGTGGCCGGCAGCGAGCCGCCGCCGCCGGCGGACCATCAGAGGCCGGCCTTCCGGCCCGCGGCGATCAGGTTCTCGGCGGCCAGGCGCAGGCCCTCGATCTGGTCGAGTTCGGCGTCCTCGTGCTCGATGTTGACCGCCATGTCCGGGTCGATGGCGTGCAGGGCCTGCAGGAACGGCACCCAGAACTCGGCCACGCCGTGTCCGCGGCCGACCGCCACGAACTGCCACGACGGGCTGGCCGGCCACTGGTTCAGGGTGTTGTCGCCGCCCAGGTTTAGCGGGTTCGCGTCGGCGGGCGTACGGGTGAAACGGTCGTCGAGGACGCCGAAGCGGGTGACGTTCTCCGGGTTGATCCGGGTGTCCTTGGCGGCCGCGTGGAACACCAGCGGGCCGAGGAACTCCACCGCCGTCACCGGGTCGATGCCCTGCCAGAACAGGTGGCTCGGGTCCATCTCGGCGCCGACGTGGGTGGCGCCGGTCTCGGACACCAGGCGCTGCAGCGTCGGCGGGTTGAAGACGATGTTGTGCGGGTGCATCTCGATGGCCACCTTGACGCCGGCGGCCGCGGCCCGGGCGTCGATGTCCCGCCAGAACGGGAGGGCGACCTCGTTCCACTGGTAGTCGAGGATGTCCAGATACTGGCTGTCCCACGGGTTGACCACCCAGTTGGCCACCGTCGCGTCCGGCTCACCGCCGGGCAGGCCGGACATGGTGACCACCCGCTGCACGCCCAGGGCGGCGGCCACGTCGATGGTGCGGCGCAGGTCGTCGGCCTGCTTCGGGCCGACCGCGGGGTTCGGATTCAGCGGATTGCCGTTGACGTTGAGCCCGGTCAGCGTGATCCCGGTGGCGTCGTACTCGGCCAGGTAGTCCTCGCGCGCCGACGCGGAGGCAAGGATGTCGTCGATCGGGATGTGCGGGGCCGGGATGAAGCCGCCGGTGTTGATCTCGGCGCTGGTCAGACCGAGGTCACGGAGGATCCGCAGGGTCTCGTCGATCGGCTTGTCGTGCAGGCAGGCGGTGTAGGCGCCGAGCTTCATCGGGTCTCCTTGAGCGTGACGGGCTTGTCGGTGGCCGCCACGACCGCGTCGAGAACGGTGAGGTTGTGCAGGCCGTGGGCCATGTCGGGGCAGGGCGGCAGCGGGCCGCCACCGGCGATCTGGTCCAGGAACGCCCGGGCCTGGTACACGAAGAAGTCGTTCTGGCCGTGGCCGACGGTGGGGAAGTCCATCGGCAGACCCTGAGCCAGGTACGGGTGGGACGGCCCCGCGAAGACGACCCGTTCGCCGTTGACCTCCGGCGCGGGCGCGGTGTCGACGATCCGGAACTCGGCCGGCCGGGTCATGTCGAAGGCCGCCGACCCGCTCTCGCAGAACAGGTCGACCCGCAGCGAGTTGGCGTGCCCGTACGCCACCCGGGACAGCGAGAAGGTGCCCACCGCGCCGTTGTCGTAGCTGGTCGTGAACGTGCAGATGTCCTCGTTCTCCACCGGGGCGTACTCGTCGGACAGCTGCACCCCGCCGGAGTGGCCGACCGCGACGCCCAGCGGCTTGCGGCGTCGCGCGATCAGCGTCGCCATCGTCGTGCCCTGCACGCCGGTGGTGTCGCCACAGATGAACTCGGCCAGGTCGACCAGGTGGCTGCCGATGTCGGCGAGCACGCCGCTGCCCGGCCCGCCCTGGTAGCGCCAGCTCATCGGCCGGTCCGGGTCCTGCCCGTAGTCGCACCAGTAGTTGCCGACGACGTGCCGCACCGGGCCCAGCCGGCCCTCGATCTGCTGCTTGATCGCGTTGAGCGCGGGGGAGCGGCGGAACGTGAAGCCGACGGCGTCGACCTGGTCCGGCGCCGCGGCGGCGGCCGCGACCATGGCCGCGGCGTCGGCCACGCTGGGGGCGATCGGCTTCTCGCACAGGACGTGCTTGCCGGCGGCCAGGGCGGCCTCGGTGATCTCCCGGTGCAGCGAGTTGGCGACGGCCACGCTGACCGCGTGGACCTGCGGGTCGTCGACGACCGCGCGCCAGTCGGTCTCGGCGCGCTCGTAGCCGTAGCGGCGGGCGGCGTCGACCGCGAACGGCGCGTGCCGGTCGGCCACCGCGACCAGACGCGGGGCCCCGGCCGGGCCGAAGACGGTGGAGGCGTTGCGGTACGCGTTGGCGTGGGCGCGGCCGACCATGCCGGCGCCGATCACAGCTACTCCGATGGGAGGCATGTCCAGAACTCCTTTTAAAGCGCTTCAACTCCCACTACTATCGAGTTCCGTCACGACAAGTGTCAAGGGGGTCATGAGAGTGGATCAGCGACCGCGGCTGGACGACGTCGCCGCCCGGGCCGGCGTGTCCCCGGCGTCGGTTTCCCTGGTGCTGCGGGGCGCGCCCGGCCCCAGCGCGGCCACCCGGGAACGCGTGCTCGCCGTCGCGGCCGAACTCGGCTACCGCGCCGACCGGACGGCCAGCCTGCTCGCCCGCCGCCGCCGGCACCTGCTCGGCGTCCTGCTCGACGTGCGCAATCCGTTCCACGCCGAGCTGGTCGAGGAGGTACAGATCGAGGCCGACCGGGTCGGGTACGAGGTGGTGCTGTCCACCCTGACCCGGGAGCGCGGTGAGGCCCGGGCGGTGGAGACGCTGCTCGACTTCCGCTGCGAGGCGGTGCTGCTGTTCGGGTACGACGCCGGCGACGACGAGCTGGCCGCGCTGGCCAAGCAGGTGCCGGTGGTGTCGGTCGGCCGCCGGGTGACGGCGTCCGGCGTGGACGTGATCCGCTCGGCCGACGACATCGGGGTGTCGGCCGCGCTCGCCCACCTGATCGGACTCGGACACTCCCGGGTGGCGTTCCTGGACGGTGGCCGGGGCGCGGTGGCCGTCGGCCGCCGGCGCGGCTACCGCACGGCGATGCGCCGGTCCGGGCTGGCCGGCGAAATCCGGGTGCTGCCCGGCGACCACACCGAGGAGGGCGGCCTGCGGACCGGCCGGGCACTGGCCCGCGACCCGGCGCCCCCGTCCGCGGTCATCTGCTCCAACGACCGGCTCGCGGTGGGCCTGCTGGACTCGCTCGCCCGGGCCGGCATCCACGTGCCCGGCGCGGTCTCGGTGGTCGGCTACGACGACAGCATGCTCGCCCACCTGGCCCACATCGACCTGACCAGCGTCAACCAGGACGCCCCGGCTCAGGCGCGCCACGCCGTGGCCGCGGCGGTCTCCCGCCTGGACGACGACCGCACCGACCGGCGCGAGGTCGTCCTCGAACCCCACCTGGTCGTCCGCGGCAGCACCGGGCCGTCGTGATGGACGGCTGCGGCTTCGTGTACGAATCGGCCGGCGGCCCCGGACTGCCCGAGATCGAGCACCACCTCGGCGACATCCTGGGCGCAGAATGGTCGGCGTGACGGAGATCGAGGTGCGGCAGTTCGCCGCGGCGTGGGTACGGGCCTGGAACGAGCACGACGTGGAGGCTGTACTGGCGCACTTCGCCGACGACGTGGTGTTCACGTCCCCGGTGGCGGCGCGGGTGGTGCCGGAGACCGGCGGCGTGGTGCGGGGCAAGGCGGCGCTCCGGGCGTACTGGAACCGGGCCCTGACCCAACTGCCGGACCTGCACTTCGACGTCGACGCCGTCTACGCCGGGGTGAACACGGTCGTCATCGCCTACCGCAACCAGGCCGGCGGCCTCGTCTCCGAGGTCCTCGAGTTCGACGGCGGCCAGATCGTCCGCGGCCACGGGACCTATCTGGTCTCCTAGCGCAGCGCGTCTTTCGCGGCCCGCAGGATGCGCTCCGACAGGTCACCGCTGGTCGCCCGGGCCAGCAGCACCGCGCCGACCATCATGGACACCGCGGCCAGGTCCTCGCCGCCGTCCGGCTCGGCGGCCAGGCGGCGGCCGAACGACTCGACGCCGCTCGCGAAGATCTGCCGGGCCGCGCTGTCCGGGGCCTCGTGGGCCATGTCGGCGGCCAGCCCGGCGGTCGGGCAGCCGTCGCCGGGGTCGTCGCGGTGCTCGGGGGACAGGTAGTAGTCGACCAGCGTCCGGCGGGCCTCCCCGCGGTCGTCACCCATCGCGCCGAGCCGCGCGTCCAGGTGGTCGAACGCCTGCCCGGCCGCCTCGGCGACGAGCGCCTCCTTGGACGCGAACTGCTTGTAGAAGCCGCCGTGGGTGAGTCCGGCCGCGGCCATCACCTCGGCCACGCTGACCCCTTGGATGCCGCGCTCGCGGAACAGCCGGGCCGCTGCGTCGACGACCTGCTCCCGATTCTGCCGCGCCTGCGCCTGCGATACCCGTCCCATGCCCTCATCATAGATGATGGGTGTCAGCTATCACCTTGCGTCAGTTAGATGATGTGCATAATCTGAACGGCATGGACCTCTCGACTTCCGTCGCCGTCGTGACCGGCGCGAACCGGGGACTCGGCCGTCAGCTGGCCGCCCAGCTGCTCGAGCGGGGCGCGAAGGTGTACGCCGCCGCCCGCAACCCCGAATCCGTCGACCTGCCGGGCGCGATCCCGCTGCAGCTCGACGTCACCGACCCGGCCTCGGTCGCGGCCGCCGCGGCGATCCCCACCGACGCCACCCTGCTGATCAACAACGCCGGCAGTTACACCGGCCAGCCCCTGCTCGGCGGCGACCTGGCCGGGATCCGCCGCGAGATGGAGACCCACTACTTCGGCACGCTGGCCGTCACCGACGCCTTCGCCCCCGTCCTGCGGGCCAACGGCGGCGGGGCGATCCTCAACGTGCTGTCCGTCCTGTCCTGGCTGCACCCGGCCGGCGCGGGGGCCTACTCCGCGGCGAAGGCGGCGGCCTGGGCGCTGAGCAACGCGACCCGCGAACAGCTGGCCGGCGACGGCATCACGGTCACCGCGCTGCACGTCGGCTACATGGACACCGACATGGCCCCGTCGGTGCCCCCGGACCAGAAGATCGACCCGGCCCTGGTCGCCAAGCTCGCGCTGGACGCGGTGGCCGACGGCCGTCCGGAGATCTTGGCCGACGAGCTGACCCGCCGGGTGAAGGCCGGTCTGGCCACCGCCGGGCAGGGCTGACCAACTCGGTAGCGGCCCCCGCCTTCGGTGGACAGGGCGCACGGCCGGCGTGACACGCACTTGCGGAAACACAGCCAAGTGGGATGTCAGGCGGAATGCGCGCCTTCAGGCCGAGCGCAGGTCCACGATGCGCTTCATCTTACCCATGGAGCGCTCGACGCCGTCCGGGCTGATGACGTCGACGGCGACCGAGACGCCGATCGTGTTCTTGACCAGGGTGGCCAGGGCGCGGCCGGCGGCCTCGCCGTCCGCGGCCGTTGCGCCGGGGCGGCGTTCCACCTTGACCGTCATCGCGTCCAGGCGGCCGGCCCTGGTTAGCAAGCACTGGAAGTGCGGCGCCAGGGCGGGGGTGCGCAGGATCAGTTCCTCGATCTGGGTCGGGAACAGGTTCACGCCGCGGAGGATGATCATGTCGTCCGTACGGCCGGTGATCTTCTCGATGCGGCGCATCGGGCGCGCGGTGCCGGGCAGCAGGCGGGTCAGGTCTCGGGTGCGGTACCGGATGACCGGCATCGCCTCCTTGGTCAGCGACGTGAACACCAGTTCGCCGTACGACCCGTCGGGCTGCACCTCGCCGGTCATCGGGTCGATGATCTCCGGGTAGAAGTGGTCCTCCCACACGTGCAGGCCGTCCTTGGTGTCCACGCACTCGACGGCCACGCCCGGGCCCATCACCTCGGACAGGCCGTAGATGTCGACCGCGTGCATGTCGAGCTGCGTCTCGATCTCGGTCCGCAGGTCCTGTGTCCACGGCTCCGCGCCGAAGATGCCGACCTGCAGCGACGTGGTCCGCGGGTCGATACCCTGCCGGCGCATCTCGTCGACGATGGCCAGCATGTACGACGGCGTCACCATGATCACGTCGGGTTCGAAATCGCGGATCAGGGTCACCTGACGTTCGGTCATGCCGCCGGACACCGGGATCACCGTGCAGCCGAGCTCCTCCGCGCCGTAGTGGGCGCCCAGGCCGCCGGTGAACAGCCCGTAGCCGTACGCCACGTGCACCCGGTCACCGGGCATTCCGCCGGCCGCGCGGATCGACCGGGCCATCAGCCTGGCCCACGTGCGGATGTCGGCGCGGGTGTAGCCGACCACGGTCGGGCGGCCGGTGGTGCCGGATGACGCGTGCAGGCGGGAGATCCGTTCGCGGGGCACGGCGAACATGCCGTACGGGTAGTTCGCCCGCAGCGTCGCCTTGTCGGTGAACGGGAACTTGCCCAGGTCGGTGAGGTCGCGCAGGTCGGACGGGCGGACCCCGGCCTCGTCGAACATCGTCCGGTACGCGGCCACGTTGTCGTACGCGTGCCGCAGCGACCACTGCAGGCGCTCGAGCTGAAGCGACCGGATCTCGTCCACGGACGCGCGCTCGATGGAGTCCAGTTCCTCGATGCCGGGCGTACGGTCCTGCATGGCGTTACTCCTGTCGGGTGCGCAATCCGTCGAAGGCCAGCGTGGTGACCGTGTCGGCCAGTCGGGCGGGGGTGCCGCGGCCGGGGCGGTACCACTCGGTGAGCGAGTTGACCATGCCGAAGAGCAGGCGGGCGGCGGTCGCCGCGTCCACGTCGGCGCGGAGGTCGCCCTCGGCCTGGGCCTGCTGGACAAGCCGGGTGACGCGGCCGTCGAACTCGCGGCGTCGGGACACGGCGTGCTGCTCGACGGCGGTGTTGCCGCGGACGCGCAGCAGCAGCGTGACGAACTCGAGGCGGTCGGCCAGCACCAGCACGCTGCGGCGGATGAGCTGCTCCAGCCGTACGATCGCCGTCTCGTCCAGCCCCGCCACCTCGTCGGCCGCCTCGAACAGCCCGTCCACCGCACGGTCCACGGCCAGCTCGAGCAACCGCTCCTTGGAGTCGATGTGGTGGTACAGGCTGGACTTGGTGATGCCCAGCGCGGCGGCGATGTCGGCCACGCTGGTGTAGTCGTAGCCGCGCTCGTTGAACAGCCGGACCGCGGTGGCGAGGACCGTGTCGACGTCGTTGCCGGGCCGGCCGCGGCGCCTCGGAGCGGCCGTCGTCATGAGGGCCGGCCGGGGGAGATCTGGCGGCTGCGGCCCCGGAACTCGGCCACCACGTCGCCGTCGCGCCACACGGTCACGTCGTAGACGCCGCTGCGCCCACTGGCCGACCGCTCGGCCGCGCGCGCCTCGAGGAGGTCGCCGGCGTGGCTGGGCCGCAGGAACGTCACGTCCGCCCCGGCGGCCACGGTGACCGGTCCCCACGAGTTGCAGGCGCAGGCGAAGGCGGTGTCAGCCAGTAGGAACACGAACCCGCCGTGGGTGAGCCCGTGCCCGTTCACCATGGCCCCGGTGACCCGCATCCGCACCACGGCCGACCCGGTACCGGCGTCGACGAGTTCGATGCCGAGGCCCTGCGACGCCAGGTCCCGGTCGAACATGTCGTGCGCCGCGGTTCGTGCCACATCTGCTCCCAGGGCCTTGATTACCGACCGACCGGACGGTAGATAATGGTGATAACTACCGCACTGGAGCGCAGATGACAACCCCTGCCGAGTTGTACGAGACGCACCGCCCCCTGCTGGACCGGGCGATCGAGGCGATCGCCGTCCGCGACTACTGGTCGGCCTACCCCGAGTCGCCGAGCAAGTCCGTGTACGGCGAGGACGCCGCCCCGGCCGGGGAGGCCGCCTTCCGCGCGCTGCTCGGTCACGACTTCCCGATCGAGGTGCCCGGCGCCACCGGCACGATCGCGACCGAAACCTCGCCGTACGGCCTGGAGCTGGGTGTCCGGTATCCCCGGGCCGACCCGCTGGCCCTGATCGCGGCCGCCCGCGCCGCCCTGCCCGGATGGCGCCGGACCAGCCCGCAGGACCGCGCCGGCGTGGCCGCCGAGATCTTGAAACGGATCAACGCCCGCATCTTCGAAATCGCGCACGCCGTGCAGCACACCACCGGGCAGGCGTTCGTCATGGCCTTCCAGGCCGGCGGGGCGCACGCCCAGGACCGGGCGCTCGAGGCCGTCGCGTACGCGCTGGCCGGCACCACCCGCATGCCGGAGACCGCCACCTGGACCAAGCCGCAGCGCGGCGGCGATCCGCTGCAGCTGGTCAAGACGAGCACGCCGGTCGGCCGCGGGGTCGCCGTGGTGATCGGCTGCACCACGTTCCCGACCTGGAACGGATACCCGGGCCTGTTCGCGAGCCTGGTCACCGGCAACGCGGTGATCGTCAAGCCGCACCCCGGCGCCGTGCTGCCGCTGGCCATCACCGTGCAGGTCGCCCGCGAGGTGCTGGCCGAGGCCGGGCTCGATAAGAACCTGGTCACCCTGGCCGTGGAGGAGCCCGGCGACGGGATCGCCGCGACCCTGGCCACGCACCCGGACGTACGGGTGGTGGATTTCACCGGGTCGAGCGAGTTCGGCAACTGGCTCGAGGCCAACGCCCGGCAGGCCGTGGTCTACACCGAGAAGGCCGGCCTGAACACGGTCGTCGTCGACTCGACGAACGACTACCGGGGAATGCTGCGCAACCTGGCGTTCTCGCTGTCGCTGTACAGCGGCCAGATGTGCACAACGCCGCAGAACCTGCTCGTCCCGCAGGGCGGCATCGAGACCGACGCCGGGCACAAGAGCATCGAGGAGTTCGGCGCCGACCTCGGCTCCGCGATCGACAAACTGCTCGGCGACCCGAAGCGCGCATCGGGCACGCTCGGCGCGATCGCCAACGACGGCGTGCTGGCCCGGCTGACCGAGGCCGGCGGCGCGAGCAGCGTGATCCATCCGTCCGCCGAGATCACCGACGACGCGTGGCCCGGCGCCACCATCCGCACCCCGGTGATCGTGAGCCTGGACGCCGCCGACGAGAAGGTCTGGACCCGCGAGTGGTTCGGGCCGGTCTCGTTCGTCATCGCCACCGAGTCGACCGGGCACAGCCTGCGGCTGTTCGTCGAGGCCGTCCGCGGCCACGGCGCGCTCACCGCCTCCGTCTACTCCTCGGACGAGGCCGTGCTCGCCGCCGCCCGCGAGGCCGCCCTCGACGCCGGCGTGCACCTGTCGGAGAACCTCACCGGCGGTGTGTTCGTCAACCAGACGGCCGCGTTCAGCGACCTGCACGGCTCGGCCGCCAACCCGGCCGCCACCGCGTCGCTGACCGACGACTGGTACATCGCCGGCCGCTTCTGCACCCTGCAGGTGCGCCGTCATGCCTGAGGTCTTCCTGGTCGGGGGCGTACGCACGCCGCAGGCCAAGTACGGCGGCGCCCTGGCCGGCGTCCGGCCCGACGACCTCGCCGCTCAGGTCGTCCGGGAGGCGGTGATCCGGGCCGGTCTCACCGGCGACGCCGTCGACGAGGTGGTGCTGGGCTCGGCCAACCAGGCCGGCGAGGACAACCGCAACGTCGCCCGGATGGCCGTCCTGCTGGCCGGGCTGCCCGACACGGTGCCCGGCTGGACGGTCAACCGGCTGTGCGCCAGCGGGCTGACCGCGATCGTGTCCGCGGCCAACACCATCCGGGCCGGCGAGGCCGACGTGATGGTGGCCGGCGGCGTCGAGTCGATGACCCGGGCGCCGTGGGTGATGGCCAAACCGGGCACCCCGTGGGCCCGCCCGGGTGAGGTCGTCGACTCGTCGCTGGGATGGCGGTTCACCAACCGTTCGTTCCCGGCGAGCACGACGCTGAGCATGGGTGAGACGGCCGAGGAGGTGGCCGCCCTGGACGGCATCTCCCGGGCCGACAGTGACGCGTTCGCGTTGCGCAGCCACCGGCGGGCGATCGCTGCCATCGACGCCGGCCGGTTCGCCCCCGAGATCACCGCGGTCGGCGACGTGGCGACCGACGAGATCCCGCGCCGCGGCAGCACCCTGGCCAAGCTGGCGACGCTGAAGCCGGCGTTCCGGGCCGGGGGTGTGGTCACCGCGGGCTCGTCCTCGCCGCTGTCCGACGGGGCCGCCGCGGTGGTGGTGGCGAGCGCCGAGGCGGTCGAGCGGTACGGGCTGACCCCGCGCGCCCGGATCGTCACCGCCGCCTCCGCCGGGGTCGCCCCCCACCTGATGGGCCTGGGCCCGGTGCCGGCCACCGGGAAGGCGCTCGCCCGGGCCGGCTGGAGCGTCGACGACCTGGACGCGGTCGAGCTCAACGAGGCGTTCGCGGTGCAGTCCCTGGCCGTCGTCCGGCGGCTCAAGCTGGACGAGAACCGGGTCAACGCGGACGGCGGCGCGATCGCCCTCGGCCACCCGCTGGGCTGCTCCGGCGCCCGCATCACGGTCACCCTGCTGGGCCGGATGGAACGCGAGAACGCCGCCCGCGGCCTGGCCACCCTGTGCGTCGGGGTCGGGCAGGGCGTGGCCGTGCTGCTGGAGCGGCCGTGACCGTTCCGGAGGTGGTCGGCGTGATCGGCGGCGGGCGGATGGGCGCCGGCATCGCCCAGGTGTTCGCCGCCGCCGGCGCCGCCGTGACCATCACCGAGGCGAACCCGGTGGCCGCCGCGGCCGCCCGCGACCGGGTGGCGATGGGCCTGCTGCACGCGTCCGAGAAGGGCACCCTCGCGGAAGCGCCCGAGACCGTGCTCGGCCGGGTGACGCTCGGCGAGGTGCCGCCGGACGCCGGCCTGGTGATCGAGGCGGTCGGAGAGGACGCCGAGCTCAAGGGACGGGTGCTGGCCGCCGCCGAGAACGTGACCGGCCCGGGCGCCGTGCTGGCCAGCAACACCAGCTCGCTGTCCATCGGCGCGCTGGCCGCCGGGCTGCGCCGGCCCGAGCGGCTGATCGGGCTGCACTTCTTCAACCCGGTGCCGGCCAGTGACCTGGTCGAGATCGTGGCCGGCCCGCTGACCGCCGGGGACGTCCGGGAGGCGGCGCAGGGCTGGGTGACGGCGCTGCGCAAGGCCGCCCTGGTGGTCCGCGACTCGCCCGGCTTCGCCACCAGCCGCCTCGGCGTCCTGCTCGGGCTGGAGGCGATCCGGATGCTCGAGGAGGGCGTGGCCGGCGCGCGGGACATCGACCGGGCGATGGAACTGGGCTACCGGCACCCGATGGGACCGCTACGCTCCACCGATCTCGTCGGCCTGGACGTGCGGCTGGCCATCGCCGAGCATCTGCAGGCCGAGCTGGGCGACCGGTTCGCGCCGCCGCAGCTGTTGCGGGACAAGGTGGCCAAGGGTGAACTCGGCCGCAAGACGGGGCAGGGCTTCTTCAACTGGGAGGAATCGTGACGTCGTTCGACGACATCATCGCGCACGACCAGCGGGTCGAGCCGCGGGACGAGATGCCCGACGGCTACCGGAAGACGATGATCCGGCAGATCGCCCAGCACGCCCACTCCGAGATCATCGGCATGCAGCCCGAAGGGGAGTGGATCACCCGGGCGCCGTCGCTGCGGCGCAAGGCGATCCTGCTGGCCAAGGTGCAGGACGAGGCCGGGCACGGGCTGTATCTGTACTCGGCCGCGGAGACGCTGGGCGCCGACCGTGGCGACCTGACCGTCCGGCTCATCGAGGGCCGGCAGAAGTACTCGTCGATCTTCAACTATCCGACTCTGACGTTCGCCGACGTGGGGGTGATCGGGTGGCTGGTCGACGGGGCCGCCATCTGCAATCAGGTCCCGCTGTGCCGCAGCTCCTACGGCCCGTACGGCCGGGCCATGATCCGCATCTGTAAGGAGGAGTCGTTCCATCAGCGGCAGGGTTACGAGCTGCTGATGACCATGATGGGCGGCACGCCGGCCCAGCGGGAGATGGTGCAGGACGCCGTGAACCGCTGGTGGTGGCCGTCGCTGATGATGTTCGGGCCGCCGGACGCCGAGTCGCCCAACTCCGCCCAGTCGATGGCCTGGAAGATCAAGCGGCACTCCAACGACGAGCTGCGGCAGCGGATGGTCGACATGACCGTTCCCCAGGCCGCCGCGCTGGGAGTCAGCCTTCCCGACCCCGAGCTGCGCTGGAACGACGACCGGCAGCACCACGACTTCGGTTCGCCCGACTGGGACGAGCTCAAGCGGGTCATCTCCGGCGACGGCCCGCTGAACCGGCAGCGGATCGCGCACCGGCGGAGCGCCCACGAGGGCGGCGCCTGGGTCCGCGAGGCGGCGGCCGCCCACGCGTCGAAGAAGGTGCGCGCATGATCGAGCACGAGTGGCCGTTGTTCGAGGTGTTCGTCCGGGCCAAGCGCGGCCTCAACCACGTGCACGTCGGCTCGCTGCGGGCCGCCGACCACGAGATGGCGCTGCACCACGCCCGCGACCTCTACACCCGGCGCAACGAGGGCGTCAGCATCTGGGTGGTGAAGTCGGACGACGTGGTCGCCTCCAGCCCGGACGACAAGGACGCGTTCTTCGCCCCCAGCGGCGACAAGGTGTACCGGCACCCCACGTACTACGCCATCCCCGACTCCGTCCCGCACATCTGAGGCCGCGATGACCTTCGACGACGCGTACGGTTCGCTGACCGACCACGACGACGACGCCCGCTGGGCGTACGGCACCGGGTTCGCCGACCCGCTGGCCGGCGTGCCGGCCGAGGTGCCGTCCGATGTGGACCCGGAGGCGCTGGCGGCGCAGTGCCTCGGCCTCGGCGACGACGCGCTGGTGATGTCGCACCGGCTGCAGCAGTGGGTGACCCGGGCGCCCGAGCTGGAGGACGAGCTGGCCCTGGCCAACATCGCCCTGGATCTGCTCGGTCAGGCGCGGTTGCTGCTGACCCGCGCCGCGGCCGTCCTGCCGGGTGACGCGTCCGAGGACACCCTGGCCTACTTCCGGGACGCGCCCGGCTTCCGGAACGTGCGGCTGGCCGAGCGCGCCGACGACGACTTCGCCCACCTGACGGCCCGGCTGCTGGCGTTCTCGACGTGGCGGCTGGCGCTGTTCGGCTCGTTGACCGGGTCGCCCGATCCGGTGCTGGCGGCGATCGCCGCCAAGGGCGTCAAGGAGCTGGCCTACCACCGGGAGTACGCGGCCGGCTGGGTCGTCCGGCTGGGCGACGGCACGCCGGTGTCGCACGACCGGATGCAGGCGGCCGTGGACGCCGTGTGGCCGCTGCGGGGCGAGCTGTCACCGTCGTTCGACGACGAGGTGTCCACGGTGTGGGACCAGGTGCTGACCGCGGCGACCCTGACCCGCCCGGCCGACGTCGAATACCCCGGGCCGTACGGGCGGGACGGCGATCACACGCCGGCCCTCACCGCGGTGCTGGACGAGATGCAGGCCGTGGCCCGCTCGCTGCCCGGCGGTGTGTGGTGACCGCGGCATCCGTGGCCGCCACGGTCACCGACCCCGAACTGCCGATGCTGACGCTGGCCGACCTCGGCATCCTGCGCGGCGTCGCCGAGTCGGCCGGCGGGGTGGTCGTCGAGATCACCCCCACGTACTCCGGCTGTCCGGCGATGGAGACGATCCGCGACGACCTGACGGCCGCGCTCCGCGACGCCGGATACGCGCGGGTGGAGGTGCGTACCGTCCTCGACCCGGCCTGGACCACCGACTGGATCACCGACGCGGGCAAGGCCAAGTTGGCCGCGTCCGGCATCGCCCCGCCCGGCCCGGCTCCCCGGCACGCTTCCGGCCCGGTCCCGCTGATCCTGACCCCGCGCCGCGATCCGGTGGCCTGTCCCCGGTGCGGCTCGCCGTCCTCGGTGCTCGTCTCCGCGTTCAGCGCGACCGCCTGCCGCGAACTGCGGCGCTGCCCGGCCTGCGCCGAACCGTTCGAACACGTGAAGGAGATCTGACGTGTTCCACGCGCTGCGGGTGGCGGCGGTCGAACGACTCTGCGACGACGCCGTGGCCGTGACCTTCGACGTGCCCGCGGCGCTGTCCGCGGAGTTCGAGTTCCGGCCGGGGCAGTCGCTGACGGTCCGGCGGGCGGACGAGCGCCGGACGTACTCCATCTGCGCTCCGCTGGGTGCGGCCCCCCGGATCGGCGTGCGCGAGGTGCCCGGCGGCCGGGTGTCGAGCTGGCTGGTGCACGAGGTGCGGCCCGGCGACGAGGTGCTGGTCGCGCCGCCGTCCGGATCGTTCACCCCGGACCTGACCGCCGGCGGCCGGCACGTGCTCATCGCCGCCGGCTCGGGCATCACCCCGGTGCTGTCCATCGCCGCGTCGCTGCTGCAGCGTCCCGGCGCCACGGTCAGCCTGCTGTACGGCAACCGGCGCGCCGACTCGGTGATGTTCGCCGAGGAGCTGGCCGACCTGAAGGACGCCCACCCGTCCCGGCTCGAACTGGTGCACCTGCTGTCCCGTGAGGCCCGCGAGGTCGACCTGCTCAGCGGCCGGCTCGACGCGGACAAGCTGCGCACCCTGCTGCCGCTGCTGATCGACGTCGCGGCGGTCGACCACTGGTGGCTGTGCGGCCCGTACGGCATGGTGCTGGACGCCACGGCCGTGCTCGGCTCGTCCGGCGTGCGGCCGGAGAAGATCCACCGTGAACTGTTCTGGGTCGACGAGGAACCGCCGCCGGTCACCCACGACTCTCCGGTGCCGTCCGGGCCGGCCGCCTCGGTGACGGTCGTCCTGGACGGCCGCTCCACCACCGTCGCGGTCCCCGAGGGCGACACGGTGCTCGAGGGCGCCCAGCGCGCCCGCCCCGACCTCCCGTTCGCCTGCAAGGGCGGCGTCTGCGGCACCTGCCGCGGCCGCGTCCTGGAGGGCGAGGTGACGATGCGCCGCAACTTCGCCCTGGAGCCGGCCGAACTGGCCGCCGGCTTCGTCCTGACCTGCCAGTCCGTCCCGGTCACGGACAAGGTCGTCGTCACCTACGACGATTAGGCCGTGGCTCGGCCATCCATCGCTTCCCCAGGTCCTCCTCAGCCGTGAAGGCCGGGACCACGGTTGCGTCTTCCGGCGACGATCGGCTCGGGGTTGCCGGAGCGCGCGCGCGGCACCTAACCGGCGAGGTGGGCGTGGACGGCGGAGATGACGATCGAGCCTTCGCCGACCGCGGACGCCACGCGCTTGACCGACCCGGACCGGACGTCACCGACGGCGAACAGTCCGGGCACGGAGGTCGCGAAGCCGTCGTGGGTGACCACGAAGCCCGCGTCGTCGAGTTCGGCGCCGACATCGTGCAGCCACCCGGTGTGCGGGGTGGCGCCGATCATCAGGAACAGTGCGGCGGCGTCGATCTGCACCTGCCGGTCGCCTTCCCGCCAGGTCACCGCGCTCAACCGGGTCGAACCTTCCGCCCCGGACACCTCGGACCGCGGGTGGATGGTGACCCGCTCGTGGTGCAGGAGGCGCTGGGCCAGGTAGTTCGACATCGTGTCGCGGAGGTCGTCGCGGCGGGTCAGGACGTGCACGTGGCCGGCGTACCGGGCCAGGAACAGGGCCGCCTGCCCGGACGAGTTGGCCCCGCCGACCACCACGGCGTTGCGGCCGGCCACCTCCTTGGCCTCGAGCTGGCTCGCGGCGTAGTAGACCCCACGGCCCTCGAGGTCGGCCAGACCGGGCCGGTCCAGGCGCCGGTACCGGGCACCGCCGGCGACGATCACCGCCGCGGCGAAGACGTCGTGCTCGTCGTCGAGCCGGACCCGGAACCCGCCGGGCACCTGCGCCAGCCCGGTGACCGACCGGGGAGACACGAGCTTCGTCCCGAACTTCACCGCCTGCAGCATCGCCGCCCGGGCCAGTTCGACCCCGGACACGCCGCGGTAGTAGCCGAGGTAGTTCTCTATCCGGGACGAGCTACCGGCCTGGCCGCCGATCGCGACGTCCTCGATGACGGTGACGTCGAGTCCCTCCGACGACCCGCAGACGGCGGCGGCCAGGCCGGCCGGGCCGGCGCCGACGATCAGCAGGTCGCATCGGGAGCCCTCGCTGATGTCCCACAGGTCGATGCCGAGCGCGGACGCCAGGTCGCGGGTTGTCGGCGCGGTCAGCACCCGGCGCTGCCCGGTCACCACGGCCGTGCCGTCCGCCGGGAGCTCACAGGTCTTCGCCAGGTCGGCCCAGGCGGCCGGATCGGAGCGCATGACCGTCCGGTATGGGATCTGGTTGCGCTCGGCGAAGTTCTGCAACCGGTGCAGATCGCGGCCGTCGTCGCCGACGAGCACAAGACCGCCCTCGCCCAGTCCGGTGAGAAGACCCCGCCGGGCGTCCAGCGCGGCCAGGATGACGTCGCTCAACTCGCCCGAGATCTCGATCAGCCGGCGAAGGTCGTCCACCTTCACCCGGAGCAGCTCGGTGCCGGGCAGAGCCACCCCGGGGAGGAAGGCCCGCTGGCCCATCAGCATGCCGAGCTCGCCGACGAAGTCGCCCGGCTCGATGACTAACACGATCCGGTCGTCCCGGCGGTCGACCAGAAGCACCCCGCCGGCTTGGACGAGGTTCAGGTCGTACGGGTCCCCGGCGTCCCACAGCAGCTCACCGGCCGCCGGATGCCGCACCTCGCCGGCCGACCGCAGCATGTCCAGGGCGGCCTCGCTGAACACCGGCCAGGCCGGCGAGCCGGCCCCGCCGGGCCGGTGCGACGAGTACAGCGTCCGCGCGTCCGGCACCGGAGTGATCACGCTCGGCAACATACCGGACCGGCGGCGGTCCTGACCGTCCCCCAGGCCACCCTCGACCTCGTCGACATGCTCGACTGGCTCAGTGCCGTCCCCGACGGCCACGTTCTACGAGACAGATCCAGCCCGGGTGTCGTCAGTCGCGGTGCTGCATCTCGCCTACGTCGGCCGGGGATCCAGGGTCGCCGCCCGGGGTGGCGCGGTATTCCGGGACGCCGACGCAGGTGAACAGCAGGGCGTCCAGCGGCGCGCCGACCAGGGCCGGGATCTCGCTGTCGAGGAAGGTCATCCCGGTCGCGCTCGCGCCCATCGCGTACGCCAGCAGGTGCAGCCGGCCCTCGACCAGGCCGGCCGCCAGGTGTGCCGCCCGGTAGTCCCGGTCGGTGAGGGCCGCCACGTCGGCCGCGGTGATCACCACGAAGGCCGCGTCCCGGCTCAGGCCCTGGTCCAGGGTCACGCGGAAGAGTTCGTCGCGGTGGTTGCCCGCGTGGATCGGCCGGCTCAGATCGGGCCACCGGTACACGCCGGGTGCCACGCCCTCGACGTCGTGCACGGCGACGAACTGTGGCAGGTCGATCCCGCGCAGGGCCACCCGCAGCCCGATGGTGAGCACGTTCTGCGGTACGCCCCGGGACGGGTCCATCCGCCGTTGCGAACCGCGGGTCAGCACCACCGCCTCGACCGGTCCGGCCCCGGCGTCCGGCACGTCGACCGGGTCGCCCTCGGGCCACGGCGCCCCCAGCACGGTCCCGTCGCCGGCCCGCTGCGCCGCCGTCTCCAGCGGAAACTCCACCGGATCGCCGTCGACCTCGCCCGCCGCCGCCGGGCCGCCGGGCGTCAGCGCGGGCGGCTGCGGGCCCAGCCCGACCACGGCGACCGGCCATTCGTGGACGCCGTCGGCGCCGACCAGGTCGGTGACCGCCCGGTCGGGGAACGTGGTCCAGAGCTGTGCCGGGATCCCGGCCGACCGGGCCAGGGCCAGGGTCTGGGCCAGCATCGTGCCGGCGTCCCAGTAGACGTGCCGGTAGCCGCGCTCGCGGTACCGCCAGCCCGTTCGCCACGGGACGCCGGTGACCACGATGGCCGCGCCGCCACCGGTCGGCGCCGGCGCGACCTGCACCAGCGCGTGACCGGCGGGGTCGTACCAGTGGACGCCCGGCGGCAGCCCCGGATGATCCGCGGGGACGAGCACGTACAGCTCGAGCGGGAAGCGGCCACCGGCCGAGCCGGCCGCGCGGAACAGGTGGGTGATCCCGTTGCGGCGCTTCGACGTCCGTACGATGCCCGCGGACAGGTGCAGCAGCCGGGCGAGCTGCGGCCGGTCGAGGACACCGGCCGCGACGTCCGCGGTGCCGGCCAGCACGTCGATCGCCGACGGGCCGGTGGCCGGCAGATCCCGGGGCAGCTCGACCCGAGGCAGGTTCCCGGTGTATCGCTTGTAGAACAAGGGGAAACGGTCGAAGTCGTTGGGTGTCAGGTCGAGCACGAGACGCGGATCGGACACGGCGTCGTCCCATTCCCGCCCGGGCTCGTAGGACGTCAGCCGGTGCAGGATCTGGGTCGCGGTCTCCATGGAGCCGACCTTAGAGGGGTCAGGCGACGGTGAAGCCCCCGTCGAGGGGGAGTTCGACGCCGTTGATCATGGCGGCGGCGTCGGAGGCCAGGAAGATCACGGCGTCGGCGACGTCCGACGGGACGCCGAATCTGCCGAGCGGGATGCGGGCCAGCATCGGCGCCGCCTTGGCGGCCTCGCCCCACACCTGCTGACCCATCTCGGTGAGGACCACGGTCGGGCAGACCGCGTTCGCCCGTACGCCCGACGGGCCCAGTTCCAGCGCCAGCACCCTGGTCGCCATCAGCAGCGCCGCCTTGCTCGCCGAGTACGCGTAGTGCTCGGGCAGCGCCCGGAGGCCGGCCAGCGACGCGATGTTCACGATGCTCCCGCCGCCGGCCGCCGCCATGGCCGCGCCGATCCGGGCGCCCAGCAACGCCGGCGCCCGCAGGTTGACCGCCATCGTCGCGTCCCACGCGGCCACGGTCAGGTCGGCGGCCGTCTCCGGTAACGTGATTCCGGCGTTGTTGACCAGGATGTCCAGGCCGCCGAAGACGTTCAGGGCATCGGCCGCCAGCCGCTCGACCGCGTCCGCGTCGGCCAGGTCGCAGGGCAGCACCGCCGTCCGTACTCCCGGCAGAGAGCCCCGGACGGCCTCGAGGGCGGCGAGATCGCGTCCGCTGAGCACCACATCGGCCCCGGATGACGCCAGGGCGACCGCCACCGCCGCGCCGATCCCGCGCGACGCCCCGGTGACCAGAGCCCGACGCCCCTGAAGTACCCGTTCCGCCATACCGGGCAGCCTATCTAGGGTGGGAGGCATGCCGGAGATGATGCAAGCCGTCGTGTGCCACGGGCCGCGGGACTACCGCCTGGAAGAGGTGCCCCGACCGGTGCCCGGTCCGGGTGAGGCGCTGGTCAGGGTCGAGGCGGTGGGCATCTGCGCCAGCGACCTCAAGTGCTACCAGGGCGCGAGCAAGTTCTGGGGCGACGAGCACCGGCCCGCGTACGTGGAGACCCCGGTCATCCCCGGCCACGAGTTCACCGGCATCGTCGCCGAACTGGACGAGGAGGCCGCGAACCGGTGGGGGATCGCGATCGGCGAGCGGGTGGTGTCCGAGCAGATCGTGCCCTGCCGGCAGTGCCGCTACTGCCTCTCCGGCGACTACCACATGTGCCAGGTGCACGCGATCTACGGCTTCAAGCACGCCACCCCGGGCGCGATGGCCGAGTACATGGTGTTCCCGGCGAACGCGCTGGTCTACCCGGTGTCGGCGGAGCTGCGGCCGGCCCACGCGGCGTTCACCGAGCCGCTGTCGTGCGCTCTGCACGCCGTCGAGCGCGGGCGGATCACGTTCGACGACACGGTGGTGGTGGCCGGTTGCGGGCCGATCGGGCTCGGCATGATCGCCGGTGCGGTGGCCAAGTCGCCGGCCCGGGTGATCGCGCTCGACGTGGCCGAGGCCAAGCTGGCGCTGGCCCGGGACTGCGGCGCCGATCTGACCCTCAACATCGCCGAGACCGACGTGGCCGGCACGATCCGGGAGCTGACCGGCGGATACGGCGCGGACGTGTACCTGGAGGGGACCGGGCACCCGTCGGCCGTGCCGCAGGGTCTGGATTTGCTGCGCAAGCTCGGGCGCTACGTCGAGTACAGCGTATTCAAGGAACCGGCCACGGTCGACTGGTCGATCATCAGCGACGACAAGGAACTGGACGTGCTGGGCGCGCACCTCGGCCCGCACTGCTGGCCCGCGGCCATCCGGATGATCGAGTCGGGCCGGCTGCCGCTGGACCGGATCGTCACCCACGAGCTGGCCCTGAAAGACTTTCAGGAGGGTCTCGACCTGGTCGCCGACGGCCGCCGGTCGATCAAGGTGGCACTGCTTCCGGGAGGCTGAACGCGATGTACGAGACGGCGGCCGAGATGGTCGCGTTGCAGGAACGGCTCGACACGTCGCGGGCGGGCTCGACCGCGCACCTGCGCGACATCATCAACGACGAGCGGGCCATGAACGCGGCTGACCTGGTCAAGGCGCTGGACGGCATGCGCACGCTGAGCGTGGCCACCGTGACGGCTCGCGGCGAACCCCGGATCAGCGCGCTGGACGGCCACTTCCTGCACGCGACGTGGACGTTCAGCACGGACGGTTCGTCGGCCAAGGCCCGGCACCTCGCCGCCCGGCCGGCGGTCAGCGTGGCCTTCATCGACGGCGAGCGCCTCGGGGTGTTCGCGCACGGCCGGGCGATCTCGATCGGCGAGTCGGACCCGGACTGGACGCAGACGTTGGAGCACTGGACGGCGCACTACGGCAGTTCGCCGCTGACCTGGGGTTCCGACATCCGGATCTACCGGCTGCGGCCGAGCTGGATGGTGGCGTTCTCCGGGTCCTCGCCGTCGTCGTAACCGGCGCACAGCACGATCCGGGCGCCCGCCACCAGCGGCGCGAGCAGCCAGGCGACCGGCTGTTCGGTGGACTCGGCCCGGATCAGCACCCGGTCGCCGCGGCGGATCCCGCGGGCGGCGGCGAGGTCGGCCGCGATGGCGCGCATCTGGCCGTACGTGGTGCCGTCCACGGCGGCGGCGTCGCCCGGGCCGGCCTCGACCCGCGGTGGCGCCGCGTCCGTGTACGGCCGGATCTCGGCGCCGAAGTCGCGGTACCCGTCGGGCACGCCCTCGCCGGCGCCCAGCCCGACCACGAAACGGTAGTAGGCCTCGGGCGGCTCCTCGAGGAAGCTGCGGGCCCGCGGCGCCGACACGAACGCCGCGTCGGTGGCCGGCGGCGGGCCGCCCAGCCCGGCGGTGGCCCAGTCCTGGAACGACACCTCGACCCCGGCCGCCCAGGCGCCCAGCAGGATCGCCGCGGTCCGCCAGTGCGGCGGCAGCCGGACCGCCACCGTCCGCGCGGCGCAACCGTGGGTCAGCAGCGCCGCCACGGCGGCGGCGCGGTCGCCGAGCTCCGCCGCGGTCAGCGCCGTCCGTTCCCCGGTGTCGCGGTCGTAGTAGGTCAGCAGCGCGTCGGTCACCCGCCCATTCTGCCGCGGATCCGTTGAGCCGCGGGTCAGGCCCGCACCAGGATCAGGCTCGCCCGCCGCTCCGGCGGCCGGCCTCGGAATCCAGGCCCACGTCCACCACGACCGGCGGTGCCGGGCCGTCCGCCACCCGGGCGAGGTAGGTCCGCTCGTACCGGGACGGAACACGTCTCGATTGTCGAGCCCGGCCGAGCTCGGGGGCGGTGCGCTGTCCGAATGATTACGCGACGCGCAGCACGTGCAGGTCGCGGGCGTCCTTGGCGTACCGGGCCAGGGCGTGCACGGTCCGGGGGCCGGCGACACCGTCGACGGTGAGGCCGACACGGGACTGGAAACGGCGTACGGCCGAATCGAGGTCGTCGGCCGGCATGCGCAGGTCGGCGAACATGCGGCGCAGGGACGCCGGGTCGGCGGTGGGCACCGGCTCGTCGGACCAGCCGATCAGGCCGCCGACCGCGGCGCCGACGAGGGTGAGGACGCCTTTAGCGGACATCGGAACCTCCAAGGGGTGGGATGACTCCAGCCTCCGGTCCGCAGCTGTGCGGAGCATCGGTCTGCGGTCTCCACCTGCTGTGCGGGCCTCCGACTTTCGGCCTAGGGGGAAGCCCGGGGTGAGCCTGGCGGAACCCGGGACCGTACAGACGACTCACAGCGGGCTCAGAGGGTCGGGACAAACAGCCCGGGAATGGTGGAGTCATCGAACAACGTGAAGCGAGGCGGCACGATGACCGACACGATGACCCGGCCCACGTACTACGGCAACGACTTCCCGCCGCCGCCGGTGGAGACCCCACCGCCGGCAACGGATGAGGGCGGTCCGCGGCGCTGGCCGCGCCGGGTCGCCGGGGGCGCCGCGATCCTGGCGCTGGTGGCCGGCGGCGGCACCGCCGGAGGCGTGGTGGCCGAGCGCTACCTGGTCGACCACCCGGCGACGACCACGGCCACCACCGCCACGACGGCCGCCGCCACCGGCACCACGACCGGCAGTCTCGCGGCCGTCGCCGCCGCGGTGTCCCCGAGCATCGTCACGGTCACCGTGGACAGCGCCAACGAGACGTCCCTGGGCTCGGGGGTCGTCCTCTCCTCGACCGGGTTGATCCTGACCAACAACCACGTCGTCTCGACCAACGGTCAGGTGAGTGTGCGGCTGTCCACCGGCAAGACCGTGCCGGCCAAGGTGGTTGCCACCGACACCACCCACGACCTCGCGCTGGTGCAGGCGACCGGGCTGACCGGGCTGACCCCGGTGACCTTCGCCGCCAGTTCGACCGTGGCCGTCGGTGACACCGTGCTGGCCTTCGGTGCGCCGCTCGGCCTGTCCGGCACCGTCACCGAGGGCATCGTGTCGGCGCTCGACCGCAGCGTGGACACCGGCACCGAGAAGCTTGCCGGACTGCTGCAGACCGACGCCGCGATCAACGAGGGCAACTCCGGGGGCGCGCTGGTCGACACCGCCGGCCACATCGTCGGGATCAACGTCGCCATCGCCACCGCCAGCCAGGAGGACACCGGCAGCGTCGGCCTCGGCTTCGCCATCCCGTCGAGCACCGTGACCAGCGTGGTCAGCCGGCTCGAGGCCCAGCTCAACTGAGGTCCGGTTCGCCGAACCACCGCCGCAGCGCCTCGTCGAGACTCCAGCGGGATTCCGGGCTCCAGGCGACGTAGCAGTCCGGGCGCAGCAGCATCGGCCGGGGTCCGGCCACCACGTCCACCCGGTCCCGCCAGGGCGCGGCCGCCCGTGCGAGGTCGTCCCCGCCGACCAGCAGCGGCCGCCCGGAGCGGGTCTGGTCCGGGACCTCCGGCGCCCACCTCTCCATGTGGTCGTACCGGATGTCGGCCGCGGAGATCAGATCCGCGACCCGCTGCACGTTGGCCCGGTCGGTGAGGAACTCGCCGAACAGCTCGCGCAGCGCGGTGATCTCCGGGCCCGGCCCGATCAAGACGCTTTGCGCCTGGGTGTGCATGGTCACCCGAGCGGCCACCGGGCGGCGTTCCGACTCGTACGTGTCGAGAAGGCCGGACGGCGCCCAGCCGTGGATCGCCCCGGCGAGTTTCCAGCCCAGGTTGACCGCGTCCTGCAGGCCGAGGTTGAGGCCTGGGCCGCCGAGCGCCGAGTGCACGTGGGCGGCGTCGCCGATCAGGAACACCCGCCCTTCGCGGTACCGGTCGGCCAGGCGGGTGTTGCCCCCGGTCAGCCGGCGCAGCAGGGGCGGCCCGTCGCCGGCCGGCGGCCCGATCGGCAGATCCGCCCCGATCACCCGGCGGAACGCGGCCCGCAGCTCGTCCAGCCCGAACGGCACCGACTCGTCGGCGTCCCCTTGCTCGGACACGCTCAGCAGACTCGGGCGGCCCGGCATCGAGGCCCACGCCACCACACCGCGTTCGGTGCGGTGGTGCAGGAAGCTCGGGATCGGCCCGTACCCGGGGACCAGCAACGCCCCGGACCGCGGATCGACGTACTCCGGCGGCACGCTGACGTGGGCCGTGCGCGACACGGTCCGGTCGCGGGTGACCCCGGGGAAGCCGATGCCGGCCAGCCGGCGGACCACGCTGTGGCCGCCGTCCGCGCCGACCAGGAACGGCGCGGTCAGCTTGTCGCCGTTGCCCAGCTCCGCGATGACCGCGTCGCCGGTCTGCGTCAGTGCGGCCAGTTCCTGCCCGCGCCGGATCTCGACGCCGAGCTCGGCCGCCCGCTCGGCCAGGACCTGCTCGATCTTCCGTTGCGGCACGAGGACGGTGTAGACGGGATTGTCGGTCAGCTGGGCCAGGTTCAGCGCGAACGCGGCGAACATGAACTGCGGCGTCGGCCGGGGCGGTCCCGGGGTGCCGGTGAGCCGTTCGTACAGGCCGCGCCGGTCCATCATGCGGACGACCTGCCCGACCATACCGTTGGCGCGCTGCTCCGGACTCGGCCCGGTGAGCCGTTCGACGACCACGGGCCGGACTCCGCCGAGCGCCAGTTCAGCCGCCAGCATCAGGCCGTTGGGCCCGCCGCCCACGACGATCACATCAAAATCCACGATCAAACCCCTTTGTTCGTACGGGCGGCGAAGACTCCACTGGTCCCCGCGTCGACCCGGGTGATGTCGGCGCGTACCGTGACGGCCGCACCTTCGTGCGAGTCCCCCACGGCCCGTCTCCGGTGGCCGGCTTGCGACGTGTAGCCCGCTTCGCCCGTGAGGCGATGATCACGGGGTGATGCGGCATTTCCTGGAAGTAGTCGGAGATGCGGCAAAAAGGACGGTCACTCCACCGAAGTCTTTTCCGGCACGGTTGCGTGGTCGGTGCAGCACTGTTTCGGCACTGTTTTCGGCACGGTGGAGCGACGCACCAGCGAGGTGCGTGTGCATGATCAGAATCGCGGCGGCGGTCAGCCGGACGGCGGCGGAAGGCCGGCCCGGACGTCGGCCAGCGCGCCGACCAGCAACGTGCGCACGTCGGTGGCGGCGTTCGTGGCTGTCCAGTGCGCACTGACCACATTGACCACCGACAGCAGCGCCGCGGCGACCAGCTTCGGATAGAGATCGGTCTCCGGATCGGTGCCGGTCCGCGCGGCCACCGCCGCCGCCACCGACCGTTCCGCCGTCGCCCCCGCCCGCAGCATCTCGGCCTGCAGCGACGGCGACGACATCATCACCTGGACGCCGGCCGCCCAGGCGTCCCGGTCACCGACCGGATGGGCGGTCACCTCCGGTCCCGGTTCCAGCTGGGCCAGGGCGGCCGCGGTGATCGCGTCCCACAACGGTTCGCCGGACGGCCGGTCCCGGAGCTCGTCCGCCATCCGCCGGATCCGGTCGAGGTGACGCGAGGCGACCGCCTCGCCCTTGCTGGAGAAGTAGTTGTTGAAGGTCCGCGGGGACACCCCGGCGGCCGAGGCGATGTCCTCCACCAGAACGTTGTCGGCGCCCCGCTCGACGATGAGCCGGATCGCCGCCCAACCGAGCGCAGCCCGGGTCTCCTGCTTCTTCCTCTCGCGGAGTCCCATGCCGACCACCATAGCAAAAAGTGCGCGTTCCGCAAAGATGCGGATCACGCACTTTCTGAGAGCCGTCTCAGCCGGCCAGGTGGCCCCACCGGTCCTCGATCTCGGCCCACGTGCCCTGCGCCTCGACGCGGCCGCCGATCAGGACGACGACCTTGTCCGCGCGGGCCAGCGCGGCCCGTTTCGACGTCGAGCCGACGACGGTGACGCCGTGCCCCTGCAGCGCCTCCCACAGGGCCAGCTCGGTGGTGACGTCGAGAGCCGAGGACACGTCGTCGGCGATCAGCAGCTCGGTCCGCGGGGCCAGCGCCCGGGCCAGCGCCAGCCGCTGCAGCTGACCGCCGGACAACCGCGTCCCCTTGTGCCCGATCAGCAGCTGCAGACCGCCGCCGGCCGCTTTCAGGTCGTGGTCGAGCTGAGCCGTGGTGACCGCGTCGGCCGCGTCCACCTCGTGCCCGAGCTGGATGTTGTCGGCCACCGTGCCGGACAGCACCCGCGGCAGCTGCGCCACGTACCCGACCTGGTTGGGCCGCAGGAACACCTCCGGCTCGTTCACCCGCTCGCCGTTCCACCGCAGGTCGCCGGTGTGGTGGACGATCCCGGCCAAGGCCCGCAGCAGCGACGACTTGCCCGCCCCGACCGGGCCGACCACCAGCACCAGCTGTCCACGGTCGATGGTCAGGTCGATGTCCTGCGCGCCGACCGTGCCGTTCTCGTGGACCGCGCTGAAGCCGTCCAGCTCCAACCGGCGCAGCGGGTTGCGGGGAGCGGTCGGAGGCGCCGGGGCGGTGCCGGCGGCGAGGTCGACCCCGGGCACCGGCGCCGAGTACTCGGCGATGCCGGCCATCGCCACCGTCCGCCGGGTCCACACCCGGGCCGACGGCAGCTGCGACACCAGCGACGCCGTGGTCCACGCGAACCAGCGGGCCGCGCCGAGCGTGGCCACGGCGATCAGGGTGGCCGCCGCGGTCAGGTGCCCGCCCAGGTACAGCGCCCACGCCGCGATCGGCAGCAGGCCGCTGACCACCGACGGGGTGGACCGCGCCCACACCTGGATGGAGATCTCCGACCGCTGCCGTTCGCTGCGGGTGGCGTCCAGCTGGGCCAGGTGGGCCAGCACCGGGCCGGTCGCCCCGGCCAGCTTCACCGTGCGCGCCGCGGACAGCGACGACACCAGCGCGGTGGCGAACGCCGCCCGGGCGGCCACCGTCCGCCGCGCGGCCCGTTCCAGCCGCGGCCCGAACAGCGTCGCGGCCAGCCCGGCCAGCACCATGGTGCCGACGAAGAACGCGGCCGGGACCGCCGACATCGCGGCCAGCGTCATCGACACCACCATGACCAGGCTGGTGGCGTTGTCGATCACGTTGTCGGCCAGCATCACCACCCGCTCGGTGTCGCCGCCCTGCGCGACCACCTCGGCCGGGGTGAACTTGCTGATCCGGCGCGGACCGATCTGCCCCTGGGTCAGGCGCAGGCTGATCCGCAGCATCTGCCGGACCCACCACTCCGGGAACCAGGCGCCGGTCCAGTACAGCGTCGGGATGGCCACCAGCAGCCCGGCCGCGATCGCCGCGGCCGGGAACAGCGGGTTGCCGCGGCCGTCGACCACCGACGACCACAGCAGCGGCAGGATCGCGCCGTCCAGGCCGAGCAGCACCAGCACGAGGAAGAACGCCACCGCGCCCAGCCCGTACCGCGGATCGTTGGTGGCCAGCCGGATGATCTCCCGCATGGTGCGCGCCACCGGGGTACCGGGCAGCGGCGGCGGGTCAGCCTTGGGCAGCGTGTTGGCCAGCGTCTCGGCGGTGATCTCGACCCGGTCGGCAGCCCAGCCGTCCACCGGCTCGACCGGCAGCCGGCCGAACCCGGCCAGCGCCGGCACCGCGGCGTTGCTGCTGGCCAGCAGCTCGGCGAAGCGGCGCGAGGCGGCCATCGGACCGGCCTCGAGCACCTCGCCGTCGGCCAGCACGACCACCTCGTCGCACCGCTGCACCGAGGACAGCCGGTGCGCCACGATGATGCCGATCCGGCCGTCCAGGAGCCGGTCGGTGGCCCGCTGGACCCACGTCTCGGTGACCGGGTCCATCCGGGCCGTCGCCTCGTCCAGGATCACCACCTGCGGGTCGCGGACCAGGATCCGGGCGAACGCCACCAGCTGCTCCTGGCCGGCCGAAAGCTTGTACCCGCCCTCACCCAGCCGGGTCTGCAGTCCGTCCGGCAGGCTCGCCGCCCACGGGGTCAGACCCAGCTCGTCCAGCGCCGCCGACGCGCGGGGGAGAAGGTCCGGGTCGAACAGCGCGATGTTCTCGGACAGGGTGCCGGACAGGATCTCGGTGCGTTGCGGCACGATCGCGGTCCACCGGCGCAGGCCCTCGATGCTGATGTCGTTCAGATCGGTGTCGCCCAGGAACACCGTCCCGCGCGGCACGTCGACGGCCCGGGTCAGCACCTTGGCCAGCGTCGACTTGCCCGAGCCGGTCCGCCCGACCAGCGCGTACGACCGGCCCCGGCGGAACGTCAGGCTCACGTCGCGCAGGGCCGGCGGCCGTCCCGAGTCGCTCTCGCCGTACCGGAAGGTCAGGTCGCGGACGACCAGGTCGCCGTCGACGGGCGGGACACCGCCGGTCGGTTCCTGCCGGACGGCGCGCAGCAGCTGCACCCGGCTCCACGCGCCGAGCGCGTTCTGCAGGTCCGGCACCATCCGGGTGACGTGCTCGAGGGTGCCGCCGAAGCCGAGCGCGAGCAGCCACACCGCGGTCAGCCGGGCGCCGTCGATGTGCCCGGTCAGCAGCGCCCAGGCGCCCGCCACGACCAGCACCGCGATGAGCGTCCGGGTGATCGCGCCGGCGACCGTGGTGACCTTGGCCGACATCTGCCACACCCGCCGGCCGCGGACCAGGACCTCCCGGGCGCGCTGCGCGAACAACTGCCGCACGTACGGCGCGGCCAGGCTCGTCCGTACGTCGTCCTGGCCGTGCACCGCCTCCTCCATCACCGCGGCCAGATCCGACCAGGACTCCTCCTCGCGGATCCGCGCGGGCGAGATGCGCTGGATCGGCCGGTTCAGCGACCAGAACAGCAGGATCGACACCCCGACCATGCCGACACCGGCCGGCCACCAGACGAAGAAGGCGGTGAGCACGCTGAGGACGGCCACCGCGAGCGACTGGGCGAGGCGGACCCCGCCGCCGCGCATCTGCGAGCCGACCTCGTAGACGTCGCTGTCGATCCGGTCGAGCAGCTCGCCCACCGGGAAGTTCTCCAGGGCCGGCAGGTCCTGCCCGAAGGCCACCCGGTTGAGGCCGCGGCGGCAGTCGGCGGCCCAGTCGGCGGTCAGCCCGGCCGCGATCAGACCGGTCAGGACATCCGTCAGCACCGCCGCGACGAGGCCTCCAGCCAGCACCGCGAACAACGGCAAGGACTTCTCGACCAGGACCGCGCCGGCCAGCGCCAGGGCGGCTGCCTGCCCGGCGGCGCCGATGACGATGAGCACCGCCAGCAGCGCCGCCCGGCGGGGCGAGGTGGCCCACAGATCACGGAGCAGACGCATCGACGGTCCTCACGGTGGAAGGGGGGAACCTCCATCCTCCGTGGGACGCCGTGGATCTTCAACACATTTTGCGCGCAGCGTAGGCGAGCCACGACACACTGGCACGCTCAACCGGCGAGCAGTTCCAGGGTGTCGATCACCCGGTTGGCGAAACCCCACTCGTTGTCGTACCAGGCGGACACCTTGACGTGCCGCCCGTCAACCCGGGTGAGCAGCGAGTCGAAGATCGCCGAGGCCGGGTTGCCGGTGATGTCGGAGCTGACCAGCGGATCGTCGGAGTACTCGAGGATGCCGGCCAGCGGCCCGTCGGCGGCCACCCGGTACGCCGTCAGCACCTCGTCCCGGGTCACCTCGCGGACCGTCGTGGTGTTCAGCTCGACCAGCGAGCCGACCGGCACCGGCACGCGGATCGAGTCGCCGGAGAGCTTTCCCGCCAGGTTCGGCAGCACCAGCCCGATCGCCTTGGCCGCGCCGGTCGTGGTCGGCACGATGTTGACCGCCGCCGCCCGGGCCCGGCGCGGGTCCCGGTGCGGCGCGTCCTGCAGCTGCTGCTCCTGCGTGTACGCGTGCACGGTGGTCATGAACGCGTGCTCGATCCCGGCCAGCTGGTCCAGCACGACCGCGAGCGGGGCCAGGGCGTTGGTGGTGCAGGAGGCGTTGGAGACGATCGTGTGCGCGGCCGGGTCGTACGCCCCGGTGTTGACGCCGTACGCGATGGTCACGTCGGCCCCGGCGGAGGGCGCCCCGACCAGGACCCGGGACGCGCCCGCGCCGAGATGCGCCCGGGCGGCCCCGGCCGAGGTGAACCGGCCGGTCACCTCGAGCACGACGTCCACGCCGAGGTCGGCCCACGGCAGCGCCGACGGGTCCCGCTCGGCCAGGACGGTGATGCGGCGGCCGTCCACCAGGATCGCGCCGTCTTCCACGGTCACCGGGCGGCCCAGCCGCCCGGCGGTGGTGTCGAACGCGAGGAGCCTGGCCGGAGCGGCGGGCTCGGTGAGATCGTTGACCGCGACGACCTCGAGTTTGCTGTCCCGCTCCAGCAGGGCACGCAGCACGTTGCGTCCGATCCGGCCGAATCCGTTGATCGCGATACGAGTCATGACACCAGATTCGCGGCCGGTGTCCGATGCGGACAGCGGCGGCCGCGCCACGGTTCGCAAGGATCGCGCCACCGTCACCCGGACGAGAACGTCCTCCGGTACTGGCTGGGGGTGGTGCCCAGGACGCGCTGGAAGTGCAGGCGGAGGTTGGCGCCCGTGCCCAGGCCGACGTCGGCGGCGATCTGCTCGACCCCGCGCTGCGACCGTTCCAGCAGCTCCCGGGCGACGTCGAGGCGGGCCCGGAGCACCCACTGCATCGGCGTGTGGCCGGTGTCGGCCACGAACTGCCGGGAGAACGTGCGCGGCGACACGGTCGCGTGGCGGGCCAGGATCTCCAGCGTCAGCGGCTTGTCCAGGCGGTGCAGGGCCCACTCCCGGGTGGCGGCGAACCGCTCGCCCAGCGGTTCGGGCACGCTACGCGGGACGTACTGCGCCTGACCACCGCTGCGGTACGGCGCGGCGACCAGCCGGCGGGCGGCGTGGTTGGAGGCGGCCACGCCCAGGTCGCCGCGCAGGATGTGCAGGCACAGGTCGATGCCGGAGGCGGCGCCGGCCGAGGTGAGCACGCCGCCCTCGTCGACGAACAGCACGTTCTCGTCGACCAGGATCTCGGGGTGCTTGGCTTTCAGCGCCCGCGTGTAGTGCCAGTGGGTGGTCGCCCGGCGGCCGTCCAGCAGTCCGGTTGCGGCCAGCGCGAACGCGCCGGTGGAGATGGCGGCCAGGCGGGCGCCGCGCTCCCGGGCCGCGATCAGCGCGTCCACCACGACCGGCGGCGGTTCCTCCCGGTCGGGGAACCGGTAGCCGGGGATGAACACGACGTCCGCCCAGCGCAGCGCGTCGAGACCGTCGGCGACGTGGTACGACAGGCCGTCGCCGCCGGTCACCAGTCCCGGGGCGGCGCCGCAGACCCGGACCTCGTACGGCATGCTCGCCCGGGTTGTGAAGACCTGCGCCGGGATACCGACGTCGAGAGGTTTGGCGCCCTCGAGCACGAGGACGGCGACGCGGTGCAGGCGCGGGTCGGGCACCCCGCCACGGTAGCGAAACCTGTCGTACCCCCGGCCTAAGGTCGAACCATGGACTGGAAGATCGAGCTGATTCCCGTGCCGGTGACCGACGTCGACCGGGCCAAGGAGTTCTACGTGAAGGTCGGCTTCAACGCCGACCACGACTATCAGGTGTCCGACGGGCTGCGTTTCGTCCAGCTGACCCCGCCCGGGTCGGCCTGTTCCATCGTGATCGGGGACGGCATCACGGACAAGACGCCGGGCACCCAGGAGATCCAGGTGGTGGTGGCCGACGCGGCGGCGGCGCGGCAGCAGTTGCTGGACGCCGGGGTGGAGGCAGGCGAGGTCGACCCGCAGCCGTGGGGCACCTTCGTCCACTTCGCCGATCCCGACGGCAACCGCTGGTCGCTGCAGGCCCTCGAGTCCCGTCCCAACGGCTGACCTTCCCGGGTTCGACCACCCGTGGCAACGCGGGTCGGCCAGGCTGGGCTCGAGGCCGCGCCCTGGGCCGGACGTGGTGGCCGCCGTCGACGTCGTTGTCGGCGGTCAGGCGGGGCGGCGCCGGGCCAGGACCAGCGACGTCACCGACCGCAGGGCGAGCGTGCCGCCGTGGGCGTCGATCGTGCGGCGCAGCCCGGCCAGCAGGTCGCGCCGGCTCTCGGGCGTCCGCCGGCGGAACGGCGACAGGGTTTGCAGCTGGTCGAGGAAGGCGCCGGTGGTCAGCTCGACGTCCTCGCCCAGCTCCTCCACGGTGAGGTCGGTGAACGCCGGGTCGGCCCGCAGTTCGGGCACCGACCACTCCGGGAGCGGCAGCCGGTCGCCGGTATAAGGGCCGTGGGTCCGGAACGCGTCCTGGATCTCGCGCGCGAGGTGCGGATCGCGATGCTGCGACCGCCGCCCGATCAGGGCGAGGGTCCCGCCCGGCGCGAGCGCGGTGGCCGCCAGCGGCATCCGGAGCGCGGGGTCGACCCAGTGCCAGGACATCACCGCGAACAGCAGCCCGACGCCGCCCGCCGGTGGGGTCCAGTCCTCGAAGGCCGAGGTGACCACGGCGGCTGCGGGAAAGCGGGCGTGCAGGAGCTCGCTCATCCGCGGATCCGGCTCGATGCAGGTGATCGGAAAGCCCCGCCCGGCGAACAGCGCCGTCCCCTTCCCGGTGCCGGCTCCGACCTCGGCCGCGCTCCCCGGGCCGGCGCCGGTCGCCTGGCTCGCTCCGATGGCCCCATCCGCCGGGCCGGCGCCGGCGTAGGTGAGGACGAGGCCGGCCAGCCCGGGCGGATAGTCCGCCCGGGCCCGGTCGTAGAGGCGGGCGTCCTCGCCGAAAACGGTGCTCATCGATCGATCATCGCGGAACCGCGCGGCGACGCGGCACCGGGTCGGCGGTCACCGTCCATCGTGGGCATTCCGGTGAGGCGCGGAGGTTCAGTTCCCCACCCCGAGGGTGGACATCATGGCCGCAGGATAGCGGTCGCCGCGGGCCGCGCCCCTCGGCACCGCCTTCTCGATCTCGGCCAGCTCGTCGGCGGTGAAGGTGACGTCGAGTGCGGGCAGCGCCTCGGTCAGCCGGTCGCGGGTGCGCGCGCCGACCAGCGGCACGATGTCGTCGCCCTGCGCGGCCACCCAGGCGATGGCCAGCTGGGCCACCGTGCAGCCCTTCGCGTCCGCGATCCGCCGCAGCGCCTCGACCAGGGCCAGGTTGTGTCCGGCGTTGTCGCCGGAGAAGCGCGGGTGGCGGTCGCGGGGGTCGCCGGGGCGGCCGGGGGCCCAGTGACCGGAGATCAGGCCGCGGCTGAGGATGCCGTACGCGGTCATGCCGATGCCCAGCTCGCGCAGCGTGGGCAGCACCTCGTCCTCGACCGCGCGGGAGATCAGCGAGTACTCGATCTGCAGGTCGGCGATCGGGTGCACGGCGTGGGCGCGGCGGAGGGTCGCGGCGTCGACCTCGGACAGGCCGATGTGCCGGACGTACCCGGCGTCGATCATCTCCTTGATCGCGCCGACGGTGTCCTCGATCGGCACCGCCGGGTCGAGCCGGGCCGGCCGGTAGATGTCGACGTGGTCGACGCCGAGCCGGGTCAGCGAGAAGGCGAGGAAGTTCTTCAGCGCAGCCGGGCGGCTGTCCTGGCCGCCGAACGTCATGTCCGGGCCGAGCAGCGCCCCGAACTTGACGCTCAGCTGGTAGCTGTCGCGGTCGCGGTTCCGCAGCGCCTCGGCCAGCAGCAACTCGTTGTGGCCCGAGCCGTAGTGGTCACCGGTGTCGATCAGGGTGATCCCGGCGTCCAAGGCCGCGTGCACGGTGGCGATGCTCTCCGTACGGTCGGCCGGCCCGTACGTGCCGGACATGCTCATCGCCCCCAGGCCCAGCGCCGAGACGGCGGGGCCGGTGTTTCCCAGGTGTCGTGTCTGCATGAGGTCCACCCTGCGCCTGTCCGGCGGCGTCCGGGAGCGGACCGCCTATCGTGGGAGCGCCGCTCTCTGGCTCGCCGGGCACGCGCCGGGAGACGATGGGGTCATGCAGCGTGACCAGCTCGCCGACTTCCTGCGCCGCCGCCGCGAGGCGATCCGCCCGGCCGAGGTCGGCATCGCCGGTGGTCCCCGCCGCCGCACCACCGGCCTGCGCCGGGAGGAGGTGGCCATGCTCGCCGGCATGTCGGTCGATTACGTCGTACGCCTGGAACAGGGTCGCAGCAGCCAGCCGTCGACCCAGTTGCTGGGCGCGCTGGCCCGGGCGCTGCGCCTGTCCGACGACGAGCGGGACCACCTGTTCCACCTGGCCGGCCACCAGCCGCCGCCGGCCGACCGGACGGCCCGGCTGGCCCGCGCCGGCCTGGTCCGGATGCTCGACCTGCTCGGTGACACCCCGGCGATGGTGATGTCCGATCTGGGCGAGGTCCTCGCCCAGAACCGGATGTCGATGCTGCTGACCGGCGACCACACCGGCTTCTCCGGTGACCGGCGGTACCTGGTGTTCCGGTGGTTCACCGAGACCGACACCCACGACCTGCGGCCGTCCGAGGAGCGCGAGCACCACTCCCGGCAGATCGTCGCCGATCCGCGCGCGGCGGCCGGCCGGCGGTCCGGCGATCCGGTGGTGGCCGGGCTGGTCGAGCGGTTGCTGGCGGCCAGCGACGATTTCCGCCGCCGCTGGGCCGAGCACGAGGTCGCGGTCCGCCGGGCCGACCGCAAGACCATGCAGCATCCGCGGGTGGGGCCGGTGGTGGTGGACTGCGAGACCCTGGTCACGCCCGACCACGGCCAGCAGTTGCTGGTGCTGACCCCGGCCGACGCCGGGTCCCGGGAACGGCTGGACCTGTTGCGCGTACTGGGCGTGGAGGAGTTCCCGGCGACTCCCCGGCGGTGATCAGTTGCCGGTGAGCGACCAGTGCCACGCCTCGGACGGCAGGTTGGCGAACCCGTACCGGCTCGCGTTGGCGGCGAGCCACCGGTAGGCGACGCTGTTGCGGTCGGTGATGGTCCGGCCGCCGACGGTCAGGTCGATGGCCAGGCCGACCTCGTGCAGGGACCGGCCGGGGATCGCGGTCGGCACCCGGCAGGACGACGACGGCGCGGTCCAGACGTCCGGGCAGCCGTTGGTCCTGCGCAGGGCGATCTGCTGCGCCTCGGTGCGGAACCCGCCGCCGGACAGCCGGACGCCGGCCTTGGCGGCGTCGTCGACCATCCGCTGGAACGGGTACGCGATCACCGTGTTGACGGTGATGCCGTAGACCCGGGCGGTCGTGGTGCTTGTCCGGGCCTGGGTGACGACCAGCGGCTTGAGGGCGGTGGCCTGGGCGGCGAGGTACGCGCTGGTCCTCGGCAGGGCGGTCAGCCGCAGCTGGGTGTCGGTCAGGGCCTCGGTCGCCGTCGCCGACGCGGTGACGGCCGCTGTCAGCTGCGTGGTCGCCGTGGCCGAGGCGGTCCGGGCGGTGGTCAGCGCGGCCGTGGTCTGCGCGACCGTGGCCGCCCGGGCCTGGACGGCGGCGGTCGCCGTGGCGAGCACCCGCTTGGCCTGGGTGACCTGGCTCAGGTGCAGCGGCTTGTGGTGCTGGGCGGTCGTGACCGCCGTGGCCGCCGTCGCCGCGGCGGTGATCGCCGGGGCGTAGGCGGAGCGGGCGGTGTGGTCGGCGGTGCTCGCGGCGGCCAGGGTGGCCGCCGTGGCCGTCCGGGTCCGCTGGGCCGTGGTCAGGGCCGCGGTACGGGTGGTGGCGGCGGTCCGCAGACCCGGCACCAGCGCGGTGAGCCGGGTGACCTCCGCGTCCGCGTCGAGCTTGCGCCGCATCAAGGCGGCCCAGGTCGCCCCGGCGGTCGCGGTCGTGGTGGCGGACGGCACCGGCGTCGTGGTGGTCGTGGCCTGAGCCGGTACGGCGGGTGCGGTCACGCTCAGCAGCAATGCCGCCGCCGTCCCGGCGATCCGTGCGGCCGCTCGGCCCGGCCGTCGTGTCGTCGCGTTGCTGTTTGCGTGCCCGTCCACAGCGTGCCACCTCCCCGGTGGTGCGGGCACCGGCAGCCCGCACTCTCTGTTTCCGGATCGGTGGCTTCGGCCCGCAACTGAGATCAGGCCGAGTGCAAAACGGGTCAGTCCAGGTTGCCGCCCGCCTCCGGAGGAGGCTGGACGGGGCCGGCGGGGGGGGCGGGCTGGGCGGGCGGGGCCGGTTCGGCCACGGGGGGGGGACGGGCGGGCTGGGCCGCCGGAGTCGTATGCGGCGCGGGCGGGGCGGCGGGTTCGGGGTGGGGGTCGTCCGCGGCGACCGGCGGCGCGGCGGGGCCGCGCCGGGCGTCACCCCCGGCGACCAGCTGGGCTGCGGTCGTGCCGGCGACCACGGAGGCGACGGCGCCCGAGGCTGCGGAGTTCAGGATCGCGGTCGCCGCGCCCGGGTCCTGGGCCGCGGGCAGCGGCTTGGCGCCGGTCGCCCGCAGCGACACCAGCCGCGACAGCGCGTCGAACCAGAACGGCGCCCCCAGCATCAGCAGCAGCGCGGTGATCAGCCAGCCGACGAGGTGGGTCAGCATCCACACCGGGTGGTCCCACCGGGTGCCCTGTTCCCAGCCGATCGGCACGCCCAGCCCGGCCAGATGCTGCAGGCTGCCCACGGTGGCCTGGACGTCCGGCGCGGCGCTCTTCGCCGCGATCTGCTCGGCCGCGCTGACCGCCGCCTCCCGGACCGCCGTCTGCTGCCAGATCAGCTGCGTCGCGTGCACCGCGGACACGTTCCCGGCGGCGGCCAGGGCCAGGCCGACGGCGAACAGCACCGCCGTGGCCCAGCGCTTGTACGCCCCACCGAGCCGGGCCATCGTCTCGTCGTACCAGTTCTCGATCTTGGCCCGGGCCTCCAGGGTCAGTTCGACGCCCTCACCGGCCAGCTTCTCGCCCTGCCGGACGACGTCTCGCAGCCACGGGTTCAGGTGGTCGAGGTCGGCCGGTTCCATCTGGGCGATCGCCTCGGCGAACGATTTCGCCGACAGGTAGGCGGGCCCCACGTCGGTCCGGTACCAGCGCCGGCCGACGCTCGCCGCCACGTTCGCCGAGTGGTACACCGACGTCTTCTTGAACAGCGCCAGGGCATCGGTCATGGCGTGGTCGGCGACGCCCTGGGCGGCCTGGTCCGACGCCTTGCGCACGGCCCGGCCGGTGTCCCCGTTCGCATGGGCGTCCCGGCGCGCCGCGGACCCGGCGGCGGCCGCCGGGGCGTTGTCGCTGAGCATCTTGCCGATCGTGCGTTCCAGGTCGCGGGCCCGCTTGCGCAGCAGCCGCGAGATGTTCTCCACGATGCCCGACGCGAGCGCGGCCAGCACGAAGAAGAGTAGGGCGAGACCGATCGCGGTCTCCAACGCCTGCGAGCCGAACATCCAGGGCCTCCCACCAGAGCGACGGGTAGACCGTAGTGGCAAGTGGACTCGCTGTCCCCGCCGGGTTGCCGAGCCTCAGGATCCGCCGGCGTGGAGCGTGATCAGGGTGATCTCGCTGGGGGCGAAGATGCGGAACGGCGGCCCCCAGAATCCGGTGCCGCGGCTGGTGTAGAGCTGGGTCCGCTCGCTGTGCCGGGACAGCCCCTGCAGAGACGGCTGGTCGGTGCGGACCAGGTAGTGGAACGGCCATATCTGCCCGCCGTGGGTGTGCCCGGACAGTTGCAGGTCGACTCCGTGGGCGACGGCGCCGGCGATCATCTGGGGCTGGTGGGCGAGCAGCAGGACCGGCAGTGCCGGGTCGGCGCCCTGCAGCGCCGCCTCGTGGTCCTGGTGGTGGCCGGGCACCCCGGACCCGGCGGCCGTACGGTCGTCGACGCCCGCGATGACCAGCTGGTCACCGCCCCGGGTGACCACCACGTGGCGGTTGTGCAGGGCCTCCCAGCCGAGCGAGGCCATGTGCTCGACCCAGCGCTGCGCCCCGCTGAAGTACTCGTGGTTGCCGGTCACGTACACCCGGGCCAGCGCCGCCCGGACGTCGCCCAGCGGCGCGGCCTGCTCCCGGCGCTGCGCCACCTCCCCGTCGGCGATGTCGCCGGCGTGCGCGACGATGTCGGCGTCCAGCGTGTTCATCACCTCGACCACGCCCCGCGACCAGCGGGCCCGATTGATCGGGCCGTAGTGCGTGTCGGTGATCAGCACGATCCGGGCCCCGTCGAAGCCGGCGCCCAGGCGCGGGACGGTGACGTCGATCCGCCGGACGCGGGAGACCCGCATCGCCTCGGCGTACCCCCAGATCAGCAGGATCACGGCGACCACGGCGACCACGGCCGAGGCGATCCGGGAGCGGTCCGGGTCGTGCACGCCGGCCGCGAGCAGGACGAGGCCGAGGACGTTGCCCAGCACGGACCAGACGAACAGCGCCCAGACCACGCCGAGCAGGACGTCGGAGATGCGGGCCGCCCAGTCCAGATGCCGCCGGCTGTGCCCGGCGAACATCAGGGCCGGGAAGGCCACGACCGCTACCGCGAAGACCACCGTGGCCGTCACGAACAACCCGGCGGGCCAGTCGTTGCCGGCGAGCACCAGCGTCCACCAGGGCAGGCCGAACAGCAGCAGCATGATGACCGCGATGATCAGCGTGAAGCGCAGCACCCGGCTGACGCGCCGCCGCGGCGGGGAATCAACCGTCACCCGAGAAGCATGCCACTAACCGGGCGGGCCGCCGACGCCCCGGATCGTTTCGGCCGCGACGATCAGATCGGCGCCGTCCTTCGTGGCGGCCACCCGGGCGGCGTTGTGCTCGTCCGTGCCGGTGGCCCACGCGACCGCGGACGACTCGTCCTTGCCGAACCGGATGTGCCGCTCGATCAGCCGGCGCAGCCGTTCCTCGTGGTCCAGGTCGGCGTACCAGATCTCCGAGCACAGCCGCCGTACGCCCGACCAGCGCGGCTCGTCCAGCAGCAGGTAGTTGCCCTCGGAGACGATCAGCCGGGCCGCCCGGGACACCGGGATGGCTCCGGCGATCGGCTGCTCGATGACGCGCTCGAAGGCGGGCGCGTAGATCATCTCGTCGGCGTCGGAGCGCAGCCGCCGCAACAGGGCCGCGTATCCGAGGGCGTCGAACGTGTCCGGCGCGCCCTTGACCGCCCGCAGGCCGAGCCGGTCCAGTTCGGCGTCGGCCAGATGGAACCCGTCCATCGGCACGTGCGCCACCCACGCGCCGGCGACCAGGCCGGCCGGCGGCCGGGGGGCCAGCGCCCGGACCAGCTCCACCGCCAGCGTCGTCTTCCCGGCGGCGGGCGCCCCGGTGATCCCGAGGACGGCCCGGCCGCCGCCCGCGACGAGCCCGCGCGCCCGCTCGACCAGGTCGTCGAAGCTCTCCATGGATACGAGTGTCCAGAGGTCACAGTCCCAGACGCAAGGCGGCGACGCCGGCCGGCGACAACGGCCGGACCGTGGCCCGCCGCAGATCCCCGTGGATGCCGACGGGCAGCTGGGCGCCCAGCGTGCACAGGTCGTGGTAGAGGTCGAGCACGTCACGGTGACTCAGCGCGCCCACCCCGATCAGCAGCCCGTTGAGCGTGCCGGGGTTGCGGGCCAGCTCGCCGATCAGTTCGCTGCGCCACAGCGGGTCGTTCACGTGGGAGGCGAACTCCCGGGCGATCCGGTTGCTGGCGATGCACCCCTCCTCGGGAGCGGCGTGCCGCCCGGCCCGGGCCGGCACCGGCGCCATCCGCACCGCCACCCCCAGCCGCTCGGCCAGCTCGGTCACGGTCAGCACCTCCAGGCCGAACGCGCAGGTGTCGCAGAGCCGTTGGTACGTCTCGGCGTGCACCAGGCTGGCCGGGCGGGTGCAGTCGGCGGCCACGCCGCAGGTGCCGTCCATGATCACTTCGCCCAGCCGCCCGTTCGGGTCGAACCGGCCGATGCCGAAGAACACGGCCGGTGTCTCGCGGAAACGGGCGAGCGCGGCGCGTTCGCTGGCGTAACCGTCGGAGTCCACGCTGATGCGCGGAGCGCCGTGGCGGGCCCGCAGGTTGATGAGTCGGAACATGCTCGCTCCCGGTCTCGAAGCGTGGGTCGTCGCACCGGGGTACGTCTCACGGTCCCTTGACGGTTCAATCCTCGTGGCGGCTGTAACCGATCCGTCCGGCCGGCCGGTGCCCGGTCAGCCGGAGGCAGTCGAACGTCACGGCGTGCAACGCGTACACGACCGTGGTCAGGACGACCAGCATCACGCCGAAGATCATCACCAGCCCGCGGTCGAGCGCCGCCCATGCGGTGGGCAGGGCGAACAGGCCCAGGATGGTGGCCGCCTCGGCGGCTGCCTCGGCGAGTCTCAGCGGGTCCGGCCCGCGACCGTCCGTCATGCTGATCAGCCTTCCCGCCGGGCCGCGCGGCCGCTTCCCTCCCCAGCCGGAACGCCCGCCGCCGTGCTACGACTTTCGGCCGACCCGATTTCCGTAGAAAAACGGCAAAGGCCTCCATCCCGTACGCTCCGGGCCTAGCGTGGACACGTGACCGTGACGGCCGCGCCGGCCCGCACGGCGTTGCCGGCGCTCATGTACCACTCGGTGTCCGCGATCGGCGGCCCGATGCGCCACCTCGCCGTGCCCCCGGCCCGCCTGGCCGAGCAACTGGCCGCCCTGACCGCCGCCGGGTATCGCCTGACCGGGATGTCGGCGGCGCTCGACCTGATCGACGCCGGCAGCACCGAACGCCTGGTCGCGATCACCTTCGACGACGGCTACGCCGATTTCCTGTCCGCCGGCGTGCCCGCCCTGGCCGCCGCCGGCGCCGGCGCCACGCTGTACGCGTCCACCGGTCACCTCGGCGGCGCCGCCGACTGGATGGGCCGGTTCTCGCCGGACTTCGGCCGGATGCTCACCTGGGACGAACTGGCCGAGGTGGCCCGGGCCGGGATCGAGATCGGCAACCACAGCCTGGTGCACCACCCGCTCGACGTGCTGCCGCCGGCCACCCTCCGCGACGAGATCGCCCGCAGCCACGGCGACCTCGAGCAGCGCCTGGGACTGCGGATGCGGTCGTTCGCCTACCCGCACGGCTACCACGACCGCCGGGTGCGCCGGACCGTCGCCGGGTTCGGCTACGACAACGCGACCGAGGTCGGCCGCCGCCTCCACCTCCCCGGCGGCGATCGGCTGGCCGTCCCCCGTTTCCAGCCGACGCCCGACGTGTCCGGCGCCGACCTGGTGGCGCTGGTCGCCGGCGGCGGCCCGTGGTTGGCGCCGCGACTGAAGCGGCTCGCCCAGCCTGCCTGGCGGCTGGTCCGCCGGGCGGCCCGCGCCGCCGGCCGGGACCTCACGTGAACCGCCGGACCCTGCTCGGGACGGCCGCTCCGGGCTTGTTGCCGGCCCCCACCGGGTGCGCCCGGAACGCCCAGCTGGGACCCGGCGGCGTCCACCAGGACACGGCCGTGCCGGCGGCGTCGCTGCCCCGGCCGGTGATCCGCGGCGGCGGGGCCGGGAACACCGTCGCCGGGTACCACCCGGGCGACGACCAGACCGACGGGGTCGGCCTCCGGGGGGACGCCGACGACCGGGCGATGGCCGGCGACCCCGCGTTCGGCGGGTGAACGCGCCCGGTCACCGCCGGCGGGCGTTCCGCCACCGGCGGCCCTGGTACCGCCGGGCGTGGGTGCTGGTCCCGCTGGTCGTGCTGGTCGCGGCCGTGTCCGGGGCCCTGGCGTACGGCCGGTGGGCGTACGAGCCGGCCCCCGACGTCACGGCCGCCGGTCCGGGGCTGTGGGTGTCCACCCACGGGGACGACACCACCGGCGACGGCACCGCCGCCCGGCCGTGGCGGACCGTCGGCCACGCGACCGGCGCGGCCCCGGCGGGCTCGAAGATCTTCGTCCGCGACGGCACGTACCGGCCGTTCGCCGTGACCCGGCCCGGGCTGACCGTGATGAGCGCCCCGGGGGAGCGGGCCGTCATCGTGGGCCGGTCCGGCACCCGCGACGCCGTCCTGGTCACCGCGGCGAACACGACGATCGCCGGTCTCACCGTCCAGGGGTGCGTCCCGAAGCCGGACGCCGACGCGGACATCACCGGCGACCACGGCAGCGGCATCCGGGTCGACCGGACCACCGGCGTCACCGTCCGCGGCGTGGTCGTCCGGGACAGCCACGGGCGGAACTCGGCCGACCTGCCGGTCGGCTGTTACGGCATCCTGGTCACGTCGTCCCGCAACGTCACCGTGACCGGCAGCGAGGTGTACCACAACGGCGCCGGCATCGTGGTCGTGCGCGGCGGCGAGGGGGTGCTGGTCGACGGCAACGACGTGCACGACCAGGACGTGATCATCCAGAACACCACGGCCGTCTCCGACGACTTCGGCGGGTACGGGCTGGCCGCCACGTTCATCACCGGCAAGCCGGGACCGGTGTTCCGCGGCAACACGGTGAAACGCAACTTCGGGCCGTCCACCGACTACGGCGTGGACGGCGGCGGCTTCGAGATGTACGACACCGCCAACACCACGGTCACCGGTAACACGTTCGCCTCCAACGACGGCGTGCTGGAGACCGGCAGCGGCTCCGACGGCCGCTGCCCGGACGACGTCTTCAGCGGCAACACGGCCGCCGGGGACGACACGGCGAAACTCGCGAACGGCGGCAACACCGGGATGGTGCTGCGCTGCGGGACCGGCCTCACGATCCGCGGCAACACCTTCACCGGCCTCGACAACTTCACCTTCCTGCTGGCCACCGGCGGCGACTTCCCCGGCCACATCGACGGCCTGCAGATCATCGGCAACACCGTCACCCGCGGCTCGTCCTCGGTCGTCTACCGGCTGCAGTTCCAGGACGGCACGCCGCCGGTCACCATCAACGGCAACAAGTACCGGCAGGCGACCACGTCGTTCGGCGTCATCGACCCGGACCCGGGCGGCGACGCCAAGGAGACCAAGCTGACCTTCGCCCAGTGGCGGTCGGGCACCGCCTACGACGCGACCTCCACAGTGTCCTGAGCGGCTCTCAGGCAACGACCCCTAGGAGACCGGGGTCAGGCGGAAGACGGTGATGCCAGGGGCCGCGTAGAAGACGGTCCAGTCTCCGGAGTTGCGCAGGCCCGTCCCCAGTGACGTCATCGAGCCGGCCGGGGACAGTCCGAAGTACTCGGTGTAGTTCTCCATGGCGTCGCTGACCACCAGGTAGCTCGTCCGGGTGCCGAGCGCCCGGACGTACGCCTCGATGTCGGTGACCCGGCTGGCGTTGAGGTTCCCGTCGAAGTGCGGGTCGCCGATCAGCGAGACGTCGACGGCGGTCAGCTTCGTGTTGAACTGGTCGTAGTCGGCGGTCAGCTTGGTCGGGAAGTTCGGCGCGGCCAGCACGATTGACGAGTCAGGTTCGGCGTGCGCGTACAGGTACTCGGCCGCCGCGATGTCGGTGCGGCTGACCTGGTGGACAACGAGCTGACCCTGCAGGCCCTGCAACGCGGCCAGCATGATCGCGGCCAGGACGAGCCCGGAGGCGCCGACCACCAGCCGGCGGCGGATCCGGCCGACCAGCAACCGCGCGGGATAGCGCGGCCCCGCCCACAGGTCGGCGATCAGCAGCGCCGCGAACGGCAGCGAGAAGGCGAACACCCGGTAGATGGCCTCGCCGCCGTAGTTGCCCCCGGCCAGCGTCACGATCGGCACGAAGCCGAGCACCGCCGGCACCAGCACCCGGCCCGGCCGCCTGATCCGCAGCCAGACCCCGGCCAGCGCGGCCAGCCACACCCCGATGGCCAGCGTACGGGCGACCAGCGCGGAGAACTCCTGCTCCGGAGTGCGCCAGGTGTCGGCGTTGCCGGCCGCGTTGGCCACCAGGTCGAAGTCGAACAGGTGGTACTGCGACGCCACGCCGCCCAGCCGCGGGCCGACGAACGCGGCCAGCACGGCGATCAGAGTCAGCGGCAGCCAGACCCGCGGCCGGACCACGCCCAGCACGACCAGGACGGCCAGCGGGAGCAGCATCACGAACGGCGTCAGCTGGTGCGACACGGTGATCGCGGCGAACAGCGCCACCGCGCCCGCGCCGGCCCACGCCTGCTCCCGTCGCGACCGGACCGGCTGCTCCGGCAGGCCGCGCAGCAGCCACGTCCGGACGCGCACGACCCGGGGTGTACCCGTGGGCGCCGGCGGCACGACCAGCAGCCACCGCACCACGATGAGCCAGAAGCTCAGCATCAGCGGGTAGACGAACGCCTGCGGCGAGAAGTAGCCGATGTCCACCCACATCGCGATCTGCGACAGCAGCACGCCCAGCACGACCACCCGCCGGCCGGCCCCGAACGCGCGGAGCAGCGCCGCCACGACCAGCATGTTGATCAGCGCGAAGGTGAGCGACGACCAGGCGGCGAAGGACAGTGCGCCCACGCCGGCCACGTGCGACATCATCGCCAGCACGGCGAAGAAGCCCGGCCACTGCTGGTAGATGTCGTTCGAGTTGAGCAGATGCCCGTTGTTCAGGACCAGGTCGACCACGCCGACGTGCTTGTACGTCCAGGCGTACTCGATGGTGCCGTCCAGCAGCGGCACGGTTGCCTGCATCATCAGCGGCACCGCGAGCAGGCTGACGCCGAGCACCACCGGGCGGGCCCGGCCCAGTATCTCGGCCGCCAGCCCGGTGCCGAGCAGCACCACCGCGACCAGGAAGGGCCAGCCCAGCGCGGCAGTCAGGCCGTAGAGGCCGACGCCGGCGGGCCGGAGGTTCTTCAGCGCGTACGCCCAGAGCAGCACCGCCCCGGCGACCGAGGCCATCGGCAGGATCCCGCGGATGCGCGCCCGCCGGCCCGGCGCCCGCGGCGGCCGGTCGCGCAGCGGCAGGGCGAACGGATTGCCGGCCCGGCCGCCGGCGCGCCACAGTGTGATCAGTCGGCCGGCCGAGACCAGCGTGACTGCAGCGGCCACGCTCGCCACGGTCACGTCGGGGTTCCAGACGTGCATCCACAGCGTGGTCACGGCGACGCCGGTGGCGACCGTCATGCTGCCGGTCACGGCGAGCGCCCACGCGGTCAGCCGGTCGGGCACCCGGGCCGCCGACATGACGGCCGCACCCGGGCCCAGCAGCAGGAACGCCAGCAGCATGAACAGCCGGACGTGGCCGCTGGGCACGAGCTGTACGGCCGCGCCGAGCACGCCGAGCCCGAGGCCGAGCAGCGCGAACCCGGACCGGTGGTCGGCGGCGGCGGAGGCCGGCTCGAGCCGGGCCGGGGTCTCCACCATCGTGTCGGCCGTCACCCGTTGAGAATCTCCCGTTCCGGCGACGGCCGCAGGGATTTCGCCGGTTCGGTCGATCGTGGTCACGCGCCTGCGGCCTTCGCCGCCCGGCGGCCCCGCAGGTACGCCCGGGGACCGGCCAGCATGCCCCGCCGGTTGGCCTTGAGCAGGTCCTTGGGGAAGTCGTCGCGCAGGGTCGACACCCGGAGGCTGTCGGACGCGGTCAGGTCGCGCAGCGCGGTCGGCGCCAGCTTCAGCAGCGGCCACAGCAGCCCCGGGCGGCGCATCAGCAGACTGGTGTACGCCGCGGTGAGCCCCGCGCCGTACCCGACCATCTGCTTCTTCAGCCCGGCCAGGTCCCGCCGGTGGTAGTGGTGGGTGACCGCGGACGGCTGGTAGACGATCGTCCCGCCGCCCACCAGCACCTGGGTGAACGCGAGGGTGTCCTCCGAGCCCATGGCCGGGGTGCCGGCGCCGAGCGCAGTGTCGAACCCGCCGATCCGCTCGATCACGCCCGGCCGGAACGTCATGTTGGCGCCCGTGCCGAACGGCGGCAGTGGATACAGCGGGCTCTGCCGGTGCGCGGTCGCCGGCCCGAACACGTCCGGGCGGAAGCCGCGGCCCTTGCTGTGCCCGCCGAACTGCTCGAACCACAGCTGGGCGTCGGTCTCCAGTTCGGCCGGCACGATCACCCCGGAGATCACGTCGGCCTCCGGGTGGTCGGCCAGTGCGCGGGCGACCTCGGCCAGCCAGTTCGGGTCGGCCACCTCGTCGTCGTCGATCCAGGCGAGGATCTGCCCGGCGGTGGCGGCGACGGCGGCGTTGCGGGCGAACGACAGCCCGGCCCGCGGCTCCCGCAGGTAGTCCACGGCGCCGCGGCGGGCGGCCGAGCGGACCACCTCGGCCGTCGCTTCGGTCTCGGGCGCGTTGTCGACGACCAGCACCCGGAAGCCCGGGTACTGCTGGGCGAGCAGGCTGTCCAGGCAGCGGGCGAGCGCGCCCGGCCGTTCCCGGGTGCACACGACCACGGTGATGTGCGGCGCGGTGGCGAGGACCTCGCGGCGGCGGGCCAGGAAGGCCGGCTCGGCCGCGGGGGTGATGCCGTCCACGGGCGTTGCGTGCACGCCGGCCGCGGCCAGGCGCGGGCGGACGACGCCGGCCAGGTCGGCGTCGATCGCCGCGGCCAGGGCGAACGGACGCACGCCGCCGTCCGGGACGTCGATCAGCACCGTGCCCAGCGGCTCGGTGAACAGGCGGACCAGCACCCAGGCCTGCCGCACCCGGCGCCCGTCGGCGTCGACCGCGGGCAGCACCGGCAGCGGGTCGGCCAGGTCCACGTCGTACACCGCGGCCGGACGGTCGGCGCCGTACGGGCGGATCGCCGGCGCGGTCAGCAGCGCGTCACCGGGCTCCGCGGGCGACCAGGTCTTGCCGTTCGTGCCGCTCATCGGATCGCTCCCACACCGGACAGGGGCCGGCGCTCGGCCCGCTTCGTCGACATCGTCTCGATTGCGCCGCCGAAACCGGCCGCGGCCACGCCGGCCAGCACCCCGCCGGCCCGTAGGGCGTGGTCCAGCCCGGCGCCCCGGCCGGCCAGCGCGAGGTGCCGGACGACCGCCTTGGGCAGCGAGCGCAGGTAGTCGCGTTCCGTGCCCAGCGTCTCCGCCTTGTCGTGCAGGCCGGCCATCTGGACCTTCCCGCGTCCCTCGGCGTAGCAGCGGCGCAGGAACCAGCCGAAGGTCGACGTCGCCGCCGGCACCCGGTGGCGGATCGACGCGTCCGGCACGTACATCCAGTAGCCGCCGCCGGTCCCGCTCATCCGCAGGCACAGTTCGGTGTCCTCGGGCCGGTTGCGGTTGCCGAGCTTGCCGAAGCCGACCCGGAACCCGCCCACCGCGAGGAAGGTCTCGCGGCGGACGGCCATGCTGGCCGACCACACGTTGCGGACCGGCGCGGTGGTGGTCGGCAGACCCGCGTACGAGCCGCCGAACGCCCACAGGAACTCCTCCGGCAGCCACTTCGGCGGCCCGCCCCGCATCCACTCCGGGTTGATCCGGCCCCCCGTGCCCACCACCCGCCGGTCGGTCAGCGGTGCGACCAGCCGCTCGAGCCAGTCCGGCTCGGCCGAGGTGTCGTCGTCCAGGAACGCGATCACGGCCGTACGGGTGTGGAAGGCGCCGGTGTTGCGGTTGCCGGACACCCCCCGGGCGAAGACGTTCTCCAGCACCGTCACGCCCGGGAAGGCGCGCCGGGCCATGGCCCAGAGCGACGGGTTGTGGTCGACGACGACCACGATCTCGGCCGGCGTCAGGGTCTGCGACCGGGCCGAGGCGACGGTGCGGACCAGGGACGGCCACCGGTCGTCGCTGTGCGTCGGAATGACGACGCTGACGGCCGGGCGGGGGGTGGAATCCACTTCGAACAGCTCCTCGGGCAGGTGGTTCGGGGACCGTCAGTCCTCGAGGGCGGCGCGCGTCTGAAGCGCCTTGACGTCTTCCGTACGGCGTGTGCCCGGGTCTTCCCGGCGGCCGTTCAGGTTGAGCTGGGCCACGTGCGGGTGGGCGTCGGCGGAGTTGACCATCGCCGCCAGGGCGGTCCCGGTGCGGGCGGTGCCGGTGTGGCCGGTGCTGGTGTGGCCGGTGCTGATGCGGGTGGTGCTCGTGCGGGTGGTGCCGGCGAGGGCGGTGCGGCCGGCGGCCGTGCTGGTGGCTGTGACCGGCTCGGCGCGGTGCCGGCCGCGGCGCATCCGGCCGTACTCGCTGAAAATGGTGCGCAGCACCCGGAAGCCGTCCCGGAACGTGTTCAGGTTGGTCTCGCCGTGGATGCGGGCGTGTTCGACGCTGCCGACCTCGCCGACCTTCAGGCCGTCGACCGCGGCCCGAATGTTGATCATGGTCTCGATCTCGAAGCCGTCGCCCCACAGCTTGGTGCCGTCGGCCGGGCGGGGGAGTGACGTGTCCGGCAGGTCCAGGGCGGGCACGACCCGGCGCCAGAAGGCGTTGTAGCCGTAGCAGAGGTCGGTGAACCGGGTCCCGAACAGGACGTTCACCACCAGATTGAGCCCGTCGTTGCCGAGCTTGCGCAGCTTGGTGATGTCGTGGCTGTCCCCGCCGAGGTCGAAGCGCGACCCCTTGACGAAGTCGGCGCCGGCGGTCAGCTGGGCCACGAACAGCGGGATCTCGGCCGGGTCGGTGGACCCGTCGGCGTCGATCATCACGATGATGTCGCCCGTGCAGGCGGCGAATCCGCAGGCCAGGGCGTTGCCCTTGCCGGTCCGGGTCTGCTGCACGATCTTGACGTCCGGCCGCAGCTCGCGGGCCACGGCGACCGTCCGGTCGACCGAGCCGCCGTCGACCACGATCACCTCGGTGATGCCGGCCGGCAGCTTGGCGAAGACGTGCGGGAGGTTGCGCTCTTCGTTCAGCGCCGGAATGACAATACTGACCGTGGGTGACTGAACGGAGTTACCGAAAGTGTCGCCCGACGGCGTGGAGTGGTCCATGTCGTTCCCTTCGGGGGAGGCCGACGCCGCCGGGATGTGGCTTTTGCGAGGGGTCTGACGAATGGTCGGCGTCTGTGGACAAATGTAGCGGTCCGCTACGCTGAGTCAAACTGACCAAATGGACAGTCCGTACATGTCCGCCTGGAGAAAAGCGCCATTAGACCCTGAACTGCGGAAACGACAGGCTTATACCTGGGTACGGTTGCGCCCCTCGGTCACCATGGGTAATGGTTGTTGGGGGAATTCCGTGCATCGAGCGGACATCCGCCGGGAAAGCAGTCACCGGGCAGGAGTGGATACCAAGACCGGACAAGATCGAGATCTCAGACTACTGTGAGTGTAGTACGTCACAGACGGCAAAATCACTGCTCGTAATGTCGACTATTCGGTGGGCGGTGTCCGACCGGTGGAACACGGGCCGCCGGGGCCCGATTAGGTTGGGAGCGTGACCAGTCCGCCGGCCCTTCCGGGCACACCACTGTCGGTGACGCCATGACCGCACCCGATGCGCTGTGTGTCTGCGGCCACCCGATGCGCGCCCACGAGCATCTGCGCCGGGGCACCGAGTGCGCGATCTGCGGCCCGGACGCCTGCCCCCGCTTCCGTCGCCGCCACTGGTGGCGCCGCCGCTGACCTCTCCGGGCCGGCCGGTCACCTGACCTTCGGTCGAGGGGCGCGCATCACCTACTTGATCTGTAGGCTAGGTGTACTTGCCCGGATCGAGGAGGTCCCCGTGCCCCTTCCCGACTTTCTCGTCGCCGGCGTGCCCAAGGCGGGCACGACCGCCCTGCACGCCGCGCTGGCGCCGCACCCGGAGCTCTACCTGTCGCGGGTCAAGGAGCCCAAGTTCTTCCTCTCCGCCGGGCGCCCGCCGACCGCCGGGGGCCCGGGTGACGTGCAGACCTACCAGGAGCACGTGTGGCGCCGGGCCGACTACGAGCGGCTGTTCGCCCCGGCGCCGGCGGGCGCGTTGTGCGGCGAGTCCACCCCGTTCTACCTGCACGATCTGGCGTCGCACGAGCGGATCCGGCGGCTCGTCCCGGACGTACGGCTGATTCTGATGTTGCGGGATCCGGTCGACCGCGCCCACTCCAACTGGACCCACCTGTGGAACGCGGGCCTGGAACCGGAGGCCGACTTCCTGACCGCGTGCCGGGCCGAGCCGGCCCGCGTCGCTGCCGGGTGGGCGGCGTTCTGGGAGTACACCGGCCTCGGGCGGTACGGGCGGCAGATCCAGCACCTGTACGAGGTGTTCCCCCGCGAGCAGGTTCTGGTGATGCGGTACCGCGACCTCAAGGACACCCCCGCGGCCACGCTCGACCGGGTCTGCGAGTTCCTGGGCGTACGCACCGGGCAACTCCGGGAGATCCCGAGGGAGAACGTGAACCGGCACGTGGTCGAGAACACCACCGTCAACGGCGGGCTGCGGGCGGCCCTGCGGACCGGCGGCCGGATCGGGCACCACTTCCCGGTGCCGCTGCGGCTGGCCGCCCGCGGTCCGCTGCTGACGTTGCTGCACCGCAAGCAGGGCAACCGACCGGTGACCACCCCGGCCGAGCGGGCGGCGCTGCTGCCGTCGTTCGCCGACGACATCGCGCTTTTGCAGGACGTGACCGGCGAGCGGTACGACGACTGGCTCTCGGTGGACCGTCACGCGAAGCTCAGTTGAACTCACGCTCTGGACACTCCGGCGAGGAACTCATCAGCCTCAGCGGCGCATGCGCCATCGAGCGCAGCCGGCTCAGTACCGTGTCGTGCGAGGCGACAGATCGGTTGACAGGCTGTACAAAAGACACGCCAACATCGGCTAATTCCCACTTAGCCGATGGATGATGCAAACTTGAGCGCACCCGCCTGCGAACGGAGCCGTCTTGTCCATCGGAATCGCCACCCTGCCGCTGCCACGCTGGGACGACTCGACCGTGGTCGTCGACCCGCCGGGTGACGAGCCGGGCGCCTGGTCGGGGGCGCCGAGCGCGGTCGCGACCGAGGACGCAGTCTACCTGGCCTACCGGCTGCGGCTGCCGATCGGCGAGGGCCGGGGCATCTCCAACGTGATCGCCCGGTCCGCCGACGGGGTGCGCTTCGAGGTGGTGGCCGAGGTGCACAAGGAGCAGTTCGGGTCCGAGTCGCTGGAACGGCCGGCCCTGGTCCGTACGTCCGGGGGGAAATGGCGGCTGTACGTCAGCGCGGCCACCCCCGGCACCAAGCACTGGCGGGTCGACCTGCTCGAGGCGGACACGCCGGCCGGACTGGCCACGGCGACGCCGGTGACCGTGCTGGCCGGGGACGACACGGTGGGCGTGAAGGACCCGGTGGTGCACTCCGACGCGTACGGCTGGCATCTGTGGGCCTCGGTGCACCCGCTGGAGCGCTGGGACGACGCCGACCGGATGACCACCGAGTACTTCACCAGCCCGGACGGCGTCGCCTGGACCTGGCGGGCGACCGCGCTGGCGCCGCGGCCGGGCGAGTGGGACGCCCGCGGCGTGCGGGTGTCCTCGGTGCTGGTGGAGGGCGACACCGTGCTGGCCGCTTACGACGGGCGGGCCACCGCGGGGGAGAACTGGGAGGAGCGCACCGGCACCGCGTCCGGCCGGCGGCTCCCCGACGGCAGCTTCGGCCCGTTGACGGCCGGCGACGCGCCGCCGCTGGGCAGCCCGCACGCGCCGCACGGTCTGCGCTACCTGAGCCTGGTCACGCTGCCCGGCGGCGCCCGGCGGCTGTACTACGAGGCCACCCGCGAGGACGGCGCCCACGACCTGCGGACCGAGCCGGCGGCCGAATAGAGATCGGCCGAACAGAGGTGGAGAGCGGGGTCACGACCGCGGGGGCGCTCACGGCCGCGCGTTTGCCCTGACAGCGACCCGGGTACGCCACTGTCATCCAAGCCGGGGGAGTATGCGATGCGGATGCTGGGCGGGCGGTATCGGCTCCTGCAGCGCATCGGCGTCGGCGGTATGGCCGAGGTGTGGCGCGGGCAC
>CAXSDA010000001.1:203146-214959 GCA_964236515.1 uncultured Actinoplanes sp.
GACGAGGTGCTGGACCGTGCGGTCGCGGTGAAGCTGATGGCGCCGTCGATGGCGGGGACGGCCGGCGAGGTGGCGACCGATCTGGTCCGGACCGAGGCCCGGTCGGCGGCCCGGCTGACCCATCCCAACGTGGCCAACGTGCACGACTTCGGGACCTCGGGGACGCCCGGGCGCGACGTCGCCTACATCGTGATGGAACTGGTCGAGGGGCAGACGCTCGGTGACCACCTGGACTCCGGCCCGCTCGACTGGCGGATCGCGGTCCGGGTCGCGGCCGAGGTCGCGGCCGCGTTGGCCGCCGCCCACGCCGAGCACGTGGTGCACCGCGACATCAAGCCGTCGAACATCATGCTGACCCCGGCCGGGGCGAAGGTGCTCGACTTCGGCATCGCCGCGGCCACCGGCTCGCCCGACCCCGATCCGGAAGGCCCGGTGATGGGCACCCCGGCGTACGTCGCCCCGGAGCGTTTCGACGGGCTCCCGGCCACGCCGGCGACGGACATGTTCGCGCTCGGCGTGCTGCTGTACCACTCGATCAGCGGCCGCCTGCCGTGGCTGGCGGCGACCACCACGCAGCTGATCCAACTGCAGCGCAACGAGCATCCGGACCCGTTGCCGCACTTCGACGGGTTGCCGCCCGAGGTGCTGGACATGTGCTCCCGCTGCCTCGACCCGGACCCGCTGGAACGGCCGACCGCGCTGGTCGCCGCGCTGCTGCTGGCGGAGGCGGTGGACGCCCGGGTGTACGTGCCGATCATGGATCTGGAATCGATCACCCGCCCGTCGGTGTCGGCCTGGGACACCCGGGCCGCCAACGCGCCGACCTCGGCCGCCGTACGAAGCGGCAGCCGAGGCCGGCACCGGGCTGACTGACTGGTCAGCCGCTGCGGGGGACCACCACGATCGGGCGCCGGGCCCCGCGGACCAAGCGGGTCGAGACGCCGCCGAGCAGGACGCGCCGGGTCGGGCCGTACCCGCGGGAGCCGCAGAACAGCACGTCGACGTCGTCCAGTTCGCTCAGCGCGCTGATCACGTCGCCGCCCAGCAGATGCCAGTCGATCGGCACGTCCGGGATCGAGGCGGCCGCCTTGGTCAGCGATTCCTCGAAGGTCTCCCGGGCGGCGTCCGAGAACGCCCGCTCGGCGTCCTCACCGATCAGGAAGGGCTTGGTTCCCTCCGCGTCCAGCACCACCGTGTACAGCCGCAGCGCCGTGCCGGTCCGGCGGGCCAGCTTGGCCGCCTCGGCCAGCGCCGCCCGTCCGTCCGGGGTGTCGATGTACGCCACCCCGATCCGCCCGTGCGTGCCCGGCAGCTGGGCCATGCCGGCCGGGGCGACCGCGATCGGGCAGACGCTGCCGGCCAGCAGCCGTTCCGCCGTGCTGCCGGCGAACAGCCGCTCCCGGGCCGCGTTCTTGCCCGAGCCGACCACGATGACCTCGGCCCCGAGCTCCTCGGCCAGGTCGTGCAGGCCGTGCGCGGCCGACGACGACGCGACCGTGCGGTACTCGATCGGCCCGGTCGCGTCCTTGAGGACCGTACGGGCGCCGTCCAGCACCGCCTCGGCCGCCCGGTGCCGGTCGGCCACCCACTCGGCGTCGACCCGGCCGGACCCGAGCGCAGCCGGCGCCGGGTGCACCACGGCCACGATCAGCGGCACGTCCAGCGTCTCGGCCGCCCAGCGGCCCAGCACCAGCGCGTCCCGGCCGGTGGCGCCGCCGTCGACGCCCGCGATGACCGGGCCGACGGTCGCCGGACTGGTCATTTCGGGCCCTCCTGCTCGGGATTCTCCGGCTCGCGGGCCCAGCTCGGGGTGCCGCCGACGCCGGCCTCGGCGTCCTTGCGCAGCCGGCTGTGCTTGTAGCCGTACAGCCAGTAGATGACCAGGCCGATGACCAGCCAGACGACGAACCGGATCCACGTGGTCAGCGGCAGGTCGGACATCAGGTAGATGGCGAAGGCCACGCCGATGATCGGCAGCACCGGCGACCACGGCACCCGGTACGGCCGGGGCATGTCCGGCCGGGTCCGCCGCAGGATGATCACGCCGATGTTGACCAGCACGAACGCGAACAGCGTGCCGATGTTGACGAGCTTCACGATCTCGCCCAGCGGCACCAGCGCCGCCAGGATCGCGATCAGGACGCCCAGGCCGATGGTCAGGCGGGCCGGGGTGCCGTACCGCTGGTTGACCGTGGCCAGCTTCTGCGGCAGCAGGCCGTCACGGCACATGGCGAAGAAGATGCGGGTCTGGCCGTACAGGATGACCAGCACCACGCTGGTGATCGCGATGACCGCGCCCAGCGCCAGGATCCCGGCCGCCCAGCTGATGCCGGCGCCCTCCTTGAGGGCCGCGGCCAGCGGGGCGTCGCTGTCCTTCATCTGGGCCGGGCTGGCGATGCCGAGCGCGCCGACCGCGGTCAGCACGTAGAACACCGTGCAGATCAGCAGCGAGCCGATGATCGCGATCGGAAGGTCCCGGGCGGGGTTCTTCGCCTCCTCGCTGCCGGTCGACACCGCGTCGAATCCGATGAAGGCGAAGAAGATGACCGCCGATGCCATGGTGATGCCGTGCACCCCGGCCGGCGCGAACGGGGTGAAGTGGCCGGTGCCGAAGTTGACCAGCGCCACCACGATGAAGAAGGTCAGGATGATCAGCTTGATCGCGACCATGATCAGGTTGACCCGGGCACTCTCGGTCACGCCCCGGACCAGCAGCAGCGTGATCGCCAGGACGACGAACACGGCCGGCAGGTTGAAGATGCCGCCGTCGGACGGCGACTTGGCGATCGCGTCCGGCAACGAGAACCCGAACGCGGCGTCGAGGAACGCGTTGAGGTTGCCGCCCCAGCCGACCGCGATCGCGGCCACCGAGACGCCGTATTCCAGAATCAGGTCCCAGCCGATGATCCAGGCGACGATCTCGCCCAGCGTGGCGTACGTGTAGGTGTACGCGCTGCCGGAGACCGGGATCGACGATGCCAGCTCGGCGTACGACAGCGCGGAGAACGTGCAGGCCACGGCGGCCAGCACGAAGGACAGGATGACGGCCGGGCCGGCGATGCCGGAACCCTCGCCGATCACCACGAAGATGCCAGTGCCGATGATGGCGCCGACGCCCATCGCGGTCAGCTGGACCGCGCCGACCGACTTCTTGAGCCCGTTGCCCTCTTCGCTCGTCTCGGTGATCAGGGACCGGACGTCGCGGATCGCGAACACTCCAGGTTTCCGCCCGGAAGCTGCATTGGCCATGCTCAGCCCACCCTCCACTGAGCGGCGGCCGCGCCGAGTCCGCCGCGGGGGTACGTCACCCCGGCCGCGCCCCGGGGAATGCCGGTTGCGAGTGGGAGCATCGCCGGCACCACTGCCACGGTGACCCGAAGAGCAGGCAATAATCAAGGTCATCTACGTCATCCGGCAAAGTTTGGCTGACGGGTTGCCCATCTGCGGCCGCGATGGGTGATGTACGCCGTACCGTCTGTCCGCTGCGCCGGGTGGGTTCGGCGGCACCCTGCGGGGTACCACGGTCGCGAGGTAACGTGAAGCGACCGCAGGTTCGGAGGCTGGTGGACATGGGCGAGGCCGTCATGACGACGCGACGGCAGGCGGACGGCGCGATCGTGGTGGACGTGCGCGGCACGCTGGACGCGGCCACCGTCGATGCGCTCCGCGAGACTCTGGTGAGCACGCTCGGCAGCCAGCGCCCGACCAGCATGATCGTCGATCTGACGTTCGTCACGTTCATGGATTCGATGGGCATCGGTGCGCTGGTCGCGGGCTACAACGCGGCCCGCGAGATCGGCACCCGGTTCCTGCTGCGCAACCCGAGCGAGTTCGTCCACCGGCAGCTGCGGGTGACCGGCCTGGCCGAGATGTTCGGCCTCCCCGCCACCGTGACGACCCCGGAGAGCCGCCCCACCTGACAACCTCGCGCGAGGGCCGCCCAAGACCGTTAAGGTGCGGTCATGGAGCCGGTGGTCGGAGCGTGGTGCACCGGTTCGTCGGTCTGTTTCCGGCTGCGCGATCAGGACCGCCGACTGTCCGGGGTCCGTCTGAGTTCGGGCGTCCTGCCCCCGGCCGACTTCACCTATCTCGCCGGCGATCGCGTGTGGGAACTGCGCCTGCCCGCCCCGCCGGTGTGGCGGATCGAGTACCGGTTCGAGCTGCGGCACTCCGGCGGCGAGGCCGAGACGGTGCCCGACCCGGACAATCCGCTCCGGACCGGTGACGCCTCCGAACTGCGCTGCACCGGTTACCGCGAACCGGAGTGGCTGGACCGCCCGGCGGCGGCCGGTGCGTGGCGCGACGTCTACCGGCAACTGCCCGCCGTCCGCGGCGAGATGGTGGCCCGCATCTGGTCGCCCGAGTCTGCCACCGGCCGGGTGCTGGTCGCCCACGACGGCCCCGAGTACCACCGGCTGGCCGGCCTCCAGCAGTACGCCGCGGCGAATATCGCGGCCGGCCGGCTGCCGCCGTTCCACCTGGTGCTGCTGCCGCCGGGGGAGCGGCTCGAGTGGTACTCGGCCAGTCCCGCGTACGCCCGGGCGCTGTCCGCCGACGTGCTGCCGACGATCGCCGCCGAGCTCGGCACCGACGAGCCCGTGGTCGGCGTCGGGGCCAGCCTGGGTGCGCTGGCCATGCTGCACGTCCAGCGCCGCCACCCGGCCGGGTTCGCCGGCCTGTTCCTGCAGTCGGGCAGCTTCTTCCAGCCGCGGTACGACTGGCAGGAGTCGGGCTTCCGGCGGTACCTGCGGATCGTGCGGTTCACCGGCCGGGTGCTGCGCGACGGCGCCGGCCCGGGCGTACCGGCCGTGCTGACCTGCGGGGCGGCCGAGGAGAACCTGGCTAACAACCGCGACATGGCGGCGACGCTGGCCCGGCAGGGCTACCCCGGCGGGTTCGCCGAGGTGCCCGACGCGCACACCTGGACCGGCTGGCGCGACGCCCTCGACCCGCACCTGACCGACCTTCTGCTCCGAGTGTGGTCCTGACGTTGGTGTCATCTGGGAGGGCGACGTGGCCGTTGTCGAGCACGTGATCGGGTTGTTGCTGGGCACCGAGGACGACTGGCCCCGGGCGTACGAGGCCCTGCTGCGGCGGGTCGGCGTAATCACCGCGCCCGACGGGCGGACCCACCGCACCCGCAGCGTCCGGGTCACCATCGAGCCGTTCAACCTGCGCGACAAGCCGAAGCACGACCTGGTCATCGACCGGCTCGCGTACTGGTACTACCACCCCCGGGAGTGGCTCAAGAAGATCGCGCTGATGGACGACGTGTACCTGCTGAACAGCCCCTTCACGTTCCAGTCGATGGAGAAGCACGCCGCCTACTGCGCGATGATCCGGCTCGGGCTGAAGGTGCCGGAGACGGTGCTGGTGCCGTTCAAGAACCCGCTCGACAACTCCCGCTGGGCGTACACCGCGAACCGCTACAACCAGTCCTTCGACCTGGACGCGACCGCCGCCCAGGTGGGTTACCCGCTCTACATGAAGCCGTACGACGGGGGCGCGTGGGTCGGCGTGTCCAAGATCCGCAACGCAGCCGAGCTGCACGCCGCCTACGACGCGTCGGGTGAGCGGCTGATGCACCTGCAGGCGTCGGTCGAGGGGTACGACGTGTTCGCCCGGTCGCTCACCATCGGCCCGGAGACGATGGTGATGAAGTTCCAGCCGGAGAAGCCGATGCACGAGCGGTACGCGGTCGCCCACGACTTCCTGTCGGCGGAGACCGGCGACGAGGTGATCACCATCTCCCGGCTGATCAACGCGTTCTTCCGCTGGGAGTTCAACTCGTGCGAGTCGCTGGTCAAGGGCGACGAGGTGCATCCGATCGACTACGCCAACGCCTGCCCCGACGTGGCCATCACGTCGCTGCACTACTACTTCCCGTGGGCGATGGCGGCGCTGGTTCGGTGGTCGGTCTACTGCGTCGTCACCGGCCGTAAGCCGCAGCTCGACCTGGACACGGCGGCGTACTTCGCGATCGCCGACGAGCCCGGCATGTCGTACGCGGAGAAGTTGCAGGGCTACCGGAAGTTGGCCGACGCGTACTTCGAGACCGAGCGCTACCACGAGTTCTGCGACAGGCATCTGTCCCACGTGGACGGCATCGTGCACGAGTGGATCTCGTCCACGGAGTTCAAGTCGCTGCTGACCGAAACGGTGCGCGCGACCTACCCGGTGCACGAGCACGACAAGTTCCTGGCCCACTTCAACGGCCTGATCGACGCCTGGGTCCGCGACAACGTCTGAGGCTTCCCCCGTCGTGAACGCCGGTGTACCGTCGCGAACATGAGTGTTCGCGTGGTGCGGATGCGGTCGGCGGTCCGGCGGGATGCCAAGGCGGCCGTGCTCGACGCCGCGGTCGAGGTGCTCGTGTCCGATCCGTCGGCGTCGCTGGCCGAGGTGGCCGAGGCCGCCGGGATCGGGCGGACCACGCTGCACAAGCACTGGGCGACCCGGGAGGACCTGCTGCGCGCGGTCGGCCACCGGGCGCTGGACCGGTGGGAGCACGCCATCGGCGCCGTCGCGGAGGCGCCGGACGGGAACCTGCACGACCTGGCCGAGGCGATGATCTCGGTCGGCCCGTACCTCTCCTTCCTCTGGCGCAATCCGTCCTTCGACCGCTCGGCCGACATCGGCCACCGGGCCAAGAGCGCCGAGGCGCAGGCCCTGGCCGTGCTCGAACGCGCCCGCACACAGGGCGTGATGCGGGCCGACGTGCCCGGCTACTGGCTGCTGCACGCGTTCTACGCCCTGGTCTACGTGGCCGGCGAGTCCGTCTACGACGGTGACCTCGCGCCCCGATCCGCCCCCGACATGGTGGTCTCCACATTCCTGCGCGGTGTCGCCTGACACCGAGAAAGGTTCACCCGATGGCCGACCTCCGGCAGACCGTGACCTTCGCGTCGTCCCTCTACCGCCGCCGCCTCGACGTCGCCTACCGCGGGTACGTCCAGCGCGACCCGTTGTCCCGGCTGCACCTGCGGATCGGGCGGGACAACCCGTACGCGATCTACGAGTCGATGCGCCGCCAGGGCACCATCCAGCGGACCCGCCTCGGCAACTGGGTGACCGTCAGCCACCGGATCTGCAACACCGTCCTGCGGGACCGGCGGTTCGGGGTGCGCAGCAGCGAGATGGTCAACGCCGGGGTCGAGGCCGGCGACCAGTTCGACATGTCGTTCCTGGACCGGGACCCGCCCGACCACACCCGGCTGCGGCGCCTGGCCCAGCCGGCGTTCAGCCCCCGGCAGATGGCGAGCTACCGGCCGCAGGTCACCGCGACCGTGGACCGGCTGCTCGACGCGGCCGCCGCGCAGGGCGACTTCGACCTGGTGACGGCGTTCGCGGCGCCGCTGCCGATCGCTGTCATCACCGACCTGATGGGTGTGCCGGACGCCGACGCCGACCGGTTCGCCGCGGTCGGCTCGGTGATCGGCAGCGCGCTCGACGGCATCCACTCGCTGCGCCACGCGGCCCGGCTGCAGGCCGCGAACGAGGAGCTCCGGTCGATGTTCGAGGGGCTGTTCGAACTGCGCCGCCGGGAACCCGCCGACGACCTGGTCAGCCGCATCGTGGCCGCCGAGGGCGACACCATCGCGCCCGCCGAGATGATCCCGATGTGCAACCTGCTGCTGGTGGCCGGCTTCGAGACGACGGTCAACCTGCTCGGCAACGCCGTGGTGGCGCTGCTCGACCACCCGGCGCAGTGGGCCGACCTGTGCGCCGACCCGGCCGGGCAGGCGCCCGCCGTCGTCGAGGAGACCCTGCGGTGGGACCCGCCGGTGCAGCGTACGGCCCGGTGCGCGATGGAAGAGGTCGAGCTGGACGGCCGTACGCTCGCCAAGGACGAATTCGTGGTGACCCTGCTGGGCGCGGCCAACCGGGACCCGGAGGTTTGGACCGACCCCGGCCGGTTCGACATCCACCGCGAGCAGACCGCCGATCACCTGGCCTTCTCCAGTGGCATCCACTACTGCATCGGGCAGCCCCTGGCCCGGATGGAGGCGACCATCGCGCTGCAGCGCCTGGCCGAGCGCATGCCCGGACTGCGCCGGACCGGACCGCTCACCCGGCGGGTGTCCAGCCTGATCCGCGGGCCGCTGCACCTGCCGGTCCGGGCGGTCGTCGGAGCATCGACCGGAAATGTCGTAGGGGCCGCCTAGAGTTCAGCCCGTGCAGATCCGCATCATCGGGACCGACCTACCCGGCCGGGGACCGGGCGCCGAGGCGTCCGCTCTCCGCCTGCGCCAGGTCCACGTCGGCGTGCAGCGCCAGGCGTCGGTGGTCTCGATGTTCCCCGCCTCGGCCGAGGCGGTGACCTGGGATCTGTCCGTGTCGTCGCACGAGGTCGACGGGCTGCTGGACGTCGGCGGCCCGTGGGTCCACGGGCGGCCCGGCGCGCGCTTCCTGTACTTGAGCTGGGGCTCGGTCGACGGCGAACGGTTCGACATGTTCCGGCGGGCCAAGCTGCTGTTCGGCGACATCCCGGGCCCTCTGCTGCGGGCCGCCCACGGCGGGGCGGGAGCGCTCACCGGGCGACTCGGGCTGACCGATCCGGAGGGCGGCCCGCGGTGCGCGCGGGTCCGGCCGCCGGACATCGCCTGGTCGTTGGACGAATCATGACCGACCTGTCGCCGCGGCCCGGAGTGCTGGTCGTGCACGCCTTCATCGCCCGGGACGGCACGCTCGCCGTCTGGGGGGAGACTGACGAGTCGCCGGCCGAGCTGGTCGGCGGGCCGGCCGCCGGTCCGCGGGGGCGCCGGGCCCCGTCCGCGGGGGCGGCCGTGCACCCGTTCGCGGTCGCGCTCGGGGACGCCGACCGGGAACCGGCCACGATGTTGCTGCCGTCCACGTCGGCCGGGCCGCTTCCCTCGCCCGCACTCGGGTTGCGGCCCCGCAGGGGTCAGCCGCGGCTGCGGGCGTGGCAGGTGCCGGCGATGACCGTGCCGTCGGTGGACGAGCTGCCCGGCCTCGCCGATCTGCGCGACACGGACCTGCCCGGGGCCGATATCCGCGGCGCCGCTCTTCGCGGCGCCGAGGTGCGCCTGGCGCCGTCGGTGCGGTGGCTGGGGGAGCTGACCGCGTTCGCCGCCGATCTGGTCGGCCGGGGGCGGCTGTTGCCGCGGGTGCTCACCGGCGGGCCCGGACCGCGGTCGCGGTGGCGGCCGGTGATCACCGGGGCCGACGCCGCCCGGCACGCCGACCTGCTCCGCCGGATGCCGCCCGCCGTCCGGGCCGAACGGACCCGCCCGGGTGACGTCGACGGGCTGCCCGGCGCCGACGCCCTGGCCGTGGCGCTCGACCGTCTGGTCGACGACCGCGTGCGCGGCCGCCTGGACGAGGCCGGGGTGACCCTGGGCACGACCGGCTGGCTCAGCGGACTGACCGGCGGATCCGCCTTCACCGTGCCCGCGGCGTTGCCCTCCGCGGCGGAACCGGCCGTGGTGGTGGCACCGCCCGACCGGAGCGTCGACAACCTGGCCGCCGCGCTCGACGACTGGCACGCCGAGGCCACCCGGGGCGCCGCCGTGCGCGTCTGTTTCCGGCTCACCCACCTGGACGATCTCGACGACGGCGAGCCGGAGGACGCCACCGGACCGGCGATCGCGGCCGGCCCGCCCGACGAGGCGTGGCTCCTGGAGTTCCTGCTGCAGGCCGTGGACGAGCCGAGCGCGCTGGTGCCGGCGGGGGAGGTCTGGCGCGACCGGTCGGCGCCGCTGCGGCGGTGGACTCATCAGCCGCAGGAACGGCTGCTCACCGGGCTCGGGCGGGCCGCGCGGCTCTACCCCGACCTGATCCCGGCGCTGCGGGTCGCCCGGCCGGACGAGATGCTGCTCGACACCGCCGGGGCGTACGCGTTCCTGAGCCACGCCGCCGACCTGGAGCAGGCCGGGTTCGGGGTGCTCGTACCGGCCTGGTGGCGGACCCCGGAACCGCTCGGGCTGTCGTTCGAGGTGCGCAACCGCGAACCGATCGCGCCGGTGCTGCGCGACGAGGCGGCCAACCTGGCGTCCATCGTGGACTACCAGTGGAGTCTGGCACTCGGCGGCCGGACCCTGACCGAGTACGAGCTGGAGGACCTGGCCGCGGCCAAGGTGCCGCTGGTGAAGCTGCGCGGGCGGTGGGTCTACCTGGACGCCGACCGGCTCCGCGCCGGGCTGACGTTCCTGCGCCGCGGCGGCGGCTCGATGACCGCGGGCGACGCGCTGCGGATGATCCGGCTGCTGCCGCCGGAGGACGTGCCGCTGCCGGTCACCGCCACCAGCGGTAAGGGCTGGATCGCCGACCTGCTGGCCGGGCGCCTCGAGGACACGCTCGAGCGGCTCGGCCCGCCCGCGGGGCTGGCCGGGGAGCTCCGCCCGTACCAGCTTCGGGGTCTGTCCTGGCTGGCCTTCCTGGACCGGCTCGGCCTCGGCGCCTGCCTGGCCGACGACATGGGACTGGGCAAGACGATCCAGCTGCTGGCGCTGCTGCTCCATGCGCGTACCGGCCCGACGCTGCTGATCTGCCCGCTGTCGGTCCTGGGCAACTGGCAGCGCGAGGCCGCCCGCTTCGCGCCCGGCCTGGACGTGCGGGTGCTGCACGGCGCCGACCGGCCCGACCCGGCGACCCTGGCCGACGGCGCCGACGTCGTGCTGACCACGTACGCCACCGCCACCCGCGACTCGGCTGCGCTGACCCTGATCGCCTGGGACCGGATCGTGCTCGACGAGGCCCAGCACATCAAGAACAGCGCCAGCGCGGTCGCCGCCGCCGTCCGCCGCCTGCCGTCCCGGTCCCGGATCGCGCTGACCGGCACCCCGGTGGAGAACCGGCTGGCCGAGCTGTGGTCCATCCTCGACTTCCTCAACCCCGGCGTGCTGAGCAGCGCCAACACGTTCCGCGCCCGCTACGCCGTGCCGATCGAGCGGTACGGCGACGAGGAGGCGGCCGCTCGGCTGCGCCGGGCCACCCGCCCGTTCCTGCTCCGGCGGGACAAGGCCGACCCGACCGTGATCACCGACCTGCCGGACAAGCGGCACGTCCGGCACCTCTGCGGGCTCACCGTGGAGCAGGCCACGCTCTACCGGGCCGTGCTGGACGAGATGACCGCCCGGCTGCGCGAGGCCAAGGAGCGGTGGAACAAGGGCATCGTGCTGTCCGCGATGACCAAGCTCAAGCAGGTCTGCGACCACCCGGCGCTGCTGCTCGGCGACGGGTCGCCGCTGCCCGGCCGCTCCGGAAAGCTCGAACGGCTCGAGGAGATCCTCGACCGGGTGCTGGCCGGCGGGGAGAGCGCGTTGTGCTTCACCCAGTACGCCCGGTTCGGCGCCGTGCTCGCGCCGCATCTGGCCGCCCGGTTCGGGGTGCCGGTGCGGTACCTGCACGGCGGCACCACCCGGGCCGCCCGCGACGCGATGGTCGCCGAGTTTCAGGCCGACGAGCGGCCGGGGCTGTTCGTGCTGTCGCTCAAGGCCGGCGGCACCGGCATCAACCTCACCCGGGCCAGCCACGTGGTGCACGTCGACCGGTGGTGGAACCCGGCGACCGAGGCGCAGGCGACGGACCGGGCGTACCGGATCGGCCAGGACCGCGACGTGCAGGTGCACACGCTGGTCTGCCTGGGCACGCTGGAGGAGCGGATCGACCGGATGATCGCCGACAAGGGTGTGCTGGCCGACCGGGTGGTCGGCAACGGCGAGGGCTGGCTGTCCGGGCTGTCCACGGCCGATCTGCGCGCGGTGCTCGAACTGGACCCGGAGGCCATCGGTGACTGACCGGTTCTCCGGCCCGTTCACGGCGATGTTCGAGGCCCTGCGGATGGGGCCGGT
>CAXSDA010000001.1:214969-218714 GCA_964236515.1 uncultured Actinoplanes sp.
CGCGGCCGCCGCGACGCCCGGGCCGGGCACGTCCGGCACCTGATGGTCGCCGGCAGCCTGGTCGTGGCGCAGGTCCGGGGTCCCGACGACGTGACCGCGCACCGGGCCCGGCTGGCGGCCCGGGCGTTCGGGGCGGCCGAGTGGGCGCGGGTCGAGGACGATCTGGCGTCGTCGGCCCGGTTCGCCGCCGACCTGCTCAGCGGCCGGGTGCCCGCGGACATCGAGACGGTGTTCGCCGGGGCCGGGCTCAGCCTGCTGCCGTTGTCCCTGGGCGAGGTGGCGATGGACTGCACCTGCGACGGGCGGCCGATGCCGTGCGAGCACGTGGCGGCGACCATCTACGCGGCGGCGGCGGCCTTCGACACCGACCCGTTCGAGGCGTTCGCGTGGCGCGGCCGCTCCCGCGACGAGCTGCTGGCGCACCTGCGGGCGCTGCGCGGCCCAGCGGTGGCCGAGCAGTCGTCCGAGCCGGCGCCGGCCGCGGGTCTCGGCGATCTGGACGCCTTCTGGGGCGACGGCGTGGCCCCGGCACCGCTGAACCCCCCGGCCGCGACCCGCCCGGACGCGCTGCTCGACCAGCTCGACCCGCCCCCGATCGCCACCCCGGACGGCCGGCCCGTCACGGAGCTGCTGCGTCCGGCGTACCGGGCGCTCGGCTGACCGGCAATGAAGACGGATCCGGTCCCGCGGCCGATCCGGACAGCCGCTTCCGGATCGGCGAACTGACGACCGGGGTCAGGCCGGCTGATCTGGGGTGATGCGCAGGATGACGTTGTCGTTCTGCCGGCGGCTGATCCGTTCCCACAGCCGGGTGACGCGGTAGGAGAGCCGGTACTTGCGGCCGATCACCCCACGCAGCCGCTGCACCTCGGCGGGATCGCCGATCACCTCGCCCGTGCCGGTCTCCGCAACCGCGCCGTCCCGCACCTTGCCGGAGACGCTGCACGGCACCAGGGACACCCGGGGATCGCGCCGCAACCGCTTGACCTTGGCCGTCTCCCGGCCGGTGACCACGAGCAGCGTGCCGTCGTGGTCGGGCGCGATCCAGACGGCGGTCGCGACGCCCTCACCCGTACGGCGGTAGGTGGTCAGGGCGACGTACTGCTCGTCGGCCAGGGTCTTCATCGTGCTCCTCACCAGGCGACCGGGGCGTAGTCCTTCAGGAAACAGCCGTACACATCTTCACCCAGTTCGCCCCGCACGATCGGGTCGTACACGCGGGCGGCGCCGTCGACGAGGTCCAGCGGCGCGTGGAACCCCTCGGTGGCCAGCCGCATCTTCGTCGGATGCGGCCGCTCGTCGGTGATCCAGCCGGTGTCCACACTGGTCATCAGGATCCCGTCGGCGAACATGTCGTCCGCGCTGGTCCGGGTCAACATGTTCAGCGCGGCCTTGGCCATGTTGGTGTGCGGGTGGCCGGCGCCCTTGTAGCCGCGGGCGAAGATGCCCTCCATGGCCGACACGTTGACCACGTACCGCCGGGCGAACGGCGACGCCGTCATCGCCGGGCGCAGGCGGCTGATGAGGATGAACGGCGCGGTGACGTTGCACAGCTGCACTTCCAGCAGTTCCAGCGGCGGCACCTCGTGGACGCGGTCGCTCCAGCTGTTGGTCGCCGCCAGATCCGGCACCAGGCCGCCGGCGTCGATCGCGGCCGACCCGGCGGTCAGCGCGAGCGTGGTGACGTTGTGCGCGCTGATCGCGTCCCGGCCGGTCAGCTCGCCCGCCGCCGACCGCCCGCCGAGGAACTCCAGCTCCGGCAACGGGCCGTCGGGCAGGGGCTCCGACTCGGCCGCGCCGATCGCCGCGTACGAGCCGGGGGAACGCCGTACGGTCTGGGCCGCGTTGTTGATCAGAATGTCCAGCGGCCCCCGGGCCGCGACCGAATCGGCCAGCGCGACCACCTGGGCCGGGTCGCGCAGGTCGATGCCCACGATGCGCAGCCGGTGCAGCCAGTCCGCGCTGTCCGGCATGGCCCGGAACCGCCGGACCGCGTCCTGCGGGAACCGCGTCGTGATCGTGGTGTGTGCCCCGTCGCGCAACAGCCGCAGCGCGATGTACATCCCGATCTTGGCCCGGCCGCCGGTGAGCAGCGCCCGGCGCCCGGTCAGGTCGGTGCGGGCGTCCCGGCGGCGGTGGTTGATCGCGGCGCAGTCCGGGCAGAGCTGGTGGTAGAACGCGTCCACGTGGTGGTAGCGCTGCTTGCAGATGTAGCAACCCCGTGCCTGCCGGAGGACCCCGGCGTGGGTGGCGCCGGTCACGGTCTGCAGCGGCAGGCCCGCGGTCTCGTCATCGATCCGGGTGGGCGCGCCGGTCGCGGTGGCCGCGGTGACGGCGCGGTCGTTGGTGAGCACGGCGTCCCGCCGCTCCCGCCGCCGGCGTACCTTGACCGTCTTGAACAGCCCCGCGGTCGCCCGCCGGACGGCGACGGCGTCGGTGTGCTCGACCGGCAGCGCCTCGGCCTCGGCCAGCACTTCCAGGCACAGCCGCAGCCGTTCCGGGTCGATCCTCCCGCTCTCGGTCACGCCGAGACTGTACTTGGGCTGCGTCAAGATCAATCTCAAGACCCGGTCGTGGCTGCTTGCGTGCTGCCTTCGTGGCCGCAGCCGAGCTGGGTCAACCGAGGCGGCGGCGGATGCGGGCTTCGGCCTCGGGGACGATGCCGAGCAGGGCCCGGCGACGGAGCTTGCGCACGACGACCTCGGCCGGCGGGGCGTCGGGCCCTTTCCGCCACCGCTTCGTCATCCACATGGATTTCTTCATCCGCAGCGTGATCTCAACGCGCTCGGTCACCTCGGGGGCGGCGACGGGACCGGTCGCGAACCACAGCACCTGGTGCTCGCGGTGCCGATCCGCGCGGTCGGGCATGCGCTTGTTCCGGCGGATGCTCCTGCGGGAGCCCTTGTCGTGCTCGCCCTAGTCGTTCCGGTGGTCCTTGCGGGAGCTCAACGCCTTCTTCTCCTGCGGACTCCTTCGCGAGATCCCTCACCCGCCTCACACCGCCGACCCGATTCCGAGAGGCTATCGATCCGCTGAACCTCGGCGCACCAAGATTCTCAGCGCCGAGCCCGGTGGTGGGGCGGCCGGTGGGCGCCGCCCATCCGTGGCAGGCTGATCTCATGAAGGAGCTGGTCTCATGAAAGAGCTGGCGGACCTGTTCGATCCGGAACCCGAAAAGTGGGGTCTTCGCGGGGATCCGTGGGTGTGGCGGGCCATGCGCACCCACCTGGCCGGCGCCTATCTGCCGCCGTCGGCGGCCGAGGTCACCCGCATGTTGTACACGGCGTTCGACCGGATCGCGGCCGTCGACCTGGAGACCGAGCTCGAGCCGTCGGTCTTCCGCGAAGAGTTCGCCCACGGCGGCATGTCGAGCGGTTACGTCAGCCTCGACGCCTGGCGCACCCGGCTCATGCCGCTGCTGGTCGAGCGAGCAGTGGCTCTGCTGTAGCGAACCGGTTACGGAGTGCGGCGGCCCACCTGGGGTGAGGGCGGCTCAGCAGGACGATGCCGGCGGCCAGGGTCCAGTAGCCGATCAGGGAGGCGACGAGGGCGGTGACGCCCCAGCCGAGGGCCGAGGAAACGTGGCCGCGTCGGTGCCGAAGTGCGGCGACGGTACGCCGGCGAGGATGGCCAAGGCGATGAGCAGCGCGGACGTCGACAGCCAGGTGGGCCGGACGCGGGTCCGGCGGATCGCGACTCCCGCCGCGAGCAATAGGACCGCGGTGACGGCGCGGCCGATCGAGCC
>CAXSDA010000001.1:218724-219624 GCA_964236515.1 uncultured Actinoplanes sp.
AGGAACTCGGGAAGGGCAGGAGTGTAGAGCTCGGAGGTCGCCGTCGAATGAAAAGAAAACGTCGAGGTCGCCGTCGGCGAGCGGGCCGTGTGGTGGTCGGTCGTTCGGGCCGCCGGGATGACCGAAGACGACGCCGGCCCCCAGGGACACCCCGGCCAGGATCAGCGTGGCGTACACCGCGCCGCACGCCTGGACCAGCGCGGCGGCCCAGTCGTGGCCCGTGCCGGCCCCGGGCGATGAGGGCCCTGCTGTCCGGGGCTGTCCTGGCGGGGCGGTCAGCGGGAGCGCGAGTCCTCGGAGCGGGGGTGGAGACGGCCGGAGAGATCGACGGTCTCGTCGTACTCGAGAACGGCCGTGGCGTCGGGGGTCGGCTCCCGGTCCGCCGCCGGTTTGAGGTGCGAGGCCAGATCGACGGTACGGGCGTGCAGGTCGGCGTCCGTCGCGGCGGGATCGGGGGAGTCACCGGCCGGGGCCACGACGCCGGGGTTCGGCTCGTCCTCAGTGGTCCGGACGGCGCCGGCCGGGATGTGCTGCGTCGCGTCCGCTTCGGCCTCTTCCGGCGTACGTCCCGCGACCGGCATCCCGGAGTCGGCGCCGGGGCCCGAGGTGCCGATCCGGGTTCCCGCAGTGCCGGCATCGGCACCCGTGGCATCGGCACCCGCGGCATCGGCACCCGTGGCATCGGCACCCGCGGCATCGGCACCCCCGGTACCTACGCCGGCGGGATCCGGGCCGGCGGGGCTGGCGCCGGGACTCATGCCGACGGCACCGTCGCCCGCCGGACCGGCATCGTCGCCGGCAGGACCGGCACCCGCGGCACCGGCCGTCGCGGCACGTGCGCTGGCGCTACCGCCGCCAGAACCCGTGGCCCCGGCACCGGAACTCGCGGTACCGGAACTC
>CAXSDA010000001.1:219724-269451 GCA_964236515.1 uncultured Actinoplanes sp.
GCGGTACCGGCACTCGCGGTACCGGCACTCGCGGTACCGGCACTCGCGGTACCGGCACTCGCGGTACCGGAACCGGCGGCAACGGGATCCGCAACGCCCGAGTCCGACGCATCGGCGTCGGCATCAGCGGCACCGGCGTCTGCCGCATCCGGCTCGGGGAGCCCGGCCACGGGGGTGTGGGCTGAGGCCGCTGAGACCGGGACGGGCTCCGTCTTCACGACGGTGGCCCGGGTCTCCTCGCCGGGCGTGCCGACCGGCTCGTTGCGGGCGGCTGGGGCCGGTGACAGGTCGTCGCTGCTGGAGGGCTCGGTGACCGCCTCGCTCACCGCAGCCGGGACGCCGGGTGTCTCGAGCGCGGGTCCGGCGGCGTCCGGCCCGGGAAGCACCGGGACCACCGCGGACGGAGCTTCGTCCGGGGGAGGCATGGGACGGCGTCCGGCCGGGAGCGCCGGGATGTTGCCGTGGGCGGGCAGCGGAATGGCGCCGCTGGAACGCTCGACACCACCGGAACGCTCGATCGCAGTGCCGTTCGGGACCCCGGCCGCCGGCCCGGCCGGCAGCGCGACCGGAGCAAGTGCAGCCGACGCGGACGCCGAGGCCAATGCGGCCGGCGGCGCCGCGGCCGCGGCGACCACGACACCGGTGACGATCGGCTGGGACCCGGATGCGTGCCGGGGCCGCGACGTCGACGCCGACCGGGACACGGCTGCGCCGGGAGCGGCGTGCCGGCCGACCGAGACGGTCGGGAAGAGCTCCTCCCCGGCGTACTCGGACAGCCCGGCCTTCTCCTGCAACCGCCGCAGCGGGCCCGGCGCCCACCAGGCCGCGTCGCCCAGCATGCCGAGCACCGCCGGGACCAGCAGCATCCGCACGACCGTGGCGTCCAGCAGCAAGGCGACGATCATGCCGACGCCGACGAACCGCATGGTGGTCACCGAGGACAGCGCGAACGCCCCGGTGACCACGATGAGCAGCACCGCGGCCGCGCTGATCACCCGGCCGGTGCGGGCCAGGCCGGTGGTCACCGCCTCGGCCGTGGTGGCGCCGCGGGTACGGGCCTCGACCATCCGGGACAGCAGGAACACCTCGTAATCGGTGGACAGGCCGAAGACCACGGCGGCCATCAGCACCACGATCCCGGCTTCGGCCGGCGCCGGGGTGATGTTGAGCAGCGAGGCGCCGTGACCGTCCTCGAAGATCCAGATGAGCACGCCGAAGGTGGCGCTGAGGCTGAGCGCGCTCATCACCACGGCCTTGACCGGCAGCACGACCGACCCGAAGGCCAGGAACATCAGGATCAGCGTGGCGCCGATCAGCAGCCCGACCATCAGCGGCAGGCGGTGGGCGATCGCGTCCAGGCTGTCGACGTTGCGGGCGGTGACGCCGCCGACCAGCATCCGGATCCCGGCCGGCGGGGTCAGCGCCCGGACGCCGCGTACGGCGTCGCGCGCCGAAGTGCTGAACGCGTCCTTCCCGGCGAGAGTCGCGGTGAGAACCACGACGTCCCGGGCCGAGCCGGTGGTGGCGACGCCGGTGATGCCGGGCACCCGCTGGACGGCCGCGGTCATCGCCTTGGCGTCCGGCGACCGGCCGCCCGGGCCCTGCAGCACGACCTGCACGCCGACGCTGCTGAGCGCCGGGAAGTCGGCCTCCAGGGTCTCGATCGCCACCCGGGCGGGGGCGCCCGCGGGCAGTTGCCGCTCGTCGTTCTCGCCGAAGTGCACGTGCGTGATCGGCAGGGCGAGCACCAGCAGCCCGGCCACGATCGGCAGCGCGACCAGGATCGGGACCTTCAGCACGACGTGCGAGAGGCGCGTCCACCCGGTGCCGGCCGCCCGGTCGGCGCGAGGCTTACGCAGGCGTACGGGCAATGTGTCCACCCGCGGGCCCAGCAGCGTCAGGACCGCCGGCAGCAGCGTCAGCGACAGCAGCGCGGCCAGCCCGACCGCGGACAGTCCGCCGTACGCCAGGGACTTCAGGAAGTCCTGGGGGAACAGCAGCAGCCCGGCCAGCGCGATCATCAGCAACGTGGCCGAGAAGACGACGGTCCGGCCGGCGGTGGCCACCGTCCGCCGGACGGCATCGGCGGGCGTACGGCCGAAGCCCTGCTCCTCGCGGAACCGGCCCACCATGAACAACCCGTAGTCGATGGCCATGCCCAGGCCCAGCAGGCTGGCCACGTTGACCGCGAACGAGTTGACGTCGTGGTGCTGACCGATCAGGTGCAGAACGCCCAGCGAGCCCAGCACCGCGCAGCCACCGACCAGCACGGGCAGCGCCGCCGCGACCAGCGATCCGAAGATCAGCAGCAGCAGGACCAGCACGATCGGCAGCGAGACGGCCTCGGCCCGGCCGAGGTCGCGGGTCGACTGGGCGGCGGACGCGTCGGCCAGCGGGTAGCCGCCGGCGATCTGGCTGCTCGCCCCCTCGATAACCAGTTTGTCCTTGATGTCACGGAAGTCGGCGAGCTTGCCCGCGTCGTCGGTGGCGGCCAGCGTCAGCACGGCCACCGCCTTGGACCTGTCCGCCGACGCGTACCGGGCGGTCTTGGCCGGCCAGTACGCGTCGACCTGGCTGACCTTGTCCGCCGGGAGCGCGGCCATCATGTTCTCGGCCCGCTGCGACAGCACGGCGTCGTCGATCGAGGTGTGCAGCGGCGTGTAGATGACCACGACGTCGCCGGCCTGCCCGCCCAGGCGCGACTGCACCAGGTCGGCGGCCCGCGCCGATTCGCTGGCCGGGTCGGTGTAGCCGCCCTCGGACAGGTGGCCGAACACCCCGAAGCCCCACACCCCGGCGGCCAGCACCGCGATCAGCGTGACCGCGAACACCGGCCGGCGCTGCCGGGCCACCCACGAACCCCAGGCAGCGAACACTCTCGACTTCCCTCCCTGACGGAGCAGACAACACCAAGCGGCCGGCACGACCATCGTTCACCGCAGCGTCGCGGCCTCCAGGGCTACTCCGCCGCAGTCGGAGTTGAACGCGGCGTCGGTGACCCAGTCGAGATTGAGCTTGCCGTCCTTCGGTGCCCGGTACGTGACGACGAAAACCGCCGTCGACAGAGAGTTCCCCTTGTCTTCGAGAGTCGCCGTGGTGCTGCCGCCCCCGGTGGACAGCCTGGCCGTGAGCTTTCCGCGGGCGCCCAGGACGCCGATGTACAGGCGGAGCGTGCGCGTGCCGGTGGTGGCCGGGGCGGAGATGGTGAAGCCGTTGCCCTTCCCGCAGGTGCGGATGCCGGTCGGGGTGCCGTCCGAATGGTCCACCGGGCTGCCCCCGGTCCAGGAGAACCGTTGCGGGCTCAGCGCGTGCCGGAAGCGCGGCGCGGTCGGGGCGCCCTCGAGGATGGCGAAGTGCCCGCCGGAGTCCCGTTCCAGCGAGAAGGTGCTCTGCTCGCCCCAGTGCACCCAGTCGCGGGTGCCCTCGGCCGTCAGGTCGACGGTGGACGCGACGGACGACCGGACCACCCGGACCGAGCCGACGTCGGGCGCCGGCGCCTTGCGGGCCGGTGGTTTCGTGGTGGCGGAGGTGGACACGGTCGGAGTGGCCGACGGCGACGGCGTGGGCAGCGGGATGACGGCCTGATCGGTCGGCGGCAGGCCGGTTGACAGGATCGGCGGCGGCAGCGCGGTCGCCGGGTCGTCGTCGTGGTGGGTGGCCCGGCTGATGATGAAGCCGAACGCGACCACCACCAGCACGCCGGCCAGGATGACGACGGCGGGCATGACGTACTCGGCCAGCCGCCGGCGGGGCGTCTGGAGCAACTCCGGGGGCACGGCCGCGCCGCGGCGACCGGCCGTGCGGAAGCCGTAGCTGGAGCGCCGCCCGGGGGACACCACCGGGTACGGCGGATCGACCTCCGTCCCCCTCGGAGTACCCGTGGACTCGTGGTCCGGCAACCGACCCTCCCCGGTCGAGTTCTCTCGGGCAAGCACCAGCCGGCGCCGGTGGCGGCCGGGCACGGTGAGCCGAGTTGTGAAGTTGTCGGGCCGGCGGTGAGCGTCCGCCGTGGCGCTGTGGGGCCTCCACAATCGCACTTCGAACAGTGACGATCCAGAGCGGAACGGGTAACCGTCCTTACGGTTGATTGATACCCCGGCAGTTCGGGGGAGGCCTGCGCCGCTCCGGACGACCTTGCGAGTACGGTGTGCGGAGTTTGCCGGACCCGCGACAGGAGCGACGCTTCCATGACTGACCAGCAGCACGCCGACGCTCGGCGGCGCAGCCAGGCCGTGGCCGGGGCGATCGCCGGTTTCGGGGTCATCGTCGTGCTGGTCGCCGTGTTCGTCATCGTGCAGGTCACCGGCAAGGACAGCTCGAAGACGACGGCCGCGCCGGCCCCGGTGGCGGCCACCGCCGCGCCGGCGCCGGAACCGAGTGCGGCCCCGTCAGACCCGGCCGCGGCGCCGCAGGCGAGCACCCCGTCGGACGTGAAGACGCCGGCCGCGCTGGCCAAGGAGCCCGAGATCAAGGCCGGCGGCACCAAGCGCCTGACCAAGCTGACGGTCACGTCGCTGGTCACCGGCACCGGGCCGAAGGTCGCCACCGGCCAGACCATCCTCACCAACTACGTGCTGGCCACGTACGCCGACGGCAAGATCGTGCAGGCCACCTGGGACCAGGGCCAGCCGGTGCCGCTGACCGTCGGCCAGCTCATCCCCGGCTTCGACCAGGGCATCACCGGCGTGCCGGTGGGCAGCCGGGTCCAGCTCGACATCCCGGCCGCGCTCGCCTACGGCGACCAGCCGCAACAGCAGGGCGCCCCGGCCGGCGACCTTCGCTTCGTCGTCGACGTTCTGGCCGCTCAGTAGTTCACAGCTCGGCGACCACCACGTCGATCTGCCGCGGTCCTTCCTCGACTGTGTACTTCAGGTCGCGCAGCGTCGCCGCCAGTTCGCCCGCCGACGACGGCTGGGCGCCGGCTTCGGCCAGCGCCCGGACGATCCGCCCCTTGGTCGCCTTGTTGAAGTGACTGACCACCGTGCGCGTGGTCAGCCCGGCGACGGTTCGCTCGTGCAGCACCCGCACCGCCGCCGTCCGTCCGGTCGGAGTCCACATCGCCGCGTACGCGCCGGACCGCAGATCCAGCACCAGGCCGTCGCCGGCCAGGCGAGCGAGGGCCGGCGTGAGAGCCTTCCGCCAGTACGGCGTCAGCCCGCCCGGCCCCGGCAGGGTCACCCCGGCCGCGCAGCGGTACGCGGGGATCCGGTCGGTCAGCCGCACCACGCCCCACAACGCGGAGAACACCAGCGCCCGCTCGTCCAACCACGCACGGGCCGCGGGTGGGAGCGTCGCCGCATCGAGCGCTTCGTACAGCACCCCCCGGTACACCCCGGCGGCCGGCCCGGCCGGCGCCGTCGCCAGCCTGGAGTTGCGCCCGATCTCGTCCCGCTGTCCCTCGGTCAGGCCGAGCGCGCCCATCGACGCCGTCACACTCCGGGCGCTGGTCCGGGCGCACATCGCGGTCAGCGCCCGCAGCACCCGGCGCCGCGCCGGGGCGAGCGCGGGCAGCACCAGCGCGGCCGGGTCGACCGGATCACCGGCGGCCGGCGCGGCCTTGCCCTCCGAGGGCGGCAGCAGAATCAGCACGCCGGGAAGACTAACCGGGCCGCCGCCGGTGTACCGTGAAGCGCGGCGCCACCGGGCGCCCCTGGTCCGCGGAAAGGGCTGCAAGCCCACCGGTTCTCCACTTCTGCCATGGCCCGACCTTTCTTTCCGGCCCTGATGCAGCGGACCTCACGGGCCTGAGAGAGGCTGCCATGTCCCGCGCGCTTCCCGGCCACCCGAGCCTGCGCTACCTGAAGATCGAAGCCAAGCGGCGTCTGGCCGCCGGCGAGTTCTCCTCCCTGCACGCCGCCCAGGAGGCGATCGCGACCGAGTTCGGGCGTCCCGGTTGGGCCGCGCTCAAGGCGGCTACCGCCGAGGCCGCCGCCGGACCGGCCATGGACCAGCTCGGCTGGGTGATCGAACGGTTCGCCGGCGCCGGCCGGCCCGGCTGGACCGCCCCGGGCGGCGACGAACTGCTCGCCCACTTCAGTGACCGGCTGGCGAAGCAGCCGCTGGTCGACGTGATCCGGCCGGCGGTTCCCCAGATGAGCCGGCCGCTGCGGGTGCTCGGCCACTCCCCGACGACGGTCGACGTGGCCCTGGGCGATCTGCTGGTCCACGTCGAGGTCGAGCCCGGGGCGCCGCACCGGATGACCGACCTCGGCGCGGTGCCGGCGCCGCGCCCGGCGGCCGACCCGCGGGTGACCGGGGAGCCGCCGCAGCGGACCGGCGGCGAGGTGCCCGCGGCGATGCGGGATCTGGCCGGCGAGCTGTACACGGCGGTCACCGCGCCGGCGCTGATCCTGGCCGGTCCGGGGTGGACGGTCGCCACCGGCTGGGCCGACCTGGAACGCGGCGTGCCGGCCGGCCCGGGCGTACGGCTGCCCGTGCCCGGGGTCAGCGGCCTGGTCATCGCCACCGCCGTGCTGCGCCTGGTGGCCGACGGCCGGCTGACGCTGGACGAGCCGGTCAACGACCACCTGACGTCGCTGCGGCTGGCCGACGGCGGCGTCACCGTCCGCGAGCTGCTCAGCCACACCGGCGGCGTGGACGACCCGGTCCCGCTGTACGGCGACCCCGGCGGCCCCGGCGACTCAAGCGGCCCCGGCGGCCCCGGCGAACCCGTGCCGCCGCTGGCCGAGCTGCTCGGCCCGGTGGTCGCCGAGACCGGTCACCGGGGTGAGCTGCGGCCCAGCAACGGTGGCTTCGCGCTGCTGGCCCAGCTGGTCGCCGACGTGACCGGCGAGCCGTTCGAGGACGCGGCCGCCCGGCTGGTCCTCGACCCGCTGGGCATCCGCAGTGCCCTCTGGTCGTACCCCGTCACCGAAATCACCGGCTACGGCCGGACCGACGACGGCCGGTTCACCCCGGTACCTCAGCAGATGTGCCTGGTGCCGGCGGTCGGCGGCCTGCAGATCACCGCACCCGACCTGATCCGGCTCGGCACGGGATGGGCGACGCGGCTGCCGGCCACGCTGGCCGCGGAGGCGCTCGCGGGGACGGGATCGGGGCTGCACGGTGGCCTCGGCTGGCTGCTCAGCCCGCGCGGCGACCTGGCGTTCCACTCCGGCGCCGGGGCCGGTTTCACCGCGATGCTGCTGCTGCGCACGGCCGACCGGGCGCCGCTGGCCGTCGTGGCGAACACCGTGACGGTGGTGGGCGCCATTCTCGAGCCCGTCCTGCGCCGCTGGGTCTGAGGGGCCGGCCGGCGCCTCGGCGACGGCCGGGTGGACGCCGAGGTGCCCGGTCGACACGTGCATGCCCTTTCTGCCCCGTCAGCGGCCGGAGGGAATCTGCGGCACCTGGATCGTCGTCGTCACGGTGGCCTCGTCGATGTCGGTCGTACGGACGGTGAACGACAGCTCGTACGTGCCGGGGAAGGGGAAGGTGACCGCGCCGGCGGCGTGGTTGGCCGGAATCAGCGGCAGCAGCGGCTCGGACACGGGCTCGAGGTCCCGGCCGAGCAGCCGCGACGAGACGGTCCACTGGTCGGCGGGCAGCGGCGCGCCGGCCGGGGTGTAGACGAAGGCGTGCACGGTGTTGTTCTCGCCGAGCTGCACCGGATAGATGTTGAACTGCAGCGTGTACAACGGGCTGCTGAGCGTCCGGGACACGCCGTCGTCGGTCACCGCGGCCCGGTCCACCGGGGCGCTGCGCCCGGGATTGACCTGCACCAGCACGGCGCTGACAGCCAGGATCACAGTGGTCGCCACGACCTCGATCCCGACCGTACGGCGCAACCGCCCCGGCCCGGCCGCCGGCACCTGGGCCCGCTGGACCAGCCGGCGGGCGAACCAGGCGGCGCTCAGCGTCACCACCAGCACGGCGATCTTGGCCAGCACCAGCTTCCCGTACGACGTCCGCCACAGTGCGCCGACCGATCCGACCTGAACTACGGCCTGCACCGCGCCTGCGCCGACCAGCCACACCACGGCGATCGCGGCCCACCGCGACCACGCCGGCAGGATCACCCCGAGCACCCGCGGCGGCGTGCCCCGCAGCAGGAAGATCGACAGAGTGGCCAGGCCGCCCAGCCACACCGCCATCGCCGCCAGGTGCACCACGTCGGCGGCCACGATCGCCCCGGCCAGCGGCGACGCGACGGCGTGCCCGGTCAGCGGCCAGGTGGTCAGCCCGGCCACGGCCGGCACCAGCACCGCCACCGTACGGGCCCGGCCCGCGGTGCCGCGCAGCACCGGCCCGATCAGCCCGGCGACGATCCCCAGCAACGCCAGCCGGGCGGTCAGGGTCAGGCCGTACGCCCCGGCCAGTACCTGCCCGAGCTCGGTGGCCGACACGTCCCAGGCCTCGGCGCCGCCGGCGTTCGGCGCCTGCAGCCACATCGCCGCCAGCGTGGCCAGACCGGTCAGCCCGAGCCCGGCGTACGCGAGGCGGGTGGCACCGGCCCGGGAGCGCCGCCGCGGCCACAGCAGCCCCAGGAACAGCGCCGGCCCGGCGGAGAACACCAGTCCGGCGTACCCGAGGCCGCGGGCGACCGGCACGGCCACGGCGACCGAGGCGTGGACGCCGTCGCGGGTGACCGCGGCCGGGGTGGCCGACGGCGCGCCGACCGAGAAGGTCAGACCACCGCCCACCGGGTGCGTGTCGGCCGAGATGACCCGGTAGCTGACCAAATACGTGCCGAGTGGATGGTCGGCCCGGCGGACGGGGATGCGCAGCTCGGACCCGGTGACCGACGGGGTGCCGGAGATCCGCCGGCCGTCCGGCGCGAGGACGGTGACCCGGTCCGGGACCGGCGTGACGGCCTCGCTGAACGTGATCACGATCTCGGCCGGTGAGGTGCCGATGACGCTGCCCGGAGCCGGCGTCGAGCCCAGCAGCGCGGCGTGCGCGGAGGCCGGGGACGCCGGGCCGGTCAGCGCAGCCAGCCCGGCGGCGACCGCGATCAGGGCGCGCAGCAGCGCACGGCGGGTCACGGGTGATAGTTCGGATCACGGACCGGAAAGGTTCAAGCCGTGCCCCGTTCAGAGCCCGACGATACGATCCGGGCAGAGACCTCAGGAGGCCACCGATGTCCGTGAACCCTCGCGCCGGCACGCCCGCCGAAGCCCAGGACCTGATCGACGTTCCCCGGGTGGTGTCGCGCTACTACACCGAACACCCGGATCCCTCGGTGGTGGGGGAGCGGGTCGCGTTCGGCACCTCCGGCCACCGCGGTTCCAGCCTGAGAACGGCGTTCAACGAAGATCACATCGCGGCCACCAGCCAGGCCATCGTCGAGTACCGCCGCGAGCAGGGCACCGACGGGCCGCTGTTCATCGGCCGGGACACACACGCGCTGAGTGAGCCCGCCATGGTCACCGCGCTCGAGGTGTTCGCGGCCAACGACGTCACCGTGCTGATCGACAGCCGGGACGGTTATACCCCGACCCCGGCGGTCTCGCACGCCATCCTCACCTTCAACCGCGGCCGTACGTCCGGGATGGCCGACGGCGTGGTCGTCACGCCCAGCCACAACCCGCCGGACGACGGCGGCTTCAAGTACAACCCGCCCAACGGCGGCCCGGCCGACACCGACGTCACCAAGTGGGTCCAGGATCGGGCCAACGCGCTGATCGCCGACGGGCTGTCCGGGGTGCGCCGGGTGGGGGCCGCCGCCGCCCGCGCGTCCCAGCTGGTCTCCGGGTACGACTACCTGGCCGCGTACGTCGACGACCTGGGCCGGGCGATCGACATGGCCGCCATCCGCGACGCCGGCATCCGGATCGGCGCCGACCCGCTCGGCGGGGCGAGCGTCGCCTACTGGGGGGCGATCGCCGAGCGGTACGGCCTGGACCTGACCGTGGTCAACCCGAACGTCGACCCGACCTTCGGGTTCATGACGCTGGACTGGGACGGCAAGATCCGGATGGACTGCTCCTCGCCGTCCGCGATGGCCGCGCTGATCGCCCAGAAGGACCGCTTCCAGCTGGCCACCGGCAACGACGCGGACGCCGACCGGCACGGCATCGTCACCCCCGACGCCGGCCTGATGAACCCCAACCACTACCTCTCGGTGGCGATCAACTACCTGTTCACCACCCGCACCGGCTGGCCCGCGGGCGCGGCCATCGGCAAGACGCTGGTGTCGTCGTCGATGATCGACCGGGTCGCCGCCGACCTCGGCCGCACCCTCTACGAGGTGCCGGTGGGGTTCAAGTGGTTCGTGTCCGGGCTGCTCGACGGCTCGGTCGCGTTCGGCGGCGAGGAGAGCGCCGGCGGCTCGTTCCTGTGCCTGGACGGCAGCCCGTGGAGCACCGACAAGGACGGCATCCTGCTCGACCTGCTGGCCTCGGAGATCCTGGCCACCACCGGCCGGACGCCCAGCCAGCACTACGGGGACCTGACCGCGAAGTTCGGCGCCCCCGCGTACGCCCGGATCGACGCGCCGGCCACCCGGGAGGAGAAGGCGGTCCTGGCCAAGCTCTCGCCCGAGCAGGTCACGGCCAAGGAACTGGACGGCGAGCCGATCACCGCGGTGCTCACCACCGCCCCCGGCAACAACGCCGTGATCGGCGGCCTCAAGGTGGTCACCGAGAGCGGCTGGTTCGCCGCCCGCCCGTCCGGGACCGAGGACGTGTACAAGATCTACGCCGAGTCGTTCCACGGACCCGACCATCTGGCGACCATCCAGGAGGAGGCGCGGGCGGTCGTATCGGCCGCCTTGAACAGCTAATACTCAGTTTTTCCCGGCGGCCGCCGAATCGTAGGCCGTGAACGGACGGGACCTGCGCGCCCCCACCGGTCACGGCCTGCGGGACCTGCTGCCCGTCCTGGTCGCGGCCGCCGGTGCGCTCGGCGTGACGGTGTGGCTGGTGTGGTTCTCCGGCACGTCGCTGCGGTACGCCTACGCGGGCGGGCCGATGGCGATGGCCGCGGCCGCGTACGCCTGCCGCCGGATCGGGTCGAAGATCGTGGTGACGCGCCCGGTCCGGGCCTTCTGGCGCCGGTTCTCCCAGTCCGCCGTGTGCCTCATGATCGGCGCGTTCGCCTCGTTCTTCCAGGCCAACAACGACCCCGGGGTCACCCTGTACGTCGCCGCGCCGCTGCTGGCGGGCGTGGTCCTGGCGATGGTCGGCTTCCTGCATCTGCCGCTCGGCCGCCGGTCCGTTCTCGACTGGGCCCGGCTGCTGCTGGACGGGGCCACAGTGGCCGTGGCCGGCGCGCTGATCTTCTCGTACGTGGTGGCCGACCTGGCCCCGGCCGGCGCCCGCGGGACGAGCACGGGCCCGGCCGCCGCCGTGGGCGTGTCCGGGCTGGTGGCCGCCGTGGTGATCGGCAAGGCGGCGATGGCCCCGGCCGGCCCGGTCGACTCGCTCGCCCTGCGCATCCTGGCCGTGGCCCCGCTCACCGGGACCGCCGCGGCCGCGCTGATCATCGCCGGTACGCCGGAGGGCCGCCTGGCGCTGTCCGTGCTGGCCGTCCCGCTGGTCGGGCTGGCCTTCACTGCGGCCGCGTACCGGCAGCTGCGGGTCCTCGAACGCCCGGCCGGCGAGCCGGTCGGGCCGCCCGGGCGCAGCCTGTTCAACCTGCTGCCGTTCCTGGCTGTCACCACCACGGCCGGGCTGGTGGTCAGCGTGTCGGCCCGGCAGATGAACTGGCATGAGCGCGGCGTGATCATCGGCGCGGTGCTGATCGCCGGGTTCGTGGTGCTGCGGCAGCTGCTGGGGCTCCGCGAGAACGGCCGGCTGCTGCGCGGCATCCGGCACCAGCAGGCCGAGCTGGAACACCTGGCCATGCACGACACGCTGACCGGGCTGGCCAACCGGACCCGGTTCGGGGTCATCCTGGCCGAACGACTGGACGCCCACCTGCCGGCCGCCGTGCTGCTGATCGACATCGACGACTTCAAGACGGTCAACGACACCATGGGCCACGCCGTCGGCGACCAGCTGCTGTACGAGGTCGCGCAGCGGCTCCGGGCGCACAGCCGGGCCTCCACCGACGTCCCCGCCCGGCTCGGTGGCGACGAGTTCGCGGTGCTGCTCGACGTCGACGACGTGGACCTGGCCGAGGACGCGGCGGCGCGGATCCTGCGCGAGCTGTCGGAGCCGTTCAAGGTCGGCGAGCACCAGCTGCTGGCCAACGCCAGCGTCGGGGTCGCGCTGGCCGGCGCGGGCGACAGCGGTGACGAGGTGCTGCGCAACGCCGACATCGCGATGTACGCGGCCAAGGCGGCGGGCAAGGCGGCCTGGACCCGGTTCGAGCCGCGGATGCGGCAGGAGGTCGTCAACCACGCCCGCCTGGGCAGCGAGCTGCACAACGCCATCATCCGGCACGAGCTGCACCTGCTGTACCAGCCCGTGTACGACCTGACCACGGGCCATATCGCCGGCGCCGAGGCGCTGGTTCGCTGGAACCACCCGGCCCGCGGGCTGGTGTCGCCGGCCGACTTCATCCCGGTGGCCGAGCGGTCCGGGCTGATCGTGCCGCTGGGCGCGTTCGTGCTCCGCGAGGCCTGCGAGCAGCTGGCCCGCTGGCAGAACGAGCTCGGCGATGCCGCGATCCCCACCGTCAACGTCAACGTCGCCGCCCGGCAGCTGCGCGAGGCGTCGTTCGTCGGCGAGGTGGGCGCGGTGCTGGCCGACACCGGGCTGTCCCCGGACCATCTGGTGCTCGAGGTGACCGAGTCGTCGGTGCTGGACGGGCGGCAGGTGCGCGACTCGCTCGAGGCGCTGCACGCGATGGGCGTGAAGCTGGCGCTGGACGACTTCGGCACCGGCCAGTCGTCGCTGAGCCTGCTGCGGGCGTTCCCGGTGGACGTGCTGAAGCTGGACAAGTCGTTCGTCGACGGCATCTGCGACGGCGAGGACCCCGGCCGTCTCGCGGTGGCCGCGGCGGTCGTCCAGCTGGCCGAGTACCTGCAGCTCAAGACCGTGGCCGAGGGAATCGAGACGGCCGCCCAGGCGGAGCGGCTGCGGCAGATGGGCTACCGCCTGGGCCAGGGCTACCACATGGCGAGGCCACTGCCCGCGAACGAGGTCGGCGCGATCATGCGAACCTCGAAGAAGCGAACAGTGGCCGCCTAGATCTACTCCTGGACCTCTTTGCGGTCGTCGGTGGCCCACAGGATGTGGAAGGTGCCGTCCTTGTCGACCCGGCGGTAGGTGTGCGCGCCGAAGAAGTCGCGCTGGCCCTGGATCAGCGCGGCCGGCAGCCGCTTGGCCCGCAGGCCGTCGTAGTAGGCCAGCGACGACGAGAACCCGGGCGACGGGATGCCCTGGGCCGCCGTCAGGCCGACCACCCGCCGCCACGCGTCCTGGGCGCCGCCCACCGCGTCCAGGAAGTAGTCGTCGACCAGCAGCGTGGCCAGCTGCGGGCTCTTGTCGTACGCGGTCCGGATGTACTCCAGGAACTTGGCCCGGATGATGCAGCCGGCCCGCCAGATCTTGGCCATCGCGCCCGCGTCGATGTCCCAGTCGTACTCGGCGCTGGCCGCCTGGATCTGCTGGAAGCCCTGCGCGTACGCGACGATCTTGCTGGCGAACAGCGCCTGCTCGACGTCGGCCTGCAGGTCCGTCCCGCCCGCCCCACCCTGCCCGGACTGGCTCTGCGCGGACGGGCCGGGCAGCCCGGTCGCGGCCTCGCGCACGTTCGCGCCGCCGGACAGCGCCCGCGCGAACACCGACTCGGCGATCCCGCTGACCGGCACGCCCAGGTCGAGCGCGGACTGCACGGTCCACCGGCCGGTGCCCTTCTGCTCCGCCTGGTCGAGCACGATGTCGACGAACGCGGCGCCGGACTCCGGGTCCTTCTGGCGCAGCACCTCGGCCGTGATCTCGATCAGGTACGACCCCAGCCGGCCTTCGTTCCAGCCGGTGAAGATGTCCGCGATCTCGGCCGGCGAGTGGCCGCCGATCTGGCGCAGGATGTCGTACGCCTCGGCGATCAGCTGCATGTCGGCGTACTCGATGCCGTTGTGCACCATCTTGACGAAGTGGCCGGCGCCGTCCGGGCCGACGTGCACGCAGCACGGCTCACCGTCGACCTTGGCCGAGATGTCCTCCAGCAGCGGGCCGAGCGACTCGTAGGACTCGGGGGAGCCGCCGGGCATGATGCTCGGCCCGAGCAGGGCGCCCTCCTCGCCGCCGGACACGCCGGTGCCGACGAAGTGCAGCCCCTGCTCGCGCAGCGCCTTCTCTCGCCGCCGGGTGTCCAGGAAGTGCGCGTTGCCGGCGTCGATGAGCATGTCGCCCTCTTCGAGCAGCGGGGCGAACTCCTCGATCACGGCGTCCGTGGCCGGTCCCGCCTTCACCATGATCACCACGCGGCGCGGGCGCTCCAGACTGGCCACGAAGTCCTGGGTGCTCTCGGACGGCAGGAAGGTGCCCTCCGACCCGAACTCCTTGACCAGTTCCTCGGTCTTGGCGTATGTGCGGTTGTGCAGCGCCACCGTGTGCCCGTGCCGGGCGAAGTTACGGGCCAGGTTGCGCCCCATCACCCCCAGGCCGGTGACGCCGATCTGTGCCTTCTCGCTCATGTTGGCCAAGTCCTTCCTCGCCGCCGATGATCCGCACGCGTGCTCATTCTTACGTGTCTACTCCACCACGGGTTCGACCGAGCCCACCCGCTGAGAACTCTTCTCCGTCCGTACGCCCGGCGGATCCGTCCTCAAGCCCGGTGGACGCCTCGGCCGGGGGTGGGCAGAGATCGGCCCGGCGGTAGGCTCGTCGCCATGGCCGCCGGAATTGTGCAATGAAGCGCGGCGAGATCTGGACCATCGGCGACCGCACCGATCTGCGCTACCGGGTGCTCGTGCTGTCCGCCGACAGCTACAACGTACGTGGCAACGCCTCCCCGTTCTGCGCCCCGATCGTCCGCCAGCGCGGCGCCACCGAACTCCCGCCGTACGCCGTCGCCCTCACCGAGCAGGACCCGATCACCGGGGTGGTCGTGGTGAACCGGATGCGCCGCCTGCCCGCCGACGTCGGCGCCGAGCGGATCGGCATGGTCACCGGCGCCAGCATGTCCCGGCTGACCGAGGCCATGCGCGGTCTCTTCGAGATCTGACCCACCCGTCCGGGTGCTCCGGCTGTACACCGACGGTTGCCCGGCAAACCCCGGCCCGACCTGCTGGACCGCCTGCGCCGGTCCGACCCCGACGACGACACCTGCATCCCGGCCAACTTTCCCGTCACCGGCGACCGATGAGAACGGCAGCTGCGTCCGGTCTGCATGAAGAAGACGAAGACCGGAAGGGACAACTGCCATGACCTTGGTGATCTGTGACATGTCGATGTCGTTCGACGGGTACGTGACGGGCCCGCACGACAGCCGCGACAACCCGTTCGGTGACGGGGCCGGCTCGCTGCACGACTGGTTCGGGGATGCGGCCACCGACGAGGACCGCGCCGTCCTCGAGGACGTCGTCGACAGCACCGGCGCGCTCGTGATGGGACGGACGTCGTTCGACAAGAACGAGGGCGACGGCGGCTGGGGGGACGGCGGGCCGCTGGGCGCCACGCCGTGTTTCGTGGTCACCCACCACCGGCCGGCCACGTCCTACCCGCCGGTGTTCACCTTCGTCACCGACGGCGTGGCCCACGCGATCGAGCAGGCCAAGCAGGCCGCGGGCGGCAAGGCGGTGCAACTGTTCGGCGCGACCGTCATGCAGCAGGCGCTCCCGCTCGGCCTGGTCGACGAGCTCCACGTGCACGTGGTGCCGCTCCTCCTCGGCGGGGGCACACCCTTGTTCGGCTCCCTGGACTCGGCGATCACCCTGGAACGCACCGACGTGCGGGCCACCCCGGCCGCGACCCATCTGAACTACCGCGTGGTGCGGTAACCGAAGCGGATCGGGCCGCCGCGGGTCACCCCTCCGCGGGCCACCCCTCCGCGGGCCACTCGGGTCCGCGGGCCAGGCGGATCGGCCCGGTCGCGGTGGTCACGTCGACGTCGGCGCCGTGCTGGCGGACGGTGATGGTCCCCTCCCGCGACAGTTCCGCGGCCACCTCCCGCGCCGTGTCCATCAGGTCCCGCCACGACTCGCCGCCGGCGACGCGGGCCGCGTCGCTCGGGCAGATGGTGGACTCGGGGCGGCGGTGCCGCAGCAACGCGCGCATCGCCGCCGCCAGCCGCACCCGCCGGCCCTCGGGCGTCGGCTCCCACCACGGGTCGCCTCGTTCGCCCAGCGCCACCTTGGCGTCCTGCACCCGGGGGCGGGCCGTGTCCGGGTCGGTGCGGACGAGCCGGCGAGCGGCCATCAGCTCGTTCACCAGTTCCTGACGCAGCGACTCCGGGACGGCGGGGTCGGTGGCCCGCCAGCGCCGGCCGGACACGATCAGGTACCGGCCGTCCGCCGTCTTCGTGCCGTCCTCGCCCGGGTCCATGAACCCATTGTCCCCGGTCGGGCCGCCGCGGGCCGCGGGCGCGGTCAGACCGCCCGGACCTCGGCGAGCCGCCGGACCGCGAACTCGTCGTCCCAGCAGACGGCGGCCTCCCACGCGGCCGACGCCTGGGCGGCGATGTCGTACGGGCCGTCGTCGAGACCCCCGGCGTTGCCGGGCAGCACCAGGTCGAGGTCGGGGACGTCGACGTGCGACTCGTCCCAGTCGATCAGCGCGACCTGGTTCGCGGTCATGCGGACGTTGCCCGGGGCGGGGTTGCCGTGGACCACGCACACGGTACGTCCGGTGAGCCGCGCCCACGCGGCCCGGCATCGGGCGACGCTCTCCGGCGGCATCGCGCCGAGGTCGATCCTCGTCCCGGTCTCGGCCTGCAGGAGGTCGGTCGACGATCGCCATCCCGGGCGCTGCGGCCAGCCCCGCGTCAGCCGATGCAGCTCGCGGAGCGTGCCGGCCACCCGACGCCAGTCGGCCGGCGTCTCGGGCGGTCCGCCGTCCAGGTAGGTCATCACCACCAGACCGTCGGCGAACAGCCGGCCGTCCCTGGTCGGGATCGGCACCGGCACCGTCAGGCCTTCACGGTCGAGGTGCTGGATGAGCCCGGTCTCCCACGCGAGATCGGCGTCGCTCCGCGTGCCCAGGCGACCGACCGCGAGGCGCCCGCCGACGCGCACGCTCCACACGTCGTTGGCGACCCCGCCGGTGAGCGGTTCGATGCGAACGGCGTCGTCACCCCACCGCCCGAGCGCATCCCATCCCACCGGCCGCATCCTACGGCGTTGCGCCCGCGAGCCGCCCGATGCGGCCGTCACGCCCGGTAGCCGGGCCAGCGCCGCGCGGACCAGGGCCGCGTTGTCGGCCGCGGGGGAGCCGTCCGGGGTGACCAGCGTGTCCTCGAGGCCGATCCGGGTGGGGAGGCCGAGGTGACCGGCGTGGGTGACCAGCGGCCAGCACGCCTCCTGTTCGCCGTGCAGCAGCCGCGGGGTCCGGACGCCGGCCGCGTCCAGCCGGGCCAGGATCGCGTCGGCCACCCCGAGCGCCTGGTCGGCCGGGGTTCGCAGGACCTCGACCAGGACCCGTACCAGCGGCACCGACCCGGCCCGGGCCGCGTCCTCGACCGACCACACGCCCGCCTCGGCGCCGATCCCGGCCGCGCGCAGCACCGAGACCAGCGCCGCGTAGCCCTCCTCGGACACGTTGACCGACGCGAAGTCCGGCCGATCGCCGGGGGCCAGGTCGGCCCACCAGCCGACCTCGGTGGACCGCTGCCGGGCCTCGCCGCCGGTGATCCACAGGCCGGTGGTCACGCCGACCGGGACGCCGGGGCAGGCCGCCCGGATCGCCCGTACGGCCGCGCCGACGTCCGCCGCGACCAGCGACTCCCGGCCGTCGCGGTCCCGGGGGTGCACGTGGACCGCCTCGGCGCCGGCGTCCACGGCGGCCCGGGCGGCCGTGGCCAGTTGGAACGGCGTCACCGGCACGGCCGGGTGCTGGTCGGGCGTACGGCCGCCGTTGAGGCAGACCTTGAGCCGGCGGATCGTCATCGGCCCAGCGTATTTCGGTGGCCCTCAGGCCCGGATCAGGCCGGAGTAGTCCCAGCGCGGCGTGGGCGCGTCCAGCGGGACCACCGCGTCCGGCGGGTCGTACTCCATGACCTCGTCCGTCGCCCAGCGCATGTACTCGTGCAAGGCCTGCCGCAGCGCGGGGTCGGGCGGCAACGTGGCCACGACCGCCGTGTCGAACACCTCCACGAACCGGTCGCCGAGCGACGGCTGCATGCCCTGGTGGGAGTGGATCGTGAGCATGTAGGAGTGGCCGGGCGCGTACGCCGGCGGGCCGCCCAGCACCGCGCCCCAGTACTGGGCCAGGTGCGGCACGTGGTCCGGGTTGATGCCGTGCGAGAACGGGTGCTCCAGCATGTCGTCGGCCAGGCACCGGGCGTGGAAGTCGGCGGCCAGGGCCAGCATCGCGGGCGCGCCGCCGGCGGCGTCGTAGATCGAGGTCGGGCTCATACCGTTCAGTGTGGCCTGCGTGACACTCGTGCGGCTTGGACAAATCCGTGACATTGCGCGCGCAAGCAGCGGCTTATGGTGTGGCGGGAAGATCCACTCTTCGGGAGGCGCCACGATGGCCGAGCGTGTCGTCATCACCGGGATCGGTGCCGTCACGCCGGTCGGCAACGACCGGGAGAGCACCTGGCGGGCGCTGCTGGACGGCCGCTCCGGCGCCGGCCCGATCACCGCGTTCGACCCCGGCGACCTGCCGACCACGATCGCGGCCGAGGTCAAGGGCTTCGACCCGGGCACCGTGCTGGACGGCAAGCGGCTGCGCCGGTCGGCCCGGTTCACCCAGTTCGCGGTGGCCGCGGCCCGTGAGGCGGTGACCGATGCCCGGCTCGGGATCGGCGACGGCAGCCGGGTGGGCGTGGTCGTCAACGCCGCCGTGGCCGGGTTCGACACGATCGAGGCCGCCACCAAGGGACTGCCCAGGCGGCCCGGCCCGTACTTCGTGGCGTCCTCGCTGACCAACATGCCGGCCGGCGAGGTGGCCATCGACCTGGGCGTGCACGGCCCGGTCACGGCCAGCGCCCTGGCCTGCGCCAGCGGGGTGTACGCGCTGGTCGAGGCCCGCCGCCTGCTGCTGTCGGGCGAGGCCGACGCGGTGATCTGCGGCGGCACCGACGCCGGGATCACCGAGGTGCTGTTCGCCGGGCTGTCCGTGATGGGCGCCCTGTCCACGCGCAACGACGACCCGGCCGGCGCCTCCCGCCCGTTCGACGCCGGGCGGGACGGGTTCGTCGTCGGCGAGGGTGCGGTGGTGATGGTGCTGGAGACCGCCGCCCACGCCGCCCGGCGCGAGGCCCGGGCGTACGCGACGCTGGCCGGCGGCGCCCTCACCGCCGACGCGTTCCACGTCAGCGCCCCGGCCCCGGACGGCGCGTACGCCGCCGCCGCGATCGACCGCGCGCTGTCCAACGCCGGCGTGAAGGCCGAGCAGATCGACTACATCTGCGCCCACGGCACCGGTACCCGGGCCAACGACCGGACCGAGACCGCCGCCATCCGGTCGGCGTTCGGGACGGCCGCCGACCGTGTCGCCGTCAGCAGCCCGAAGTCGATGACCGGCCACCTGATCGGCGCGGCCGGCGCGCTCGGCGCGATGACCGCGATCCTCGCCATCCGGGACGGCCTCGTGCCGCCCACGATCAACCTCACCACGCCCGACCCGGAGTGCGACCTGGACTACGTGCCGAACTCCGCGCGCCGGATGCCGGTCCGGGCGGCCACCGCCAACGCCTTCGGTTTCGGCGGGCAGAACTGCGTGGCGGTGTTCACCGCGGACGAGTGAGCCGGGGAACGTGGCCGCTCGGTCGGCCATCAGCGACGCGTACCGATGACGGCCCGGCGTCGCGATCAGAGCAGGTGCCACTGGCCTTCGGAGACGACCTCGACCTGGCCGTCGACCACCGTGATGGCGGTGTCGTCGTCCATCGCGTACCCCGGGACCTTGATCTCGGCGGCCCACTTCTCGGCCGCGGGCAGGGTGTTCTCCGGGCACATCGGGTTGTCCAGGTGCGGGAAGATCGAGAAGTCGACGATCCCCTGCGTGCGGTCGTCCCCGGAGGGCTGCTTCCAGCCGACGAAGTCCTCCCCGATGCGCGGCGTCAACGCCATGCTGCCCGCGCTGAATCCGACGTAGACGGTCTCGGTCAGCGACGGGAAGAGGCCGGCCAGCCCCGACTCCGTCAGCCAGTACGACAGATACCCGGCGTCGCCGCCGTTCACCAGCAGCACGTCGGCATCACGGACCCAGGACATCCAGCGGTCGGGCTCCATGGTGGGCAGGGCGGTGAGTTCCAGCATGCCCACGGACTTCCAGCCCAGCTCGGTCATCGGCTCGGTCGAGTTCCCGCTGACGAACCGCCACGGCCCGGCCGGGGTGCCGTAGACGCTTCCGTACGCCGCGGTCGGGATGCAGAGGGCGTCGCACTCGGCGATCGGCTTGCCCAGCAGGTCGACCAGCGCGGTGTGGATGCTCGCGTTCTTGACGCCCGCCGAGGTGAGAAGCAGCTTCATCAGGTCCCCCGAACCGATTGCACAGTGGAAGTGGTCGGGCGACGGTAACACGACCGATTGCGAAGTACCATCGGTGCTGATGACTGACGTACGAGACCCGGTGCACCGGTCCGGCTGCCCGATCAACCTGGCCGTCGAGGTGCTGGGTGACCGGTGGTCGCTGGTCGTGCTGCGCGACGTGATGTTCGGCGATCGGCACTACTTCCGCGAGCTGCTGGCCGGTTCGCAGGAGGGGATCGCCACCAACATCCTCGCCGACCGGCTGCACCGCCTGGTGGCCCACGGGCTGCTGTCGCGGGCCGACGACGTCACCCACCGGCAGAAGATCCGCTACAGCCTGACCGAGGCGGGCGTGCAGCTCGTGCCGGTGATGGCGGCACTCGGGTCCTGGGGACGGCGGCACATGCCGGCCGGTCACGAGCTGTCGGTCCGGGCCGAGCTGCTCGAGCGAGGCGGCCCGGAGCTGTGGGACCGGTTCATGGACGAGCTGCGGGAGCAGCATCTGGGCGTGCCGCGTGCACCGGGAACGCCGTCGGTGTTCGCCGAGCTGCAGGCGGCGTACGAGGCCGCGGTCGCGGAATCGGCGTAGAGCAGGCCGGCGGGCGTCCGGGTACGCGCCGGCCCGCGTAATCGGTTCGGCACCCGTGCGGCTCGGGCTCAGTCCCGCTCGGTGGCCGCGTCGGCCAGGAGACCGACCCCGATCCCCAGCATCCAGACGTCCTTGCTGATCGGCATGCCCTGCGGCGTGGGCCAGACGCTGCCCGGCCGGTGCAGGGCCGGCCGCCGCCAGTACATGGTCAACAGGCTGCCCGAGAACGCGGTCAGCGCCGCCCCGGCCAGCGCCGCCGGCACGATCGGGGTGAGCAGCGCCACGCCGACCGCGATCTCGCCCGCGGCCAGCAGTCTCAGGAACCGCCTGGGCTCCATCGAGGCCAGGAACGGGAACGCCTCGGACGCGCCGGCGTGCACCCCCTTGGCCACCTCCTCGCCCGCCTTCCATTTCTCCAGGCCGGTGTGCAGGACGAACGCGCCGGCGGCGAGACGGCCGGGGATCTGGCGGGCACGGATCAGTGGCACGGGTGCTCCTCGAGGTCGGTTCGCTTTCCTTGACGGAGCAAACATATTCCGCCGGTCGTGGTCACGCGCGGCGGACCGACTGGGCGAATGCGAAGACGCCCGACGGGTCGTAGTGGCCGATCACCCGTTCGAGCCGGGCCAGGTTGGCGCCGTAGTACGCGGTGGCCCAGTCCTTCTGACCCGGGTTCAGATAGTTGACGTACGCCCCGGTCCCGGTCAGCGGGGCCAGGGCCGCCTGCACGGCCAGCACCCCCGGGTCGCCGGCCGCGCTGCCGCTGTACACCTGCACCGACGCGAACGACGACCGGTGCGCGAACGCCGTCTCGGCCCCGCCGACCCGGCCGACCGCGCCCCGCAGCGAGTCGAACAGCAGCGTCATGCCCCGCTGCCGGGCCGCCAGAGCCACCACCCGGTCCGCGATGCCGGCGGTCAGCGGCCGGTCCAGCATCCGCGACGCCGCCCGGAACGGCTCCGGCGCCGCCGTCCGGCAGGAGCTCACCGGCTGGTTCAGGCACCCGGCGAAGTACCGCATGGCGGTCAGGTAGTCGTCCGTGTGCTGGCTGCGGCTCACCGGTGTGGCTCCGACCGCGGCGATCAGGCCGGACAGGGCCGTGGCGAGCCCGGCGACGGAACCGGTCCAGGTGCCGGAGATCCGGTTCGCCGGCGTGGCCCCGGCGGTGACCGCGCACAGGGCGGTCAGCCGGTCCGGTGCACTGTCCATCCAGGACGACCAGGCGTGCAGCACCGCGGCGGTCCGCGCCGCCGGGAACACCAGCCGGAACACGGTCACCGCGGGCGCCGGGACGGTGGCGAACCGGAACGACGTGACGATCCCGCCGTTGCCGCCGCCTCCGCCACGCAGCGCCCAGAACAGGTCGGCGTCGTGGTTCGCGTCAGCGGTCACGGTGCTCCCGTCGGCCAGGACCACGGTCGCCGACGTCAGATGATCACAGGTCAGCCCGTACGCCCGGGCCAGCACCCCGATGCCCCCGCCCAGCGTGCTGCCCCCGACCCCGACGCTCGCGCAGGACCCGGCCGGGATCGCGCGCCCGTGCGCGGCCAGGCCCGCGTACACGTCGATCAGCTTGGCCCCGGCGCCGACGGTGGCCGTGCCGTCCGCGCCGACCGCCACCGACCGCAGCCCGGACAGGTCCACCACCACGCCGCCGTCCGGGGTGCTGTAGCCGGCGTAGCTGTGGCCGCCCGACCGCGCCGCCAGCGGCACCCCGCGGCCTCCGGCCCGCCGCACGCAGGTGGCCACGTCGGCCGCCGACGCCACCGTGGCGATCGCCGCCGGGCGCCGCGGGCCGAGCGCGGCGTTGAACGGCCGGGCCGCGGCCGCGTAGCCGGCGTCGCCGGGCCGCAGCAGCGATCCGGTCAATGCCCGCCGCAGCGCCGCGTAGTCGATCCCCGAGGCCGCCGCCGGCTCCGCCGCCCCGCCGCCGCCCTGACCGCCCTGGTCCACCGGCTCGGCCACAGCCGGCCGGCCCGGCTCGCATGCCGCCACGCCGCCCAGTATCGCCGCCCCCGCGGCCGCCAGCAGGGACCGCCGTCCGATCGTCTCGTGCCTCATGTTCTGCACGGTAGGAATCACCGGGGGAGCGGCGCTTCACGGTTTCGTGCCAGTCAGCGGTGGGCGGTTCTGAACCGCAGCGCGGTGGTCATCTCGAGCGGTACGTGATTCACCAGGCACTGCCACCACCTCATCCGCCGGCGTCGGCCGAGCAGTCTCAGCGGCGACCGGCGACCAGGGAGGCATCCGTCGGGTCCGGGACAGTGCCGATCGTCACGGCCGTGTGCTCGGCCGTCGCCCGGGCCCACCGGCCGGTGGTCAGCAGGCCGAGGCCGAGGACGCCGAGGCCGCAGCCGGCGATGATCCACCAGGCGGTGTGGCTGGCGGCGGCGAAGCCGGCGGCCACCGGCCCGTTCACGCCGGACACCACGGCCGCGCCGATCACCGCGACGCCGAGCGAGCCGCCGACCTGGCGGCTGGTCGACGCCACGGCCGCGGCCACGCCGGCCTGCGAGCGGGGCATGCCGGACACGGCGGTGTTGGTGATCGGCGCGTTCACCATCGCGAACCCGAACCCGAACAGCACGTACGAGACGACCAGCACCGCCGGCGACGTGTCGGGGGTCAGCCGGGTCAGCGGCAGCACGCCCAGGGTCAGCCCGGTCCCGGCCAGGATCAGCGGCAACCGGGTCCCGCGAGCACCGACCAGCCGGCCCGAGACCGGCGCGAACACCACCGTCATCAGCGCCATCGGCAGCGTGTAGAGGCCGGCGTGCAGGGCGTCGTACCCGCGGACGTCCTGCAGGTAGATGGTGTTGAGGAAGAGGAATCCGCTGAGCGCGCCGAACGCGCACACCGCGATGCCGGTCGCCCCGGAGAACGGGGCGCTGCGGAAGAACCGCAGGTCCAGCAGCGGCTGCGGGCGCCGCGGCTCGTAGCCGAGGATCCCGGCCAGCGCGGCCGCGGCGGCGGCGAAACAGGCGACGATGTCCGGCGCCGTCCACCCGCGGCCGGCCCCTTCGATGATCCCGTACGTCAGGGTGGACAGCAGCACCAGCACCAGGAGCTGCCCGACCGGGTCGATCCGGCGCGGCGCCGGCGACTTCGACTCGGGCACGAAGAAGGCGGTCAGCACGATCGCGGCCACGCCCACCGGCACGTTGATCCAGAAGATCGACCGCCAGCCGACCGAGTCGACGAGCACGCCGCCGATCAGCGGCCCGACGGCCATGCTGACGCCGACCACGCCGCCCCAGACCCCGATGGCCCGGGCGCGCTCCCGCGGCTCGGTGACCACGTTCGTGATGATGGACAGCGCTACCGGGTTCAGCATCGAGCCGCCGACCGCCTGCATCGCCCGGAACGCGATCAGCCAGCCCAGACTCGGCGCCAGGCTGCAGGCCAGTGAACCCAGCGAGAACAGGCTCAGCCCGATCTGGAAGATCCGCCGCCGGCCGACCCGGTCGGCGGTCGACCCGCTCAGGATCAGCAGGCCGGCCAGAACCAGGGTGTACGCGTCGATGGTCCACTGCAGGCCGGACACCGACGCGTGCAGCTGCGTCCGGATCGACGGCAGCGCGATGTTCACGATCGTGTTGTCCAGCCCGACGATGAACAGGCTCATGCAGCAGATGGCGACGACGAGGGCGCGGCGGCGAGGGGTCACGTTCACTTATTTAACCTGCGGGACACCGGCATGATGCATTTCCCGGTGGGGTAGATGCGTCACATGTCGCAGGACGTGATCCGCACCGATGTGCCGGCCCGGCTCGACCGGCTGCCGTGGGCCCGCTGGCACTGGATGATCGTGATCGGCCTGGGCACCGTCTGGATCTTGGACGGTCTCGAGGTCACGATCGTCGGCAACCTCTCCGGCCGGATCGCCGAGAAGGGCAGCGGGCTGGCCATCACCCAGTCCCAGATCACCGGCTTCGGCGCGGCCGTCTACGTTCTCGGGGCGTGCGTCGGGGCGCTGTTCTTCGGCTGGCTGACCGACCGGTTCGGCCGCAAGAAGCTGTTCATGCTGACCCTGGCGGTGTACCTGGTGGGCACGGCGCTGACCGCGCTGAGCTTCCACTCCTGGTGGTTCTTCCTGTTCCGGTTCGTCACCGGTGCCGGCATCGGCGGGGAGTACGCGGCCATCAACTCGGCCATCGACGAGCTCATCCCGGCCCGGCACCGTGGCCGCATCGACATCGTGATCAACGGCACGTACTGGGCCGGGGCGGCGTTCGGCGCCCTGCTGACCGTGCCCATCCTGAGCCTGCTGCCGGTCAGCTGGGGCTGGCGGGTGGCGTTCGGGCTCGGCGTGGTCCTCGGCCTGGTCATCCTGCTGGTCCGCCGGCACGTGCCGGAGAGCCCGCGGTGGCTGTTCATCCACGGCCGCGGCGACGAGGCGGAGCAACTCGTCGGCGACGTCGAGCGGGAGATCGAGCGGGAGGACAAGGTCGAGCTCGAGCCGGTGCACGACTCGATCTCCATCAACCCGCGCAAGACCATCGGCTTCGGCCGGATCGCCCGGACCCTGGTCACGACGTACCCGAAACGGGCCGCGCTCGGGCTGTCGCTGTTCATCGGTCAGGCGTTCCTCTACAACGCCATCACCTTCGGGTACGCGCAGATCCTGCAGACGTTCTTCAAGGTGCCGTCCGGGCGCACGGGCTACTACTTCGCGGTGATCGCGGTCGGCAACCTCCTCGGGCCGCTGCTGCTCGGGCACCTGTTCGACACCCTCGGCCGCAAGATCATGATCACCGGTACGTACGTCCTGTCGGGGATTCTGCTGCTGGTCACGGCGTGGCTGTTCGGCGCCGGGGTGCTCAGCGCGACCACGATGACCGTGTGCTGGCTGGTGGTGCTGTTCTTCGCGTCGGCCGGCGCCAGTTCGGCCTACCTGACGGTGAGCGAGATCTTCCCGATGGAGACCCGGGCCCTGGCCATCGCGTTCTTCTACGCGGTCGGCACGGCGGCCGGCGGCATCACCGGCCCGCTGCTGTTCGCCCACCTGGTCGGCTCGGGCAAGGTCGGCGACACCGTGGTCGCCTTCGTGGTCGGCGCGATCCTGATGATCGCGGCCGGGCTGGTCGAGGCCGTCCTGGGCGTCAAGGCCGAGGGGATGGGCCTGGAGAGCCTGGCCCGGCCGCTGTCCGCGGCCGACGAGGAACCGGCCCCCGCCTGAGCCCGGCCGCCTGACGGGTCCTCGTCACATCAGGATTGGGCCGGGCGGTTAGTGGGAAGCTGGCCCGCATGAAGATCTGGCCCGGTAACCCCTACCCGCTCGGGGCGACCTACGACGGCGGCGGCACCAACTTCGCGTTGTTCTCGGAGTTGGCGGACAAGGTCGAGCTGTGCCTGTTCGACGACGACGGCGCGGAGACGCGGGTCGAGCTGCCCGAGCGCGAGGCCCTGGTGTGGCACGGTTATCTGCCGCGGGTCGTGCCCGGTCAGCGGTACGGCTACCGCGTGCACGGCCCGTACGACCCGTCGAACGGCCTGCGCTGCAACCCGGCCAAGCTCCTGCTCGACCCGTACGCCAAGGCGATCGAGGGCCACAACGAGTGGAACGAGACCCAGTTCTCGTACCGCTTCGGGGATCCGGCGTCGTTCAACGAGAGCGACTCGGCGCCGTACGCGATGCGGTCGGTGGTGATCAACCCGTTCTTCGACTGGGGCAACGACCGGCCGCTGCGCCGCCCGATGTGGCAGACCGTGATCTACGAGGCCCACGTCAAGGGGATGACCGAGCAGCACCCGCGGATCCCCGACGACGTCCGGGGCACGTACTCCGGCCTGTCCCACCCGGTGATGATCGAGCACTTCCGGAAGCTCGGTGTGACCGCGGTCGAGCTGATGCCGGTGCACCAGTTCGTGCACGACAGCGGCCTGATCGAACGGGGGCTGCGCAACTACTGGGGCTACAACACCATCGGGTTCTTCGCCCCGCACAACGACTACTCGTCGTTCGGCGGCAACGGCGGCCAGGTCCAGGAGTTCAAGACCATGGTGAAGGCGCTGCACTCGGCCGGCATCGAGGTCATCCTGGACGTGGTCTACAACCACACCGCCGAGGGCAATCACCTGGGCCCGACCCTGTCGTTCAAGGGCATCGACAACCCGGCCTACTACCGGCTGGTGGATGCGGACAAGCAGTACTACTACGACACCACCGGCACCGGGAACAGCCTCAACGTCCGGCACCACGAGTCGCTGCGGCTGATCATGGACTCGCTGCGGTACTGGGTCACCGAGATGCACGTCGACGGTTTCCGGTTCGACCTGGCGGCCGCGCTGGCCCGGGAGTTCCACGAGGTGAACCGGCTGGCCGCGTTCTTCGACCTGGTCAACCAGGACCCGGTGGTGTCGCAGGTCAAGCTGATCGCCGAACCCTGGGACGTGGGCGACGGCGGCTACCAGGTCGGCGGCTTTCCCCCGTTGTGGACCGAGTGGAACGGCAAGTACCGCGACCGGGTCCGCGACTTCTGGCGCGGCGAGCCCGGCAGCTTGGGCGAGTTCGCATCCCGGTTCACCGGCTCCTCCGACCTGTACGAGGTGGACGGCCGCCGCCCGGTCGCGTCCATCAACTTCGTCACCGCCCACGACGGGTTCACGCTGGCCGACCTGGTCTCGTACAACGACAAGCACAACGAGGCCAACGGCGAGGACGGCAAGGACGGCGAGAGTCACAACCGGTCCTGGAACTGCGGCGCCGAGGGACCGACCGACGACGGTGACGTGATCGTCCTGCGCGAACGGCAGAAGCGGAACTTCCTGGCCACGCTGCTGCTGAGCCAGGGCGTGCCGATGATCGCACACGGCGACGAGCTCGGCCGCACCCAGCGCGGCAACAACAACGTCTACTGCCAGGACAACGAGGTGTCCTGGGTGGACTGGGACGAGGCGCGCAACAACGACGTGCTGACCTCGTTCACCGAGCGGCTGACCTCGCTGCGGGCCCAGCACCCGATCTTCCGGCGGCGGCGGTTCTTCACCGGTGGCGACATCGCCTGGCTGCGCCGCGACGGGGCGCCGATGACCGATCAGGACTGGAACTCCGGCGACGCCTCGACCATGACGGTGTTCCTGAACGGCGGCCGGATCCCGGAACGGGACGCGCTCGGCGAGCCGATCGTGGACGACTCGTTCCTGTTGTTGTTCAACCCGCTGGGCGATCCCGCGTCGATGACCCTGCCCGACAAGCCGTACGGGCGGACCTGGGAGATCGTGCTCGACACGGCCGACCCGCTGCTGGCCGCCCGCAAACGGGTGTGGCGGGCCGGCGGCCGGATCGACCTGAGCGCGCACACGATGACGGTGATGCGGTGCCGGTACTGACCGACGCCCACCGCCGGATCACCGTGTCCGGCGGCACCATCGTGGCCGTCGAGCCGCTGCCCGGCGCCGACCCGGACGGCGGCTGCCTGTACCCGGCGTTCGGTGACGGCCACGCCCACCCGATGTTCGGCGCGCTCGAGCCGGAGGGACCCGCGCTGGGCGCCGCGGAGTCGGTGGACGACCTGGTCGCCGCCGTCGCCGGGTACGCCGCCGCGCACCCGGACGAGAGGTGGATCTCCGGCGCCGGCTACCTGGCCGCGCTCACTCCGGACGGCGTGTTCGACGCCGCCTGGCTGGACCGGGTCGTGCCGGACCGGCCGGTGGTGCTGCGGGCCAACGACTACCACACGGTCTGGTGCAACTCCGAGGCGCTGCGCCGGGCCGGCCTCACCGCCGCGACCCCGGACCCGCCGCTGGGCCGGATCGTGCGCCGCCCCGACGGCTCCCCGGCGGGCACGCTGCGCGAGTGGGACGCCTGCGACCGGGTGCTCCGGCTGGTCCCGCCGCGACCGCCGGCCGACCTGCGCCGGGCTGCCGAACGGGCCGGACGGTACGCCGCGTCGTACGGCCTGACCTGGGTCACCGACGCCTGGGTCGACCTGGACTCGGGCTTCGTCGAGGCGTACCTCGGCGCCGACCTGGCCGCCCGGTTCGACCTGGCACTGCGGGCCGACCCGCGCGCCTGGCGGGACCAGCTGCCGTCGTTCGCCGACGCCCGCCGGGCCGCCGCCGGCTCCGAACTGGTCCGGGCGGACACGATCAAGTTCTTCGCCGACGGGGTGATCGAGGCCGGCACCGGGCTGATGCTCGACGACTACTGCGACTGCCCCGGCGACCGCGGCATGGCCGTGTGGGAGCCGGCCGAGTTGACCGCCGCGGTGTGCGCCGTCGACGCCGCCGGGTTCCGGGTGCACCTGCACGCCATCGGCGACGCCGCCGTCCGGAACGCCCTCGACGCCATCGAGTCGGCCGTCGCCGGCCACCCCGCCTGGGACCGCCGTCCGGTCATCACCCACCTGCAGGTGGTCGATCCGGCCGACCGGCCGCGGTTCGCCGCGCTCGGGGTCATCGCCAACTTCGAGCCGTTCTGGGCGCAGCCGGACGAGACGCAGACGCTGCTCACCATGCCCCGGCTCGGGCCGGACCGCAGCGCCGCCCAGTACCCGATGGCCGGGCTGCGGGCCAGCGGCGCGCACCTGTCCTTCGGCTCGGACTGGCCGGTGACCACGATGAACCCGTTGCTCGGCCTGGCCACCGCGGTGAGCTCCGACTGGCTGCCCGAACACCACCTGACCGTCCCCCAGGCGTTGCGGATCATGACCGAGGGCGCCGCGTACCAGGCCCGGGCCGAGGACACCCGGGGCCGGATCGCCCCGGGGGCCGTCGCCGACCTGGTCCGGCTGTCCGCCGACCCGGCCCAGGTGCCGGTGGGCGACCTGGGCCGGATCGAGGTGCTCGGCACCTGGATGGCCGGGCGCCGGACGTACGGTCAGTAGCGCCTGACGTAGTGGTAGTTCGCGTTCAGGCTGCCCGGGGCGGCGTGCACCGGGGCCAGCGCGTCGAACGGGGCCACCTGGAGATCGCGGATCTGCTGGGAGAAGTCGGCGTTGTAGGTCGGCACGTCGATCACGCCGGGGGCCGTGCCCGCCTCCACCCAGTCCATCAGCGGCTGCAGGAACTCGGGGAACCCGATCTCCGACGGCGCCGTGGTCGACTCCGGCCCGAACAGGCAGTGGTAACCGGCCGGGATCATGTACAGCCGGGTGTACGCGGCCGCCCCACCCCGCCGCTGCACCGCCGCGTAGTAGTCCACCGTGGAGAACGGCGGGATCGCCGGGTCGGCCCAGCCGTGATACATGATCAGCTTGCCGCCGTGCCGCCGGAAGGCCGCCAGGTCCGGGTCGTTGGCGTTGTAGACGGCGTTGCCGAACAGGTTCAACCGGTCGAACGTGACCTGGGTGAACCGCACGTCGGTCAGCGTGAAACTGGCGGGCAGCACCGCCGGGTAGCCGAGATACCGCATCCAGTTGTACGCCAGCTTGCCGTTGCCGCCGTCCAGCGGTGAGCCCGAGGTGACCACGAACTCGCCGACCCAGCCGAGTTCCGACCCGTACGGCATCCCCCCGTTGTAGAGACCGTCCGGACCCCGGTAGAACGCCACCACGGCCGCCACCTGCGCCGGTGTCAGGCAGCCGGTCCGGTCGACGCCGCGTGGGCACGCGATCGACGACGGCCGGAACCCGCAGCGCCGCGGGTCCGGGATGACCGCCCCGCACGCCTTGACCACGGCCGCGTGCAGCGCCGGGATCTTCTCCGGGCCGAGGATCTGCTTGCCCGCCGCGTCGGTGTTGCGGGTGGCCACCCACGCGTTGAGCAGCGACAGCGGCGCGAGGTTGTTCGCCGGCGCGCCGGCCAGGATGCCGTCGAAGTCGGCCGGGAACCGCTGCGCCAGGTTCAGCGCCTGCCGGCCGCCGGTCGAGCATCCGTCGAAGTACCGGTAGGACGGTCCGTGCCCGTAGTACGCGGTGATCACCGCGTCCGACGCCAGCTTCAGGCGGTGCTCGGACAGCAGCCCGAACTCGAGCCGGGCCCGCGGGTCGGCGCCCCAGATGGCCGGTTCCTGGCCCGCCCGGTCGCCGGTGTGCCCGGTGTCGTCGCCGGCCACCACGAGCTGGTGGTTCTGCGCGGCCACGCACTGGAACCCGAACGTGGAGAAGGTCAGATCGGGTACGGAACCGCAGAAGCCGCTGCAGCCCTGCTGCACGTACTGGCCGGTCCACCCGCTCCGGGGCAGCTTGATCGAGAAGTGGGTGGCCGGCTTCAGTACGCCCTGGACCTGGCAGTAGCCGTCCGCGACGGGCGCGGCGGCGGTGATGGTGGCGCCGGCGACGTGGGCGTGGGTGAGCGCTCCGCAGTCGGCGGTCGTGGTGGTGGCGCGGGCCGCACCCGTCATCCCGCCCAGGATCAGCGGAGTTGCGGCCAGCAGGGTCAACAATCGTTTCAACATCTCGCTCCCTCCTTCTTGGAGGGACGTTAGTTTCCGTGGCCGGGGAGCGGATCGGTCCCGGGAACGGACCTCGGGTCATCCCCGAGGGGGAGCGGTACCCGGGCGGACCAGGCCGGTCTCGTACGCCAGCACCGCCGCCTGCACCCGGTCCCGCAGGCCGAGCTTGGTCAGGATGGCCGACAGGTGAGTCTTCACCGTAGCCCGGCTCAGCGTCAGCTCCTCGGCGATCTCGTCGTTGGACAACGCCCGCGCGACCAGCTTCAGCACCTCGATCTCGCGGTCGCTGAGCGCGTCCAGCGCCGGCGGGGGAGAGCCGCCGGGCAGCTCCGCGGCGAACCGGTCGAGCAGCCGCCGGGTGACCGTCGGGGCCAGCAGCGCCTCGCCCCGGGCGACCAGCCGGACCGCGTCGGCCAGCTCGTCCGGCCGGATGTCCTTGAGCAGGAAACCGCTGGCCCCGGCGCGCAGCGCCGCGAACACCGGCTCGTCCAGGTCGAAGGTGGTCAGGATGATGATCTTCGCACGGCTCCCGGCCAGGCATCTCGTCGCCTCGATGCCGTCCATCCGGGGCATTCGCACGTCCATCAGGATCACGTCCGGCTCGAGGTCCCGGGCGAGCGCCACCGCGGCCAGCCCGTCGCCGGCCTCACCGACCACCTCGAGGTCGTCGCGGCTCCCGATGATCATCGCGAACCCGGCCCGGACCAGTTCCTGGTCGTCGGCGATCAGCACCTTGACGGTCACTCAGCGCACCCCGTCCAGCGGCAGCTCGGCGGTCACCGCGAAGCCACCACCCGGCCGCGGTCCGGCGTCCAGTGTGCCGCCCAGCAGCCGGGCCCGCTCGCGCATACCGACGATGCCGCGCCGCCCGGTCTCGGTGGCCAGCCGGCCCGCCGGGCGCGCCGGGCCGTCGTCGCTGATCTCCAGCCGGACGGCCCCGGGCGCGTGCCGGACCACCACCCGGGCCTGCCCGGCCTGGCTGTGCCGCAGGGTGTTGGTCAGGCTCTCCTGCACGATCCGGTACGCGGACAGGTCGACCGCGGCCGGCAACGGCTCCGGCCCGGGCGCCCGGTCCCCACGAACGTCGAGATCGAGGTCGAGGTCGACCCGCAGCCCGGCCGTGCTCAGCGACGCGGCCAGCGAGTCCAGCTGGCCCAGGCCCGGCTGCGGCCCGTCCGGGTCCGGGCCGTCGCCGGCACTCATCGTCTGCAGCAGCACCCGCAGCTCGGCCAGGGTGGACCGGGCGGCGGCGTCGATCGAGGCCAGCGCCGTACGGGCCATCTCCGGCCGGGTGTCGAAGACGTCCCGGGCGGCACCCGCCTGGACCACGATCACCGACACCGTGTGGGCCAGCACGTCGTGCAGTTCGCGGGCGATCCGTTCCCGTTCCGCGGTGACGATGCGCCGCTGGAGGTCCTGCCGGCGCAACTGCCGGGTCCGCCACAGCTCGCCCAGCGTCCAGCCCAGCGCCGGGCCGGCGGCGGCCAGCAGCACGTCACTCCCGTCGCCGTAGGCCAGCTTCCACGGCGTGCCGGCGATCAGCAGGGCCAGCACCCACAGCGACCGCGACGGCGGCCGGATCCGGGCGTAGCAGGCCAGGATGGCCGCCACCTGGCCCAGCCAGCCGATCCGGGGGCTGAGCGCCTCCAGCCCGGCGCCGGCGGCGATCGCCACCGCCATCGCCGCCTCCGGCTGCCGGCGGATCACCGTCACGGTGGCGGCCTGGACCGCCGCCAGGACGACCGCGACCGCGTACCCGGCCGCCGTCCGGGGGCCCTCCGGAGTGATCAGGAGCAGACCGGTGAGCAGCACGAACAGGACGCCGGCGATGGTGATCTCGAACCGGCGCCCGCCACGAAAACCGTCATCCGGGCCCACGCCGTGATCGTAGGCGGCCCGCCCGTGCCGGGTCATCCGTCCCGGGACGGGTTCGCGGCTGGTCCCCGGGAACGAGCCGGTAGCGTCGGCCGGGTGAGTGATGACCTCGCACGGTTCGTGACCGCGCAGCGCGGCGTGCACGCAATCGCGGTGGCCGAGCTGCGGGCCGGCCGCAAGCGGACCCACTGGATGTGGTTCGTGTTCCCGCAGATCGCCGGCCTGGGCTCCAGCCCGACCGCCCGGCAGTACGCGATCTCCTCGCTGGACGAGGCCCGCGCCTACCTGGCCCATCCCGTCCTCGGCCCGCGGTTGCGCGAGGCGGCGGAGGCGGTCCTCGGCGTCGAGGGGCGGACCGCGTCGGCCATCCTGGGTTCCCCCGACGATCTCAAGCTGCGCAGCTCGATGACCCTTTTCGCCCGGGTCGAGGGCGCGCCGCCGGTGTTCCAGCAGGTCCTGGACCGCTACTACGACGGGCCTGACCCGCGGACGCTGGACCTGATCTGACGTAGCGTGGCCGCCGTGACGGATGTGGTCGTGGTCGGCGCAGGGGTCATCGGGCTGACCGCGGCCATCCGGCTGCGGTCGGCCGGCGCCGCCGTCCAGGTGTGGTCGGCCGACGATCCCCTGGACACGGTGTCGGCGGTGGCCGCGGCCGTCTGGTACCCGACGCGGATGGCCGAGGACCCGCGCGTACGGGCGTGGGGGCTGCGGTCGTACGACGAGTTCGGGCGGCAGCACGCCGAGGGCGTCCCAGGGCTGCTGCTGCGGGACACCCGCAACCTCGGGTACGCCGGCGACGCGCTGCCGTGGTGGGCGCCGCCGGGCGCGACGGTGGCGGACGGCGAGGTGCGGTTCCGGGCGCCGCTGGCCGAGATGGCCGTCTATCTGCCGTGGCTGGCCGGGCAGGTGGACCTGGTGCGCCGCCGGGTGGACACCCTGGACGAGGCCCTGTCGGCGGCCCCGGTCGTCGTCAACGCCACCGGTCTGGGGGCCCGGGACCTGGCCGCCGATCCCGCCGTACGCCCGGCCCGCGGCCAGATCGCGCTGGTCACCAACCCCGGGCTGACCACGTCGATCCGCGGCGCGGGCTTCTACATCCATCCGCGCGCCTCCGACGTGGTGCTGGGCGGCACGTTCCAGCTCGACGACCGGCGCACTGATCCGGACCCGGCCACCCGCGATGCGATCCTGGCCGCGACGCGGGAGATGGCCCCCGCGCTGGCCGGCGCCACCTGGCTGGCCGACCGGGTGGGGCTGCGTCCGGTCCGGGACGGCGGACCGCGGGTCGAGGCGGCGGGGGCGGTGATCCACGCGTACGGCCACGGCGGTGCCGGCATGACGCTCAGCTGGGGCTGCGCCGACGAGATCGTCCGCCTCTGGCTCCGCCGGGCGGTAGCGCCGCGGCCGAAAACCGCGTGAAGTTGTCGTACCCCCAGGGCAGAGTGTCAGGGGTGACGACCCCTGTTGCCCGTGACACGACCGTGAAGGCGTGGCTCCCTTCGTACCTGCTGCTCGCCCTCATCTGGGGGAGCAGCTTCCTGTTGATCAAGATCGGCGTGCGGGAGCTGCACCCGCTGTGGCTGACCTTCGGCCGGGTCACCGCCGGCGCGCTGACGTTGCTCGTGGTGCTCGCGGTCACCCGCGACCGGCTGCCCCGCGACCCGCGGCTGTGGGGCCACCTCGTCGTGGTGGGCGCGCTCGGGGTGGCATTGCCGTTCACCCTGTTCGGGTTCGGCGAGCAACGCGTCTCGTCGGTGCTGGCGGGCATCTGGAACGCGGCCACGCCGCTGGTCGCGCTGCCACTGGCCGTGCTGCTGTTCCGCACCGAGCGGCTCACCCGGGCCCGGGTCGCCGGGCTGGCCGTCGGCTTCGCCGGTGTCCTGGTCGTGCTCGGCGTGTGGCGCGGCGTCGGCGGGTCGCAGCTCACCGGGCAGCTCATGTGCTTCGCGGCGGCCATGTGCTACGCGGTGGCGATCCCGTACCAGAAGAAGTTCATCGCCGGCCGGGGCGAGTCGGGGGTGGCGCTGGCCGCCGGGCAGCTGATCGCGGCCTGGGTGCAACTGGCCGTGGTGGCGCCGCTGGTCGCCGGGGTGCCGCCCGCGCCGTGGCGGCTGTCGACGGAGGTGCTGCTGGCCGTGCTGGCCCTCGGCGCGCTCGGCACCGGGGTGGCGTTCGTGCTGAACCTGCGGGTGATCCGGATGGCCGGGGCGAGCACCTCGACGTCGGTGACGTACCTGATGCCGGTGGTGGCCACGGTGGCCGGCGTGCTGCTGCTGGGGGAGCGGCTGCGCTGGAACGAGCCGGTCGGCGCCCTCGTCGTGATCGCCGGGGTGGCCGTGTCGCAGGGGCTGCTCCGGGCCCGCCGGCGAGCGGCGGTGTTGATCACCCCGGCGGGCTGATGCCGTCGACCGGATCGGGGTCTATCGTGGTGCCCGTCATGACGGATCCCCTTTCCGAAGCGGTCGAAGTCCTGCTCGGCATGGCGTACGAGCACCGCCTGCGCATCCTGGTGGTGCTCATGGAGGGCGACGCCACGCCGACGATGCTGGCTGCGAACCTGGCGATCGACGCCACGCTGATCGCGCACCATCTCCGGCACCTGCTGGTGGCCCGGCTGGTGCGCCGCAGACGCGCGGGCCGGTCGGTCTACTACGGCATCGACGACGGCGCGCGCACGCTGGTCGACGAGGTGCTGCGGTACGTCCGGAAGCCGCCCCGCCGCGCTGTCTCCGGGTCGTCCTGGAACCGGCCTCCGGCCGACCCGGCGCCCGGCTGATCCGGCTCTAGTATCGAGCGCGTGACTGAGCGCATCGATCGCCACGAGCACGCCGTCCGGGCCGCCCAGCAGGTGGCCGACCTCCTCGCGCCCGGGGCGGCCGCCCGCGACCGGGCCGGAGCCGACGCGGTGCCGGCCGAGGCGCTGGCCGCGCTCGACTCGTCCGGGCTGCTGGGCATCACCGTGCCCGCCGCGGACGGTGGTCCCGGGCTCGGCCCGTCGACGCTGGCCGAGGTCACCCGCATCATCGCCGCCGCCGACCCGTCCATCGCCCAGGTGCCGCAGGCCCATTACCTGCTGGTCGACGTGCTCGCCGTGCACGGCGACCCGGACGCCCGCAAGCGGCTGTTCACCGACGTGCTGGCCGGGCAGCGGCTCGGCAACGCGCTGGCCGAGCGCGGCGGCACCCACGCCCAGGACCTGAAGACGCGGATCACCGGGGGCCGGCTGACCGGGGTGAAGTACTACTGCACCGGCGCGCTGACGTCGGCCTGGATCGGGGTCAGCGCGCTCGGCGAGGACGGCCGGCTGGTGCTGGCGTTCGTGCCCCGCGACGGCGAGGGCGTGGCCGTGGACACCGACTGGGACGTGATGGGCCAGCGCGCCACCATCTCCGGCACGTCCACGTTCACCGCGGCGCCGGTGGCGGTGACCGTCGACTACGCCGGCGCGTACGTGGTGCCGCAGCAGCTCGGCGCGCGCGGGCAGCTCACCCACACCGCCATCGAGGTCGGTATCGCCGGGGCTGCGCTGCGCGACGCCCGGGACTACCTGCGGAGCAAGGCGCGGCCGTCCACGGAGGCGGTCCGGGCCGGCGCGTCGGCGGCGGTCGACGACCCGCACGTGATGTGGCGGTACGGGCGTCTGGCCGCCCGGGTCCGCGCGGCCGAGGCGCTGCTGGCGTCGGCCGCGGCCACGCTCGACGGGATCGGACTGGTCCCGGCGTCGGCGGCGGAGGCGGCCCGGGGATCGCTGGCGGTGGCGGCGGCCAAGGCGTTCGGCAGCGAGGTGGCCGTCGAGGCCGCGTCCGAGCTGTTCGCCCTGTGCGGCACGAGTTCCACCGCGTCCCAGTACGACCTGGACCGCCACTGGCGCAACGCCCGCACCCACAGCGTCCACGACCCGGTCGACTGGAAGTACCACCACCTGGCCGCGTTCGACCTCAGCGACACCCCGCCGCCCAGCCACGGCCAGATCTGAGCCGCCCTGGGGAAATCCCCGGGCTGGAGTGGTGATCGCCGAGGACGCGGCTCGGAAGCTCGGGCTGCCCCCGGACGGCGCCGACAACCGCCGGGTTCTCGCCGTCCTGCGGGACCTGAGCTCCCTGAGCCCGGCCCGGCCACCGCTTCAGCCCGCAGCGGGCGGACGGCCTGTCGCGGGCAGCGGCCCGGCCCGCGGGCTCGGTTCTGGGCCTCGGCGCGTATCGGACAGGGGTTCGGCTATTGACCCGGCGTCGTTGTCGCGTCAGCCGAAGGTGAACGAGTAGGCCTGGAGGCCGGGGGAGAGCGCCACCGACAGCGTGCCCTGGCCGAGCCGGTCGCGGTGCAGCACGGTGTAGATGTTCGGGGCGCCCGACACCGGATAGGTCGTCGTCTTCCCCTGCACGGTGGCGGTGATCGTGCCGGTGCCGCCCACGTCCAGGTAGATGTCGTTGGCGGTGTAGCTCAGCTCGATCACCGCGCCCGGCCCGGAGGTGATCGACTCGGCCGTCACCGCCCATGTGCCGCCGAGGGTGAACGTGTCCGGCTGCAGCTGTTTCGACGGCGTGTATCTCCCGGTGCCCGGGTGCAGCGCCGGGACGCCGTCGAAGTACTGGGCCCGCTCCGACCCGAGGTACGTCTCCGGGGACTGGAACGGCGACTGCGGCGTGGTGTCGGCGACCGACGTGGCGGCGGGCAGCGGGGTGCCCGGGTGGGCGTCGGTGAGCAGCGCCCGGATCAGGTCCTCCATGGCGCCGTAGTCGCCCTCGCCGACGCTGACGTCGCGGACCTTGCCCGTCGAGTCGATCAGGTACGACGCCGGCCACGACTGGTTGTTGAAGTTGTTCCAGGTCCTGTAATCGTTGTCCAGCGCGATCGGGTACGTCATGCCGAGCCGTTTAGCGCCGGCAGCCACGTTGCCGGCGACGTGCTCGAACGCGTACTCCGGGGTGTGCACGCCGATCACCTCGAGCCCGGCCCCGGCGTACGCGGAGTCCCAGGCCTCGAGGTGCGGAATAGCCCGCTGGCAGTTGATGCAGGAGTACGCCCAGAAGTCGACCAGCACGACCTTGCCCTGGTACGCCGCCGGGGTGGCCAGCGGTGGCGTGTTGAGCCACGAGCTGATCCCGGAGATCGACGGCGCCCGGCCACAGTCCCGCAGCTCCGCCGGCGCGCTGTTCAGAGCGTCCTGGATGCAGGCGTCCAAGGGGCCGCTGTGCTCGCCGGGAGCCAGCGCCTTGGCCCGGTCCACCGTCTTGTTCAGCGCCGACGTGTAGTCCGGCAGGTGGCGCTGCAGCACGTCGGTGACGTTCAGGCTCAGGGCCACCGCCAGCACGATCACGACCGCGCCGGCGGCGATCCGGATCGGCCGCTGCCGGCTGCGGAACGCCCGCAGCCGGTCCGCCATGTGACTCCCGGCCATCGCGAAGAACAACAGGGGAATGGCCGTGCCGACGCCGAACGCGACGGTCAGCGCAACTGTCTGCCCGGTGATCCTCCCGGTGGCGCCGGCCACCGCGATCGCCGCCAGCACCGGGCCGGCGCACGGCACGTACACCGCGCCCAGCGCCAGGCCGAGCACGAACCCGCCGCGCTTGTCCTCGACCTGCCGTTGCGGCAGCCAGGAGAACGGCTTCTCCAGCCAGCCCTCGATCCGCGGCACGATCATTCCGATGCCCAGCAGGACTAGCACGACCACCCCGGCCCAGCGGATCGTGTCGGCCGGGATCGGCAGGGCGCGCAGCAGCAGTGTGCCGAGCAGCGTGACCAGGGTGAAGCTGAGTGTCAGCCCGGCCACCACCAGGTACGGCCGGCGGCGGTCGGCCCCGGACAGGAACACCACCGGCAGGACGGGCAGGACACACGGCGAGATTCCGGTGATCAGGCCGCCGGCGAACCCGATCAGAACAAGGACGAACACGACACCATCATTGCGCGGTCCGGCCCCGGGAGATCTTACGGTCAGTAGAGGATCGACCGTCGTCCTCCCGGTACACCCCGAACATCACCGGCGTCCGCACCCGGAAGCCCAGGTTCTCGTACAGCCGGATGGCCCCGGTGTTGGTCCCGGCGGCGTGCAGGAACGGTTCCTCGCCGCGCTCGCGGATGCCGGCCGCCACCGCCCGGACCAGCCGCGCGGCCAGCCCCTGCCCGCGGTGGGCGGGGTCGGTGCAGACAGCACTGACCTCGGTCCAGCCCGGTACGTGCAGGCGCTCGCCGGCCAGCGCGATCAGGTCGCCGTCGCGGTGGATGCCGAGATACGTGCCGAACTCGATGGTCCGCTTCGCGAACGGCCCGGGCTCGGTGCGGGCCACCAGGTCGAGGATCTGCGGCAGGTCCGCCGTCCCCAGCCGGACGGCCTCGGGGTCGTGGGCGGCGGCGACGTCGACGCCGGTCATCTGCACCCCGCCGATCCCGCCGACCCGGCTCCAGCCCAGCGGCGGCTGCACCCGGGCGCCGGCCACGAACAGGTCTCTTCCCGGCCCGACCAGCGCGACCAGGTCGGCCCAGGCGGCCGGGTCGCAGGTGTCGGCCATCCCGAGGAAGGGGCTGACCTCCGGGTCGAACCGGGCGGCCCGGCCGTGGCGTTCGGCGAAGCGGGCCTGCGGGCCGGTCAGCGCGGCCCAGACGACGTTGTCGAGAGGATCAGAGGACACGGGTGGAACTTTGCCATCGGTACGGAGCGGAATCACCCGGCGCGATTACCGGCCCCGGGTGATTCCGCGCACGCTCAGGACTTCGGGTCGGGGTCGATCGTGTCGATGTCCGACTCGGGAACGCGCAGGAACGCGTCGTTGCCCCGCCAGAACTCGTAGATCCCGTCCTCGTAGACAACCTGGTCGGCTTCGAGCGTCTGGTCGCCCCGCTCGTCGTTCCACTTGATCTCGTAACTCGGCATGGCGTCAGGTCTACCCCAGCCGCGCGCCGAAGTCACCACTTCGTTGATCTCAGTGCGCCAGTGACCGTGCGGACACGAGAATCGGCTTCCGGGCGACCCCGATCAGGCGATTTACTTCTTTCCACCACCACGTTGTGCGCTGTGAAGGCCAACTTCGCCGTCGTTGCCCAGGTGGGAAGCTGACACTACCGAGGGGCACGCGCGGTCACCTCCGGTCCGCAACGAATCCGATCGACAGACCGGGCCACCATCGCAACACTCACTCGATGGATCAGGACGAGATCTGGAACGAGGCCGCCGCAGAGAGCTACGACACGCCGGGCGAGGGGATGTTCGCGCCGGAGGTGCTGGGGCCGGCCGTCGAGCGGCTGGCCGCTCTCGCCGGCGGCGGGCGGGCGCTGGAGTTCGCCGTCGGCACCGGGCGGGTGGCGATCCCGCTGGCGGCGCGAGGGGTGCCGGTGAGCGGGATCGAGCTGTCCCGGCCGATGATCGCGCAGCTGCGCACCACAGTGGACGAGCAGACGCTGCCGGTGATCCGCGGGGACATGGCCACGGCCACCGCGCCGGGCGAGTTCGCGCTGGTCTACCTGATCTTCAACACCATCTCCAACCTGCTCACCCAGGACGAGCAGGTGGCCTGCTTCGGCAACGCCGCCCGGCACCTCACGCCCGGCGGCCGGTTCGTGGTCGAGCTGTGGGTGCCCCAGCTGCGGCAGTTGCCGCCGGGCGCCCCGGGCACGGTGGGGACGGCCGAACCCGGCTACATCGAGGTCGACACCGTCGACGTCCTGCGCCAGCAGGTGGTGTCGCACCACTTCCGGTACGGCGACGGACCGGTCCGGCTGTTCCGGAGCCCGCACCGGTACGTCTGGCCGGCCGAGCTGGATCTGATGGCCCGGCTGGCCGGGTTCGTGCTCGAGTCCCGGCACGCCGACTGGTCCGGGGCCGAGTTCACCGCCGACTCGGCGTCGCACGTGTCGGTGTACCGGCTCGGCGGCGGGTTCACCGACGTTCCTCCTGGGTCCTGACCCCGTCGAGTGCCTCGCGGGCGTTGCCGGTGTCCGGGTGATCGACTTCGTCGTACGCGTCCGCCAGCTCACCCGGGACCACCGCGGCGTCGGACCACGACTGCCGGGCGATGAGCAGCTCGGCGAGCTTGGCCGTGGTGGCCGGGGTGACCGGATGCCGCGGGCCCAGGTCGGCCGTACGCCCCGCCACCACCGCGCGGTACTCGGCCTCGAACCGCGCGAGCTCCGCGGGATCCGACACGACGGCGGCGTCCACCTCGCCGTCGCCGGCCGCGACGACCTCCGGGGCCAGTTTCCGGACGAACGCGACCCCCAGTCCGGCCACGTCGAGGAGGTGCTTGATGTCCCCTCGCTGCGCGGCTTCCCGGCCGACGACGAGCGACGTCCACAGGAGGTTGCGCTGGACGAGCAGCCCGGTCTCCTCGTCGACCGGCAGCGACGCGTCGCGGGCGGCGGCCAGGGTCCGGCCCAGGTCGAGAAGCGCACTCGCGGACGGCGACTCGTAGGCGTCGGGCATCTCCGCCGCCGGTTCGGCCAGCAGCCCGGCTGGGCGCCGGGCTGCCGACCTTGATCACCCGGTCGAAAGCGGGCAGTGCGCCCGGAGAGCACGGCCGGCGCTCCGTCGTACGGCGACCGTGGACCAGGCGTCGACCGTGACCCGGGGGTGTCGCGACCTAGCAGGGTCAGCACGTGGACGGCGTGCTCGGCCGTCTCGATCGCGGCGGCGTGGTCGCCGGCGCGCGCCGTCAATCCTCCGGTAGTGCGACTCAGGCGCCGACGCTCACCGGGGCGTCCACCAGGTTCCGGATGTCGGCCGGCCAGGCCGGGCGGGAGAACAGGTAGCCCTGGCCGTACGGGCAGCCCATCCGGGCCAGCAGCGACCGCTGCGGTGCGTCCTCGATGCCCTCGGCCACCACCGACAGGTCGAGGTTGCGGGCGAGCGTGACGATCGCGTTGACCAGCGCGCGCTGCTGCGCGCTGCCGATCATGTCGTCGATGAACGATTTGTCAATTTTGAGGATGTCCACCGGCATCTGCCGCAGGTAGCTCAGCGAGGAGTACCCGGTGCCGAAGTCGTCGATGGCGATCCGGATCCCCATCGCCCGCAACTCGCGCAGATCGGCCCATACCTGGTCGACGTCGTGCAGCACCAGGCTCTCGGTGATCTCCAGCAGCAGCCACTCCGGCCGGGCGCCGTTGTCGGCCAGCGCCTGCCGGACCTGGTCGACGAACCCGGGCGTACGGAACTGGCCGGCCGACACGTTCACGCTGACGTAGGTCAGTGGGCTGTCCGGCACCGCCGCCTTCCATTCGGTGAACTGGCGCAGCGACTCGTTCAGCACCCACGCCCCGATCGGGACGATGGCGCCGTTCTCCTCGGCCAGCTCGATGAAGTGGTTCGGGCCGAGCAGCCCGCGGACCGGGTGCTGCCACCGGACCAGCGACTCGACACCGGCCACGGTCCCGGTGACCAGGTCGACGATGGGCTGGTACTGCAGCACGAACTGGTGGTCGTCGACCGCCTCGTGCAGGGCGGTGCGCAACTCCAGGCGCTCCACCATCGCCGTGTGCAGGTCGCTCCGATACCGCTGCCAAACGTTCTTGCCGGCGCTCTTGGCCAGGTAGAGCGCCAGGTCGGCGTGCCGCAGCAGCTCGGTGGCGGAGTCGGCGTCGTGGTTGGTGGCGACGCCCACACTGGCCGCTCCGCTGACCACGTGGGTGCCGCCGAGACCGTCGCTGACCTCGGCCGGGGAGCTGAGCGCGGCCACCACCCGGCCGGCCACGTCCTCGGCCACCGTGGCGTCCCGGCCGTTCTCGATCAGCACCGCGAACTCGTCGCCGCCCATCCGGGCCGCGGTGTTGGCCGGGCCGATCGCCTTCTGGATACGCTGCGCCACCGCGACCAGCAGCTGGTCGCCGACGGCGTGCCCGAGCGTGTCGTTGACCTCCTTGAAGTCGTCGAGGTCGACGAACAGCACGCCGAGGGTGTTCTCGTCCCGGGCGGCCAGGGCGAACGCGTGTTCCAGCCGGTTACGGAACAGCACCCGGTTGGCCAGCCCGGTCAGGCCGTCGTGGAACGCCTGATGGGTGAGGTCGTTCTCCAGCCGCCGGCGGTCGGTGACGTCGCGGACGGTCAGCACCAGCGCGCCCACGGTCGGGTCGTCGCGCAGATCCCGGGCAGAGCACTCGACCTGTACGAGCCGCCGGTCGGCGCACACCGCGGTCAGGTCGACGCCGGCCAGTTCGCCCCGGCCGTTCCGGCTCTGCACCAGCACCTCCAGCAGCGCCGCGTGGTGGGTGTCGGCGATCAGCCGGGCCAGCGGGGCGCCGGTGAGGTCGGCGTAACCCAGGACGTTCTCGGACGAGGGGCTCGCGTAGGTGATGCGGTCGTCGTCGCCGACGATGAGGATCACGTCGGAGGCGCTCTGGATGAGCGTACGGAAATAGGCCTCGCTGTCCCGGCGGGCGACCTCGGCCGAGAGGCCGATCCGCTCCACCACCACCGCGACCTGGCCGCAGAGGGTCTCCAGCGCGCCGGTCACCGGCCGCAGGACGCCGGACGCCGCCCGCAGCTCGACCACGCCGACGCCGGCCACCGGATACGTCAGGGCTGGCCCGCCCGCGGGCGCGGGGTCCTGGCCGATGCTCAGGGTGTACGGGCGGTCGGTAGGCAGCAGGGCAGCCACGGCGTGGCGCAGCGCCTCGACCGCCTCCTCGGTGGTGGTCGCGGACACCAGCGAGGCGCCGGCCTGGCGCAGGGTGCGCTCGCGCCCGCCGGCCTGCCGCTGGGACCTGAGCAGGTCGGCCACCCGCAGCAGGACGAGCAGGAACATGACCGCGGCGGCAGCCGCGATGATCAGCGCGTCGGCGGCGCCGTCCCGGGCGTACTGCAGGTAGAGCACGGCCGGCGCGATCAGCGCGGCCATCGCCAGGAACACCAGCCGGCGGCTGCTGGCCTGATCGGCGAACGTCTCGGTGCGCATCGTCAGGCGGCGCATCGACGGGTCCAGCGCGGCCAGGCCGAACCCGGCGTAGTAGATGATCCAGCCGAGGTCGATCGGGCCGCCGACGGTCCAGTTCTCGTTGAGCTGGCCTTGGCCGTAGATGATGTCCGAGGCCAGCAGGCCGAGCACGCCGGCGGCGAGGAGGATCGCCGCCCGCGGCCGCCGGCCGGGCACGGTGAGCAGCCGCAGCATCATCGCGAGCGCGAGCACGTCGCCCAGCGGGTAGCCGACCGCGACGAGTTTCTGCAGGACCGTGAGGTCCTCGGCGCGGGTGTACGGGGCGATCCAGTACACCCAGGCCAGCAGGCCCACCCCGACGGTGGGCACCAGCGCGTCCAGCATCGCCGCCCGGTTGCCGTCGCCGGAACCGGACCGGATGAACACCAGCAGACCTGCCGACATGCACACGTACACCAGCAGATAGAACACATCGGGCAGGCCGGGGGACGGCACCGGCAGGCCGGCCGAGAGCAGCATGTTGTACCAGGTATCGCCGGTGGTGAAGAGCACCAGCGCCACCGCGAGGAGGTACCAGGCGAGGGGGCGCTCCGGCTTGTGTTGCCGGACGCCGACGATGACCGCGGCGGCCGAGGAGGCGCCGATCAGGGTCCAGCTGATCACGTGCGTCCCCGGGAACGCGTAGTAGACGGCCGTGAGCGCCCCGAACCAGGCGGCGACGCACGCGCGAGCGACCCGCGAGCCCATGCGTCCACCTCCCCGCCGTTGCCGTCCCTGAAGTCCGTATCGGCCGGGAACGGGCGGGCATGAGTGTCAGGCCCAGGGTGCGGGGCCCGTCGTCACCGTCCGGTCGGTGCCGGCGGCCTCGTCGATGGCCAGTGCGATCAGATGGTCGTGGGCGCCGTCGGCCAGCGGACAGGGCGGCGGACCGGCGCCGCGCACCCAGGCCGCCATGGCGTCGAGCTGGGAGGCGATGGCGATCTCCTCGTCGTTCCAGCGCCGCCCCGGGTAGGGGTTGCGGTACAGCACGCGGTCGCCGAGCGTCAGGTGGTCGGTCTCGTAGCCGTCCAGGTCGAGGTCGTACCCGGTCTGCCGGCGCACGATCGGGGTCCGGACGATGGTTTTCGGGCCGGCCAGCCGGACCACTTCGTCGTCCCGCAGCTCCCCGTGCGTGGCCCGCACCAGCAGCCGCCGGAACCGCAGCTGGTTGTGCCACTGATTGTCGGTGAAGTCGTAGAGCCCCGACCGGCCGTCGCCGAAGTCGAGCGTGGCGATCGTCGTGGTGGCCGGTACCGGGGTGTCGTCGCCGGTCCAGCCGTCCCGGGTCAGCGGATCCACCAGCGGCGCCGTGGTCCGGGTGGCGCGCACGGTGACCGGCGTGCGGGCGGTGCCGCCGAGGTAACCCCGGATCAGCGAGACGGCGTGGTACTGGTGGGTCGACGACACCTGGACCTGGGTCGGCGTGCCGATCAGCCCGGCCCGGACGGCGGACAGGCGGGCGGCGTGCGCCGGGACCAGCAGGTACTGCTCGGCCACCTGGACCAGCCCGGTGCCCCCGGTGGCCGCCCACAGCGCTTCCAGACCGGCCCGGTCGGGCGCCGGCGGCGTCTCGGACAGCACCGGCAGCCCGCGGGCGGCCGCGTCCGCCACCACGGCCGGGTTCGCGTCCCACGGCACCGCGGTCACCACGAAATCGGGCCGTACGTCGTCCAGCGAGGCGAATGTGGGCACGGGCAGCTCGCGGGGCGTGCGAACCACCGCGCCCAGGCAGTCCACCTCCGGCAGACCGTCCGCCAGCCGCCAGAACATCTCGGCCCGCCACCCCGACCCCACCACCACGAACGACGTCATGCCGGCACCGTAGCCGGGCCGGTGGACTGCCGGACGACCAGTTCGGTGGCCAGCTCGACGTGCAGGGCCTCCAGGTCGTGGCGTTCCAGCAGGCGCATCAGCAGGGTGACGGCCATCCGGCCCATCTCCTGCAGCGGCTGCCGGACGGTGGTCAGCGGCGGCGCGGTGGCCCGGCTCAGGTCGATGTCGTCGAACCCGGCGACCGACAGGTCATCCGGCACTCGCAGCCCGCGCTCGGCCGCCGCCTGCAGTGCCCCGACCGCCGTCTTGTCGTTGAAGCCGACCAGCGCCGTCGGCCGGCGGGAGAGGTCGAGCAGTTCCCCGGCGGCCCAGCGGCCCCAGGCCATCGTCGGCTCCACGTGCCGGACCAGGGACCGGTCGAGCAGCTCGCCCGCGTCGGCCAGGGCGGCGGCGTGCCCGGCCAGGCGGGCGTCCGTGGCCAGCCACTCCTCCGGTCCGGCGATCACGCCGATCCGGCGGTGGCCGAGCCCGGTGAGGTGGGCGGTCAGGGTGCGGGCGCCAGCGGTGTGGGCCGCGGACACGGCCACCAGGTCGCGGGGCGGGGGCAGGCGGGGGTCGACCACGACGTACGGGAAGCGCCGGCGTTGCAGGGCGGCCAGGTCGTCGGCCGGTTCCGGGGGCAGCACCAGCACCGCCCCGGCCAGTCCGGCCCGGGCCGGCAGCGAGGACAGCGCCGGCGCGTTCTGGACGGCTTCGCCGGCGTGCAGCAGGACCGTCCGGCCGTACCGGGCCAGGGTCTCGGCCACCGACGACACGATCACCCCGAAATAGTCGGTCAGCACGTACGGGCAGCGTACGAAGACCGAACCGGCGATCGGCCGGGGGCCGCCACGCGGGTACGGCCCCGGACCGTCTAGCCCGGCGACCGTCCGCTCGACCAGCGCCCGCGTCTCGGGGGTGACGTTGCCCTGGCCGTTGAGGACCCGGGACACGGTCGCGATGGACACGCCCGCGGCCGCCGCGACGGCGCGCACGGTCGGTTTTGTTACAGGCGGCTGTTTCACAATCAGCACCTTATCGGGGCGCGGAAATCATTGACAGCGGCGTTTCCGGATTGTTTCCTGTCGATGGGCTGTTTCAGAGGGGGAAACATGAGACGAGCATCAGCCGCGGTCGCCGTGGGCATCCTGGTGGCGGCCGGCAGCGCCGTTCCGGCCCAGGCACATCCGGCACCGGCTCGTCCGGCGCCGGCCGTGCAGGCACGGGTCTGGGTCACCACGCCGGACCGGGCGCAGCTGCTGCAGGAACAGGCGCCGGTCACCTTCGGCCGCGGTACCAGCCCGGACCCGACGATCGTGGTCGACCCGGACGCGCGGTACCAGAGCGTCGACGGCTTCGGCGCGTCGATCACCGACTCGTCGGCGGCGGTGCTCTACCGGCTCACCCCGGCGGCCCGGGACGCGGCCATGCGGTCGCTGTTCGACGCCCGTACGGGCATCGGCATCAGCTTCCTCCGGCAGCCCGTCGGATCCAGCGACTTCACCGCGGCGGCGCAGCACTACACGTACGACGACGTGGCCGCGGGGCGGACCGACTACGCCCTGAAGCACTTCAGCGTCGCCCACGACACCGCCCAGGTACTGCCGTTGCTGCGCCGGGCCAAGCAGCTCGACCCGCAGCTGTCCGTGCTGGCCACCCCGTGGAGTCCGCCCGCCTGGATGAAGACCGGCGACTCGCTGATCGGCGGCCGCCTCGTCGACGACCCCCGCGTGTACGACGCGTACGCCCGCTACCTGGTGAAGTTCGTCCAGGCGTACGCCCGGGCCGGCGTCACCGTGGACTACCTGACGGTGCAGAACGAGCCGCAGAACCGCAAGCCCAGCGGGTACCCCGGCACCGACATGCCGGTCCGGCAGGAGGCCGCGGTCATCGAACGTCTCGGGCCGCTGCTGCGGGCGGCCGGGCTGGACACGAAGATCCTCGGGTACGACCACAACTGGACCACCCACCCCGGCGACGTGGCGAGCACCCCGCCCGGTGAGGACCCGGAGACGGACTACCCCTACAAGCTGCTCGGATCGCCGGCGTCACGATGGCTGGCCGGGACTGCGTACCACTGTTATTCCGGCGATCCGAGCGCCCAGACGCTCCTGCACGACGCGTTCCCGAAGAAGGGCATCTGGTTCACCGAGTGCTCCGGCTCGCACGGCGCCACCGACACCCCGGACCAGACCTTCCGCGGCACCCTCACCTGGCACGCCCGCAACATCATCATCGGCACCACCCGGAACTGGGCGAAGTCGGCGGTCAACTGGAACATCGCGCTCGACGAGAAGAGCGGCCCGCACCTGGGCGGCTGCGACACCTGCGACGCCCAGCTGACGGTGAACGACGACGGCACGGTCACCCGCAACGCCGAGTACTACACGATCGGCCACGCGGCCGAGTTCGTCCGGCCGGGCGCGGTCCGGATCGGCAGCACGTCGTTCGGCACCACCGGCTGGAACGGCCAAATCATGGACGTCGCCTTCACCAACCCGGACGGCTCGACCGCGCTGATCGTGCACAACGAGAACGACGACCCGCGCAGCTTCGCCGTGGCCGTCGGGGACCAGCAGTTCGGTTACACCCTGCCCGGCGGCGCGCTGGCCACGTTCACCTGGCCCGCGTCGAAGCAGCTGCGCCCGGCGTACCGGGCCGTCCCGCTGGTCGGGGCCACCGCCACCGCCGACCCGGCGGGGGAGACCCCGGGGGCCGCGGTCGACGGCGACGCCTCCACCCGCTGGTCCAGCGGCGCCGCCCAGGCCCCGGGGCAGTACCTGCAGGCCGACCTGGGGCGGCCGACGATCTTCGACCGGGTGCAGATCGACGCGGGCGGCAACCTCGGCGACTACGCCCGCGGATGGACGCTGGCCGGGAGCCTGGACGGGGTCACCTTCACGACCCTGGCCTCGGGCCCGGGAACCGGCCAGCTCACCACCGCCGACGTGCACGGCAAGGCCCGCTACCTGCGGATCACCTCGACCGGCAGCAGCGGCAGCTGGTGGAGCATCGCCGACCTGCGCCTGTACCGGCTGGCCTGATTGCTGACGATCGGGCAGTTCGCGCGGTTGTCCGGTCTGTCGGTGCGGGCGCTGCACCTGTACGACCGGTCCGGACTGCTGCGCCCGGCCGAGGTGGTGGAGGCCACCGGATACCGCCGGTACGCCCCGCACCAGCTCTACGCCGGCCGGCTGATCGCCCTGCTGCGGCGGCTCGACATGCCGCTGACCGAGATCGCCGAGATCCTCGGGGCGCCGGGGCCGGGCGCGGCCGACCGGCTGGCCGCGTACTGGTCCGGGGTGGAACGCCGGCTGGCCACCCAGCGGGAGCTGGCCGACCGGCTGGTGCGCAACCTGGCCGGGGAGGCGCCGCCGCCCGACGAGTGGGCCGTGTCCGTCCGCGAGGTGCCCGAGCAGCACGTGCGCAGCGAGCTGAAGCGGGTCACCACGGCCGGGCTGGGCGAATGGATCGAGGCCGCCACCGCCCGCCTCACCGACGGCGTGGGCGCCGCCGGCCCGCGGTTCGTGATCTTCCACCGGCCGGTCGGCGAGGACACCGAAGGCCCGGTCGAGGTGTGCCTGCCCGTACGCCCGGAGGACGCCACCCGGGTCGAACCGGCCCACCGGGAAGCCTACATCCCGGTGCGGACAGGGCACTTCGAGCTGCCGCGCATCCTGTCGGTCTACGACGCGGTGCACCGCTGGGTCCGTGACCACGGCTACACCACGGCCGGCGCCG
>CAXSDA010000001.1:269461-288045 GCA_964236515.1 uncultured Actinoplanes sp.
CACGGCTTCGTGCCGATCATCTCGGGTGACACCGCCGGCGCCGCCCGCGAGGTCTATGGCTACCCGCCCGGCGCCGGTGAGCTGGCGTGTGACGTCGCGCTCCCGTACCGCTAGTTTGTCCGGCCCGGCCGGGGGAAGCCCCCCGACGTGGATTCTCGCTGGAGGGCGATGAGCGTCGCGCTCGTCGCCGGTTTCATGACCCTGCTCGACGTCAGCATCGTCAACGTCGCCCTCCCCTCGATCCGGGACGACCTGCATCTGAGCTCGGGGCAGCTGCAGTGGATCCTGTCCGGCTACGCGCTCACCTTCGGCCTGCTGCTGGTGCCGGCCGGCCGGTACGGCGACGCCCGCGGCCGCCGTAACGTCTTCATGCTCGGCGTGGCCGGGTTCACGCTGGCCAGCGCGGCCGCCGGCGCCGCCACCGGCCCGCTGTGGCTGATCGTCGCCCGGCTGGTCCAGGGCGCGGCCGGCGGCGTGGTCATCCCGCAGGTGTCCGGGCTGATCCAGCAGTTGTTCGAACCACGCGAGCGGGGCAAGCCGTTCGGCGTGCTGGGTGCCGTCATCGGCATCTCGACCGCGATCGGCCCCCTGCTCGGTGGCCTGCTCATCCAGGGTTTCGGGGCGGAACACGGCTGGCGGTGGATCTTCTACATCAACGTGCCGATCGGGATCCTCGCCATCGTGCTCGGCCGGCTGTGGATCCCCGGCAAGGCGACAAAAGCGGCGGAACACCAGAGCCTGGACCCGGTCGGCGTGGTGCTGCTCGGACTGGGCGTGCTCGCCCTGCTGCTGCCTCTGGTGCAGGAACGGGAGTGGCACGGCGCCGGCAAGTGGTCGCTCATCCCGGTGGGGCTCGTCCTCTTAGGCGCATTCGTCGGCTGGGAGCGGCGGTACGGCCGGCGGGCCACCCCGGTCGCGGACCTCGGCCTCTTCACCATCCGGTCGTACGGGCTGGGGGCGCTCGTCGGACTGCTCTACTTCGCCGGGTTCACCACCGTCTTCTTCGTGTACACGTTGTTCCTGCAGTCCGGGCTGCACTACACCGCGCTGCAGGCCGGCCTGTCGTCGCTGCCGTTCGCCGTCGGGTCGGCGGTGACGGCGTCGATCGGCGGGCGGATCGTCAACCGCTACGGCCGCCCGCTGGTGGTGATCGGGCTGGCCACGGTGACCGTCGGCCTGATCGGCGTGCTGGTCATCCTGGCCTTCGTGCCCGGCCACAACGCCGGGTGGGCGTGCGCGCCGGCGCTGCTGGTGGCCGGCGTCGGCAGCGGGTTCGTGATCAGCCCGAACCAGACGCTGACCCTGGCCGAGGTGCCGCGGGACCGGGGCGGCAGCGCGGGCGCGGTGCTGCAGACGGGGCAGCGGATCGGCAGCGCGGTCGGCATCGCCGCCGTCGGGTCGGTCTTCTTCGCCCGGCTGGCGGCCACCCGCAGCTGGGACCACTCGCTGCGGACGGCGCTGATCGTGACGCTGGGGTTCGTGGTGGTGGCGCTGCTCGCGGCCGGCTACGACGTGCTGGCTGAGCACCGGCTGAAGTCGGGAGAGCACTCGGCCGGCGCGGTGTCGTCCGGAGCCGGCCGTCCGGGCGCACCCGAGGCGGCCGGCGCGGGCGCACACGAGGCGGCCGGCGCACACGAGGCGGCCGGCGGCGGCGCGCATAAGGCCGGCGTCCCGGCGCGCCGTGGCGACGGCTAGGGACACGCCGCGCGATTCCCGGGAACTTTCCGCTGTCGACCGGCGACTGTTGCATAGTCTCGGATCTTCCCGTCGAAGGTAGGTTGCCCGCGTGCGCACCAGGTTCCGGATCTTGACCGTGTCCGCCGTCGCGGGTCTCGCCTTGGCCGGGCTGGCCGGTCCGGCCTTCGCCCACGTCGAGGTGAAGGCGGACAAGACCACCGCCGGGGCCACGAACGTCACGCTGACCTTCACCGGTGAGGCCGAGAACCCGGCCGCCGGTATCAAGTCGGAGCGGGTGGTACTGCCCACCGGCATCGCCCCGACCTCGGTCACCGCGGCCAAGCTGCCGGCGGGCTGGACCTTCACCCGGGCGGCGGACGGCTTCACCGTGGCCGGCGAGGCGCTGAAGACCGGCACGGACGCGGTCTGGTCGGTGAAGCTCGCCCGGCTCCCGGCCGGGGTCACCCGACTGTCGTTCAAGACCCTCGAGACGTACGGCAACGGTGACATCTCCCGCTGGATCGAGATCCAGAACCCGGGTCAGGCCGAACCGGACAACCCGGCGCCGCTGCTGGTGCTGAAGCCGGGGTCGGCCGAGATCACCCCGACGGTGTCCTCGTCGGCCGGCCCGACCCGCGCGGCGACCGGGCCGGGCTCGCTGGGCGGCCCGTCGTCCGCCGCGCCGCAGGCGGCCGTGGCGGCGCCGACCACCGCGGCCGCGCAGGCCCCGGCGGCCGACAAGACCGGCGGCAGCACGACGTGGTGGATCTGGGTCGTCGTCGGGGCGCTGGTCGTCCTGGCCGGCGTGGTGCTGGTGCGGCGCCGCTGGAAGGACAAGACCGGCCTGTAGGTCGTCCCGCCTCGCGGTCGTCCTGCCGCAGCAGCGGTCGTCAAGCCGCCGCGGTCGTCAAGCCGCCGCCGCGGCGGCCAAGGCGTCGACCAGGCGGCGGGCCGAGCCGGCCAGGTTCCACCGCTCGGCCAGGGCGATCAGCCGGTCCGGGTCCTCCGGCGCGGCCGGCAGCGCCGGGTCGAACGCCGGCAGCGACACGTCGAGGGCCACCTTGCACACCGGCAACGCCTTCTCCAGATAGCCGGTGGCCGCGGCCAGCTTGGCCCGTACGCCCGGGGCGAATCCGGCATCGGGATCGTCCAGCGCGGCCACGATCGCCTCGACGCCGCCGTACCGGCTGATCAGCCGGGCCGCGGTTTTCTCGCCCACCCCGGGCACGCCCGGCAGCCCGTCGCTGGGATCGCCGCGCATCGCCGCGAAGTCGGCGTACCAGCGGGCCGGAACGCCGTACTTCTTCTCCACCAGCGCGTTGTCGGCGTCCTCGAGCTTGGCCACGCCCCGCCCGCAGTACAGCAGCCGGGTGCCGCGCTCGTCGTCGACCAGCTGGAACAGGTCCCGGTCGCCGGACACCACCTCGACCGGGCCGGGCTGGGTGGCGGCCAGCGTGCCGAGCACGTCGTCGGCCTCGTACCCCTTCACCCCGAAGGCCGGGATGCCGACCGCCTCGAGCACCTCGAGCAGCACCGGGATCTGCGGGACCAGCGTGGCCGGCACCTCCTCGACGTCGCCGTGGGCGACCCGGTGCTTCTTGTACGACGGCACCAGCTTCACCCGCCAGGCCGGGCGCCAGCTCGCGTCGAGCGCGCACACCAGCCGGTCGGGGTGGCGAGTGCGGACCAGCTGGGCGATCATGTCCATGAACCCGCGGACCGCGTTGACCGCCTCCCCGGCCGATGTCCGCGCGGCGTTCTCGGGAATGCCGTGGAAGGCGCGGAAGTACAGGCTCGGGGCGTCGACGGCGAGCAGCGGGCGATCGGTCACCCGGCCAGCCTCGCACAGTCCACTCAGCGGAGGCGCGACCCGGCCGCCGGCGCTACCGTGGGTTGTCGGCCGACTTCCTTCCGCTCGGAGGCCCGGTGCATCCTGGCGTGCACGACGAAATCCCGAACCTCCCGCCCCGCCCGGCCACGGAGGCCCTCCCACGGGCGGTTCCGGCCACCCGCCCGGCAGAGACCGAGTCGGCTGCCCGGCCCGCGGAGGTCGAGCCCGCGGAGGTCGAGCCGGCGGAGGTCGAGCCGGCGGAGGTCGGGCCGGCGGCTCCGGTCCGGGCGCGCCGGATCTGGACCGGCCTGCTGCTGGCCGCCGGGCTGTACACATTGCTGCGCGCGGTCTGCCTGGCGGTGCTGTCCGGCTACGCCGCCGACGAGCGCGGCTGGGGCCTGCTGTACGTCCTGGGGCAGCGGTTCGACGCGCTCTGGTACTCGTCGATCGTCACCGGTGGTTACGACACTGTCGTCGGAGTCTCGGTGACCGGCGGCCCGGGCACCACCAACCTGGCGTTCTTCCCGCTCTACCCGGCCCTGATCAAGGCGTTCGGCGCGGTGCTGCCGGGCGGCGTGACGGTGGCCGCGCTGGCCGTCGCCTGGACCGCCGGCCTGGCCGCCGCGGCCGGGCTCTACCTGCTGGGCACCCATCTGCGGAGCCGGACGGCCGGCGTCATCCTGGCCGCGGTGTGGGCGGTGATCCCGAACGCGTCGGTCGAGTCGATGGCCTACAGCGAGACCCTGTTCACCGCGCTGGCCGTGTTCAGCCTCTACTTCGTGCTGCGCGGCCGGTGGCTGCCGGCCGCCGGGCTGTGTGTGCTCGCCGGTGTGACCCGGCCGACCGCGGCCGCGCTGATCGCCGCGGTCGGGCTGGCCGCCCTGGTCGAGGTGGTCCGCCGGCCGGCGCGGTGGACGGCGTGGCTGGCCATGCCGATCGCCCCGCTCGGCCAGGTCGGGTACATGTGGTGGGTCGGGCACCGGCTGGGTCATTGGAACGCCTACTTCCAGGTGCAGAACGACGCCTGGAAGATGGGCTTCGACCTCGGCCAGTACACCGTGGACCGGGCCGGCCAGCTGATGGACGTGCCGCAGCCGCTGGTCATCGCGGTGACCACCGCGGTGGTGGCGCTCGCGGTGCTGCTGCTGGTCGTGGCCGCCGGCGAGAGGATCCCCTGGCCGTTGCTGGTGTACGCCGGGGTGCTGGTGCTGATCGTGTTCCTCGGCGACGGCTACTTCTGGGCCAAGGCGCGGATGCTGATCCCGGCGTTCCCGCTGCTGCTGCCGGTCGCGTACGGGCTGGCCCGTAGCCGCAACCGGCTGGTGGCGCCGGCCGTGCTCGCCGGGCTGACCGCCTTCTCCGCCACGTACGGCGTGTACGTGAGCCTGGTCTGGACCCAGTCGCCGTGATCCTCCTCGACGCGCCCGAGGAGGAACTGTTCGCCCGGCCGGCGACCAGGGACCCAAACGTTCGTTAAGCTGGCGGGGTGAGCGTTGACCGGATCCTGCCGACCGACGAGGCGTACGACCTCCTGGACCTGACCCGGGAGATCGCGCAGCGTGAGCTCGCCCCGAAGGCCGCCGACTTCGAGGCCCGCGGCGAGTTCCCGCGCGACCTGCTGCGGACCATCGGCCGGTCCGGTCTGCTCGGGCTGCCCTACCCCGAGGCGGACGGCGGCGGGGCCCAGCCGTACGAGGTCTACCTGCAGGTTCTGGAGATCCTGGCCGGGACTTGGCTGGGCATCGCCGAGTCGGTCAGCGTGCATACCCTGTCCTGCTTCCCGGTGTCCGCGTACGGCACCGAACGCCAGCGCAAGATGCTGCCCGACATGCTCGGCGGCGAACTGCTCGGCGCGTACTGCCTCAGTGAGCCCAGCGGCGGCTCCGACGCCGCGAACCTGCAGACCCGCGCCGTCCTCGACGGCGACGATTACGTGGTCACCGGCACCAAGGCCTGGATCACCCACGGCGGCCGGGCCGATTTCTACGACGTCTTCTGCCGTACGGGCGGGTCCGGCGCTTCCGGCGTGTCCTGCCTGCTGGCCGACGCCGACACGCCCGGGATCGTGCCGCAGAAGCCGGAACGGACGATGGGTCTGCGCGCCTCCGCCCCGGCGGCGATCGCGTTCGACGGCGCCCGGATCTGCGGCGACCGGCTGGTCGGTGGCGAGGGCGCCGGCTTCCGGATCGCCATGCAGGCGCTCGACGCCGGCCGGCTGGGCATCGCCGCCTGCGCCGTCGGGCTGGCCCAGGCCGCGGTCGACCACGCCGCCGCGTACGCGCGGGAACGGGTGCAGTTCGGCCGGCCGATCGGCGACTTCCAGGGCCTCGGATTCATGGTGGCCGACATGGCCACCGGCGTGTCCGCGGCCCGGGCGCTGACGCTGGCCGCGGCCCGGCTCAAGGACGCCGGCCGGCCGTTCAGCATCGAGGCGGCCAAGGCCAAGCTGTTCGCCACCGACATGGCCATGAAGGTCACCACCGACGCGGTGCAGGTGCTCGGCGGGGCCGGGTACGTCGCCGACCATCCGGTGGAGCGCTGGTTCCGCGAGGCCAAGGTGCTGCAGATCGTCGAGGGCACCAACCAGATCCAGCGAATGGTGATCAGCCGCTCCCTGACCCGTTAGACCGGTTCGGGTGAGTATCGTGTCGCCGTGGAAGACATCGACCGGGCGATCGTGGGCGCCCTCACCGCAGACGGCCGGCTGTCCTACACCGACCTCGCCGAACGGGTCGGGCTGAGCGTGTCGGCGGTGCACCAGCGGGTCCGCCGGCTGGAACAGCGCGGGGTGATCGCCGGGTACACCGCCCGGGTGTCGTACGAGGCCCTCGAGCTGCCGCTCACCGCCTTCGTGGCGATCCGCCCGTTCGACCCGTCCCAGCCCGACGACGCGCCCGAGCGGCTGGCCCACCTGCCCGAGATCGACTCCTGCTACTCGGTCGCGGGGGAGGACTTCTACCTGCTGCTGGTCCGGGTGGCGTCGCCGGCCGCCCTCGAGCGGCTGCTGCAGGAGATCCGTACCGCGGCCAACGTCACCACCCGGACGACCGTGGTGCTGTCCACGCCGTACGAGAACCGCCCGCCGAAGATCGCCGACCACGCCGTGGTCAGCTCCGGAACGCCGTAGATGGCCGGCGTGTCTTCGCCGTCCTACCGCCGGGCGGCACTCTTCGTGGACTTCGAGAACGTCTACCTCGGCCTGCGCAACTCCAGTCCGGCGGCGGCGATGGCGTTCGCCACCGATCCGGCGCGCTGGGCGCAGTGGATGGAGACGGAACTCGGCCCGTTCCGGGTCGACGACGACGAGGCGCCGCGGGTGCTGCTCCGCCGGATCTGCTACCTCGAGCCCGGCCGGTCCGGCAAGTTCCGGTCGTACTTCACCCGCGCCGGCTTCCGGGTGGTCGACTGCCCGCCGCTGACCGGCATGGGCAAGAACAGCGCCGACATCCACATGGTGCTCGACATCCTGGACACGCTGACCCACCCGACCCGGTTCGACGAGTTCATCATCCTGTCGGCCGACGCCGACTTCACCCCGGTGTTCATGCGTCTCCGCGAACACGACCGCCGGTCGGCGATGCTGATGAGTGGGCCGGCCGCCGGCGCTGAAAGCGGTGTGCGACTTCGCCATCCCGGATGTGATCTTCATCGAGGAGGCGCTCGGGCTCGACGGCGAACTCGCCGAGCCTCGGGCAGCACCCCCGGCGCAGGTCGTGCGCCCGGCGGTGCCGCCGCCCCGGTCACCGGCCGACCGGGACGACCAGCCCCGGCCGTCAGCGGCCGGGCGGGGCGACGGTCTGCGGGCGGCCATCGAGGCCGCGGTCCGGGAGTGCGTCGAGCGGTCGGCGTCCCCCGTCGACCTCGCGTCGGCGGCGCATCACGTCCGGAAGGTCGTGGGCTACGAGGCGCTGACGACGTGGGCCGGTCCGGGCGGGTTCAAGAAACTCGTGGCGACCATGCAGGACGACACCCTCGTCCTCGACAGCGCTCATCCCGGCTGGCTGCGTGACCCGGCCCGGCACGGGCCGGCGCTGCCGGCCGGCGCTCCCGAGGTCGCCGAACGGGTGAGTCGCGTCGTGGGTATGCCGCTGCTGAGCCCGGGGTCGTACCGGGCGCTGTTCGAGTCGGTCACGGCCGACGGGCGGGCGGCGCCGGGCGAGTCGCAGCCGTCGGCCGAACTCGTCATCGGCGAGGCCTGCCGGGATCGCGGTCAGCCGCTGACCCGCAGCGCGATCCACTTCGTGCTGGCCGCCCTGCACGACCGTGACGTGAACTGGCGGGACCCGGAACGGGACGCCGGCGCGCTGGCGGCCGAGTTCGCGGCGATCGTGCTGACCCTCGCCGGCAACGCCCGGATGGAGCTGTCGGCGGACGAGCGCGACCAGATCAGCGCCTGGATCGCCGGAGACGCCGTGGCCGGCCACGAGAGTCAGGGCACGAACCGGTAACCGATGCCAGGCTCGGTGATGAGATAGCGCGGCCGGGCCGGGTCGGGCTCCAGTTTGCGGCGCAGGTTGGCCAGGTGGACCCGCAGGTAACCCGTCTCGCGCTCGTACGCCGGGCCCCACACGTCGCGGAGCAGCTGTTTCTGGCTGACCAGTTTGTCCGGATGCCGGGCCAGCACCTCGAGCAGGTGCCACTCGGTCGGGGTCAGCCGGACGTCGCCGGACGTCGTCGTGAGCCGTTTGGCCGCCAGGTCGACGGTGAAGTCGGCGGTGGTGATCACCGGCGCCCCGGGTTCAGGAGTGGCCCGGCGCAGCGCCGCCCGGATCCGGGCGAGCAGTTCGTCCATCCCGAACGGCTTGGTCACGTAGTCGTCGGCGCCGGCGTCCAGCGCGCCGACCTTGGCCGCCTGCGCGTCCCGGGCCGACAGCACGATGATCGGGAGCCGGGTCCAGCCGCGTAGCCCGCGGACCACGTCGACGCCGTCGGAGTCGGGCAGGCCGAGGTCCACGACGGCCAGATCCACCGGCGTACGGGCAGCCACGGTCAGGGCGGTGGCCGCGTCGGCCGCGGTCACCACCTCGTACCCGCGGGCGGTCAGGTTGATCCGCAGCGCCCGGCGCAGCTGGTCGTCGTCGTCGACCAGCAGGATCCGGCTCATCGCGGCGCCTCGGGCAGGCTGACGGTCATGGTCAGGCCGCCGCCCGGCGTCTCGGACGGCGTCAGCGTGCCGCCCTGCGCCTCGGTGAAGCCGCGGGCGACGGCCAGGCCGAGGCCGAGCCCGCCGCCGGTGTGGTCGTCGAGCCGCTGGAACGGCGCGAACACCGTCTCCCGGACGTCCGCCGGGATGCCCGGCCCGTGGTCGATGACGGCGAGGTCGACCCGGCTCGGCTGCGCGGTGCCGCGGACCGTGACGGTCGCTCCCGGGCCGCCGGCCGTGCGGGCGTTGGCCAGCAGGTTGGCCACGACCCGCTCGAGCAGGCCGGCGTCGGCCAGCACCAGCGGCAGGTCGTCCGGCACGTCCAGCTCGGCCCGCACCCCGGTGGCCGCGGCCGCCGCGACCGCATCCAGCGCCGTCGGGCGTACGTCCGCCGACAGCACCCCCGCCTGCAGCCGGCTGACCGCGAGCAGGTTGTCGATGACGGTGGTCAGCCGGTCCACGGACACCTCGACGGTGGCCAGCAGCTCGGCCCGGTCGTCCGGACTGAACTCGACGTCGGGCTGGCGCAGGCTGCTGACCGCTGCCTTGATCCCGGCCAGCGGCGTGCGGAGATCGTGGCCGACCGCGCCCAGCAGCGCCGTCCGCAGCCGGTCGATCTCGGCCAGTTCCCCGGCCCGCGCCGCCCGGACGGCGAGCCGCTGCGCGATCCCGGCGGCCGCCGCCACCAGCAGATAGATGATCAGCGTGACGACGTCGTCCCGGGTGGCCACGTCGAGCGTGTGGAACGGCGGCACGAAGAACCAGTTGACCAGCAGCCCGGCTACCACGGCCGCGCCCAGCCCCGGCCCCAGCCCGCCGGCCGCCGCGGCCGCCAGGACCGGCACGAGATACAACAGCACGACGCTGGACAGCGACAACGACCCCCGCAGCGGCGTGAGCACGAGGGTCCAGACGACCAGCGCGATGCCACCCGCGGCCACCCCGGCGACCGGACGCCGGAACGGCCGCGGCCCGAGCCCCGCCATCCCGCCTCCTCCGAACGTGCCGCCCCTCCCTCTGATTGTGCCGGACCCACCGGGCCGCCCGGGCCCTCGCCGGCCGCATCGGTGGTGAACCAGGATCCTAGGATGCTTACACGTCGTGACGGAGGCGGGATATCGCAGGATCGCGGCCGAGCGGAGCGGTCGTCAAGTCCCGGCCGGGGCACCGACGCCGTCGATGACGATGTGAACGGCGTCGGCGATGTCCGGCCAGTTACCGCCGAGCGCATCGCTGGTTCCGGGCGGCACGGCGAGGCCGAAGAGCGTGGCGAGAAGCACCACGGCGATCTTCACCGGGTTGATGTCGGCGCGGATCCGGCCCCGCTGCTGCTCGGCGTGCAGGTACTGGGCGAGGAACTCGGGGGGGCCGGGCTCAGCGGTGCGCGCCGCGATGGCCGGCCGGGCCAGTTCCGGGTCCGTGAGCATGGCCAGCTCGAACGGCACGATGTCGGCCCGGAGAGTGGCCAGCCGGGTCAGGCAGTCGATCAGGTTGCCGGCGACGGTGCCGGTCCCGGCCCGGGCCGGCAGGTCACGGGTCCAGGCGGTGATCGGGGCTGTTTGCCGGCTGATCGCGGCGGCGAACAGGCCGGCCTTGTCGGGGTAGTGCCGGTAGAGCGTGCCTTCGGCGACCCCGGCGGCTTGTGCGATGGCACGGGTGGTGGTCTGGGCGTAGCCGACTTCCCGGACGAGGTGGATGGTCGCGTCGAGCAGCTTGTCGCGCGTTGCGTCGCCACGGGCGGCCACCGCAGGCCCTCCTTCTCCCAGAGCGTTCTCAGATGCCCGTTGTCAGTCGGTGATGTCGCGCCGGTGGAAGACGACCTGGGCAATGCCGATGCTCACGAGAGTGTAGGCGGCGCCCAGGGCGAGGGCGCTGCCGTAGCCGAGGGCCGTGCCCCCACCCTGAGCCAGGGCGGACAGGGTGCTTCCCGGTAGCCGGTCGCCTACGTTCTGCGCCGCGGCGCGGATGACGGACTCCACGACCAGGACGTAGCCCACCCCGACGGAGATGGCGATGGCGCCCGATCGGGTCACGACGGCCAAGGCAAGTCCGAAGATTCCCCACATCACCAGGGCGCAGAACAGGTTGAGCCAGCCTTCGGCGAGCGTCGACGGCACGTTCCCGCGCCAGGCGGAGACGTCGATGCCGGAACCACCGGCCACCGCCGGGGCGACGATCAAGTCGGTGACGACGGCCACGGTCGTGACCGCGGCCGTCCACAGCACCAGCGCCAGGATCTTGCCGGTGAGCAGCAGCCACCGGCGCGGCTGCGCGGAGACGAGCAGCCGGATGAGCCCGGTCTGGTAGTCGGTGGCCGTGACCAGCGCCCAGAACGAGAGGGTGACGACGCCGAACATGCTGGCGGCGGCCCCCAACCCGGCGACCAGACCATCGGGTCGAGCCAGCGCCGCGGCGGTGGGGAAGGTCACGCCGGGGCCGCCGGCCGGTCCTGCGTCACCCGTCGTGACCACTTGGAACATCACCACGTTGATCAGGACGGCGGCGAGGACGGTCAGACCGAGCCAGCCGAGGATGAGACCTTTGCGCCGGGTCCGGACCAGTTCGCTGCGTACGGTGTTGACGATGTCGGTCACCATCACAGCGCTCCTTGTCCGGTTTCGGTGGCGCGGGCCGCCATGAGCTGCTGGTCGGTGTCACCGGTCATGGCGAGGAACACGTCCTCGAGAGAGTCCTGGGCGACGCTCAGACTGCGAAGGGTGATGCCGGCGGTATGGGCGGCCCGGTTGATCGGGGCGGCGTCCGGAGCGCCGGCCGACACCCGTATCGCGCCGGCCCTGCTGCTGACCACCTGCCAGCCCTGCGCCAGCAACGTCTGCACCAGGCTGCCGGTGTCGGCGTCGTGCTCCGCCCGGAGGTCGACGTGCTGACCGGCAGCGGTCAGCAGACCGGTGATCGGGCCGCTGTACAGCAGTTCCCCGAACCTGATCACCACGAGATGCTCACAGATCGCTTCGAGCTCGCTGAGCAGATGCGAGGAAACCAGCACCGTCCGTCCGGCCGTGCCGAGCTGGGCCAGCAGGGAGCGAATCTCGACGATGCCGGAGGGGTCCAGTCCGTTGGTCGGCTCGTCGAGGATCAGCAATGCCGGATCGGGCAGCAGCGCCGCGGCGATGCCCAGACGTTGTTTCATGCCGAGCGAGTAGCGCTTGACCGGCTCGCGATCACGGCCCGTCAGGCCCACGGTCCGGAGCACCGCGTCGACGCGCGCGTCCGGCAACCCGCGCAAGCGGGCCAGTGAGGTCAGATTCGCCCGCGCCGACAGGCCCGGGACGAAGGCGGGGTTCTCCACCAGCGCCCCGACCCGGCTGAGATACCGCCCGGGGGAGCTGATCGGTTCACCCAGCACCGTGGCTTCTCCTGCGCTGGGCCTCATCAAGCCCAGCAGCATCCGGATCAGCGTCGATTTACCCGATCCATTCGGTCCGACCAAGCCGATCACCGTCCCGGCCGGCAGATCCACGGTGAGCGGCTTCACCGCCGTCAGCCTGCCGAATCGGCGGGTCAGGCCCGCCGTGGTCACCACGTCCATGCCGTCTCCATTCAGGTGAGCGCTCACTCACATTAGCGGCACGTGATATCGGCGGCAAGCCGCACGACACCCGGCCTGCCCCCGTTGAGGCGGTCACCCGGGTCAGGACTGGATCACCCGCTCAGCGTCGTTTCGGGCCGGGAAACCAGGTCGGGCCCTGGACGGGAAACGGGGCAGCGGGTCAGGATCGGACGCGACCAGGGTCGGCGGCGTGGCGGATGCGGCGGTGATTCCGGGACGGACGGCGCCGGTCATGGCCTGTTCGGGTCGGTCCGGTGACCGGGTCGATCGACGTACTGAAGGGTCTGGTCGTTGCCATGTCGGATTTCCTGGACGCGATCGGCGGGGCGGGCTGATGGAGTTGCTGACCGGCGGGAACAACGCCGACGCGGTGGTGCGGATCGGGGAGACCGTCCGGAAGCCGTGGCTTGCCTCGACGCCGGCCGTGCACGCGTTCATGACGTACCTGCGGGACAACGGCTTCCCGGCGGTGCCGAAGGTGCTGGGCCGCGACGTCGAGGGCCGGCAGGTGCTCCAGTACGTGCCGGGTGCGGGCCAGCTGCCGATGCCCGACGACCGGGACCTGCAGCGGCTGGGCCGGCTCGTCCGGGAGCTGCACGATCTGTCGGCCGGGTTCGAGCCGCCGGACGATCCGCAGTGGACGGTGGCCATCCCGGCCGACGGCGCCGAGCTGATCTGCCACCAGGACCTGGCGCCGTGGAACCTGATCCGGGACGGGCGGCGCTGGGTGTTCATCGACTGGGACGCCAGCGCGCCGGGCACGCGGCGGTGGGATCTCGCGTACGTGGCGCAGTCGTTCGTCCCGCTGGTGGCCGGTGGCGACCCGGAGCGTGACGGGGAGCGGCTGCGCGTCCTGGCCGACGCGTACCGTCTCGGCGACGCCGGCCGCGACGAGCTGCCGGCGGTGCTCGGGCGGCGGACCCGGGCCATGTACGACCTGCTGCGCACCTCCGACGCCCTCCCGTGGACGCGGCTGTGGGCCGAGGGGCACGGCGACCACTGGGGACCGGCGGCGGCGTACGCGGAGGCGAACGAGCTCAGCTGGCGGCGGGCGCTGTCGCCCGGACGCAGTGGGTGATGTACGGCAGGTCGAAGACGGTCCGGCCGACCAGGGCGGCATGGGTGGCCAGCAGCTGGCGCACCTGGGCCAGCACCGCGGCCCGTTCGTCCGGCGGGCGCAGGCTGATGTAGCTGCGGGAGGCCACCAGGTCGAGCAGCTGGTCGCGGCCGATGCGGTGGGTCCAGGGGACGTCGCGGATCTCGGACGGGCCGAACGGCGGGCCCAGATCGGTGTCGCGGTCCTGCCCGGGGGACTGCATGATCTCGCCGAGGCGGCGGACCCAGTCCGAGCGTTCGTCCCGGAGGTTCCAGAGCAGGCCCAGCCGTCCGCCCGGCCGCAGGACGCGGGCGACCTCGGGAACCGCGCGGGACTTATCGACCCAGTGCCAGGCCTGGGCGACCAGGACGACGTCGACCGAGTGGTCGGGCAGGGGGATGGCCTCGGCCGGGCCGGCCAGGGCGGGCACGCCGGGCAGGACGCGGCGCAGTTCGGTCAGCATGCCGTCGGACGGGTCGACGGCGGTCACGCCGAGCCCCCGGGCGGCCAGTTCGCGGGTCAGTTTGCCGGTGCCGGCGCCGAGGTCGAGAACGTCGCGGGCGTGCGCGGGCAGCAGCCAGTCGACGGCCGCGGGCGGGTAGGGCGGGCGGCCGCGCTCGTACCGTCCGGCGATCGGGCCGAACGAGCGGGCGTGCGCGTCGCGATCTTCCACAACGGTGATCTTATATGTCACCATCCTAGGATGCTTTACAGGATGTGTTTCAGACCGGAGCCCTTCGGGCACCGACAGCCCTAAGGACAACGGTTGGAGGATGACCATGAGCTTCACGGACAAGGTGAAGAACAAGGCCGACGAGGTGGCCGGCAAGACCAAGCAGGCGGTCGGCGACGCCACCGACAACCCGAAGCTGCAGGCTGAGGGCGAGGCGCAGGAAGCGGCCGCGCACGCCAAGCAGGCGGGGGAGCATGTGAAGGATGCCGGGCGCAACGTCCGCGACGCATTCAGCTAGACCGCGCGAAGAAGCTCCCGGAGCCTGTGCTCCGGGGGCTTCTTCGTTACCGGGCTTCCTGCTTGCGCCACCAGTCCTGGCCGGAGCGGGGCAGCGAGTCGATCGGGTCGTAGTACGCGTAGAGCTTGGTCAGTGCCTCGGGGTCGGCCTGCTCGATCGAGGTGCGGTAGTTCTTGGTCCAGTACGAGATCCCGTGCTCGCGGTCGTACTCGGCGACCATGTGCACCCACCGCTTGCCGACGAACGGCACGTCGCACACGATCCGCGGGGTGGCGTAGCCGGGGAGGTAGCCCATCATGTCGTGCTGCAGCTGCTGGGCGTACCAGACCGGCACCCGCCAGTGCTCGGCGTGCGGGATCATGTCGCACATGTAGAAGTAGTACGGCAGGATGCCGGCCTCGCCCTGCAGCGCGAAGCACAGGTCGAGCAGGTCGGGGGTCGTCGCGTTCACCCCGCGCATGAGGACGCCCTGGTTGCGGACGTCGCGGACGCCGACCTCGAGCAGCATCCGGGCGGCCCGGGCGACCAGCGGGGTCAGCGAGTTCACGTGGTTGACGTGCGTGTGCACGGCCAGGTTGACGCCGCGGCGCTGGGCGGTGATCGCCACCCGGTTCAGGCCCTCCACGACGTCGCCCTGCAACCAGTGCTGGGGCAGGCCCATCAGCGCTTTGGTGGCCAGCCGGATGTCGCGCACGGTCGGCACGGCGAGCAGGCCCATGAGGTACGACTCGAGCTGCTTCCAGGGCACGTTGGCCACGTCGCCGCCGGAGACCACCACGTCCCGTACGCCCGGGTGGTCCTTGAGGTAGGCCATGTGAAGGTCGTAGCGCTCGACCGGCTTGAGGGTCAGCTTGAGTTTGTCGACGGCCGGGGTGGAGTTGCCGACCAGGTCCATCCGGGTGCAGTGGCCGCAGTACTGGGGGCAGGTGGACAGCAGCTCGGCCAGCACCTTGGTCGGGTAGCGGTGGGTGAGGCCCTCGGCCACCCACATGTCGTGCTCGTGCAGGGAGTCGCGGGTGGCGTGCGGGTGCGACGGCCAGTCCAGGTGGCGGTCGGTGGCGACCGGGAGCATGTACCGGCGGATCGGGTCGGCGTAGAACGACTCGGTGTCGGGTGTGGAGTCCGGGACCATGGTGTTGAGCATCTGCGGCGGCACCAGCATGGACATGGTGGCCAGGCGCTGCTGGTCGGCTTCCAGGTCGGTGTAGAAGCGGTCGTCGAGCAGGTCGCCCATCACCTTGCGGAGCTGGCGGACGTTCTTGACGCAGTTCACGCGCTGCCACTGGGCGGACTCCCACTGGGCGGTGGTGATGTCCCGCCAGCCGGGGAAGCGGGTCCAGTCCGGTTCGGTGAGCTGGCGGCGCTGGTATTCGTACGGCTGGCCGGCCGCGAGCACCTCGGGTGCGACAGTCATTCCGGGCCCTCCTCGACATGGCGTGATCTGTCGACGATACTGGAGAATCTGCGGTGTAGGAACCACATGGGCGAAGGATTTACGGTAAAGAAACGCTCAGAGGCGTTGATTTTTAGGAGGATGGTGGGGATGACGGGACCCGTGGGGCTGTCTCGGGTGGTCGAACCGGCGGGGGTGCTCCCCCAGGCGGCGTGGCGCCTGGACGCCGGGGCGGCGATCGGCGCCGATGAGGTCCGCATCCGCGTCGAACGGCTGAACCTGGACGCCGCGAGTTACCGCCAGCTGGCCGAGAAACACGATCACGACGGCGAGGCCGTACGGGCCGAGGTGCTTCAGATCATCCGTACGCGCGGCAAGATGCAGAACCCGGTGACCGGCTCGGGCGGCATGCTGATCGGCGTGGTCGACGAGGTCGGCCCGGAGTCGCCGCTGCCGGTGAAGGCGGGCGACCGGGTGGCCACGCTGGTGTCACTGACCCTGACGCCGCTCGCGATCACCGACGGGCTGGCCGGCTGGGACGGGCGCGGCGAACAGGTGCCGGCGCAGGGACACGCGATTCTGTTCGGCCGCTCGGTGGTCGCGGTGCTCCCGGACGATCTGCCGGCGGAGCTGGCGCTGGCGGTCTTCGACGTGTGCGGCGCTCCGGCGCTCACTGACCGTGTAGTCCGCAGTTACACCGGCGATCTGGCGTACCACTGGAGCGCTCCAGGGGTACGCCAGGAGGGTCCGGACGTGAGCGTGGCCGTCCTCGGCGGGGCCGGGAAGAGCGGTTCGCTCGCCCTCGCGGCGGCGCGCGCGGCAGGTGCCCGTACGGCCGCGATCGTCGTGTCGAAGTCCGAACGCGACGCGCTGACGGACGCCGGGCTGGCCGATCACGTCGCGATCGCCGACGCCCGGAACCCGGTCGGCGTCTCGGCGGCGGTGACCGGGGCGCTCGGCGGGCCGGCCACCGTCACGGTCGTGTGCGTGGACGTGCCCGGCTGTGAGCACGGCGCGATCCTGTCCACGGCGGCCGGCGGCACGGTGATCTTCTTCTCGATGGCGACCAGTTTCGCCGGGGCGGCGCTGGGCGCCGAGGGCCTAGCGGCGGACGTGACCATGCTCATCGGCAACGGGTACGTGCCTGGTCACGCCGCGTTCGCCTTGGACCTGGTCCGTCGCGTCCCGGCGGTCCGGTCGCTGTTCGAGGCGCGGATCGCGGGACACTGACTCTCATGACTTCGCACCCCCCGACGCTGTACCGCAACGGCCGCTTCTACTCGGCCGCGGATCCGCGGGCGACCGCCATGCTGGTCCGCGACGGCCGGATCGCGTGGCTGGGTCAGGACCCGGATGCGCCGGCGGCGGGGGCGACCGTGGACGTGGGCGGTGCGCTGGTGACGCCGGCGTTCGTGGACGCCCACGTGCACACCACCGACACCGGTCTGGCCGCGGACGGTCTGGACCTGTCGGCCGTACGGTCGGCGGGCGAGCTGCTGGACGCCGTGGCCGCGTTCGCGTCGTCGCGGCCGGACGACGCGGTGGTGCTCGGGCACGGGTGGGACGAGTCGACGTGGGTGCAGCCGGCGCCGCCCGGTCCGGGCGAGCTGGCCGCTGCGGCCGGCGGCCGGCGGGTCTATCTGTCCCAGGCGTCGGTGCATTCGGCGCTGGTGTCGGCGGCCCTGCTGCCGGCGGCGCAGGGCGAACCGGGGTACGACGCGTCGGGCTGGATCCGGGAGCAGGCCCACCACGCGGCGCGGGCGGTGGCGCTGGGCTCGCTGACCGCGGCGCAGCGGACGGCGGCGCAGCGCACCGCGTTGCGGCTGGCGGCGTCGCGGGGGGTGGCCGCGGTGCACGAGTGCGGCGGCCCGGGCACGTCCAGCGAGGCCGACTTCCTGTCGGTGCTGGCGCTGCGGGCGGCGGACATGCCCGAGGTGACCGGTTACTGGGGTGAGCTCGGCGGCGCGGCCAAGGCGCGGGAGCTGGGCGCGGCCGGGGCAGCGGGAGACCTGTACGCCGACGGGGCGCTGGGATCCCGGACGGCGAGCCTGCGCGCCCCGTACGCGGACGGACCGGGTTGTGGTGAGGCGTTCGTCAGCGCGGAGGCGGCCGGGTCGCACATCCTGGACTGTGTGTCGGTCGGGGTGCAGGCGGGGTTCCACGCCATCGGGGACGCGGCGATCGAGCAGGTGCTGGCCGGGTTCGCGGTCGCGGCCACGGCGATCGGGGTGGACCGGCTGCGTGAGGGCCGGCACCGGGTCGAGCACCTGGAGCTGGCGGACAAGGCGATGATCGCCGGCCTGGTCGAGTACGGGCTGATCGCCAGCGTGCAGCCGGTGTTCGACGCGTTGTGGGGCGGCCCGGACCGGATGTACGCGCGGGCGCTGGGCGTCGATCGGGCGCTGGCGTCGAACCCGGTCGGGGCGATGCACGCCACCGGGGTGACGCTGGCCTTCGGGTCGGACTCGCCGGTGACGCGGCTGGACCCGTGGGCGGCGGTGGCGGCGGCGGCCGCGCCGCGGAACCCGGTGTACCGGATGAGTGTGCGGGCGGCGTTCGCGGCGTCGACCCGGGGCGGCTGGCGGGCGGCCGGCCGGGACGGCGCCGCCGGTCCCGGAGTAGGAAGTCTGGCGCCGGGCGCGGAGGCGACCTTCGCGGTGTGGGACGTTCCCGGTGCCCTCCAGGGTGGACTGCCGGTGCTGGGGCCGGATGCCGACGGGGTGCGGCCGCCGGCGCCGGTGTGCCGTCGCACGGTGCGGTGCGGCGTGACGATATTCGAGGAGTAGGGACATGTCCGGGAAGTTGGGACTGGACCCGCGGGTGGTGCGCCGGGCGCGCGCCCTGGCGGAGCGCGCGGGGCGGCCGGTGGTCGACCTGGCCCGTTCGCACACCACCGTGTCGG
>CAXSDA010000001.1:288055-384890 GCA_964236515.1 uncultured Actinoplanes sp.
GGAGGCGGACTTGCAGGCGACGTCGCGCTCCTGGGCGGTGCTGCGGCTGGCCGGGGTGAGCGGCGCCGACGCGGACGGGATCCCGTGGGTGAACCGGCTGGTCGACGCGGTCCGGTCCGATGTCGGGCTGGGGTACGGGGTGTCGCTGCCGGTGTTCCACGCGATGGCGGCGTCCGGCGAGGCCGACCTGACCGTGCTGGCCCAGAAGGCCGCGGCGGGGTCGGTGCGTTTCACCCTCCCGGTGTCGGCGAAGGAGACCGCCGCGGCGAAACGGACCGCGACCCGGGCGGCGACCCGGGGCCTGAAGCTGGTGGACCGGCGGCGGGCGGAGCGGGACCGGCTGGTCAAGCGGTGGGGCGACCCGCAGCAGCGGCCGTGGATCTACCTGATCGTGGCCACCGGCGACATCTACGAGGACATCCCGCAGGCGCAGGCGGCGGCCCGGGCCGGCGCCGACGTGATCGCGGTGATCCGGTCGACCGGGCAGTCGCTGCTGGACTACGTGCCCGAGGGGGCCACCCGGGAGGGCTTCGCCGGGACGTACGCGACGCAGGAGAACTTCCGGCTGATGCGGGCGGCGCTCGACGAGGTGTCGAAGGAGCTGGGCCGGTACGTACGGCTGACGAACTACGCCAGTGGCCTTTGCATGCCGGAGATCGCCGCGCTGGCCGGCATGGAACGCCTCGACATGATGCTCAACGACTCCATGTACGGCATCCTGTTCCGCGACATCAACCCGATCCGCACGTTCGTCGACCAGCGGTTCAGCCGGCAGGTGCACGCCCGCGCCGGCATCATCATCAACACCGGCGAGGACAACTACCTGACCACGGCGGACGCGGTCGAGGCGGCGCACACGGTGACGGTGTCGCAGCTGCTGAACGAGTACTTCGCGCACGAGGCCGGCCTGACCGACGGGCAGCTCGGGCTGGGGCACGCGTTCGAGATCAACCCGGACGTCCCGGAGTCCTTCCGGCTGGAGCTGGCGCACGCGCTGCTGGCCCGGGAGCTGTTCCCGGACGCGCCGCTGAAGTGGATGCCGCCGACCAAGCACATGACCGGGGACGTGTTCCGCGGGAACCTGCTGGACGGCTTCTTCAACCTGGCCGGGGCGATGACCGGGCAGAGCATCCTGCTGGTCGGGATGATGACCGAGGCGGTGGTGACGCCGTGGCTGTCCGACCGGGACATCGCCCTGCAGAACGTGCGGTACGTGCTGGGCGCGGCCGGCGGCCTGCACGAGGACTTCGTGCCGGCCCGCGGCGGGTTCATCCAGCGACGGGCGCACGAGGTGCTGGGCGAGGCGGTCGGGCTGCTGGACCGGATCGTCGACGACGGGCTGCTGAACGCCATCGCGGACGGCACGTTCGGGATCATGAAGCGGCCGGCCGACCGGGGCAAGGGCCTGGACGGGGTGGCGAAGCAGGACGAGGGCTACTTCAACCCGGTGACCCCGTTGCTCGAGGAGGCGGCATGAGCATCGTCCGCCCGTACGGGGACACCACCGGCGACGGCATGGTGCAGATCTCCTTCACCCTGCCCGTACGGCACGACAAACGCGCCGAGGGGGCCGCGCTGCAGCTGGCCGGGAAGATGGGCATGGACCCGGCGATGCTGGTGCACGCCAAGCCGATGGGCGACGGGTACACCTTCTTCGTGGTCTACGGCAAGGTGAGCCACCTGGTCGACACGGACCGCGTCGAGGTCGTCGAGCGTGACTTCCCGCTGCTGAGCGCGAAGGAGGTCAACGCGGTGATCAAGCGCGGGATGCGCCGCCGGTTGTCGGTGGTCGGGGCGTGCATCGGCACCGACGCGCACACGGTCGGGATCGACGCCATCCTCAACCTCAAGGGGATCGCCGGGGAGAAGGGGCTGGAGTCGTACCGGGAACTGGTGGTGACCAACATGGGCGCCCAGGTGTCGGTGCCGGACCTGGTGGAGACGGCCCGGGCGGAGAAGGCCGACGCGGTGCTGGTGTCGCAGGTGGTCACCCAGCGTGACGCGCACCTGCAGAACACCCGGGCCATGTCGGCGGCGTTCCGGGAGGCGCTGCCCGCGGGGAAGCGACCGTTGCTGATCGTCGGCGGTCCCCGGTTCGACGAGTTGATGGCCGGGGAGCTGGGCGTCGACCGGATCTTCGGCCGCGGGACCACACCCCGGGAAGTCGCCTCGTACCTCGTGCACGCCCTCGTGGGCCCGTCCGACCATCCCGCCGCCACCCCTGACCGGACTGAAGGCCATCTCTCATGATCACGGTGACACATCGCCGGTACGTGCCGTACGCGCACGCCCACTACGCCGGGAACCTGGTCGACGGCGCGTACTCGCTGGGGTTGTTCGGCGACGTGGCGACCGAGGTGTGCATCCGGCTGGACGGCGACGAGGGGCTGTTCGCGTCCTACGACGACGTGCAGTTCAAGGCGCCGGTGCAGGCCGGCGACGTGCTCGAGGTGACGGCGACCGTGGTGCACATGGGCACCCGGTCGCGGCGCATCGAGTTCACCTCGGCCGTGGTGTGCCGGGGGACGGGCGGCTCGGCGGCGCAGGTGCTGCCCGAGCCGATCGTCGCGGTGACCGCGACGGGCACAGTCGTGGTGCCCCACAAACCGTGACGACCGCCGTCTGCGTCGACGTCGGGTCGACGTACACCAAAGCCGGCCTGGTCGATCTGGACGCGGGGCGGATGGTCCGGCGGGCCGAGGTGCCGACCACATCGGACACCGACGTGCTGACCGGGCTGGACCAGGCGGTGGCCGCGGTCGGGGGCGGTGACCTCTTATATGTGTGCTCGTCGGCCGGCGGCGGGCTGCGGCTGGCCGTGGTCGGCTTTGAGTCCCTGGTGACGGCCGAGGCCGGGCACCGGGTCGGCCTGTCCGCGGGCGCGCAGGTGGTGCACGTGGCCGCCGGGCTCCTGTCCTTCGCCGCCGTCGCCGACCTGAAGGCGGCCCGTCCGGATGTGATCCTGCTCGTCGGCGGTACCGACGGCGGCGACGCCGACACGCTGCGGCACAACGCCCGGCGGCTGGCGTCGGCGCGGCTGCGGCGGCCGGTGGTGCTGGCCGGCAACGCGTCGGCCGCGCCGGAGGCCGCCTCGGTCCTGACCGATCACGGCGTCGATGTGACCGTGACCGGGAACGTGCTGCCGCGCATCGGCGTCCTCGACCCGGGGCCGGCGCGGGCGGCGATCCGGGCGGTGTTCCTCCGGCACGTGATCGGCGGCAAGCGGCTGTCCCGCGGCTCCCGCTTCGCGTCGCTGGTGCGGGCGGCCACCCCGGACGCGGTGCTCGCCGCGGTCGAGCTGCTGGCCGACTCCACCGGCGGCGGGGTGCTGGTGGTGGACGTGGGCGGGGCCACCACCGACGTGTACTCGGCGCTGGTGCCGGACGCGGAGGCCGAGACCGGGCCGCGCCGGGACGTCGCCGGCACGCTGTGGCGGTCCCGGACCGTCGAGGGTGACCTCGGCGTCGGGGTCGGCGCGCCCGGGGTGGTGGCCGCGGCCGCCACCGGGAAGCTCGGCCTGATCGACATCTCCGGCGGTCGGCCTTTTGACACCGTCACCGACCGTCGGCTCGCGGCGGCCGCAGCGACGGTCGCGCTGCGTCGGCACGCCCGTGGGCACACCCCCGGGCCGGGCGCCCCGCGGACCGGCGGCCGGGACCTGCGCGACGTCCGCCTGGTGGTCGGGTCGGGCGGGGTGCTGCGGCACGGCGGGGGTGCGGACGTGCTGGATGCGGTGCTCGGCGACCTCGCCGGGGGATGGGCGCTGCCCCGGCGGCCGCGGCGGGTGATCGACTCGGCCTACGTGCTGGCCGCGGCCGGGCTGCTGGCGGCCGACCATCCGGCGGCGGCGGCCGGTCTGGTGAACGCTCTGTGACCCGCACGGGTACGGCTCATGACACGCCGAGGAATGCGACACGCCCACGTGCGGGGACGGTGGTTGACAGGCGGGCGGGGGTCGGACGTACCGTCTTGAGGTCCTATCACGGAAAGCGGTTGTTGTTCGCTCCGTTCCTTTGCCCACTGGCCGCAAGACGACCCGTTCCCCAAGCCGGGTCGCGCGCACGCCAGGTCCAGGGGGTGGGGGTCGGCGGGGCGGCGCGGACCGGCCGCGGTTTCCGATGTGGGTCGGGGGGAGGAACGGGGCCAGTAGACAACGGCCCGGCGGGGACAGCCAGTCCGCGTCGAGTCGGTCCGAAGGTGTCCGGGAAGCCTTTCCGCCAGATCGGCCGTGGCGGAAACCAAAGGAGCATCGGGGTGCGGTCCGGGCGGGCCGTGCCCCGATTCCGTCTCCACCCGCGCGAGCCGATCTGTGACCCGGTGCAGGTAGCCTCGCGCGGGTGGAGATGACGCTTCAACCATCGCCCGCGCCGGCCGCCCCGGTCCCGTCCGGGCCGTCCGCCCGGCCGCGCCCGTTGCCGCTGTGGTTGTCGGTGCTGCTCGGGCTGCTGTCCGGGGCGGCGATGCTGGTGTCGACCCCGCCGTACAGGCTGTGGTGGCTGGCGCCGATCGCGGTGGCGCTGCTGGCCGCGGCCGCCCACCGCCGCCGTCTGCGCGGGGGTCTGGGCGTCGGCCTTCTCGCCGGCCTGGTGTTTTTCGTGCCGTTGCTGGACTGGACCCGGATCGCCGCCGGGATCGCCCCGTGGGCGCTGCTGTCGGTCGCCTCGGCCGGTTTCGTCGCGGTGTTCGGGGCCGCCTGCGCCTGGATGTCGCCGGTGGTCGACCGCTGGCGCGGGGTGTGGCCGCTGCTGACCGGGCTGCTGTGGACGGCGATGGAGGCGGCCCGGGACCGGGTGCCGTTCGGCGGTTTCCCCTGGGGGCGGCTGGCGTTCAGCCAGGCCGGCGCCCCCGACCTGCGGATCGCGGTGCTGGGCGGGGCGCCGGCGGTGACGTTCGTGGTCGCCGCGACCGGTGGCCTCCTCGTCGCCCTGGTGTGGCGCCGCCGGTTCCACTGGCCCGTCGTCGCGTACGTGGTGGCCGGCGCGCTGCTGGTGCTCGGCCCGGCGCTCATCCCGGCGGCGCAACCCCACGGCCCGCTCCGCACGATCGCCATCGTGCAGGGCAACGTGCCCCGCCTCGGCCTCGACTTCAACTCCCAGCGCCGGGCGGTGCTCGACAACCACGCCTCGGCCACCTTCAAGCTGGCGGCCGCGGTCAAGGCAGGCACGCAGAAGAAGCCCGACCTGGTGATCTGGCCGGAGAACTCCAGCGACATCGACCCACTGCGCAATCAGGACGCCGCCCAGGAGATCGCCGCGGCCGCCGCCGCCATCGAGGCTCCGATCCTCGTCGGGGCGGTGCTGCAGGGCGACAAGCCGGGGGAGATCAAGAACGCCGGCATCCTGTGGCAGCCGGTCACCGGCCCCGACCTGGCCCAGATGTACGTCAAACGCCACCCCGTGCCGTTCGCCGAGTACATGCCGCTGCGGCCGGTCGCCCGGCTGGTCAGCGACAAGGTCGACCTGGTGCAGAACATGGTGGCGGGCGACCACCCCGGTGTCGTCCACACCGGACCGGCCACGCTCGGCGACGTGATCTGCTTCGAGGTGGCGTACGACGGGATCGTCCGCGACACCGTCACCGGCGGTGGGCAGCTGCTGACCGTGCAGACCAACAACGCCACCTTCAACGACGCCGAGGCCCGGCAGCAGCTGGCCATGGTGCAGGAGCGGGCGGTCGAGCACGGCCGTAACGCGCTGATGGTGTCGACCGTCGGGGTGTCCGCGTTCGCCGACCCGGCGGGGACCATCCACGGCGCCACCGAATTCAACACTCCAGCGGTGGTGGTGCGTGAGTTGCGCATCGGCGGACCGCGTACGCTGGCGACACGCTTGGGCCGGTGGCCCGAGACGGCGGCCACCGCACTGGCTGTCGTCGCCCTGGCCGGGGCGCTGCCGTTGCGCCGCCGGCGCAAGCGGGCCGCCCCCACCACGCACGCGGAGGAACGGTGAGCGAGGCGGAAGGATATCCCGGGGTCGGCCGCGTCCTGGTGATCATCCCGACCTACAACGAGGCCGAGAACATCCGGCTCATCACCGAGCGCGTCCGCCGCGCGGTCCCGTCCGTGGACATCCTCGTCGCCGACGACAACTCACCCGACGGCACCGGCGCCATCGCCGACGAACTCGCCGTGGCCGACGACCACATCCAGGTGCTGCACCGGGCAGGCAAGCAGGGACTCGGGGCGGCGTACGTCGCCGGGTTCGGCTGGGCCAAGGAGAAGGCGTACGACGTGGTCGTCGAAATGGACGCCGACGGCTCGCACGCCCCCGAGGAGCTCCCGCACCTTCTTGACATGCTGCGCGATCACGACGCCGCCCTCGGCACCCGATACGTCCCCGGTGGCAGCGTGCACAATTGGCCGCTGCACCGTCTGGCCCTGTCCCGGGGCGGCAACATCTACATCCGGATGGCGCTCGGCATGCCCTTCCGGGACGCCACCGGGGGCTACCGGGCGTACAAGATGGCGGTCCTCGACAAGATCGACGTGTCGACCGTGGCCTCGACCGGCTACTCGTTCCAGGTCGAGATGGCCTGGCGCGCCTACAAGCACGGTTTCAAGATCATCGAGGTGCCCATCACGTTCACCGAGCGCGAACGCGGAGCCAGCAAGATGAGCGGCAACATTTTCAAGGAGCAGCTGCTCAGGGTTACCGTGTGGGGGTTGCAGGCGCGCCGCGAAGCCCTCCTGGCCCGGCTCGGCCGGCGCACACGGGAGCAGTCGACCTGGCCGTGACCGGGCACGGGCGTGTCATGCTGGATTCATGCGACGTCCCCTGGCACTGCTTCCGCTGGGACTCGCCGTGCTCGCCGTGGCCGAGATCGCCGTGTTCGTCGCGGTCACGCACGCGATCGGCGGGTTCTGGGCGGTGTTCCTGATCCTCGCGTCCTGCATCGCCGGGATGCTGCTGCTGCGCCGCGAAGGCGTTCGCGGGTGGCGGGCGTTCCGCGCCGCCGCCGAGTCCGGCCGGCCGCCGGGCGCCCAGGTCAGCAACTCCCTGGTCGGATTGCTGGGCGCGCTGCTGCTGGCGGTTCCCGGATTCATCAGCGCGGTGCTCGGCGTGCTGTTGCTGCTGCCCGGTCTCCGCGGTCTTGCCCGCCGCGGGGTGGAACGGGCCACGGCCCGGCGGGTGCCGGCCACGGTCGCCGGTGACCTCTTCGGTCCGCGCCGGGTGCGGGCCAAGCGCGGTGACCCGGTCGCCGACGAGCCGGCGGTCGAGCCGTCGGCGTATGTGTCCGCCCAGCCCGGTCCGGCCATCGAGGGTGAGGTCGTCGAGGGCGAGATCGTCCGCTGACGCCCCGATTTTCTTCTGATACAAGAAGCCCGCCCCGGGTACGTCCGGGGCGGGCTTCTCCGTGCTTGGTGGTGCCGGTCAGCGCCCGCGGCGGGTGCGGACCTCCTGGAGCCGTTCGTTGAGGATGTCCTCCAGCTCGGAGATCGAGCGGCGCTCCAGCAACATGTCCCAGTGCGTCCGCGGCGGCTTGGCCTTCTTCTGCTCCGGCTCGGTACCGTCGACCAGCCGGGCCACGCTGCCGTCGAACTTGCACTCCCAGGTCATCGGCACCTCGGCGTCGACCGCGAACGGCACTTCGAACTGGTGACCCTTCACGCACAGGTACTCTCGGGTCTGCCGGGGCGCCAGCTCGGTGTTCCGGTCGGACTCGTAGCTGACCGCGCCTAGACGGCTGCCGCGCAGCATGCGTTCGCCCATGATCGGCTTTCCCCTCGCTCGTGGTGCTTCTCGTACAGGTGTAACGAAAAGGGCGGGCGCGGGATTCCTCCGCGCGTCCGCCACATGTCGGCCATCAGCGTGTGACGACGGTGTTAACGACTACGAGCGTAGCCGCCCGTGGCCCTCACCTGACACTTCGCTGAGTTCCCGAAGTGGACCTTGGTCCGCTTTGTTGGCGTTTGCGAGTTGTACCGAAGGTGCGAGTTTGATCCCGCACGCTGGAGCGTCCGTTCACCGCCGGACGTCATGGTAGCGCGCTCCGGCCGGCCGGCCGGCGCCCGCCGCGCGGCGCCATGTCCAGATCCCGGCACCCAGCTTCTGCGACCTCCCGCGACCTTCCACGACCTTCCACGGTCAGTGGGCAGCGGCGGCCGGGTCGGGCTGGGCCGGGACGACACGAGCCGGTCCGAGTGCGGCCAGCGCCGAGGCCAGGTCGCTGACCTGAGTGGCCAGTTGAGCGGCGCGGGAGAGGGCGGCGTCCGCGTCGGCGCGGGCGTCGGCCAGTCGGCGCTGCAGCTCGGCCGTCTCCCGCCGGGCCGTGTCGGCCGAACGGTCGGCGTCGTCACGGCCGGCGGTGAGCCTCGTCACCTCGGCCCGTATGGACGCCATCTCCGCCGCGGCGGTCTCGGCGGCGGTACGCGCCGCTTCGGCGTCCCGGTTCGCTGTTTCCTGCACGGCGGCGGCGTCCCGGGCAGCGGCGTCTCGTTCCGCTTCGGCGTCCCGGACGCCGGCGGTGAGAGCGTCGATGCGGGCGCGGGCGGCTTCCGCGGCGGCGGCGGCCCGGTCGCTGAGCTGGCTGATCTCCGCCCGGGTCTGGCTGATCTCCGCCCGGGTCCGGTCGAGATCCGTCCGGGCCCGGTCGCGGTCCCCGGCGGCCACGGCCAGATCGCGGCGGACGGCGTCGGTCTCGCGGTGCAGGGCGGCCAGGTCGCCGCGGGCGTCGTCGCGTTCCTGCCGGGCGATGTCGCGTTGCTCGCGGGCGTCGTCGCGTTCGTGCTCGGCGCGGGCGCACAGCGCGACGGCGGCGCCGGTCGTCTGCTGGGCCTCCTCGCGCTGCGCCTGCGCCTCCGCGACCCGGACCGCGGCCGCTGCCGCCTCGCGCCGGGCTTCGTCGCGGTCGGCGGTGGCGGCCACGGCCCGCTGGTGGGCGGTGGCCGTGGCCAGGGCGGCCTGTTCGGCGTCGCGGCGGGCGTCGTCGCGCTCGGTGTGGGCGGCGGCGATCCGCTCGGACGTCTCCGCCCGTACCTCCGCGACCTGCCGTTCCACCCCGGCCGGCGACATCTCCTGGTGCAGCGACTCGGTCAGCGTGTCGACGAGCTGATCGAGACGGTCGACGGCTTCCCAGGTACGGGCGACCTGCCCGGCCAGCCCCGGCGCGGCGCGGTGTCGCATGCGGACATTCCGGGAGGCGCGCTGGCACTCGCCGTCGTTGTCCCGGCAATACCGGAACGGCCGCCCGGCCGAGATGCGCTGGGGTACCGGCTTGCCGCAGTGGGCGCACGGCCGTGTCTCCACGGTGGTCTGATCGTCCATCGCAGCGAACTTAACGCCGCGCGCCTGCCCGATCTGGTACCCGGGCCCCGGTATCACCCGGCGTTTTCCTAACATCCTAGGACGCTCTACGCAGTGTGCGCAGCGTCACCTGGCACACAAAGTCTACATTCAAGGGACAAAAAGGAATCAACGGCGACCACAATTTTCGATTGGCAATTGGCGTTGTCAGTGCCTCGGCTGGATGAGGGGGCGAGCGCCTCGGTGGCCGGGACAGGCCGAGTCAGCGGAGAGGCGCCCCATCAGCCGGCGGAGGGATCGGCCGGCGCGGGTTAAGCCGGCGCGGGTTAAGCCGGCGCGGGTTAAGCCGGCGCGGGAGTCGCCGGCCTCGGCTACTGGGTGATGACGGCGCGGAGGCGGTGGTCTACGCGATCGAGTTCGAGGCGCAGGCGGCGCATGTCGTCGGCGGTGCCGTTGGTGAGGGTGCGGGCGAGGGCGTCGGCCTCGATGCGGGCGCAGATGTCCATCACGGCCAGTGCGCCGACGTTGCCGGCGGCGCCTTTCAGGGTGTGGGCCTCGTCCTCGACGGCTTTCGGTTCGGCGGCGTTGAAGGCGTCGGTGAGGGCGGCGATGTGCAGTGGGGCGCGTTGCAGGAACGATTCGACCAGGCGGTTGACCAGGGCGAGTTCGGGGCCGCTGCGGTCGCCGGCGAGTTCACCGAGGCGTTGCCCGATGGAGTCGGAGCCGTGGTCGGACCGGACGGCCGGGAGCGCCGGCGGCAGGCCGCGGGCAGGCGCCGGGTTGTCGCGTACGGCGGTCTCGGTGGTCGGTGCCGGCTGATGGGTTGGTGCCGGCCCGCGATGGGATGAGGCGGACGGCAGCGGGGCGGCCGGGACGGGCGGGGCCGGGTGGGCCGGCGCGGTCGGCGTCGGCGAGTCCAAGCCGGCAGCGGATGGGGCGGCCGTCGTGGTGACGTCGGCCACGGGCGTGACGGTGACCGGGTCGGCGAGGGGGTTGGTGCCGGCGATCGCGGTGCTGGGGAGGGGCCGGGGTGGGCGTACGGCCGGAGGAATGCGCTGGGTGATCCAGCGGTGCAGGGCGCCGTCGAGTTCGCTGGGGTTGACGGGTTTGGCGAGGTAGTCGTCCATGCCGGCGGCGAGGCAGCGTTCGCGGTCGGCGACCTGGGCGCTGGCGGTCATCGCGATGATCGGGGTGTGCCGGCCGGTTCCGGCTTCGAGTTTGCGCAGTTCGGCAGTAGCGGTGAAGCCGTCCATGACGGGCATCCGGCAGTCCATGAGGATGGCGTCGTACGGCGTGGTCCGGGCCATGTCGACGGCCTGGGCGCCGTCGGAGGCGACGTCGGTGCGGTAGCCGAGGCTGGACAGGATGCCGGTGGCGACCATCTGGTTGATGTCGTTGTCCTCGACGAGCAGGAGGTGGCCGCGGTCGGCGGCGGGTGGGGTGGCCGGGGCGGTGGGGGTGTCGGTGACGGCCAGGCTCTGGGCGAAGAGGTCGTAGAGGGCGGAGCGGTGTACGGGTTTGGGTAGGTAGGTGCCGACGGCGTCGGGTGACGAGGATGCGTTGAGGACGACGATGTGCACGGCGGGGATGGTGTCGTCGGCGGTGACGAGGCGGGCGAGGCCGCGGATGTCGACGTCGCCGGGGTCGGCGTCGATGAGCATGATGTCGAACGGCAGGCCGTGGGTGGCGGCGTCCCGGAGCTGGCCGAGCGCGGCGGGGGCGCCGGTGGCGGTGGTGACGGTCATGGTCCAGCGGCGCAGGTCCTCGTCGAGTCCGGGGTCGGTGCCGACGGTGAGGATGCGGAGGCCACCGCCGGTGACGGGGGTGATGCCCGTACCGACGGGGGGTTGGAAGGGTATTTCGCACCAGAAGGTGGATCCTTGGCCGGGTTCGCTGTCGACGCCCATGGTGCCGCCCATGGCTTCGGTGAGCTGGCGGCTGATGGCGAGGCCGAGTCCGGTGCCGCCGTAGGTGCGGGTGGTGGAGGCGTCGGCCTGGGTGAAGGGTTCGAAGAGCCGGTCGGCGTCGGCGGGGTCGATGCCGATGCCGGTGTCGGTGACTTCGAAGCGGACGGTGGCCGGCGGGTCGGCGAGGGTGGCGCGGATGGTGACGCTGCCGTGGGCGGTGAATTTGACGGCGTTGCCGGCGAGGTTGAGCAGGATCTGGCGGACGCGCCCGCCGTCGCCGCGGACGTGGGCGGGCAGGCCGGGTCCACGGCGGGTGACGACTTTGAGGCTTTTGGTGTCGGCGGCGGGGGTGACCAGGGCGGCGGTGTCGGCGAGGAGGGCGAGCAGGTCGAAGTCGTCGGGGTCGAGAACGACCTTGCCGGCTTCGATCTTGGAGAAGTCGAGGATGTCGTTGATGACGCCGAGGAGGGCGTTGCCGGCGGCGTGGATGCCGGTGGCGTAGCGGCGCTGGGTGGGGTCGAGGTCGGTGCTCATGAGGAGGCTGGCGAGGCCGAGGACGCCGTTCATGGGCGTACGGATCTCGTGGCTCATGGTGGCCAGGAATTCGCTTTTGATCTGGGACTGGGCGAGGGCTTCGTCGCGGGCGGCTTCGGCGACGGCGGTGGCGGCGCGCAGGTCGGTGACGTCGAGGGAGATACCGCAGACGCCGTAGAGGTGGCCGTGGGCGTCGTGGAGGGGGATTTTGTTGGATTCGTAGACGCGGCCGCGGCCGTCGGTTTCTTCGGCGTGAATGGGGCCGTGGTGGGCCTGTTGGTCGACGGCGCGCCAGGTGGGGGCGAGGTCGGCGTCGAGGTAGTCGTCCGTACGGCCGAGGATTTCTTGTTCGGTGACGCCGAAGGCGGTGAGGAAGGTGTCGTTCGCCAGCAGGTAGTGGCCGCCGAGGTCTTTGACGTAGATGGCGGATTGGCTGTTGGAGATGACGGCGCGGAGCATGGCTTCGATCTGGGAGCGTTCGGTGGCCAGGCGTTCGCGGAGTTCGATGTCGTCGCGGCGGTTCTGCTCGGCGGGGTCGACGAACAGGGCGCCGGACAGCAGGATGCCGTAGCCGCGGCGGAGGGTCCAGTAGTAGACGCCGACGCCGGCGGTGAGGACGTCCCAGAGGGCGCTGGGCCACAGGTTCCAGCCGGTGCCGGCCATCGCGGTCATGGTGTCGGGGTGGCGGCCGGCCTGCCAGTACATGGCGGCGTGCAGGGCGTGGCCGACGGCGCAGCTGAGGAAGATGGCGGCGGTGGTGGCGGCGAGGCGGTTGGTGCGGAGTTGGCCGGCGCGGACGAGGGGGATTCCGATGGCGGCGGTGATGGCGGCGTAGGCGACCGCGATGACGCAGTTGCCCGCGAGAGCCCACTGTTGCGCCACGTCTTCCTGTTCGGCGCGCTGGCTCAGGCGCTGAGGAACTCCTCGCTCGCTATCCGGTGTGTCGGGTTCCTGGGGATCAGTCCACTTCTGGGGGGTCGACCGCGGGGTGGACGGCCACGATGACGCGGTGTTTGTGGCCGGTGTCGCTGTGGTGGCGGGCGATGAGCCGGGTGACGGCCGTGGACAGTTCTTCGGTGAACGCGGCCTGGTCGGTGAGGGTGGCGAAGCGGAGTTCGCCGTCCAGGGCGAAGGTGGCGACAGGTTGCCGGGTGCGGCCGGTGATCAGGGTGCCGACGTCGCGGACGAGCCGGGCGGCGAGGGCGAGCAGCCCGCGGGCGGACTGCCGGTCGGGGGCGCGGGCGGGGTCGGGGGCGACGGCGGGCAGGGCGGCGGGGGAGATGACGTACGAGGCGGCGGTGGCCTGCATCATGCGTTCGGTGACGTTGCCACGGCGGCGTTCCTCGACGAGGTGGACGAGGCCGTGCTGCTCGAGTGTCCGCAGGTGGTAGTTGATCCTCTGCCGGGGCAGGCCGAGCCGGGGCGCGAGCATGGCCGCGGAGCCGGGGGTGACCAGCTCGGCCAGCAGCCGGGCGCGGATCGGGTCGAGAGACACCTCGGCGGCGGCCGGGTCCTCGATGACGGCGACGTCGTGCATGGCGGCCACTCTGACACCGACAATAAAGTTTGTCCAGCACGGAATCATGGTCGGATAGGCTGCGGCGGTGCCGAACCCTCCCGAGGACCTCATGCGGCCCGGCTGGCGGGCCGTCGAGATGCAGCACAACACCGGCAACGAGGTCACCGGCGGCCTGTGGAAGGTCACCCGCGACGACGGCGACGCCGTCCTGAAGATCCTCACCCCCCGCCGTGACGGCGCGGCCGCGCACCTGGCCGCGAGCCGCGAACCGGGCCATTGGAACTACTGGCGGCGCGAGGCCGAGGTGTACGCGAGCGGCCTGGCCGCCACCGCCTTCCCGGGGCTGCCCGGCCCGCGCCTGCTGAAGGTGCAGGACCGGGCGGACGGGTCGGTGGCGCTGTGGCTGGAACACGTGGCCGGTGTGCCCGGTCCGGCGGCCGGGGTGGACGTGCTGGCCGGTGTCGCGGAACGGCTCGGCGCCGGCCACGCCCGCCGGCTCGGCCGGCCGCCCGCGGACGGGTGGCTGACCCGGGACTGGCTGCGGGGGTACACCCTGGCGCAGGCCGCCCCGGCGGGCGAACCCGACTGGGACCTCGCGCCGGCCCGGGCGTACTGGCCGGCCGGGCTGCGGCGGGATCTGCGGACGACGTGGGAGCGGCGGCACGACCTGCTGGCCGCGGCCGACCGGCTGCCGGTGACGTTGTGCCACCACGATGTGTGGCCGATGAACCTGATCGTCGGCGCGGCCGGCCCGGTGCTGCTGGACTGGGCCTACCCGGGGCGCGGGGCGGTCGGGGAGGACGCCGCCAACCTCGCCCTGGACACGTTCTGGGACGGGCTGGCCGACATCGCGCTGCTGGACGACGTGATCGGCGCGGTCGGTGACGCCTACCGCCGCGGCCTCGGCGGCGTCCTCGACGAGGCCACCGTCCGGCGGGCGATCATGGTCACCGGGGCGGCGAAGTACTTCTGGATCGCGCCCCGGCTGCTGGCCGCCGCCCGCGACGCGCCGCCGCGCCGCCCCGGGTACGACACCCGCGACCTGGACGCCGTTTTCGCCGGGCGGGCCCCGATCCTGGCCGTTGTCGCCCGCTGGGCCCGGGCCGTCCTGGACGGCTGATTGTCGGTAGTCTGCCCCCGGCGAGAAGAGGGGGAGACGGGTGTCGATGGGCTTGCGGGCGACCGCCGCACTCGTGGTCGCGGGTGCGCTCCTGGTCGTGCCCGCGGCGCCGGCGCAGGCCCGGGCGGCCGCGTGCGACCCCCCGCCCGCCCCGGGACGGACCATCGCGGACGTGCCCTATGAGGACCGCCTGTACGACCCGGCCCGGCTCGCCCCCCTGGCCACCGGCGCCGGCGTCCGGGTCGCGGTCGTCGACTCCGGTGTGGACGCCGGCAACCCGCAGCTGACGGGGAGGGTCGTCAAGGGCCTGGACCTGCTGCACGGTTCTGACGGAACCCAGGACTGCGTCGGGCACGGCACCGGCGTGGCCGGGGTGATCGCCGCCGGGGCCCGCGACGGCGTCGGCTTCACCGGCCTCGCCCCGGGCGTGACCATCGTCCCGGTCCGGGTCAGCGAACGCGAGGACATCGACGGCAAGGCCACCGGCGACCCCGGCAACGCCCGCGACCTGGCCCACGCCATCCGGTGGGCCGCCACCACCGGCCACGCCCAGGTGATCAACCTGTCCCTGACGGCTCCCGCGGCCGGTGCGGCGGAGATCTGCGCGGCCGCCGCGGACGCGTACCGGCACGGCGTGGTCCTGGTCGCGGCGGCCGGCAACAACGCCCCGCAGGACACCAGCGAGCCCTACCCGGCCGGCTGCGCGCACGTCATCGGCGTCGGCGCGGTCGGGCCCGCCGGCAGCCGGTCGTCGTACTCCCGGCCCGGCACGTGGGTGGACATCGCGGCGGCGGGGGACGGGATCACCACCACCTGGCCCGGCCACGGGCAGAACGTCCAGAACGGCACGAGCTTCGCCACGCCGTTCGTGGCCGCCACCGCCGCGCTGATCCTGCAACGGTTCCCGGGCAGCACCCCGGACACGGTCGCCCGCCGGCTGGCCGACACCGCCGACCCGGCGCCCGGCGGCCGGGGTGACGACGGGTACGGGGCGGGACTGCTGAACCCGTACCGGGCCCTCACCGAAGTTCTGGCCCCGGCGGGCGGCGCCGGCCCCGCCCCGGCCGCCGTGCACAGCGCCGACCCGGCTCTGGTCGCGTTGGAGAACCGCCGCGCCCACGCCCGGACCGCGTCGCTGATCGTGGCCGCCGCCGGCGGCGGGCTGGTCGCCGTCATGGTGCTGACCGCGCTGATCCTGCGCCGCGGCCGCCGGCGGGGCTGGCACCCGGCGTGACCGCCCGGTCCTTCCCGGACGAGCTGATCCGCACCCGCCGCTTCGGCGCCGCGCCCCTCCCCGGCACCGGCCGCACCTGGGGGAGGCTCACAGCCGGCCCCGACCCGTACGTCCTCGCCGGTGAACTTCTCCCACCGGCCCGGCTGACCATCGGCGCCGTGGAGATCCGGCTCGACGGGCACCTGGCCGGTGGCGGCTGGGACACCCACGGCCCGTACGCCGTCATTCTCGACCGCGCCCAGACCACCCTGCGGATGTACGCCATCGACCCGGGCACCGGCGCCACCACCGTCGTCCACGAACAGCGCCAGCAGCCGTGGGTGACGGTCGTGCCCGGCCTGCCCGCCCGGCTCGCTTCCGGCGCGGTCGTCGCTCACACCGACACCCCGGACGCCCGCCGCCTCACCGTCGCCGGCCTCCCCGTGACCCCGCCCGGGCTGCACCTGCAGTCGGTCGACGGCGTCGACGGCGACGCCGTCCGGTTCACCGCCGGCGACCGCGCCTGGACGTACGACGGCGACCTCGCCCCCCGCGACCGCACCCCCCGCGGCCGGCCCACCACCCGGCAGTTGCACACCACCGGCGGCATCCGGTCCGCCCTGCACCTGCCCTCCGGCTTCGTCGGCGGCACGGCTTTGCCGGTGCTGATCGACTCGTACGGCGGGCCCGCCCACCGCCGGGTCACCGGTGACCCCGACTGGCACGCCGACGTGTCGCAGTGGTTCGCCGACCAGGGCTTCGCCGTGCTCGTCACCGACGGCCGCGGTACCGGCGGCCACAGCCCGGCCTGGGAACACGCCGTCCACGGCGACCTGTACGGGCCGGTCCTGGACGACCAGGTCACCGCCCTGCACGCCGTCGCCGCGCAGCACCCGGAGATGGACCTGGCCCGGGTCGGCATCCGCGGCTGGTCGTTCGCCGGTTCCCTCGCCCTGGTCGCCGTCCTGCGCCGGCCCGACATCTTCCGCGCCGCGGCCGCGGGGGCGCCGGTCACCGACCAGCGCCGATACCACGCGATCAACCGGGAACGGGTCCTCGGGCACCCCGCCGAGCACCCGGAGCGGTACGACGCCGACGACCTGATCGCCGCCGCGCCCACTCTGACCCGGCCGGTGCTGCTGCAGCACGGCGCCGACGACCGGAACGTCGAGCCGTCGCACAGCCTGCGGTTCGCCGCCGCGGCCGGCGTCGACGTCGTCCTGGTGCCCGGCTGTGGCCACGCCGTCGTCGGCATGCCCGGCGGCGAGGGCGTCCTGGAGCGGGAGCTCGACTTCCTGGCCACCCACCTCGGTTAACCTCGCCGCATGCCGGCCGACAACCACGTGCACACCCAGTGGTCCTGGGACGCGTCCCGCGGAGACATGGACGCCACCTGCGCCCGCGCCGCCGCCCTGGGCCTGCCCGCGGTCGCGTTCACCGAACACCTCGACCACACCGTGTGGACGCTGCCGCGCGATCTTCCGGCGCCGACCGCGCGGATCGCCGAACTCGTCGAGCCCGACGGCACCCTGCGCCCGCTGCCGTTCGACGCGGCCGGCTACTTCGCCGCCGTCGACGAGTGCCGCCGCCGCTACCGCGGCCTGCGGATCCTCACCGGCGTCGAGGCCGGCGAACCGCACTGGCACGCCGACCAGGTCGCCGCCGTGCTGGCCGCCGGCCGGTTCGACCGGGTGCTGGGTTCCCTGCACTCGCTGCCCGCCCCGGGCGGCGGGGTCGCCGAACCGTGGGCCCTGTTCGGCCGGCGCGATGCCCGCGAGCTGATGCGGGAGTATCTGGCCGAGGTGATCCGGCTGATCCAGGGCAGCGACGTCTTCGGCATCCTCGCCCACCTCGACTACCCGGTGCGTTCCTGGCCGGTGGAGTCGGCCGGCCCGTTCGACCCGGCCGACTTCGAGGACGAGTACCGGGCCGTGCTGCGCACCCTCGCCGGCACCGGCCGGGCCCTGGAGTTCAACACCCGCGTCCCGCTCGACCCGGTGATCCTGCGCTGGTGGCGGGCGGAGGGCGGGGCCGCGCTCAGCTTCGGCAGCGACGCCCACCTGCCCGGCCTGCTCGCCCACGGCTTCGCCGACGCGGCCGCGGTCGCCGGGTCCTGCGGTTTCCGCCCCGGCCGCGACCCGGCCGACCTCTGGGTCAGATGACCCGGTCGTACGTCACCAGCAGCGCGCCCGCCGGCGTGGCCGTGCTGTCCACCGGCCGGAACGACCGCAGCACCGGATCGCCGGCCGGGAACAACCGCTTCCCGTCACCCAGCACCACCGGGTCGATCATCAGCCACAGCCGGGGTTCAGCCCGGCCAGCCGGCGCTCGGCCTCGGCCCCGCCGCACCGGCGCGGTCCGGCCGGTCCAGCACCGCGATGCCCGGCGCGGACGGCGTCCGCAGCCGGGATCACAGCGACTTGGTGTAGATGCGGTAGTCGGACGGGCCGGCCAGCAGCGGTGCCAGCGCCGGGTACTGCTCCTCGATCCGCCCGATGCGGTCCACGCGGTAGCCGAGGCGGGTGTACCAACCGTGCAGCCGTTCTTTCGACGCCAGCCGCCAGTCGCGGGGCACCAGGAGCTCGAGCTGCATGGTGGTGTGCCCGCGCGTACGGCTGTGGTCCTCGGCGAACCGCACCAGCTCCCGCCCGACGCCCTGCCCGTGGCGGGCCGGATCGGCGGCCAGCATCCCGAACTCGCCGGTGCCGGCGTCCAGCTCCTGCACCCGCACCACACCGGCCAGGTCACCGTCGCGCAGGTCGGCGACCAGCTCGCCGGCCCGGGCCAGCGCGGCCACCTCCGCACGGCTGGTGCGGGCGGTCCCGTCACGCCACAGCCCGCGCTCCGACTCCCGGTAAACCATGTTCACCAGGTCGGTCACGGCCTCGATGAGGCGTTCATCGGCGGGCAGGCGTGCGAGCACGCCGCCCACCATACGACTCCTCAGACCGGCGACTTCTCAGACCGGCGGGCGCACCGTGATCACGGTGCCGGACAGGTGCTCGGCGGCGTCGCTGCACAGGAATGTGCACAGGCCGACCAGGTCCTCGGGCTGCCCGACGCGGCCGCCCGGGTACCGCGCCGAGACGCGGGCCAGGTGCTCCTCGGTGACGAAGGCCTGCATGCCGGGCGTCACCGTCAGGCCGGGCGCGATGGCCACCGTGCGGATGCCGTCGTTCGCCAGTTCCAGGTGGACGATCGCCGACAGCTGGTTGAGCGCGGCCTTGGCCGGCCCGTAGATCGAACCACCCGCCGCCGCCTGCACCGCGGCGATGCTGGAGATGTAGATGATCCGGCCGCCGCCACCGCGGATCATCAGCGGCGCGAAGTACTTGGTGGTCAGGTAGCCGCTGATCAGGTTCGAGCCGAGCGACCGGCGGACCAGATCAAGATCCATGTCGAGGACGGGCCGCCGTTCCCCCAGCCAGCCCGCGTTGTTGATCAGACCGTCGACCCGGCCGTACGCCCGGTCCACGGTCGCGGCGGCCGCCCGTACGGCCTCCTCGTCGCTGACGTCGGCGGCGACCGCGAGTCCACCGATCGGCTCGGCCACCGCCCGGGCCCGGTCGAGGTCCCGCGCGACCACCGCGACCTGCGCGCCGCCGGCGGCCAGCCCTTCGGCCAGCGCCCGGCCGATGCCCTGGGCCGCGCCCGTGACCACGATGACCTTGCCCTTCACGGACATGTCCATGGCGACTCCTCCAACTCCAACGTTGCGGTTGGAGTCCAGTCTGCAACGATGCGGGGGGAGTTGGCTAGTCTTCGTGGCGTGGCGTGGGACACCGAGACGACCAGGCGGCGGCTGCAGGAGGCCGCGACCGAGGAGTTCGCCCAGCACGGGCCGGACGGCACCACCATGGCCCGCATCGCCGCCCGCGCCGGGATCAACAAGGAGCGGCTGTACAACTACTTCGGCGACAAGCGGGCGCTGTTCGACACCGTGCTCCACGCCGAGCTGCAGAAACTCGCCGAAGCGGTCGGCCGCACCGGCGCCGGCTACGACGACATCGGCGAGTTCGCCGGCCACACCTACGACTACTACGCCGCACACCCGTCCCTGGCCCGGCTGCTGCAGTGGGAAGGCCTGACCGGCGGCCCACCCGCCGACGAGCAGAACCGCACCGCCCACTACCAGCACAAGATCGCCTCGGTCGCCGCCGCCCAGAAGGCCGGAACGCTGCGCGCCGACCTGCCCGCCGACCACCTGGTGTTCCTGCTGATCGCCCTGTCCGCCTGGTGGTTCTCGGCGCCCCAGCTGGCCTCCATGATCACCGGCGCGGACCCCGCCGACCCGGCCGAACAGGCCCGCCGCCGCACCTCGGTGATGCAGGCCGCCCGCGAGTTCGCCGCCCCCCGCTAGCGTTTCCATCATGGAGATTCCGCTGCCGGCCGGCTGGCAGCCGTACGCGATGGTCACCGCGCCCGACGGCATCCTGTGGACGACGCTGCTCGACCCGCCCGGGCTCGGCCGGATCGACCCGGCGATCGCGCTGGCCGGCGCTTCCGTTTCGCGGGGCGCCACCATCGTGCGGCTGCCGCGCGGCGGTCCCGGCGCCAAGCCGTTGCAGGTGGCCGCGGCCGCGGACGGGTCGCTCTGGTACACCCGGTCCGACGACAGCCTGGGCTGCCATCGTCCCGGCGGCACCGATGAACTCGTCGGGCTCGTGCCCGGCGGCGCGCCGTACGGGATCGCCGTCGCCCCCGACGGCACGGTCTGGTTCAGCATGCCCGGCTTCGACGCGATCGGCCGCCGGTCAGCCGGCCGCGTCGAGAAGATCACCCTGCCGGTCGACGACGCGTACCCGGCCATGGTCGCCGTGGCCACCGACGGCGCCGTGTGGACGGCCCTGAACTCGGCCGGCGCCCTGGCGCGCTGGACACCGTCCGGCTTCGACCTGATCTCCCTGCCGTCCGGGTCCGCGCCCGTCGGCCTGGCCGCCACGCCGGACGGCGGCGTCTGGTACGCCGACATCAACGGCGGACGGGTCGGCCACTCCGGCAAGGGTCTCCTCTTCACGGACCCGGGCAGCCGTCCCCACGCGGTGGCCGCCGACCCGGACGGTGGCTGCTGGGCGACGTTGTGGGCCGCCGGCGAGCTCGTCCACATCGACGCCCGCGGTGCGGTCGAACGGTTCGACCTCCCCGGTCGCGAACCCCACGGCCTGACCCTCACCCGCACCCATGTCTGGGTCGCCATGGAGAGCGGCGTCCTGGTCGCCGTCGAGCGGTTTCACTGACGGGTCCCGCATGCGCTTCAGCCGCGCCGCCCGTCTCGTGGCTACCGGCTGAGGAGATTGAGGGAGACCGTCCACAACGTCCGGGCGGCCTCGGGATCGAGCGCCCACCGCTTCACCGCGTGACTGTTCTGGAGCGGGTCCGCGTCGTCGTCCACGGTGGACGCCTCGATCCCGTCGTCGAGGTAGTGACCACCGGTGCCGGCGAACTCGGGGGCGACCGCAGCGACGAGGGTGGTGGCGGCGCCCTGCTGAGTGGTCTTGTAGGTGAAGGCCCCGGACGCCTCGGCCGCGGCCAGATAGTCCTTCTGCTGCTGGGTGAAGTCCCGCTGCAGGCCGGTGGCGATCCCGCCGGGGTTCACCGCGTTGGTGACGATGCCGTCGGCGGCCCAGCGGCGGGTGGCTTCGACGGCGAAGAGCACATTGGCGGTCTTCGCCTGGGCGTACGCGGCCTGGGGGTCGTACGGACGCCGCTCGAAGTGGAGATCGTCGAAGACGACCGGTGAGCGCATGTGCGCGCCCGAGGTGAGCGCGACGATGCGGGCGTCGCCCCGGTCACGGGCGCCGGCGGCGAGGGCGTCGTGCAGCCCGAGGCTGAGAGCGAAGTGGCCGAGGTGGTTGGTGGCGAACTGCAGCTCCCAGCCATCGGCGGTGCGGCGCAGGTCGCGGACGATGACACCGGCGTTGTTGATCAGCAGGTGCAGCGATCCGGACCACCGCGCGCCGAACTCGGCGACGGACGACCGGTCGGCCAGGTCGAGGGCGCTGACGTGGATGCCGGTGTTGCCGGTCGACCGGGTGATGTCCTCCGCGGTCCGGGCGCCCGCGGCGGGGTCGCGGACCGCGAGGGTCACCTCGGCGCCGGCCCGGGCGAGGGAGCGGGCCGTTTCCACGCCGAGACCGGATGAAGCGCCGGTGACGACCGCGCGGACGTCGCTGAGGTCGAGGCCGGCGACTACGTCGTCGGCCGTGCTGCCGGCATCGAAGCTGGTGGTGATCATCTTGCCACTGTACAGAAATGACTCTCCTTGTATAGTCCGTCTAGCCGGTGGTAGGTTTCCGACATGAGTGCGCCAGGTCACGCGATCGGAGACGAGGCGGAGACCGGCCGGCGTGAGCACGTGCTGACGGTGGCGCTGCTGACCTTCGCCCGCTTCGGCTACCGGAAGACGTCGATGGAGGACGTCGCCCGGGCCGCGGACATCTCCCGCCCCGGGCTGTACTTCATGTTCACCTCGAAGCCGAACCTGTTCCGGGCGGCCGCCGTCCAGGCGTTGGACGAGGATGTGGCCGCCGCCCACCGGACCCTGGCCGACGCCCGGCGCCCGCTCCGCAATCGGCTGATCGAAGCGTTCGACCTGTGGACCGGCCGGTACGTCGGTCCGATGGCCCGGGAGATCGCCGTGGTGATGGAGACCAACCCGGAGCTGCTCGGTCCCGTCGTCGCCGACTATCCCCGGCGTTTCGCCGCACTGATCACTGGGGCGCTCACGGACGGCTCACCCTCGTCGGCCTTGGGCACGGCGGAGGACGTGGCCCGGACGCTGATGAGCACGGCCGGCGGCATCAAGCACGAAGTGGCCACCCGCGAGGAGTTCGTTGCGCGCATGACCGTCGCCGTCGATTTGTTGCTGATAGCGCTCGCGCGGCCCGCTTCGGCACGCTGAGCCTGTTGATCGTGTCCAGCTTCGCTTCGCCCGGAACGATCCTCTGAGGATTTCCGCCCGGCGATTCGGGGTGTTCGTAAGAAACGTGTCACCAGATCCAAACGATCGTGATTGACCTGTTCAGGACGGTGACCGTGCGCGTGGTGGGCTGGCCGTTAAGTTCGAGGGTGGGATACGCCATCATTTCGGGCCATGGCGCGATCGCTGGATCTCGATGAGTTGGTCGAGCACTGGACCTTGCTGGGCGACGAGCGGGAGCTGATCGCGGGCAAGCGCGGGCCGACCCGGCTTGGGTTCGCGCTGTTGCTGAAGTTCTACATCCGGGTCGGCCGGTTCCCTCGCGGACGCGGCGAGATTCCGGGCGAAGCGGTGGAGTTGGCTTCGGCATCACCCGGCTACTGGGCTTCGACCTGCTGCCGCGGATCAAGCGGATCAACAAGGTCCGGCTCTACCGCCCGGCCGCCGGCGAACCCGACGCCTACCTGCGGCTCGGGCCGGCATTGTCGCGGCCGATCCGGTGGGACATCATCGCCGAGCAGTACGACCAGATGATCAAATACGCCACCGCAATCCGGGCCGGCACCGCGAGCACCGACGCGATCCTGCGCCGCTTCACCCGCACGAACGCGATCCACCCACCTACCAGGCGATGATCGAGGTCGGCCGCGCTCAGCGCACCGTCTTCGTTGCCCGCTATCTACGTAACCGCGACCTGCAACGGGAGGTCAACGAGGGTCTCCACGTCGTCGAGTCCTGGAACCGGGCCAACAGCGTGATCTTTTACGGCAAGGGCGGCGACATCGCCACCAACCGCCGTGACGAGCAGGAGCTCTCCGTGCTGTGCCTGCGAGTGCCGCAGGCGGCGCTGGTCTACGTCAACACCCTGATGGTCCAGGAGGTCCTGGCCGACGACGAATGAGCGGCCCAGCTCACCGACGCCGACCGGCGTGGCCTGACTCCGCTGTTCTGGACTCATGTCGCCCCCTACGGCGAGGTCAAACTGGATATGACCAGTCGATTGTCGCTGAGAACAGCCGGACCCTGATCTCGTACCAGCCCGGGCGGGCGCCGCTCGCCCGCCGTCGGGGGATTGGCGGCCAACATGCCACCGCCACCATCGGGTTGATCTTCGCGCGGTGGCATTGAGCGTGTTCAGCCGGGTGGTACCAGGTGTCTGCTCACCCTGGCTAGGTTTCAGCGGGGGTGTTGGAGGCATACCTCGGTTGACACTATTTTTGGGGGATTTCATGTCGCAGCGTCATACAGCGATTCGTATTTTGCACGATGTCGGCGCCGCCGTCTGGGCCGGTGGTTCCCTGATGGGCGCGGTTGGCCTCAACGGTGCGGCGGCCACGGTCAGTGACCGCAGCGAGCGTATTCGGGTGGCGTCGACCGGTTGGGCTCGATGGGCGCCGGTGTCAGCGGCGGCGATCGGTGCGCATCTGGTCGGCGGTGTCGGTCTGCTGGTGGCCAATAGCGGCCGGGCGCGTAACCAGTCCGGGGTGACCGCGAACACGGTGGTCAAGTCGGTGCTGACCGTGGCCGCGTTGGGCGCCACTGCGTATAGCGGTGTGCTGGGGGCGAAGATCGCCAAGGCGGGACCGGTGAGCAGCGATGGAGTGACCGAGCCGGACAGTACTACTCCGGATGAGGTGGCCGCGGCGCAGGAGCAGCAGCGCATTCTGCAGTGGGCGACCCCGGTTCTGGTTCTGGCGATCATCGCTTTGGGATCGCAGCAGGGCGAGCAGCAACGTCCGTCGCAGATCGCCGGCGGTCTGATTAACCGGATCGGCCAGCTCGCCAACCGCTAGGCAGAGCAATGTCAGCTCCGGCCCCGCTGAAAATGCATCAGGACGTCGCCTGCCTCGAAGGGCAGGCGACGTCCTGGTGTTTACGGGTGTTTGCTTACTGCTGCTGGTTGTCGCCGGTGCGCTGCTGCGCCTGCTCGACACCCTTGTCGATCTGTTCGGTGTACTTGTTGCCGGTTCGTTCGTCGATCTGCTCGCCGGCCTTGTCCAGGCCGTTGTCGACCTGCTCGTCGTGCTGGTCGGCGAAGTCTTTTGCCTCGTCCATGAAACCCATGCTCTGCTCCTTCACTGGAGCCCGCGTTCAGTAGCGGGTGTCGGTATACGGGAACCCCGGGATGGTTTGCGGGTAGTCGCCGGGGCGTTGATCCGTGCTGGGCTACGTACTCGCCCTGCTGATTCGTGATCGCGGCAGTCGCATCGTTGTCTACCGGGCGACCGGCGGCATCGGGTGCCGTCGGCTTGTATCAGGGTTTATCGCCTGTGGGCGCGTCGGCGGCGGTGGGGTTGTCGTCCGAGGCGGTCCTGCAGGGTGTTCGCGCCGCTGCGCAGCAGTCGGCTACCGCGGTTCGGGCCGCAGCAACCTCCTGCGACGCGGTTCAGTGAGTCAGGGTGGTGGGTTAACGGGCGCCGCGGCGGCCGCGGATCCCGACGACCAGGGCGACGCCGGCAGCGGCGAGCAGTACCTGGATCAGCAACTCGATCCAGTCGACACCTTTGGTGTCACCGACGCCGAGGGCGTTGGCGATCACGGTGCCCAGGATCGCGGCGACGATTCCGATCAGAATGGTCAGCCAGATCGGGATGTTCTGCTTGCCGGGCACGACCAGCCGGCCGAGAGCGCCGATGATCAAACCGACGATGATCGCGGTGATGATGCCGGTGACGGTCACGAAAACTCCTGACGAGGGGAAAGGCTGGTTGGTCAGTGCACGCGGGGTTGAGTTTTCGCCCGGCGGGCGACCGACAGCAGGATGCGGGCGCGGGCGTCGTCGCGGCCCAGGACCGCGTTGAGGTCGGTAGCGACAGCATCGGTCGCGGCGATGACTTCGCCCAGGTCGGCGCGGGGGTCCATGGTCGCGCTCAACCCGACGATCAGCTGGCCGCGGTCACGCCGTACGCTGCTGTGCGCGCTGCGAACCCCGGGGGCGTCGGCGAGAACCTCGGCGGCCGTGCTCGCCGGTCCGGACGGGTCGACCCGGAGCCGGCCGGTTCGGCCTGAGCCCGGTAGCACGAGCAGACCGACACCACGGCGGGGCAGGTGCGCGATCAGCCACCACAACCCTAAGATCACCAGGATCACTCCCGCGGCGCCGGCGGCCCACGGCCACCAGCTGGTGTTAGCGAGATCGCTGGCTTTGTCGGTGGACAGTTTCTTGGGGAATTCGGGGAACAGCCGGCGCAGGTTGCCGTTGTACCAGGCCGCGATGGCGATACCGAAGACCAACAGGATCAAGCCGATCAGCACCGCCATGACACGGTCCAGTCCGAGGACGGAGCGGCGCATCAGTTACCTTCCCGGATCTTGTAGTGGGACCGGACCCGCACCTTGACCGGCAACGACTTCTGCAACGGAGCCAGCCGTTCGGTAACCGCGTTCCGGACCAAGTCGGCGACCTGGTCACGATCGGACTCCACGGTGACGGTGACCTTGCGCCGACTCGCCACGGAGTTGGCGGCCAAGACCCCGTCGACGTCGTCGGCGGCGGCCGACGCGAGCCGGGCCACGTCACCGGTGCGCAGGAAAATCCCGGTCGCGGAGGTGACGGCCAGGGTCTTCCGTGACCGCGGGCGCAGGGCAGTGACGATCAGCCACACCCCGACAAGGGCGATCGCAAGGCCGAGGGGGATCATCCACCATTCGGCGGTCACCCGGTTCAGGCTGTCGATGACCGCCGCAATCCAGGTCCGGCCCGGCCGGCTGTCGCTGCGGGCGATCGCGTCGTGCAGCAGCACCACGCCCAGCCCGGTGACCACGATCGCCATCAGCGGACCGACGAACCCGACGCGGCCGGCGCCGGTCTTCTGCCGAGCAGCCCGCATCGCCGGCCCGTCATGCACCGGCCGGTCGGGCACCGGCGGGGTCGGGGAGATGTCGAACGCTTTCGGGGAGGTGGTCACTGGACTCTCCTACGCGGTGCGGCCCCGACTTGGATGACTTTGGCGATGGTCACGTCGACGGCGTCGACGGTGAGACCGGCGAGTCGCTCGAGTTGGTCGGTGACCGCGTCGCGGACCTGCCCGGCCAGCAACGGGGCCGGGGTGGGCCAGACCCCGACGATTTCCAGGTCGGCGCGGACCCGGCCACCGGCGACGTCACAGTCGACCCGCGGGTACGCCCGGCCCAACGCCGAGTTCAGTGCGTTGGTGCTCTTGTCCGCCGGGGCGACCCCGGTCACGGCCAGCGCAGCGGCTTCGGCGATGCGTTGCACCGCCCGGTCTTTGATCAGCAGACTGCCGCGCTCGCCCGCGTCGTCTAGTTCAGACGACGGGTGCGCAAGCCCGTTGGAGGTGCGCGTGGAGTCGAGCACGGCGGCCGGGTTAGCCACGGCTACGGCCCGGCAGCAGACCGGCCAGGTTGACCCGGCCCTCCAGGTGAGCGCCGATCACGTAACCGACGGCGGCGAACACGATCGCGAGCAGGAACCAGCCGAACCCGGCCGTCGCGGCGATCAGCGCGAGGATCAATCCGGCGAACAGGCCGGTGGTGGACGAAGACACAGGACACTCCTGGGGTGAGGATCCGGCCACCGGATGACGATGCCGGCAAAGCAGTAGAAAGATGGGCTACGGCGGCCCGGAACCGGGCCGCCGACCCGTGCGCCGCTCAGGCGGCGGCGATGTCCTCGATGAAGACGTGCACCGGCGTGGCGATCAGCGTGGCGACCGCCGCGTGTATTGCTTGAGCGGTCTGCTGCACCGGGGTCTGACCGGCGATCACGACATGGACCTCGATCAGCTCGTCGCTGAGTTTCACCCCGGTGACGCGCCGTCCCGGCAGATACGTGGCTACTTCACCGAACCGACCCGCGTGCAGACGCACCACGTCCGGCACCGACAGCACGAGAGCGGCGATCTCATCCGCCGTGGTCGGCACCGCTTCGATGACCGTGCCCGTCCACGGCTGACCCGGCTCCACCGGAACCGGCACAGGCACCTCGACCGGTACCGGAACCGGGGTCGGCACGACGATCACATCGGCCTGACCGGTTACAAACTCCTCTACCGGTCCGTCCACCGGCGCCGGCGGTTCAATGCTCGGTGGCGGCGGGCTGGTGACCGGCGTCAGCGGATCGGCGGCGACGTTCTCGCGATCGGGGTCAGACCAACCGGGAATGGGTGTGCTCACTGCACCCGCGGCGCGCTGTCGGCGTCGTCGTCCTGGTCGTCCTCAGGCAGGTGGATGTCGGCCACGCTGATGTTGACCTCGGTGACCTGCAGCCCGGTCATCCGCTCGATCGAGCCGATCACGTTACGGCGCACACTGGCGGCCAGATCGGCGATGGCGACGCCGTACTCGGCGATCAGATCGATGTCCACCGCCGCCTGCGTCTCGCCGACCTCAACCGAGACACCCTGCGAATGATTGGTACGCGCGCCCGGGATCCGCTCGCGGACCGCGCCCAGCGCCCGCGACGCGCTACCACCGAGGGCGTAGACACCGGAGACGTCCTTGGCGGCGATCCCGGCGATCTTCGACACCACCGTGTCGGCGATCGACGTGGTGCCCTGCGAAGTCTGCAGACCCTGCTCCCGCGTGGACAGGCTGCCGGTACGGTCACCCGGCTTGGGCGCCTTGCTGGTGGTGATGGCGTCAGTCATGGAAGATCTCCTCAAAGTGGTCCGGCGTCCGCCGGCTGCCGTGCGGTCTCGGCTGACCGTCGCGGGGTCTCACATGGTTAGTAGGCGGTTCCGCCGAAACGTCATGCTCTTCGGATGATGATCTGGGTCACACTCCTGGGGTGGGGTGTCCGGTGGGTTGCCTGGCGGGCATCACAGTGAAGGTCGCAGCGACGTTGACGATCTGGTGGGCGTCCACCATGTCTGCGACCAGCGCGAAAGGGTTGTCTGTGCTCGTCAGGGGTGTGGGCCAGGGCGGCGAATCCTCCGCCGAGCCTGCCGATGAGGTACTGGCGCGCCGGGCCGGACTCGGCGACCGGGACGCGTTCGCGGCCATCGTGCACCGCCACGGTCCGGCGCTGTACCGGTACGCCGCCCGGCTGGTCGACGACCCCGCCGACGTACAGGACGCCGTGCAGGAAACGTTCATCGCCGCCTGGCAAGGCCTCGGCGGGTTCCGCGGCGACGCCGATCTGCGGACCTGGCTGTTCACCCTGCTCAGGCGTAAAGCCCGGCCCCGGGTGACCCGATTCCCGGCTTCCGGCAGCCGCCCGCACTTCAGCCTCGACGAGGTCAGCGACACCCTGACCGACCGACACAGCGATCCGGCCCAGCACCATTCCGGCGCGGTTCTGCTGACCGCCTTGGACGCGGCCCTGCAGATGTTGCCTGAACGGCAACGATCCGCTTGGATCCTGTGGCAGGTCGAAGACCTGACCTACGCTCAGATAGCCACCGTCCTCGCCGTGACCCCCGACGCCGTGCGCGGACTTCTGGAACGCGCCCGGACCAGTCTGGTAATTGCCCTGAAGGAGTGGCGGTGAGCATCAACGCGCACAGCGATGACATCCTAGCCGAGGCCACCCGACTTTTGCGCCAGCACACCGATGACGGCTGGATCGCCATCAGCGCCGCCATCCTGGACCGTGCCCTCGCCGCGTTCCGGCCCTCCGAACCCATCCTCGGCCGCCACCAGCTGGGAGAGTTCTTCGTCGCCGGCACCGTCGTCGTCGCCGAGCTGCGCCGCATCGTCGACGCCATACCGCACGCTGCCGCAACCCGGATCAGCTGCGCCACCGACGAGCAGCAGCACCTGACCGCAGTCACGATCGAGATCATCGCCGCCTACGGCACCCACCTGGTCACCCTCGCCGACCAGATCCACCACGCCGCTATCACCGCGTTGACGGTCATCCTCGGCGACTACGCGCCCACGGCCGGCGCCGTACACACCCACGTACACGTCGGTGACATCACCGACGACCCCCGCGACGTGCTCTGACCATCCGCCGGGCGGTTAAGCGACTAAGAAACAACGTTTTATGTGTGTCGCCGTGCTCAGTGGAGCGCCGGCCTCGGGAAAGGCAGAGTCCGTTGACATGGGACTCTCTGGCGGTCGTCTTGCCGCACCGCGCCGTCGCCGTCATCGAGGGCGGTGATGGCCAGATCGATCATGGCAAGTCGTTGTCGTATGGCAGACGGTTGCGGGCTGTGCGGGCGGCGGCGCTGAGCTGGTCGAGGTGCGCAGCCAGCGGCCGCATGGCTGCTGGGCCGATGTTTCTGCGGCGCCCCGCGCGCAGCAACTCGTGATGCAAGCTCGCGTACTCCTCGCAGGCGTCAAGAACGGCGAGCAGCGCCGAATCGGAGGGTTGGACGTTGCCGGCCGGCTCTCGGTGAAGGGTTCGGTCATGCTACGGCGCTCACGGCTTGAGCGCGTTCCAGAACCCGGTACACCGTCGGGCGAGACACCTCGAACAGCTCGGCTAGCTCGACCACGGTGTGCTCGCCGGCGGCGTGCAACTTGAGCAAGTGCGCCTGGCTGGTCTTCGACAGCTTTGGGGCCCGGCCCTTGAGCCGGCCCTTAGCCTTGGCGATCGCCATGCCCTCGCGGGTGCGCATACGCAGCAAGTCGACCTCGAACTCGGCGAAGGTGGCCAGAATGGTGAAAAACATTTTGCCCATCGGGTCGCCCGGATCGTAGATCATCGTGCCGAGCTGCAATCGGATACCGCCTGCGGCAAGGGAGTCGCCGATCTGCCGGGCGTCGGGCACCGATCGGGCGAGCCGGTCAAGTTTCGGTACCACGAGCGTGTCGCCAGCGCGCACAGCGGCGAGAGCCTGATCGAGGCCGGGCCGTTGCCGGCTGGTACCGGAGTAGGCCCGGTCGAGGTAGATCTGGTCGGCGCGTACGCCGAGCTCGAGCAGGATCTGCCGGTTGGCCTCCAGGTCCTGCTTGTCGGTCGAGCAGCGCGCGTAGCCAATCTTGGTCGCCGTCACGTCGAGAGTGTAACGAATAGACCCCGCTCACCGGACAAGACGCCGGACACCTTCTGTGAGACACATCGCAGGCTGATCGCTATTAGCCAACGGGTTACAGCTCTGGTGTCCGTTGCGGGTTCCCCTACCGGACAAGATCAGCTCCATCGCTAACGCACAAATAACTGGCTCGCGCTGGACCTGGTGACACGTTCCTTACCAGCACCCCGATTCCGTCGCCGGGGGCCAGACCGCCGGTGAGCGATTCCTCGACCTGCTCATCGGCGGATCGGCGAGACCGCAGCGATCGACCCGAACACCCACGCCGTCTTGCGCTTCGGCATCGCGCTCGTTGGCTTTAATTAACGTTTTACTATTACCGGTAATTTGTTAATTCAAAACAGGCGTAAATGGGTTACACCATAGTGACCGTTATGTTGTACCGACATTAGGAGTTCTGTTCCTTCGGGGGTCTGCCACCGTGAGGAGGCTGCCTACCTCGCGTCGTACCTGAGTCGGGTCGTCCGCAGTGATTGCCCGCGCGGCGAACTCGCTTCCGCCAGGCGTCGGAGCCGTCGACCGGCTAGGTACCCTTGTAGTTACGTACCTGTTCAGTTACGCTCGTGTGCACCATGGATGCGGTGTTGCAAGCGCTGGCCGACCCGAGCCGGCGCACGATGCTCGAGCTTCTCCGCGGTCACCCGGCGACGGCGGGCGAGCTCGCGGCGGCACTTCCGATCGCTCGCCCGGGGGTGTCCCGGCACCTGCGGGTGCTGCGGGAGGTGGGACTGGTCGACGTTCGCCAGGAAGCGCAGCGCCGCATCTACTCCCTCCGGCCGGAGGCGCTGGTCGAAGTGGATCAGTGGCTGGAGCCGTACCGTGCGCTCTGGCGGAATCGACTGGACGCCCTGCACACGGAGGTCGCCCGAGGAAAGAAGGAGCGACGTTGAAGATCGCCGGAACTATGCGATCGCTCGCCGGAACGCGCGGAGCGGTACGCGTCGAGGATGTCTATGACACCGACATCGACGACCTGTGGGAGGCGTGCACGAATCCGGAACGGCTCGCCCGCTGGATCGCCAGGGTCTCCGGCGACCTGCAGGTCGGTGGTTCCATTCACGCCGTCTTCACCAGCACGTGGACGGGGCCCGGGCGTATCGACGTCTGCGAGAAACCCCACCATCTGCTGATCACCACCGAGCCGGGCACCGAGGACGAGGCCCAGATCGAGGCCTGGCTGACCGAGGAGGGCCGCAAAACGCGGCTGGTCGTCGAGGAGCGCGGCCTGCCGCGGGAACGCCTCCACTTCCACGGTGCCGGATGGCAGGCTCATCTCGAGGATCTCGCGCGGTCGCTCGGCGGCGAGGCGGTGGACGGTCCCGAGCCGTGGACGGAACAGACGCCGGAGCCGACCTGGCGTGCGCGGTGGGCAGAGCTGACACCGACGTACGAGCAGGCGGGGATCGACTGATGTCCGACACGATCAGACTCAGCGGCGTCACCGTCAACGCGCCGGACGCCATCCTGTTGGCCAGGTTCTACGCCGAGATCACGGGCGGTGTGGCGAAGGGGAACTCCCACTGGGCGACCGTCACCGGACCCAACGCGGAAATCGGTTTCCAGCAGGTCGAGGACTTCCGCCCGCCGGTGTGGCCGGTAGGCGCCGTACCGATGCAGCTGCACCTCGACTTCTTCGTCGACGACCTCGCGGCCACCGAGGCGCGGGTCCTCTCCGCCGGCGCCACCCGCTTCGACTTCCAGCCCAACTCTGATCACTGCTTCGTTTACTCAGATCCGGTGGGCCACCCGTTCTGCCTGTCCACCTGGGACATCGCACAGCTCGACGTCCAGTAGGCCAGCGCCTGAAGCAGCCGCGCGAACAAGTGTTGCGCCGAGGCGAATCCGAGCCTCACGGTTGCTGGTGCGCGCATGCCAGGATCAGCCGATGGAGCATATTGAGTGGCTTCGCCCGGCCCGCGGCGTCACCTATGACGTGCTCGTCGGCGGACCGGACGAGGGCGTGCCGGTTCTGCTGGTGCACGGCAACTGCTCGTCCGCGGAGTTCTGGCTGCCGCTCATCCGCCGGCTCCCGGACAGCATCCGGGTCGTCGCCCCGCACCTGCGCGGGTACGGCCGCAGCGAGGCGGCACCGGTGGACGCCACCCGGGGCCTGCGGGACTTCGCCGACGACGTGGCCGCGCTGCTCGACGACCGCGTCCTGTTCCCACCGGGCGGCCCGGTGGTGGCGGCTGCGCACTCGATGGGTGGCGGCGTGGTCATCCAGTTGCTCGTCGACCACCGGGGCCGGTTCGCGTCGGTCCTGCTGGAGGCGCCGCTGAGCCCGTACGGTTTCGGCGGCACCCGCGACCTTGACGGCACCCCGACAACGACGGACTTCGCCGGCACCGGGGGCAGCTACCAGGAGATCGTCTACCACGATTGCGGCCACTCACCTCATATCGAACGTCCGGCCGAGTTCGCCGCCGAGCTCCTGAAACTCGTCAACGACACGGTCGGCTGACCGCGGCCACCCGTGAGCAGCCAGCGTTGGTGGTCCGGGGAGCGCGTCGGTGTCGCTCGGGTCCCGGAATGGTTACGGGATCAGGAGATGCTTGCCGCGGGCCTGCCCCGAGCGGCTGATGGCCAGGGGTGCACGCCAATTCTCCAGGGGATAGGTCGCGGCGATCGGGATGGTGAAGTCGCCGTGTGCCGCCAGTTCGGCGTATTCGCCGAGCACGTCGTAGCGCAACGTCATGTCGGTGCTGCGTACTCCCAGGCTCTTCAGCGCGGCGAAGTCGGTCACCGTGACGACGTGGGTGGGGTCGGTGACCGTGGTCAGCAGCTCCGCCATCGTGCCGGCCGGCGCGGTGTCGAGGACCAGGTCGACCGGGCCGCCGGCCAGCGTCGTCACCCGCTCCCCGAGGCCGTCACCGTACGCGACGACGTCGGCTCCGGCGCCGCGCAGCGCATCGGCGTACGTCGTCCCGGCGCTGGCGATGACGCGGGCGCCGAGCCGGACGGCGATCTGTGCCGCCGCGAAGCCGATCGTGGTGCCGGCTCCGCTGATCAGCACCGTCCGGCCGGACACGTCCCCGAGGGCGGCGAGGCCCCGGTAGGCGGTTTCGACCGCCATCGGCAGTGCCGCCGCCTCGACCGCGCTCAGCCCGGCGGGACGCGGGAACCAGACCTTCAGCACGGCCTGGTCCGCCGCCCCCGCCGACGGCCCGGTGTACACCGGCGGCCCGAAGACAGGGTCGCCGACCTTGACGCCGGCCACGCCCGGGCCGAGCGCGTCGACGGTGCCGGAGACTTCCAGCCCGATGCCGCGGGGGAGTTCGCCGGTGTGGAGCCCGCCACAGATGGCCCAGTCCGCGGGCGTCAGTCCGCAGGCTTCGACGGCGACCCGGATCTGGCCCGGGCCGGGCTCCGGCGGGGTTGTCTCCTCGAGCCGCAGCACGTCCGCCGGGTCGCCGTACGAGTGGAAGCGAAGTGCGCGCATGGTTGCTCCTCTCAAGTGACAACAGGTTCTGTCGTCACGCACGTTACCCCGCGACAACAGAATCTGCCGTCACTAAGATCGGGGGCATGGCACGGTGGGAGGGCAACGCGCGCGGGCGCCTGGAGCGAGCGGCGCTGGACCTGTTCCGGGAACAGGGCTACGACGGCACGACGGTCGCGCAGATCACGCAGCGGGCGAACCTGACCGAGCGGTCCTTCTACCGCTGGTTCACCGACAAGCGTGAGGTCCTTTTCGGCGACGACGACCTGGAGGCCTGCTACCTGCCCGTCATCGCGTCCGCGCCGGAGGGGCTGGGCGCGCTGCCGACACTGCTGGCGGCCTTCGCGTTCACGCCGGAGGTGCTGCGGCCGCGGGAGTTCCTGATCGAGCGCGCCGCGGTGATCGCGGTCACCCCGCCCCTGCGGGAGCGCGAGCTGATCAAGATGGTGACGCTCGCTGAGAAGCTCGTCGCCGCCCTGGTCCGCCGCGGCCACGACGTCCACACGGCACGTCTGGCCGCCGACGTGGGTTCGGCCATACTCCGGCTGGCCACCACCCGCTGGATCCTCGGCGACGACTCCGACTTCTCCGATTTGCTCGCCGCCGCCCGGCAGGACCTCCTGGACGTCGCCGTGGCGTAGGCCCGCGGATGACGACGAAGCCGCCCGCCGGACCTCAGCCGCCGGTCATGTCGACGGTGGACCAGGCTTCGTCGCGGACGTCGGCGTCCGGGTGGTGGCGCAGCTCGGTCAGCAGCTCGCGCCACGGCAACGGCCAGTCGTACGCCGCCGCCTTGCTGATCAGCGCGACCGCGAACAGACCACCCGCGAGGTCGCCGCGGGCGGCGAGTCCCGCGACACGGGAACGCAGGACCTCCGGGTCGACCGCCAGCCGGTGCAGACCGGCGCGAACCTTGTCCGAGGCCCGGAAGGCCAGCCCGGGACGGCTCCCGCACAGGTCGGCGACCTCGTCGAGATTGGTCAGTTCGCCCAGGCCGACCAGCATCGTGACGGCGGTCTGGGTGAACGCGGGCCGGGCGGCCAGGCGTCGGGCGGCCGCGATGGGGGCCGAACGGTCGGTGGCCGCGGGGACCACGGTCACCCAGGCGCCGGTGCCGTCGGCCAGGGCTTCCAGCCGCCGGCGGGCCGGATGGTCGGCGTCCGGGCCGCCCGGGCGGTCGTCGGCCTCCTCGCGGTCGGCGAGCCGCTCCACCGTCCGCAGCAGCGCTCCGGCGTCGAGTGCGGCCGCCAGCCGTCCCACCTCGACGGGTGGCCGTCGTTCGCTGAGGTCGGTGAGCCGGTCCTCGATCAGACCGCCGAGGCCGGGCGCCCAGGGCATCCACCCCGGCAACTGGGTGAAGGCGAGGCGGCGCACCTCGCGGTCGCCGGTGCGGCACGCCTCGCCGATCAGCTCGGCGTATCCGGGGCGGAATCGTTCTCCGATGCCGTACGGGCCGACCGCCAGCACCGCCCGCCGCTCCTCCCGGCTGCCGCCGCCCGCCGTCCGGAGGATCGTCCAGCTCACCGGGGCGTCGAGCCGCTGCCGGGCCGCCGACGTGATCGCGGCGCGGACGTCCCGGTGAGCCGCCGGATCCCGGTACGCGGCCAGCAGCGTGGTCAGCACCTGCGCCGTCCCGTACCGGGCGAGCAACCGCGCGGCCTCCTTGCGGCTGGTCACCTTCGCCGAGCTCGACGACAGGAGCGGTCCGAGCAGCCCGGGCAGCGCCGACGGCGGCGTGTAGCGGGCGGCCCGGCCCGCGGCGTACATCGCGACCCGCGCCCGGTCACCCCTGGCGTATCCGAGCAGCACCGGCAGCGCCTCGTCCGGCCGGTCGGTCCCCGCAAGCGCTCCCAGGGCCGCCTCGGCGAGGACCACAGCCGGGTCGTCGAGATGGCGCAGCACCAGGTCCCGGCCGGCGCCGGGGACGGGGGCGGCGGCCCGCAGCGCGCCGGCGCGACGCCAGATGTCGGTGCCGGTGTCCGCGACGATCCGGCCCAGCAACGCCACGAAGGCGGACCGCTGCCGGGACGGCCACCGTTCCGGCCGGGCCGCCCAGCCGGGCACCCAGCGCACCTTGCCGTCGACGAAACGGCCCGCGGGGGCGTCGCGCAGAACCCGGGCGATCAGGTCGGTGCGCTCGGTCGAGACCACCGTCCACACCGGAGTCAACGCGACCGCGCTGGGGTCGGCGGCGAGCACCTCACCGGCCCGTACGGAACGGTGGTGGGGATCCTCGAGCCACAGGGCGACGGCCTCGGTCGCCACCCACGGCACCGTTCCGCGTCCGGCGGCCCGGCCGAGCATGGCCTGCAACTCCGGCAGCTTCCATGCGCGCCGGCCGAGTGCCCGGGTGACGGCGAACAGCGGCGCGTACCGGCCGCGGGCCACGGACGCCTCGATCCAGCCGCGGAGCCGTTCGAAGACGATGACCTCCTGGCCGCGGCGCAGCACCGCGTCGAACCGGCGCAGCACCGGCACGGTGGCGCTGGTGCCGGCCAGGTCGATCGTGAGCAGCGCCCAGTCCGACAGCTCGGGCACACCGATGTGGTGCTGCAGCGTGTCGGCGGCCAGGGTGGCCAGCGCCGCGGTGGTGGTGGCGGACGCGTCCCGCGCGTCGACGGCGTCGGTGGTCAGGCGGGTCAGCATGGGCACGGCCGCCACGCTCAGCAGCCGGGCGACCCGGGCCAGGGCGTTCAGCGCGGCCGACCGTACGGGATCCTGCTCGTTGCGCAGCCGTCCCAGCCGGCTCACCAGGTCGGCCACCACCTGCGGGTCGCGCGACCGGCGGGCCGCGTCCACCAGAAGCCGCCAGGCGACGGCCCGCTCCTCGGCGTCACCGGCCCGCAGCCCGTCCTCCAGCGCGCCGGACGCGTCCGGCCAGGCCAGGTAGGCGCTGAGGCGGCGTACCTCGTCCTCGGTCCGGATCTTGTCCTTGGCCAGCAGGCGCCGCGCCTCGGCGATCCGGGCGGCCGCGGGCAGCGCCTCCAGGATCAGCGGGCCCGGCTCGTACCCGGACCGGTCGACCTCGGTCAGCGCCGCCTCGTACAGCCCGGTCCGGCGGGCCGGGGGCATCGCGTCGAGCAGCGCCGCGAATCCGCGGTGGTCGCGGACCGCGCGGGCCAGCGGAGCGAGGTCGCCGGTGGGCAGGGTCACCAGCCGCCGCAGCAGAGCCGGAGCCAGCCGTACGGTCGACAGCCAGCGCCGCCGCCCCGGCGCCGCGAGCAGCCGCACCACCCGCCCCGCGTCGTAGCCGGCGAGAACCCCCGTACGTGGTCAGGTCCCCGGGCAGCCCGTCCTCGGGCGCGTGCTGTTCGAGCAGGTCGAGCACCGCCGCCGGGTCGCACCGCACGACCGCGCCGCCGGTCTGCGCCCAGATCCGTTGCCGCTGCTCGGGATCCGCCCCGGTGAGGCGCTCGGTCACCCGGGCGAGCAGAAGGCCGGAGTGCCGGTGCCGCAACCGCTCGTGGTTGAGGGCGTACTCCAGCTCGGGCAGCAGCGCCCGGACCGTGTCCGTCCCGCAGGCCGGCAGCAGCGCGACCGCCTCGTCGTCGCCGAACGCGGCCCGGATTCCTCCGATCAGCGCGTCCGCAACCTCCGGGCCGGGCAGCTGCCGCAACGTCCGGTAGATCCGCCGCCGGTCGCTCGCGGGCCGCTCGGCCACCCCCGGCGGCACGACGCCGGCGCGGAGGGCGGCGTGCACCGCGGTCGCCCGGACCGACGGCTGCGGGTCGCCGGAGGCGGCCAGGATGCCGTCGGTGTCCCGCGCCACGATCGCCGCCAGCAGGGCGAGGTGCCGTTCGTCCGGTCCCTGCGTCCGCAGATCAGCGCACACCTCGGCCCGGTCCCCGGCGGTCCGTGCCCACGCGGCCAGGCGCCGGGTCCGCTCCCGGTACGGCAGCGGTTCGAGCCAGGTCAGCAGGTCACGCGTGGCGGTCAGCACGGCGGTCATTGTGCCCGCCCGCCGCCAGCTCAGTCACCGTGGACCAGGGCCTCGCCGCGGCGCCGGAGTTCGGTGTGGGCCGACTTGTCGTAGGCCTGGGCGTCGGCGCGGGCCTCGCGCTCCCGGTCGAGGAACCGGCCGGCCCACGCCGGCCACGTCCGCGGCCACCGCCAGGCGACGCACCGCCTCGACGCCGGTCGGCAGATCGTCTCATCCGTGCTCGAGCATCAGCGCCTGACCACCGCCGAGAACGAAGCCGAACTGGTCAGCAACTCCCGGCGCGAGAGCGCGCCGGCCGCGTGGCTGCTCACGGCCGCCGGGTACGCGGCACGATCAGACTCGCGGTGACATGTTCGTTGACAGTGTGTCCCGCGATCGATGACGGCAGAGTTGAATAGGCGGATGCGCATTCTGGTCACCGGGGCGACCGGGTCGCTGGGGCGCCGGGTGTACGAGCGGGCCGCCACGGCCGGGCACGACGTCGCCGGCACCCGCGTGTCTGCCGCGGACGGTGCGCTGGAGCGGCTGGACATCCGCGACCGGGACGCCGTGCTCGCGCTGGTGCGGCGGATCAAGCCGGACGCCGTCGTGCACACCGCGGCCGGCCGGCACCGGGACGACTGGGCGGCCACCGCGGACGGCGCCGCCCACGTGGCCGTCGCCGCCGCGGCCGCCGGGGCGCGGCTGGTGCACGTGTCCAGCGACGCGATCTTCTCCGGCCGCGAGGTCCACTACGAGGAGGACGCACGGCCGGATCCGATCTACCGGTACGGCGCGGCCAAGGCCGCCGCGGAGACCGCGGTCCGGGCCATCGCCCCGGACGCGGCCGTGGTGCGGACCTCGCTGATCCTGGGCGACGGCCGCGGCTACCACGAGCGGCTCACCCACGACCTGGTGTCGGGCCGGGCGCAGGGGGCGTTGTTCACCGACGACGTCCGTACGCCCGTGCACGTCGACGACCTCGCCGCCGCCCTGCTGGAGCTGGCCGCCGGGACGTACGGCGGGGTGCTCAACGTGGCCGGCGCCGAGGCGGTCAGCCGGTACGACCTGGGTGTTCTGGTGGCCCGCCGGGACGGCCTGGATCCGGCGGCGATCCCGTCGCGGCGCAGCCCGGGCGGGCGGCCGCTGGACGTCCGGCTCACCATCGACAAGGCGCGGGCGGTGTTGGGCACCCGGCTGCGCGGCGCGACCGAGTTCCTGACCGGAGGGGAGGCACGGTGAACATCGAGGATCGGCTGGCCGTCCACGAACTGCTGGCGCTGCACGGGCATCTGGTCGACGCCGGCGAGTTCGACCGGCTGGGGGAGCTGCTGACCCCGGACGCCGACTACGCCGGGATCGTCGGCTTCGCGGCTCTCACGGCGGCGTCGAGGCAGCTGGGCGACCGCAACCCGGTGGGCCACCACGTCACCAACATCGTGGTGTCCGAGGACTCGGACGGTACGGTCCGGGCCCGGTCCAAGGGCATCGGGGTGTACGCCGACGGCACGGCCGGGTCGGTGACCTACGACGACGTGCTGCGCCGTACGCCCGAGGGCTGGCGGATCGCCCGCCGCACGATCAGCCCGCGCCGCACCCCGCTGATGCCGTGACCGGTCGTCAGACCAGCGCCTCGCCGTCGAAGACGCCGGGGTCCTCGCGGTGGATCTCGATGCCCACGCCGTTCGGGTCGCGGATGTAGAGGCTGTCACCCGGCCCACCATCTACCGGCACCTCGCCAATCTGCCGAGCCACTGACCCCTCACATCAAGATCAACAATTGGGCGGGCTGGGACAGACGCCCAAGCGCGGGGCCGGCGCATACCCGTAGCGGTGTTCTCGGTGTAGAAACCACGGGCATCCAGCAGGTGGGCTAGGGATTCTCTAGGCGATCCGGTCGATCAGCATGTGGAGCAGCTCGTCGCCCGTGACGTGCCATTTTTCGGCGGTGAGCTGGCCGCTGTTCTCCATGGCGACGATGCCGTGCACGCTGGTCATCAGCAGAGCACCGATCGGCCCGGCTCGCTGCGCATCGCCGATGACGTCCGCGACGATGGACAGGAACTGGTCGTGCGTGCGTGACACCGCGGCGACGGCGTCGGCGTGCTCGCCGGTCGGGGCGGCGAACATCAAGGCGTACGCGTGCGGGCGCTCTCGCCCGACCTGCATGAGTCCGGCCAGTGCCCGCTCCAGGCGTTCTGTCGGCGACTGGGCCTGGTGCGCGATCAGCGCGTCGAGCTTTTCGCCCACCGCTTCCCAGTTTTCAGCCGCGACCGCGGCGAGCAGGTGTTCCTTGTCCGGGAAATGCCCGTAGGGCGCGCCGCGTGACACCCCGGCGCGGGCGCCCACCGCGCGCAGCGTCATGGCGTCGGGACCACCCTCGTCGAGCAGCTCAGCTGCGGCGTCGAGCAATGCGCGCCGCGTCGCCGCCGCGCTCTGCATCCTGCTGACCATGCCGACAACCTACCTGACACTGTCATCCGAGTCATTTGACGTTGTCACTTGAACTGTTACGGTAGGTCACATGACAACGTCACATGAAGAACTGGTGCTGATCAGCGGCGCTTCCACCGGGATGGGGGCGGCCACCGCCCGCGAACTCGCCCGCCGCGGCTACCACGTGCTCGCCGGGGTCCGACGCGATTCCGACGCCGACGCGCTGCGCACCACGAACCTGGAGCCGGTCATCCTCGACATCACCGACCCGGAACAGATCGATGCGGTCGCGCACCGCATCACCGACCACCCGGCACGGCAACCGCTGCGCGCGGTGATCAACAACGCGGGCATCGCCATCAACGCGCCGGTCGAGCTCTTGTCGATGGCGGAGTGGCGGCGGCAGTTCGAGGTGAACTTCTTCGGCCACGTCGCGCTCACCAAGGCCGTCCTACCCGCGTTGCACGCCAGTTCCGGCCGGGTCGTGAACATCAGCTCCGTCGGCGGAAAAGTCGCGATGCCCACCTACGGGGCGTACGCCGGCGCGAAGTTCGCCATGGAAGCGATGAGCGACGCCCTGCGCCGAGAACTCGCCCCGCACGGTGTGCAGGTGGTGGTCGTCGAGCCCGGCGGTGTGAACACCGAGATGACCGGCCACGGCATCGAACGGGCGAACGACACCCTCGCCGCCATGTCGCCGGCCGAGCGTAGCCGCTACGGCACGCTGATGCAGGCGATCATCAACCAGGCCAACGCATTCACCAAATCCGGCCTCCCCGCGCAGGCGGCCGGCCGGATCATCGCCGACGCCGCGACGGCCCGCCGGCCGCGTATCCGCTACACCATCGGCCGTGACGCGGCCGCGCTCACCCGCCTGTCACGCGTCCTCACCGACCGGGTCCTCGACCGTCTCCTCGCCGCCAACCTGCGCCCACACTTCCCGAAGGACCCGCCCGTGGTTTCCCCGTGAGCGACTGAGGATGCAGGACCTGCGCGAGCGGGCTTGCAGACCGGCTCGGTCGATCGGCTGGCCGCTTAGTCCTCGCCGGCGTCGGGGTCACGCAGTGGCCGGTATTCACCCCCGCTGCGGCAGTCCTTGCTTCAAGATCATTTTCAGCGCTAATCGCTGTACCGATCTTCCTCAACCCCGGATGTGGCGGGCGCCGATCGCGGCTAGTTCCTCACCCTGCGGTTGCGGCATGGCGACACCCTTCCGTTACGTACGGCCGTTTGGCACCATCTTCCCCCGCGTGCACCGGTCAGGCGCCGAGGGCGGCCAGAGTGTCCTCGTCCAGGGTGATGTCCCCGGCGCCGACGTTGGCCTCGAGGTGGGTCCGGTCGGCCGTGCCGGGGATGAGCAGGATGTTCGGGCGGTGGTGCAGCAGCCAGGCCAGGCCGACCTGCGCGGGCGTCCGGCCGAGGGCTTCCGCGGCGGCGGCGACCGCGGGCTCGGCGGTCACCTTGGGCAGGTGCGGGGCGGCGCTGCCGAGCGGGAAGTACGGCACCCACGCGATCCCCTCCGCGGCGCACAGTTCCAGCAGTGGCTCGTCCTCCCGCGACACCAGGCTGTACGGATTCTGCACGCACACGATGCCGGCGGGCCGGGCGCGGCGCAGGACGTCGGGGGTCACGCAGCTGAGACCGACCGCGCCGATCTTGCCCTCGTCGCGCAGGGCGGTCATCTCGGCCAGCTGGTCGTCCAGGTCGACCAGCTGGTCGCCGTCGGCCTTCAACGGCGACGGGCCGTCCGTGCGGCGCAGGTTGACCACGGGGATCCGGTCGAGGCCGAGGGTGGTGAGGTTGCTCTCGACCTCGGCCCGCAGTTCCTCCGGCCGCTGGGCCAGGCGCAGCGGGAGCGGCCCGCCCGAGTTGGGGGCGGCGCCGACCTTGCTGACCACCGTCACGTCGTCCCGGCCCGCCAGCGCCTCCCGGATCACGTCGTTGACGAACCCGAAGCCGTAGAACTGGGCGGTGTCCACGTGATCGACACCGAGGTCGACGGCGCGGCGCAGCAGGGCGACGGCGGCGGCCCGGTCGTCGCGCAGGCGGTGAAGCTGCATCGCGCCGTATCCGATGCGGGCGACCGGACGGCCGGCAAGGAGGCCGGTGCCGCCGGGACGGGTGCCGCCGGGACGGGCCACGCGGGTGTCGGAGGACATGGGAACTCACCTTCGTGCGACGATGGACCGAAGCGGAGGTACCTCCGCTTCGGTCGAAGGTAGCACTACCGGAGGTTCCTCCGCTTTGGTCTCATCCGAGTCCGTTCCCGTACGCGCCGACGCGCGCCGCAACCGGGACAAGCTGATCGCCGCCGCCCGGGCGGCGTTCGCCGACGTCGGCGGCCCGGTCACGCTGGAGGCGGTCGCGCGCGACGCCGGCGTCGGGATCGGCACGCTCTACCGCCACTTCCCGACCCGCGAGGCGCTGGTGGAGGCGGTGTACGCGGCGGAACTCGACGCGGTCGCCGCCCGGGCCGGCACCCTGCTCGACCGGTACCCGCCGGAGACCGCGCTACGTCTGTGGCTGCACCGGTACGGCGAGTTCGTGGCGACCAAGCGCGGCATGATGGACACGCTCCGGGGCAGCCTGGCCGCCGGTCGCATCGCCCCCGGCACCCGGGCAAGGGTGACCACTGCGCTGCGGGCCATCCTCGACCGGGGCGCGGCCGCCGGCACGCTGCGCGGGGACGTCACCGCGGAGGACGTCACCGCGATGCTCCTCGGCGTGTTCCTGGCCACCGCGGGCGGCGACGACCCGGCCGGGACCGGCCGGCTGCTCGACCTCGTCGTCGACGCCCTGACCGTCCAGCGTCCGGGATGACCACCGTCGCGGCGCTGACCCGTCGCGGCGCTGACCCGTCCTGCGGCCGGCCGGCCGCAGGGACCGCCGGCGCGGCGGTGACCGGACTACCGGCCCACCGGCCGCAGGAACCGCCGGCGCGGCGGTGACCGGTCTAACGGCCGGCGGCGGGGACGGTCATCGCGGCCAGGCGGTCGCGGGCGGCCAGCAGCAGGCCGGTGACCTCGTTGAAGGCGACCGGGCCGCGGTCGGGTCCGTCGTCGGCCCACAGCCGGTGCAGCGTGATCCGGGCCCGGTCGAGCAGCCCGGCCGCCGACCTCACGTACGCGATCAGGTCCTCCCGCACGTCGCCCGGAGCCTGGAAGGCCGCGGCGAGCGCGGCCCGGACGGGCTCACCGGGTCGCGCGAAGACAGTGGACGCGTCGCCGTCGGCGCCGATCCAGGCGAGCACGTGCTCGAGTTCGGTGCCGGCGACCGTCATCCGCCCGATCGCGGCCACCGTCTGATCCGTCAGCTGCATCCGGTCAGCCTAGGGCCGCCATCTGAGCACCGGTCAGCCGCAACGCCGCCGCGGCCACGTTCTCCCGCAGGTGCGCCACATCGCCGGTGCCGGGGATGGCGAGCACGTGCGGCGCGTACTGCAGGGTCCAGGCCAGACGTACCTGGGCCGGGGTGGCTTGAAGCTCGGCGGCGACGGCCCGGACGGCGGCGGCGTGGATCCCCGACGGCCCGGCTTCGCGTCCGGCGCCGGCCAGGGCGAAGAACGGCACGAACGCGATCCCCTTCTCCCCGCACAACGCCACCATCTCGTCGCCGTCCCCGCGGCGGTAGTCGACACCCCAGGCGTTCTGCACGCACACCACCGGGGCGATCCCGCCGGCCTCGGTGAGGTGCGCGGGCGTCACGTTGGACAGGCCCAGGTGCCGGATCAGGCCCTCGTCCCGCATCCTGACCAGTTCCGCGAAGCGGTCGCCGATCGGGTCGGTCTTGCGGAGCACGCGCAGGTTGACCACGTCCAGGGTGTCCACGCCGAGCAGCCGCAGGTTGTCCTCGACCTGCTGCCGCAGCGTCTCCGGCGGCGCGAACGGCCCGACCTTGGTCGCGATGACCAGGTCGGACGGGTACGGGGCGAGCGCCGCCCGGATCAGCTCGGCCGCCCACCGCGGCGGCCCGGTCCCGACGCCGAGCACCCCGCCCGGCGAGGTGTAGAACGCGGCCGTGTCGATGTGGTTGACGCCCAGCTCGATCGCCGCGCGGAGCACCTCGACGGCGCGATCGCGGGACGGGTCCGCGGTGAGCCGCATCGACCCGAACCCCATCCGTGCGACGTGCCGGTCGCCGAGAAGGAACGAACCGGCGTCAGGCACGCTCCGCTGCCGACCGCTCGACGCAGAACTCGTTGCCTTCCGGGTCGCGCATGGTCACCCAGCCGCGCCCGTCGGGCCGGCGGTGGTCCTCGTACACGGTCGCGCCCAGGCCTTGCAGCCGCTCGACCTCGCCGTCGCGGGTGCCGGTGGGCGGCGAGATGTCGAGGTGCACGCGGTTCTTCGCCACCTTGTCGTCGGGCACCCGGATGAAGAGCAGCCCGGGCCCGGCGCCGTCGGGCGCCTGCAGCAGCACCTCGTCGTCCTCGGGCTCGGTTTCCGGGTGCGGTGGGTAACCGGTCACCCGACCCCAGAATGCGGCCAGCGCGTGCGGGTCGTGGGCGTCGACGGTGATGTGCCGGATCGGGTTGATGTTCACCGGCGCGATCGTAGCGGCGGGATCCCTCCCGACGTACCTGCGCGGCCAGCGGCTCACGCTGGAGATCAAGTGCACCGGCCTGACCGCCGCGCGGATGGCGCAACGGTCGGTCGAGCCGTACGGATCGACGGCCGGATCGGCCGATAATCGGTTGCGGCCCCCCGGGAGGTGGGGGCAGGGTGGGTCACCGAGCACCACTGCCGAGGCAAGGAGAAACCAGCAATGCGAGCCGCGTCGAGCACCTATCTGTCCGGAATGGGATCCGACGTGAAGGACTCGACGCTTCGTGGCATTGCTCAATCTCGGAATTCTCGCCCATGTCGACGCCGGTAAGACCAGCCTGACCGAGCGGCTGCTGTACGACGCCGGTGTGGTCGACACGATCGGCCGGGTGGACGACGGCAGCACCCGCACCGACTCGCTGGAACTGGAACGCCGCCGCGGCATCACCATCAAGGCGGCCGTGGTCTCGTTCCCGCTGCAGGACGTCACCGTCAACCTGATCGACACCCCCGGTCACCCCGACTTCATCGCCGAGGTGGAACGGGTCCTAGGCGTGCTCGACGGCGCCGTCCTGGTGATCAGCGCGGTCGAAGGTGTGCAGGCGCAGACCCGGGTGCTGTATAGGACGTTGCGCCGGCTGGGCATCCCGACGCTGCTGTTCGTCAACAAGGTGGACCGGTCCGGCGCCCGCGAGGACGGGGTGCTGGCCGAGATCCGCGACCGGCTCACCCCGGACATCGTCGCGGTGACGACCGTGACCGGCGGTCTGGGCACGAAGGCCGCGGCGGTGGCCGGCGCCGCGGTGCCGGTCGAGGCGCTGGCCGAGCGGGACGACCGGCTGCTGGCCGCCTACGTCGACGGCACGCCGGTGGACGGTGACCGGGAACTGCCGTCGCTGGTGGCCGCCGGCCGGATCCATCCGGTGTACTTCGGTTCGGCCGTCACCGGGGCGGGGGTGCCGGCGCTGGAGGACGGCATCGCGACGCTGCTGCCGCCGGCGCGGGGCGAGCCGCACGGACCCGCCCGGGGGTCGGTGTTCAAGGTGGAGCGTGGTCCGGCCGGCGAGCGCCTGGCGTACGTCCGGATGTTCGGCGGCACCCTGCACGTACGGGACAAGGTCGGCGAGGCCAAGGTGACCGGCATCAGCGTCGCCGGGGAACCCCGCGACCGGGTCGCCGCGGGGGAGATCGGGCAGCTGCGCGGTCTCACCGAGGTGCGGATCGGGGACGCCATCGGCGACGCCCCGGCGGCCGGGCGCCAGTTCGCCCCGCCCAGTCTGGAGACCGTCGTGGTGCCGGCCGACCGGTCCCGCAAGGGCGCCCTGCAGTCCGCGCTGGCCCAGCTGGCCGACCAGGACCCGCTGATCGACGTGCGGCAGGACGACGCCCGGGACGAGCTGTACGTGTCGCTCTACGGCGAGGTGCAGAAGGAGGTCGTCCAGGCCACCCTGGCCGAGGAGTACGGGCTGGAGGTCACCTTCACCGACACCACCACGCTGTGCGTCGAGCGTCCGGCCGGCGTCGGGGAGGCGTACGAGCTGATCGGCGTGGCCCCGAACCCGTTCCTGGCCACCGTCGGGTTGCGGGTGGAACCGGCGCCGCCGGGCACGGGGCTGAGGTTCGAACTGGGCGTGGAGCTCGGGTCGATGCCGATCGCGTTCTTCCGCGCGGTGCAGGAGACGCTGCCGGTGGCGTTGCGGCAGGGCCTGCACGGCTGGCCGGTGGCCGACCTGACGGTCACGATGACCCGCTCGGGGTACTGGCCGCGGCAGAGCCGGATGCACGGCACGTTCGACAAGTCGATGTCGAGCACCGCCGGCGACTTCCGCTACCTGACGCCGTTGGTGCTGATGGAGGCGTTGCGGCGGGGTGGGACGACGGTGTGCGAGCCGGTGCACGCGTTCCGGCTGGAGGTGCCGGCGGACACGCTGCCGGCGGTGCTGACGGCGCTGGCCCGGACGGGTGCGGTGCCGCTGGGCAGCACCACCCGCGGGCGGGTGTCCGTGGTGGACGGTGAGGTGCCGGCCGCCCGGGTGCACGATGTCCAGCTGCTGCTGCCCGGGCTCACCCGGGGCGAGGGCGTGCTGGAGAGCGCCTTCGACCGGTACGCGCCGGTCCGCGTCGGCCCGGTCCCGGAGCGGCCGCGGACCGACGACAATCCGTTGAATCGCCGCGAGTACCTGCTGCGGACACGCCGCACCGGGGCGCCCGGCGGATAGCGGGCCGCGCGGATAGGGCAGGGCGGATAGGGCCGCGCGGACAGGGCAGGGCGGATAGCGTGCCGGTGGTGGACCTCGAACGCACCCTCGCCGTCGTCACCGCCGACCTGCGGGCGCATCTCGACTTGGACTGGGACGCCCCGGCCGGCGGACTGGACTGGTCCCGCCGGGACACCGCGGCGCACATCGCCCACGACCTGCTCGCCTACGCCGGTCAGGTCGCCGCCCGGCCGGCCGACGCGTACCTGCCGATGGATCTGACCGTGCGCGGCAACGCGACCCCGGCCCGGATCATCACGGTCGTCGAGGCGGCCGGGATATTGCTGGTCCGGGCGGTCGCCGGCGCCGCGCCCGGCGACCGCGGCTGGCACTGGGGACCGGCCGACCCGTCCGGGTTCGCCGCTCTCGGGATGAACGAGCTGCTGAACCACGCGTACGACATCACCGGCCGGCCGCCACCGGCCGATCTGGCGGCGCAGGTCCTGGCCCGGCTGTTCCCGGACGCCCCGGACGGCGACCCCGCGGACGTGCTGCTGTGGTGCACCGGCCGGCTCGCCCTGCCCGGCTTGGACCGGCGCACCGGCTGGATGGTCAAAGCCACCGTCAACCCGTAGTTGACGAAGCGCCGCCGTCAACCTAAGGTTGACGCCATGACGCAGATTGTGCCGCCGGTGCGGCTGGACGACCTCATCTCGGCCATCAACAGAAACCGGGCGGAGCCGCTGGAGCGGCTGACCGACGCGGTGCTGGTGGCCGATCATCTCGGTGACATCGCCGACCATCTGATCGGGCATTACGTGGACCAGGCCCGGCATTCGGGCGCGTCCTGGACGGACATCGGGGCCAGCCTCGGCGTGACCAAACAGGCGGCGCAGAAACGGTTCGTGGCCAAGCCCGACCTGCAGCCGCGGGAGGACTTCAGCCGGTTCTCGGTGGCCGCCCGCAGTGCCGTGGTGGAGTCCATGAAAGCCGCCCACGCGGCCGGCAACACCGAGATCCTTCCCGCCCACCTGGTCCTCGGCCTGCTCACCGGGCCCGGGTCGGTGGCCGGGTCGGCGCTGGCCGCGCAGGGCATCGACCCCGGCGCCGCCCGGGCCACGGTGACAACGACGCTGCCGCCGCGAGCCGACGAACTGCCGGCGCTGATCCCGTACGGCGCGGCGTCGAAGAAGGCGATCGAGCTGACCTTCCGGTCGGCGCTGAAGCTCGGTTCAACCGGGGTTGGCTCCGGGCATCTGCTGCTGGCGTTGCTCGAGCGCGAGGACGGCGACGGCGTGCTGGCCCAGCTGGGCGTGGACGCGGCCGCCGCGGAGGCGTTCGTCGTGGCGGCGGACCCCGAGTCGTGAGCGGCGGCGGACCCCGCGTCGTGAGCGGCGGCGGACCCCGCGTCGTGAGCGGCGACAGACCCCGAGTCGTGAGCGGCCGCGAGTTGTGAGCAGGGTGGCGACCTGACAGATGTCACGGCGCGGCCATGACGCGCGGTACCGCCCCCGGTGGCCGGCGAGGTTCACGATGGGTCCATGACGCTCACGACTCATCCGCAGAGTCCACCGGCGGCCGCCGGCACCCTCGCCGTCGACATCGAGAACGCGGTCAAGCGCTTCGGCGCGGTCACCGCGGTCGACGGGATCAGCCTGCGCATCCGGCCCGGCGAGGTGGTGGCGCTGCTGGGTCCCAACGGTGCCGGGAAGACCAGCACCGTCGACATGCTGCTGGGGCTGTCCCGGCCGACCGAGGGGTCGGTCAAGGTCTACGGGGAGCAGCCGCACCACGCGGTCGCGCTGGGTCTGGTGTCCGCGGTCATGCAGACCGGGGGCCTGCTCAAGGACTACACCGTCGAGGAGACCGTCAAGCTGACGGCGGTGCTGTTCGGGCGGGGTGACTCGGCGGTCCGGGAGGCGCTGGAGCGGGCCGGGATCGCCGACATCGGCAAGCGGCTGGTGGGTAAGTGCTCGGGTGGGCAGCAGCAGCGGCTGCGGTTCGCGATGGCGTTGCTGCCCGACCCGGAGCTGCTGATCCTGGACGAGCCGACCACCGGCATGGACGTCGCCGGGCGGCACGATTTCTGGACGGCCATCCGCCAGGACGCGCGCGGCGGCCGTACGGTCATCTTCGCCACGCACTACCTGGAGGAGGCCGACGAGTACGCCGACCGGGTGGTCTTCGTACGCCGCGGCCAGATCGTCGCCGACGGCACCGCCTCGCAGGTGAAGGCCCTCTCCTCCGGCCGGCAGATCCGGTTCACGCTGCCCGGCGCCGACTCGGGGAACCTGCTCGCCCTGCCCAGCGTCGACAATGTCGAGGTGCGCGGCGACACCGTGTTCCTGTCCGCCCGCGACACCGACGCGGTGGCCCGCTACCTGCTCACCGAGACCACCGCCCACGACCTGGAGATCACCTCCCGGAACCTGGAGCAGGCGTTCCTCACCCTGACCGCCGACGACGCCACCACCGATCACCCGACGGGAAGTGCGAAGTGACCGCGACCGTGATGCCCGCCGCGCGTCGCCTGCCGAAGTTCGGCGGCTACTCGCTCGGCATGATCAAGCTGGAACTGCGCCGGATGGTGCGCAACCGCCGCACGGTGATCTTCACGTTCGTCATGCCGGCGGTGTTCTTCCTGCTGTTCGGCACCAACAAGGCGTCCCGTGATCAGACGATCGGGGGCGGCAATGTCACCGGGTACATCCTGGTGAGCATGGCCGTGTACGGGGCGATGCTGTCCACCACCAGCGGCGGCGCGATGGTCAGCGTGGAACGGGCGGCGGGGTGGAGCCGGCAGTTGCGGCTCACCCCGCTCAAGCCCGTCGCGTACGTGGCGGTGAAACTGACCCTGGCCATGCTGATCGGCCTGGCCTCGGTGGCGGTGACGTTCCTGGTCGGCTCGCTGACCGGGGCCCGGCTCCCCGCCGCGGCCTGGGTCGAGTGCGGGGTGCTGGCCTGGGTGTGCGCGCTCGTGTTCGCCGCGTTCGGCCTGTTCATGGGGTACCTGCTGCCGAGTGAGAACGTGATGCAGATCCTCGGCCCGGTGCTGGCGGTGCTGTCGTTCGCCGGCGGGTTGTTCGTGCCGGTGGACAACCTGGGCCACGTGTTCGCGACGATCGCGAAGTTCACCCCGGTGTACGGCGTGGGCGAGATCGCCCGGTACCCGCTGACCCACGACGGGAACCTGTGGATCGCCGCGGCCAACGTCGTGGCGTGGACGGCGCTGTTCGCGGCCGGGGCGATGTGGCGGTTCCGCCGCGACACCGACCGGGTCTGAGCCGGGCCGACGGTAGCGTCATGGCCATGGAGGCGGCGGAGACCCCCGGCCGCGGGGAGCGGTTCGGGTGGCTCTTCGCCGCCGTCTGGCTGTTCTATCTCATCGACAACGTCCAGGGCTTGCTCAAGCAGCACAACCTGTGGACCCGGGGCCTGGGTTTCGGGGCGCTGGCCGTGTTCGCGGTGCTGTACCTGTACCTGGTGCAGCTGACCCGGTTCGTCCGGCACTCCGTCGAGCGGCCCCGCCCGTTCGTGATCCGGGCGTCGATCGGCCTGGCCGGCATGCTGGCGTTGTGCGCGCTGCAGATCCCCGGCGCCGGCAGCCACGCGCTGACCTGCCTGGTGTACATCGCGGCGTTCGGCATGGTGGCGCTGCCGCTGGGCGCGGGGATCGCCCTCGCGGTGTTCCTGGGGGTGCTGGCCGAGGTGCTGCCGGCGGCGGTGCCGGGTTGGACCGACAACGGGTACGGGCTGGCGGTGCTGCTGGGCTCGCTGGCCACCTGGGGCATCCGGCTGGCCGCGACCCGGCAGAGCAGCCTGGTGGTGGCGCAGGAGAAGATCGCCGCGCTGGCCGTGCAGAACGAACGGGCCCGGATCGCGTCGGACCTGCACGACATCCTCGGCCACTCGCTGACCGTGGTCACACTGAAGGCCGAGCTGGCCCAGCGGCTGCTGGACGTCGACCTGGAGAAGGCCCGCAAGGAACTGGCCGACCTGGAGGTGCTGGCCCGCGACGCGTTGTCCGACGTGCGGGCCACCGCGATGGGGGTGCGGGGCATCTCGCTCCCGGGGGAGATCGCCGCCGCCCGGCGGGCCCTGGAGGCCGCCCACGTCGCCGCCGACCTGCCGGGCGCGGCCGACGACATCCCGACCCGGTACCGGGAGTTGTTCGCCTGGACCATCCGGGAGGCGGTGACCAACGTCGTCCGGCACGCCCGGGCCACCCACGTGGAGGTGCGCCTGGCGCCGGACAGCGTCGAGATCGCCGACGACGGGATCGGCGGCGCGGCGGTCGCCACCGTCGACGGGCAAGGACTCAAGGGGCTGCGCCGCCGGGCCGAAGGTCTCGGCGCGCAGCTCACGGTGGGATGCCGGGACGACCGACCCGGTTTCCGCGTACGCGTGGAGGTGCCGTCATGATCCGACTGTTGCTGGCCGACGACCAGGCCCTGGTCCGCGGCGCGATGGCCGCCCTGTTGGACATGGAACCCGATCTGTCGGTGGTGGCCGAGGTCGGCCGGGGCGACGAGGTGCTCGACGCGGTGAAGGCCCACGACGTCGACGTGGCCCTGCTGGACGTGGAGATGCCCGGCATGGACGGGGTCGCCGCGGCCCGGGAGCTGCACCGGATGGCGCCGGCGGTGCGGGTGCTGATGGTGACGACGTTCGGGCGGGCGGGGTACCTGAAACAGGCGATGTCCGCCGGGGCCAGCGGGTTCATCGTCAAGGACACCCCGGCCCGGCAGCTCGCCGACGCGGTCCGGCGGGTGCACGAGGGCTTACGGGTGGTCGATCCGGGCCTGGCCGCCCAGTCGCTGGCCCAGGGTGACTCGCCGCTGACCGAGCGGGAGTCGGACGTGCTGCGCTCGGCCCGGGACGGCGGCACGGTCGCCGACATCGCCCGGGAACTGCACCTGTCCGAGGGCACGGTACGCAACCACCTGAGCTCGGCGATCGGCAAGACCGGGGCCCGGACCCGCGCCGAGGCCGTCCGCCTGGCCCTGGACAACGGCTGGCTGCTGGCCTAAGCACTTTCCCCCGGCAATCTCCGGTGCAACCGGACGGCAACCGTCCGTGACCGCCGGCTGCACCCTGCGCCCACAAAAGTTCCCTCTGCCAGCCGGTGACCGCCGGCGGACACGAGGGGGAACGAACGATGACCGCAGCTGCCGCCACCAAGACCGTCGTCCGCGAGCTGGAGACGCTGATCCGCGACAACATGCCGCTGGTCGGGCACATGGTCCGGGAGATGCTGTTCAAGGTTCCGCCGCACGTGCACCGCGACGACCTGGCGTCGGCCGGGTACGCGGCGCTGGTGACCGCGGCCCGCTCGTTCGACCCCACCCGGGGCATCCCGTTCAGCCGGTTCGCCGCCTCCCGGGTCCGCGGGGCGCTGCTGGACGAGCTACGCGGCATGGACTGGGCCAGCCGTTCGGTTCGGGCCCGGGCCCGCCGCGCCGACACCGCCCGGCAGGAGCTGACGGCCAAGCTGGGCCGCACCCCGACCGTGACCGAGCTGTCCGAACTGCTCGGAGTGGGCGTGGCCGAGCTGGTCACCGTGGAGGAGGACGTGCAACGGGCGGCCGTGCTGTCGCTGCAGGGCTTCACCGCCGGCGCGGCCGAGGACATGGTCACCGAGTCGTCGATGAACCCGGAGGAGCTGCTGGTGCACCGGGAGCGGATCGGCTACCTGCACGACGCGGTGGCGGTGCTGCCGGAGCGCCTGCGGTTCGTGGTCGAGGCGTCGTTCCTGCAGGAGCGCCCGCTCTCCGAAGTGGCGGCCGAGCTCGACGTCACCGAGTCGCGGGTGTCGCAGCTGCGCACCGAGGCCCTGGCGCTGCTGCGCGACGGCCTGTCCACCCACATGGACCAGCACGACACCGCCGCCGCCAAGGGTGACGGCTGCGTGGCCCGCCGCCGCGCCGCCTACGCCGCGCAGATCGCCGCCCGCAGCACGATGGCGTCCCGGCTGGCCGTCACCGACATCGAGGGCGCCCGCCAGCCGGCCTACGCCCGCCAGCCGGCCTACGCCTCGGTCGCCGCCTGAGCCGAAACCAGAAGTTGCGCCAGGTCGCGTTCGGCGAAGCGGCGGTGCTGGTACTCCTCGTTGAGGACGACCCGCAGGCAATCCCTGACCGGGAAGCTCTCCGGCGGCGGCCAGCCGGGGCCGGTGACCGGCGTGGTGAAGCCGGCCAGGGTCTCCTCGGTGAGCTGGTCGAGGACCATGCCCACCATGGCCCGGCGGGAGTCCCGCAGGGCCAGCGCCTCGTCCAGCGACGGCCGGGCCGACCGGTCGCGGGGGACGCCCGGGGTGTCGGGCATGCCGTCCCAGGGCAGGCTCAGCGGATGCCACGGTGACGGGTTGCCCAGGACCCCGCGGCCGATCCACGACTCGGCGGCGAAGGCCAGGTGCCGCAGCGTCTCGATGAACGACCACTCGCCGTCGACCGACTCGTGCAGGGACTCCGGCGGCAGCGTCCGGGCCGTCGCGACCGTCTCCGCCCACAACCGGCCGAGGACGTCCCAGGCCTGGCGGAACCCGTCCGGTGTGTCCGGCCGCATCAGCACCCGGACCGGGTCGCGGCGGTCCAGCTCGGCCTCGATCAGCGGGCCGACGTCGACGCCGTTGATCACCAGGTCCTCGATCTCGCCGTCGACGGTGACCCGGCCCAGTTCGACGCCGCGCATGGTGACGTCGTGGAAGGCCACGTCCCGGAACGTCGCGCCGGTCAGGTCCACGTGCCGGAACATCGCGCCGGTCAGGTCGGCGTCCTCGAACTCGGTCATGCCGGGCACCGTAACGCTGGTTCCGGACGATCTCCGTCCGGCTTGCGACCCGCCGCGCGGGACGCGAGGATCCCGGAAACCGGGTTGCGGTCGCCAGGGGTTCGCGCGAGGCTGGATCCCGCCAGTGCCGCTGAGTCTGATGGAGCCGCCTCCGTGTGATACCGACCCGACCCGTTCCGCGCCGCTGACATGCGTGCGCGCGGGCCGCCGTACTTCCTGGTCGGTTCTTGTTCCTGTCCGCGGAGGACACGTTGCTCAAAGCTGTCTCGATCAGCCGCGCCCACGACGGCGATCCGCTCTTCTCCGGGTTAGACCTGGTGCTCGGCGCGGCTGACCGGATCGGCGTGGTCGGCCCCAACGGCGCCGGCAAGACCACCCTGCTGCGGGTGCTCACCGGCGAGCTGACCCCAACGTCCGGGGCGGTCACCCGCAGCCCGGGCCTGCGGGTCGGGTACGTCGCCCAGCACATGCCCGACCCGGACTCCACCGTCGGCGCCTTCCTCACCGGCGGGCTGGGCGAGCTCGCCACCGTCACCGCCCGGCTGCGCGTCCTGGAGTCGGCGCTGGAGCGGGGCGAGGACGTGCTCGACGAGTACGGGCGGGTCCAGGACCGCTGGACCACCCTGGAGGGCTGGACGGCCGAGTCCCGGCTGGCCGAGACCCGCCGGCGCCTCGACCTGGACCACCTGCCGGACGACCGGCGGCTGCGGGCGGTGTCCGGCGGTGAGCAGGCCCGGCTGATGCTGGCCCGCACCCTGCTCGACGCCCCCGACGTGCTGCTGCTGGACGAGCCGACGAACCATCTGGACGCCGACGGTGCGGCCTGGCTGCAGGAGTGGCTGCGGGCGTTCCCGGGCGGGATCCTCGCCGTCAGCCACGACCGGGCCTTCCTCGACGCCGTCGTCACCCACGTCATCGAACTCGACGGCATCCACGAGCAGCCGCAGGACTACCCGGGCGGCTACACCGCGTACCGGGCGGAGAAGGCACGGCGGTGGCAGCGGCTGCGGCTGGACTACGAGGCCCAGCAGAAGGACCTGGCCCGGTGGGAGGCCGACATCGCCCGCACCAAGGAGCAGGCCCGCGGGGTGGAGACCACGGTGCTGTCCGGGGCGGCGGCGCCGCACCTGCGGCGGGTGGCCCGGCTGGTGGCGCGCAAGGCGGTGGTGCGGGAACGGAGGCTGCGACGGCAGATGGCCGCGGCGGCGTGGATCGCCGAGCCGCGGACCCGGCCGCCGCTGACGCTGGCGTTCCCGGCCGACGAGCGGGGCGACGACACGGTGCTGGCCGCGTGGGGCCTGACCGTCGCATCCGGCGGCCGTACGGTCCTGGACTCCGTTGATCTGGCGGTGACCCGCGGCGACCGGATCCTGATCACCGGCCGCAACGGCGCCGGCAAGACGACCCTCCTGCGGGCCCTGGCCGGGGCGACCGAGCCCGGCGCGGGCGAGGTAAAGGCGGGCGGGGTCAAGGCGGGCGAGGCGGTGGCGGTGCTGCCGCAGACGGCGGACGGGCTGCGCCTGCCGGTCACCGTGTTCGACTGGTTCCGCTCCCAGGTCCCGGTGTACGCCGACGACGCCGAACACCTGCTGGAGAGCCACCTGTTCGGCCCGGACACGTGGGCCGCGACGCTGCGCAGCCTGTCCGCCGGGGAGCTGCGCCGACTGCTGCTGGCGGCCATGGTGAACAGCCCGGCCCGGGTGCTGCTGCTGGACGAGCCGACCAACCACCTCGACCTCGACGCCCTCGCCGTGCTGGAGGCGGCGCTACGGGAGTACCGGGGCACGCTGCTGACGGTGACCCACGACCGGTACTTCGCGGCCGCGGCCGGGCACACCCGCGCCTGGCATGTCGCGGACGGCCGGGTGCGCGAAGGCTGACAGAATCATCGGCGTGTCCCTGGTGCCCCGGCAGGCCGGTGACCTGACCGTCGCCGGTGCGGCGGAGCAGGTCACCGACGCGTGGCTGGCCAACCGGCGGTTGTCGGCGCACACCCGCGACGCGTACCGGCGGGACGTGGCCGGCTGGCTGGCCTGGTGCCGGGAACGGGACCTGGACCCGTTACGGGCGTCGTTCCTAGACGTCAACGCGTACGCCCGGGGTCTGGAGGCCCACGACCTGGCCCCGGCGACGGTGGCGCGGAAGCTGTCCGGGGTGTCGTCGTGGTACGCGTTCCTGCTGAAGGTGCGGGCGGTCGACGCGAACCCGGTCGGCGGCGCGGACCGGCCGCCGGTGGCCCGGGACCACTCGTCGACCATCGGGCTGACCTCCGACGAGGTGGACGCGTTGCTGGCCGCGGCGGCCGCCGGGACCGGCCCGGCCGCGGTCCGGCACCACGCCGTGATCACCATGCTGGCCGACCTGGGTCTGCGGGTCGGTGAGGTCGTCGGCCTGGACGTGACGGACGTGTCGACGGAGCGGGGGCACCGGACGATCCGGTTCGTCGGCAAGGGCGGCAAGCCGCGGCGGCGGGCGCTGACCCCGGCCGCCGCGGCCACCCTGGACACGTACCTGGCGTTGTCCGGGCGTACGGGCGGACCGCTGTTCGTCACCGCCCAGGGCGCCCGCATCGACCGGCACGCCGTGTTCCGGCTGGTCCGCCGTCTGGCCCAGGAAGCCGGCATCGGCGCCTGGGACCGGTTGTCGCCGCACTCGCTGCGCCACGCGTTCGCCACCACCGCCCGCTCCGAGGGGGTGCCGCTGGAGGACGTGCAGGACGCGATGGGGCACGCCGACCCGCGGACCACCCGCCGGTACGACCGGGACCGGCACAACCTGGACCGGGATCCGGCGTACACGATCGCCGCCGCCCGGGCCCGGCGTGCCGCGCCCTGAGAAAGCCCTTGTCCTCGACCGGCACCGACCACGAGACGGGTTCCTGAACGCGTGAACATCTTCCAAGCGGTGCTGCTCGGCGCGGTCGAGGGCATCACCGAGTTCCTTCCGATCTCGAGCACCGGTCACCTGACGATCCTGGAGAACCTGCTCGGGTTCGACATCAACGCCACCGACATCACCGCGTTCACCGCGATCATCCAGTCCGGGGCGGTGCTGGCCACGGTGATCTTCCTGCGCCGGGACCTGATCCGGATCGTCGCCGCCTGGTTCCGGGGTCTGCTGTCGGCCGCGGCGCGGGAGGACCGGGACTGGCGGTTCGCGTGGGCGGTGATCCTCGGATCGATCCCGATCGGCATCGTCGGGCTGCTGTTCCAGGACGCCATCGAGAACACGCTGCGCAGCCTGTGGTGGGTGGCCGGGGCGTTGATCGTGTGGAGCGGGGCGATGGCGTTCGCCGACCACGCCGCCACCCAGATCCGGCACGAAGACGACGTGACGTGGAAGGACACCCTGGTCATCGGGGTGGTGCAGTGCCTGGCGCTGATCCCCGGGGTGTCCCGGTCGGGGGCCACCATGTCGGCCGGTCTGCTGCGGGACCTGGACCGGGTGACGGTGACGAAGCTGTCGTTCTTCCTGTCCATCCCGGCGCTGCTGGGCGCCACGGTGCTGGAGGTCGGCACCAGGTCGGGCGACATCTCCTCCGGCGTCGGCTGGGTGAACACCCTGGTCGCGACCGTGGTCAGTTTCGTCGTCGGGTACGCCGCGGTGGCGTGGCTGCTGCGGTTCATCGCCCGGCACACCTACAGCGCGTTCATCGGCTACCGCCTGGTACTGGGGTCGGTGCTGCTGGTGCTGCTGGCCACCAATGTCATCGACGCCCAATAACCGGGCCCTGGCGTACGTCCGGTCCCGCGCGGTGCCGGGCGTGGTGTCCGCGCCGATCACCGTCAGCTTCCACCCCGACCGGCTCCTCGCGGACGGGCGGACCGTGGTGGAGCACCTGGTGGCGCAGGGCCGGTACCGCAGCCAGTTCGAGACCGGCATCTCCAACGGCGGGCTGACCGCGTACCCGGGCGGTGACCGGGACCGGTGGGAGCAGCGGATGTTCGGCGGCGCGTACACCGGGGTGACCGTGGACCGCCCGGTGTACGGCGGGCTGAACCTGGCCGGCTGGCCCGATGGGGCGTCACCCCGGTTCGGCAGCTGCCACCTGGTGCTGGCCCCGCACATGGCCGAGCGGGCCACGTTCAGCCACGGCGACAGCGTCACCGAGCCGTCGGTGGTGGGCACGGCCGACACGTTCGGCGGGATCTGGGCGGCCCTGCGGGATTCGGTGGCCCGTACGGGTTCGGCGTGTGGTCTGGCCGCGTCCTCACCGGACGCGTGGGTGGCGGCGCTGGCGGAACCGAGGACGGCGGCCGGGCGGGCGGTGGACGACTACGTCGAGGCGCAGATCCACGGCGGGGTCGACCTGGCCGCGGACGTCACGGCGGTGGTCGCCGACCCGTCGTTCGCCGGTACGCCCGTCGGAGCCGGCCTGGCCGGCCTCGCGCCGCGGCTGACCTGGCACCCGGGTTTCGAGCTGGCCCCGGACGAGTTCCCGGCGGACCTGCGCGGCCCGCTGGTGCCGCCGTTGGCCCGGCGGCTCGGCGGTGACGTCCTCGACGCGGCGGCCATCGGGCGGGCCACCGGCGAGGACCCGCAGCTGATCAAGTACCTGTGGCACATCCTGGTGCTGCGCGGCCGGCCCGCCGGGACGTCACGCCAGCGCTAGTGCCAGCTCGGCCAGCGCGTCCTCGTACGCGCCGCGGGTGAACAGGAACGGCCCGAACCCGGGGTGCGGGAACCGGTCCCACGCCACCAGGTAGTCGGCGACGGTGATCCGGCACCACAGCGGCCGGCACGACCACTCGCCGCAGGCGCAGCCCAGCACCGGGGTGGCGCCCGCCCGGAACACCTCGGTGACGCCGCCGCGGAAGTGCCGGTGCATCGCCCCGAACCGGTACCGGGCCGGCACCAGCCCGCCGTACGGGCCGCTGCTTGGCGCGTGGTCTCCGATCAGGTCGGTGAGCAGCTCCCCGCCGACCCGCGGCACCACCTCGACGTCGCCGCCGGCGTCCGGGTGCACCCGGACGTCGAACGCGATGTCCCGGGTGGTGATCATCCGATCAGGGAAACACCCGGCCGCCGGTCACGCCTTACCCGGCGGCGAGGATTGCCTGCTCGGCGGCGTGATCCAGTCCGACCGTCGGCCGATCGGGTCGTTGCGGCGGGGTGCCACCCAGGCCGGTCAGCCATTCCCAGGTGTCGGCGACGGTGTCCCGGACCGGCCGCAGCGTCAGCCCGGCGGCGACCGCCCGGGTCACGTCGCCGGTGTGCAGGAACGAGTGCACCGGGCCCGGCGGCAACCAGATCGGCAGGTCGGTCCACGGTTCGACGCCGGCCGCGAGGATCGGCTCGGGGTCGGTCCAGCGCAGGTCGGCGTGCCCGCCGGTGACTTCGTTGACCGTGTCCAGCAGGCCCCCCATCGTGGTGTACCCGGACGGGCTGACCACGTTGAACGCCCCGGACCGGCCGCCGAGCAGGAACGCGACGAGGTCCCGGGCGTCGACGTACTGCAGGGGCAGGTCGCGCGGGCCGGGGGCGAGGGTGGGGCCGCCCCGGGCGATCCGGTTCAGCCACCAGGGCAGCCGGCCGATGTCCTCGTACGGGCCGAGGATCAGTCCGGCCCGGGCGAGCAGCACCGGCCCGCCGAACCGCAGCGCCGCGAGTTCCCCGCCGCGTTTGTCGGCGGCGTAGTCGGCGGCGTCGGCGTCCGGGTCGGCGTCGACCACCGGGGCGTCCTCGTCCAGGGGCGCCGGGGCGTCCTCGGCGTACACCGAACGGCTCGACACGTACGCGTAGCTTCCCGCCCTGCCCTTCAGCGCGTCGACGGCGGCGGCGACCACCCGGGGCGCCGCCGACCAGGTGTCCACGACCAGGTCCCAGGTCGCCGTCGTCTCGCGGACCGCGGCCAGGCCCCCGGGCCGGGTCCGGTCACCGGTCAGCGCGGTCACCCCGGGGATCGGCGGCCGCTGCCCGCGGTTCAGCACGGTCACGTCGTCGCCGCGCGCCACGGCCTCGTCGACGGTGGCCCGCCCGACGAACCCGGTCCCGCCGAGCACCAGAAGTCGCATGGGTCGACCCTTCCCTGAGCGGGCTATCCGCGCAATGCGGCCAGGTCCACCAGCCGGCTCCCCAGCGCCCAGGCGTCGTCGAAGTCGAACCGGTCGAACACCAGCCGGCGTTCCTGCTCCTCGAGCTCACTGATCAGGTCGTCGCTCATTCCCACGCCTCCTCAGCCGCTGCAGCCAGATGCCCGCCCAGGCCAGTGCCACGAACAGCACCGCCGAGCAGCACAACGCCTTGATGAACACGGTGCTCCCCGATCACATTGGTTAGGGTCTACGGGTGCGCTTGGCGACCTTCAACATCTTGCACGGACGGTCCCTCTCCGACGGCAAGGTACACGCCGGGCGCTTCGCCGAGGCGGTCGCCGCCCTCGACGCCGACGTCCTCGGCCTGCAGGAGGTCGACCGGGCGCAGCTCCGCAGCGGGCTGATCGACCTGACCGCGGTGGCCGCCGGCGCGCTCGGCGCCGCTACCCACCGGTTCGCCGCGGCCGTCGTCGGCACGCCGGGGGAGACCTGGTCGCCGTGGCACGCGGAGGCCGGCGACGACCAGCCGCAATACGGGATCGGCCTGGTCAGCCGCTGGCCGGTCCGGCAGTGGCAGGTCACCTCGCTCGCGGCCGCACCCGTCCGGGCCCCGGTGTACGTGCCCAAGGCGGGGATGCTGCTGCTCAAGGACGAGCCGCGGGTGCTGCTGGCGGCCGTCCTCGACACCCCGGACGGTCCGCTGACAGTGGCCAACACGCACCTGTCGTTCGTGCCCGGCTGGAACATCCGCCAGCTGCGGACCGCCGTGCGGGCGCTGCGCCGGCTGCCGGCGCCGCGGATCCTGCTCGGCGACCTGAACCTGCCGGCCGGCCCGGCCCGGCTCATCAGCGGGTGGCGGCCCCTGGCCCGGCTGCCCACCTACCCCAGCCCGGGACCGCGGGCGCAGCTCGACCACGTGCTGCTCGACCCGTCCGGCGGCGACCGGCTCGGGACGGTCGAGCGGGCGGAGACACCGTCGGTGGCGGTGTCGGACCACCGGCCGCTGGTGGTTCAGCTGACCGACCGCAGATAGACGTTCTCCAGCCCGTCCTCCGGGTCCCACTGCTCGCCGACCTTGAAGAAGCCGAACTTGGCGATGGTGGCGAGCGAGCCGGTGTTGTCGGGGCGGACGCTGGCCCGAACCGACCGGACGGCTGGATCGCTCTGGGCCCGCTGCAGCAGTGCGGCCAGGATGGCCGTGGCGAACCCGCGGCGCCGGTGGGCCGGATCGACCGAGTAGGCGACCTCGACGACGCCCTCGGCGTCGGGCGGCCCGTGGAAGCCGCCGTGGCCGACCACCACCCCGTCCGGCTCGGACACGGCGGCGGCGGCGATCCAGCCGGCGGCCGCCGGGTCGGCCTCGACGTCCTCCAGCCGGATCTCCCACAGCCACGTCTCGGACAGCAGGAAGTCGGTGACCTCAACGCCCACGGCGGTGGTGGCGGCGACCCGGTGCCCGGCGATCAGCGCCCGCAGCGCGGCGGGGGACAGGCGTACAAAACGGATCTCTCGCGCGTGTTGCACCGAGGCATGATCACACGACCGGCGTGATCGATACCACCATTCGGTTGCCCACAATCCAATTGCGGGCTACCTTTTCGACGTGCAGGAAACCACCGGACTCGAACAGATGGGCTGCTTCGCCCTCTACGCCGCGTCCCGGGCGATGACCGGCCTCTACCGGCCCGTCCTCGACGCCCTCGGCCTCACCTACCCGCAGTACATCGCCCTCACCGTCATCTGGCACCGCAGCCGCGTCACCGTCGGCGACCTCGGCGCCGCCCTGCACCTCGACAGCGGCACCCTCTCCCCGCTGCTCAAACGCCTCGAAACCCAAGGCCTCATCAGCCGTACGCGCGGATCCCACGACGAACGCACCGTCTGGATCGCCAGCACCACCCACGGCGACACCGTCCGGGACCAGGTCGCCGACCTACCCCACCGGCTGGCCTGCGCCATCGACCTCACCCACGACGAATACGACCAGCTCATGCACACGCTGAGCCGCCTCCGCGACTCCGCCACCACCGCTGTTCTCTGAAAGGAACCCGCCATGCCCTCCGTAGACGCCGTCTACACCGCCTCCGCCACCTCCACCGGCGACGGCCGCTCCGGACACGTCCGCTCCAGCGACGGCGTCCTGGACCTCGACCTCGCCGCCCCCAAGGAGATGGGCGGCGCCGGCGGCCCCCTGACCAACCCCGAGCAGCTGTTCGCCGCCGGCTACGCCGCCTGCTTCCACAGCGCCCTGCGCGGCATCGCCCGCCGCGAGAAGATCACCCTGACCGACGACGCCGTCACCGCCGACGTCGGCATCGGCCAACTCGCCGACGGCCCCGGCTTCGGCCTCACCGTCACCATCGAGGCCGAACTGCCCAGCGTCGACGAAGCCACCGCCCGCCGCCTCCTCGACGCCGCCCACCAGGTCTGCCCTTACAGCAACGCCACCCGCGGCAACGTCGACGTCACCCTCAACCTCGCCTGAGTGTCCCCGCTCGTCGTTCTCCTCGTCGCCGAGCCGGTGGAACGGGATGTGGTCCGGCCACCGGCCGGCGATCTTCAGATACGACGGCACCACCCCGTACGGCCGCCTCGGCCAGCGCTCCTACATCATCGAGCGTGGCCAGACGAGTCACGGCCACAGCCGCCTCGCGTTGCCGTCCGTGAACTTCTCCCGATCCTCGTCACTCGCGAACTCACCGAGGAACTCGTCGATCTCCGCCCGGTCCGGCTGGTGGAACGGATAGTCGGTGGAGAACAGCAGCCGGTCGATCGTGGTCACCGCCAGCGCGTGCCGCAGCAACGCCGGACTGAACATGCCGGAACTCGACAGGTACACGTTCGCCCGCAGATACTCCGACACCGTCCGGTCCAGACCGGCGACCCGGGCGATCCCGTTCGTCCGGTCGCTCCAGAACGGCAGCAGCTCACCCCAGTGACCCAGGATGATCTGCAGCTCCGGATGCCGGTCGAAGGTGCCCCGCACGATCAGTCGCAACGCCGCCACCGCCGCCTCCGCGTGCCAGCCCCAGCCGAACGTGGCCAGCGCCAGCTCCGTCACCGGGTCGAACCCCCGGTACAGCGCGGCCCGGGTGGCCTCCGACGGGATCTGCGGATGGATCGAGATCGGCACGCCCAGCGCCGCCGCCGTCGCGAACAGATCGCCGTACCGCGGATCGTCCAGCGCAATGTCACCCGTACGGCCGTAGACCATCGCCCCCACGAAACCCAGCCCGGCCGTACGCTCCAACTCCGCCGCAACCGCACCCGGCTCCGCCATCGGCAGCGACGCGAACGCCCGGAACCGCGACGGATGCCGCCGCACCGCCTCCGCCGCGAGATCGTTCGCGTGCCGGCTCAACGCCACCGCCTCCGCCGGATCCAACGGCGACGTCCCCGGCGGCGCCAGCGACAGCACCTGCACGTCGACGCCCTGCGCATCCATCACCGCGACCCGCGCGTCCCCGACGTCCTCCAGCCGGGACAGCGTGTCACCCCGGTCGTTCAGCGCCAGGCTGTCGTCGCCGCGGCCCGCCTTCACCGCCGCCGCCAGCTCGGGCGTACTCCAGTGCTCCTCGATCGCGATCATGCCCACCTGCTTACCCCGTCAGGCCGCGTAACGCCCGGTTGGTGCGGTTCGCCTGCACCGCCGCCCGCTCCTGCGCCGCCGTCACCGCGATGTAATTCTGCGACGTCGCCAGCGACGCGTGCCCCAGCAGACGCATGATCTCCGACGCGTTCGCCCCGTCCTCGGCCAGCCGCGTCGCGAACGTGTGCCGCAACGCATGCAACTGCGCCCCCCGCGGCACCCGGTCACTGATCCCCGCCCGCCGGTAACACGACCGCACCAGATACTGCAGCCCACCCCGCTGCAACGACTCCCCGTGCCGGTCCACCAGCAGGGGAGCGGACGCCGCGACCCGCCCGAACCGCACCCGGCAACTGTCCACGTACCGGTCCACGACCGCGTCCAGCTCCGGCTCGATCGGCACCGTCCGCGGCCGCCCGCCCTTGCCGGCCACCTCCACCCGCCGCTCCCCGTCACGCCCCGCGAACGATCCGGCCCGCAACGCCAGCAACTCCGACAAACGCAACCCCGCACACAGTCCCAGCGCCAGCACCACCAGGTCTCGCTCCGGCCACGGATCCCGCTGCCGCTCGTCGGCCTGCCCGGCCGCCTCCAGCAACCGCTCCGGCGTGTCCTCACCCCGCAGCGGCTTCGGCGCGGGCGCCGCCACCCGTGGCTTGTCCACGGCGGACATCGGATTCCCGGCCACCCGCTGGTCGGCGACCAGGAACGTGAAGAACGCGTTCCAGCTCGACCAGGCCCGGGCCACCGACGCAGGGGAGCGGCCCGCGGCGAACCCGGCGAACGCCGACCGCAGCAGACGAGGGGAGAGCTCACCCAGAGTGACATCCGGCCCGGCGAGCTCCAGAACGGACATCAGGTCCCGGCGGTAGGCGGCCAGGGTGTGCTCGGATGGCTTCCGCACGGCCCGCGCCCCCAAGAACTCCGTCACGAGTTCCCGCACCGGCACGTCTTCATCACTGTGATGCATAAGGACTATTATGCATCAACTATCCACTGTGTACCGAGTAATCGGAGGTGCCGTATCGTGGGCCGACATGCGGCCGCTGGCGCTGTTCGATCTGGACGACACGCTCACCGACCGCAGGGAGGCCTTCCGCGCCTGGGCGGAGGAGTTCGCCGCTGCCCAGGGGCTCGACGATCGAGCCCTGACTTTGCTGATCCTGGCGGATGCCCAACACTCCGGCCCGATGGACCAGTTCTTCGCCACGATCCGCGACACGCTCGACATCGCCGAGCCGGTGGACCGGCTGTGGGCCCAATACCGCCGGCGGATGCCCGAACTGGTTTCGTGCCGGGCAGCCGACCTCGACGCATTGCGAGGGCTGCGCCGAGCCGGATGGCGGATCGGGATCGTCACCAACGGCATGACTGACAACCAGTCGGCCAAGATCCGGAACACCGGCCTGAGCGCAGTGGTGGACGGGTGGGTGATCTCGGAGGAGGCCGGTCTCCGCAAACCGGACCTGGAAATCTTCCGCATGGCCGCCGCACGCTGCGGCGGATCTCTGGGTCCTGGCGGCTGGATGGTCGGCGACAGCTTGACGCTCGACGTCGCCGGTGGTCGCGCGGCCGGTCTCCGGACCGTCTGGATCCAGCGGCGCGCCCAGCCGTCAGTGAAGTTCACCGGCCCGCCTCCGGATGTCGTCGCCGACTCGGTCGCCACGGCGACCACCATTCTTCTCAGCTGCAACTTGACATAATAAACATTATCGACCTGGAACATGATCGATGCCTGAGACTGACCAGAGCCCACTTCTGTGCGCGGGCTCAGCCCCCGGTCGGCCGGAACGCTGAGAGAAGCCGTCTGACTTACACGTCGGGCCGAGCGTCCGCAGAAAATCGCCGTCTCGATGCACTACGGAGCCAGCGGACCCCAGCACCTCGCCGCGCGGTCGGCAGCGCTCGGCCCGACGATCTCCAGCCACGGGCCGGCATCTGGCCGCGGATGGCCGCGCTCGTATTCGATCCGCGGCTCGTGAGCGATTCTGAGCGGAGAACGCCTCTCCCCCGCTCTCAAAGTTGATCTTGCAAAAGGAGGCCCCGGTGGTGGCGCGTCGGTAGCGTGCCCGGCATGCGTGTTTCCCCCGCGGCCGCCGACGGCGGTGCACATGACGCCGGAGATGATGGCGCCGGGTGGTCGGTGACCGCAGGCTGATGTCCAGGCGTCGGCCAGCACGGTGCCGGACCAGTCCCGCCGGGTCTGCAGCAACGACAGCAGGGCCGGCAGTCGCGCGGAGGTTTTCGGCATGAGCCCGATTCTGCGTGGAGTAGGTGCCACAGCCTGTCACCTACTGCTGCGAATCTTGGTCTCAAGCCGGTCACCACGGCTGTCCGGCTCAGCCGGAAGGCCGGTCATCCTCCTTGAGTACGGAGACAACACATGTTCGATGTTCTTGGCGATCTCAACTGGCTCGCGATTCTGGTCGGGTTCATCGCCCTGACCTTGCTCGGCGGCCTGTGGTTCGCAGCGCTGTTCCCGAAGGCGTACAACCGCTCGCTCGGCCGCGACGCCGACGCGAAAGCGCCGTCGACGCCGCTGTTCTTCGCCGGGCCGCCGATCACCAGCCTGATCATCACGGTCACCAGCGCGATCCTGTTCGCCGCGCTGCACATCGACACCTACGGCGACGCGCTGTTGTTCGGCCTCATCGTCGGCGTCGGCTACCTCGCCGCCAACACCGTCACCATCGCCATCAACCCCAACTTCCCGCGACCGCTGCTCTACGCGGCGATCTCCGGCAGCTACAACATCGTCGGCAGCCTGCTCGTCAGCACCATCCTGTTGGCCATCTGAGACCGCACCGGGCGGCGGCCGGATTCATCGATCCGACCGCCATCTGCGGCTCTGCTTCCCTCACATAAGGGTTCACCGGCCCACATCGGGCTGATCGCGTCCGAGAACAATCATCAAGAGTCACGCATGGCTATCACGACTAACACGCATCTGAACTTCCGCGGAGAGGCCCGGGCGGCGCTGGAGTTCTACCAGTCGGTGTTCGGCGGCCACCTCACCGTCGTCGCGTACGGCGACTTCGGCATGCCGGCATGACCCTGACCGGCGAACGGTTCTTCGTCTCCGTCCGCGGCGAGACCGCCGAGGAAGTCAGCGCGCTGTGGGACAAGCTCTCCGACGGCGCCGAGATCATCGAGAAGTTCGGGCCCTCGCAGTGGGCGCCGGGCTTCGGGATGCTGACCGACCGGTTCGGCGTCACCTGGATCCTCGACGTCGCCGTGGCCTACGCCGGCTGACCCACCACACCCATCCGGGGCTGCCCCGGACCGCCCCCGTCCCGCGAAGGAACAGCACATGCGCATGCGCCCCCTCGGTCGCACCGGCATCCAGGTCAGCCCCTACTGCCTGGGCACCATGATGTTCGCCCCGTTCGGCAACCCCGACCCCGACGACTGCGCAAGAATCATCCACCGAGCCCTCGACGCGGGCATCAACTTCATCGACACCGCCGACGTGTACGGCGGCGACGGCGAGACCGAACGCATCGTCGGCAAAGCGCTGAAAGGCCGCCGTGACGACGTCGTGCTCGCCACCAAGTTCAACGGCGCCATGGGCACCGACCCGAATCGGCGCGGCAGCTCCCGCCGCTGGATCGTCACCGCGATCGAGGACTCCCTGCGGCGCCTCGGCGTCGACCACATCGACCTCTACCAGGTCCACCACCCCGAACCCGGCACCGACATCGAGGAGACCCTCGCCGCCCTCACCGACCTGATGCGAGCGGGCAAGGTCCGCGCGATCGGCCACTCGAGCATGCCCGCCGCCGAGATCGTGGAAGCCCAATGGACCGCCGAACGACGCGGGCTGGCCCGGTTCCGCACCGAACAACCGACCTACTCCATCCTCAACCGCGGTATCGAACGCGACGTCCTGCCGGTCTGCGAACGCTACGGAATGGGCGTCCTGACCTGGAGCCCTCTCGCGTCGGGCCTACTCACCGGCCGCTTCCGCGCCGGTGGCGAACAGCCCTCAGCCGGGCGCATGCACTGGGTGCCCCAGCACATGACCGACCCCCGCAACCACGCGGCCGTCGAACAACTCGCCCCGATCGCCGAAGACGCCGGCCTGTCACTCACCCACCTGGCCTTGGCCTTCGTCGTCAGCCACCCCGCGGTCACCTCGGCGATCATCGGCCCCCGCACCATGGCGCATCTCGACGACCTGCTCGCCGGTGCCAGCACCACCCTCGACGACGACACCCTCGACCGCATCGACGAGATCGTCCCGCCCGGGGTCAACCCCGGCACCCTCGACATCGCCTACCTGCCACCCGCACTCGCCCAGACCGACCTGCGCCGCCGCCGCACCGGCGACCGCGCCGCCGCCTGAACGCTCGCCACCGACGGGGAGCGCGTTCGCAGAAACGTTCATTTGTGAGAGGCGGCGAGAGTCCGCCCGGAACTCACCAACTCCAAGATCAGCCTTAGCGTGACTTTCCCGAACGTTAGTCCCCAAAGGCCCGGGTCCGGGTGCGACCGCAGTTCGAGGCGGCCCTCGAAGGCCTCAACGCCGCAGCCCGCAAAGGCAAACACGGCGGCCGACCCGCCGTCATGCGGCACACCGTGCTACGCCGGCGTGCCGCCGGTGAAACCGTCGAGCAGATCCGCCCTGACCTGTTCATCCCGACCGGCAAACGCACGGGCCGCAACCCCAGCGTGGCCATCCTCCACCCGCTCGCTCACCGCCCACGAGAAAACACAGGCGTACCCGGATGCGGTCGAGCAGGCCCGAACCGAGCACGCCCAGCGCACCGGTGTCGACCTTCCGGTGATCGTGCAGCCCCGGCCCGCCCGCGTCCTCGACCCAATCGACGCCGAGCTGGCCGCCCGGATTCAGGGCCACCCCCTCAACCGACTCGGGTAGCCGCGCAAGTCTCCGCCCCGTATCCCACATGCCGGAACGACGAGAAATTGGGGAGTGGCCGTCCGGCGGTCACCTTCGTGAGGCGATCGCCGCAGTTCCGGACCTAGATCAACTGCTTAGCGTTGTTTTTGGGGCTGGGGACTGTGGATGGGCGTGTACGCGGCGGCCACGTACCGGGCGGCGGCCGAGCATCCGTTGTCGATGTCCGGTCACGTGCAGGCGAAGGCGCGGGTGATCACGGCGATGCTGCGGCGGGCCGGCTTGACGTGATGGTGACTCAGAGCCGGAGCAGGCCGGCGCGGGTGGGCCCGAAGTCGCGGTAGAACCGATCGAGGTGGGGTTCGTAGTCGACATGTAGCCATTCGCAGCCGGCGGCGCGGGCCTCGTCGGTGGCGGTGTGGACGAGGGCGGTGCCGATGCCCTGGTGCTGCCGGTCGGGGTCGACGGCGGTGTCGAGCAGGAAGGCGTGGGCGCCGCCGTCCCAGGCGACCTGGATGAAACCGGTGAGCTGCTCCCCCGCGAACGCGCCGATCCAGGTCAGGGCGTGCCGTTCGAGTTGCCGGGCCCATGGCCGTACGGGCCGGGGGTCGCCGCCGAACGCGCGGGCGTGCAGGGTGCTGAGCTGCACGTCGTCGACGGGGAACCGGGCGACTAGGTTGGGGCTCATGCCGGATGAGGGTGTCACGCTCCGCCCGTACGACCCGCAGTGGCCGTTGATGTTCGAGCGGGAGGCGGCGGCGCTGACCGGGGTGTTGGGTCCGTTCGTCACCGGTGGGGTGCATCACGTGGGTAGTACGGCGGTGCCGGGGCTAATGGCGAAGCCGGTCATCGACATTCTGGTCGGGGTGGCGGATCTGGATTCGTCGCGGCCGTGTCTGGATCTGGTGGCCGGGCTGGAGTACTGCTACGCGCCGCACCGGGCGGATGTCATGCACTGGTTCTGCAAGCCGGATCCGAGCCGGCGCACGCATCATCTGCAGCTGGTGCCGGCGGGGTCGGCGCGGTACCGGGACGTGCTGGGGTTCCGGGACTATCTGCGCGCCCATCCGGAGGTGGCCGGGGCGTACGGCCGGTTGAAGGTTCAGCTGGCGGCGGAGCACCGCCTGGACCGGGAGGCGTACACCGAGGGCAAGAGCGCGATGGTGGCGGAGCTCAGCGCGGCGGCCCGGCAGTGGACCGCGGGTCAGTGATGGACGCCGGCGAGGACGCCCGGGTCACCGGTCGGACGGGGTTCGTCGGCCGGGACCGGGAGCTCAGCTGGTCGTGACCGGGTCGTACAGGCGCAGTTCGGCGTCGCCGGGCGGGTCGAACAGCGGCGCGTATTCGACGAGCAGTGCGCGGGTGATGACGACCAGGCCGGTGGTGTTGCGCAGGTCGAGGCGGCGGACGAGTTCGTCCAGGGGCGCGTGCAGGTAGTGCAGTTCGGCGTCGATGCCGCGGGCGCGGGCGAAGGCGCGTTTCTCGTCGCGTTCGGCGCGGGACCAGAAGCCGAAGTCGAGGATGACGGTGAGGTCGTGGCGCAGCAGGTCCTGGGCGTGGGCCCACAGGGTGTCTTCCAGGCGGGCGCGGAACGGCTGGTCGAACAGGTCGATGCCGAGGCCGGTCATCCAGTCGTCGGGGCTCAGCCGTACGCCGTGGGTGAGGGCGGCGAGTTCCCGGGCGCGGGTGGTCTTCCCGGCGCCGGGAAGACCGCACATGAGAATGAGGCGTGCCATCGGTTTCCTGTCGGTGGGTACTGGTACAACAAGAGCATTGATACACGCGTACGAAGGCAGGGGATTCATGGCCGGGTTGAGTGTGGGCGAGGTGTCGGCGTTCCGGGAGCAACTGGCGGGCGGGCGGCGGCCGCGGGTGGTGTTCACCGCGGCCGCGGGGCAGGTGTCGGGGCAGGTCGGGCAGGTGGTGTCGTTGCTGGATCCGGCGGAGTCGGACGAGTTCGTGGTGGTGCGGTTCGGGAAGGACGAGTTGCCGTTCTCCCCCGGTGATCTGCAGGTGGCGCCGCGGGGTGCGGCGGCCCGTAAGGTGGTGCCGGTACCGGTGCCCGAGCCGTCGCGTCCGCCGGAACCGGAGTTCCTGATCGACAAGCCGTTGCCGGTGAAGAAGGCCGCTCCCCCGCCGGTCGACGACCTGCCGCCCGCCGACAACCCGGTGCCGGCCGCCAGTCCGGTGCCGGCGCCCCGGAAGGCGGCGTCCGCCCGGCCTGCGAAGGGCAAGGCCCCGGCGGGGTTGACGGTGACGCTGGCGTACGCGGACGGCGAGTGGACGGTGGCCGCCGTGCAGGGGGCGAAATCGCTGGCCCGGCCGTACGTGGTGCGCCCGGCGGAGGCGTTGCGGATGGTGGCCCTGGTGGATGTGCCGGGGGTGCGGGAGGCGGTGGAGCAGATCCTGGCGGTCGAGCGGGCCGAGGCGCAGTCGCGGGCCGAGCGGTTGCGGGCGGAGCTGGCGGAGGTGGAGGCGCGGCTGGCCGAGTTGCCGGAGGTGCCCTGATCGGGCGTGAGATCATGCTGCCCTGATGGATACGTCGTGGCGGGTGCCGTGGGTGTGGCGGGGGCTGTTGTTCATCGCTCCGGGCCTGGTGTTCCCGTTCTGCCGGTTACGGGTGTCGGGGGCGGTGCCGCCGGGGTTGCGGCGGGGCCCGCTGATCCTGGTGGCGAACCATGTCAGCCCGGTGGATCCGTTCCTGATGTCGGCGGCGTGCCGTAAGGCGGGGGTGGCGCCGCGGTTCCTGGCGACCGGGGGCCTGTTCCGGGCGCCGGTGGTGGGGGCGGTGATGCGGGCGGCCGGGCACATCCGGGTGGACCGGGGGGCGGCGCAGGTGACGGAGTCGCTGCCGGCGGCGGCGCAGGCGTTGAAGCTGAACTCGGTGGTGATGGTCTACCCGGAGGGCCGGATCGGGCTGGATCCGTGGATGTGGCCCGAGCGGGGGAAGACGGGAACGGCGCGGATGGCGGCGTTGTCGGGGGCGCCGGTGCTGGCGGCGGCGCAGTGGGGGGCGCACGAGGTGGCGCCCTACCGGACGCCGCAGGGTCTGCTGCGGTCGCTCGCCTCGGCGGTGGTGCGGCGGCCGGTGGTACAGGTGCGGTTCGGGGACGTGGTCGACTTGTCCGGGCTGGCGGGCACGGCGGGGGCGCAGGCGATGCAGGCGACCCGCCGCATCATCGAGGCCATCGACGCGACGCTGGCGCCGTTGCGGGCGGCCGAGCCGGAACTGCCCCACCACCCGGACACGACCCGCCCGTACGACATGTCCCGCGTCCGGCCCCGCCCGGGCCGTCCGTGACGGTGCCCCCGGATCGGGTGCGGTCGGCCGGTCAGGCCGGCTGAGTGTCGGCGGCCGGCTGGGCTGGGCGGCCGGCTGGGCTGGGCGGCCGGCTGGGCTGGGCGGGCCGGCTAAGGCGGCGCGGGCCGGCGGTCAGCCGCGCAGGCCGGCGGTCAGCCGCGCAGGCCGGATTCGGCGATGGTGAGCCAGCGGTCGACGGTGGCGGCGTCGTGGTGGCGGATGGACCAGTCGACCTGCCGGAGGCTCATGTGGGCCCAGTAGGCGCGCCACCGGGCGAGGTCGAGGGTGCTGAGGCGTTCGTCGAGGGGGCCGAGCAGGTGCGGGGCCCGCCACGCGAGGTCGAACCGCAGGGTGATCAGGTCGAACCGCCGGTCGCCGCGGCCGGCGCCGTCCCAGTCGACGACGCCGGTGACCTTTCCGGCGTCGACGAGGGTGTTGCCGGGGTGGTAGTCGACGTGGACCAGGTCGGCCCCGCCGAGCTCGGGGGTGTCGCGGGCGACGTCGTGGATGTGGTCGAGGAGGCGGGCGGTTCTCCGGTCGTACTGCTGCAGGGGTGTGTGCAGGCAGAAGCCGGGGCCGTCGTGGTCGAGGAACAGGTCGACCGCGGGGACGGCCTGGTGGCTGGTGAGCAGGCCGGTGAGGCGCAGGTTGAGGGCGATGAGCTGGTCGACCAGGGCGGCGTCGATGCGGTCCGGGGGGCGGCCGGGGAGGCGTTGCTGGACGACGACGCGGGCGCCGTCGATGTGGGCGGACAGTTGGTATTTCGCGGTGGGGACGCCGGCGGTGCGGGCCAGGTCGAGGAGCGGGCCGGTGCGGGCGCGGCCTTCGGTGAGGACGCTGCGGCGTCCGTCGGGCCACCGGACGTACGCGGCGCCGACCTCACCGCCGGGCGCGGGTCCGTCGAGGGTGAGCCGGACGCCGGTGATCCCGGCGATCCGGTCGATCAGGCGGGGGGCGTCGAGGCGCGCGGTCCGGGGCCACGCGGCGGGGGCGGTCATTCGTGCTGCCGCTGCCGCAGGTAGGCGAGGACGGCCTCGCGGGTGGTGCGGACCCCGAACTGGGCGCGGGCTTCGGCGATGCGCCGGTTCGCGGTGCGCAGCGACAGGAATTCGGCGGCGGCGGCGGCGGCGATGGTGTCGCCGTTGGCGAGCCGGTCGAGCAGGGCGCGTTGTTCGGGGACGAGGTCGGCGACACTGCCGTGGCCGGCGCCGTTGTCGGCCCCGGGGTGGACGGGTCCGCCGTGGACCGGGCTGACGGTGACGGGGCCGATCAGGACGGGGCCGAGGCGGGTGAGGTCGTCGAGCAGGGCCCGGCCGAGCGGGGATTCGGGATCGCAGACGGCGACGATACCGGCGCCGCGGGCGGCGGCGAGCACGGCCAGTTGCAGGGCGTCGGGGTCGCCGATGCGGCCGTGCAGGACCAGCCGGGTGCCGGTGACGTCCCACGCCGGGTCGGGCAGCGCGAATCCGTCCCGGACGATCCACCCGTCGCGAGTCAGGCGGCGCAGCACCGTGTCGGCGTCGCCGGTGGTGGCGACGACGTGGCGGGGCGCGTCGGGCCGGCGGGTCACCGGCGGTCCTCTCCGGCGGAGAACGCGAGCGCGGCGGCTTCGGTGCGGGTGCGGGCGCCGAGTTTGCGCATGCCGGCGCGGATGTGGGTGTCGACGGTTTCGGTGGAGATGCCGAGTTGCCCGGCGATGCGGCGGGTGGGTTCGCCGGCGGCGACCAGCCGCAGGACGTCGGTTTCGCGGGTGGTGAGCTGGTTGCCGGAGCGGCGGCCGCGGTTGTCGCGCTGGATGTGGTGGCGGCGCAGCCCGCGGCGGGCCCGGCCGGCGAGGACGGTGAGCCCGGCGGCGTCGGCGAGTTGCTCGGCGGCGAGCAGGGCGTCGACGGCGTGCTGGGGGTCGGTGTCGAAGGCGCCGGCAGCGAGCAGACAGCGGATCTGTTCGCGCAGGGCGGTGGTGGTCCAGGCGCCGGCGGCGGCTTCGAATCCGGTGCCGGTGGCCCAGGCGGTGAGGGTGCGGGCGGCCGGGGCGGGCAGCCCGTCGGGGATGGCGGCCGTCCCGGGGGCGCCGGCGTCGTGTGCGGCCCAGTGGGCGGTGATGTGGTGCAGCCCGGTGAGCAGTCCCCGGCCGTCACCGGCGGGGGGTTGGGCGGCCCGGTCGGGTTGACCGTCGAGCCAGGCGGCTTCGCGGGTGACCCAGGCGGCGGCGGGGTGCCCGGCGACGGCGGTGAGGCGGGCGCGGGCGGCGGCGAGCAGGCCGGTGTCGGCTTCGATGAGGGCGGTGGCGGCGACGGCGTACCCGCGGGCGTCGTCGGGCAGGGCCCGGTCGGTGAGGTCGGCGGCACGGCGCTGGGCGTTGTCGACGGCGGCGGGGTCGGCGAGGTAGCCGCGGCCGGCGTGCGGCGTGGCCGGTCCAGCGGTGGGCTGAGCGGTGGCGGGCCCTGTGGACGGGGCGGCGAAAATGTCGTACCCGGGGCTTACGGTCGCCCCACCCAGGTCCGGGGTGGGGGCGGTCCGTGGAGAAAAAACAGCCCCGTCCCCGGGGGCCGCGCCGTGCAACGCGATCGCCCAGTCCGCCGCGGCCGCGAAGCGGGTCTGCCAGCCGTAGGCCAGTTGTTCGCCGCACACCCGGGCCGCCGCCTGCGCCGCCGCCGCGGACTCGGCCAGCCGCCCGTCCGCCGCCAGGTATTCGACCAGCTGCCAAGCGCTGTACCGGGCGGTCAGCGGGTCGCCGGTCAGCGCCGCCGCCGCGGCCAGCTGGTGTTCCCAGCCGGGGGTGCGGTGCGCGGCGTGCACGGCGGCGAGCGCCGCCGCCACCCCGGGCGGCGGCACCGGGTGGCGGGCGGTGACCTTGCCGGCCAGGTCGCGGGCCGCGCCCGGGTCGAGGGCCAGTTCGGCGAGCAGCAGCACCCGGTCCCGGCCGGCGACCACGGGGCCGCCGGCGGCGTCGGGGACGGGCGCCACCGCTGTCCGGGCGGCCGCCGGGTTCCCGGCCTGCAGCAGCGCCTCCCCGCGGAGCACGTCCGCTTCCACCCCCAGCGGGGCGGTGGTGGTCAGGACCCGGGCGGCGGCGGCCGGCCGGCCGGCGGCGAGGGCGGCGTCGGCGGCGGCGATCCGGACCCGTGGGTCGACGGGTACGCCCGGCAGGTCGCAGGCGAACAGCAGCAAGGCGGCCCGGTCGGCGCCGGCGGCCTGGTCGGCGGCGTACAGGGCCCGCCGGAACGCCGCCACCGGGTCGCCGGCGGCGGCGAGGTGCCGGGCGGCCTCGGCGGGCGGGGTGAGGTCGGCCAGCCGCTGGTGCATCTCCACCCGGGCGTCGGCGTCGAGGAGCCCGGCCGCGGTTTCCGCCACGTACGTGGACACCGGCAGGTACCCGTCGTCGGTGGCGGCGATCAGCCCGGCGGCGGACAGGTCGGCGGCGCCCGGGCCGAGCAGCGCCGCCGGGGCGGGCCGGCCCAGCAGCCCCAACGCGGCCAGGGCGGTGCGGGCCGGGCGGGGCAGGTCGGCCAGGGCGGTCGCGACGGCGTAGGCCAGCTGGTCCACGTCCGGCGCCGCCTCCGAACCCCGGGATCGGGAACGGGCCAGGGTGGCCACCGCGAGGGGGCTGCCGCCGGCCCGGGCGACGACGGTGTGCAGCGCCGCGTCGTCGAGCTGCGGCGCCGACCGCCGGGCCAGGTCGAGGGCGGCGGCCGCGGTCAGCGGGGGAACGTCCAGCCACGCCGTCGCCGCGGCCCGCAGGTCCTCGGGAAGGCGGTTGGGGGTGCGGACGGCGGCGACGACCCGGCAGTGCGCGGCCACGTGCGGCAGCGCGGCCAGGGTGGCGGCGTCGGCGTACTGCAGATCGTCCAGGACCAGCAACCCGCCCCGCACCCGGGACCGGACGGCTTCGGCCAGCAGGTGCACGTCGTAGCCGGGCAGCCGGGCCTTCACCGCCCGGGACAACGCCAGCGCGGGCACACCGGTGAGCATGGCCAGTCCCCCGCCGGTGAACGCCGGGCCGGGCACGGCCGCGGTGATCTGCCGCAGCAGGGTGGTCCGGCCCGCGCCGGGCGGACCGGCGACGATCACGAGCCCGGGGCGGCGGAGCCAGGCGGAAGCAGTCGTGACCACGTCGTGCGCGTCCGCCACCGCAGTCCCCCTCCCGCCGCGAGCAATGCACCGTGCCTGGCACGAAGCCGGGATCCCGCCCGGCGTCCCGGTCCGTACTGTGACGTACGGCAGGCGTCCCACCTGCCGTACGGACGGGAAGGGCACCGGTAATGCAGACCATTGTCGCTGACGGCAGGCAGGGCTGACGAGTCGTCATGACCGGACCCCTTTCCGCCCGGGTGGCGACGCTGTGTGACGACATCCTTCCCAGGGTCGGACCGGACCTTGTTGACCAGGTGAAACACGTTCGCGTCCGGTTGACCGAGCCGCTACGGGTTGCGATCGCAGGTCGCCTGAAAGCCGGAAAGTCGACACTCGTCAACGCCCTGATCGGCCGCCGGGTCGCCCCCACCGACGTCGGCGAATGTACCCGCGTGGTCACCCGGTTCCGGTACGGGCCGGCCGACCGCGTCGACGTGGTCCTGCGCGACGGCACCCGCCGCAGCCTGCCACTCACCGACGACGGCATGATCCCGGCCCGCCTCGGTGTCCCGCTGCGCACCGTCGCGTACGTCGAAGTGGCCCTGACCAGCGACAAGCTGCGCGACCTGACCGTGGTCGACACCCCCGGCCTGGCGTCCGCCGACACCAGCGTCTCCGCCCGCGCCGAGGAAGCCGTCGGCGTGTCCACCGCCCCGTTCGACGCCGACATCGACGCCGACTCGTCGTCCGAGGTCGCCGCGGCCGAGGCCGTCGTCTACGTCTTCACCCAGGCCGTACGGGCGGATGACGTGCGCGCCCTGGAAGCGTTCCGGGCGGCGTCGGCGCGGCTCGCGTCCAGCCCGATCAACGCCCTCGGCGTCCTCGGCAAGGTCGACACCCTGACCGGCGGCGCCGGCGACCCCTGGCCCGTCGCCGGCCCCCTCGCCGACCAGCAGGCCGCCCTGCTGTCCCGCACCCTGTCCGAAGTGGTGCCCGTCGTCGGGTTGCTGGCCGAGACGGCCGGGGCCGGGCGGCTCACCGGCGCCGACGCCGACGCCCTGCGCACCCTCGCCCAGGCCGGCAACCTGACCCTGCTGCTCGCCGGCGCCGACCTGTTCCGCACCGCCCCCGCCCCGGTCAGCCCCGAACGCCGGGAACGGCTGCTGGCGCTGCTCGACCTGTACGGCATCGGGTTCTCCCTGGCCCAGTTCACCGCCGACCCGGCCCTGTCCACCGGCGAACTGATCCGCCGCCTCGAAGCCGCCTCCGGGTTCCCGCGGCTGCAGCACACCCTCGAACACGCCTTCCGGTGGCGGTCCGACGCCATCAAAGCCGGCTGGGCCCTGACCCGGCTGGAACGCCTCGCCGGGCACACCCGCGACGCCGCCGCCCGCGACGCCCTGCGCGACGGCGTCGAACACCTCCTCCGGGAACCGCAGTACCACCGGCTGCGGCTCCTCGACGTCGCCCAGCGCGTCGCCACCGGCGCCGTGCCCCTACCGGCCGAGTGGGAACAGGAACTGACCCGGCTGGCCACCTCCGACGACCCCCGCTGGATCCTGCGCATGCCCGACGCCGGCCCCGCCGAACTGGCCGCCGCCGCCGTGCAGGCCGCCCACCGGTGGCGGGTCTACGCCGTCGCCGGGTCCGGCCCCGCCCAGTCCCGGGTCGCCCAGGTCGCCCACCGCGGCTTCCACCTCCTGGCCCAGCAGGTCCGCGGATGACCATCGACCTCGACCCCGCCGTCCGCGACACCCTGGCCTGGCTGCGCACCGCCGACCCGGACGCCGCCGCCGACCTGGCCGACCTGCGCCGCCGCGAACTCACCCGCCCCTCCATCGTCCTCGTCGGGGAAACCAAACGCGGCAAGAGCAGCCTGATCAACGCGCTGCTGGGTGTGCCCGGCCTGTCCCCCGTCGACGCCGCCGTCGCCACCAGCGCCTACCTGCACTTCTCCCCCGGCCCGTACACCGCCCGGGCGTACGGGCCCGGACACGAACCGGTCGACGTGACCGACCTTCGGGACTGGGCCACCGGCGGCACCCGCCGGACCCGCCGCATCGAGATCACCCACCCCGCGCCCCTGCTGCAGTACCTGACCCTGCTCGACACCCCCGGCGCCGGCGGCCTCGACCCCGCCCACACCGCCGTCGCCCTCGACGCCGTCGAACGGGCCACCGCCCTGCTGTTCGTCGCCGACGCCGCCGCCCCCCTGTCCCGACCCGAACTGGACTTCCTGCTGGCCGCCGCCGAACGCGTCGACACCGTCGTGTTCGCCCTGACCAAAGTCGACGCCTACCCCGGCTGGCGGCGCATCCGCGACGACAACCAGGCCCTGCTGCGCGCCCACGCCCCCCGCTTCGCCGGCGCGCCCTGGTACCCCGTCTCCGCCCGGCTGGCCGAACTGGCCCGCACCGCACCCCCCGGCGAAGCCGCCGCCCTGGCCGACGCCTCCCAGATCGCCGAACTGCAACACGCCCTCGTCGGCCTCGCCGGCCGCGGCCACCAACTGCAACTGGCCAACGTGCTGCGCGCCGCCCGCGGTGAACTCGCCCGCCTCGACGCAGCCGCCACCGCCCGCGTCGCCGCCACCGAAGCCGACCCGGCCGCCCTCGCCCGCACCCGCGCCGACCGGGCCGCCCTGGCCGCCCGCAAGCGCACCGAGTCCCGCCAGTGGAGCCTGCTGCTCAGCTCCGAGATCCAGCGGGCCCGGGTCGAGGTCGTCGGGCAGCTCCGCACCCGCGTCGCCGCCACCCTGCAGGACTTCACCACCCGCATCGACCACGCCCGCGGCGACGGCCTGACCAGCCTCCCCGACGCCGTCGACACCGAACTGCAGGCCGTCGCCGCCGACCTGTCCCACCACCTCGACGGCACCTTCCGGCAGGTCGCCGAGAAAGTCCTGGCCGAAGTGTTCGACGACGGGGAACGCGACGCCGTCCTCGGCCGGCTCAACGCGTCCCTGCGGCACGCCCTGGCCACCGCCCCGCCCCGCGACGGATCCGGCGACAACATGCTCATCGCCCTGTCCGCCGGCGGCATCGCGTTCATGGCCGGCCGCGGCGCCATCCTCGGCGCGTCCCTGTTCGCCGCCGGGGGCCTGCTCATCCCCGTCGCCGGGATCGGCCTCGGCCTCGCCGCCGGCGGTTACGTCCTCTACCGCCGCCGCGTCCAGACCGACCGGCAACAGGCCCGCACTTGGCTCCGCGACGTCCTCGGCGAAGCCCGCGCCGCCCTCACCGACGAGATCGCCCAACGATTCACCGACCTGCAGTACGCCCTGTCCATCGCCGTCGACGACGCCGTCGAACGGCGCCTGAAGGAACTCGACGCGGACATCGCCGACCTCGACGCCGCCGCCGCCGAGGACGCCAACACCCGCAACCGGCGCCGCGCCGCCGCCCTCACCGGCCGCGACACCGTCCGGGCACAACTGACAAAGGTCGACGACGCGCTCCGGGAGGCGAAACCATGACCGACCACCACGACTGGGCCGACCACCACGGCGACGACCACGACAACGGCGACGCCGGATTCCACGACGAACCCCTGCACCACGACGAACCCCAGCCGTACGACCACGACACTTACGACACCCACGACACCCACGACACCCCCGACCCCGGGCTGTACCACCACGTCGACACCGACGACCACACCCCCGAACCGGCCCTGGTCCACGACGACGACACCCCGGCCGACCAGACACCCGAGCTCGACACCCCGCACGTGCTCGAACCGGAACTGACCGACACCGGCACCACGTTCCCGCCCGCCGTCGACATCGACCTGCCCGAACCCGTCGACGGGTTCCCGTGGATCGACACCGGCAGCCTCGGCGTCATCGACCCGGCCACCGCCGCCGCCCACTACGACCCGGTCGACCCCCACGAACTCGCCGAATACGCCGGCACCGACCTGCCCCCCGGCGCCGACCCCTGGGCCACCCTCGCCGAATCCGAGGACCCGGCCACCGCCACACTGGCCCGCTGGTGGGCCGAGAACCAGTGACCATCTGACATCATCAGCGCGCACACCCCCGCGCGAACCGGAGCCCCGCCATGGCCGCCGCCACCGACAGCCCCGCCGCCGCCCCGGCGAGTACCCGCCGGGAACGCACCGGCTGGTACTTCTACGACTGGGCCAACTCCGCCTTCTCCACCACCGTCGTCACCGTCTTCCTCGGCCCGTTCCTCACCAGCGTCGCCTCCCAGGCCGGCGGCTGCGCCCTCGGCGCCGACGACTGCCACACCACCGTCCACCCCCTGGGCATCACCGTCGCCGCCGGCAGCTACTTCCCTTACCTGGTGTCCCTGTCGGTGTTCCTGCAGGTCTTCGTCCTCCCGGTGATGGGAGCGGTCGCCGACCGTACGCCCCGCAAGAAGATTCTCCTGGCCGTGACCGCGTTCCTCGCCGCCGCCGCCACCATCGCCATGGCGTTCGTCACCGGCGAGCGGTACCTCCTCGGCGGGCTGCTCTTCCTCATCGCCAACATCTCCGGCGGCGCCAGCATCGTCGTCTACAACTCGTTCCTGCCCCAGCTCGCCGGCCCCGACGACCGCGACAAGGTGTCCAGCCGCGGCTGGGCCATCGGCTACCTCGGCGGCGGCCTGCTGCTCCTCGCCAACCTCGTCGCCGTCATGCTGCTCAGCATCGACGGGAACTCCCAGCGCACCCTCGACCTGGCCCGCTGGTGCATCGTCAGCGCCGGCGTGTGGTGGGCCGTGTTCACCCTCATCCCCCTCGCCTGGCTCCGCGAACACCCCGGCACCCAAGCCGTACGCCGGACCCGCGGCACCGTCGTCACCGACGGCTTCCGGCAACTCGGGCACACCCTCCGCAGCCTCCGCGCGTACCCGCTCACCCTGTTCTTCCTGCTCGCCTACCTGATCTACAACGACGGCATCCAGACCGTCATCTCCCTGGCCAGCCAGTACGGCACCGAAGAACTCAAACTCACCCAGAGCACCCTGATCATCACCATCCTGCTGGTGCAGTTCCTCGCCTTCGGCGGCGCCCTCGCCCTCGGCGCCCTGGCCCAGCGCGTCGGCGCCCGCAAAACCGTCGTCTTCAGCCTCGCCCTGTGGCTCGTCGTGATCATCGCCGCGTACTTCCTGCCCGCCGGCAAACCGATCCCGTTCATGATCCTCGGCCTCGGCATCGGACTCGTCCTCGGCGGCAGCCAGGCCCTCAGCCGATCCCTGTTCTCCCAGCTCATCCCCGACGGCCGGGAAGGCGAGTACTACGGCTTCTACGAGATCAGCGACAAAGGCACCAGCTGGCTCGGCCCCCTCGCGTTCGGCCTGGTCTTCCAGCTCACCAACAGCTACCGCATCGGCATCGTCTCGCTGATCATCTTCTTCGTCGTCGGCGGTGTCCTGCTCAGCCTCGTCCCCATCCGGCGCGCCATCACCGAAGCCGGCAACACACCACCCAGGCTGATCTGATGGACATCGGAATCGACTCCACCTCCACCACCCCGCCGTACGAACAGGTCCGGCTCCGGATCGCCGACCTCGCCGCCACCGGAATCCTGCCCGCCGGCACCCGGCTGCCCCCGGTCCGCGCCCTCGCCGGCGACCTCGGCCTGGCCGCCAACACCGTCGCCCGCGCCTACCGCGAACTCGAACAGGCCGGCCTCGTCGAAACCCGCGGCCGCCTCGGCACCGTCATCACCGCCCGCGCCGCGCACGTACCGGCCGAGGCCCAGAAAGCCGCCCAGCGCTACGCCGACGCCACCAAGTCTCTCGGCCTGCCCGCCGCCGCCGCCCTCGAGCTCGTCCGCGCCGCCCTGCACCTGCCGGCCGACCACCTATCGGCCGACCACCTACCGGCCGAGTAACTGCGCGAACCGCACCGCGTCCACGTTCCCACCCGACAGGATCACCCCGACCCGCAACCCGGTCACGTCCAACCGGCCCGCCAGCAACGCCGCCACCGGACTCGCCCCCGTCGGCTCCGACACCAGCTTCATCCGGTCGAACAGGAACCGCATCGCGTCCCGCAACTCGTCGTCACCAACCAGCACGATCTCGTCCACCAGCCGCCGGTTGACCGGGAACGTCAACTCCCCCGGAACACTCGCCCCCATCGCGTCGGCGATCGTGCGCGGCACCGGAATCGTCACCCGCACCCCCGCTTCCAAGGACCGTTTCGTGTCGTCCCCGGACTCCGGCTCCACGCCCACCACCCGGATCGACGGCGACACCCCCTTCGCCGCCACCGCACTCCCCGCGATCAGACCCCCGCCGCCCACCGGTGTCACCAGCACATCCAGATCCGGGACCTCCTCCAGCAGTTCCAGCGCCGCCGTCCCCTGCCCCGCGATCACCTCCGGATGGTCGTACGGCGGGATCAACGCCAGACCCCGCTCCGCCGCCAGCGCCCTCGCGATCACCGTCCGATCCTGCGAATACCGGTCGTACGTCACCACCGCGGCGCCGTACCCCTCGACCGCCGCCCGCTTCGACGCCGGCGTGTCCTCCGGCATCACGATCACCGCGGTACTCCCGAGCAGCCGCGCCGACAGCGCCACCGCCTGCGCGTGATTCCCCGACGAGTACGCCACGATGCCCCGCCGCAGCTGCTCCGGCGACAACCGTGACACCGCGTTGAACGCCCCCCGGAACTTGAACGCCCCCACCCGCTGGAAGTTCTCACACTTCACGAACACCGACCCGCCCGTACGCCCGTCCAACGTCGACGACGTCACCACCGGCGTCCGATGCGCCACCCCCTTCAGACGCTCCGCCGCGTCCTGCACTTCCTCCAGCGTCACCGACACGCCGCCGTCCTCCGCAGAAACCATGTCCCGACGCTCGCACGCCGCCCGCCTCCGGCGACACCCGATATCGCCGACGTCACCGCCCCCACCCGCTGGCCGTACGACGACGCTCGATACGTACCTCCGCCGCCCCAAAAACTATGCGCGAGGTAGTAGACATGCTCACCGCCGCCGGTTAACGTTCTTCTTGTCGAACGCGAAGCAATACCAAAGACGCAGACGAAACCGTCCCACCGAGACGGACTAGCCGGACCGACACCGATCCGTCTCAGGCACGTCGCCGCTGACGTCGCCGGCAACACCGTTCGTCGCACGTGCCGGGCCCATGAAGTCGCGTGGGGGTCCGACACCGGCGGACCGCAACACCGCACTGAGAAGAGAAGTCAGAGGAAAGGGAGGGCCCTGCACCGTTGGATCGCCCGCTCTCGGCCGCACTGAAGGGCCGGGCGGACACCGCAGTTTCCATCGAACGAGAGGTGGTCTCCGGTCACGCTTATGCGATCCTCGCACCCGAAACCCGAACATCGGGCTGGTGCGGATACGACAAGCCGACGTTCCTGTCGGTAGATGGTGTTCTCGACCCGCAACCCTTGGGCCCCGGCGCTTCTGGCGTCGGGGCCCTCGTGATGGAAGGTGTCCATGGCACAACCCGACGACATGCTCGACGACGAGGACTACCCCGCCTACACGATGGGCCGCGCCGCGGAGATCGCCGGGTGCTCACCGGACTTCCTGCGCCGGCTCGGCGACGCGAAACTGATCACGCCGCTCCGCTCCGGCGGCGGCCACCGCCGTTACTCCCGCTACCAGATCCGCCTCGCCGCCCGCGCCCGCGACATGTGCGACCACGGCACCGACATGGCATCCGCCTGCCGCATCATCATCCTCGAAGACCAACTCGAAGAAGCCCTGCGGCACAACACCGAACACCACAACCACTGATCAGCGCGGCGCCGACCCCAGAAAGTCCCGGATCGCGGCCCCCCACGACCGCGGATCGTCGAAGTGCGCCATGTGACCCGCCTCCGGCACCTCGGCCAGGACACTGCCCGGCACGGCCGCCTGCAACCGCCGCGCCGCCCCGACCGGAAACACCACGTCGTGGACGCCGTGCAGCACCAGCAGCGGCCCGCCCCACCCGCACAACACCGACACCGGATCGTCCGGAGCCGCCGGACGCAGCTCACCACTCGCCCGAAGCCGATTGTGGTCACCGGTGAAACGCACCCGCTCCAGCACCTGCCGCCACTCCGCCCGCCGATCCAGCCGCCAGATCTGCACCGGCACCTCGCCGTACGCCATCTCCCGGCTCACCGCACCGTCCGCTGACAAGGCCGGATCCTCGAAGTCGACCGGCACACACAACCCCCGCCGCCGCTCGACGACCGCGCCGGTGGCCGCCATGTCCGCAAACGCCGTCGTCGACGCCAGAACCAGCCGCCGCACCACCTCCGGATGCTGCTCGACGACCCGCATCGCGATCCGCCCGCCATACGAGAACCCCAGCACGTCGGCCACCCCGCCCAGGCCGCCGATCAGCGCCGCCGACACCTCCGCCATCCGGTCCGGCTGCAGCTCACCCTCCGGAAGATCCCCCCACGGCCGTACGCGCTGACTCCGCCCACACCCCGGCAGATCGAACAGCACCACGTCCGCCACGTCGGCCAACCCCCCGACCGCCGGCATCAGATAGCTGTGATCCCACGTCGGCCCCCCGTGGATCACCACCAGCGGCGGCAACCCGCGTCCACCCATCCGCCGCACGAACACCCGCACCCTGCCGGCCGTGACCATCGACCCATCCGCGCCGACGTCGTCCAAGTCCACACCATCCCCCTCCCCGACACCCACGGACTTACCATGCCCGCCGCCCAAGCAATGGTGGGGATGTTGTCGATTCCTTTTTGCTTGGCTGTTTCAAGCTGGAGCAGTGCCAAGGTGCACGTTGCGTAAAGCGTCCTAGGATGTTGGTTGGCGTTCGCCGAGCGCCAACGATCAGGGCCACCGTCCATCTCGCCGGCCCCGGAACCGGAACAGGCACCTGGGCCGGGACGAAGGCCGGAGCAGCAGCGGGAGCCAGAACCGGGACGGGAGCCGGAGCGGGGATCGATCGACCGGGCGAGTTACCCCTCCTCCGCGCCGAGAGCCGCCCAGGATGCGTTGTTGATTCCATCTTGTTCTTCGATCTCAGCGCTCAGTGGCCGAGCGGCGCACATCCCGTACGGCGTCCTAGGATGTTTGTGTGGCGGGTGGGCCGGGGCGATGTGACGGGCGACATGCCGGAACAATGGAGTGTGTGGGACCGCCAACCACTCCCGGTGTCGCGCAGACCCGCGCTGCGCTCGACGCGTCGCGTCCCGGTTTGCGCCAGGCCTTCGACGCGGCCCTGCCCGGCGCCCGCGCGGCCATCCTAGGCCGACTGCTCGGCGCCCTCGACCGCGAGAACCTCACCGGTCTGACCCTCCCCGAAGGACCCACCCGCACCGGAGCCGAACGGTGTGCCGGCGGGCCGTCCGGAGGGACCTCGAACGGGCCGATCCGTGGGCGGCACACCTCGTCCGGCCTTGAGGTCAACTTCGCCACCGGCGCGGCCCTCCCCTTCGCCGACCCGCCGGCCGGCCTCACCGCCCGAGTGACCCCCGCGCCCGGCCACCCAGCTCACGACCACCCAGCCCATGACCACCCAGGCCATGACCACCCAGGCCGCCGCCAGGATCACAGCGAGCACAACCGCGACGGCCGCGAGCAGGCCATCACGGACCCTGCCGAACTGGCCGAACTTCTCTGGCCCGGACACCCCCTGACCACCGAACTGGCCAACAGCGTCGCCAACCTCGCCCTCGCCCGCGCCGCCGCCACCCTCCGCCCGGACCAAGACCCAGACCCAGACCAAAACCCAGGCCGGAACCACCACCTGGCCGAAGCCGCCGGCGACCCGGACGGGCTCGGTCGCCTGGAACAGCTGGTCACCGACGGGCACCCGCTGCACCCCTGCGCCCGCACCCGGGCCGGCATGACCACCGACGACGTCCTCGCCTACGCCCCCGAGCACCACCCGGTCATCCGCCTGCGCCGGCTCGCCGTCCCGGAAGACCGGTGGTACGGCGACGGGCCGCCGATCCTGTACGCCCACCCGTGGCAGGCCGCCCGGTTGACGGCCGCCTACCCGTGGCTCACCGACGACGGCCTCACCGAACCGGTCCGGCCGCTGATGTCGCTGCGCACGGTCGCCCCCACCGGCGGCGGCGACCACTACAAGACGGCCGTCGACGTCCTGATGACCTCGGCCGTCCGGACCGTCTCCCCCGCCGCCGTCCACAACGGACCCCGCCTGTCCGCCCTGCTCGCCGGGCTCACCCGGGACCTGCCGCTGAAGCTTCTCCGGGAGACGTCCGCCGGCGCGGTCCTGATCGACGGCGAACCGCATAGGCGGCTGGCCTACCTGCGACGGAAGGCACCGCAGGTCGGAGGGGACGAGACCGTCCTGCCGCTGGGCGCCCTGGCGGTTCCGGAGCTGCTCCACGAGGCCGTGGACGACCCGTACGGCTGGATGGACGCCCTCGCCCCGCTGCTCTGGACGCCGCTGACGCAGCTGCTGGCCCGCGGCGTCGCGCTCGAGGCGCACGGCCAGAACACCCTGGTCGTGCTGCGCGGCGGCCGGCCGGTGCGGACCCTGTACCGCGACCTCGGCGGCGTCCGGGTGCACCGGACCGTGACCGGCGACCTGATCGGTGACCTGCCCACCGACGACGAGGACGTGCTGCGGACCAAGCTGGCCGCGGCCGCCCTCGGCACCGTCGCCCTCCAGCTGGTCACGCTGCTCGAACGGCACCGCGGCGCCGACCCGGACCGGCTGTGGGCGACGGTCGCCGCGTCGATCCCCGACCGGAGGTTGAAGACCGAGCCGTTGCCGGTCAAGGCGACCACGGCCATGCGCCTGGCCGCCGACCCGCTCGACGACCGGTGGACCTACCTCGACAACCCCATGGCGGCGTACGCATGACCGGCAGCACCCAGATCAGCCGCGCCCTCGCGGTCACCTCCGCCCACGCCGAGGCCGCCCTCGCGGTGCACGCCCCCGAACTGCTCGACGCGTACGTGGCCGCGCTCCCGGCCGCGGCCGACACGGTCGGGCGGCGGCTGCGCGGCGCGCTCGTGCGCGAGGACATCGGCGACGCCCGCGCCCGCAACGCCGGCCAGGGCGTCGCCCACGGGTTCGACCGGGTCGAGTTCGCCGCGGCCGGCGCCGCCGACCCGGTGGACCTGCTCGGCGCCCGCAACGCCCCCGGGTTCGCCGCCGAACTGCGCAACGCCGTGGTCAACCTGGCCATCGCCACCGCCCGCCACCGGCCGATCGAGACGGCCGGACACCCGGACCCCGACGCGGAGGCCACCGCCCAGGAACGCCTGGCCGTCGCCGGGCACAACCTGCACCCCGGCGGCCGTACGCGGCTGGGCTGGGACACCACCGACGTGCTGGCGTACGACCTGGAGGCCGGCGGCACCACCGCCGGGTTCGTCGCGGTCCGCGACGACGTGCACCTGGGCGACGACGTCGGCGCCGCCCTGCGCGACGCCTACCCGCAGCTGCCCGAGCCGCCGCCCGGGTACCGGCTGCAGCCGGTGCACCCGTGGCAGCGGGACGCGGTCCTGCGCACCCGCCACCGCGACCTGATCGACGACGGCGCGCTGATCATCCTGGACGCCGAACTGCCCGCGGTCACCACCGCGTCCCTGCGGACCCTGCTGCTGCCGGCGGCCGCGGACGGGCGCCGGCGGTACGTGAAGGTGTCGCTGAACATCCAGGTCACCTCGACCCGGCGCAGCATCAGCATCGCCAGCACCCGCAACGGCCCGCCGGTGTCGGCGCTGCTGGAGACGCTGGTCGCGGCCGACCCGGACGGCCACCGCCTGTTGCTGCTGGACGAGACCGCGGGCGCGGGCGTCCCCGCCGGCTCCGGCCGGGACGTGTCGGCGATCCTCCGCGACGGCCTCACCGGCCGCCTCCAGCCCGGCGAGCGCCCGGTCACCGGGATCGCCCTGCCGTTCCTGGCCGGCGGCCTGGCCGGCGCGTACGCCCGGACCACCGGCCGGCCCGTCGGCACACCCGCCGCGCTGGCCTGGTTCGGCGCGTACGCCCGGCTGCTCCTGCCGACGGTATTGCGCCTGACCGGGCACGGCGTCGCGCTCGAGGCCCACCTGCAGAACTGCCTGCCCACCTTCGTCGGCGGGGTGCCGCACCGGATGGCCGTCCGCGACTTCGCCGGCCTGCGCCTGCATCCCGGGCGGCTGGCCGCCGCCGGGCACGAGCTGTCGCTCTGGCCGGGGTCGGTGGTCGCCACGTCCGACGAGGACACGCTCCGCGCCAAGATCGGGTACACCGCGTTCCAGGCCCACCTGGGCGAGCTGGTGATCCGGCTGGGCGAGACGCACAGGCTGGACGAGGACACCGCCTGGCGTACGGTCCGGGACGTGGTCGACGAGACGTACGACGGCCATGGCGCCGACCACGGCGCGTTCACCGCCCCGCGGGTGCCGCACAAGGCGCTCGTCCGGATGCGGCTGGCCGGCCACGGCGACCAGTACGTCCACGTCCGGAACCCGCTGCATGCGCCCGCCTGACCGGGTCGTCGCGGCCCTGCGGGACCGGCCGCGGCCGGTGTGCGCGTACGTCTACGACATCGGCGCCCTCCGGGAACGCGCGGCGGCCGTCCGGGCCGCGCTGCCACCCGGGTCCACCCTGCTGTACGCGATGAAGGCCAATCGGCACCCGGACGTGGTCGCCGCGCTGGCCGCGGTGTGCGACGGGATCGAAGTGGCGTCCGGCGGGGAACTCGACCGGGCCCTCGCCGCCGGCGCCCGGCAGATCTCCTTCGGCGGGCCGGCCAAGACCGACGCCGAGCTGAGCGCCGCCGTCGCCGCCGGTGTCCGCCTGAACGTGGAGAGCGCCCACGAACTGCGCCGGGTGCCCCGCCCGGCCGAGGTGTCCGTCCGGGTCAACCGGGCGGAGGGCGGCCCGCCGGGAAGCCACCGGATGACCGGCGTGCCGACCCCGTTCGGCGTCGACGAGACCCAGCTGGCGGACGTGCTGGCACTGGCGGCGACGCTGCCCGGGCTGCGCGTCACCGGCTTTCACCTGCACGCCGTGTCGAACAACCTGGACGCGGCGGCGCACGTCGCGTTCGTCGCCGACGCCGTCGCCTGGTCGGTGTCCACGGCGGCCCGGCACGGGATCGACCTGCGGGTGGTCAACGTCGGCGGCGGTCTCGGCGTCGACCACACCGGCGACGCACTGATCGATCTGGACCGCCTCCGCGACGGGCTGGCCGCGGTCGCGGTGCCGCCCGGGGTGACGCTGGTGTTCGAGCCCGGCCGGATCCTCGCCGCCGACGCCGGCTGGTACGCGGCCGAGGTGCTCGACGTGAAGACCACCCACGGCCGGACGTTCGCCGTCGTCCGCGGCGGCACCCACCACTTCCGGCTGCCCGCCGCGTGGGGCTACAGCCACCCGTTCACGGTCCTCCCGGTCGACGACTGGCCGGCGTCGCTGCCCCGGCCGGCGGCCACGGACACCCCGGTCGACGTCACCGGTGAGCTGTGCACGCCGCGCGACGTGCTCACCCGGGGACAGCACGTCGATTCGGTCCGGGCCGGGGACCTGCTGGTCTTCGGGCGGACCGGGGCGTACGGCTGGGACATCTCGCATCACGACTTCCTGAGCCACCCCGAACCGGATTTCCTCGTCGTCTAGTTCCGTTTGACGATCCTCGGCCTGCGGGAGGAGCGCGGCGTGCAGCACGGCCAGGAACTGCGCGGCGCGGTCCGCCTTACGGGTGTCATCATCACCATCTCTCACAGACCTCTATGCGCTGTTCGTGGCGTTCAACGTCCGTACGAGTCTCTGCAGGTCAGCGACGAGTCGGTGGTGCGTGGCCTGGTCCAGACCGGCTGCATGTCGGATGTCGGCCTGAACCGACGCGGCGAGTTGCTCGAGCACGATTCCCGCCTTGGTGAGTTGGACCAGGACTTCGCGATCGTCGGTGTTGTTGCGGGTGCGACGCACCAGACCTCGGTGTTCGAGGCGCTTGATCAGCGGAGACACGGTGCTGTAGTCCGACTTGAGAACCGAGCTGATGTCCTTGACCGTCCGGGAGTCCGTCTGCCATAAAGCAGACATAACTGTGTATTGCGGATAAGTGAGATCCAGTGGTTGCAGGATGACCCGGTAGGCCGCCGCCATGGCATGGGACGCGTGGTAGAGCGCCAGGCACAGGCGGTCCTCTAGAAGATCGTCTCCCTCTGGCCCGTTCATCAGCAGATGGTAAGGCCTGCACGTTCGAGTCAAAGGGTTTGACGGTCGCGAACGGGGGGACCCCGGAAACGAACCGCATCGTGCACGACTAAGTCGTGCATTTCGTTGGCACAGGAAGCCGGCAAACCGGCGACGACGACGCATGACAGGTCGGTTCAGGTTCACGACCTGCATTCCAAGATCTTCGTAGTTCCATCTCTGGGAGGGCTTCATGGCACTGCCGTACCAGACGTTGCCAGGCGACGTCGACCACCTGATCGTCAACGACCATGCGACCGTGAACAGGCTGTTCGAGCATGTCGAGGCAGGTCGGGGGGATCGACAGGTCCTCGCCGATCAGATCTGTTTCCAGATCGCGTTGCACGCCGACGCCGAGGAACGCACCTTCTACCCCGCGTTGAAGGAACTCGGCCGCGATGACGAGGCCGAGAAGCTGATCGACGAGCATGCCGAAGTCAAAGAACTGGTCAAGACCGTCGAGGACGGGGAGCCCGGCGAAGCGGACTTCGAACGTGCGCTCGCGGCGATCATCGCCGACATCCGCGAGCACGCCCACGAAGAGGAGACGATCTTCCTGCCGCAGCTACGTCAGGCGGTCGGCCCGCAGCGGATGGCGGAACTCGGGGAGAAGTTCATCGCCGCGAAACGCACCGCGCCGACGTACTCACACCCGAACGCCCCGGCCAGCGGTATCGGGCACGCCGTGCTCGACGCCGGCGCCGCACTGGTCGACAAGCTGCGCGACAAGACGTCCGGCCGGGTTCTGGGTCTGGCCACCGACGCGTCTGGGCTGCTGGACCCGCAAGCGCAGCGCATTCTCGATGCGTTCTCCGCGCTCGGTCCGCAGCCATTCGAGATCCTGAAACCCGAACAGGCCCGCAAGCAGCCCACTCTGGTCGACGCCGTGCACAAGATCTTGGAGCAGGACGGCAAGCCCACCGACCCGGAACCCGTCGGTGATGTGCGCGACGTGACCATTCCCGGGCCCGGCGGTGACCTGTCGGTGCGGGTCTACACCCCAGCGAACGCCGGTACGGCGCCGTTACCGGTGATCCTGTGGATCCACGGCGGGGGCTGGGTGTTGTTCACGGTTGACACCTACGACGCGTCCTGCCGCGGGCTGGTCAACAAGACCGGAGCGATCGTGGTGTCGCCGGAGTACCGGCGCGCTCCGGAGGACGTGTTCCCGGCCTCGCACGACGACGTCCTCGCCACCTATCACTGGATCCAAACCAATGCCGCCCAGTTCGGCGGCGACCCGACCCGGATCGGTATCGGCGGCGAGTCCGTCGGCGCGACCATGGCCGCGTCCACCTGTGTCCAGCTCAAGCAGGCCGGAGAAACCCTGCCGGTGGCTCAGGTGTTGATCTACCCGCTGACCACCGCCCAGCAGTACGGCGACTCGATCGACGACGCCGCAGACGCCCGCCCGCTGGGTCGCGCCCTGTTGTCCTGGATGGCGATGCACGCCTTCCAGGGAGTACCCGACGCGGCGACCGATCCTCGGGTGGACCTGCTCGGCCTGAACCCGGAACACCTGGGCGGGCTGCCGCCGGCGTTGGTCATCACCGACGAACGCGACGTGCTGCGCAGCCAAGGCGAAGAATTCGCCCGCCACCTGGACAAAGCGGGCGTTCCCACCACCGCTACCCGATACGACGGAGTCATGCACGAATTCTTCGGCACTGCCGCCGTCCTGGACAAAGCCGAACAAGCCCAGCAGCAAGCCGCAGAACACTTCATCACTGCCTTTACCAACCACTGATCCACAAACGCTGAAAGGCGGCCCACCCGCTTCCGGGTGGGCCGCCTTCGATCGGCGGTGAGGGGACGGCACGAAGGGAGGAGCAATCCTGCGGGCAAGATCCCTACCGTCATGGTCATGAAGAAGCAGATGATGGTGCTGGCGCTGGCCGCCACCACGCTCGCGGTCATGTCCGGCTGCAGGCCCGGCACCACCACCTCCTCCTCCGCCCAGTCACCGGACGGCAAGCCCGTCACCGCGGCCGGCCTCCACCCGGACGTCACCCGCACGGTCGACCCGGCGGCGAAGGCTCTGGGGTCGGCGCCGAGGACGACACCCCCGACGACGAAGCCGGCCCCGAAGCCGGCCACCAGCGCCGCGAGCGGGCCGACGGTCACGTTCACGCTCGTACAGAAACCCAAGTGCGCCGAGGGCACCGCGGTGTTCCGCGCCCCGGCCGTCCCGGCGATCATCAAGTGGAAGATCACCGGCGCCACCGGCGCGGCGCTGAGCGTCGACGACCACACCCACACCGCCGGCACGTACGGCCCGGAGCCGCTGTCCGGCACCGAGACGTTCGACTTCGGCTGCACCGGCCCGGTCGGCTCGACCGAGAAGCACACGTACGCCATCTACTCCGTCGGTGGCGGCGCCCAGCACTCCAAGACGATCACGGCCACGGCCAAGGTCCTGGACAACGGCAAGAACTGACCGGCCCGGCCACGGGGAATGCCGTGGCCGGACCGGAACTGTCCGTGGCACCATCCGGCGGTGGACCCACCCTTCGTCCCCGGGCTCGAACTGTCCCGCCGCCTCTACACCGAGGCCGTCGGCCCGCTGCTGGCCGGCGTGGTCCATACCGCGGCCCTGATCGGCCACGGGTCCGACGTGCTGGGGTTCGACACGCCACGATCGCGGGACCACGACTGGGGACCGCGGATGCAGCTGTTCGTCGGCGCCGACCGGGACGCCATCAACGATCTCCTGGCCACCCGGCTGCCGGCCACGATCGCCGGGTACTCGACCCACCTGGTGCCGGACGGCGAGGCGGGCGTCCGGCACATGCGACCGGCCACCGGTCGCATCCGGCACGCCGTCGTCATCGCCCGGCTGGACGACTGGCTCCCCGGGCACCTCGGCTTCGACCCCGAAGCCGGAATCACCACGATGGACTGGCTCGCCACCCCGACCCAGACCTTGGCCGAGATCACCGCCGGCGCGGTCCACCACGACGGCCTGGGCCGGCTGCAGCCGATCCGGGACGCGCTCGCCCGGTATCCGGAGGACGTCTGGCGGTACGTGCTGGCGTGCCAGTGGCAGCGCATCGCCCAGGAGGAACCGTTCGCCGGGCGGTGCGGGGAGACCGGCGACGAGCTCGGCTCGGCGGTCGTCGCGGCCCGGCTGGTCCGCGACCTGATGCGGTTGTCGCTGCTGATCGACCGGATCTACCCGCCTTACAGCAAATGGCTCGGCACCGCCTTCACCCGGTCCGGGGCGCCGGAGGCGGACGCGTTGCGGTGGGTGCTGGCCGCCACCGCCTGGCCCGAGCGCGAGCGGCACCTGGTGGCGGCGTACGAGTCGATGGCCGTCCGGCACAACGCGCTCGGCCTGACCCCGGCCGTGGATCCGCGGGTGCGGCCGTTCCATGACCGACCCTTCCGGGTGCTGGACGCGGAGCGGTTCGCGGACGCCCTCACCGCGGGGATCACCGACCCGGTGCTGCGGGGCCGGCCCCGGACCGGGGCGATCGACCAGTTCGCCGACAACACCGACGTCCTGGCCGACCGCAACCGCTCGCGGGCACTGGCCGCGGCCCTGTACGGCTGACGGCATCGCTCTACGGCCGGCGGCGGAACACGGCGCGCCAGCGGCGTACCAGCGGGTCGTCCACGGCCGGGATGTCCTCGACGGACTGCACGGTCAGGCCGTCGCCGGCGAACGCCTCGACCTCGTCGCGGGTGAGCGGCCAGGGCGGGCCGGCGTCGCCCCACGAGGTGGCGGCGGCCGCCAGGATCAGCAGGGTGCCGCCCGGCGCGACCAGGGACGTCACCGCCGCGGTGGCCCGGGCCCGCAGGTCGCGGGGCAGCGCCTGGACGTTGTTGCTCTCCACCACCAGGTCGAAGGCCTGCCGCCAGTCCGGCGTCAGGTCCAACAGGTCGGCCACCCGGTAGTCGACCGGCGACCCGGGGTGCCTCGCCCGCGCCGCGTCGATCGCCGTCGGGGCGATGTCGAAGGCGGTTGTGACGAAGCCCAGGGCGGCGATGAACTCCGCGTCCCGGCCGGGACCGCAGCCGACCACCACGGCCGACCGGCCGGCACCGGACAAAGGCCCGGCCGGGCCGGCGGCGTGTGCCCAGCCGACCAGCAGCGCGGACGGCTGGGGGCGGTCCCACGGCACCCGGGCCGTGCCGGCGGACGCCTCGGCGTACAGCTGCTCGAACCAGCTCGTCGGCTCGCCCGCAGCCAGCGCGCGGGCGGCGAGGCGGTCGGTGTCATCGTGCGGGCTCACGCGCGGGCCGGCCGGATCCGGCGGAGCTCGCGCAGCGCCTGGCGGCGGGTGTCGCCGGTCAGGGTGTCGATGTAGAGGCGCCCGCTCAGGTGGTCGGTCTCGTGCTGCAACGCCCGGGCCAGGAAACCGGTCCCGGCGATGACCAGCGGCTCGCCGTACCGGTTCTGCCCCGAGGCAACCACCGACTCCGCCCGCGGCGTCGGCCACGCCATGCCGGGCAGCGACAGGCAGGCCTCCTCGTCGTCCTGGACACCCTCGAAGTCCGACAGCACCGGGTTGACCAGGTGCCCGACCACGTCGTCGACGTTGTACGAGAACACCCGCAGGCTCACCCCGATCTGCGGGGCGGCGACCCCGGCCCGGCCGGGTTCGCGGACCGTGTCATCAAGGTCCTGAACAAATTCCCGCAGCGCGGCGTCGAAGCTGGTCACCGGGTCGGCCTCGGTCCGCAGCACGGGATCTCCGAAGAGCCGGATCGGTCGTACGGTCATGGGAACGAGCCTACGGCCCGTCGCAGGGGCGCGGACTTGGCCGCCGCCTCGGCCACCTCGGCCGCGGGGTCGCTGCCGATGGTGATGCCGCCGCCCGCCCACACGTGCAGGCGGGACCCGTCGGCGGCGACCGTCCGGATGGTCAACCCCAGGTCGACGCCGCCGGAGTCCACCCAGCCCAGCGCGCCCATGCTGACGCCGCGGCCGGCCGGTTCGAGCCGGGCGATCTCGGCCAGCGCGGCCACCTTAGGCGCCCCCGTCACCGACCCGCCCGGGCACATCGCCCGCAGCAGCGACACCAGATCCAGCGGGCCGTCCACCGGCGCCGACACCGTCGACTCGGCCTGCCACAGACCACACCACCGCCGTACGGCGAACAACTCCTCGACCACCACCGGCCCGGCGCCGGGCAGCCGGGCCAGGTCGTTGCGTTCCAGGTCGACGATCATCACGTGCTCGGCCCGTTCCTTGGCCGACGCGAGCAGCTCCGCCCGGCCGGCGGGAGTGGCCGGGCGGGTGCCCTTGATCGGCCGGGTGACCACCCGGCCGGCCCGTACCGACACCAGCGTCTCCGGCGACGCGCAGGCGATCGCCCAGCCGTCCACGGCCAGCACCCCGCCGTAGCGCGCCCCCGGCAGCCCGGCCACCGCGGCCAGCGCCGCCGACGGGTCCCCGGCGTACCGGGCGGACGCGTGGCCGACCACGGTGACCTGGTAGACGTCGCCCCGCCCGATCGCCTCCCGGACGGCCGCGACGGCCGCCGCGTGCTGCTCCGGTGTCCAGCTTTCGTGCCATTCGCCGAGTTCCCACCGTCCGGTGTGAACCGGGGCCGGTACACCTGACGTGTGGGTGTACGTGACCGCCACGACATCGGGGATCGCCGGCACGGGGCTCGATGCCGCGGCCGGCGCGCCCGCCATCACCGATCCGGCGGCGGCGGACACGTACAGTGCCGCGCCGCACGGAGTCCCTTCACCGATCGGGTGGATGTGGCCGACCGTTCGGGCAAGGTTTCGCACCGGCAGTCCGTTGCCGGCGAGAAACCCGGAGACAAGCTCTGCGGGGTCACCACCGTCGCCGGCGGTCCATCGGAACACCGATGACGGACGGTGACGGCCCTGGCAGGAGGCCGGGGCTCCGGGCGGCGATACAAACGGAGGTGTCAGCAAGTGGTCGCGAAACCCGCTTTCGTGGAACATGGAAAGCGAGGATTCTTGCATCGGGACACCGTCACTCCGTGCGAACCGTTGTCGTTCGAACTGAGGTAACCTTCGTCACCGTCGTTGTGAATCATCACACTGTCCATGACCGGAGACTCTGATGTTGTGCCAGCACCAAACTCCCTGCCCGTCCGCCGAGGCCATCGACCGCGAAGCCGCCCGGATCATCTCCACCTGCCGTGAGCAGGGCTGGAGCCTGCTCTGCAACGGCGTCATCGTGTTCGAGGACACCGGCGAGATCCTGCCCGACGGCTCGATGATCGCACCCCACCGCGGTCCTGCCCGGCACGGCCTCGCGGCCTGACCGAGCACCTCCGCACCCCAGGGCTCCCACCGGCGCGAGCCCCGTTCCGCTACTGAGCGTAGCGGTCGCTCACCTTCTGCTCGGCGCCGGGCAACGACGACACGGCACCGGCCACCGACCCCCCGCGCGGGGGCCGGGACCAGTGCGCCTTCTCTCAGTCCTCGAAGGCTTCCGGCGGCGGGCACGAGCAGACCAAATTCCGGTCGCCGTACGCCCCGTCGATGCGCCGCACCGGGGCCCAGTACTTCGACGCTCGGTCCACCCCCGGCGGGTACGCCGCCACCTGTCGCGAGTACGGGTGCACCCACACGTCCGCGGTCACCGCTGACGCCGTGTGCGGGGCGTTCCCGAGCGGGTTGTCGTCCTTCGGCCAGTCGGACCCGACCCGGTCGATCTCCGCCCGGATCGCGATCATGGCGTCGCAGAACCGGTCCAGCTCGGCCAGGTCCTCGCTCTCGGTCGGCTCCACCATCAGCGTTCCGGCCACCGGGAACGACATCGTCGGCGCGTGGAAGCCGTAGTCGATGAGCCGCTTGGCCACGTCGTCGACGCTGACACCGGTCGTCTTGGTGATCGGCCGCAGGTCGAGAATGCACTCGTGGGCGACCAGCCCGTTGTTCCCGGCGTACAGCACCGGGTAGTGGTCCTTCAGCCGGGCCGCGACGTAGTTGGCGGTCAGCACCGCCGTGCCGGTCGCCGCAACCAGCCCGTCCGGGCCCATCATCCGCAGGTACGCCCAGGAGATCGGCAGGATCCCCGCCGACCCGTGCGCGGCGGCCGAGACGGCGTGGGTGTCCGCGTCCAGCGGGTCCCCCGGCAGGAACGACGCCAGGTGCGCGCGGACCGCGATCGGGCCGACGCCCGGCCCGCCGCCGCCGTGCGGGATGCAGAA
>CAXSDA010000002.1:0-19397 GCA_964236515.1 uncultured Actinoplanes sp.
AGCACTGGCTTACAAAGCACCCTGTTGAGTTCTCAAAAAACAACCACACACCAAGGCCTGAGCTTTCCGTCCGGAAAACTGCCCTTGGGGCAACCGCTCCAGCATACTCAGTCGACCTCGTCTGCACAAGATCCAAGATCTTGCCGACATCGCCCGAAAAAGTGTCACACGCTGACGCTCACTACCACGAGGTGGAGTGAAGGTCGTCAGTTGGCTGTGCGGACCGGCCGATGATCGCTGAACAATCTCTGCCCGGCTCCCGCGCGCTGTCAAACTCTACCCGGTCGGTTTCGCGGGCGCAAATCCGGTTTCCCCGGTCACCCGTATCGCCCGTCCTCTACACAAGCATAGCGCTTGTTTCGAGCAGCCTTCGGCTTGCCGTCGGATCTGCGATGTTTCTGCCGATCCGCCCGGGTTCCCCTGGGGCCTCGAAGAATGTACGTGACGCCCCACCCGAAACGCAAATCGGCAGGCGTCCCCCGTTCGCGCACGGACGGTCGGCGCCGTGTCAGAGTGACACCCATGGGCGTACCGGCCAACGACGCGCTGCTCGGTCTCCTGATGCCGCTGTGGCAGGTGGTCATCGGGCTGTTGGTGCTGGTCGTGCTCGTCGTGTCGGTGCACCGGCTGTTCATGCGCGGACCGTCCCGGATGGGTGGGGCGATGCTCCTGTTCGGTGGCGCCGTGGTGTGCGTTGCCGTGATCAGCTACGTCGTCCAGTCCCTGTAGCCGGTCAGAGACGCCGGTTGGCCAGGCTCGGAAGGTCGCGCCGGATCGTCTCCAGACGCTCCAGGTCCACGTCCGCGGTGACGATGCCGACGGTGTCCGTCGCCTGAGCGAGCACCGTCCCCCACGGGTCGACGATCATGCTGCGTCCGAAACACGTACGGCCGGGATCGTGATCTCCGATCTGGCCCGCGGCCACCACGTAGCACTGGTTCTCGATCGCGCGCGCCCGCAGCAGCACCTCCCAGTGGTCACGCCCGGTGTGCAGCATGAAGGCGGCCGGCACCACGAGGATCTTCGCGCCGGCGATGGCCAGTTGGCGGTACAACTCGGGAAAACGCAGGTCGTAACAGATCGACAACCCGGTCGGGACCCCGTCGACCGGCACCACGACGAGCTCGCTGCCCGGCGCCACGGACCGTGACTCCTGATAGGAGACGCGCCCGGCAATCTCGACGTCGTACAAGTGGATCTTGCGGTAGACCGCGGCCGGCGAACCCGAGCGGTCGAAGAGCAGGGAGGTGTTCCAGGTTCGCCCGTCGTCCGGGCCGGCCTCGTGGAACGAGCCCGCGTGGACCCACATCCCCAAGTCCCGCGCGGCCTCGGCGAAGAACTGGGCGAACTCGCCGTCGACCGGCTCCGGCTTCGGCGCCCTATCCCCCGGGCCGAGGTAGTCGACGTACTCGGGAAGGACCGCGAGATCCGCACCGGCCTCGGCCGCGCGGTCCAGCAGGCTGCGGGCCACGGCGAGGTTGTGGTCCCGGTCGTCGCGAGCGTTCAGCTGACAGACTGCGACACGCATGAATTGAGAGTACGGCGTAACCACGGTGAACGTCCCCGCCGCCCGAGCCGCTCAGTAGTCCCGCTCCCCGCGGGACTTCCGGGCTTGACGGCCGATCACCCTCACAGAGATCGGGCGGCTCAGTCAGGGTGAGGGGTGAATAGGACCTCGGAGCCGACCGGGACGTAACCGGCGGCCAGAAAGGCGCGCAGGCTCGACGCGTTGCCCGGGGCGATCTGCGCCCACATCGGGCGGCCGGCCTCCGGGACGAGGTGGCGAGCGGCTGCCGCCAGAGCGCGGCCGTGTCCCTGGCTCCGGGCGTACTCGTGCACCTCGATTGCAGCCTCCCAGCGACCGCCCAGGCCGCGCCCGACCACCAGGACGCCCGTGGGGGTGGTCCAGGCCCGCACGTCGGTGCGGAAGCGGTGTGCGCGGGCGACCCGGGGATGGTCGACCGCCGTGAACGGCTGCAGGTGCAGCGGCGGCGGGCCGGGCGCGGGCGGCGCCCGGAGGACGACGTCGAGGGCGCCGGCGCCCAGCCGGAGCCGGTCCTCGAGCGCGTCCAGAAACCGTGGCCCGAGGGGCGCGGAGTAGTCGTGGGGCGGGACCCAGGAGTCGAGCCATGAACGCTCGACTCCGGCGGCGACCACGACGTGAGCCGGAAACGCGACCACCGCCGCCACTTCGGGCGACGGTGGTGGAAGCAGGTCGAGCCATGGTTCCGCGGGAAGGCGTTCGTGACGCTCGATGCGCGCGACGACCTCCGTGAGGTCCTGGGGACTGGTCAGGCCGACTTCTCCTCGCGGTCGCGCCGGGCGCGCCGGCCGACGAACTCGCGCGGAACGATCGTCGGGTTCACGTTCTCCAGAACGACCTCACGGGTGATCAGCACACGAGCGGCGTCCGGGTTGCTGGGCACCTCGTACATCACCGACAGCAGGACCTCTTCCATGATCGCGCGTAGGCCGCGGGCGCCGGTGCCCCGGAGCATGGCCTGGTCGGCGATGGCTTCGAGCGCACCGGTGTCGAACTCGAGCTCGACCCCGTCCAGCTCGAAGAGGCGCTGGTACTGCTTGACGTACGCGTTGCGCGGCTCGGTTAGGATCTTGATCAGGGCCTCGCGGTCGAGGTTGCGCACTGTGGTGATCACCGGGAGCCGGCCGATGAACTCGGGGATCAGGCCGAACTTCAGCATGTCCTCCGGCATGACCTTGCTGAAGATGTCGTCGGTGTCGCGGTCCGAGATCGACCGCAGGTGGGCGCCGAAACCGACCCCGCCCTGACCGACCCGCGACTCGATGATCCGGTCCAGGCCGGAGAACGCACCGCCCACGATGAACAGCACATTCGTCGTGTCGATCTGGATGAACTCCTGGTGCGGGTGCTTGCGGCCACCCTGCGGCGGAACGTTCGCGACCGTGCCCTCGAGGATCTTGAGCAGGGCCTGCTGGACGCCCTCGCCGGAGACGTCGCGGGTGATCGACGGGTTCTCGCTCTTGCGGGCGATCTTGTCGACCTCGTCGATGTAGATGATGCCCTGCTCGGCCCGCTTGACGTCGTAGTCCGCGGCTTGGATGAGCTTGAGCAGGATGTTTTCGACATCCTCACCGACATAGCCGGCCTCGGTCAGCGCCGTGGCGTCGGCGATCGCGAACGGCACGTTCAGCATCCGGGCCAGGGTCTGCGCCAGGTGCGTCTTACCGCAACCGGTGGGACCGATCAGCATGATGTTGGACTTGGCCACCTCGACGTCGCTGCCCCCGCCGGGCGCGCCAGCCGACTCGGCCTGGATGCGCTTGTAGTGGTTGTAGACGGCGACGGACAAAGCCTTCTTGGCCTGTTCCTGCCCTACCACGTAGTTGTCCAGGAACTGGCAGATCTCCATCGGCTTGGGAAGCTCTTCCCACTTCACCTCGCCGGTCTCGGCCAGCTCCTCTTCGATGATCTCGTTGCAGAGGTCGATGCACTCGTCGCAGATGTAGACCCCAGGGCCCGCGATGAGCTTCTTCACCTGCTTCTGTGACTTTCCACAGAAGGAGCACTTGAGTAGGTCGCCGCCGTCACCGATCCGTGCCACCTACGTTCTCCTGCCGCTCATCGGCCGGCTGGTGCCGGCACGTGTGGCCCAAAGCGATGTGCTTCGCACGTCGTCCACCAGCTCAGCTCGAACCGGCGCAGTTGGGACTAGCACAATTTCTGGACTTGCACAGCTCATCGACCGCCGGCCCGCATAACTGAGGATGCAGGCATGACGTTACCCGCTGGAGGGCGCTTCTCCGACCCCCCAAAACGGGCGTGTCAGGGGCCAGTCACTTTAACTCAGGCGACCGGCCCCCGACAGTGCTCGTTCAGTTGCCTGCGGCGGCGGTCTGCAGGCTCTTCTTCCGGCTGACCAGAACGGTGTCGACCAAGCCGTACTCCTTGGTCTCGGCCGCGGTCATGATCTTGTCCCGGTCGATGTCCTTGCGGACCTTGTCGACCGCCTGACCGGAGTGCTTGGCCAGCATCTCCTCCAGCTGGGACCGCATCCGGAGGATCTCCCGGGCCTGGATCTCGATGTCCGAGCCCTGGCCGTAGCCACCTTCGGTGGCCGGCTGGTGGATGATGATCCGCGAGTGCGGGAGCGCCATCCGCTTTCCCGGCGTACCGGCCGCGAGCAGCACCGCGGCGGCACTGGCGGCCTGGCCGAGGCAGACCGTGATGATGTCCGGGCGGACGTACTGCATGGTGTCGTAGATCGCCGTCATGGCGGTGAACGACCCACCGGGCGAGTTGATGTACATCGTGATGTCGCGGTCCGGGTCGGTCGACTCCAGCGTCAGGAGCTGGGCCATCACGTCGTTGGCGGACGCGTCGTCCACCTGGACGCCGAGGAAGATGATCCGGTCCTCGAACATCTTGTTGTACGGGTTCGACTCCTTCACGCCGTACGAGGTGCGCTCGACGAACGAGGGCAGCACGTAACGGTTGGTCACCGGAGCGAAACCCTGAGGCTGAGGCAGGGAAAGGTCAGTCATCTTGAACTCCTCAGTTCAGCGTTCCGGCACCCTCGGGGACCTGCTGGGCCCCGGTGATCACCTTGTCGATGAAGCCGTAGTCCATGGCCTCCTGGGCGGTGAACCAGCGGTCGCGGTCCGAGTCGGTCTCGATCTGCTCCTGGCTCTGGCCGGTGTGGTGGGCCACCCGCTCCTGGAACATGCGCTTGGTGTAAAGCATCTGCTCGGCCTGGATGGCGATGTCGGCGGCCGTGCCGCCCATGCCACCGGACGGCTGGTGCATCATGATCCGCGCGTGCGGCAGAGCGAAGCGCTTGCCCGCGGTGCCGGCACAGAGCAGGAGCTGACCCATCGACGCGGCCATGCCCATCGCGACGGTCTGAACGTCGTTGTCGATGAACTGCATCGTGTCGTAGATCGCCATACCGGAGTAGACCGAGCCACCCGGCGAGTTGATCCACAGGTTGATGTCGCGCTCGGCGTCCTCCGCGGAGAGGAGAAGCAGCTGCGCGCAGATGCGGTTGGCAACCGAGTCGGTCACCTCACTGCCGAGGAAGATGATGCGCTCGCGCAGAAGGCGGTTGAAGACCGAGTCGTCCAGGTTGCCACTGAGAGAGTCACCTCGCAGGAGAGGACTCGCGGGAATGTGCAGATCGGTCATGGCAGCCCTTCGCAGCTGACGTGCCGGCCGATGATCGCGCCGGCCGGTTTGGGCGTCGTACGACCAACGTAACGGGTCCGATGGGCATCAGCTTCCCGCTCGCGCAGGTGTTCGCTGACAGCAGACCCGGCCCGTCTCAGTGGTCGTGACCGGCGTGCTCGTCCTCGCTCGCCTCGCGGAGGTCGTCCAGCGTGAGCGTGGTGCCCGCGTCGTCCTGCATGGTGACCTGCTCCAACACCGACGCCAGCGCCTTGCCCCGGCGCACGTCGCCGAAGACGGCGGCCGCGTTGCCGGACTGCACCAGCTGGTCGTAGTACTGCTGCGGCTGCATCTGGGCGCGCTGGGCCCGGTGCACGATCTCATGACCGAACTCGTCGTCCGACACCTGCACCTCGTCACGGTCGGCGATGGTGTCGAGCAACAGCTGGATCTTGACGCCCTCGGTGGCGGCGTCGGTCAGCTCCTGGTCGATCTGCTCCTCGGTCTTGTCCTCGGAGGTGAGGTAGTCCTCCAACGAGGCGCCGATGCGCTCCAGCTGGTCCGACATGGCGGCCTTACGGCCCTCCACCTCTTCCCGGACGATGCCCTCGGGCGCGGGGATGTCGGCCGCCTCGACGAGCTGCTTGAGCGCCTCGTCGCGGGCCGCGTAGATCTGCTCGACCTTCTTGACCTTGGTCAGCCGCTCGCGCAGGTCGCCGCGCAGCTCGTCGAGCGTGTCGAACTCGCTCGCCAGCTGCGCGAACTCGTCGTCCAGCTCGGGCAGCTGCTTGTCCTTGACGCTGCGGACGCTGACCGAGACGGCGGCGTCGCGGCCGGCGAAGTCACCGCCGACCAGCTCCGTGGTGAAGGTGGTGTCCTCGCCGGCGGACATGCCGACCAGCACCTCGTCCAGCCCTGGGAGCAGCTGCTTGCTGCCCACCTCGTGAGAGATGTTGCTGGCGGTGCCACCGGGCACCTCCTCGCCGTCCACGGTCGCGGCCAGGTCGAGCTGCACGTAGTCGCCCTCGGCGGCCGGGCGCTCGACCGTCTTCAGCGTGGCGAAGCGCTCCCGGAGACCGGTGACCTGCTCGTCGATCTCGGTGTCGCCGATCTCGATGGCCGGGACGGTGACGCTGATCGTGGACAGGTCGGGCAGCGTGATCTCCGGCCGTACGTCCAGCTCGGCAGTGAATTTCAGCGGCTCGCCGTCGGTGAACTCGGTGATCTCGACCTCGGGCCGGCCCAACGACTTCACGTCGTGCTCCTGGACCGCGGCCAGGATCTGCGCCGGGATCGCCTCCTGGACGGCCTCGTTCAGGACGGCGCCGCGCCTGACCCGCTGGTCGATGACGGCGGCCGGGATCTTGCCGCGACGGAAGCCCGGCACCTGCACCTGCGCGCCGATCTCCCGGTACGCCTTCTGCAGGCTCGGCTTGAGCTCGTCGAACGGCACCTCGATGGCGAGCTTCACCCGGGTCGGGCTCAGTGTCTCGACGGTGCTCTTCACAGGCGTACTCCTTGTGACATCCGATAGTGGTGACAGTCGGGGTGGCGGGATTTGAACCCACGGCCCCTCGCTCCCAAAGCGAGTGCGCTACCAAGCTGCGCTACACCCCGGTGGTGCGCTGGCAAGTGTATGCGGTCGGCTGCGACCGGTGCGCTCTGGAGTCACCCGTTCGCCCCAGGGCGCGGAACCGGCTCGCGTGCGGCCCCGGTCGATCTGTATCGTGTGGGGCATGCGGGCGTAGCTCAATGGTAGAGCTTCAGTCTTCCAAACTGATTACGCGAGTTCGATTCTCGTCGCCCGCTCCAGAGTTTTTGCTGGTCAGATGCTTCTTGATCTTGCAGCAGCATCCACTTCGGATGATCGTTTGCTAGGGATCTTGCCAGGGAAATCGGCGTCGAGGATCTTTCCTGTCGGGCTCGATCGCATCGACTCGGGCGGTCCCGAAGCGGATGAAAGCTAACTTCTCGGACGATTAAACCCGTCGTCGAGGTGCTAGCCCGCCTGCGACGCGCCGAGGTGGACGGCTCAAGCGACGATCGTCAGCGTGGAAAACTGACGATCCGCTTTCCCGGCGGTTGGCGCAGTTCGTGGGCTGCCCCAGGTGCCTGCGGTGTTCATTAGCCTCGGCCGCGCTCGGCATGACCATCGACTACCGGCGGGCGGCATCAGCACTACCCCAAGTTGTCGCAAGACTGACGACGGCGTGCCGGTCGATGATCGCGGGTGTGAGAGTCATGCTCAAACCGGTCGGCACCAAGTTCGTCATCTATGCCCGGCATCAAGATCGTGTCCGAGCCGATCTTGTCCCCGTTGGAGCGCGTGTCGGCGGCGAGAGGACATCCAATCGCGGAGAAGATTTCATCGTGACGAAGGTGCTTGACGCCTTTGAGCGTTTCCGGTCGAACCTCGAACTGACCGGCCTACAGGAGAGCGCCGTGGCCGAGCGTCAGCTCTCCGTCCGGGCGGCCGTAACTCGTGAGCTGACCGTGATCGATGCATTTCTGACCGGCTCGTACCGGCGACATACGCTCATCGCGCCGTTGTCCACGGCCGACGTGGACGTGATCGTCGTGTTGGACTGATCGCTTCGCCGTCGCGGCGCGCGTGCCGTTCTAGAAGCCGCGAGGCGAGTGCTGCTCGAGGCGTACCCCAACTCGAAAGTGAGCCGGAACGGGCAGGCCATCACGATTAAGTTCAGTGATTTCGTCGTTGATGTCGTGCCAGCGTTCGCCATGCCGTGGTGGGACTTGGATGGCGAGGGCTTCGACATCTGCGACTCGGGAAGCGATACCTGGCTGCGTACCGACCCCCGGAAGCACACCTGAATGGGCCGCGGAGATCAACCGACGAACAGGGGGTCTACTGGTTCCGACGGTGAAGATGGTTAAGGCGTGGAACCGTACGGTCGGCAACCCCCTGCGCAGCTTCCATCTTGAGGCCCTGGCTTGGTCAATCTTCGATCCAGGCTGGCTGCCTTACCGCTGGTTCGGGCCTGGCGTGAGCATGGATGTCGATCCCTGCAACGTACGCAGGTTTTTCGGAAGCGGGGGGCCGTCTGGGGCGGCGGCTGCCGGACCCGGCTCGCGGCCGTGGCGACGTGGGCGCCTATCTGTCGCAGACAGCCTCGATCGGCGCAAAATCGAAGGTCAAGGCAGCCCTCGGATGGTGCGAGCGCGCCGATAGCCTGCGGGAAGCCGGAGACGACGTAGCGGCGATGGCGATCTATCGGCAGGTGTTCGGTTTTGCGTTCCCCGGCTGAGTCGCGAGGCGCCATGACCGAGGTGGCCGAGTCGGTCACCTAGATGCGTTGCTGCTCGTCAGGGTGGCGTAACGGTCCGGCCAGGGTCCGCCAGGCGAAGCCGGTGCCCCTCGGCTGTGTCCGCGAAATCTTGTTCGTCCGCCGGCCGGAGAAGCCGGTAGAGCCACTCCGGCACTCGCGCGACGTCAACGCGGGTGAGGAAGATTCCGGTCTGGATGTCGCAGGCCGTACCTCGGCGTCGGCGTCGATCGGCATCTGAGATTGATCCCGGTCGTGCGTCCCGTAGGGAGGTCTGGACCAGCCTGCCGAGGCGTTCGCGTTCGGCGGCGACGCGGCGTTGCCCTGTCCAGATTTCCCATGCAAGTTGGAGGGCGGGCAGCGACGGGATGTAAAAGCTGAGAAGGATTTCGGGAATCTGCGCCTTGAGGGCGACGGCGAGGATGATGCCGAGGACCATCCACACGGTCGCGAGGATCGCGATCCATTGCCCGTAGGTGCGACGCAGGCGTGCGTCCCAGCCGAGGTTCTGTTCCTGGGCGATCAGGACGTCGTAGGGGTAGCGGACGCCGTCGGTGGGGTCGTACCACCCGTCGGTGATCCGCTTCAGACGCTGAGCGCCTTTGAGGGTGCGGGCGAATCGGCGAACGTCGGCGTCGCTGACCGGGTCTCCAGCCAGCACCTGAGGCCAGGGCAGATAGAAGAGCTCAGTGTCGAACTTTTCCTGGATGAGTGCACCGGCGCGCGCGACGGCCGCCGCCTTCAGCTTCAAATAGTTGGAGAAGAAGAACCACAGGAAGGCGACGACAGCGAGTACGCCGCGCCCGACGTCGACGATCGTCAAGACGAGGCCGCCGACCGCGATGGCGAGCGTCACCGTGTTGCGGAGGGCCTCGATGTACTGGCCTTGGCGGTTGACTGAGGCTGAGGCACGCTGCAGGGTGACCATCTCGGGGTCGTGCTGGCGTTCGTGGATTGGCCGGCCGGGGATGCCGACCGGGCCGCTGTTGCCATTGCTCACGGCTTCGTCCACCGGTCGCCGAACAGCTTCTTCCACTGCTCGTAGGCCGCGCGGTCCTGGCTGTCATCCTCGAGGTCGACGGCCTGCTCGGCGATGTGCTGGGCCTCGCGCAGCTTTGCGGCGGCCGCGTTCCGCTGGGCGGTGTCCATCACGGTGTTGACGTTCCCGCCGAGACCGGCCGGGTCCAGCCACTGCTCGTGGATCCGTTCGGCGGCGGTCGCGAGGAACAGGACGATCTCGTCCTGGTACCGGGTGATCGGCGCCTTCACGATCTTCTGGGCGATGACCTCCAGCAGGAACGAAGGGGACACCGGCTCGCCGAGTTCCCGGTTGATCCCCTTGATCATCTTCACGAAGGGGACGAACATGCCGTCGCACTCGGCGTTCTTGTCGATGCTGAGCTCGTGGTGGGTCTTGGGGTTGGTGGCGATCCAGGCGCCCGCTTCGGGGTCCGGGATGAAGTAGCCGCCGGCCGCGCGCTTGAAGGCGGGGACCACCTCGATGGACATGACGTCGTCGCCGTACGGGATGACGACAGCCATGCCGTCGCGGTATGCGTCGGGCCAGCGGTTCTGCAGGATCTTGAGCAAGGCGTTCAGGACGTTCAGCGGCGACTCGTTGCGGTAGTGGCCCTGAGGGCCCTTCGGGTCGATGACGAGGAAGATGTCGACGTCCTTCAACTTCTTCGTCTTGGTGTTGCGGCGGTAGCTGCCGGTCAGGAAGTCGTCGACGAGCTGCCAGATGCCGCGCGCGTAGTCCCGCACGGCGGCGTGTCGGGCGGCCGCGAGCCGCTGTTCGGTGTCGGTGATCTCGAGGTTGCCCTTGAGCTTGAGGAAGGCATCGTCGATGTAGGCCACGACCGTGGTCCTTTCTAGTAGAGGTACCGCATGCCGGCGGAGGCGTGCGGAGCGGACCCGAGCGTGCCAAAGCTGATGCTCTGCATGCCGGTCGTGGAGGCCAGCGTGGTCGGTCCCCAACCGGGCTGACTCGAGTGGGTGGTCGAGAAGCTGCACACGATGTTGAAGGTGCTGCCGGCGGGCATTCGGTCGATCTTGGTGAAGAACCGGGCCAGCCGGGCTCGGGACGCGGTGAAGGTTGTGTTGCCGGCGCCGGTGATGTCGTAGGCGACCGGGAACTCGAAGACCGCGGTCAGCCGCCCGGCCGGCGAGTGGCACTCCAGGACGACCTTTTCGAGCGCCCCTTCGATGATCCACTCGCGGATGCCGTCTTCGTAGGTGGTCCAGGCGTTCTGGAGCGGCCCGGTGCGGATCCCGACGTCGGCGAGGATGCCGCTGATCGTCCCGAGGATGACGTCCGTGAGGTGGGTTGCCGTCTGCACGCGGGTGGAGGTGCGCGTAGTGGTCGTCGTCATCGGGTTGCGACCGCCTTGCGCAGGGCTTCGGTGTCGACCAGGGAGGCCCCGCTGGACGCGGTCGTCGAGGGCTCGGTGGGCGCCGCCGCGTCGGACAGCCGCGGGTGGAGAGCGACCGCGTCGGCGACGAGCTTCGCCATCGGCGCAGGCGCCGGGAGGTACACCGTGAACGTGGTCGCTGCGGCAGCGCCGGGGATCACGTTGAGGTTCTCGTCATGGTCGAGTGCATCGGTGCCCGAGACCGTCGTGATCTCGCAGTGCACGGTCCCAGCGACGAGCACGACCGGGTGTCGGTCGAGGTGACCGCCGGCCACTAGCATGCGTCCGGCCGCCGCAGCCGCCGTCAGGGCCGCTTCGACCTCGCTGCGGTCGCAGGCTGACGCGACTGCGACGGTGTCCGCGATCAGGTCGGTGATGACCTGCCAGGTGGCGCTCGCGCTGCGCACCGGTGCCGCCGCGATGGTCCTACGCCGCAGCATCGCGGCCCTCCTTCAGGTTCGCGCCGTCCTGGCGCACGATCAGATCGATGGTCTGGGCGAGGTCGTCGATGGTCAGCCCTCCGGGGTCCAGGACGGTCTCGAGCCGGTTGGCGAGGGCCTGGACGACGGCTTTGCGGGCACGGCGACCGTCCAACCCGAGAGCGCGATTGGCGACGTCCGCCAGCTCCGCGTGATCGGCTAGGCGGAGCAGCGCTGGGTACGCCGAGCCGAGGCCAATGAGCGCGGACCGGAAAATTGCGTGTAGCGCGGCCGTAGTCGGGTTCGGCACGAGGATCGCCGCGTCCGAGCGGGACAGGAAGGCCTCGTCCAGCGCGGAAGTGAAGTTGCTCGTGGCGACGACGAACAGGTGCGGGTGCTCCTGGGCGTTGCGGTCCAGCGCAGTCAGCACCGCGTCGGTGGCCCGGTGCACGTCAGCCGGGTTCGCCGCAAGCGAGGCAGCAGAGCGGGCAACGGCCATCGACTCGACCTCGTCGAGCACGACGACCGTCGGCATGCCGTCGGCAGCAAGCGACGGCACATATCCCCCCAGAAGCTCGTCGACACGCTGCTGGGACTGCCCGTGCTCGGCGCTCATCAGGCCGTGCGGGTTCACCTCAATGAGTCGCACCGCGCGGCCTGCCACGTACTGGGCGAGCTGCTGCGGCAGCCCGCGCGCGAGCGTCGTCTTGCCTGTACCCGGTGGGCCATACAGGGTGACCAGGCCGTGCAGCGCGGTCGTCAGGAAACCCACGGCCGGTCTCACCGTGAGCGACAACAGCGCTTGGTTGCGAAGTTGCTCCTTCACCTCGGCCGGGACGACGATCGATTCCCAGATCGACTCGGCGGCGGCGACAGTGTGGACGATCTCGTCCACAACCACGCATTCCTCAACCTTCACCGTCATCTTCTCCTCAAAAAGCACCCCTCAAGTCAGGTGCATCAGCAAAGTGTCAACATCACTTCGGTGAAGGTAGCAGAGTTGACGCAGCAAAGCTGCACCGACGCACTAGAGTCTGATCATGTGCACTCGGAGGGCGACATGACCACCGAACCGCCGCCACGCGCTACCGAGCAGCTCGACCTCACAGGGCTAGGTGAAATGCTGCGCGAACGCCGTGGATCATTGTCGGTACGGCAGGCGGCGGCCGACGCCGGTGTCAGCTTCAGCACCTTCTCCCGGGTGGAGAGCGGCGCCCACCCTGATCTGGCGACGTTCACGCAGCTCTGCTCGTGGTTGCGGGTGCCACCGACCCGCTTCTTCAAATCAACGGCTGAGCGGCAGATGACCCCCCTGGACGAGGCAGTGACGCACCTTCGTGCGGACCCAAGGTTGACGCCGGACGCGCGGTCCAAGCTCACCTCTGTCCTGACGGAGTTGTACAACGCCCTTGCACAGGACGCGCCACGGCAGAGACCCGTCATGGCCTGCCACCTTCGCGCCGCTACGGTGATGCGTCCCGGAGTTCCCCATCGGCTCGCCGGACTCCTCACTGACATGCACGCTGAGCTGGAACGCCAGGTCCTCAAGGGCAAGCTGTGACCCTGCCACGCGGCTTCAAGGCCGCCGCCGAGCGACGGGCCGCTGCCATTAGAGAAGAACTGGGTCTAGGTGCCCAGGACCGCCTTGACATGAACCAGGTCGCGGCGCACTTCGGAATCAAGATCGTCTCGGCGTCGTCGCTCGTGGAGATCGCCCGGCTCGAGGAGCTAGAACGGCTCCAGGCCTTCGCATTCTCCGCGGTTACGTTTGAGGTCAGCGAGAAAAAGATCATCGTCACGAACCCGTTGCGAGCGGGCGGCCGGATCGCGAGCGACATCGCTCACGAGATATCCCACATCCTTCTCAAGCATGAGCTGTCGGAGATCACCGAGTTCGACGGCGTCCCGTTCCGCACCTGCCGGCCCGAGGAGGAAGAGGAAGCCACCACCCTAGGGGGAACTTTGCTGCTGCCCCGGCCCCTCCTGATGAGGGCAGCATCCAAGGGCATGGGTCCCGAGGAGATCGCCGCCCAGTACGCCGTCACTATCGAGATGGCGCGCTACCGGTACAACGCCACCGGCGTTGCCAGGCAGATCGGCGCCCGGCGTTAGCTTGCGGCCACGGAGGTCGCGCCGCGGGCCGGCGCTGCGGGGCCGGTGTTCAGAACGCGCGGCCTTGTATTTAAGCCCCGGCTTCATGGGGAATCCCGTTTACCTGCCCAAACGGCCCGTGACGGTGTTCATAGCTCCGTGCCTTACCAAATGTCGTTGAATCGCACCCCGGGCTATCTGACGCAACCACTGGTCAGGGCCACGCACCATCCGGGCAGACGTGCTGATCGCGGCAGATCCGTGCATCGGAAAAGGCCTGGCAACCGTGGAACGTGGTCAAATTCCTTATGCGACTTACGTATGATGGCGAAGCGAATGCTGCGTACCTCGAGCTCGAGGACATCGCCGAGGGTACTGCCGTCGAGAACGTCGTCGTCGAGCGTCCGGGAAGGGGTGACATCGTTCTCGACTTCGATGCTGACGGACGTCTGCTGGGGGTGGAAGTTATCGGTGCGACTGCTCTTCTTCGCACGTCGGCCCTCGATGCCGCTGAACGGCTCTGACCTCGCGGGGTCCTGTGCCGTCTGACGCGCGCCGTAGGCCGCAGATGCGCGCCGTTTATGGAACGCAGGACACGCCGCCCCGGGATCGGCTCCGCTACCCAGCGACTAGCGGATGCAAGTCGATCAGGGCGTCGCCAGGACTGGGCCATATGGCTGGCTTCGCTGCACTCACCAGCCAATCGGCGCGGGTGTCACTCATGTCGAAAGCATCCCACTCGTAGCCACCGACGAGTTCCAAGCGTCCTGTGACGACCACGTGAGAGCCGGCTGTCACGTCAGCGGCATGGCCGCCTGTCGAAACCTGGTACTGGGTTACCCCGGCTGTCAGCGCAAACTCGGTCCCTACGTGGTGAACGCCTGGTTCAAGGCCGCTGACGTGGTCGTCACGGGCGTGATCAGCCCGTCCTGTGAGCCGGTAAATGGCAAGGTGCGACGTGGCCGCTCGGTCCTCTGTGACTTCGTCTCGCGAGCCGGGCGGTGCAGGAGCAACTTCGCCTATGACACGGACGCCAACCCCCGTTAATACGGACCCAACGTCGGGCATTGGTGGCTCGCCGTCAGCGATCATCCAGTCATAAAGCCAAACCCACATCAGCTGATTGTCGCATGATGGTGGCCTCGATGATTGAGCGCCAGCGCGCGCATCGCGGCCGAACAATGATCAGTGGTAGTCGGTCGCATTGCTGGAACATCCGCCATGACGTCATGACGCGGCTCGGAGACGGATGGCTGCACCCAGCCGGCCGGACCCGTTAACGCTCGGCCGATGTGGCTCAGTCGCTGCTAACGGAACACCTCCTCCGCCAGTTCAACTGGCCACGCACCGCGCCGACCGCTCATTGATCACTTGACTTCTCGGCCTTTGTGGACCTTGCGAACGGAAATCTGACACTTCCACACCCTTTTCGTCACAGTGACGAAAAGCTATCGTAGATCCATGGTTACCGATTCTTGGGAGCCGCCGAGCGTGCTCGTCGCTGTTGATCTGGTGGTCTTCACGCTCCGCGGGTCCTGTCTTCAGGTGCTTCTTGTCGAGCGCGGCGTGGAACCGTTCCGCGGCGCGAAGGCATTGCCCGGCGGGTTCTTCAACCATGCCGGGGAGGACCTGCTCGACGCAGCGCAGCGCGAGTTGGCTGAGGAGGCCGGGCTTACTTCCGGCCAGGTGCGGCTCGAACAGCTCGGCGTCTATGGCGCTCCTGGGCGTGATCCCCGGGGCCGTGTGATCTCGGTGGCGTACCTGGCGATTGTTCCCCGGTTGCCTGAACCGGTGGCTGGCACCGACGCTGCGGACGCGTGGTGGATCTCGGTCGATGAGGCGCTTTCTGCGCGGGGGCGGCTCGCCTTCGACCACTGGCAGATCATCGCCGACGGCGTTGAGAACGCCCGTGTGCGGCTGGAGCGCTCGGCGCTCGCGATCGCCTTCTGTTCGCCGATGTTCACCATCTCCGAGCTTCAAGAGGTCTACGAGGCGGTGTGGGGCGTCCGCCTCGACTCGCGCAACTTCTACCGCAAGGTGCAAAGCGTGCCTGGCTTCATCGCGCCGGCCGGGCCGGTCCGCACAAACGACACCGGGCGCCCGGCGCGACTTTTCCGGGCCGGGCCGAGCCACGTTTTGGACCCGCCGATGAGCCGACCCTACGAAGGGAAAACCCGATGAACGACAGCCGGGTCGTGATCCTCACGGCCTTGAATCTCGAGTATGAGGCCGTGCGCGCCAAAATGGCCGACGCACAGGTTCACTGGCATCAGGCGGGGACGCGCTTCGAGACCGGCCGGCTTGGCCCTGAAGGCTGCCAGGTGGCTCTAGGCCTGGTGGGTAAGGGCAACCATCCCGCCGCGGTGCTCGCCGAGCGAGCCATCGCTGAGTTCTCACCCGTCGCGGTTCTCTTTGTCGGCATCGCGGGCGCGTTGTGGCCGAGTATCAAGCTCGGTGACGTCGTGGTGGCTTCCCAGGTGTACGCCTACCACGGCGGCACCAGCGAGGACGACGGGATGAAGTCCCGGCCTCGTACCTGGGAGATCTCGCACCGGGCAGGGCAGATCGCCCAGCACCTCATCCGCACAGAGGAATGGATTAGAAACGAGCACGGGTCGAAGGCCCACTTCGGAGCGATCGCAGCCGGCGAGGTGGTGCAAGACTCACGGATCTCCAAAGAGGCCGACTGGATCAGGCAGCACTACAACGACGCGCTGGCCATCGAGATGGAGGCGGCCGGAGTAGCGCAGGCAGGCCACCTGAACCGGTCACTGCCAGTGGTCGTGATTCGCGGCATCAGCGACCGCGCCGACGGCACGAAGACCGACACCGACACGCAGGATTGGCGACGTCGTGCGGCGGCCAATGCTGCGGACTTCGCAACCGCGCTTGCACCCCAACTGGCAGACGGTGACGCCAACGGCGACGCAGGAAAGAAGGCAACGATGGCAAACACGTTCACCAACTCGGCGACAGGCAACGCGCGCGTAGGGGTCCAGGCTGGAATCGTCCACGGTGGCATCACCGTCGGCCGCCACCAGCCGTCACCCGGCGATCTGACCAGCGCTATCGCACAACTCCGCGATCTAATCAAGGAAGCCCACCGGGACGGGCACCTGGACCGTGCCACCTACACGGCGGCCACCGCCGAGCTGGACGACGCCAGCACCAACGTCAGTAACCGGGCCAAGATGCTCCTGGCAATCAAGCGTTTCAGCGGGCTGGTATCTGACACCGCAGAGATCGGTACCGCAGCTGCGGCGATCATCGCTGGGCTGCAGGGCCTGTCATGACAGGCCCCGACAACGCCGGCTACACCAACGAAGCCTCGGACGGGGAGGACAGCGCGGTGCAGGCCGGCGTGGTGCACGACGGTATCAACGTGATCTATCAGGTGGCCCCGGACGCGTCCCCGAAGGAGATTTTTCTGGCCGGAGTGAGGTATCTCGACGCCCGGATGCTGGACTTGGCACGGGAGCACATAGAAAAGGCCGTGGCCAGCGGCTACGAGAACGACAAAGTGCGCTTCTTTCGCGTGGTGGCGTTGCTCAGCGGCCGAACCGTGCGACAGCTCAGGAACAGCGATCTCGACCGTCTGCTATCCATCTGTGCCCAGCTACCTCGCCTCGATGGTGACGGCGAGTGGACGGCTGGTCTGCGCGCCGTGCTCACCTTGCTTGCCTCTCTGCATGCCGCCGACCCGGCCCGGGTCGGCAAGGAGCTCGACGGCCTGGCCCCTCGCCAACGCAACCTCATCCTTGACCATCTTGGCGTTCTGCTAGACGGCCCGATGGAAAACGAGATGTGGCGGCGATCAGTCGAGCTCGCCCACCTTCGGCGAAAAGGCGGCGGCCGGGACGAGCGGGTGTGGTTATTCTTCCAACCCAAACCCGTGCCCGCCCGAGCGCTACCGCCGCAGCCGACGGCGTACCAGGGTGCCGACCTGTTGCGCGCGGGACTTGGACTCGTCGTCTTCCTCTACTCCGTCTACCACGTCGGTCTTTCCCTGATACGAACGGGCGACGTGCTGCCGATCCTCGGACTGCTCATCGCGGCGGCGGGCTGCGTAGCTCTCGTCCGCTACGGCAGCGAGTGGCATTTCCGTCGCGGCCGCATCCAGGCCAAAGACTCACAGCTGAGTCCCCGCCCGCAGAGTCAGCAGGCGCCACCACATGGCTTCGCCAGGGGCGTGGATTCGCTTTTCGACCGCTACTTCGGCCGTTACGTGCCACGAGGCACCGACCGTGACTATTGGATAGAACAGACCCGGGGTGTGCGGCAGCAGCTTCGGGACGAGGTTGTCGAGATCTACCGCGAGCAACGCGTCGACGCCGAGCAGCTCGCGTGGCTGATACGCCATCTGGTGGGCGACGTCCGGAGCCGGTACGAACAGGGCGCCCTGACCTCGTATCGGCAAGAGTGGCAAACTCCGCATAAAGTTGTGGCTGCCTGTCTCGGCGGAATAGCCGCGATCGTCGCTGGGCTACTTCTAATTGTGGCTGGTTCATCGCCCGGCGGTGTGTTCTGGAGCGTCATCGCGGTGGTCGCTGGGACAGTCGCCGTACGGGCCGGGTGGAACATCGACAGCGAGCGCCGCCGGTTCAAGGCCGATACGGGGGAGTTCGAGGTACGGCTCAGGACGCGCCAGGATGCCTACGCCCGATGGATGCGGAAGCTTGAGGGAAGGCCGACCGACGACGAGATGGCCGGCTGGCTGGAAGCCGATCGCCGCATCATGGTCGACGAGGCGATGCGCCACTACCAGCTCAGGGCTGAGCAGATCATTGCTCACGCCGTCATCGAGGCACCGGCCCCCGGCGCCAAACGCGCCCGAGTCAAGCATGGACCGTCCCGCTATACGAAGTACCGGATGGTCCTTTTCCTCCTGACCGAACAGGGCGTACGCCAAGTTGATGTCCGCCTCGATTTCGAGACTGCAGAGCATGAGACCAATGAGCGCCTGAACTACAGCTTCGAGAAGGTCACCGCCGCCCGGATCACCGGTCTGGCCACCCAGCGACGAACCTTCGAACTCATCCTCGTCAACGGCGATCCGATCGTCATCCCAGTCACCGAGGCCGTGCAGGAGATCGAGCCCGGCGAGGACCCAGTAAAGCTCTCCCAAGCGTCGATCGATGCATCGGGCCTGCCCCGCACCCTCGAAGTATTGGAAGGAATCGCTGCGGAGGGCAAAGAATGGGTCAGCCACCAGAAAATCCGGGCCGAGAAGCATCTCGCCGATCTGACCGACCTGTTCGGCGAGGAGCCTGGGATGGCCTGACCGATGGTCACGGCTTGGGCATATCGAGCGCGAGGGTCATTGGAACGATGCGTAGTTGCCGTTCCTCCCTGGGGACCCGGGCGGCGATGACGGGTGACTCGCCGGGCGTCGTTCGCAGCGGTCTCGGTGTCACGGTGAGGGACAACTGTCACAGCTTCGGACGGGCGGAGCCGGTGTTGTAGAAACCCTCGACCTTCGAGGCCATCGCCGTAGCCGATGAGGTTGTTGAGCAGGCCGAACGCAGCTGACGGTGTTGAGAAGCTCGCAGCCTGACGAGCGCTCTGAACACCGGCATCACAAGGCGCGCTAATCGGCTCGGGCGTTCAACCGCCGTGGTACACGATCGCAGGAAACTTGAGCTATGAAGAGGTTCCGGGACCGCTTGGCAGCCGCCGGGACGACGGGCAGGACGTGTGACGGCGGCAAGTCTGGGATCCCCTGAGAGTGCATGACATCCGCCGGGACGATGCTAGGGATCTTGCTAGGGAACCGTCCGGGACTACCCGGCCGATCCCGGGGTCAGCTGGGACGAGCCTGAAACGAACGGGCAGGTCAGCGGCATGATGCGGGGTCGGCCGGGATCACGGGGGATGATCGTCTTGTTGCTTCCAAACTGACTACGCGAGTTCGATTCTCGTCGCCCGCTCGTCGGTGGGAGGCCTATGTCCGCGGAGTGCGCGGACGTGGGCCGTCTCGCATTCCAACCTGGGGGCCCGAGCCCCCAGACCCCCGCGGTGCGGTTGTCGCGGTGAGGGATTCGGGGCGGTT
>CAXSDA010000002.1:19497-104272 GCA_964236515.1 uncultured Actinoplanes sp.
GTCGCGGTGAGCGAATCGGGGCGGTTGTCGCGGTGAGCGAATCGGGGCGGTTGTCGCGGTGAGCGAATCGGGGCGGTTGTCAGGGCGTCCGGCGCTGTGGGTCAAGGGGCGTCGACCAGCCGCTGGGTAGTGGTGGCTAGCCACGGGCGTCGGAGTCGTCGAGATCGCTGCGTTCCGCGGCCTCGGGGCGTTCGCCGGAGGACGAGCAGCGGATCTTCGCCGTCCATCCCGGACCAGCGGCGCGCGATGCGCCGGGCCAGCCGCATGCCGCGTGACCGAGGATGCGCCCCGTCGGGGACTGCGGCCACGTCGCCGTGCAGGATGTGCCGGTCGGTCCCGCAGATGGTGGTCGTGTCCACGCGGACGACTACGTCGGTGAGCTCCTGGATGGTCGCGTCGGGTACGTCCTCCCAGGTTTTCTGGCCGGGGCGTGGTAGACGAGAGCTTTCATGCCGGGCCTCCACATCGAATGGGCCCGATCGACGCTGACGGCGCTGTGTAGTGGTCAGCGTCGCAATATGCGACGTCCGCCGGGAGTCTAAGATTGCTTCGTCAGGCAAATTGAAGCGGAAACGGAGTCTCCGTGAGTGAGCTCAACCTGCTGGTCGTCGTGGCGAGCACCCGTCCGGGCCGGATCGGCCTGCCCGTGTCGGAATGGTTCGTCGAGGCCGCCAAGGAACACGGCGGCTTCCAGGTCAGTGTGGCCGACCTCGCCGAGGAGAACCTCCCGCTGCTGGACGAGCCGCACCACCCACGCCTGCGGAACTACCTGCACGACCACACCAAGCGGTGGAGCGAGAAGGTGGCCGCCGCCGACGCGATCGTGTTCGTGATGCCGGAGTACAACTACTCGATCAGCGCGTCGCTGAAGAACGCGCTCGACTACCTGAACCACGAGTGGCTGTACAAGGCGGCCAGCGTGGTCAGCTACGGCGGCGTGTCGGCCGGCACCCGTTCGGCGCTGAGCCTGAGCATGGTCGCCTACCCGCTGAAGATGTTCCTGATCCCGGAGTCGGTGAACATCCCCTTCGTCCGCACGTTCCTCGGCGAAGACGGCGCAATCCACCCCAACGACGTGATGACCGGGGCGGCCACGGCAATGCTGGACGAGCTGGCCGAGGTGGCCAAGGCGCTCAAGCCGTTGCGGGCCCGCTAGGCACCGACACGTGGGCGGTGACGATGCGCCAGCCTTCGGGCAGGCGCACCCACGTCTGTGACTGACGGCCCAGGACGTCGTCGCCCGGGTACGCGAAGAAGGTCGTGACCACCGCCAGATCCCGGCCGTACGCCTGAATCAAGGTGTCCTTGAGCTCGCGCCCCGGCGGCAGTGCCGGTTGGGCCCGGCGCCACCGTTCCTGCTCGGCCAGCCCGGCCTGGTGGTCGGCGACCCCGAACCGTACGGCGTCGGCCGTGAAGAACCCGAGTATGCGGTCGACCTCGTTGCCGACCAAGGCCCGCTCGTACTCGGCGAAGACGACGGCCACCTCGTCGACCACATCGAACCGGTTGCGTTCCATCACGGCACCCTCCCGAAGGTGAGGGGCGGCCCGCGGGGCCGCCCCGGAACGACTCAGGCGTTGACCGGAACGCCGGCCTCGGGCGCCTCGGTGTACTCGTTGCCCTCGAACGACGGCGGTTCACCCTCCTCAGGCACCCGCGGAGCCGGTTTGGTCAGCGCGAACAGCACCAGGACGACGGTCAGGAACAAGTAGCCGAGCGCCACCTGGCCGTCCGCGTTCCACTGCACCCTCTCCGCGTGGATCAGCCCGACGAACGTCAGCACGGCGCCGGCGCCGGAGAAGATCGCGGCGTTCCAGAACCGTTTGTCGATGATGAACGCGACGATCGCGCCCAGCACCAGACCGGCCAGGATCGCGCCTTCGCCGAGCGTCTTCAGCCCGTCGTAGACCACCCCGGCGCCGGCCAGGTTGCCGATGCCGACCTGGGACGCGCTGGTCCCGGCAGCCGACAGCACGTTGTCCATCTGGCCGGTGGCCCACGAGGCGATGTTGGGTATCAGCGCGGCCACCACCGCGGCGGCGTGGGCACGAGGGGTCGCCTGGAACGCCTGGGCGCCGATCAACAGGCCGATGTACAGCAGGATGGGCACGATCGCCGGGGTCGGGAAGATCGATCCGAGCAGGCCGAACAGCCCGAAGAAGCAGAGCAGCGCGATGACCACGCCGGTCGCCATCGAGTAGCCGGTCCGGCCACCGGCCGCCTTCCAGCCCGGGTGGCCGACGTACACCGCCGGCGGGAACGGGGAGCCGAGCAGCGAGCCGATGATGGCGCCGGAGCCGTCGGCGAGCAGCACGCTGCGCAGGTTGTACCGGTCGCCGGCGGTCGCCGCACTCTCCACGTTGGTCATCGCCTCGGTGAAGTTGTAGACACCCAGCGGGATCGCCGTGGCCAGCAGCGGCGCCATGTCCCGCAGGCCGTCGACGAGCAGGTTGACCTTCAGGTGCGGGAAGGCGAACGCGATGTCCTTGGCCGCGCTCGTCACGTCCGGCACCGACATCGCGCCACCGATCCAGCCGATCGCCGTGCCGACGAGCAGGGCGGCCAGGCCGATCGGGATGTTGAAGGGCAGCTTGACGTCGGTGAGCAGGCCGATCAGCAGCAGCCCGAAGACCGGCAGGGCGATCCAGGCGGCCTTCCACATGTTGCCGGCCGGGTTCATCGAGATGAAGGTGATCGAGATGCCGGCCAGGGTGCCCAGCAGCGCCGCGCGGGGGGCGTACTTCCGGATGTACGGGCCGACGAACGCGCCGATCAGCACGATCACGCCGATGATGAACGCCCAGGCGATACCGGCCGTCCACGCCCGGATCGGGTCCTTGGTGGACAGATAGATGGGCAGCATGATGACGAAGATGACGATGAACATGTGCGGCACGCTCGGGCCGTACGGCATCGCCGTGACGTCGTCGCGGTTCTCCCGGACGGCCAGCCGGCGCGCCAGGAACGTGTAGTAGACGTTGCCCAGCACCAGGGCGATGCCGAGCGCCGGCAGGATCACGCCGAACACGTCGGACGCCGGCATCTTGATGACCCCGATACACAGGCCGGTCAGGGTCAGAACGTTGACGAGGACGTTGACACCGAAGCCGAAGAAGGCGTTGGTGTCACCGCGTACCCAATAGGGAAGTTTCATCTTCAGATCTCCTGAATCAGAGCCGGGGACTCGGCGACCCAGCCGAAGATGCCGCCCTGAGCGGCGATCATCTCCAGGCCGACGCGCTGAAACTCGGGGAAGTAGGAGCCGACGCAGTCGGCCGGCACGAGGCACTCGTACCCGCGGTCGTTGGCCTCCCGGACCGTGGTGTGCACGCACACCTCGGTGGTGACGCCGGTGACGACCAGGCTCTTGATGCCATCCTTGGAGAGGAGGTCCTGCAGTTCGGTGGCGTAGAACGCGCCCTTGCCGGGCTTGTCCACGACCGCCTCGCCCTCGATCGGCTGAAGTTCGTCGATGATGTCGTGGCCGTACTCGCCGCGGATGAGGATGCGCCCGAACGCGCCGGGATCGCCGATCCGCTTGCTGGGCTCGCCCCGCTCGAGCTTGGCCGGTGGGCAGTCGGACAGGTCGGGCAGGTGACCCTCGCGGGTGTGGATGACCGGTAGGCCGGCCGCCCGCCACGCCGCCATCAGCGCGGCCAGCGGCTCGATGGTCCGGCGCAGTTGTGAGACGTCGTTGCCGAGGCTCTCGCCGAAGCCGCCGGGCATCAGGAAGTCTCGTTGCATGTCGATCACCACGAGGGCGACCGAGTCGAGTTCGAAGGTGAAGGGGGACGGGATGGCTTCCACTGTGGGCATTCAGACCGCCTTCAGTCTGTTTTCGGATGGCGGGTGCGGTGGTCGGATGGCTCCGTGGCCGCGATGACGTCGTCCGAGGTGGCGACGCAGCCGAAGACGCCGCCCTGCATGGTGACCATGTGCAGCGCGGCGGTGTGGTTGGACGGATCGGTGGCCCCCGTGCAGTCGGAGAGGATCAGGCACTCGTATCCGCGATCATTGGCCTCCCGCATGGTGGTGTGGACGCAGACGTCCGTGGTGATGCCGGTCAGGATGATGTGGGTGATCCCGTGCGTGCGCAGGACCAGATCCAGGTTGGTGGCGTAGAACGCGCCCTTGCCGGGCTTGTCGACGATCACCTCGCCGGCCGCCGGGGCGACCTCGGGCACGATCTCCCAGCCGGGCTCACCCTTGGTCAGGATCCGGCCGCACGGTCCGTCGCTGCCGATCTCGGCGCCGATCCGGGCCGACCGCCAGCGCTTGTTGGCCGGCAGGTCGGACAGCTCGGGGTCGTGGCCCTCGCGGGTGTGGATGACCAGCATGCGCAGGCTGCGGGCGTGGTCCAGGAGCCGGGCGGTGGCCGGCAGCCCGGCGCGGGTCAGCTCGATGTCGTAGCCCATCGAGTCGACGTAGCCGCCCTTGCCGCAGAAGTCGACCTGCCAGTCGATGCAGATCAGGGCGCACTTGTCGACCGGCACCGATCCGTCGTACGGCCACGGGTACGGGTTCGCCGTGACCGGTCCGATTGTTGCCGTCACTACTACCTCCCCAGAGATTTCCGGTACGCCCGCCAGCCGCCGCTCGCGGTGATGTCCTCGGCGCCCGCTGCCGCGTACGCCTCGCAGAGAAAGCCGGTGACCTCGCGCCCGTCGTCGAGCCGGATCCGACCGAACCCCAGCGGCGCGTTCACCCCGGCCAGTAGACCGCCCACCTCGGACGCCGGCAGCCGCCACAGCTCGACCTCGATCGAAGCGCCGCCGTCGCCCCGGACCAGACCGGGCACGTCGTTCAGCAGCCGGTGCAGCCGGTACTCCGGCGCGGTCCGGGCCGCTCCGATCAGCGCCGCCCCGCGCGCCCGCAACTCGCGGTTGCGGGGCTCGCCGCTCAGGTGCAGCCCGACCACGGCCAGCGTGACCGGCTCGTCGGCGAGGGAACCGGCCAGATGCGCCAGCGTCTCGTCGGAACCGGCCGGCCCGAGCAGCGTGATGCCGGCCGGTCGGCCGTCGGCGGTGAAGCCGTTGGGCACCGCGATGGCGGCCATGTCGAGCAGGTTGGCGAACTGCGTGTAGTGGCCGAGGATCAGGTTGCGGCCGACCGGATCGGCGGCGATCTCGGCGTGCGTGAACGTGGTCCCGACGGTCGGCACGATCAGGACGTCGATCTGCTCCCACATCCGGCTTGTCACGTCCTTCAACGACGCCAGCCGATGCTGCGCCCGGAACGCGTCCACGGCCGTGTACGCCCATCCCTGCTCCAGCACCGCGCGCGTGACCGGCAGCACCGAGGACGGGTGATCGCGCAGGAAGTCGCCCAGGTCGGCCAGCCGTTCAGCCACCCACGGCCCGCGGTAGAGCAGGTCGCCGGCCTCGTACAGCGGGCCGGCGTCCACGGTGGTGGCGTCGCCGAACCGGGTGGCGAACGCCTTCTCCTGACCGGCGTCGCCGAAGAACTCGAGGTCACGGGGTACTCCGATGCGCGGCTCGACGATCAGCCGGCTCTCCCCCCGGCCGGATCCGGCGGCGACCCGCAGGACCGTACGGGCCGAGGTCACGTCGGGCGCGAAGATGGAGACGCAATCCAGGGAACGGCAGGCCGGCACCACCCCGGCGGTGCTCAGCAGACCCCGCGTGGGCTTGATCCCGACGATCCCGTTGAGGGCGGCCGGCACCCGGCCGGAGCCGGCGGTGTCGGTGCCGAGCGCGAACGCCACCGTGCCGTTGGCGACCGCCACGGCCGACCCGGAACTGGAGCCGCCGGAGATCAGGCCGCCGCCGAACACGCTCTCCGGGGCGCCGTAGGGCGAGCGGGCGCCGGTCAGTCCGGTGGCGAACTGGTCCAGGTTGGTCTTACCGACCAGGAGCGCGCCGGCGTCGAGCAGGCGCTGCACGACGGGGGCGGTGCGGTCCGGCACGTACGCGAAGTCCGGGCAGGCAGCGGTGGTTGGCAGGCCCACCACGTCGATGTTGTCCTTCACCGCGAACGGCAGCCCGCGCAGCGGCAGCGTACCCGCGGCGTCCAGGTCGGCCGCCCGCTCCCGCAACTCGTCCGGCGGCACCACGCTGATCCAGACGCCGTCGTCGCCCCGGGCGGACAGCCGGTCGAGCACCGACTCGGCGATCGCAGTGATTGGCTTCACTCTGTCGATTGTCGACCGTTTGATTACGCAGACGGTCAGGCGATGTAACGGACAGATGTCCTAGCTCAGATAGGCCCGTGCGCCGTGACGGGTCAGCGCGTCCAGGATGTCGCCGTCGATCATGGCCTCGTACAGCCGCTCGTGCCGGTGGACGCCGTCCGCGGCCTCCGCCACCTCGGCCTCGCGCCTCAGGTTGACCGCCATGTAGAGCTGCAGCCGGACCAGGATCGACTCGTACAGCCGGGTCAGCTGACGGTTGCCGCCGAGCGCGACCACCTCGACGTGGAAGCGGCGGTGCGCGTCGGCCACCGCCAACCGGTCACCCGACCCGGTCGCGACCCGCATCCGCTCCAGCGCCGCCTTCAGCCCGGTCACGTCCGGCGCCTCCGGGAGCGTCGACATCGCGTGCCGCTCCAGCACGTCGCGGACGTCGTACAGCTCGCGGACGTCGTCGTCGGACAGCGTGGCGACCCGGACGCCGCGCCGCGGGATGTGCTCGACCAGGCCCTGCTGCGCCAGCTGGCGCAGTGCCTCGCGCAGCGGCGCCCGGCTGATCCCGAGCCGGCGGGTGAGCTGTTCCTCGACGAGTCGCTCCCCGGGCTCGGTGCGGCCGCTCAGGATCTCCCGGCTCAGCCGGTCGAAGGCCAGCTCGACGAGGCTGTGGGATTCCAGCTCCCCGCCTCCCGCCTCGCCGTCTCTCACGACGTCGAGTGTGCCAGAGCGGCCGGACCATGACGCTTCCGGCCGCTCCGCGGTCGGCATTACTCCGCGAACGCCTTGTCGGTCTCGATCAGCGTCTTGAGGTCGCTGAGGATCCAGGCCCAGCCGCCGCCCGCGCCGCCGTCGCCGGTGCCGGCCACCATCGCCGCCGTGGCCGGGGCGCCGGCCAGCTCGTGCGTCACGGTGAGTTTGCAGACGCCCGGCTGCATCTGGGCGTCCTCGATCTCGTAGGTCAGCGTGGTGAACGGCTCGTCGGCGGTCGACGGGTCCATCAACATGCGCCAGGTCTGCACCAGTTTCCGCGGCGGATCGGCCTCGACGACCTCGCCGTCGACGATGACGTCGGGCATCGGAAAGCCGTTCTGCGCGGCGAATTCCTTCATCTGATCGGTGGCGCTCGAATAGTACGAGCCGCCCGGCTCGAGGTCGTAGTGCACGGGCGCGGCGTAGGCGTACCGCGACGTCCACGCGGGGTCGGTGATGGCGGTCCAGATCTTCTCCGGGCTGGCCTTGATCCAGACCCGGTAGACCTGCGTGGTCAGGGTGTCATTGGTCCTCCTCGAGTTCGCGCTTCAGGTCGGTGAGCGCGGTGACGTGATGCTCGGTGTACTTGTCGATCCAGCGGTCGTGGATCAGCCGGATCGGCACCGGGTTGAGAAAATGCAATTTCTCGCGACCGGAACGCCGCGTGACGACAAGGCCGGCCTCTTCCAGCACCCGCAGATGCTTGGCGACGCCGAACCGCGTCATCTCCAATTCGGACTCGAGCTCGGTGAGCGTGCGGCCGTCACGCCGGAAGAGCAGATCGAGCAGAAATCGACGGCTCGGATCGGCGAGTGCCTTGAACACCAGATCCTCCGTCATGACCCAACGTTAGGAGACCATTTGGTCACATGTCAAGGGTCTCCTTCGGTACGGGCAGAAGAAAGTCGAGTGGAAGCCGGCGGCCACCGTCGTGGTCCGGCCGGTGCCGCCCGCGCCGGGCTGAACCGGTGGTCCAGGTCCCGGCGGTCCGCGTCTTGGCGGTCCGCGTCTTGGCGGTCCGCGTCTCGGCGGTCCGCGTCTCGGCGGTCCGCGTCTCGGCGGTTCAGGTCAGCGGGAGCGGCGGCGGACCAGGCGGCGGAGCTGGATGATGCGGGCCGCGGACACGGCGATGGCGATCAGGGCGCCGCCGACGCCCGCGATGAGGAAGGCCACCGCGATCGGGAAGTCGCCGGTCATCCAGAGGAAGTTGATCCGGACCCGGGCGGTGTTCTGGGCGACGAAGACGATCAGCAGGATCAGGGCAAGAACGCCGGCCACGACGCCGAACCAGACGGCGCTGATCCGCGTACGGGGTACGCGCGGCGACGGCTGGATCAGCTGCGTGGGCGGCCGGCCGGGAGGATCGTCGGTCGGATCCCGGCGATCCGTGATTCGCGGCTCGAGGACCCCGCCGGCGGACGACTCATAGGTGGGCGCGGCCGGGTCCTGGGCCGGGGCGTTCGATCCGAGTCCGGTCGATCCGGGCCTGGTCGATCCGGGCCTGGTCGATCCATTGGCGGTCGATGCGGGGGCGGCCGGTGTCGGGGGCTCGGACGCGGACGGGTGCGGCGCGAGCGGGCCGTCCTCCGATGCGTACGCCATGGTCTCAGTCTGCTCCTCCGCACGGCGCGGTAGGCGCTCCCGGCGAAGATCATCGGATCAGATTTAAGATCTCTCTAATAGACCGGCCTCGAAGCCGGGCGTTAGGTTCGTCGCCGGATATCGCCCGTCCCCCACCTGATTCGGATCCCCATGCCCAGACGCGCCCTCTTCGTGGGCGGGGTCGCCCTCGTCACCGTGCTCGCCGGCGTCGCGGTGACGGTCAGCGCGAGCGCGGGCACCACCACGTACGAGGCCGAGGCCGCCGTCAACGCGCTCACCGGCGGCGCCCATGCGGTCGGTTGCGACCGGTGCTCCGGCGGCGCCCGGGTGACCGGGATCGGGCTGCTCGGCCGGCTGACGTTCACCCACGTGACGGGCGAGCGGTCCGGACCGGCGAAGCTGTCCGTGACGTACGTCAGCCCGGAGGCCCGTACGGCGGCGGTCAGCGTCAACGGCGGTGCCGCGGTCGTGGTCGCCTTCCCGGCGACCCGCTCGGAGGACCGGCCCGGCACCACCCGGGTCGTGGCCACGCTGAGGACCGGCGACAACACGATCAGCTTCGTCAACCCGGAAGCGGTCGCCCCGGACATCGACAAGATGGTGCTCACCACCGACGGCACGCCGCCGCCGGCCGCGGCGGTGATCGGTCCCGGCGGCCCGGACGCGATCGTCTCCGTGTCACCCGCGCCGGCGTACTCGACGCCGCCGTACTCGACGCCTCCGGAGACACTCCCGAGTTCGCCCCCGCCGGCCGGGAACCCCGCCTTCGAGCAGGACGTCGTCACGCTGGTCAACGCCCAGCGGGCCAAGGCCGGCTGCACGGCCGTGACCGCTGACGACCGGCTGGTCGGGGCGGCGCGCGGGCACTCGGCCGACATGGCCGCGCGCGGCTACTTCGATCACGCCACGCCGGAGAAGGTCGACTTCGCCGTCCGGATCACGCGGGCGGGCTACCGCTGGGCCGCCGCCGGGGAGAACATCGCCAAGGGGCAGGGCACGCCGGCCGAGGTCATGACCAGTTGGATGGGCAGCGACGGCCATCGGGCCAACATCCTGAACTGCGGCTTCACCGGCATCGGGGTCGGCGTCGTGGCGGACCCGACCGGCGCGCTGCTGTGGACCCAGGACTTCGCCCGCCCACTGCGCTGAGCCCGCTGGCTGCGCTGAGCCCGCCCACTGCGCCGAGCCCGCCCACTGCGCCGAGCCCGCCCACTGCGCTGAGCCCGCCGCCCCGGTCAGCTGACGGTTTTGATCACCCAGCCGAGCGCGTTCATCACCCAGTCGGTCTGCTGCAGGTGCGCGAGCCCGACGCCGACCAGGAAGAGCGACGCCACGGCGTGGGAGCCGCGGGCCGACCGCCGGACCCGGTGGAACTGCTTCTCCAGCACGACCCGGCCGACCAGGCGGGACAGCGCGAACAGGCCACCGGCCACGATCAGGCTGACCACGAAGATGATGACCTTGGTGGACCAGACGCCCCCGTTGGACAGCGCCCAGATGCCCCAGCAGACGAACGCCCAGAGCAGGGCGATCGTGGTCCACTGGCCGCCGCGGCGCAGTTCGCGCATGGTCGGCCGGGAGTAGGGCACGTCCGCGCCGGGCCAGCCGGTACCGGTCGGCTCGTGCTCGGCCGCGAAGGGCTGGGAGCGCGGGTGCGGGCGCACGGACGCACGGCCGGCCGAGAACGGCAGGTCGGCGGGCGCGCCGCCCGGAGCCGGTACCTGCGCCGGGTCCGGCGCCGGCGGCGTGCCGGCGGCCCGGGTCGCCGGCGCGGCAAACCCCTCGGGCCGGGTCTGCGAGCCGGAGTAGCCGTCCGGGCGCGTCTGCGGACCGGAGTGGCCGCCGGGCCGGGTCTGCGGACCGGACTGACCGCCCGGCCGGGTCTGCGGGTCGGAGAAGCCGGGCGGCGGGTAGCCCGTGACCGGGTGCTCAGGCGTGGTCGGCGCGTCCGCCCACGGGTCCTGCGGCGGCATGTCGAGCGTCCGCTCCGACCACTGCGGTTGCTCCGGCATGGTGCTCCTCCCAAGGGTGCGGCGACCGTCGCACCCCATCGAGAGTAGCGAGCCAACAAATCACTCGCCTGTACGCGCTCGTTGAAGTACACACGACTCCATGAAGTCGACAGACATTCACATCCGCCCGGGCGTGGCCGAGGACTGGGAGGCCATCTCGGAATTGATCCGGAATGTCTTCCACGAACCGGCCGATGACGAGGTCTCGGCCCTCGAAGCGTCGACCTTCGAGCCCGAACGGTCGCTCGTCGCGGACGACGGCGGCCTCGTCGCAGGCCACGCGACCGCCTTCACCCGCGAGCTCAGCATCCCGGGCGCGGTGGTGCCGGCCGCGTTCGTGTCACTCGTCGGTGTCGCGCCCACCCACCGCCGGCAGGGCCTGCTGACCCGGCTCATGCAGCGCCAGCTCGAAGACGTCGCGTCCGCCGGCCGCGAACCGATCGCGGTGCTCTGGGCCAGCGAGGGCCGGATCTATCCGCGGTACGGGTACGGCCTGGCCGCCGAGCGCCTCACCTTCGACATCTCCAGCCGCGAGCTCACGCCGCCGCAGGCCGAGCTCCCACCCGGGGCGAAACTGCGCCTGGTCACCCCGCTGGGCGGCCTGGCCGACATCGCCAAGGTGTACGACCAGCTGCGCGGCGACCGGCCCGGGTTCGCCAGCCGCGACGACCGGTGGTGGAAGTACCACTTCGGCGACCCGGCGTCCCAGCGCGGCGGGGGGACCGAGCTGCAGGGGGTGGTGCTGGACACCCCGCACGGCCCGGCCGGGTACGCGGTCTGGCGGGTCAAGAACCACTGGGACGCCAAGGGCCCGAACTCCACCGTCGACGTGCGCGAGGTGGTCGCCGCCGATCCCGGGTCGTACGGCGTCCTGTGGCGCTTCCTGCTCGGCGTGGACCTCGCCCGGACCGCCACCTACTCGTTCGGGGCGGTCAGCGATCCGCTGCTGTATCAGGTCGACGAACCCCGGCGCCTGGGTCCCCGGCTGATGGACTCGCTGTGGGTACGGGTGATCGACGTGGGCGCGGGGCTGGCGGCCCGGCGGTACCGGACCGAGGTCGACGTGGTCCTCGACGTGACCGACAACCGGCTGGCGGCCAACACCGGGCGCTGGCGGCTGACCGGCGGTCCCGGGGGCGCCACCTGCCGGCGTACCGACGACCCGGCCGATCTGGCCTGCTCGGTGCTCGAGCTGGGCGCGGCCTACCTGGGCGGCCCGTCGCTGGAGGCGCTGGCCCAGGCCGGTCGCGTCCGCGAGCTGACACCGAGGGCACTGGCCGCGGCGTCGGTCGCGTTCGGATGGCATCGGTTCCCACAGGCGCTCGAGGTGTTCTGAGAGGTGGCGGCGGCGGTAGGTTCGGCGTCATGGCCGAACCCGAACGTCGACGCCGCCGGCTGCGCGCCTCCTCCTCGTCGAACGCTGATCGGGACACCGCCGCCGATCCGGACCCGGCCGCGCCGACGAGCGACGCGGCCGGACCCGAAAGGGAGCCGGCCGAGACGACGCCGCCCGCTCAGTTCGAGCGGCCGGCCGAGGCGCCGAAACCGGGGCCGCCCGCCAACGCCAAGCCGGGACCGGCCGACCTCGCCCGCACCGGGCCGGCCGAGGCGGGCAGCGACGGGCCCGGCAACGAGGGGCCGGGCAGCCACTGGCCGGGCAGCCACGGGCCGGGCAGCCACGGGCCGGGCAGCCACGGGCCGGGCACCCACGGGCCGGGAAACGGGAGGCCGACGGCGGAGACGACCGCGATCACGGATGCGCCCGACGAGCCGGCCGGGCCGCGGGTTCCGAGGCGGTCGCGGCCGACGTCCGGGGCGCCGTTCGACGACCGGGAGGCCGAGCGGGGCCTCCGCGGCCTCGTCGGTTCCGGCTCGTCGCAGGTCAGCGTCGGCGCCGCCCTCCGGGCCCGGGACGCCGCCCGGCCGACCGACGCCCAGGTCGCCGACGCGGAGCAGAACCTCACGATCGTGCGCCGCAACTGGATGCCCCGCGAGGACCTGCCCCGCAACCGCTGAACCGCGATCAGGTCGGGGGCAGGGCGGGCAGCTCGCGGGTCTTCTCGAACTCGGTCACCTCGGCGATCCGCCGGGCGTGCCGCTCGTTGCCGGAGAAGGGCGTGGTCAGGAACGCCTCGGCGAACGACGTCGCCTCGTCCACGGTGTGCTCGCGGGCACCGATGGAGAGCACGTTGGCGTCGTTGTGCTGGCGAGCCAGCTGGGCGATCTCGAGCCGCCAGACCAGAGCCGACCGTACGCCCGCGATCTTGTTGGCGGCGATCTGCTCACCGTTGCCGGAACCGCCGATGACGATGCCCAGGCTGCCCGGGTCGGCCACCACCCGGTCGCCGGTGTGCAGGCAGAAGGACGGGTAGTCGTCCTCGGGGTCGTAGACGTGCGGGCCCACGTCGACGCACTCGTACCCCTGCTTGGTCAGGTAATCCACGAGGTGCTGCTTGAGCTCGAAGCCCGCGTGGTCGGAACCCAGGTAGACGCGCATGACCGCATCTTTTCAGAACGTCAGGGCCGCGCGCAGCGAGGACGCCACCTGATCCGCCGCGGCCCGGGCGGCGTCGAACAGCACCAGCTTGCGGGCGAAGCCGTGGTTCATGCCCATGTAGCGCGTGTGCACCACCGGCACCCCGGCGGCGATCAGCGCGTCGCCGTAGTCGCCCCCCTCGTCGCGCAGCACGTCGTACTCGGCCGTGATGATCAACGTGGACGGCATCCCGGCGAGGCCGGCGGCCAGTGGCGCCGCGTCCGGGGTGAACCGCAGCCGCGGATCGGGCACGAACGTCTCCCAGGCCAGCTTCATCGAGATCCGGTCGAGGCCGTACTCGCCCAGTTCGGCGTACGACTCGGAGGCCAGCATCGGGTCGATCACCGGGTAGATGAGCACCTGGTGGTCGAGCGGGGTGGCGGCGTCACGCTGGCGGCGGGCGACCACGGTGGCGAGATGGCCACCGGCGCTGTCCCCGCCGATCGCCAGCCGGGTGGGATCGACGCCCAGATCGGCGCCGTCGGTGCGCAGGTACCGCAGCACGGTCTCCAGGTCGTCGAGGGCGGCCGGGAAGACGTGTTCGGGGGCGAGCCGGTAGCCGACCGACACGACCGCGCAGCCGGACCGGTCGGCGACCCGGCGGCAGAACCGGTCGACCGTCTCGATGCTGCCGTAACACCATCCGCCGCCGTGCGCGTACACCAGCACCGGGGCGTTGACGGTCCGCGCGTACAACCGGCAGGGCACGCCGGCACCGTCGAAGTCCGCGACCACCGGCAGCGGGAGCTCGGGGCCGGTCTCGGCCTCGTTCGACTCCTCCATCGCGGCACGGATGAACTCGAGCTGGACGTGCGGCTCGGCCGCGAGCACCTCAGCCGGCGGGCGTCGGCGCAGCCCGGCCGAGGCGACGATCTGCGGATGCAGGGCCATGGTCAGTCGAGCTGGGCCAGCACCAGGCCGGCCCGGGCCTTGGGGGTGAACCAGGTGCTCTTGCGCGGCAGTTTCTGCCGGGCCAGGTTGACCGCGACGAAGTCGTCCACGGTCACCGGCGCGATCAGCACGGCCAGTTCGGACCGGCCGGACTCGACCTCGTCCCGCAACCACTGCACCGGGTAGTCGCCGCCGACGTAGGAGATCCGCTTGTCCTCCGGGTCGAGGCCGAGCACCTGCTGGAAGAGCACCCGTTCGACCCGGGCGTGGTCCAGGTTCTCCACCTCGGGTACGCCGGGCTCGGCCGGCAGCCGGATCGCGAAGGAGGCGCCGTCCAGGGAGCGTTGCAGCACGAACGCCTCGACCGTGCCCTTCGCCGGGATGTCCGCCGGGCGGTCCAGCTGCTCGATCCCGGCGCCGGCCTCGACCAGGCGGGACACCATGTCGTCGGGCCGGATCGGCAGCTCGGCGATCAACCGGTTGTACGGCTGGATGGCGACCGAGGCGGGAGTGGTCACCACGGCCAGGAACCGCGGCAGCCCCCCGGTCTGCGCCGCCAGGCTGCGGTGGTTGCCGTCGGCCACGACCAGTTCGCCGCCGCCGGCCAGCGCGGTCAGCTCGTCCTGCGGCGCGCCGGGCGCGACGGTCCAGATCTCGTGCGTACGCCCGGCCGGGTCCTGGTCCGACGCATCGGGCTTCCCGGCGGCGTCGACGGCGGCGGCCAGCGCCGCATGCAGTTCGTCGCCCCGCGCGGTCTGCAGCAGCAGCACCGGTGACAACAGCGTCTTGAGCGCGTCGGCGAGCGCGACCCGTTCGCGGACCTTGCGCAGGAAGACGTCCTCGTTGCGGATCACCAGTCCCGGCTCGTCGGCCCGGGTGGAGATCTGGTCGGTGTCGACCATCGCCCACAACCCGTACGAGGGGGCGGTGCCGGGTGTGGTGATCCGGTAGAGGACCACCACCTCCTCGGCCGGCACGTAGTGGCCGGCGGCGCGGTCCGCCGCGAGCCTCTGCGCCGCCGCCGGCAGCGCCCCGACGAGGTCCTGGCCGAGCGACTCCGGGGCCAGGTGCGGCATCTCGACGGCGAGCGCGCTGTGCGGGTTCGCCCGGATGATGCCGGTGATCTCGGCGTCGTCGGCGAACTCGTCGTAGTTCTGCGCGCCGGTGCCACCGGTGGTGATCCAGGCCCGGCTGATCGGATGCACGACGGTCATGCCCGGAAACCTACCGGGCCGGGCGGTGGTGCCTTCCAACGGGCATGTTGCCGCGCGACCGGGCCTGCTGGCCGGCCCGCCACGGATCCACCGGCCGGTCGATCAAGCGGCTCGACACGGTCACGGGCGGGGCGACCAGTGCGGCGATATCGGGGTCCGTCCACGTGCCGCAATGAACGGCGATCGTGTTGACGGCGCAGTCGGCCTGGGACATTTCCGAGCCTCCGGTGTGATGCGGTTCTCACCTCATCCAACGACGTACCGGAGGCCCGGGTGTCCCTTAATCGAAAATCGGGCCGATGTCGCGGGTCCGCTTGAGCTCGTAGAAGCCGGGGGTGCCGGCCACCAGGACCACGCCGTCCCACAGCTTGCCGGCCGCCTCACCCTTCGGTGCGGGGGTGACCACCGGGCCGAAGAAGGCGACGGTGGTGCCCTTCTCGGGGCCGGGCGCGTGGATGACCGGGGTGCCGACGTCGGTGCCGACCGGCTTCATGCCCGCGTTGTGGCTGGCCACCAGGGCGTCGTCCCAGGCGTCGCTGGTCGCCGCGTCGGCCAGCGCCGGGTCGAGGCCGACCTCTTCCAGCGCCTCCGTATAGAGCTGCGGGCCCATCTCGTACTTCTTCAGGTGGATCCGGGTGCCGAGCGCGGTGTAGAGATCACGCAACACCGCCGGCCCGGCCGCCTCGGCGGCGGCCATGCAGACCCGGACCGGGCCCCAGGCCTTGTCCATCATCGTCCGGTAGTCCTCCGGCAGGTCGCGGCCCTGGTTCAGCACCGCCAGGCTCATCACGTTGAATCGGACGTCCAGCGGGCGCACGTCCTCCACTTCGAGCAGCCAGCGGGACGTCATCCACGCCCACGGGCACAGCGGGTCGAACCACATATCGACTGTCGCGCGTTCGGTCATGATGCGATCCTGCTCCTTCAGAAGCCGTGCCGCCGGGGTGACATGGACCACCTGGGTAACGAATAGGGTGGCGTGGAAAACTCGGGACCGGGGGTTCGCCCTCACCCGCCGCAGTCACGGCCGCCACGCGGCTGCGGAGAGTCAGCAGACAGGAGAGTGACCGTGGCCGGAGTTCGCAACCTGACCCAGGTCGAGGCCGTGGAGCGGGCCCGCCTGCTCGAGGTGTCCGGGTACGACATCGCTCTGGACCTGACGGACGGGTCGGGCAATCCGGGCGAGATCACGTTCCGGTCCACCACCGAGGTCACCTTCCGTTGCCGTGAACCCGGGGCGGGCACCTTCATCGAGGTGGCCGCGGCGAGCCTGCGCTCGGCGACCCTCAACGGGCAGCCGGTCGACACGTCGGGCTGGTCGGCCGAGACCGGACTGGCGCTCACCGGGCTGGCCGCCGAGAACACGCTGGTGGTCGACGCCGACTTCACCTACTCGGCCAGTGGGCAGGGCATGCAGCGCAGCCTCGACCCGGTGGACAAGGAGACCTACCTCTACAGCCAGTTCGAGACGGCCGACGCCCAGCGGGTCTACACGTGCTTCGACCAGCCCGACCTGAAGAGCGAGTTCACCTGGCACGCGACCGTCCCCGGGCACTGGAAGGTCATCTCCAACATGCCGGCCGACTCCTCGGAGAAGGCGGACTCCGGCGCCAAGACAGTGCACTTCACCCGGTCGGTGCGGATGAGCACGTACATCACCGCGCTGTGCGCCGGGCCGTACCACGAGGTGCGCGACGAGCACGACGGGATCTCCCTCGGCGCGTACTGCCGGGCCTCGATGGCGCAGTACATGGACACCGACGACCTGTTCCTGATCACCAAGCAGGGCTTCGACTTCTTCCACGAGCAGTTCGGCGTGCGCTACCCGCTGCCCAAGTACGACCAACTGTGGGTCCCCGACTTCAACGCCGGCGCGATGGAGAACTTCGGCTGCGTCACCCACGCCGAGGCCCACTACATCTTCCGGTCGCAGGTCACCGACTTCGAGTACGAGCAGCGGGCCAACACGATCCTGCACGAGCAGGCGCACATGTGGTTCGGCGACCTGGTCACCATGCGCTGGTGGAACGACCTGTGGCTGAACGAGTCGTTCGCCGAGTGGGCCAGCCACTGGTGCAACACCGATGCCACCCGGTTCACCGACGCCTGGACCACGTTCCTGTCGGTCCGCAAGAACTGGGGCTACCGCCAGGACCAGCTCTCCTCGACCCACCCCGTCTACTGCGAGATGCCCGACCTCGAGGCGGTCGAGGTCAACTTCGACGGCATCACGTACGCCAAGGGTGCGAGCGTGATCAAGCAGTTGGTCGCGTACGTGGGGCTGGACTCGTTCCTCAACGGGCTTCGGGCGTACTTCGCCCGGCACGCGTGGGGCAACGCCACCTTCGACGACCTGCTGACCGAACTGGAGACCGCGTCCGGCCGGGAGCTGCGCAAGTTCGCCGCCCAGTGGTTGGAGACGGCCCAGGTGAACACGCTGCGGCCCCGGGTCGAGATCGGCGAGGACGGCACGTATTCGAGTGTGGTGGTGCAGCAGGAGGCGCCGGCCGACTACCCGACGCTGCGGACCCATCGCATCGGTGTCGGCCTGTACGACCTGCAGGGTGACCGGCTGGTCCGGCGCGACCGGGTCGAGCTCGACGTCAGCGGCGAGCACACCGCGATCCCGGCGCTGGTCGGGGTGCCTGCGGCCGATGTGCTGCTGCTCAACGACGACGACCTGACGTACGCCAAGCTGCGGCTGGACGAGCGGTCGGCGGCGACCGTGGTCCAGCACATCGCCGGGTTCGACTCGTCGCTGCCGCGGGCGCTGTGCTGGGCGGCGTCGTGGGACATGCTGCGCGACGCCGAGCTGGCCGCCCGCGACTACGTGGCGCTGGTCTGCAGCGGGCTGCCGGCCGAGCGGGACATCAACTTGACCACGGCCACGCTGCGGCAGGCCCAGTCGGCGCTGAGCATGTACGCCGACCCGGCCTGGGCACCGGAGGGCTGGGCGGCCCTGCACGCGACGGCGACGGCGGCGCTGGCCGCGACCACGCCGGGCAGTGGCTTCCAGCTGGCCTGGGCGCGGGCGGTCGTCGCGTCGGCCCGTACGGCGGCGGAACTGGCCGTGCTGCGCGGCTGGCTGGAGGGCGACGGGGTGCCCGAGGGCCTCACCGTGGACACCGAGCTGCGCTGGTCGCTGCTGGAGGCGCTGGCCGCTTTGGGCGCGGCGACGGACGAGGAGATCGGGCGCGAGCTGGACCACGACCGTACGGCCAGCGGCGAGCGGGAGGCCGCGTACGCCCGGGCGCTGCTGCCCACGGCGGAGAACAAGGCCCGGGTGTGGAGCCTGCTCGCCGGCGACGAGGAGGTGCCGAACTGGCTGCACCGCTCGCTGCTGCAGGGCTTCCAGCACCCCACCCAGGTCGAGCTGACCGCGCCGTACGCGCCGAAGTTCTTCGAGGCCGTGGGCGACGTGTGGAAGCGGTCGGACAGCGAGCCGGCACAGGAGTTCGTGATGATGGCCTACCCGGCGTACCAGGTCACCGACGAGACCGTGGTGGCCACGGACACCTGGCTGGCCGCCGACGGGCACAACCCGTCGCTGCGCCGGCTCGTGGCCGAGGGCCGGGACGGCGTGGCGCGGGCGTTGCGGGCCCGGGCTCGCGACGCGGTCTGACAGATTCCGGGAAAAGCGGCTCCTCCCGGGGCCGCTTTTTTCACGCTCGAAACCCGTTGGAAATCACGAAGAGTCAGTACGCTGGCACTTCACGGTGACGGGAGGCGGGCCGGTGCTGGTCGGATCGAGCACGGCGAACCGCTGGACCGCGCCCGAGGGTGCGTGGACCGAGCCGGACCTGCACTCGTTCCCGCAGGACGGCCACCGCTACGAGATCGTGGACGGCGCTCTGCACGTGACGCCGCCCCGGACCGCCGCCCACGCCGCCGCCGTCCAGGCCCTGGTGGCCACGCTGCGTCCGGCGGCCCCCGACGGCTGGTGGGTCTGCGACCGGCTGGGCATCGCGTCCGGCGCCAGCAACCTGATCCCCGACGTGACCGTGCTGCGGCCGCAGTCCTCCGGCGCGATCTGGTCGAACCCGCGCGACGTGGCGCTCGTGGTCGAGGTCGACGAGGCGCCCAGCCGCCGCTGGAACCGCCTGCTCAAGCCGACCCTCTACGCCGAGGCCGGCATTCCCGCTTACTGGCGCGTGGAGCTGACCCCGAACCCGGAGATCCACCTCTACGCGCTCACGAACGCCGGCTACACCCTCGACCGAACCATCAAAGGCCCCGCCCCCGAACACCTGAACACCCCATACCCCTTGAACATGGCCGCCACCGCCCTAACCTGACCAAGCCCCCAGAGCCTCCCAGGCCAGCGACGCGCAGCGAGCTTAAAGCCACACGCGCGACCAAAGTCCCAACTCGCCGTCTTACGCGGATAGGTGGTCGCCACTCGAGCACCGCAAATTGCCCGCTGCAATTTGCCCGGAGGAGCGAAGCGACGACCATCAAACTCAGCAGCGTGAACCAACAAGCGCAAGGTCAGCCGGGTGAGCCACGCCCGGAGAGCGCAACCACCGAGGAGTGCCGCCCACCAGGCCCGCCGCCCGAGGGTGAGCCCCGCCCGCCCAGCTCAACCATCGGGGCCGCCGATATCCATGGCCGGCGCCCGAGGAACGAGCTACGGCCGGGGCAGGCGGATGACCGCCAAGCGCAACCACCACCGCGTACGGCCGAGAAACTCAATGCCGCCCGGCGTGACTGGCCAACTGATCGAGACCGGCCATAACCCCACCGGCCAGATCCCCACCGGCAAACGACGCGGCCATCGACAAAGCAGCCAACTTGGCATCCCGATCGGACACCCGCTTCCGGGCCTCGTGACCGGTCACGATCTCGAGCACACGCTGGTTCGGCGAAACCGCCAGCAGCACCGCCCGGTCGGCGTCGTCCAGTTCCTTGTGCAACGCCTCGGCCGTCGTCCGCACCGGCTCCGCGAGTTCGCCCACGTACACCGAGAAGACCAGACCGGTCTGCTGGTCGGCGACCCGCATCGCCTCGTCCAGCCGGAGCAGCTGGCGGGTGCTGAACGGGCCGTCGTTCTTCGCCGGGGAAAGGCCGGGCGCCTGGTGCTCGACCAGGGCCTGTTCCTGCTCGGTGGTCAGCTCACCAGCGGTCACTTGCGCCTCCTGTGGGACCGGGCAGGACCCGCTGGCCCGAGCTGTCCTCGAACACCGCCGCCGTCAGCTGCCGTTGCGAATGGCCCGGCTGAAGCGCGGGGGCCGATCCGGTGCTCGCAATCTCGGGCGACGACAGGAACCAGACCGGCTCGAAGTCGTAGGGCCGGCCGGGACGGTAGCGGCTGCGGCGCTGGCCCCGGTCGCCGCCGGTGAACGCCAGCGAACCGATCACCAGGATGATGCCGAGCGGGATGACCGCATAGACCAGAAACGTGTTCAGCACTGACATCGTCAACGCCCCCAGGCGCCAGTTTCCCGATGATCCGGACGCAATCACGGTAGCGGAGCGCGAGTCGTCCTGGAGCGTCGGGTCTCATCCAGGTGTCTCACGCCGTAGGGATCTACGCAGAATCGCCGCCGAGGTGCGAAAATCACCCTCACGCGCCGTCTGTGACCTTCGTGTTCGCGACGGCAGGAGGGGGAAGTTCATGCGTACGTCTGTCCCGGCCGCATTGGCCGCGCTCGCATTGGGCGTGCCCGTTCTGTTCCTCGATTCGGCCCCGGCCCAGGCCGCCGCGCTCTACGTCGAGACCACGCCGTCCACCGCCCGGCCCGGCGACCAGATCGGTTTCCGGGCCAGTTGCACCGACAACCTGACCTCGGCCACGGTCACCAGCGGCGCGCTCGGCTCGACCGGCTCGGTCGCCATGAAACCGAACTTCGGGCTGCTCACCGCCACGGTCACGCTGTCCACCACGCTCAAGCCGGGCGACTACCGGGTCAATCTGGTCTGCCCGGACAAGAAGACGGCGTCGACCACACTGCATGTCGTGGCCCGGGTCGAACCCAGCCGCGGGCCGGCCACCGGCGGCGGCGGGACGGCACCCAACCGGTCGGCGCCGATGCTGATCGGGGGCGGCGCCACCGCCGTCGTCGCCGGGCTGGTGCTGGCGGCGCAGTCCATGCGCCGCCGCCGCTTCAGCTGACGACGGAAGGTCGAGTCGGCCAGGAGGAATCGAGGAGAGGGGGCACGGCATGGCCCGACCGGTACTGCCCCGGCCCCACGACGGACCCCAGTTGCCCGAGTCGGTGCTCCGCCGGCGCCCGGCCGTCGTCGTGCCCACGCAGCGGGCGCCGGCGACCGCTGTCTGGAAGGAGCCGCGGCGCCGGCCGCTGCCGGCCACTCCGAAGGTCCGGGGCCGCCGGACCTTCCCGTTGCCGCTGGTCGCCGCCGGGCTCGTCTTCCTCGGCCTGTTCGCGGTGGCCGCCGGGCTCGGGGCGGCCACCGACGTCGACCTGAGCGGCTGGTTCCACGGACCGGACAAGCCACCGCCGCGGGCGTTCCCGGTCCTCGACCCGAGCCCGCCGGTCCGGCTCACCATCGCCTCGATCAAGGTGGACGCGCCGATCATGGACGTCGGGCTGGCCAAGGACGGCAGTGTCGACGTGCCGCCGCTCGACAAGCACAACGAGGCCGGCTGGTTCGACCAGGGCCCGACGCCCGGTCAGTTCGGGCCGGCCATCATCGTCGGGCACATCGACACCCGCCAGGGACCGTCGGTCTTCTACAACCTCGGCAAGGTGAAGAGCGGCGACAAGATCGAGGTGGAACGGCGCGACCACCAGGTGGCCGTCTTCGAGGTCAACTCGGTCGAGCACTACGGCAAGGGCGAGTTGCCGGTCGGCAAGGTCTACGGCGACTACAGCCGGCCGGGGCTGCGCCTGGTGACGTGCGGCGGCAACTGGCTGGGCGGCGCGCAGGGGTACTCGGACAACATCGTCGTCTTCGCGTCCCTGGTAAAGGCCGAGGACGCCTGACCTTTGCAGTGCAGGCGGCCGCGGCGTCGGCCGTGACCGGTCAGGCGGCGTCGGCCGTGACCGGCAGGTCGAGCCAGTCGGACCAGCGCGGGTCGGGCGTACGGTGCCCGAGCACCCGCCAGGCCACCCCACGCGGCGCCGCCGGGATCGAGTGCAGACGCCAGCCCAGCTCGGCCGGCGTCTTGTCGCCCTTGCTGTGATTGCACTTGGCGCAGGCCGCCACCACGTTCTCCCAGGCGTGCAGGCCACCGCGGGACCGGGGGAAGACGTGGTCGATGGTTTCGGCCGAGCCCCGGCAGTACGCGCACCGGCCACCGTCGCGGGCGAAGATGGCCCGGCGGGACAGCCCGATGTGGGTGCGGTACGGCACCTTCACGTACCGGGTCAGCCGCACCACGGACGGCACCGGGAGGGCGTACGACGCGGCGTGCAGAATGCCGTCGCCGTCGGAGACGCACTCGGCCTTGCCGGTCAGCACGAGAATCGTCGCTCGACGCACCGATACGACGCACAGCGGCTCGTAGGTAGCGTTCAACACCAACGCGGAAGAGCCCACTGTGGGTCGTATGTCAGGCATCGCGATCACCCTTCCGGGGGTTAGTCTGGTGGCGCTCCCGAGGTACGTGGAATCCGTGTCGAGCCCGGCGTATCCGGTGCTCGTGGCCCAATGGTCCCTGATGAAACACGAATTTGCGAGCACAATCTGTGGCGACGGAGTAAACGTCTGAGGTCTCGGGGGGTCGACGGGAACGCTCAGCCTTTCTCGGTACGGTATGTGCCCGTGATGCTGCTTGCGCCGACCCCCACGCCCTCGCCCACCCTCGACTGGGATCCGAACGTGCAGGCGAGCTGCGCCGCCGACGCCCTGTGCAGCCGGGTGCTGGACCTGACCGGCTCGCGGTGGTTCGCGACCAGCAGCTATGTGCTCATCATCAAGCCGCTGCGGGTCATCGCGATCATCGCCGTCGCGATGCTCATCCGGTGGGCTCTGCACCGGGCCATCGGCCGGCTGGCCAACAGCACCACCAAGGCGTCCATGCCGGCCCTGCTGAAGCCGTTGAAGGAGCGCAGGGCGGCCGTGGCCGAGGAGGGCCAGTTCATCCCGGAGCGCCGCCGGCAGCGGGCCGAGGCGATCGCCGGTGTGCTGCGCAGTTTTGTCACCGCGGTCGTCTTCACCATGGCCGCGCTGCTGGTGCTGAGCGAGTTCGGCTTCAACCTGGCTCCGCTGCTGGCCAGCGCCGGGATCGTCGGCGTGGCTCTCGGCTTCGGCGCCCAGAGCCTGGTCAAGGACCTCATCGCCGGCCTGTTCATGCTGCTCGAGGACCAGTACGGAGTGGGCGACTCGGTCGACCTGGGCGAGGCCACGGGCGTGGTCGAGACGGTCGGCCTGCGGATCACCACGGTCCGGGACGGCCGGGGCGTGCTCTGGTACATCCGCAACGGGGAGATCGTCCGGGTCGGCAACAAGAGCCAGGGCTGGTCGATGGTGGTGATCGACATCCCGATCGGTTTCGTCAACTCGGAGGCGGCGATCGCGGTGCTCCGGGAGGCGGCGCGAGTAATGGCCGGCGAACCCGCGCGGGCCACCCAGCTCCTCGAACCGCCGGATGTGATCGGGGTGGAACAGCTCACCGTGGACGGCGCCGTGATCCGGACCATCGCCAAGACCACCGCGGACGGTCACGCGATGGTGGAACGGGAACTGCGGCGGGCGCTGACCGAAGCTCTGGAGACCTCGGGGCTGTCCGAGCAGATCGCCTCCAGCCGGATGCTGCCGCGCCCCGCGGTTCCGCCGGGCCCCTCGTCCGGTCGGGATCGGGACAGCGAACCGGGCGGCGCGACCTGAGCTGCCCGGACGTCCCGAACGGGTGAGGTCACCCCGGCCGAACGTCCGGCTCGCCGTCCGTACGCCCTAGCCACAGGTCGGACGATCGGGCAGAATCCCGCCTAAGCATCTGCACATGCAACGTCACGTTCCCGCGCAATTTGCCTCGGGGCGTGCTGCCGACGGCGGCCGTGATCCGGTCGCCGTTCGCGATCGATGGAGGCGTGGTGTCCGATGACACTCCCGACGCACTACCGGCCGACCGTGCCGGCGTGGTGACCGGCGACGAACGCCCGGCCACCTTCCGGGACGTCTTCGCCGTTCGTGAGTACCGCGCGCTGTACCTGGCGTTGATCGCGGGCTGGGTCGCCGAGTACCTGGCCCGGGCCGCCATCACCGTGCTGGTGTTCCAGCAGACCCGCTCGGTGGTGCTGTCGGCGGCCTCGTTCGCGATCAGTTACCTGCCGTGGGTCGCCGGGGGCCCGGTGCTGGCGGCGCTGGCCGAGCGGTACCCGTACCGCACGGTGATGATCATCTGTGACGCCGCCCGCCTGATCCTGATGGCGCTCGTGCTGATCCCCGGGCTGCCCATCCCCGCGCTGCTGGCCATCCTGTTCCTGGCCACCCTGGCCAGCCCGCCGTCGCAGGCGGCCCGCTCGGCCATGCTGCCGCTGCTGCTGGGCCGCGACCGGGTGGTCATCGCGCTCACCGTCAACGCCACCACGATGCAGGCGGCCCAGGTGATCGGCTACTTCGGCGGGGCCACGCTGGCCGCGGCGACGAACCCGCGCTTCGCCATCGGCGCGGTGGCCATCGCGTACGGCGTGTCGATGGTGTTGATCCTGACCGGAGTGCGGCCGCGACCGGCCGCCCGGGCCGCCCAGAAGCACAGCCACCTGCTGCGCGAGACTGCCGAGGGCTTCCGGGTGGTGTTCGGTGACCGGGTTCTGCGGCCGATCGCGCAGATCGCCATCGCGCTGACCATGTTCGCCATCGTGCCCGAGGGGCTGGCCGCGGCGTGGGCCGCGCAGGGCAACCCCGATCCGTCCAGCCGTGGCTTCGACCAGGGCCTGATCATGGCGTCCGGGCCGGTCGGCTGGATCATCGGCGGCATCGTGTTCAGCCGGTTCGTCCGTCCGGGGCTGCGGCTGACGCTGGTCCGGCCGCTGGCTGTGCTGGCGCCGCTGGCGCTGGTCCCGGCCCTCTCCGCCCCTAGCGCCGAGATGGTGGCGCTGCTGACGATGCTGTCCGGGATCTGCCAGGGCGGGCTGGTGCCGACGCTGAACGGGCAGTTCGTGCTGGCTCTCCCGCACGGGTACCGGGCCCGGGCGTTCGGCGTCGTGCAGGGCGGGATCCAGCTCGCCCAGGGCTTCGGGGTGCTGGCCACCGGGCTGCTGGCCGAGCACGCCCGGGTGCCGGTCGTGGTCGGGCTGTGGAGCATCGGCGGCACGATCCTGATGGGCCTGCTGAGCATCCGGTGGCCGGGCGCGGCGGCGTTCGACCAGGCGATCGCGCATTCGGCGGCTCAGGCGGCGGCTCAGACGGCGGCTCAGACGGCGGCCCAGACGGCGGCCCAGCCCACGCCGGCGCCGAAGCTCGACGACGAGGAGACGCAGCTCCTCAGCGACGGCCGGGCGTACGAAATCGCCACGGCAACGCGCATCACACCGGAGCCGGGCTGATCGGCCGCGGGGTGGCTGGCAGGATGGACGGGTGAGCACAACCAGCGACGGCCGGACCGAGATCCCGGTGACCTCGGCGTCCACCCCGGCCCCGGCCGAGCCGGTGGAAGAGGCCAGCTTCTTCGTCGCCGTCGGCGGCGAGCCGACGTTCCGGCGGCTGGTCGACCGGTTCTACCAGGGTGTGGCCGCCGATCCGGAGCTGCGGCCGATGTACCCGGAGGAAGACCTGGGTGCGGCCGCCGACCGGCTCACACTCTTTCTGATGCAGTACTGGGGCGGGCCGAACACCTACTCGGCCCGTCGCGGTCACCCCCGTCTGCGCATGCGGCACGCCCCGTTCGCGGTCACGCCGGCGGCCCGCGACGCGTGGTTGCGGCACATGAAGGACGCGGTCGACTCGCTCGGTCTGCCCGAGCCGCACCACTCCGCGTTGTGGGACTACCTCGAGCGAGCGGCGCACTTCATGGTCAACTCAGCGTGACCGGCACGCATCTCCCGAGGTGTCTCCGTCGTTGTCCGGGGTGATTCTTTTCGAGAAACCCTGGAGCTGCCCGATATGCGACGCGCCCTCTTCGCCGCTGCCCTGCTTCTCATATCGGCTTCGGCCGCGGGCCTCGCCACGCCTGCGTCCGCCGACATGGCCCAGTCCGCGGTGGTCTCGGCCAACCCGGTCGACTTCACCCCGCACGTGCTCGACGGCACCGTGTGGACGCTCGCGCTGGTCGGCGACACGGTGATCGCCGGGGGAAGCTTCACCAAGGTCACCGACGCCGGCAAGAAGACGACGTACGCGCGGACCAACGTCTTCGCGTACGGGCTCAAGGACGGCAAGATCCGCCCGTTCGCCCCCAAGCTCGACGGCGCGGTGTACTCGCTGACCTCGGGCGCGAGCAACACCGTCTACATGGGCGGCGCGTTCAAGACGGTGAACGGCACGACCGAACGCGGCCTGACCCGCGTCTCGCTCGACACCAGCGCCCGGGTCAGCACCTTCACCGCTCAGATCAACTGGGGCGACGTACGGGTCCTGGAGGTGTCCCGCGGCTGGCTCTACGCCGGCGGGACGTTCTCCGCGATCAACGGCACGGCCCGGACCGCCCTGGCCCGGATGAACTCGACCAGCGGCGCGCTCGACCGCGGCTTCGACCCGAAACTGACCGCGCCCGGTCTGGACCGCACCCGGGTCGAGCACTTCGACATCTCCCCCGACGGCACCAAGCTGGTCGCGATCGGCGCGCTGCTGAAGTCGGGCGGGGCCGACCGGACCCAGATCGCGATGTTTGACGTGTCCGGCGCGACCGCGGCGCTGACCAGCTGGTCCACCGACGCGTACAAGCAGCCGTGCCTGCAGGGCTTCGCCACGTACCTGCGGCAGGTGAAGTTCTCCCCCGACGGCCGGTATTTCGTGGTCGTGGCGACCGGGCGGGCGTCCTCGCCGACCAAGCTTTGCGACTCCGCCGCCCGGTTCGAGGCGACCGGCGCCGGCAACCACAACCCGACGTGGGTGCAGCGCACCGGCGGTGACTCGCTGTACGCGGTGGCCGTCACCGGAGCCGCGGTCTACGTCGGCGGGCACGAGCGGTACCTGGACAACCCGTACGGCACCGACACCAAGGGTCCGGGGCCGGGCGCGGTGTCCCGGGTCGGGATCGGCGCGCTCAACGCGTCGACCGGCAAGGCCCTGAGCTGGAACCCGACCCGCGACCGCGGGGTGGGCGTGCGCGCCTTCCTGGTCACCGCCAACGGCCTGACCGTCGGCTCCGACACCGACAGGCTCGGCAAGGAGTACCACGGCCGCGTGGGCTTGTTCCCGCTGAGCTGAGCGACCACACAACAAACGGGGGCCCGATCGGGCCCCCGTTTCTGCACGGATGTGGCTACAGCAGTGCGCCCTCGTCGTGCAGCCAGTCGACGAACGAGGTGGCGACCGCCGCGCCGCAGTCGAGCATCTCGACCAGCAGCGGGTCGTGGGCGCCGGAGTTCAGCGGGACCTGCAGCTCGGCGTAGATCGGCAGCTGCCCGCGCTCGGTCGGGTCGCCGACGTACGCCTTGCAGAACCGGCGGGTGTGATTCCACTCGTTGACCACCCGGTAGGCCCGGTCGGCCCAATCCGGCGGCACCGTCGAGTGCGGTCGCGCCCGCATGACCAGGATCTCGTCGTCCGGGCCCTCGAGGGTGAACAGCACCGCGTGCCGTTCCCACATCGCCAGCAGGCTGCCCCCGCCGTCGGCGAGGAACCGGATGTCGAGCAGGTCGAGGGCCTTACCGATACGCTCAAGGGTGACCGGGGCGATCCGGTCGGAGTCGTCGATCGTGGACAGTTCGGTCGAAACGCCCGACGAACTCGGCTCACGCTGCGTCGGCACGCCGACGCGGACGCCGCTCTGCAGGGCCAGATCGCCTCCGGTATCCGGTTCGCGGTTGCGGGTCGATCCGGCACGCCAGGACCACCACGGCATCGTTGAGCACCTCACTCCCCAGAGGGCCCTCGAGCCGCCGGACGTAGCGGGGGGACCCGAGGGGTGACGGTACCCGTACCGGTGGCGGAGGTCATCCCCCTAACGGGAGGGCGCGACCGGATGGCCGACCAGGCATCACCCGATCGGGTGAGGACCTATGGGCATAACGGTCAAATCCTTGACAGCTTGTAGCCACGCAACTCCATATGGTGCCGAAATTCCCACCCAGCGTCCTGACATGTATACGCGGGTATCGGCACCGTCCACACCGGCCGGTCCGAGGAATCCCATCCTCGTGACCGCCTGCACGAGTCGCTGCGGGACGTCCACCGGCTCTCCCCCGGGCGGCGTGACCACCAGCGCGACGTGATCGAGCAGGGCGTCCCGGACCGCCCGCTGCCCGACCGCCCGGCCGGCGAGCCCGCCCGCGGACACTTCCCGCAACGTGCCGGCGGCGGCGGTGGCCAGCCGGGACAGTTCAACCGCGGCGACCGTCTCGACGACCTGGCCTCCGGCCGGCGGCAGCGGCCAGCGCCACTGCGCGTCCCGCCGGGCCGGCAGTTCGGCGCCGCCGGCGGCCAGCGCCGACAGCAGCTCGGCGGCCGAGACCGTGACCTCGGGCAGTGACCCGGCGCCGGCCACCTCCCGGGTGACCAGCACGTTCCACGGCAGCGTGGCCCACAACGCGGTCCGCGAGCCCGACGCCCGCAGCCGGACCAGCGCGCGGGGATCGAGGCGGACCAGCCGGGCCAGGAACGCGCCCGCGTCGGCCACCCCGGTCAGACCGTGCGCGCTCATCCGGAGAAGTACGGCTTGAGGAAGTCCCGCTCGGCCTCACTGAGCCGGCGTGGGAAGCCCTGCTGCAGGTTGTACGGCACGCACACCGACCGGGCCCGGCTGACCAGCACGTCCGCGTCGTACATCTCGTAGGCGACGGTGAACGACGCGGCCCGCATCTCGGCGATCCACATCTCCACCCGCACCGGGTCCTGGTAGTCGACCGGCTTGAGGTAGTCGACCTCGTGGCGGGCGATGACGATGCCCTCCTCGAACGAGCCGAGGCCGTGCGACCGGGCGCCGACGAAGAACATCGCCACCCGGGCCTCTTCGTACAGCGTCAGAAAGCGCGCGTTGTTGACGTGGCCGTACGCGTCCAGATCGGACCAGCGCAGGGCCACGTCATAGACAAAGCGTTCAGTCACGCGTGAGCTTCCGGTAGGTGACCCGGTGCGGGCGGGCGGCGTCGGCGCCGAGCCGGTCGACCTTGTTCTTCTCGTACGCGTCGTAGTTGCCCTCGAACCAGAACCACTTGTCCGGGTTCTCGTCGGTCCCCTCCCACGCGAGCATGTGAGTGGCCACCCGGTCCAGGAACATCCGGTCGTGGCTGATCACCACGGCGCAGCCCGGGAACTCGAGCAGCGCGTTCTCCAGCGACGACAGTGTGTCCACGTCGAGGTCGTTGGTCGGTTCGTCGAGCAGCAGCACGTTGCCGCCGATCTTCAGCGTCATCGCCAGGTTGAGCCGGTTGCGCTCGCCCCCGGACAGCACCTTGACCGGTTTCTGCTGATCGGGGCCCTTGAAACCGAACGCGGCCACGTACGCCCGCGACGGCATCTCGACCTTGCCGACCATCAGGTGGTCCAGCCCGTCGGAGACGACCTCCCACACCGTCTTGCTGCCGTCCAGCCCGGAACGGTCCTGGTCGACGTAGGACAGCTGGACGGTTTCACCGACCCGGACCGAGCCGTCGTCCGGCTTCTCCAGCCCGACGATGGTCTTGAACAGCGTGGTCTTGCCGACGCCGTTCGGGCCGATGATGCCGACGATGCCGTTGCGCGGCAGCGAGAACGACAGGTGATCGATCAACGTCCGCCCGTCGAAGCCCTTGACCAGGTCCGTCGACTCGATGACGGTGCTGCCCAGACGCGGGCCCGGCGGGATCTGGATCTCCTCGAAGTCCAGCTTCCGGGTCTTCTCGGCCTCGGTTGCCATCTCCTCGTACCGGTCCAGGCGGGCCTTGCTCTTGGTCTGCCGGGCCTTGGCGTTGGAGCGGACCCACTCGAGCTCGTCCGTGAGCCGACGCTTCAGCTTCGCGTCCTTGCGGCCCTCGACCGCCAGACGCTGAGACTTCTTGTCCAGGTAGGTGGAGTAGTTGCCCTCGTACGGGTACGCCCGGCCGCGGTCCAGCTCGAGAATCCAGCCGGCCACGTTGTCCAGGAAGTACCGGTCGTGGGTGATGGCGATGACGGTGCCGGGATAGCGGGCCAGGTGCTGCTCCAGCCACTGCACGCTCTCCGCGTCCAGATGGTTGGTGGGCTCGTCCAGCAGCAGCAGGTCGGGCGCCTCGAGCAGCAGCTTGCACAGCGCCACGCGGCGGCGCTCACCGCCGGAGAGCAGGGTGACGTCGGCGTCCGGAGGCGGGCACCGCAACGCGTCCATGGCCAGCTCGAGCTTCGAGTCGACCTCCCACGCGTCGAGGTTCTCGAGCTCCTCCTGGAGCTTGCCCATCTCGTCCATGAGCTCGTCGGTGTAGTCGGTGGCCATCTGCTCGGCGATCTTGTTGTACTGCTCGAGCTTGGCCTTGGTCTCCGCGACCGCCTCTTCGATGTTGCCGAGGACGGTCTTGGCCTCATTGAGCGGCGGTTCCTGCGCGAGCATGCCGACGGTCTGGCCGGGCATCAGCCGGGCCTCGCCGTTGCTGACGTTGTCCAGTCCGGCCATGATCCGCAGCAGACTGGACTTGCCGGCGCCGTTCGGGCCGACCACACCGATCTTGGCGCCCGGCAGGAAGTTCAGCGTCACATTGTCGAGCACGACCTTGTCGCCGTGCGCCTTGCGCGCCTTTTCCAGGACGTAGATGAACTGGGCCACAGTGCGGCCTACCTCCATGATCGTGTGCGGGAAAGGCCTGGTGCAGGGAGCAATCTTTCCAGGCGCACCCAGGGCCGACTACAACAACCCCGCCCTGCCGGTCGAGATTCCCTCGGCGGCGGAGAGAAACTCGGTCGCGAACTGCAACCGTTCGACCCAGCGGGCCGGGATGGCGGCGGCACCGTCGCGGAGTCCGAGCAGGCCACCGGCGATGGCGCCGTTGGTGTCGGTGTCGCCGCCGAGCCGGACCACATCGACCAGCACGTCCTCCAGCCGCCGCGGGTCGAGCAGGGCGGTCACCGCCAGGCTGAGCGAGTCCAGGACGAAACCCGTCCCGCCGTACGGCAGTCCGCCCGGCCCGTCGGCCACCAGTCGCGGCAGGCTCAGTCCCATCCCCCGCTCGACGGCCGCGGCCACCTCGGGCACGCCCTGCTCGTACGCCGTGGCCACGCCCGCTCCGGCGGCGGTCCCGGCCGACGCCCCGCGCAGCAGGACCGCCGCGATCTCGTTGTAGACCGCGCAGCCGACCGTGCAGCGCGGGTCGTCATGGGTGATCGCGGAGATCTCCATCGACTCGCGGATCCGGCGCGGGCGGTCGTCGACCACCAGCGCGGTCGGCACGCAGCGCATCAGCGACCCGTTACCGGCCTGCCCGGCCCCGGCGCCGCCGGCCCGCGGGTCACCGGTCCGCCGGTAGTTCTCCAGCCCGGTGGCGGTCGCCCCGCCGATGTCCCGCGGACGCCGGCCGGGTGGGCGGCCGGGCCAGCGGCCCTCGTACCAGTCGACCATCTGGTCGGCTGCGGCCCGGACCACGTCGTCCGCGCCGGACAGGTAGCCGCGCAGCACCGCCCGGGTCAGGTCGGTGTCGTCGGTGGCCGAGCCCACCGGCCAGTCGAACGGGCCGCCGCCGACGATGTCCCGCAGGCCGTCGGGGTAGCGCTCGCGGATCTCCGCCCAGGGCTGGAACTCGCAGGTCGCGCCGAGTGAGTCGCCGGCGTGGACGCCGAGCAGGCCGCCGGCGATCAGGTCGCGGCGCTGGCCGGGCGACAGGCCGGGCACGTCTGCGGTCAGGCTCAGCGGGGCGCCGTCGCCGAATTTGCCCGGGCTGCCGGTCGGCAGCGGGGGCTGGTCGCGCACGGCCGCCATGTCCCGGCGGGCGAGCGCGATCATCTCGGCCGAACGGCGCCGCTGGTCGTCGGTGAGCGGCTGGTCGTCGGTCACGTCAGGTCCTCCTCGAGCGTGATGATCCAGGCGTCGGCGCCGTCGTCCCGGACCCGGTCCAGGACGCGGAAGCGGGTGCCCTTGTCGTACAGCACCTCGTGTTCGTGCGGATACGCCGAGTACGGCGCGACGTTACGACCCGTACGCCCGTGGACGACCAGCAGGGTGTTGCCGCCGAAGTACTGGCCGGCCACCGACATCGTGCGGCTGCTGCTGGTGAACGCCGCCTCCCGGACCACGGTGCCGGGCTGGTAGAGGTCCAGCTCGGCGCCGGACAGGGTCGTCCCGCGGAACGTGATGCCCGGCTGCGGATCCAGCTTGGCCAGCGCCGCCGACACCTCGCCGGCCCGCGTTGCCATCACCCCCGAGCACCCGTCCGGGCTGCGCAGACACCGGTTCAGGGCCCGGTAGCCGAAGCCGGTGTAGTGCTGGAGCGCGACCTCGTCGGCGCCGGTCACCGGATCGGCGTTCCGCCGCCGCCCGGCCCCGGCGGCGGCCCGCCCCGCGGCGCTCGACAGCTGGTCGGCGGCCCGCTCGGCCAACCGGGCCAGCTGGTCGGCGGCCGAGGAGACCCGAGCCGACAGCCGGGCCAGGCTGCGCAGCAGGGCCCGCAGCCACTCCGCGATCCGTGCCGCCCACTTGGCCACCAGCACGCTGACCTGGGCGATCACCAGCGGCGTGCCCAGGCCGAAGGTGCTCAGCTCCTCCAGCGCGTACGTGATCAGGCGGGCCACACAGGCGGCGATGGCGTCCCGGACCAGGGCCCGGACCGACGCGACGACCAGTCCGGCGCCCTCGGTGGCGGCGGACAGCAGGCCGGCCCCGGCACCCAGGGCCCGCGCCCGCGCGGTGTCCCGGCCGGCCCGCTGCCGGTACGCCCCGGCCGCCGGCCCGGTCCAGGCGGGCACGTCCCAGCGGGCGGCCCGGTCGAGGCCGGCCGAGCCCGCGGCCAGAGCGCCCGACACCGCATGCCACGTCCGCGCCTGGGCGGCGACCTCGCCCGGATCACCGGCCAGGGCGTCCAGCGCCTCGGTCAGCGGACGGACGTGCTCGATGAGCCAGGCCACTCCGTACTGGGCCAGCGTGCCGAGCGGGTCGGCGCCGAAACCGAGCGCGTCCAGGCCGGCGCCGAGGCCGCCGAGACCGGCGTCGACCCAGTCGTGGCCGGCGATCCCCTGCGTCAGCAGTTCCAGGTCCTCGGCCGCCCACACCCCCGCATACGCGTCCGGTGGTCCCTCGAGCCGGCTCGCCACCAGCGGATTCAGTGTCACGGTCACGTCGGCTCCCTCGTTCGCCCACCCAGTCGGAGCCGATCCTGGCGAGGCGCGGGGGTCCGCTCAACCGGTTATGGGGACAAGCCCGGCCGGCGCGACGAAGCGGGTCACCGGGACGAGTACTGCACCTCGGTCGAGCCGTCCTTGTGCCGGATCAGCAGCCGCGACGAGGTCACCGAGAACACCACCCCGTCGTCGGCGGTGGCCTCGTACGTGCCGCCCTTCCTGACCACCTCGGTGAGGAAGATCGCCGACTGGCCCTCGACCCAGTCGCCGCCGCCCCGGGTGTTGTTCGCGTGGTAATAGAGGTTGCCGTCGCCGTCCTGGCAGATGTAGACGGTCGAGGTCTTCGTCGTCAGGACCAGCACCTGGGTGAGCGGGCCGGTGATGCCGTGCGCCTGGGCCGTCTCCTGCGTCTGCTCCAGGCAGGCCTTTCCGGACTTCACCGTCGAGCGGGGACTCGGCGACGGCGACGGCGACGGGGCGTACGTGGACGGCGCCGGCTGGTTCGAAACCGGCCCACTCGCCCGTACGTCCGACTTGTGCCGCGCACCGAGCGCGAGGCCCGCCCCGACCCCGATGAGGCACAGCAGCACGGTGGCGAGCACCACAGGCACCAGCAGCGGGCGCCGCGGCGGGGGAAGATCATCGGACTGGACCACCGGCCAAGGATGTCACTCGGGTGCCAGATCAGGGCCAGCCGCCCCGCGCGGTCGCCAGTAGGCTCGGACGCGGGAACAACGCCGACCCGGAGGTGCACTCAGCGTGACCGAACGCAGTTCGTTCGTCGTGGTCGCCAATCGTCTGCCCGTCGACGAGATCACCACGCCCGAGGGCAAGAAACAGTGGCGGCCCAGCCCCGGCGGGCTGGTGACCGCGCTACACCCGGTGCTGGTGCAGCACCGGGGCACCTGGATCGGCTGGGCCGGCGGCGACGGCGACGCGCCCGAACCGTTCGAGCTCGAGGGCATCCAGATCCACCCCGTCCCGCTCAGCGGCGAGGAGCTGGAGCGCTACTACGAGGGCCAGTCCAACGCCACGATCTGGCCGCTCTACCACGACGCGGTGGAGACGCCGGTCTACAAACGGCGCTGGCGCGAGACGTACCGCCAGGTCAATCAGCGGTTCGCCAAGGCCGCGGCCCAGGTGGCGGCCGAGGGCGCCACCGTCTGGGTCCAGGACTACCAGCTGCAGCTGGTGCCGGCGATGCTCCGGGAGATGCGGCCCGACCTGCGGATCGGCTTCTTCCTGCACATCCCGTTCCCGCCGATCGAGCTGTTCATGCAGATGCCGTTCCGGGCCGAGATCCTGCGCGGCCTGCTCGGTGCCGACCTGGTCGGGTTCCAGCAGCGGCTGGCCGCGCAGAACTTCGTCCGGCTGGCCCGGCATCTGCTCGGGCTGCGCTACGAGGGCCAGTCGATCCAGGTGGACGGGCGTCAGGTGAAGGCGGGCGCGTTCCCGATCAGCATCGACACCCGGGGCATGGAACGGATGGCGGCCGACCCCAAGGTGCAGGCGCGGGCCAAGGAGATCCGGGCCGAGCTGGGCGACCCGCGGACCATCATCCTGGGCGTCGACCGGCTGGACTACACCAAGGGCATCGAGCAGCGGCTCAAGTCGTTCCGCGAGCTGCTCGCCGACGGCCGGATGAACGTGCCCGACGCGGTGATGGTCCAGGTGGCCACGCCCAGCCGGGAACGGGTCGAGCACTACCACACGCTGCGGGTGAAGGTCGAACGCGAGGTCGGGCGGATCAACGGCGAGTTCGGCCGGGTCGGCCTGCCCGCGGTCCACTACCTGCACCAGTCGTACAACCGGGAAGAGCTGGCCGCGCTCTACGTGGCGGCCGACATCATGATGGTGACCCCGCTGCGCGACGGCATGAACCTGGTGGCCAAGGAGTACGTGGCCTGCCGCGGCGAGGGCGGCGGGGCGCTGGTGCTGAGCGAGTTCGCCGGCGCCGCGACCGAGTTGCGCCAGGCGTACCTGTGCAACCCGCACGACCCCGACGGCGTCAAGGACGCGCTGCTGCGGGCGGTCGCGGCCGAGCCGGCGGAGCAGCGCCGCCGGATGCGGGTGATGCAGCGGCACGTGCGCACGCACGACGTGGCCGAGTGGGCGCGCACCTTCCTGGACGAGCTCGGCGTCGACTAGAGCAGAGGCGGTCGACCAGGTCAGAGGAACAGGCAGAACGGGTGGCCGTCCGGGTCGAGGCAGACCCGGACGTCGTCCTGCGGCTGGAAGTCGGCGACCGTCGCGCCCGCCTCGACGGCGTGCGCGGCGGCGGTCTCCAGGTCGTCCACCCGGATGTCGAGGTGCAGGCTCATCTGCTGGTCGCCGGGCCCGGCCGGCCAGACCGGCCGGACGAACTGTTTCTCGGTCTGGAACGCGAGGTTGGTGCCGCCGTGCGGCGCACCGAGCACGATCCAGTCGGTCTCGTCCTCGATCACGGTCCAGCCGAGCAGCCGGTGGTAGAAGTCGGCGAGCGCACGGGCGTCCGGGGCGTCCAGTGTGACCCCCGCCAGTATCATCTGCGGTCGATCATCCATTTCTGAGCGTTACCCACCCGTCACTCATCTATGCCAATGTCTCGACGACGTCGCCGATCACCACGACCGCGGGCGGACGCAGGCCGGCCGTTCGGGTGTCCGCGGCCACCCGGCCCAGCGTGCTGTGCAGAACCCGCTGGTCGTCGGTCGACCCTTCCTGGACCACCGCCGCCGGCGTGTCCGCGGACTTTCCGTGCCCGATCAGCGCGGCCGCGATCGCCGGCAGGTTCTTCAGCCCCATCAGGACGACCAGCGTGCCGCGCATCCGGGCCAGCGCCGGCCAGTCCACCAGCGACGCCGGGCTGTCCGGGGCCACGTGCCCGGAGACCACGGTGAACTCGTGGGCGACGCCGCGGTGGGTGACCGGGATGCCGGCCAGCGCCGGCGCCGCGATCGAGCTGGTTACGCCGGGCACCACGGTCACCGGAACGCCGGCCTTGGCGCAGGCCATCGCCTCCTCGCCGCCACGGCCGAAGACGTACGGGTCGCCGCCCTTGAGCCGGACCACGAACTTCCCGGCCAGGGCGCGGTCGACCAGGATCCGGTTGATCTCCTCCTGCGCCGCCGACGGGCCGTACGGGATCTTGGCCGCGTCCACGAACTCGACGTCCGGCCGCAGCTCGCCCAGCAGCAGGCCGGGCACCAGCCGGTCGGCGACCACCACGTCGGCGGCGGCCAGCATCCGGCGGCCCTTGACCGTGATCAGCTCGGGGTCCCCGGGGCCGGCCCCGACCAGGGCCACGCCGGTGTACTCCGGCCCGGCTGCGGGCGCGGCCTCCAGCGCCTCGGCCACCAGGTCCCGTACGGCCCGGGCGGCGCGCCGGTCGCCGCTGTCGGTCACGGCCACCGTGATCGGGCCGTGCCGGGTGACCGCGGGCGTCCAGGCGGTGGCGGCGTCGCGGTCGTCGGCCCGTACGCAGAAGATCCGGTGCTGTTCCGCAGCCGCGCTGACCTCGGCCGCCGCCACCGGATCGTCGACCGCGACCTGCACCAGCCAGGCGCCCTCGACGTCGGCCGGCTCGAAGCGCCGCTCGATCCAGGTGAGCCGGCCGGCGTCGGCGTGCGCGTGCAGCCCCGGGGAGAGCCCGGGCGAGACCAGGTCGACGCGGGCGCCGGCGGCCAGCAGGGCCGGCACCCGGCGGGTGGCCACCGCGCCGCCCCCGACGACCAGGACCCGGCGGCCGTCGAGTCGCAGTGCGAGCGGGTAGAGCGTCACTTCTCCGATACTCCGGCCGCGTCGAAGGTGGCCACCTCGTGCAGCACCCGGACGGCGCAGGCCACGATGGGCAGCGCCAGCACTGCGCCGCTGCCCTCGCCCAGGCGCATCCCCAGGTCGATCAAGGGGGTGAGGCCGAGGTGGGCCAGCGCGACGGCGGCGCCGGGCTCGGCCGACCGGTGGCCGGCGACCATGGCGGCGACGGCGTCCGGGGCGAACGCGGCCGCGGCCAGGGCGGCCGACGCGGCGATGACGCCGTCCAGGATCACCGGGAGGCGGCGGGCGGCCGCGCCGAGCACGAAGCCGGTCAGCGCGGCGTGTTCGAGACCGCCGACCGCGGCCAAGACGCCGAGGGGGTCGGCCGCGTCCGGCTGGTGACGCTCCAGGGCGGCAGTGACGACCGCGACCTTCCGGGCGTACGTCTCGTCGTCGATGCCGGTGCCGCGGCCGGTGACCGCGGCCGGGGCGGCGCCGGTGAAGACGGCGATCAGGGCCGCCGCCGGGGTGGTGTTGGCGATGCCCATGTCCCCGGTGAGCAGCGCCTTCGCGCCCGCGTCGGCCAGCGCCCCGGCCACGCCGATGCCGACCTCGAGCGCGGCCTGGGCCTCGGCCCGGGTCAGCGCCGGCACCTCGGTCATGTCCCGGGTGCCGCGCCGGATGTTGGCGTCGAGCAGCGTGGCTCCGCCGTACAGCGGGTGGGCCACGCCGACGTCGACCACCAGGACGTCCGCGCCGGCCTGCCGGGCGAACGCGTTGACGACCGCGCCACCGCCGACGAAGTTGGCCATCATCTGGGCGGTGACCTCCTGCGGCCACGGCGAGACGCCCTGCGCGTGGACCCCGTGGTCGCCGGCGAAGACCGCCACCGTGGCCGGTTCCGGCATCGGCGGCGGGCACACGCCGGCCAGCCCGGACAGGCGTACGGACAGATCTTCGAGGGCGCCAAGCGAGCCGGCCGGTTTGGTCAGCCGCGCCTGCAGGTCGCGGGCCGCGGCCATCGCCCTCTCGTCGGCCGGGCGGATGGCGGCCAGCGTGCTGTCTACGGTCACCCGACCAGCATGCCCGACCGTTTCCGCCGTCTTACTTCGGCCGTTCCGTACAGACATGAGCGTATTTGTCATACCTTCGACAAGTGATGAGGAGCCCGCTCGCTGCTGCCGGACGAATCGCCCCGCTCATCCGAGCCGGACTCATCGCCGGGGTCGTGATGGCCGGCCTCGCGTACCCGCTGGCCGCACTGGCCGGGTACGGCGTGAAGTCCGGATCGGACGCGCTGCAGAAGATGCCGGCCGAACTCACCGTCGTCCCGTCGGCGCAGACCAGCTACGTCTACGCCAGCGACGGCAAGACGCTGCTGACCATGTTCTACGAGGAGTACCGCCGGCCGACGGCCATCGCCGACATGTCGCCGTTCGTCACCGAGGCCATCGTCGCCTCCGAGGACACCCGGTTCTACGAGCACAACGGCGTCGACGTCAAGGGCGTGGCCCGGGCCTTCGTCGCGAACCAGCAGGCCGGGGGCGTCTCGCAGGGCGCGTCCACGCTGACCATGCAGTACGTCCGGATGGCGCTGCGCGACGGCGCCCAGACGCCGCAGGAAGCCCTGGAGGCGACCGAGCAGACCACCAGCCGCAAGCTGCGGGAGATGCGGCTGGCGGTCGAGCTGGAGAAGCGCATCTCCAAGCAGGAGATCCTTCAGCGGTACCTGAACTCGGCCTACTTCGGGCACCGCGCGTACGGCATCTACGCCGCCGCCCAGGTCTTCTTCTCCAAGTCGCCCGAGGATCTGACCCTCAACGAGGCGGCGCTGCTGGCCGGTCTGGTCAAGGCGCCCTCGGCGTACGACCCGGCGATGAAGGGCAACCAGAAGGCGGCGATCGCCCGGCGCAACTACGTGATCGACCAGATGCGCAAGATGGGCACCATCACCCCGGCCCAGGCGGCGGAGTCGTCCAAGGCCGGCATCCACCTGACGCTGAGCACCCCGCCCAACGACTGCGTCTCGGTCAGCCGCCGGCACAACGACTGGGGCTTCTTCTGCGACTACTTCCGCCAGTGGTGGTTGCAGCAGCCGGCGTTCGGGACGTCCCCGCAGCTGCGCGAGGAGAACCTGCGCCGGGGCGGTTACAAGATCGTCACCAGCATCGACCCCCGGATCCAGGCGTCCGCCTTCAAGCACGTGCTCGCCAAGGAGAAACGGTCCAGCAAGTTCGCACACGGCGAGGTCGTCATCCAGCCCGGCACGGGACGGATCAAGGCGATGGCCGTCAACCGCACGTACTCCCTGGACCAGAAGGACAACAAGCCGTCCAGTGACCCGGCCAAGCGCCGCGACGGCCTGGTCGGCAACTACCCGAACACGGTGAACCCGCTGCTCGGCGGCGGGGACATGGCCGGGTACCAGGCCGGCTCCACGTTCAAGATCTTCACCATGCTGGCCGCGCTGGACAAGCACATGCCGCTGTCCACGTCGTTCTACGCGCCGATGGTGTTCCGGTCGAAGTACATCACCGGGCGGGGGCCGTCGTCGTGCGGCGACGACCACTGGTGCCCGAAGAACGACAACGCGTCGATGGTCGGCAGGCAGACCATGTGGAGCGGGTTCGGCAAGTCGGTCAACACGTACTTCGTGCAGCTGGAACAGAAGGTCGGCGCGCAGAACGCGGTGAAGATGGCCGAGCGGCTGGGCCTGCAGTGGCGCACCGACGTGGACCGGACGATGGCCGCGCCCGACCGGGCGGCCGGCTGGGGCTCGTTCACGCTCGGGGTCAGCGACGCCACCCCGATCGAGATGGCCAACGTCTTCGCCACGCTGGCCGCGCAGGGCAGGTACTGCGAGCCGCTGCCGGTCACCTCGATCACCACCCGCAGCGGTACGCCCGCTCGGTACAAGGGCAAGGACGTGGCGGCGCCGCGCTGCCACCAGGCGGTCGACCAGGCGGTGGCGCTCGCGGCGACGGACGCCGCCCGGTGCGTGACCGGGTACGGCGCGGCCAAGGGCAGCTGCGGCGGCTGGGAGACGTCGCCGATGGTGTACGCCACGCTGGGCCGCCCGGTGGCCGGCAAGAGCGGCACCACCGACAGCAACAAGAGCCTCTGGTTCTGCGGCTTCACCCCGCAACTGGCCGCGTCCGCCTTCGTCGCCGACCCGGACAACCCGCTCGACGCCGTCGGATCGAGCCGCAGCACGATGAACAAATTCACGGTGGCCGAGACGCTGAAGGACGCGCTCAAGGGCCGGCCCAAGCTCAAGTTCGAGCCGCCGCCGGACTGGATCGTCGGAGACTGACCCTTCCGGGTAGCGCTGCGCACCGCCGTACCGGTACCGTCCTCGCGTTCACGATCATCGATCGAACGCGAGGCGGGTCACGGTGCGGTGGGTAGCGGCTTTTGCCGGGCTGGTCCTTCTCGGCGCCCCCGCGTGGGCGGCTCCGGGGCCGGATGTCGCCGTCCGCGCGACCGGGCCGATCGAGATCAGCGCCTCGCAGCACACCGGATCGGCCGACGTGACCAACAACGGGCCGGGTGACACGAAGGTCCAGGTCGTCTGGGACCTCAGCGGACTCGACCCGTCGGTCGTCACCGTCTCGCCGCGGGTTCTCGCGTGCCCGCAGGATCAGCCCCAGCGGTACGGGACCTGCTGGTTCCCCCTCCCGGCCGGTGCCGGGGTGGACATCTCGTTCGCGGGGTTCACGCTCGATCCCGTCCTCGGGAAGTCCGGGTCGGCCGGGTCACTGGTCGTCTCCGTCCGGTCGAATGCCGGCACCGATCCGGTCGCGGCCAACAATTCGGTGACCATCCCGGTCGTGGTGCCGGGACCGCCATCGACCACCCCGCCGCCGACCACGCCTGCGCCGACGTCTGTTCCGCCGACGTCCACGCCTGCGCCGACGATTACGCCGGCACCGCCCACCTCGCCGGCACCGCCCACCTCGCCGGCGCCGCCCACCTCGACGTCACCGGCCGTCCCGGTGCCGTCGCCGACGCCGCCGGCCAGTTCCGGGGGCGGCCTGCCGGTGACCGGCTCGCCGTCGGCCCTCGTCGGTGGCATCGGGCTGGCGGTGCTGATGCTGGGCGCCCTGTTGTTCCTGGTCACCCGTCGCCGTCGAGTCACCGTGACCACGCCGGAGGACGACCTCCCGTAGGTCGACTCAGTGGATGGTGGCCGAACGCCAAGCCGGGTCGCGGCCGCTGAGGGCGACCACCTGGTCGAGCAGGGACGCCTCGTCGCTCGTCTCGACCGGCGGGCCGAACACCTCCGGCACCCCGTGGCACGTGCCCTGCGACAACATCTCGATGACCACGTCGAGGATCCGCGGGTCGGCGGCATACTCCTGATCGGTGGAGCGGGCCAGGTCCCAGCTGTGCATGATCAGCTCGGTCATCGCGACGGTGCCCATGGCCGCGGCCGGCATGGTCAGCCCGGCCGCCTGCGCCGTGCCGGTCCAGGCGGCCGGGTCACGCCAGGCGACGGCCAGATCCTCCAGCAGGACGGGCATCCGGCTGCGCCAGTAGGCGGGCAGGTTCGTGCCCGACGGCCGGCCCGGGCGGTCGGCGGTGCTCGGATCGGTGATCTTGCGGGCGGCCTGGGTGAAGGCGTGGACCACATGGCTGATGTGGTCGAGCAGGTCGCCGAGCGTCCAGTCGTCGCTGGGGGTCAGGCCGGAGAGGTCGTCGTCGGTGATACCCAGCAGCAGCTCGCGCAGTTTGCGGACCGGAGGGTCGAAGTCGAGGGGCACGCGGTCGGCCACTGGTCCTCCTTCGGGTCAACCGTTGTTCCCCTCACGTTACGGGTGGGCTACGACATCCGCCGTATCTCCGTCCCCGCCATCTACGACCGGCCCCGGGAGGCCGGCTGTGGTGCGGTTGCCGGGGTCATGCCGATGGCCGTCCTCGGCGTCGTGCCGGAACCCGTTCTCGGCGTCGTGCCATTGGCCGTCCTCGGCGTCCGGCCGGTAGCCGCTCCCGGCTCCGTGCCGGTAGCCGTTGCCGGCGTCCTGCCGATAGCCGCCGCCGGCGTCCGGCCGATAGCCGCTGCCGGCGTCGTGCCGATAGCCGTTGTCCGGGTCCTGCCGGTAGTCGCTGTCGGCGCCGTGCCGATGACCGTTCTCGGCGGCACGCCACCCGCCGTCGTCAGGCTCCTGCCACGGACCGTTCTCCAGATCGCGCCACTGCCCGTTGTCGTCGGCCCGCTGCCCGATCTGTGCGGGAACGGGGGCGCTGAGCGGACCGGCCGCCGCGGCCGCGACCACGCGACGGGCGATGTCGGGCGCGCCGGCCCAGTGCAAGCCGAGCTGGGAGGCGTGGACCTGGCGCCAGACGTACCCCTCGGGGTTGCCGCCGGACCAGCTCCAGGCCGGCACCGCACCGGACCGCGGCCCCACCATCGCGCGGTGCTGCTTGTACCCGGTGATCCGGGCGCCGGCCGGTGCGAGCGCCGAGGCGACCGCCGCAGTGGCCTCGCGGTATCCGGCCACGGTCTGGTCGCCGGTGCGCGCCGACGCGTCCAGCAAGCCACACATCGGACGGCCGTCGAGTTCGTGGGTCAGCCACGGCAGGCCGACCCCCTCGGCGATCACCGGCCGGCCGTCCCGCGCGAACTGGGCCACCGCGCCGCACAGCCGCCGGTTCGCGGACAGCTCCTCGGCGAACCCCTCGGGCAGCCCGGCGCCGATGATCAGGGCCTGCGCCCCGGCGGGCAGCGTCTCGTCGCGCAACGGGTCGAACAGCACCACGTCGGCGCCGGCCGCGGTCAGCAGCTCGGCCGTCTCCACGTACGTGTAGGGCGCGCCCGGTCCGCCGGCCAGCGCGATCACCGCCCGCTCGATCGCCGGGCCGGCCTCCTCGGCCGGGGTCCACACCGGCCCGGGCAGGGCGGGCGCGGAGCTGGCCAGCGCGATCAGCCGGTCCAGGTCGAGCGCTCCGGCAACCGCCTCACCCAGACGCCGTACGGCCCGGACCGCGTCCACCGTGCGGTGCGCGACCGGAACCGGTCCCTGTCCGCGGGAGGGCAGCACCGCCGGCAGGTCGCCGCGACGCAGCGCACCCAGCACCGGCATGCCGATGTCGTCGAGCGCGGTCCGCAGCATCTGCTCGTGCCGGGGCGACGCGACCCGGTTGAGGATGACGCCGCCCAGGTGGACCATCTCGTCGAACATCCGGAAGCCGTGCACCAGCGCGGCCACCGAGTGACCCATCGCGGCCACGTCCACGACCAGCGCGACCGGGGCCCGCAGCGTGGCCGCGACCGCCGCCGTGCCGTCGATCTCGGGCTGTCCGGTGAGGCTGTCGAACAGGCCCATCGCGCCCTCGATCACGGCCAGCTGGGTGCCGGCGGCACCGTGCGCGAACAGCGGTGCGATGCGGTGGGCGCCGACCAGCCGCGGGTCCAGGTTGCGGCCGGGCCGGCCCGCGGCGAGCCCGAGGTACGCGGCGTCGGTGTGGTCGGGCCCGACCTTGAAGCCGGCGGCCGGCATCCCCCGGGCCGCGATGGCGGCCAGCACGCCGACGGCGATCGCCGTCTTGCCGTGCCCGGACGACGGTGCGCTCACCACCAGACGAGGATATGCGGACATGACGGAACTCCCCCCGGGGCCGTACTTTCGCGCGGTCCGACCCACCTGCTCCCCCCGGAGCGCGGGCCGCGCCGAATTCCGCACCATACCCGTCGGCCGCCGGGTCATTCCCTTCGGCGGGTAGCCTCGGTGCGTGTACCGGTTCCTGCTCACGCCCCGCTGGATCGGGGGTTTGGCGCTGGCCGTGGCCGCTGCGGCGGTCATGGTGTTCCTCGGCGTCTGGCAGCTTCACCGGTACGAGGAGCGGACCGCGATCAACAACCGCATCGACTCGGCCGACGCGGTTCAGGCGGTGGCGATGGAGTCGGTGATGACCCGGCCGTCGGCCGCCGGTTCGGCCGGTCCGGCTCCAGGCCAGGACGTCTCCTGGACGAAAGTCACGGTGACCGGTCAATACGACGTGAGCCACGAGATCCAAGCCCGCGCCCGTACGGTCAACGGGGACGTCGGCTTCGAAATCGTCACACCGCTGGTGCTGGCCGACGGCACCGCCGTCCTCGTGGACCGTGGCTGGATCGCGCCCCAGGACGCCGGGGCGGAGGCCGCGCCGGTGGTCCCGCCCGCACCCGGCGGCGAGGTCACCGTGGTCGGCCAGATCCACCTGTCGGAGAGCCGGCCCACCCCGATCGCGCACCGCGACGGCCGCCTGGACACGCGCCGGATCACGGTCTCCCGGCTGGCGCACGAGATGCCGTACCCGACCTACGGCGCGTACGTCCTGCTCACCCAGCAGACGCCGCCGTCGTCGCCGACGTTCGTCGCCGTCCCGATCGACCACGAGGATTCCTGGCAGAACGCGGGTTACACCGTGCAGTGGTGGCTGTTCGCGGCCATGGCCCTGTTCGCGTTCGTCTGGCAGGCCCGCAAGGAGGCCCAGGACGAGTCGTCGCCGTCGAACTCCGGTTCCCGCTCCGACTCGCCGTCCAAGTCCCCGCGCCCCACCGGCCCGCGCCCCAAGCCCACCGGCGACCGCGTCGAAGAAGCCGACCGCCGGACCGCCGAACGCGCCACCCGCACCGCCCGAACCGGGCAAGCCGGCGACCGCGCGCATCCGACGGGCGACCGCGTCGAGGAGGCCGACCGCCGGACCGCGGCAGCGGCCAAACCGGACCTCCCCGGCGCCCGCACCCCCGACTGATCGCGTAGCGGTCGCCGTGCGGGAAGGCCCCCACTAGGGTCAAGGTGTGGCTTCCACACCGGACATCCCGCCCAGCGACCCTTGGAGTGCGTCCCCGGCCTACCCGCCGCCGGCCTACTCACCGCCGAGCGCGTCAGGGCCGAGCGCTTCAGGGCCGGCCGCGTCAGGGCCGGCCGGGCCAGGGCCGGGCGTGCCCCCGCCAGACGTGCCATTGACGGGGGCGCCGATCCCGGGCATGCCGGTGCCGCCGGACCCGGTCCCGACCGGCCGGATGGCGACGGCCCCCGGGCCGGTGATCCTGCAGGTCGGCGACATCAGCGTGACCTCGACGGTGGTCCGGACCCCGGCCGGCGACATCCCGCTGGCCGGCTCGAACTGGCAGGTCAGCGACTACTGGTACAACGAACAGAAGATCCCCACCTGGGCGATCATCTGCGCCATCGCCGGCTTCTGCGTGCTCACCGTCTTCAGCCTGCTGTTCCTGCTGGTCAAGGTCACCGTCCCGCGCGGCACCGTGCAGGTCACCGTCACCAACGGATCCCGGCAGTACGTCGCCCGCATCCCGGTCACCGACCAGGGCCAGGTCACCCACATCAACCAGCAGGTCAACTACGTCCGGTCGCTGGCCGCGCTCTGACCGTCAGCCGCTCGCACCTCCGATCGCCCTGACCGAGCCGATGGTGTCGGCCTCTCCCGCGCGCTTGTCGTCCCGGTACCGCAGCACCCGCGCGAACCGCAGCGCCACCCCGCCCGGGTACCGCGGCGACGTCTGCACGCCGTCGAAGGCGATCTCGACCACCTGCTCCGGCCGCACCGTCACGACCCACCCGGAATCGTCGACCGCCAGCTCCTTGAACCGCTCGGTCTGCCAGCGCAGCATCTCGTCGGTCAGTCCTTTGAACGTCTTCCCCAGCATCACGAATCCACCGGTCTCCGGGTCGAGCGCGCCGAGATGCAGGTTGGACAGCCAGCCCTTGCGCCGTCCGTGTCCCCACTCGACCGCGAGCACGACCAGGTCGAGCGTGTGCCGCGGTTTCACCTTGACCCAGGCCGACCCGCGGCGGCCCACGTCGTACGGCGCCTCGGGAGCCTTGATCACCACACCTTCCTGGCCGGCAGCCAGCGCCGCCGCGAACGCCTCGGCCGCCTGTTCGTCGTTCTCCACGGTCCGGCGGCCGACGATCAACTCGTCCGGCAACGCATCGGCGAGCGCCGCCCACCGCACCCGCCCCGGTTCGTCGAGCAGGTCGGTGCCGTCCAGGTGGAGCAGATCGAAGAAGTACGGCACCAGCCCCGGCGCCGTCTCCGGCTCACCGGCCGCGGCACCGCGCCGCGCGCCGCCCCGGGTGGCGGCCCGGCTCGACGTCTCCTGGAACGGCCGTGGCCGCCCTTGCGCGTCGAGCGCCATGGCCTCGCCGTCGAGCACGATCTCGCGCACCGGGAGCGCCCGCACCGCCGCGACCACGCCCGGCAGCCGCGGGGTGATGTTGTCCAGGCTGCGGGTGAACACGGCCACCTCGTCACCGGAACGGTGCACCTGGATCCGGATGCCGTCGAGCTTGATGTCCACGGTCGCCGGCGTCCCGGTCGACACGAGGGCGGCCGAGACGTCCGGCGCGCTCTGCGCCAGCATCGGCGTTAGGGCGGTGCCCACCCGCAGGTGGAACGCGGCCAGCTCGGCCGCGCCTCCGCGTAGCGCGGTCACCGCAACCCGTTTGAGGTCACCCGACAACAGCAACGCCCGCCGCACCGCCGTCACCGGCACCGCGGCTGCCGAGGCGATCGCCTCGGCCAGCAGCCCGGCCTGCGCCCCCTGCCGCAGCTCGCCGCCGAACAGCCCGACCAGCAGCCGCTGCTCTTCGGCGGTGGCCGCCCCGAACAACGCCCCCACCAGCTCCCGCCGCCGGGTCTGCGAACCTGCTCCGGCGACGATCGAGATCTCGGCGACAGCCGAGTCGACGGCGCGGACGGTCAGCGAGGCGGCCTCGGCCGGCGGCGGCTGGTCGCGCAAGCTCGCATATCCCACCCCCGTCTGCCGCTGCGGCAGCTCCCCCGCCAGATAGGCCGACCCGGCCGCCACCTCGTCCGGCTCGAGCCGCCGCAGCGCGTCGGCGAGCAGCTCGATCTTGGCTTTCCGCCCCGGCACCGCACTGACGGCCGCCGAGGTGGCCGCGAGATCAACGAACAACACGCTCACATTTTGGCAGCTGGGTACGACATTTTCCGGCCTCTGCGCATCCCCTCCTCAGTGCAATTCCATCGCTGGAATTCGACCGCTGGGATCCGAGGGCTGCGACTCCGCCGCGACTCCACCGCTGCGACTCCACCGCTGCGATCAGCCGCCGCCGGGCCCTCGCCCGGCCGCGACCACACGCGAAAGGCGCGTCCTCGGCGTGGGAAACGCTTGGGCCGCGCGGCGAAACGGGAGCTTGTCGGCCCGTACTCATATCGAAGCCCGGGTAAGCCGTGCGAAGGCGGAACGCCGCCGCGGGGGAGCGCGGCGGCGCGAAAGGTCCGGTCCCGACCGCTCCCCCGTTGAAACGGCCGGGACCCGACCACCTGGCGACCGTCGCGAGCGACGACCCCTGTCGGTGGCCCGGCCACGGGCAGCCGGACACCCTCAGGCCCGGGACGCAACCGCACCGGACCCGTCCTGCGAGCCCGGCGCCTTACCCCAGCCCGGAACGCATCCGCACCGGACCCGTTCGCCACCCGGACGACGACCGCCTCAGGCGGCGATCGGCTCGGCGATGCGGAAACCGCGGGCCCGGATCGCGTCGGCGACCCGGCTCAGCTGGGCATCCACCTCGACCAGGGCGACGGACAGCTCGTCGAGGTGCTCGGTGAGGGCGTTGTCGTCCCACCCGGAGACATCCACGTCCCCCAGAGCATTGACCGCGGCCCGAAGCCGGTCGAGACCATCATTCGAACTCATGTTCGAATCCTATCAGGAATGATCTCCGGGTGGGGACCGGAGTCACCCGGATGAGACCTCAGCGCACGAGGCGGCGGGCAATCGCCTCGGCGACCAGTCCGGGCACCTCGACCGGCATGCCGTGGGCGGCTTCCTCGAGTACGACCTCCTCGGCCACGCCGCCCTTGGCCTGGTACTCACTCAGGATCGCGCGCGTCTGCCCGGCCATCGGCTGCGCCGGCAGCACCGAGTCCCCCGGCCAGCCCGGCACCGCTCCCAGCGACCCCAGATAGCCCAGGTCGAACACCGACTGGTCGCTGACCACCTGGTCCTGGCCACCGCGCACCCAGGTCACCGGCGGCTTGCGGACGAGGTCCACGATCGCAGTGGCGTTGAAGAACTTCGGCGACATCGTGTTGAGCACGCCGCGACCGCCGGGGCCGACGCCGGGCCAGTTCGGCGACGGCGTCGAATCACCCGGGTAGAAGTCGTCGCCGACCCGGGTGAGCAGCGTCTCGGCCAGCAGGAACTCCTCGTCGACCGACGCCACGTTGTCGCGCGGCCCGAAGTAGTTCCGGATGATCATCCGCGGGCTGCTCAGCGGCTCGTCGGCGCTCGTGTCCCCGGCCGCCAGGCGCCGCACGAAGTCGGGTGCGGCGGTGCCACCGCCGCTGGCGGCGAAGTCGTCGAAACAGGGCTCGCCGTCCGGCCCCCTGACCCCGCCCCAGCCGTACGGCGACAGCGGCGCCACCTGGGTCAGCGACGCCAGGTCGTCGGGATGGGCCAGCGCGTACTGCCACAGCACCCCGCTGCCCATCGACCAGCCGGCGGCGTTGACCACCGCCCGGTCGGCAAGCCCCAGCGTGACCAGCAGCGACCGGACGTCATCGGCCATGTCCCCGAGCCCGCGGGTGGCGTCGATCGGCGCGGCCTCGGTCCGCCCGAAACCGCGCATGTCCGGCGCGATCGCCCGCACGTCCGCCGGGAGCATCTCGGCCACGTACCGCCACCAGCCGCCGGTCACCAGGTTGCCGTGCACCAGGAGCAACGGCACGCCGTCCTCCGGCCCCGCCGTCCACACGTTCATCTCGAGCCGATCGGTCCGGACCAGCGACGACGCCCAGGTGCTCACGATCGCCAGTCAAGCATTCGGCATGGCGGCGGACAAGGATTCGGCATCATGCACGGCGGCGCGGGCGGCGACGAAACCGTCCGGCCGGACCAGGTAGAGCTGACCGGGCTCGAACGGGGCGTGCGGCTCGAACACGTGCACCGGCAGGCCGAGATCGGGCACGTCGGCCGCTTCGACCCCGCCGTACGCGTGGATCTGCCATTGCAGGGAGCGCAGCACGTCGTAGTTGCCGCCGGTCCACGGGAGCCGGCGGCCAACGATCGGGTCGCGGGGCCCGTCCGGCCGGCCGTCGGGCGTCATCCAGTAGTGGATGCGGATCTGCGAGACGTACTGGAAGAACCGCGGGCCGGCGCCGGTGCCGGATGCCGTCCGCACCCCGATCGGAGCGAGCACCGGCACCGCCAGCCGCCGCAGCAGCCGCACGGACGGGCGCTCGGAGGTGAGCGCGGCGAACACCCGGTCGGTGGTGGCGACCAGCGTCCGGGCCACCGGCCGGCGTTCTGACTCGTACCGGTCCAGCCAGGCGTCGCCGGCCCGGCCCTGCAGCACGTCGGCGAGCTTGAACGCGAGGTTGTGCGCGTCCTGGAGGCCGGTGTTCATGCCCTGCCCGCCGACCGGTGAGTGCACGTGGCCGGCGTCTCCGGCCAGGAAGAACGGACCGTCGCGGAACGCTGCCGCGACCCGGTGGTGGACCTTGTAGGTGGCGAACCAGCGGGACCCGGCGAACGTCACGGCATACTCCTCCCGCAGGCGGGCCCGAGCATCGCCCTCGGTCAACTCGTCGTCGCCGTCGGCCTCCCGGACCGTGCCGACCAGCCGCCAGTCGCCCCGGCCGCCCATGGGGAACGCGACCAGGAAGTCGGTGCCGCCGGGCCGCACGTTGATCGACTCCTCGACCAGTCCGCCGACGCCCGTCGCGTCGATCACGTAGAACCGTTGCGGATTGGTCACCCCCTCGAAGGCGATGTCCCGGCTGAGGCGCACGACGGAGTTGGCGCCGTCCGCCCCGACGCAATAGCGGACATGGACCGTCTCGCCGCCGACGACCGCCTCGACGCCGTCGCCGGTCCGGTCGATCCGCTCGACGGAGGTGCCCCACCGGACGTCACCGCCGAGCGCCTTGAGGTTGCCGTAGAGGATTTCCTCGTTGCGGCTCTGCTCGAGCACGTCGATCCACGGGTACGGCGTCAGGCCCTCGCCGAGCGGTCCGAGCGGGATCCGGCCGAACACCCGCGCGCCCTGCCCCGGAGCCAGCGCCTGAGCGCGGCGCGCCGCCTTTCCGACGGTGTCGCCAAGCCCCAGCTGGTCGTAGATCTCCATGCTGCGGGCCTGGACCACCAGCGCCCGCGACTCCCGCGTCGGACCTTGTTTGCCGTCCGCCACGATCACGTCGACACCGAGCTTGACCAGCCAGTTCGCCAGCATCAGCCCGGTCGGGCCGGCGCCGGCGATGAGGACGTCAGCCATGGCTCAGCGCTTCACCGTGGCAGCGACGTTGCGCAGCAGCAGCGCCTCGGCCAGGCACACCCGGGCGAACTCGCCCAGGTGCAGGCTCTCGTTCGGCGCGTGCGCACCGGAGTACGGATCCTCGACGCCGGTGACCAGGATCGCCGCCCCCGGGAACAGCTCCTGGAACGTCGCGATGAACGGGATGGAACCGCCGACACCCATGTCCACCGGCGCCGTCCCGTCCCAGGCGGTGCGGAACGCGGCCCGGGCGGCGTCGAAGGCGGGACCGGTGGCGTCGATGACGCACGGCGCCCCGTCGTTCTCCAGCGTCACCTCGATCGCCGCGCCCCAGGGCACGTACTTCTCCAGGTGCGAGCGGATGGCCGCATACGCCGACTTGGGGTCGTCGCCGGGCGCGAGCCGCACGCTGATCTTCGCCTTGGCCACCGGGACCAGAGCGTTCGGCGCCTCGTTGGTGCGCGGCGCGTCGATGCCGAGGACCGACACCGACGGCTTGGTCCAGATCCGGTCGGTGATCGTGCCCTCGCCGATCATCTTGACCCCGTCGACCATTCCGGCCTCGTGGCGGAACCGGTCCGCCGGATAGTCCACACTGGCGCCCTCACGCCGGACCAGGCCGTCCACGGCGACCTCGCCGTCGTCGTCGTGCAGGGTGGCGATCAGCCGGGAGAGGACGATCAGGGCGTCCGGCACCGGACCGCCGAACATGCCGCTGTGCACCGCGTTCTGCAATACCCGGACCTCGGCGAAGCAGTTCACCAGGCCACGCAGCGAGGTGGTCAGCGCCGGGGTGCCGATGTCCCAGTTGCCGGAGTCGGCGATCACGATCACGTCGGAACGCAGGACGTCCTGGTGCGTGTGCAGGATCTCGTCGAGCGAGACGGAGCCGAACTCCTCCTCGCCCTCGACGAAGACCACCACACCGACGGGAAGCTCATCGCCGTACGCCCGGAGCGCCGCGACGTGCGCCATCACGCCGGCCTTGTCGTCGGCGGCGCCGCGGCCGTACAGGCGGCCGTCCCGTTCGACCGGGTCGAACGGGTCGCTCGTCCACAGCGCACGGTCGCCGACCGGCTGGACGTCGTGGTGCGCGTAGAGCAGGACCGTCGGCGCCCCGGCGGGAGCCCGGCGGTGGCCGATCACCGCGGGGTGACCGCCGCCGGACGCGCGCACGATCTGCGTGTCCAGGCCGCAGCCGCGCAGCAGCTCGGCCACCGCCTCGGCGGACCGCTCGACCTGGCTGTGGTCGAACCCGTCGAAAGCGATCCCGGGAATCCGGACCAACCGCTCGAGGTCGGCACGGACACCGGGCATCTCGCGCGCCACGGCGGCGCGCAGTTCGTCTTCACTCAGGCTCATGCCGCCGATCGTAGGCCGGACCGCACCGGGAGCGCCCGGCCGACGGCCCGGCCTGTGGATAACTTCAGGACTGCGGCGGCTCGTCGTCCGGGCGCCGGTCACGACCGGCGCCGGTCGCCCATGAGCGGGCCCCGCGGGCAGCCGAACCGGCCAAGTCCCCGACGCCGTCGCCGAGTTTGCGCATCAGCCCGACCAGCGGGTCCTGCGAGCTGCGGAAGTCCTCGCGGTACGAGTTGGCGGCCGCCTTGACGTCGTCGGTGACGGAGGCGTTGCCGTCGCCGTCGCGCCGCGGGTAGTCGCCGCTGAGGATCCGGGCGTACTCCCCGGAATCGATCCACTTGCGCAGCTCGGACGCCCGGGCGACAGGGACCGGGTGGGTGCTCCACGCCGTCATGCTGATCTTGTGAATGCTGTCGCGCAGGTCGCCGCCGCTCTCGTACTCGGCGGCCTGCTCGAGGAACGCCGCGGTGTCGATCTGCGTCAGGTCGCCGCCGCCGGCCAGCTTCATCAGCAGCCGGGTGGAGGCCGCCGGGTCCTGGCCGGCGAGCAGGCCGGCCCGATCGGCGGACAGCTCGGCCTTGCGCCACCACTCGAACATGGCCGCGAGAATCGCCCGCAGCGCGATCGCACCGATCGGGAGCCAGCTGATGTTGACCGCCCAGCGGGTCAGAATCATCATGATCGTCTTGTAGACGGCGTGGCCGCTGCGCACATGACCGATCTCGTGTCCGAGCATGGTCCGCAGTTCCTCGTCGTCCAGCTTCTCGACGGCGGCCGTGGTGATGACGATGAACGGCTTGTCGATGCCGATGGCCGAGCCGTTGATGATCGGGTCCTGGTTGACGAAGAGCTCGGGGAGCTCCGCCACGTCGAGCGCGGACGCCGCCTCGGTGAAGCGCTGGTACACCCGCGGGTACTGGCGGTGATCGACCCGGATCGAGCCGGCCAGGAACTGCAGGCGGAAGCCACGCTCGTTCCACATGCCGAAGAACGCCTTGATGAGGTCGTCGAATCCGCGCAGCTCGCGCAGGGCGGTCAGCGCGCCGCGGTCGGCGGGGTGTTCCCAGGCCCGCGAGCTGATCCCGGTGAGGGTGACCCGGCGGCGGGCCGGCCGGGTGTCTTCGTCCGTCATGGTGATACCCCGTTCTCGCAACTCACGACCTCGTCCGCAGCCTCCGCCGCCCCGTCGACAACCAGGTCGGCGTACGCGGCGGTGCCCTGCTCGGCGAAGTGCCGATCCTCGGCAGCACGCCAGCGCTCAAGGTACGCCCGGAAGGCAAGGTCATGTCCGGCGTCGCGGGTGACGGTGCGGTCCAGGCGCAGTCCGTGCGGCGCGGTGACGAACACGGCCAGGCTCAGCTCGGGCCGGATCACGCTGCGCGCCGACCCGACCCCCTCCAGCAGGACGATCCGCGCGGGTTCGACCACCACCGGCTCCCCCGTGAAGTTTCCGGTGTCCCACTGATAACTCCGGTACCTCGCGGGCCGCCCGGCTCTCAGCGGCGCCAGAGCCAGCCGCTCGATCCGCGGCCACGACGTGAACTGGTCGTCCCAGCCGTCCAGCAGGTCGTCGGTGTGGACGACCGGGGCGTCGCCCAGCTCGGCCGCGAGCCGGCCGGCGAACCAGGTCTTGCCGGCGCCGCTCGGCCCGTCGATCGCGACCAGCCGGACGCCGCCCAGCCGGGGCGGCCGGCCGTTGATCCAATCGGCCAGCTCCGCGTACCTCACGAGGGGGCACCGGGTGGAAGGAACCGCAGCCCGGGCGTCGGCCCGGACTCGACGAGCCGCCACAGCGCGTCCGTGTCCAGGTGCTCCTCGACCAGGTCGCCGAGCACGTCGAGAGCGCGCTCCCGGACGGCGGCGTAGCGCGTGTCCGGCGCGATCCGGAACCCGCGGCGGCCGGCCATTCGGGCCGCGGCGGTCAGGAACCGGCGCCGGAACTCGTCCGACTCGAACGCCCCGTGCCAGTGCGTGCCGGCGACGTGGCCCACGACGGCGCCTTCCGGCCGCCCGTCGTCGTAACGCAGCAACGGCTCCGGGGCCTCCCGGGTGACCACGCCGTGGTGGATCTCGTACCCGCGGACCGGCGCGCCCAGCCCCGACCCGGCCGAGTGGGCGAGTGTCTTACGGGCACCGAACGTGATCTCCACCGGCAGCAGTCCCAGTCCCGGGACCGTGCCGCGGTGGCTCTCCACGTCGTCGTGGATCGTCTCGGCCAGCATCTGGAAACCACCGCACACGCCGAGCACCGGCTTCCCGGCGGCGGCGTGAGCGCGTACGGCCTCGGCCAGGCCCGTCTCCCGCAGCCAGGCCAGGTCGCTGACGGTCGCCTTGGAACCGGGCAGCAGCACCAGATCGGCGTCGGCGATCTCGGCCGGTTCGACAGTCAGCCGGACGTGTACCCCGGGCTCGGCGGCCAGCGCCTCGGCGTCGGTGGCGTTGGACAGCCGGGGCAGCCGGACCACGGCCACCCGCAGCCACTCGGTCCCGGCCGGGGCCGCCGGCCGGCCCAGCACCTGCCCGTACGCCAGGGAGTCCTCGGCGTCGAGCCACACGTCCCGCGAGTACGGCAGGACGCCCAGCACCGGCCGCCCGGTCAGCTCCGTGATCGAGTCCAGCCCCGGTCGCAGCAGCCCCAGATCGCCCCGGAACTTGTTGACGACGAACCCGCTGATCAGCGCCTGATCCTCCTGGCTGAGCAGCGCGACCGTCCCGTACAGGGCGGCGAACACCCCGCCGCGGTCGATGTCGCCGACCACGATCGCCGGCAGTCCGGCGTGCCGCGCCAGCCCCATGTTGACGAAGTCGCCCGCTCGCAGGTTGATCTCCGCCGGGCTTCCCGCCCCTTCGCAGATCACCGCGTCGTACTCGGCCCGCAACTGCGCCAGGGCAGCGTGCGCGGTCTCGGCCAACCGTGGGCGCATCGCCCGGTAGTTGCCCGCGTGGACCGTGTCGATCGCCTCGCCGAGCAGCACCACCTGGCTGGACAGATCGCTGCCCGGCTTGAGCAGCACCGGATTGAAGCGGATGTCCGGCGCCCGGCCGCACGCCGCCGCCTGCATCGCCTGGGCCCGGCCGATCTCACCACCGCGCCCGTCCGGCCCGACGACCACGACCGAGTTGTTGGACATGTTCTGCGCCTTGAACGGCGCCACCTTCACCCCGCGGCGATACAGCCAGCGGCAGATCCCGGCGGTGAGAACGCTCTTGCCGGCGTCCGAAGTGGTCCCCGCGACCAGCAGCCCGCCGCTCATCGCCGCACCACCGCCACGGCCGCGGCGATCGCCAGCGCGCCGAGCCCGACGGCGGACGAGATCCGGGCGGCCCGGCGCAGGTGCCCAGCCGACGGTTTCGGTCCGTCGCCCAGGAAGGGCCGCACCTCCGTCCGTCCGAAGTAGACGTTACGCCCACCCAGCCGTACGCCCAACGCTCCCGCCATCGCCGACTCGCACTGCCCGGCGTTCGGCGACGGGTGATCGTTGCGGTCCCGCCGCCACACCCGCCACGCCTCGGCCCGCGCACCCCCGCCGACCGGTGCCACGGCGATGGTCAGCAGCCCGGTGAGTCGCGACGGCAGCAGGTTGAGCCCGTCGTCGAGGCGCGCCGCGGGTGTGCCGAACCGGGCGTACCGGCTCGACCGGTGCCCGACCATGGCGTCCAGCGTGTTCGCCGCCCGGTAGCCCAGCAACCCCGGCAAGCCCGCCACCGCCCCCCAGAGCAACGGCGCCACCACCGCGTCGGACGTGTTCTCGGCCACCGACTCGACCACGGCCCGGGCAAGGTCCGGCTCGTCCAGCGCCGCCGGATCCCGCCCGCACAGGTTGCCGAGCCGGCCGCGGGCGGCGGCCAGATCATCGCTGGTCAGATGTCCGGCCATGATCCGCGCCTCCCGTCGCAACGTCCGCCCTCCGAGCACGGTCCAGGTGGCCGCCGCGACCAGCGCCGCCCGGGCCACCGGACGACGGCGGGTGGCCGCCGCCGCGACCGCCCCGGCCAGCACCGGAAGGCCGACGGCGAGGACGGTGAAGGCCGCCCCCGAGCGGCGGTCGGGCGCATAGAGCCGGCGCTCGAGGACGCCGGCGGCCGTGCCGAACCCGGCAACCGGGTGGAATCGGCGCGGATCGCCGAAGAGCGCGTCCAGCGCGTAGCCGGCCACCAGCCCGGCCGCGTCCGCCACCCCTCGTTCCCGCACGCTCCCAGTCTGCCCGGTGAGGTGGACCGGCCGGACTAGGGTGCCGCCGTTCCGGGAGATCGCGGGGGCGTCACTCCCGGAACGGCGGCGGCTCATCAGGCGGTCGCCATCGCGGGGCGCCGCCGCGAGGTGCTGCGCTGCGGACGACCGCCCGGGTCCTCCCGCGGGTCGTCGACCGGCTCGGGCTCGTCGTCCGGGCCGAGCCGAGCCGATTCCGGAGCCAGTTGCGGCTCGGGCTCGTCGGGCACGCCGTCGCCGTACCGGGCCGGGACCTCGTCATCGGGTACGGGCTCGGCGGCCTCACCCCGGACGTACGCCCCGGCCTCGGCCATCTCCACTTCGCTGATGGACCCGGACGACTTGGTCCGGTAGAACCGGCTCTTGCCCCGCGCCAGGTCGTGACCCACCGCGACGGCCTCCATCTCGTACGAGGTCCGGTTGTTGTTGTCGTTGTCGACCCAGTCCTGCGTGAACAGCCGACCGGCGACCATGATCGGGTCACCGACGGCCAGGCACGAGCTGACGTTCTCGGCCAGCTTCCGCCAGCAGGTGACGCGCAGGCGCAGCTGATTGCCGTCGACCCACTGGCCGGACTCCTTGTCGAAACGGCGGGCCGTCGAGGCCATCCGGAAGTGCGCGACCATCACGCCGGTGCCGGGCGTCCGGCGCCACTCCGGCGCGGTCATCACATTGCCCACCACCACGAGATTGGTATCAAACACGGTTCTCTCCTCACCACGGAAGGTTGGTGCGGTGAGCTTGGCCGGATCCGCGGAAGTCCGCTCGAAGGCCTGTGGACAGCCGCAATTGTGGATAACCGCCGGGCCCTCCCCGGATGTGGTACGCGCCGGTAATGTGGCCGTCGTGGAGACGGATCTTCTGGGCACGCCGTACGAGCGGCACACCATCGACCTGGGCAGCGACGACGAAGGCCCGGTGGTCGCGACCCTCGTGCGCCGGCGCGCGGAGGCCCCGACGCGGCGCGCGATCCTGTACGTGCACGGCTTCGTCGACTACTTCTTCCAAACCCACCTGGCCGACTTCTTCGCCGAACGCGGCTGGGACTTCTACGCGCTCGACCTGCGCAAATACGGCCGGAGCCTGCTCCCCCACCAGACGCCGAACTTCGCCCGCAGCCTCACCGACTACTTCCCCGAACTGGACGAATCGGCCCGGATCATCCGCGAGGTCGACGGCCACGACCAGCTGCTGGTGGCCGGCCACTCCACCGGTGGCCTGATCACGGCGCTGTGGGCGCACGCCCGGCAGGATCAGGGCATCGTCGACGGCCTGTTCCTGAACAGCCCGTTCTTCGACTTCAACGTGCCCTGGGCGATGCGGCGGCCGATGATGAGCGCGCTGACCGCGTTCGCCGGCCGCACGCCGTACCGCATCCTGCCGATGAACTCCCTCGGGCTGTACGGCGAAAGCCTGCACAGCGACCACCGGGGCGAATGGACGTACGACCTGGCCTGGAAGCCCGTTCTGGGTTTCCCCGTACGCTTCGGCTGGCTGCAGGCCATCCAGCGCGGACAGCAGCGCCTGCGGCGGGGCCTGTCGATCGACGCGCCGATTCTGGTCGCCTGCTCCAGCCGTACGTTCCGGGGGCGCGGCTGGACCGAGGACGCCCGGCTGACCGACTCGGTGCTGGACGTCGAGCACATTGTCCGGTGGGCGCCCAAGCTGGGCCCGCGGGTCACGATCGCCCGTTTCGACGGCGGCCTGCACGACCTGACACTGTCCGGCAAAGACGTCCGAGCCGAGGTGTTCCGCGAACTCGGCCGCTGGGTGGACGCCTTCGTGCCCGCGCCCGGCACCCCCGAGATCGACGTCCCGCCGGCACCGGAAGATGCGGCGGCGACGGCACGCCCGGCGGCGGACAAGGCCGACGACAAGTCCCAGGCGACCGCCTAGGATGTGCCTGCCGGGCGGAGCCTCTCGCGCCCGAGCAGGCGCTCGTAGCTCAGCGGATAGAGCAACGGACTTCTAATCCGTCGGTCGCAGGTTCGAATCCTGCCGGGCGCGCCTGGTCAAGCCCTTGATCATTGATCATGAGGCCCTTCTTCCGGGACTTCCGTGCCCGATGCTCTTTCGGTGCCGAGCTTGTCGAGGTGCTTGGCCACACCTCGGCGTCCCGCCCATCGAACGACTCCTCGCGGTCTTCGACATCCACGCGCCCCTGTGCCCGTTCATCGCGGCGGCCGTCGAAATCCAGGACCCCGGACACCCGGCACGCGTTCTCGCCCGCGACTACAAGACAGCTTTCGCCGCACGGCTCACCGACACCGCCCGGGCGGCCGGCGCAACCGACCCCGAACAGCTCGGCGAACAACTGGCGCTGCTCCTGGATGGCGCCTCGGCCCGCAGCCGGGTGCTCAACACCGAAACCTTGGCCACCGCCGCCGCCATCGCCGCCGTCCTCGTCGACAACGCCATTCCTGAGGCAGCGGCACCGCTTGGCGCAGGCGGAACCAGCGTCGCCTTCCAGTAATCGATGAAGTTCGAATCATGCCGGCGCGCCCAGCTCGGGGCCATCAATCCGGCAGCGGGGGGAGCACTGTGCCGGCCCTCTGCCGGCGCGTGGATAGCGACGGCAGGTCGTCTAGCGCTGCTAGGATATGGGGCATGACGACACAGGCCCGGAGGCAGCGCGAACAGGCCGAACGGGAACGGTTGATCGTCGCGGCGGCCCGAGAGCTGGCCGAGGCGGAAGGCTGGGAGGGTGTCACCACCCGGCGCCTGGCCGAGCGCGTCGAGTACAGCCAACCCGTTCTGTACACCCACTTCGCGGGCAAGGGCGCGATCATGGCCGCGGTCGCCGTACAGGGCTTCGCCGAGCTGGCCGGGCAGTTGCAGGCCGCGGTCGCCCCGTCATCGGACGCCCGGGAGGCGCTGGCCGCCGTGGCCGCCGCGTACGTCGGCTTCGCCGAGCAGTCCCCAGCGGTGTACGACGCCATGTTCAGCCGGGCGGTCGACCTGCCGTTCGCCACCGCCGAAACGCCGGCCGCCCTGAACGACGCCTTCGACGAGTTGCGCCGGGCCGCGCACGCGGTCGCCGCCGGGGACGAGGAGGAGGTGCTCACCGAGGTGCTGTGGAGCGCCCTACACGGCCTGGTCACGCTCACCCGCGGGGGCCGCCTCCCGCGGGAGAGGCATGATCAGCGGTTGGCGCTGCTGGTCGACCGGTTCGGTCGCCGGCCCTGACCGACGGCAACGCGACGGTCCGACTCAAGAGTCCGGAGGAATGCCAGGGGTCGCTGGCCGGCGATGTCCTCGACCCAGGTGGCCACGCAGTCCACGTACACGGCGTCGTGCGCCGGGGCTCCAGTACGCGCAGGACACGTACGGGTACGGGTTGGCGGCCAGGTGACGGGTCTTGACCGGGCTGCGGTCGGTGACCGCCCAACCCGTCGGCTGCCCGTCGACCACCTCAGGACGGTCATCCGTACCCTCCGCATCACGCCTGGCCCGGCACCGCCAACGTCCGTACCGGCGCCCAGGGTATCGGACCGTGGAACAGCGTCACGAGCGGCGACATCGCGGCTCTGATGTTGCGCTGCCTCCAGGATCCGGCGACGGTGGGCACCGCTCCCATGATCGCCGCCGGCCGCACGTCGTCGACCGGTGACCCCGTGGTCGGGGTCGCGCGGACGCTGCGCGACAACGTCCATCCACCGAAGTCGCAAGCCGACATCGCCCGGGTCGAGGAGCGACGCGGCCGGCGGCGCCGGGTGTGGACTGTCGCCCGGGTCCGGCAGTGCGTTGCCGGCCGGCAGGCGGCGGCTTCGGCCGCGCTCAGGAGCCGTCGCGCAGGTCGGCCAGGCGCTGCGTAGACGACCATGGGCGACGAGGCCGGGGAGAACTCGAAGCAGAATTTGCCCCAGTGCGTCTCATCGGCCCACAACAGCAGCACGCCGGCGTCGTACTGGGAGCGGAAGTCGACGCTGACCCGCGCGCTGAACTGGAAGTCGCCGACGGGTGGGAGTCCGAGCAGGGTGACGGCGTTGAGCATCGTCTCGGCGTCGGCGGAGTCCGCACCACCGGGGTTGACGTAGAAGTCGGTGTGGCCGGGAGCGTGGGCGATGACGGCACCGGCCGGTCCGTCACGGTGCCACACGTCCGGGTGGGACGACGCGGTCACCGGAAAAGGGAACTGGGGCAGGCGGACGATGTCTGTCACGGACGGGCTCCCGGCCGGGTCACGAGGATGGGCGGCGTCGGCGGACATTGCCCCAAGCTACGGCACCTCCGGGTGATGTACGTACGTCCACGTGGCGCCGTCCAACGAGAGCCGCGCGCTGAACTCGTTGTTGTTCGTCGGGGCTCGTGATCGGTGGCGCGATCGCGGTGGTGGCGTTGTGGCGGGCAGCGCGGCGACCGGTGCGCGCGGCGTGGATCACCGCCGTGGCCGTTCTCATGGTGCTGCCGGTGACCGCCCTGGGCCCACCACTGTGGAGTAACGCCCGGCTGCTGCTGGCGGTCGTCAACGCGGTGGCGCTGCCGCTGGAACACGCGCGTCCCAGTCGATCGCGTGACGGTGCATCCAGCCCATCATCTTCTCCGGGCGGTAGAACGTCCGCATCGCCAGCGGGAAGGTCAGGTCCCGGATGACCCGGGCGAGCGGGCCCGGCGCCTTGTCGTGGTTGACCCGGGTGGTCTGCGAGATGACCTTCTCCACGCGCGGGCGGCGGAGGCGCTCGTACGCGGCGAAGGCCTCCTCGAACGGCAGGTCGCGCAGGCAACGGGCCAGCTCGATGGCGCTCTCGACGGCCAGTGACGCGCCCTGGCCCGAGCTCGGCGACGTCGCGTGGGCGGCGTCCCCGACCAGGACGGCGCGGCCACGGTGCCACACCGGCACGGGCGGCATGTCGTGCATCGCGCCGACGTTGACCAGATCCCCCGGCCGGACCAGGTCGAGCATCCGTAGCGCGGGCAGGGTGTCGGCGGCGTACAGCTCCCTCAGCCGGCGCAGCCATTCCTCGTCGGGGATCCGCCGGGTCTCGGCCGCGGTCAGCGGCTTCGCCGAGGGCAGATTGGCGAACCATCCGGCGTGGCCGGCGTCGACGGAGTACCCGAAGAAGGCGCGCCGGCCGAAGGCGAAGTGCATCGCGCCGTCGGTCGGGGGCAGGCCGGCGTCGGTGACCCAGGCGCCGAGTCCGAGCAGGCCGACGTACCGGGGACCCGGGGCGTCCGGGTCGAGGAGGGTGCGGACGGTCGAGCGGATGCCGTCGGCACCGACCAGGACGTCCGCGGTGGCGGTGCCGCCATCGGCGAAGGTGGCGGTCACGCCCGTGCCGGCGGACTCGAAGCCGGTGAGCCGTTTGCCGTACGCGAACGGGACGCCGGCCCGCACCGCGACCTCGACCAGCGTGCGGTACAGGTCCGGGCGGGCGAAGAGGTGGCTGGTGGGCAGGCCGGGCAGGTCGTGGAATTCGGCCAGGCGCTTGCCGGTGCCGGTCTCCAGGACCATCCGCGGCATCGGGATGCCGGCGTCGGCCACGGCGGTGGCGGCGTCGATCACGGCCAGGGCGGCCATGCCGTTCGGGGCGAGTATCAGTTCGCCGCCCACGCCGTCGGCGGTCTCGTCGTACGCCTCGTACACGGTCGCCTCGATGCCCGCCCGGCGCAGGGCGATGGCCGCGACCGGACCGGCGATTCCGCCGCCGATCACCAGTGCCGTCCGCGCTCGTGTCATGGACTTGGTCCTCCCCGTGAGAAAATCCCTCGTAAAGCCAACTATCTCGGTATTCCGAGATACTAGCGATGACGAGATACTTGTGTCCACGAGTAAAAATCGGCAGCAGCAGGAGCTCGACGTCGTCGAGTCGGTGCGGCGGATGATCGCGTCCGCCGTCCTGTTCAGTCACCAGGTCGCCGAACAGCTGAAACTCGGTGCCAGCGACGCCCAGTTCCTGACGTTGCTGGACGTGCACGGGCCGTTGACGCCGGGGCGTTTCGCCGAGATGACCGGGCTGAAGACCGGCACGGTGACCGGCGTGCTGGACCGGCTCGAGAAGGCCGGGCTGGTCCGGCGGGAGCGGGACGGCGCGGACCGGCGCAAGGTGATCGTGTCGCTCACCGACGACTCACGCGTCCGGGTGGACCCGCACTACCAGGGGCAGGCGGACCAGATGCTCCAGCTGCTCGCCCGCTACGACGACGAGCAACTGGCGGTGATCACCGATTTCGTGGGGACGATCGCCGGGGCCAGCTTTCCGGTGACCTCCGAGGAGCGCCGAGCCGGCCCGTAACCCGAGAGCTGCTACAGCTAACCGGCGACGGCGAGGTCGCTCTGGCGCAGGACGTCGGCGGCCGTGCGGCGGGAGAGGCCGACGACGCCGGTCGCGGCGATCACGCCGGCGGCCACGGCGGCGATGGTGCCGAACACGCCGAAGCGGAAGCCCTCGCCGAACACGGCCACACCGACGATCGCGGCCACGACCGGGTTGGAGACGCTGACCATGGCCAGCGGCGCGGAAAGTCCGACGCCCTTGTAGGAGAGCTGGCCGACAGTGAACCCGATGGCCCCCAGCACCGCCACGATCAGTGCCAGCCCGATCGAGAAGGAGGAGAACAGCGCCTTGGCGAAGACCGAGGACATGGCGAACGCCACCCCCGAGCCGGCCGACAGGGCCAGGGCCCGCGTCAGCGGCGACTCCGACTGCCAGGCGGCGACGCCAAGCGCGGCCACCACCGCGATCGTGCCCAGGGTCAGATAACGGCAGACGTCCGCGGTGACGACGCCGGTGCCGGTGGGCATCGCGGTCAGCGCGATCAGGCCCACCAGACCGGCCACGGTGAAGCCGGCGTTGCGCCACGCGGGCGTGCCGATCGGCGAGTGCGTCCGCCAGGCGGCGATGGGCAGGGCGAACAGCAACGTGAGCGTGCCCAGCGCCTGGACCACGCCGATCGTGCCGAAGTCGAGGGCCACCACGTGCAGGATCGCGCCGAGTCCGGTGAGCGCCAGCGAGGTCACCCAGCGGGACAGCCCTCGATGTCCGGCAGCGGCCAGCCGCTCCTGCACCACGGCCGCCCCGGCATAGCTGACCGCTGACAGCACGGACAGCACGGCTGCCCACCCCAGCGAACTCATACGATCAAGCCTGCTCCTTCGAACGCCCCGTGACGTCCTACTGACGCAGGAATCACATCTACTACGTTGGTCGTACGAGCCCGGTCTGGAACGCGATCACGACCAGCTGGGCCCGGTCGCGAGCGCCGAGTTTGGTCATCGCCCGGTTGACGTGGGTCTTGGCCGTGAGCGGGGACACATAGAGGCGCTCGGCGATCTCATCGTTGGACAGGCCGGCGGCGACCAGCACCAGGACCTCCCGCTCCCGCTCGGTCAGCACGTCCAGGGCCGCCGGCGCGGTCGTCGCGTCCGGTTCGGGCTGATCCAGGAACCGCTCGATCAGGCTGCGGGTGGCCTTCGGCGACAGCAGCGCCTCCCCCGCCGCGACCAGCCGGATCGCGTCCAGCAGGTCGGCCGGCTCGACGCCCTTGCTGAGGAACCCGCTGGCTCCGGCCCGCAACGCCCGCAGTACGTTCTCGTCGATCTCGAACGTGGTCAGGATCAGCACGCGAATACCGGCCAGGTCCTCGTCGCGGGTGATCAGGCGGGTGGCCTCGATGCCGTCCAGGTCGGGCATCCGGATGTCCATCAGCACGACGTCGGCCCGCAGCTTCCGGGCCAGGTCGACCGCCTCCCGCCCGTTCGTCGCCTCCCCCACCACCTCGAGGTCGGGCGCGGAGTCGACCAGCACCTTGAAGCCGGCCCGGATCAGCGTCTGGTCGTCGGCCAGCAGCACCCGGATGGTCACGGGCGGGCTGCCGGCGCGGGCAGGAACGCCTCGACCACGAACCGGCCACCGGACCGCTCGGCCGACACCGTGCCGCCGACCGCGGCGGCACGCTCGCGCATGCCGAGCAGGCCATGGCCGCTTCCGCCGATCGGCGCGTCGGCCGACGGATTGGTGACGGCGATCCGCAGCCCGCCCGGCGCGTAACCCAGCGTCAGCCGCGCCCGGCCGTCGGTGCCGTGCTTCTGCGCGTTGGTCAGCGACTCCTGCACGATCCGGAACGCCGCCAGGTCGACCGCCGACGGCAGCTCCCGGGACTCGCCGTCCTGACGGTGCTCGACCCGCATCCCGGCGCCACCCAGCGCGTCCAGCAGGCCGCCGAGACGGGCCAGGCCGCGGGTCGGTTCGGTGTCGTCCGGTTCGCCCGGGCGGCGCAGCACCCCGAGCAGGGTCGATGTCTCGTCCAGCACGGTGCGGGCCGCCTTCCGTACGTGCGCCAGAGCGTCCTCGGCCTGATCCGGATCCGAGCGCAGCACGTGCGCGGCCACGCCGGCCTGCACGTTGATCAGCGCGATGTGGTGGGCCACGACGTCGTGCAGCTCCCGGGCGATCCGCAGCCGCTCCTCGACCACCCGCCGCCGAGCCTCCTCCTCACGCGTCTGCTCGGCCCGCAACGCGCGTTCCTCGATCGCCGACACGTACGCCCGCCGTGATCGCAGGGCGTCACCGACGGCGATCGCCATGCCCAGCCAGGCGACGATGCCGAGGCTCTCCGGCGAGGTCCAGCCGCGGCCGGTCAGCACCGCCCCGAAGTACAGCACCAGCGCCGCGGCCAGTCCGGCGGTCCAGGCCGTACGGCGGCTGGTCAGCGTCGCCGTCGTGGCCGCGCAGATGAACGACGCGATGAGCAGCACCGGGGTCAGCCCGTGGGCCGCCATGGTGACCAGCGCGCAGACGGTGGCCAGCGCGAACACCAGGATCGGCCAGCGGCGCCGGAAACCCACCAGAACGGCGGCGCTGAGACCGCTGGCCACCACCCAGAACGTCGACACGGTCATGCCGCCCCGGGGCGGCCCGAGTCCGGTGGTGACGACGATGATCGGCAGCACGCCGACGAGCAGGCCGAGGACGACGTCGAACGCCACCGGATGACGCCCGGCCAGGCTGCGCGCGCGCAGCAACGTCGCTCGTTCGGCCATGGATCAGACGGTACGGCAGGGTTTGCCGTCTCGGCGTCGTCCGGCGACGGTACGGGCCCTACTGCCGCGGTGGTACGCCCGGATGTCCACGCCTGGACGACGCCGACTACGACCGGTGTCGGGGACCGTGGTGGACATGATCGAGGTACGCGAACTCACCAAGCGCTACGGCCCGAAGACCGCGGTCGACGGCCTGACCTTCACCGTCCGCCCGGGCATCGTGACCGGCTTCCTCGGCCCCAACGGCGCCGGCAAGTCGACCACCATGCGCATGATCATGGGACTGGACCGGCCGTCGTCCGGTTCGGCGACGATCGACGGCCGCCCGTACGAGCAACTGAAGGCCCCCATGCACGAGGTCGGCGCCCTGCTCGAAGCCCGCGCCGTGCACACCGGCCGGTCCGCGCTGAACCACCTGCGCGCGATGGCCGCGACCACCGGCATCCCGCGGTCCCGGGTCGACGAGGTGATCGACCTGGTCGGGCTGCACGAGGTCGCCCGGCGCCGGGCCGGCGGATTCTCGCTGGGCATGGGGCAGCGACTCGGGATCGCGTCGGCGCTGCTCGGCGACCCGAGGACGTTGATCCTCGACGAACCGGTCAACGGCCTCGACCCGGAGGGCATCCTCTGGATCCGCAAGCTCATGCAGAGCCAGGCCGCCGACGGGCGCACCGTCTTCGTGTCCTCGCATCTGATGAGCGAGATGGCGCTGACCGCGGAACATCTGATCGTCATCGGGCGCGGCCGGCTGATCGCCGACACGCCGGTCCAGGCGTTCATCGATCAGGCCGCCCACAACACCGTACGGGTGCGGTCGCCGCAAGCGGTCGCGTTGCACGACCTGCTGACCGGCCCGGACGTCACCATCACGAACGTCGGCCGCGGACTGATCGAGGTCGCCGGCATCAGCGCCGAGGTGATCGGTGAGCGGGCAGCGGCCGCCGGCATCGTGCTGCACGAGCTGTCCGCCCAGCGGCCGTCGCTCGAGGAGGCGTTCATGGAACTGACCAAGGATTCGGTGGAGTACACGGCGCGAGAGGTGGTGCCGGCATGACCGCGGCGGCCGAGCTCAAGGTCACCCAGACCCGGGTGATCAAGTCGGAATGGATCAAGTTCTGGTCGCTGCGGTCCACCCGCGTCACGCTGGTGGCGGCGGTGGTGGTCTTCGTCGGCGTCGGTCTCCTGGCGTCACAGATCGGCGGCGGTCCCGGCCCCCGCGGTCAGGCCGCCACCAATCCGATCGATTTGAGTTTGTCCGGGGGCACTCTGGCCGAACTGGTCCTGGGCGCGCTGGGCGTGCTGCTGATGTCCGGCGAGTACGGCACCGGCATGATCCGGTCGACGTTCGCCGCCGTGCCCAAGCGGTTGCCGGTGCTGTGGGCCAAGGCGGCGGTGTTCACCGCGGTGGTGTTCCCGCTAATGCTGGTGGCCGCGTTCGGCGCCTTCCTCGGCGGTCAGGCGATCATCGGTGGCGCTGGCGCCGCACTCTCCGATCCGGGGGCGTGGCGGGCGATCGTCGGGTCCGCGGCGTACGTGACCGGCGCCGGTCTGCTCGGCCTGTCGCTGGGCGCGCTGCTGCGGTCGACCCCGGCCGCGATCAGCACCTTCTTCGGCGTGATGTTCCTGCTCGACGGCATCGTGCAGCTCCTGCTGCCGGACAGCTGGCGCGACACCCTGGCGCCGTACCTCCCGTCCCAGGCCGGCGCGGCCATCGGCACCGTCGCGTCGTCGGCCGGCACGCTGGCGCCGGCGGCCGCGCTGGCCGTCTTCCTCGGCTACCTGGTCGTCCTCGCGGCCGCAGCCGGCACCCGCCTCAAGCGACAGGACGCCTAGGCTTGCTTTTCTCGCAGGCGCCGACCGCCCGTCCGGCTCACCCGGGCGGGCGGTCGGCGTGTGACCGGCCGATGTGGACCTCAGCCGGGCCGGCTCGAAATGACCATGCGCACACGGTAGGGGCTCGCCGGATGCGGGCCCGAAGTTATCCACAGGCCCCGAAACTCCGTTTCGCGTGGGCGGCCGGCTTGTCAGGATCTCCTCATGATTCCCGCGCAAGGTGTCCGGATCGGCTGGGGTGAACTGCCCAGGCGGGTGACGCGCGCCGTCGGTGACCTGCTCGGCTCGCCGGTGGTGAGAGCCGACACGCAGCCCGGCGGGTTCTCGCCCGGCACCGCGGACCGGGTGGTCACCGCGGACGGGCGGCGGGCCTTCGTCAAGGCGGTCGGCATGTCGCTCAACCCGACGTCGGTCGAGCTGGCGCGGGCCGAGGCGCACGTCACCCGCCATCTGCCGCCGGATGCGCCGGTTCCGGCGCTGCTCGGTTCGATCGACGACGGCGAGTGGGTGACGCTCGTGTTCGAGGACGTCGACGGCCGCCACCCGCGGACGCCCTGGGTGGCGGAGGAGATCGCCGCCGCCCGGACCGCGTTGGCCGAGCTGGCCCGGACGACCACGCCCGTGCCGGTGCCCGGCCCGGCGACCGTGCAGGACCTGTTCCGCTTCGACTTCGGCGGATGGGACCGGCTGGCCGCCGATCCGCCGGCCGACCTCGACCCGTGGGCGGTCGCCCATCTGGACGACCTGCGGGCCGCGGCGGCGCGGGGCCTCGCCTCGCTCGCCGCCGGGGACACACTCACGCACTGCGACATCCGGGCCGACAATCTCCTGGTCCGTACGGACGGGCGCATCGTGATCGTCGACTGGCCGTGGGGTGCCGTCGGGCCGGCGTGGTTCGACACCGTCCTGCTCGCGATCGACGTGGCCCGGTACGACGGGGACGTCCAGCCGGTGCTGGCGGGGGTCGACCCGGGACTCTCGTACGACGTGATCGCCGCCCTGACCGGTTACTGGCAGTATCAGGGCCGGCAACCCGACCCGCCGGGCCTGCCGACCGTACGGGCGTATCAACTCTCCCAGGGTGAGACGTTCCTGACGTGGGTGAAGACGGCCCCGGCGGCGCATTAGTCTTGACCGCGCCCATCCCGACGATGAAACGGAAAGTGATGATCGACCAAGCCAAGGTGCGAGTCCTGCTGCTCGAGAGCATCCACCCCGACGCGGTGTCGCGGCTCGAGTCGGAGGGCTACCAGGTCGAGTCCGTCCGCAACGCGCTCGACGAGGTGGAGCTGATCGAGCGCATTCCCGGCGTGCATCTGCTCGGCATCCGGTCCAAGACCAAGGTCACGGCCAAGGCGCTGGAGGCCGCGGACAGCCTTGTCGCGATCGGCGCGTTCTGCATCGGCACCGACCAGATCGACCTCGTCAGCGCCTCGACGGCCGGGGTGGCCGTGTTCAACGCGCCGTTCTCCAACACCCGCTCGGTGGTCGAACTGGCGCTGGCCGAGATCATCGCGATGACCCGCCGGCTGACCGAGAAGAACGAGCTGATGCACCGCGGCGTCTGGGACAAGGCCGCGGTCGGCAGCCACGAGGTCCGGGGTCGCAAGCTGGGCATCGTCGGGTACGGCAACATCGGCACCCAGCTGTCCGTGCTGGCCGAGAACCTCGGCATGCACGTGGTGTTCTACGACACCGCGGACAAGCTGGCGCTCGGCAACGCACACCGCTGCAGCAGCATGGACGAGCTGCTCGCCGAGTCGGACGTGGTGACGCTGCACGTGGACGGCCGGCCGGGCAACGCCGGGTTCTTCGGCGCCGAGCAGTTCGCCCGGATGCGCCCGGGCGCGATCTTCCTGAACCTGTCCCGCGGCATCGTCGTCGACCACCTGGCGCTGCGCGAGGCGCTGAGCAGTGGGCACCTGTCCGGCGCGGCCGTCGACGTGTTCCCGTCGGAGCCGAAGGGCCGGGGCGACGAGTTCGTCTCCGAGCTGCGCGGTCTGCCCAACGTCATCCTCACCCCGCACATCGGCGGGTCCACCGAGGAGGCGCAGTCGGACATCGGCGACTTCGTGGCCAACAAGCTGGTGCACTTCCTGCAGGAGGGCAACACCACGCTGAGCGTCAACCTGCCGTCGATCGCGCTGCCCGAGCAGTCCGGGATGAGCCGCGTGGTGCACGTCCACATCAACACCCCGGGCGTGCTGGCGCAGGTCAACAGCATCCTGGCCGAGCACCACGTCAACGTCGAGGGCCAGCTGCTGAGCACCCGCGGCGAGTACGGCTACCTGATCACCGACATCGGCGGCGCGTTCAGCGACGAGGTGCTGGAGAAGCTGCGGGCGATGAGCCAGACCGTACGGCTGCGGGTCCTGTCGTAGGTTCCGCGGTGGTGGCCGGCGGGCACCCCAGCCCGCCGGTCGCATCCCCTGTCCGGCATCGCCTGTCCGGCGGCATCCCTATCCGGCGTTGACCACCGAGAGCAGCGTCACCCGGGCCGCCGCGTCCACGTCGTACCGGTTGGTGACCTTCCAGTCCTTCGGGGTCAGGGTCGACCCGGGCTTGACGTCCTTGAGAGTCACCTTGCCCGCGGCCACCGTCTTGGCGCCGCTGTCCACCTGCACCCGTACCGGGTTGCCGACCGGCGACTGGATCGAGAAGTCCTCGATCGCCCCGGTGATGTGGACCGGCACGGTGCCGATCGGCTTCGGCAGCTTGAGCTGGAACCGCCGGATCCCGCCGAGCACGTCGAGCCCGCTGACCTGGCCGCTGGACAGGTCGACGATCTGCTCGTCGGCGCCCGCGGTGAACCGCAGCGCCCAGCTCACCTTGGACGACAGCAGAACGTCGACGTTGCCACCGGCCGGCCGGCCGTCGGGCGTCAGGTGCAGCTGCACGCGATCGTCGCTGAGCACCGGGCTGGGCCGCACCCCGGAGGAGTCGGGCGTGGTGATCCGGTAGAGGTCGTCACCGAGATCGGCCGTACGGACGGTGGCCTTGGTGGTGGCGGCGACGAGCTCGAACTGGGCGGTCGTACGGCCGTCCAGGGGCGCGCTGACCGTCCGGTCGTCGCCGGCCGCACCCAGGGTGAGCATCTGCTTCATCGACGTGTCGTCGCCGGAGAAGTACGCCATCCCGGCCAGTCCGCCGCCCAGCAGGACCAGCGCGGTGAGCACGGCGGTGCCGAAGACGGTGAGCCGGGACCGGCGGCGGGGTGATTCGCCCGAGGCCGGCGCACGGTGGGCCTGGGCCGGCTTGTAGATGCTGTCCGGGCGGTCCGCAGCGTGACCGGCCGGTCCGGCGGTCGGCCCGGCATGTCCGGCGGCGCCGGCATGTCCGGCGGCGCCGGCATGATTGCCGGGCCCGGCATGTCCGGCGGCGCCGGCATAGCCGCCGGAACCGATAGGACCGGCAGGACCGCTAGAACCGGCAGGACCGGCAGGACCGGCGTGACCGGTGTCGGCGGGTGACGGCGCCGGATCCGGGAACCGGGCCGGCACAGCCGGGGACGTCGGGCGCGGCGCCGGCATCGCGGGTGCGGCCGGGGAGGTCGGGCGGTGCGGGGAGATCGGACCGGCCGACACTCCGAAGGAGACTCGACCGGGCATGGCCGGCGGTGCCGGGCCGAACTCCGGCGCCAGGCGATACTGCTCAGCCGGCTCGGGCTCGTAGCCGGGCCGATCGGCCGGGTCCGGTTCGAAGGCGCGCTTGTCGCCGATCCCGGGCTCGTAGGAGCGCTTGCCGGTGGCCGGCCCCGAGCCGTACCCGCGTCGGCCGACCGGCTCGAGCTCGCGAGCCGGAGCCTCGGCCCCCGCCGACCGCACGGGCAGGTCGTCGGCCGGCCCACTGCCGGCGAGCCCTCTGCCGGGCGTACGCACCGGAAGAGCGGCGGCGGGCTCGTTGTCCCGGGTCCGGCGGTCGGCGTCGGCGAACCAGCTCGTCGACGGCAGCTCCGGCAGGTAGGCCGACGGCGACAACTCGTCCGCGTCGGCCACCGCAATCTCCTCAAAGGAGTTCAGCGCCGGCGGCCGCCGGAAGGTCGTCCCGTGGTCACCGCCGTGCCGCGACCCCGGCGCATTGTCGCGATTAGCCCAATGCGCGCCTGAAGTCGACGGTACGCCCGCCAAGACTTCGTTCCCGGCCGTTCTCGGTTCCACGCGACGTCCTCCATCCGCGCCTGCGGCCCCATCTCCGCAGTTAGCGCCCCGCTGTGAATACGGAGCGCAGCACCCTTCGGATGAGTGTCGACGCGAATTACTCTGTGTTACCGCACGCCGGACTGCGGCTCGATCAGGCCGCGACGCCGGGCGACCGCCACCGCTTCGAGCTGGCTGTGCGCGCCCAGCTTGGCCAGCACCGCCTTAACGTACCCGCGGCAGGTGTGCACGCTGATCCCCAGACGCCGGGCGATGGCGCGCGGGTCGAGCCCGGCCGCCATCAGCTCCAGCACCTCGAACTCGCGCGCGGTGAGTCCTCCGGCGCGCGGACCGACCACCGGTGACGTGCTGCGCAGCAACCGGGCGAGAATGTCGGTGGAGACGGTCATGCCGCCGCCGTGCGCGGTGTGCACGGCGTTGAGCACGTCGCCGAGCGGGCCGTTCTTGGTCAGGAAGCCGGCCGCCCCGGCCGCCGTGGCCCGTCCGACCAGCGCCTGCTCGTTACTGGCGGTCAGGATCACCACGCGCGTCTCCGGGTACCGGTGGCGCATAAGCTCCGCGATTGCGATTCCGTCTGAGTCGGACAGTTCGGGATCAAGCAGGACGACATCGGGCCGCAGATCACCGACCAGACTCAACGCTTCTGCGCCGGTCCGGGCGTGACCGACGTACCGCAGATCGGGTTGTCCACGCAGCGCGACACCAAGCAGCTCGGCGAAGGTCTGATGACCATCGACCACGAGCACCCTTATCCCTGCTTCAGCCATCCGCCACCTCTAGTCCGACAGACGTGGAAGTCTATGTTTGGGTTGCACCGTAGCCCGCCGGGTAAATGGACGGACCGCCGGTGCGAGGCGGGGCGCAACCTCTTGTACTCCCGCCGTCCGGATGAGGCCGACCGGCCTGCACAACACGTCTTTCGGCCGAGGCTCCCCCTCACTCTCGGGACTTGTCACCTCAGTTTCAAGTGCCGGAGAGTTCCGGCTCATGTATGAGATCCGGCTTTTCGGCCCGCTGCAGGTCCGCACCCGCGGCATTCGCCTGGCCGGACACGATTTCGGCGGCGACGGACCGCGCCACATTCTGGCGCTGCTCGCGCTGCGCGGCGAACTTTCTCCGGACGTACTGACCGATCTGCTCTGGGATGGACAGCCGCCGGCCGATCACCGTCAGGCCGTACGCGATCACGTGTCGCAGTTGCGGCACCGGCTCGACCCTGACGCGTCCGCCGCGCACTCGGTGATCGCCACCACCGGTAGCGGTTACGCCCTGGTCGCGGACCGTGTCCGGGTGGACGTGGCCCGGTTCGACGAACTGATCGCGGCGGCCGGCCGGCGGACCGCCGTCCGGGCGTTGCCGCCGCTGGTCGCGGCCGCGCACGTCGCCGACCGGCCCCTACTGGCCGGGGAGTCGTCGGCCTGGGCGGGGTCGGCGCGCGAGATCTACCGCGTACGGCTGCGGGAGGCGCTTCTGCAGGCGGCCGCGCATTCTCTCGACACCATGCGCGTACGGGAGGCGCTGACGCTGACCGAACGTGCCCTGGGCCTGTATCCCGGTGACGAACGCGGCGCCCGGATGCTGACCACGATCCACCGGCACCTCGCGGACCGATTCGCCGCCGAGCGGTTCGCCGTCCCGGCCTGAGACGCTCGTCACAGCCACACCGAAAATCAGGCGAGGAATGTCGTACCCGGGCGACACAATCTCCGCGTGCCTCTCCTCACGACCGCTCTGCATCCGGTGCCGCTGGTGCCGGAGATCGCGCTGCATCTGGCCGATGCCCAGGTGGGCCTCTTCGACCTGACCGGTGGCGAGTACCGCAGCGACGAGCCGCCGCCGTTCTGGGCATTCGTCTGGGCCGGAGGGCAGGCGTTGGCGCGCTACGTGCTCGATCATCCGGACGAGGTCCGAGGCCGTGTGGTGCTGGACCTCGCCGCCGGCTCGGGGGTCGCCGGGATCGCCGCCGCCCGGGCCGGTGCCACCGCGGTGACCGCGAACGACCGGGACCGCAACGCGGCCGAGGCGATCCGGCGCAACGCCGAGGCCAACGGCGTGACCGTCCGGGCGGAGGCGATGGACGTGGCCGACGCCGGCCCGGCCCAGGTCGTGCTGGCCGGCGACGTCTTCTACAGCCCGGCGGTGGCCGAGCGGATGGCGTCGGTGCTCTCGGCCCGGGCCCGGCGAGGCGAGCGGATCCTGGTTGGTGACCCTGGTCGGGGGTACTTCCCCGAGCGGCTGTTCCAGCAAGTGGCGGAATACGTCGTGCCGGTGCCCGCCGCCCTCGAGGACACCGAGACGCTGGCCGCAGGCGTATACGAGATGCGTGCCACGTCACAGCCTCGATGAGGTGAGCGAAATGTATTCGTCACCCAACAAGTTGTACGCTGCAAACAATCATCGGTCTTCAAGAACGGCAATGCGTATGGAACGGGACGTCACGGCCCGTCTGGGCGACGAACTTGTGCGATTCCACCGGTTGGGAGCACGCGTCAAGGGCATGCTCGACGTCGGAGCGTTCGGCGCGGAATTCTCCGCTCTCATGTTGCTGTACCCGCTGAACGCGATGGGGCCGATGCGTGTCACCGACCTCGCCGAGGTCAAGCAGGCCGACCCGTCGACCGTCAGCCGGCAGGCCGCCCAGCTGGTCAAGGCCGGGCTCGCCCGGCGCGAGGCCGATCCGGTCGACGGCCGGGCGTCGCGACTGGCCGTGACCGACGCCGGCCGTCGCGCCGTCGAGCAGATGCGCGCCGGGCGGGACGCACTGCTCGGGCAGGGACTGAACGGCTGGCCGGCCGAGAAGGTCGACACGTTCGCCGCCCTGTTCGAAGAATTCAACAGCTCGATCGAGGCGCTGATTCGCCGCGATACGGACGCAAGATCACGGGAGATCGCGTGAGTAACCCCTCCACCACCACGGCGGCGCGACGCGCCGACCAGTCCGCGGACTTCACCCATCGGCAGATCATCACGGTGCTGATCGGCCTGATGCTGGGCATGTTCCTGGCCGCCCTGGACCAGACCATCATGGCCACGGCGACCAGGACCATCGCCGACGACCTGCACGGCTTCAACCTCCAGGCCTGGGCCACGACGGCGTTCCTGATCACGTCGACGATCTCCACGCCGCTGTACGGCAAGCTGTCCGACATCTACGGCCGGCGCCCGTTCTTCCTGTTCGCGATCGGCATCTTCATCGTCGGCTCGATGCTGTGCGGCCTGTCGCAGAACATGTACGAGCTGGCCGCGTTCCGGGCCATCCAGGGCATCGGCGCCGGCGGTCTGATGTCGCTGGCCCTGGCCATCATCGGTGACATCGTGCCGCCCCGCGAGCGCGCCAAGTACCAGGGCTTCTTCCTGGCCGTCTTCGGCACCGCGAGCGTCATCGGCCCGATCCTGGGCGGCTTCTTCGCCGGTCAGGACTCGATCATCGGCATCACCGGCTGGCGCTGGATCTTCTACCTGAACGTCCCGATCGGTGTCGCCGCCATGTTCGTGGTCGCCCGGGTTCTGCACCTGCCGCACCGCCGCACCGACCACCGGATCGACTGGCCGGGCGCGCTCACCCTCGTCGTCGGCCTGGTGCCGCTGCTGACCGTGGCCGAGCAGGGCCGCGACTGGGGCTGGGACTCCGGCCGGGCATGGCTCTGCTACATCATCGGGGCGATCGGCATCGTCGGCTTCGTCCTGGCCGAACGGGCCTACAAGGACGAAGCCCTGCTACCGCTGCGGCTGTTCACCAACCGCACCGTCGCGGTCGGCTCGATCTCCAGCACAGTCGTCGGTATGGCGATGTTCGGCGGCCTGCTGACCGTGCCGCTGTACCTGCAGATCGTCAAGGGCTCCTCCGCGACCATGGCCGGCCTGCAGATGATCCCGTTCGTGGTCGGCATCATGGCCGGCTCGATCACCGCCGGCCAGCTGATCGCCCGTACCGGCCGCTACCGCATCTTCCCGATCATCGGCGGCGTCTTCATGGCGACCGCACTCCTGCTGTTCTCGCTGATCGGCGCGGACACGCCGCTGTGGAGGACCATGCTGATCATGGTGCTGATGGGCCTCGGCCTGGGCGGCAACATGCAGCCGATGATCACCGCGGTGCAGAACGCCGTTTCGCCCCGTGAGATCGGGGTGGCCACCAGCTCGGTGACCTTCTTCCGGTCGATGGGTGGCACGCTCGGTACCGCGATCTTCCTGTCCGTGCTGTTCAACGTGCTGCCGGGCAAGATCGGCGACGCGTACGCCACGGCCCGCACCACGCCCGCGTTCCAGCAGGCGCTGGCGGCCAACCCGTCGCAGGGTCAGGTCCTGCAGCAGCAGACCGCCGGGGGCGGCAACCTGAGCGACACCTCGTTCCTGAAGAACCTGGCCCCGGCCATCTCGCACCCGTTCAAGGTCGGCTTCTCCAGCGGCATCACGGTCGTGTTCATGCTCGCCCTGGCGGTCATGATCATCGGCCTCATCGTGGTCTTCTTCCTGCCGGAGATCCCGCTGTCGCGCCGCTCGGCGCAGCAGCAACGCGCCGACGACATCCTGGCCGCCGAGAACAGCGACGGCGTCCCGGGCGAGGTCGGCGCGGGCCCGCTTCCCAGCGAGCCGGCTTCACACGGCGGCCGCCACGCCGCGGCAGACCCGGAGACGGTGCCGGCCAGCGCCGGCAACGACGGTCCACGCCTGTAGTACGAACGTACGGATAAAGGGCACCGGCGCAGTGCGCCGGTGCCCTTTCCGCATTTCCCGCCCGAGGAGGCGGCGGCTGGACCCGGCGGCGACTGGCGCGGCGCGGCGGCGATCGTGCGAACCGGAACTCACCGGGCGGCCGGCCGCCGAGCCGGCTACAACGCCTGGGTCAAGCGAACAGTGGGCGACCAACCCCGGCCAAGGCGCGGCACCGGGAGACCTCTGCGCGCCGAAGAGGGCAAGCCGCGACGCCGCGGCGCCGTGATCGAGGGCGCCACGACGGCCCGACGCGACGGTGGGTGGGTCAGGACGGGATGGGGGTGCGGTCGGCGTTGCGGGCAGCGGCGGCGATGAGGCGTTCGGCGAAGGAGTGGCGGTCCAGTCCCAGGCGGTTGGCGGTGTCGTGGAGGACGTCGTAGGCCTCGCCGACGCCGCAGCCGCACTGAGCGATGATCACGCCCGCCGCGCAGTCGACGGTGGCGCCGGCCGGCCGGGGGCCCCGCCGATGCACCTCGCTCGGCATGATCTCGGCCTGGTTGACGATCGCCATGGCGGTGAGCAGCACGTCCGGGTCGACCGTGCGCGGGTGGGCGACATACACGCAGAGCGCGCCGGCCGACGCCCGGTCCACGTCCAGCGGGATCGCCGCAACGGCGCAGCCGGAACCTACAGCCCGAGTACGCGCGGCCAGCGCTCGTCGGCGCCGAGGTCACCGGTGGCGACTAAGGCGCGGGTCCGGGCGGCGTCCAGTCCCGGACCGTGTCCGAGGGAGTACTGGAGGTCATCGGCCGGCGTTCTGCCCCCGGTCTCAGCGCCGGCGACCGTCAGCGAGGCGTTCTCCCCGATCAGTGCGACCGATCAGCGCGACCGGGCAGCGCGACCGGGCAGCGGCGTGCGCCCGGAACTGCCCCGACGGTGAAGGCCGCCAGCCGGTCCAGCGCCTGGGCCACCTAGTCAGCCGCCAGCGGCCGGGCCGACAGCTCGTGCAGAAGTCGTCCGGCCAGCTCCACCGCATCCGGCCCTGCCTCGGACCTGTCAGCGGTCCCGAAGGCGGCCTTGAAGGCGGCCCCGGAGACAGGCCCGAAGGCAGCCTCGGGTGCGGACCCCGGGCGCGGCTGGACGCTGACCGGAACGGCGCGGCCCACTTGGTCCGGGGATCACGGCCTTGGTCCGGGGATCACGGCGCGACCCGAAACAGCGGATGAACCGCTCTTGACGGAGCCTCGGTGCGGGGCGGACACCGGACGGATGGTGTCACAGCGATCGACGGATCCGGTAGGTATGTGAACCTACCGGGGGGTGTCATCAGGACTGACCGTTTCGTCGGAGGTCCGGTGCTCGGGGACGGGGGCGACGCCGTCCTCGCGCTCGTCCGACTCCTCGAGGATGGCCGCGGCCTGCGCTGACGGGTCGGCACTGCCGGCTGCCTGCTCTTCCGGCAGAAGGTCGTCGGCGCGTGAGGTGATCCGGTCGTCGGTCATGGTGATAGAGATACCCGGGACGGGTGAAGTAATGCGCCGCCCCCGGAGAACCGGGAGCGGCGCAGGTGCCGGTGTGCATGTCGCCTCGCGGCGAGAGGCTCATCGCGGCTCCAGCCGAACTGGTATTCCGCGAAGGCAATATGGTGAGGCCCGGGGACACTGGACACACCGACATCCATCACAACCGTCGGCCACCTTCTCCGATTCCGGCAGCACTTGTGACTCACGTCACACGGCATAAGCCGGGATCTTCCGGGTACTCCGGTGCGGTGAGCGAGAACAGCGGACATCTGGAAGCTTTGGGCGACGACGCCGACGTGGCGAGCACCGGCGACGCCGACACCGACTTCGCCGGCGAGCACGAGGACACCACCGTCGACGAGTCGATCGTGAACGACGACAGCGGCGAGGAGGAGAGCCCTCGCGGGTGGGACGGGATGGACGGAGACCGGCTCCCTTAGAGCTCCGAGGTCAGCCGCGCCGGATCGACCTCACGGCCGGGATGACGGGCCAGGTACTCGGTCTCGAGTTCGGCCGTACGGCGCAGATGATTGTCCAGCGCCGCCTCAGGGCCGTGCCGCAGCGTGTTCAGCCGTGCTCGGTGCAGGCTGGCCAGTTCCCGGTACAGGTCGTCGTCGGTCAACGTGGCCGGGTCGACACCGAGCTCGAAATCGGTCATGGCGACCTCGTTGCCCGTGCGGGCGGCGGACAAACGCGCCTCGGTAGGCTTGCCGGTATGAAAGGGCTGTGGTCCCCGGCCTGGATCGCCCGTCACCTGATCGCGATCGCGCTGGTGCTCGGGTTCCTGACCTTGGGCTGGTGGCAGTACAGCCGTGCCACTGGGGGCAACACCCTCAGCTGGGGCTACACCTTCGAATGGCCGCTGTTCGCGGCGTTCGTCGTCTTCATTTGGATCCGCGAGATCCAGCACGAACGCCACGTGCCGGATGAACCCGGGGACGCCGCGGAACCTGAGAAGAGACGTCCAGGTGCGCCTGTTACCGTCGGCCGCCCGGTTCGCGTCGAGACTCGGGCGGCAACGCCGGACGACGACCCCGAGCTCAAGGCTTACAACGACTATCTGGCGTGGCTGGCCGACCACCCGAACGCCCGGCCCGGTGACTATCCCGGGACCCGGGCCAGACACTGAGGACGTGGATCGTGCAGGGAGCCCTCACCCGCTACCGGATCATCGCCTGGGTCGTCGGCGTCGTCCTGCTGGTGCTCGTGCTGGTGGGCGTGCCGCTGAAGTACATCGGCGGGGACGACACCGTGGTCGCGGTCGTCGGCCCGGTCCACGGATTCCTGTTCATGGTGTACATCGTGCTGACCTTCGATCTTGCCCGGCGGGCGAAATGGCCTTTCGGCCGAATGATTCTGGTGATGCTGGCCGGCACGATCCCGTTCTTCTCCTTCTGGGCCGAACGTAAGGTAAGTCACACCTGGGCGCCTCAGACCGCCGAATTAACGCTCTGATTCCAGCCCGTCGCTGCGCGTTATCCGGATCATTTGCCTAATCCGGTCCATTGTCTTAAGTCACTCTGTGAGGTCTTGCTTTAATTCCTTACGTCGATAAGTTGGTGCGGTTGACTCGGTTCACAGCCACATCCTCCAGTGGCGCTGAGTCAACGCCGCCGAATCATCGTGGCGGTTCGGGACCGACTTCCCCAAGCCGGGCCTCGGGCAGCCGCACCGAGCCGGGGACCCATCTGCACGTGGGGTGAATCCGCGCTTCTGCGGTAGGGCGATCTTCCCGCCCGAATCCGTCAGCTAACCCGGTAGGCGGCCGGCGGAAGAGAGGGTCGCATTCCGTTGTCCCCAGCCCGTACGAGAGCTCGAGCGAGGCTCCGCGCCTTGATCGTCGCCGCGCTGGCGATCACGATCACCGGGACTTCTATGACCGCCGCCCACGCGGCGCCGTCCAAAAGCTCGCTGACCAAGCAGATCTCCGACCTGCAGAACCAGCTCGAAGACATCACCGAGTCGTACAACAAGATGAACATCGACCTGCAGAAGACGGTCTCGGACGAGAAGACTCTCGCCGCGTCTCTGGGGCCGGCCAAGGACGCCCTCAAGGCGGCCAGCGCGCAGATGCAGACCATCGCCGCCACCTACTACAAGACCGGCCAGGTCGGCGCGATGAACGTGCTGATGGACGGAGGCGCCGCGAGCGACATGCTCGACCGGCTGGACGTGATCGACCAGATCTCGCGCAGCCGCCAGCGGGACATCGCGAACTACACCGCCACCGCGCAGAACTTCACCGCACGTCAGGCGGCGCTGAAGCTGGCCCAGACCAAGCAGACCGCTGAGGTCAACCAGCTGTCGAAGGCGAAGTCGACGATCGAGGCCAAGATCAAGGTCCTGCTGGCCAAGCGCAAGGCCGCGTACGGCCGGGCCACGGATCCGAGCAGCACCTACACCGGCCCGGTCCCGCATCTCGCGGGTGCGGCCGGCCGGGCCGTCGATTACGCGTACGCGCACCTCGGCCGGCCCTACGTCTACGCCGCATCCGGTCCGGGCTCGTTCGACTGCTCCGGACTCACGATGGCGTCCTGGGCCGCCGCTGGAAAGTCGCTGCCGCACAACGCCGCGGCACAGTACGGGAACACCGCACGGATCAGCCGATCCGCTCTGCAGGCCGGGGACCTGGTGTTCTATCGCAACAACGCCCACGTGGCGATCTACATCGGTGACGGCCAGATCATCGCCGCCCCGCACACAGGCACCGTTGTCCAGAAACAATCGCTGGACGTCATGACACCGAACGGCTACGGCCGGGTCCGGTAGGAACTCACGGAACGACAACAAGAGGGCCGGTTCCCCGCGGGGAACCGGCCCTCTTGTTGTCGATGAAACCTACGCGGCCTGCAGGCCCTCGGCCCGGGCCAGCTCGCGCAGCCGGCCCAGCGCCTGGATCTCCAGCTGACGGATCCGCTCGCGGGAGAGCGAGAACCGCGACGCCACCTCGGTGAGCGAGTGCTCGCGGCCGTCCTCCAGCCCGTACCGCGCCCGCATGATGCCGGCCGACCGGTCGTCCAGGTGGTTCAGCAGACCCTCGATACGCTGCCGCTCCAGAGCGGTCAGCACAATCTCCTCGGGCGACGGGGCGTCACCGTCGGCGACCAGGTCACCGAGGTTGGTGTCCCCGTCGTCGCCGACCGGGGTGTCCAGCGACACGGTGTCCTGAGCCCAACGGGTCAGCTCACCGACGCGCTCCACAGTCACCCCGAGGGCCGCCGCGATCTGCTCCGGCTCCGGGTCGGCGCCGAGTTCGCGGACGAGCTGCCGGGTGACGTTGCGCATCCGGTTGACGTCCTCGACCAGGTGGACCGGCAGCCGTACGGTGCGCTCCTGCTGGGCGATGGCCCGGCTGATGGCCTGACGGATCCACCAGGTCGCGTACGTCGAGAACTTGTAACCGCGCTCGTAGTCGAACTTCTCGACGGCGCGGACCAGGCCGGTGTTGCCCTCCTGGATCAGGTCGAGCATCGGCATGCCGGATCGCACGTAGCGCCGGGCGATCGACACGACCAGCCGGAGGTTGGCCCGGATGAACAGGTCCTTGGCCTTGTCGCCTTCGAGCACGACCCGCTCGAGTTCCTCCCGGCTGACCCCGCGCTTGACCTCGTCCGACTCGAGCAGGTGCTCGGCGTACAGGCCGGCTTCGATCGCCTTGGAGAGGTCAACCTCCCGAGCTGCATCCAACAGCGGCGTCCGGGAGATCTCGTGCAGGTAGACTCCGACGAGGTCGCGTTCCTCGGCGACTTCATCGGTCCGCATCACGGTACTGTTCTCCACGTTGCCCACGGTCCCCTCATAACCTTCACTAACCCTGTTACGGGCGATACCTGCGTCCATGAGCCCTCCCCGTAACGTCCGCAGTTCGTGCATTCGCGGAACTGCATCTTGCACAACAGATCCCGCCTCGCACTGATTCCGGCTGGTGGGTCGAAAGTGTCACGAATGTCTGAGGGCTAGCTGAGAACCGAGTGCACACTTGCTGGGGAAGTTCCCGGCGTTGCCATCGGGAGCCGCCCGGCGCTGGACGCCCGGCAGACGCATACCCGCCGCCCGCTCGATCACACCATCGGCCCCTCATCCGTCACAGCGACGGGCATCACGACCAGCCGTGCGATGCTCGTCACCCGTCCATACGGCAAAGGGGTCGGTCAGGTTCAGTCGCCGCACGGAGGAGTTCCAGGCGTCACAAGGGCCAACGACGGACAAGGTGAGATCCATTCCCATCGGGGAATGGGACCACCGACCACAATGCGGCACGCCGCTGCGGTATTCACTAGCTCGTCCGAGTGAACCTCACCCAGGTGACCGGCGGTTGCCGGCCTCCTGGAAAGAGGTTCGGAGCGGACCCACCCTCCGGATGCTTCGGTGATGGAGAACACATCAATCGCCGACCGCCACCCCGAGTCGCAGATCCGGCAAATGCCTACGAACTGCGTCAGGGTGTGGAGGATCGGGAGCGCGGGTAGTCGAAGTCGGCATATCCGCCGAGTCACAGGAGGCCACCATGCCGCATCAGGTGGACGAAGGGCTGGCCACCACTCTGAAACGGGTGGCGGCCGCGCTCAAGCAGTCCGAGGTGCCGTTCGCACTCGGCGGCAGCTTCGCCGTGTACGCCCACGGTGGTCACTCCAGCGATCACGACGTCGACTTCCTGATCCGCGAGCAGGACCGCGACCGGGTTCTGGCGAATCTCGGAGCGGCCGGCTTCGAGGTCGAGGAACCGCCCGAGGACTGGCTGGTCAAGGTGTACGACGACGGCCGGATGGTCGATCTGATCTACCGGCCGGTCGAGTCGCCGGTCACCGACGAGACGCTGGCCGAGGCCGAGCAGTTGTCGGTCGAGGCGATCAGCATGCCGGTCGCGTCGGCCACCCAGCTGATGATCCACAAGCTGCTCAGCTACAGCCAGCACCGCTGCGACTTTGCCACTGGGCTGCCGGTGGCGCGGTCGCTGCGCGAGCTGATCGACTGGGACCGGGTCCGCCGGGAGACCGCGAAATCGCCGTACGCGGAGGCCTTCCTGGTGCTCCTGGACCGACTGGACGTCGTCCCGATGCCCAAAGAACGGGTGCCGGGAGAGCTGATGCCTGGAGAGCTGATGCCTGGAGACCCGATACCGGGAGACCTGATGCCTGGAGACCGGCGATGACCGACTACGACGAGGCCGCCATCCACCGACTGCTGGCCGCGGACGGCGAGGCCGGCATCACCGTGGCCCGCCACGAGCAGACCGTGGTGCTCGGCGGCGAGGTGGAGAGCGCGGACCGCCGGGACGAGATCTGCCGCACGGTGAGCCAGCGGTTCCCGGACCTGAGGATCGCCTGCGACATCGGCATCGTCCGGGCGCAGGCCCCGACCGAGGTGGAGGAAATCTCATGATCCGGATCGCCGCGGTCGGCGACGTGCACGTGGACCAGGACGTGGTCGGGCGGTTCCGGCCGGCTCTGGAGCGGCTGCCGGACGTTGCCGACGTGCTGCTGGTGGCCGGCGACCTGACCCGGCATGGCTCCCTCGACGAGGCGAAGTGTTTCGCCACCGAGTTCGGCGGCCTGGGCGTGCCGGTGGTGCTCGTGCTCGGCAACCACGACTACCACAGTGACCGGCAGGACGAGGTGGCGAGCGTACTGACCGACGCCGGGATGACCGTCCTCGAAGGGTCGTCCACCGTGCTGACGCTCCACGGCCACCGGCTCGGCGTGGCCGGGGTCAAAGGCTTCGGCGGCGGGTTCGCCGGAGCCAGCGCCGGCAACTTCGGCGAGCCCGAGATGAAGACGTTCGTCCGGACCACCGAGGAGATCGCCGAGCGGCTGGGGGTGGCGCTGCGCGCGACCGAGTGCGACGCGCTGGTGGCGCTGATGCACTACGCGCCGGTGCCGGAGACGTTGTCCGGGGAGCCGCTGGAGATCTACCCCTTTCTCGGCGCGTACCAGCTGGCCCAGGCCATCGACTCGGCGCCGACCGCGCTCGCCCTGCACGGCCACGCCCACCACGGCAGCGAACGCGGCCGTACGGCCGGCGGGGTACCCGTCCGCAACGTCGCCCATCCGGTGATCAAGCAGGCGTACAACGTGTACCAACTGCTGTCGGACGAGGTTGACGCGAAGCGTGCATCCGTTGAGGTTTAACGGATTGTCGGTCTCGGGTAATGCCTGGACATGCACACCATCCTCTGGATCCTCGCAGTAATTCTGGTGGTCGCCGGCATCCTCGCGCTGTTCCGGCGGCAGCTCCTCTGGGGCATCGTGCTGATCATCATCGGCCTCCTCGTCGGCCCCGGTGGCGTCAGCATCTTCACCTGATCCCAACGGCTCGTACGACGCGACCCACAAAAACGCCCGTCCTCCGGACCCGACCGGGGTCGCCGCACCGCCACCCGCAACTCCCCCGCGGATGGTGGCACGGCGGCCCCGGTTCTCTTTCGGGTACGCCGCGTCATGAACCGCACACGGCGTGCGCTCTGCAGATCCGGATATAGGCATAAATCCTTCGCGACGGTTCGTTCTTTCAGTCGCGAGGTGGCTTCCTGTGGCTCACATTCATCACTTCACGTATGGAGCCTTCAATCCGATCGCCGCGTTCCTGCTGGCGTACCTCGGATCCTTCCTCGGCCTCCTCGCCACTGGTCGCGCCCGTGAGGCCCGTACGCGGTCGAGGCGCAACCGCTGGCTGATCATTGCCGCCTTCGCGATCGGGGGCGGCGCCATCTGGCTGATGCACGTCACCGCGATGCTCGGCTTCGACGTGCTCGAGAGCCCGGTCCGCTACGACCCGATGCTGACCCTGGCCAGCCTGATCATCTGCGTGGTCACGGTCGGGTTCGGCCTCCTGGTGGTCGGCCACGGCCGCCGGTCCACCCTGAAGACCGCGACCGCCGGCGTGATCACCGGCCTGGGCGTACTGGCCATGCACTTCACCGGCGTGGAGGGCATGCACATGGCCGGCACCGTCCACTATCAGCCCACGCTGGTCGTCGCGTCCGCCGTGATCGCGGTCTCCGCGGCCACCGCGGCCCTCTGGTTCGCCACCTCGGTCCGGGGCTGGGGACCGATCGCCGGGGCGTCGGCCCTGATGGCGGTGGCCGTGTGTGGCATGCACTACACCGGGATGGCCGCCATGTCGGTGAAGCTCGGCCCGATCGAACGTACGACCGGGCTGCGCCCGATCACAATGATCATCCCGATCATGGTGATCACCGCGATCACCATCGTCGGCGTGGCCCTGAGCGCCCTCCAGGCGATGACGGAGGAGGAGTTCACCGACGGCGCCGGGACGCCCCGCCGGGGCGCGCACGCCGACCCGCACTCCTGGTCGCTCAAGCAGGCGTCGGTCGCCGCGATGCGCCGCCCGTCGGGCAGCCGGCCGTCGCCGCGCCCGATCCCGCCGCGGGCCCAGCCGGTCGAGGAGGCGCTCGAGACTGCCCGTGGCAACTGAACTCCGGTTAGATGAGCGCATGCCCACGCTGCTGTCGATGCCGCTGCATGCGATCACCCAGGAGTACGGCGAGGCCGGCCTCCGCGACCGCCTCCAGATGGAACTGGCCTCGTTCCCGCCGGTCGCGCAGGCGCAGCTCTCCGACGCGCTGGAGCTGGCGGCACGGCTGCACGCGGACGACCGGCGGGTCACCGAGCCCTACC
>CAXSDA010000002.1:104282-162797 GCA_964236515.1 uncultured Actinoplanes sp.
GCTGCGCGTGGCCATCCGGATCATCCGTTACTACGGCATCTCCGACGTCGACGTGATCACGGCGGCACTGCTGCACGATGCGGTCGAGGACCACCCGGAGGAGCTGGCCGGGCGTACGGACGGATCGCACGCCGAACTCACCGACGCCGCCCTGGACTACCTCGCCCAGCGGTTCAACCCGCGGGTGGCCGCGCTGGTCCGGTCCGTGACCAACCCGGAGTACGACCCGGACCGGGACCGCCACGAGCAGTACCGCGAGCACGTGGCCGAGAGCCTGGACCGCGACCCGTGGGCCCGGGTCATCAAGGTCTCCGACTTCACCGACAACGGTGTCGGCGTGGTACACACGACGCCGGAGAAGGCCCACAGTTCCGCCACCAAGTACCGGCCGCTGGTCCCCAAACTTCGCGAACTGGTCAACCGGCCGGACACCCCGTTGTCCCCCGAGGCTCGCCGCCACGTCCTGGATCAACTCGACCTGGCCGAGGAAAGGTTTGCCGCCATCCTCGACGGATAGCGTAGGTCGCATGCACCCTCGTGACTCCTGGTGGCGCGACGCCGTCATCTACCAGATCTACCCGCGGTCGTTCGCCGACCACGACGGTGACGGCATGGGTGATCTGCCCGGCATCACCGCCCGCCTGAGCAGCCTGCGCGACCTCGGAGCGGACGCCGTCTGGCTGTCGCCGTTCTATCCCTCCCCGATGCACGACGCCGGCTACGACGTGTCCGACTACCGCAACGTCGACTCCCGCTTCGGTACGCTCGGCGACGCCGACAAGCTCATCGCCGAGGCACACAACCTGGGCCTGAAGTTCATCGTCGACCTGGTGCCGAACCACACCTCGTCCGAGCACGAGTGGTTCCGGCAGGCCCTCGCGGCCGCCCCCGGCAGCCCCGAGCGCGAGCGCTACATCTTCCGGGACACCCCGCCCAACTCGTGGCGCAGCGTGTTCGGCGGCAGCGCGTGGGAGCAGGTGCCAGACGGGCAGTGGTACCTGCACCTGTTCGACGTCACCCAGCCCGACCTGAACTGGGGCAACCCCGGGGTGCGGGCCGAGTTCGTGGAGATCATCCGGTTCTGGCTGGACCGCGGCGTCGACGGTTTCCGCGTCGATGTGGCCCACGGGTTGGTGAAGGACGCCAAGCTCAGCGAGTGGAAGTCGGCCGGCACCGAGGTGCTGGGCGGACTGGTCGAGGACGGTCCGCCGCCGCCGATGTGGGATCAGGAGGGCGTGCACGACATCTACCGGGAGTGGCGGGCGGTGCTGAACGCGTACGGCGACCGCATCCTGGTGGCCGAGGCGTGGGCGAGTTCCCCCGAGCGCCTCGCCCGGTACGTACGGCCGGACGAGATGCACCAGGCGTTCAACTTCCACTACCTGGACACGCCGTGGGAACCGGCGCCGCTGCGGTCGGTGATCGACCGGTCGTTGGCGGTCAACGACGCGGTTGGCGCGACCACCACCTGGGTGCTGTCCAACCACGACGTAGTCCGGCACCCGAGCCGCCTGGGCTTCCCGGCCGGCACCCCTCGCCCGCGCGGCATCGGCGTCGGCGACCCGCGGCCGGACGACGCGCTCGGCCTGCGCCGGTCCCGGGCAGCGTCGCTGCAGATGCTGGCGCTGCCCGGCTCGGCCTACCTCTACCAGGGCGAGGAGCTGGGGCTGCCGGAGGACATGGACATCCCGGACGAGCTGCGGCAAGACCCGGCATGGGTCCGATCGGGACACACCGAGCGGGGGCGGGACGGGTGCCGGGTGCCGATCCCGTGGGAGGCGGACGCGCCGTCGTACGGGTTCGGGCCGTCCGACTCGAGCTGGCTGCCCCAACCCGCGATCTGGTCCGAGTACGCCCGGGACCGGCAGCAGGGCGTGCCCGGTTCGACCTACGAGCTGTACCGGGAGGCCCTGCGACTGCGCCGGGAGTACGGGCTCGGCCGCGGTAACCTGGCCTGGGTCAGCACCCCGGATGAGGTGCTCGCGTTCGAGGCCGGCGACCTGCTGGTGGTGACCAACTTCGGCGACGAGCCGTACGAGCTACCGGTCGGCAAGCGGGTCCGGCTGAGCAGCGAGCCGCTCGACGACGACGGGCGGCTCCCCACCGATGTCACGGCTTGGCTTGGGTGAGGTGGCCAGCCGGTCGGCGGACGCGAGGAGGGCGGCGTGGGTGTCCGCCATGTCACGCCCCACCGTCCGGCTGGCCAGCCAGTACATGACCCCGGTGGGGATCCAGAAGAACTGGAAGCCGGCCAGCCCGACGGCGTAGTTGACCGGCGGCGGGAACGCCGACGCCAGCGCCCGGAAAACCACTCCGACCAGCGCGTTCCCGCCGGCCCGGCCGAACCCGTTGACCAGGTTGCCCAGGCTGTAGACGGTGCCGCGGTGCTCCGGCGGGTTCACGTCGGCGATCATGGCGAACCAGTTGGGTGAGTTGGCCGAGGTCAGCGCGAGCGCGAAGATCGCCGTGGCCAGGCACGCGCCGACCGTCGGCTCGGTCACCACGTCGGTCAGCACCCCTTTGATCACCGCGCCGGCGCCGGCGCCGTCCGGAACCTCGATCTTCATCGGGACGAAGAACAGCACCACGTAGAACGGCACTGCGGCCAGCACGCCGACCGCGGCGACCAGCGCGCGGCCGCGCGGGGTGCGGCGCTGCAGCCGGTCACCGACCAGTCCGCCCACGATGGACAGCGCCCCGCCGGCCTGGAACAGGGTGGCGAACACGCTGCCGACGATCACCGCCGTTCCCGCGGTATATCCCTGGTGCTCGGCCCGGGCGCGGAACAGCACCGGCAGCCAGACCAGCGAGCCCAGCGCCACCTGGGCCGACATCCCCTGCAGGATGAGCCAGCGGTTGGTCCGCCGGGCCAGGATCACCGGCAGATCGTCGCGGTGGATGCGTTCGTCGTACTGCAGCCCGGCCAGTTCCGGCTGGCTGTCGCCCCGGGGCACGTTGTAGGTGAACGTGTAGGCGATCGTGGCGACCACGCCGGCGGCCGCGGTGACCAGGAACGGGGTTCGCCAGTCGGAGCTGCCCAGCAGGCCGCCGACGAGGGTTCCGGCCAGCGTGCCGACACCCTGCGACAACCCCCAGAAACTCATCGCCAGCCCTCGCCGCCGCGGCGAGATGAGGTCGCTGACCACGGAGAAGCTGACGCTGGCGACACCGCCCAGCCCGATCGCGGCGAACACCTGGGACAACAGGAACGACGTGTAGCTGCCGGACAGGCCCGACCAGAGAGTGGCCAGGACCCAGATCAGCGTGCCGGCGATGAGCACCGGTTTGCGGTTGGTGCGGTCGCCGAGGTACGCCCAGCCGATCGCGGCGACCGCGCTGATCAGGAACATGGCCCCGGTGGCGAGCGCGATGTGCCCCTCGCCCACGCCCAGGGTGTCGCCGATGCTGCCGTAGAGGGGCGGTACCAGCCCGATCGCGACGTTGTCCAGGGAGGCCAGGACCACGAACACGACCACGCTGTACACGCGGTGCGTGGCACCGCCCCGAATGGTCACGCCGACGAGGTTAGCGTTCCGGGCGGTCGATGACAGCGTCGCGGGCGGCGGCGTACTGCTCCCGGATCAGCGGGACGCCGCGGTCGGTGAACTCCTCCGGGGCCTCGGCCGACCAGGTCGGGGCGGTTTCGGTGCCGAGGGCGACCCAGGCGGCCTGGCGGGCGGCGCCGTCGGCCACGTACTCCCCCGGGGGCGGAACGAGTACCGGCAGGCCGAACAGCGCGGGGGCGATCCGGCGGACCGCCTCGCTGCGGGCGCCGCCGCCGACCAGCACGATCCGGTTGGCCGCGGCGCCGTTGGCGACCAGCGCGTCGAGCCCGTCGGCGAGCGCGCACAGCATGCCTTCGACCGCCGCCCGGGCCAGGTGGGCCGGGTCCGAGGTCTTCAGCGTCAGGCCGTGGATCGCGCCGGTGGCGTTGGGCCGGTTGGGCGTGCGCTCGCCCTCCAGGTACGGGATGAGCACCAGCCCGTCGGCTCCGGCGGGCGCCGACAATGCGAGCCGCGACAGCTCGTCGTGGTCCACGCTCAGCAGCTTGGTGGCCGCGTCGAGCACCCGCGCCGCGTTCAGCGTGACCACGATGGGCAGGAACCGCCCGGTGGTGTCGGCGAAACCGGCGACCGTGCCGGTGGAATCGTTCGGGGCCACGTCGGACGACACGAAGACCGTACCGGAGGTGCCGATCGAGATGATCACGTCGCCGGGCAGCGCGCCCGTGCCGAGCGCGGCCGCGGCGTTGTCACCGGCGCCCGGCCCGAGCGGCGCGTCGTTCGCCAACCGGCCCGCGATCCCGGTCGGGCCGAGGACGTCGGGCACCGCGATGCGGCGGCCGAAGCCCAGTTCCAGCAGGTCGGGCCGGTACTCGTCGGTGGCCGCCGACCAGTACAGCGTGCCGCTGGCGTCGCTGCGGTCGGTCCGGAGCGCGTCCAGGCCGTGCGCTCCGGCCAGCTTCCAGGTCAGCCAGTCGTGCGGCAGGCAGACCGCGGCCACCCGGTCGGCGTTGGCCGGCTCGTTGCGCGCCAGCCAGCGCAGCTTGGTCAGGGTGAAGCTGGCGACCGGCACGATGCCGACCGCGTCCACCCAGGCCTGGCGGCCCTTCTCGCCGCCGCCCAGTTCCTCGATCAGGTCGGCCGCGGCCCCGGCGCTGCGGGTGTCGTTCCACAGCAGCGCCGGCCGGACCACCTCGCCGTTCTCGTCGAGTACGACCATGCCGTGCTGCTGACCGGCGACCGACGCCGCGGCCACGTCGTCCAGGCCCCCGGCCTCGGCGATCGCGGTCTGCAGCGCCGACCACCAGGCGTCCGGATGAACCTCGGTGCCGTCGGGATGACTCGCCCGCCCCTGCCGGACCAGTTCCCCGGTCTCGGCGTCGCGCACGACGACCTTGCAGCTCTGGGTGGACGAGTCAATCCCGGCAACCAACGTCATGTGGTCATTCTCCCCGATGATCTCCGGTCACGCGGCGTGGAGCGGGACCTTGACTCAGGCTTTCAGGACGTGGTCGATGGCGAGCTGATGCAACTTCACGAAGTTCGGGCCGACCCCGAGGTGCAGGCCGCCGGGGTTCAGCGTGGGCGTGGCGAGCCACGCCATCGCGTTTGTGCAGGAGATGGGGTTGATGCCGAACAGCTCCTCCCGGGAGGGCTTGTAGTCGAAGTGCCGCGGCCCGTCGTAGGGCCGGTCCGCCGCCGGGCGCCGCTGGCGGCCGAGCTGGCGCCGGCCATCGAGACCGAGTTGCGCCACCGGGTGTGGCCGAACACCAGGTCCTGGTCGAACTTGCTGACCGCGGACCTGGCGCCGGCCGAGCTGCGGGCCGCGGCACTGGGACCGGACGCGGCCATGCGCGGAGCAGCCGAGCTGGTGATCCGGTCCGTCCAGGACGATCCGGCAACCCATCTGGCCGTACGGCCGGTTTAAGCCGACAGCGCGGAACCGGACGCCGACGCGTCCCCGGCCGGCTTCTCGGCGATCACCGCGAACTCGGTCAGTCCCCGGATCAGGGCGCCGCGGCCGGCCGGCGACATCCGCTCCAGCACCGCCGACAGCATCTCCCGCCGGGTACGGCGCAGCTCGTCCAGCAGCCCCCGGGACGACGGGGTCAGGAAGATGGCGATCTCCCGCCGGTCGGCCCGTCCGGGCACGCGTTCCACCATGCCCGACGCGACCAGCCGGTCGGTCAACCGGCTGGCCGAGGAGAGCAGCATCTTCAGTTCCTCGGCCAAGCGGCGCAGGTTGATACCCTCAGCCCGCTCGACGACGAGAAGCGCGGCGAGTTGCGGAGCGGACAACCGGGGTGTGGCCTGTTCACGGGCGGCATCCCACGCGCTCAGCAGAGCTTGCGCGGCGTCGTCGACCGCCGCGGCGCGCATCGGGTCCGGCCCAACCGGGCCATGGTAATCGGCCATGGTGCGCCAGACACTACCCGTAGGAGGGGGTGAAGCCGTGTCCCATCGGGTGGTCACAGTCGCGCGGGCGCTGACCGAGGCTCCGGCCGACGCCGTGCTCGAGTCCCTGACCGTCGCGCTGGCCGGGACCCACGCCATCGACGACCTCGAACTTTTTCTGGTGGACTACCGTCTGGCCGCACTGCTGCCCCTGACCGGCGGCCCCGCGAACACCCGGGCCGGCGACCCGGCGTGGCAGTCGTTCGACCATCAGGCCGAGGTCTCCGACGGGCGGACCGTGCACCTGCCGGTGACCGCGCGGGGCGAGCGGATCGGCGTCCTGCGGTACTCCCCCGTGCCCGGCGACCCCGAGCGGCGGGCCGAGCTGGCCGAGATCGCCACCCTGCTCGCCCACGAACTGCAGTCCGCGGCGGCGGGCACCGACCGGTACATGACCGCGTCCCGCACCCGGCGGCTGACCGTGGCCGCCGAGATGCAGTGGGAGCTGCTGCCCGGCCGGTCCCGGATCCGGCCGGCGTTCAGCCTGGCCGGGCAGCTGGAACCGGCGTACGCCGTCCGGGGCGACGGTTTCGACTGGGCCGAATACGACGGCCGGCTCTACGTCTCCGTCCTGAACGGGATGGGCGAGGGCGTGACCGCCGCGATGCTGACCTCGCTGGCCACTCATGCCCTGCGCAACGCCCGGCGGGCCGGCCTGGTCCTCGCCGATCAGGCGGCGCTGGCCGACCAGGCCGTGTACGCCCAGTACCGGGGGGCCACCTACGTGTCGGCGCTGCTGCTGGAACTGGACATCGCCGGCGGCGAGGTGACCGCGGTCGACGCCGGATCGCCGCGGCTGCTGGTGCTGCGGGCCGGCGAGGTGCGCCCCGAACCGCTGGAGGCGCAGTTCCCGCTGGGCATGTTCGACGGGTCGCAGTACTCGCCGCAGCGGCTCCAGCTCGAGCCCGGCGACCGGCTGATGGTGATCAGTGACGGGGTGACGGGCGCGCGGTCGGCGGCCGGGACGTACGGCGAGGTGGCCCTGGAACGGTTCGTCCGGCACACCGGCTCGCTGGCGCCGCTGCAGGCCGTACGGTCGCTGCTCGGTGATCTGCGAGCCTTCGCCGGTGACTCCGACCTGGACGACGACGCGGTCGTGGTGTGCCTCGACTGGTCCGGTTCCGGTTCCGGTTCCGGCACCTAGCCGGCGGCGCCGGACCGGGTCGCGATCGCCTCGAGGAAGATGTCGTTGATCTTCGCCGGGTCCTGGGCCACGAACACCCCACCGGCGCTGGTCGCGTCCGTGATGGTCTGCAGCTCCTTCGGGTCGACCTGGTCCCCGATGCCGATGATCACCATGCGGACCGGGCGTTCCGGATCGTTCAGCTTCTTCAGCTGGGTGACCAGTTGCGGCAGGGTGAGGCCGCCCGGATTCTCGTTCTTGCCGTCGGTGAACAGGATGACCGAGTTGATCCGGCCGCCGACCCAGCCGTCGCGGACCTCCTTGTAGGCGGCCAGCGCGGTGTCGTAAAGACCGGTGTCGCCGTGCGTCGGAGCCAGGTACTTGACCGAGTCCTTGAGCTTCTGCCGGGCGGACGACAGCGGACTGATCGGGACGATCTCCTGCCACGGGCGGGTGCCGTCCAGGTCGGTCGAGAACCGCCAGACGCCGACCGCCCACTTGTCGTCGAACAGAGACAGACCCTGGACCGCGGCCCCCTGGGTCACCTGGGCCCGGGTCAGGTTCTTCGCGTTGGGGACGGTGGTGGACATCGAGCCGGAGACGTCGAATACGGCCAGGACCCGGCCGGGCACGGTGATCGCGGCCCAGCGCCCGATGGTCTGGTTGATCGCGCTGGCGTCCAGCCCGGCCGCGGCCGTGCCGCCGCCCTGGGTGCTTCCCGAGGTCGCCGACTTGGTCGGCGGGGTGGCCGGCGGCGCGCCGACCGGCAGGCTGAACCCGGCGCCGGCGGTTCCGTCGGCACTGCGCAGACCGGCTGAGGCCAGGGCGTCCTTGAACGTCGTGGTGTTGAGCCGACCGCGCAGACCGGCGGCCGCCGCGAGCTTCTGCGGGCTCAGCTCGGGCATCACCGCGTACGGGTAGTCGAGCGGGGGCGGCAACGGCGTCAGGTAGAGCGCGGCCAGCGGCACCGACGGCTTCTGCGCGTCGTACGAGATGACGTCCTGTTCCGACAGCGGTGCGGCGCTGACGCTGCTGGCGATGTCGTTCGGGTCGTTGGCCGAGTGCGGGAACTTCTGTAACAGGTCGTCGCGCAGCGCGGACGAGCTCTGGGCGAGCAGCCGGAGCGCACCGACCGCCTTCTCCTGGCCGTCCGGGAGGGACGGCGCGACCTGGCTCAGCGCGAGCAGGCCGGCCAGGCCGGTGGCGTCGCGGGTGGGGTCGGCGATGCCCGGGTTGATCCCCTTGGCCGTGGTGAACAGGTTCAGCGCGTCCTTCCAGCCGAGCGCGTGGTCCGGCCAGCCGGCGACCTGCTCCGCCACCGGTTTCGGCATGGCCAGCACGATCGGGCTCTGCGCCACCGAGGAGCCGTCGGTCGGCTGGAAACCCTGGGCGTCCGCCTTGAGCCGCAGCAGCCAGGTCGACGAGTCGGCGAGCCACACGTCCGGCACCTGCACCGAGGCCGGCGCGTCACCCAGGCCGGTCAGCGACACGTGGTGCTCACGGGCGATGGCGGCGGCCTCGATGGCCGGGTTGATCGGGTTGACGTTGACGGCCACGCAGGTGCCGTTGATGTTGGCGCCGTCGCTCACCCACTGCTGAGCGGCCTGGTCGACCGCCGGGGCGATCTCGGTGGCCGCGGCCACGCTCAGCTTGATCTGGCCGGAACAACGCTTGTCGGACAACTGTTGGTAGCCGAACCAGCTACCGGCCAGCACGAGGACCACGGCCATCGCGGCTCCGACGACGCCTGCTCCCCGGACATTGAAGTTTCTGCGATGGCGGCCCGACACGCGCTCCATACTGCTGATCGCCAGACCCGAATGCCACATACGTTTGGGCGAAAGTTACTCGGATCGAAAATTACTCTCACATCCGACACGCTCCGTGATAGAACGATTTCGCCTAGTGAGAAATCGGCCGCCACCCCAGAATGCACGCCGGGCTCGGCTCGGGAACGGCCTCGCCCGCCGTGCAAGGAATGCCGGTGTCCGGGTCGAGTCGGAAGATCGTGACCGTGTGTGAACGCTCGTTGGCTACGTAAAGGTGATAGGACAGTAACGCTATGTGCCGGGGCCACGACCCGCCGGTCGGAATCTCGGCGATCAAGGTGGCCTTGCCGTCTTCCCGGGCGAACGCCGACACGGTGTCCGGTCCGCGGTTGGCGACGTAGACGAACCGCTCGTCCCGCCCCGCGACCAGCTCCGACGGGAAGTTCGGGTCGACCGTGGTGCTGGCCGCCACCATCCCCCGGTCGCCGCCGGAGTCCTGCCAGCCGAGGGCGCCGGTCAACTCGGCGGTGAACAACACCGTGCCGTCCGCGCCGACCAGCAGGTGGCGCGGCCCGGTGCCGGGCGGTACCGGCACGGCGACCACCGGCTCGCCCAGCCGGCCCGAATGCGGGTCCAGCCGCGACCGCCAGATCCGGTCCGCGCCCAGGTCGGCGATCAGTACGTCCGGGCCGGAGCGGCCGGGCGTGACGTGATGGGCGTGCGGGCCGGCCTGACGCTCCGGGTCGGGACCGCGGCCGAGCAGGTCGAGCACGTCGGTCCGGACGCCCGGGGCGCCCTCGTCGTCCAGCGGGTGCACCGTCACCGTGCCGCTGGAGTAGTTGGCGACCAGCAGATGCCGCCCGTCCGGCGTGACCGCCAGGTGGACGGGGTGCCGTCCGCCGGTGTCCCGGACGGCCAGTTCACGCAGCGACCCGTCGACGGCGACCCGGAACGCGCTGACCGTGCCGGCGTCGAGCTCGTTCACCGCGTACAGCACCGGCAGCACAGGGTGCTGGGCGAGGAAGGACGGGGACGGGGTCCGGGCGGCGACGCCCAGCCGGGTCAGCGAGCCGGTGAGCGGGTTGCGCCGCAGCAGCGCGATGCCCTCGCCCTCGCCACCGCTCTCCCCGGTGTAACTACCCAGGAAGACGAAATCGCGGTACGTGTCCACATCCGCCAGCAAAGCAGACGGACGCGCCGTCAACCGGCGGATCGGGCTCCGGCACCGGTCAGTTGCCGGCGGGCCACGTACTCGACCAGCTCGATCAGCACGTTCCGCGCCCCCAGCGGCTCCCGCGCGTCGAATTCCACCACCGGTACGCCCGGGTCGAGGTCGAGCGCCCGACCGACCGCGTCGGCGCCGAACCGGCGTTCCGTGTCGAAGCAGTTCACCGCGACCACGAACGGGGTGCCGCGCTGCTCGAAGTAGTCGATCGACGGGAAACAGTCGGCCAGCCGTCGAGTGTCGGCCAGCACCACCGCGCCGAGCGCGCCCGAGGACAGCTCGTCCCAGAGGAACCAGAAGCGGTCCTGCCCGGGCGTACCGAACAGGTAGAGCTGGAGGTCCGCGGTGATGGTGATACGACCGAAGTCCATGGTCACCGTGGTCGTGGTCTTGCCCTCGACCCCGATCAGATCGTCGGCGCCCTCGACCCCGGTCAGAACCTCCTCGGTCTGCAGCGGGCGGATTTCGCTGACCGACCCGACCATGGTGGTCTTGCCCGCGCCGAACCCACCGGCGATGAGGATCTTCAGCGCGACCGGGATCCGGTCAGAGCGCTCGGAGTCCATTGACAACCGCCTTGAGTACGTCGATGTCGTGTCCGTAGGAGGCCTCGGGTGGCTCGTAGAGGGAAATGAGCCCCGCCGAGCGTAGATCACCGAGCAGAACCCGGACGACCCCGATCGACAGATCCAGTTTGGAGGCCAGTTCGACCACCGACATCGGCTCCCAGGAGGCGCCGATGATGGCATGGTGCTCGGGCTGCAGGTGCGGCGGCGGCGGGGCATCCGGCATGGTCGCGACGACGAACGCGACCAGATCGAACTCGGTGACGACGGGGGCCACCCGGCCCTGCGTCAGCGTGTACGGCCGGACGACCGGCCCGGCGTCGGAGTCGAGCCAGTCGTGCCGGGGCCGGGAATCAGTTGACATCAGGGGCGACGGGCCGGTCGGGCGCGGCCATGAACTCGCCGACCCGGATGACGAGCATGGCCATCTCGTACGCGATCAGTCCCAGGTCGGCGTCGCTGGAGGCGATGACGGCCAGGCACGCGCCCTGGCCGGCGGCGGTGACGAAGAGGAACGCGGAGTCCATCTCGACCACGGTCTGCCGCACCGGGCCGGCCCGGAAATGCCGGCTCGCGCCCTTGGCCAGGCTCTGGAAGCCGGCCGCCATCGCCGACAGATGTTCGGCGTCCTCGCGGGCTAGTCCGGCGGACGCGCCCATCAGCAACCCGTCCGCGGACAGCACCACCGCCTGCTGCGCGGTCGGCACCCGCTCCACCAGGTCGTTCAGGAGCCAGGCGAGATTCGCGCTCTGCTTCGTCGTCTGTGTCACGTTGCGTCCTTATCCGGCCGGTTCTTCGGGATCTCGTCGGTGCTCGGCACGATCGGGAAGCTGACGGTAGCCGCCTCGGAAAAGTTCCGGTCGTCCGGCGGAGTGCGCGGAGCGGGGATCGGCGCCTCCGGATCGACCCCGGCGGCGGCCAGCCGGCCCCGGGTGGTGCCGCGCTGCAACGCGCTCATCAGCGCGCGGATCTCCTCCGGGGACCGCATCGGCTGGGTGTCGGCCTCGAGTTCCGGTGCGGGAGCGCGTAGTTGCGGCGCGATGCTGGCCTGGCGGACCCGGCGGGGCAGCTCCCGGGTGGGGCGCTCGCTGTCCGGGCCGCGCGCCCCGGCCGGGGCCGGCGACGTCGGCACCTCCGGCGGCGGGCGGCGGGCCGCGGTGCGGCGGCGCTGCACCAAGCCGTCGGCGCTCAGGCCCTCGGCCACCGACGCGGGCCGGGGGCCGTTCGGCACGACCGGCGGGATGTGGATCGTCTGGTCGCCCGGGTTCGACCGCGGGACGGTGATCGACCGCAGCTCCTCGCTGCCCTGCCACTGCAGCGCGGCCAGCGACCGCCGGCCCGGGTCGTCGTTGCCCGACCCGACCAGCGGCCGGTCCCAGCGGTCGTCGGGAGCCGGTTCCGCCCGGGCCGGGCCGGCCGGCAGTTCCATCAGCACCGGTGCCCCGGAGACCATCTCGGCCGGGATCAGCACGATCGCGGTGATGCCGCCGAACGCCGACGGCCGCAGCGACACCCGGATGCCGTGCCGGTTGGCCAGCTGGGCCACCACGAACAGGCCGAGCCGGGCGCTGTCCGTGGGATCGAAGTCCGGCGGTTCCAGCAGCTTGCGGTTGGCCGCCTCGACCGCCTCGGCCGCCATCCCCAGGCCGCGGTCCTCGATCTCGATCGCGTACCCGTTGGGCAGCACCTGCCCGGCGACCTCGACCCGGGTCTGCGGCGGGCTGAACGAGGCGGCGTTCTCCAGCAGCTCGGCCAGCAGGTGGATGACGTCCCCGACGGCCCGGCCGATCACCGCCGAGTTCTGCACGCCGCGGATGTCCACCCGCTTGTAGTCCTCGACCTCACTGATCGCGCCGCGGACGACGTCGATCACCGGGACCGGTTTGCGCCAGCCCCGGCCGGGTGCGGCGCCGGCCAGGATGACCAGGTCCTCGGCGTGGCGCCGCATCCGGGTGGCCAGGTGGTCGACGCGGTAGAGGTCCTCGAGTTCGTCCGGCTTGGTCTCCCGGCGTTCCATCCGGTCCAGCAGCGCCAGCTGGCGGTGCAGCAACGTCTGGCTGCGGCGGGCGATGTTGAGGAACACCTCGTTGATCCCGCGCCGGACGCTGGCCTCCTCCACCGCCGACTGGACCGCGGTGCGCTGGACCTCGTTGAAGGCGTGACCGAGCTGGCCGATCTCGTCCCGGCCGTACTCCAGGGGTGGTGTCTCGACCCCGACGTCGACCACCTCGCCGCGCTGCAGGCGCCGGACCACCGTGGGCAGGCGCTCGCCGGCCATCTCCAGGGCCTCGCCGCGCAACCGGATCAGCCGCCCGATGATCGACCGCCCGACCCGGACCGAGACGACGATCGAGATCACCAGCGCGATCAGCCCGACGATGCCGGCCAGGCCGAGGCGGATCAGGATGGCGGCCGCCACCGGGGTGGCCCGCCGGGTCAGGGCGGCATCGGCCCGCAGTTTGAAGGCGCGCAGCTCCGAGGCCGTGGCGTCGTACGCGGGCTGCCAGTCGACGGCGGACACCGGTGACTTCTGCGTGGCCACGCTGTCGGTGACGAGCCTCGTCTCCAGCGTGTGCAACCGGGTGAAGGCCGCGCCGTTGCTGATCTGCTGGTAGTCCGTACGGTCGGCCGCGGGCAGATCGCCGACGCCCTCGGTGAGCAGGAACGACCCGGTGCCAACCACGTTGAGCAGTTCCACGCGCAGGTCGCCGGAGAGCACGCCGGCCGCGTTGGCCCCGGCCACCAGCGCGTCGGCGCGGCTCAGGTACTCCTCGCCACGGCCGATCGTGGTCAGTGCCCGGATCTGCCGGTCGATGTCCTGGTCGCCGAACGTGGCCGTGGCCGAGAACATGTCGTACCCGGCGTCGATCATGGCGTTGTACAGGCCGGCCGCGCCGACCGGGTTCATCTCGTGCGCGTCGATGTGCCGGCGGTTCCCGTCCAGACCGTCGAGGTTGGTGAACATCTGGTCGATGCGCCCGCGCAGGGTGCCGCCGGCTGCGCGCCGGGCGTCCCGGCTGCCGGCTGCCCGGCGGAAGTCGGCGGCGGCCCGGTCGGTGGCGGCCCGCCCACCCGTCAGCTGAGCCGGCGATCCGTCCGGCGTGGACAAGTACTCGACCGAGAGCCGGCGTTCCGCCTGCAACGCGCCGACCAGTACCTCGCCGGGGTTGGTGACGCCGTCCAGCAACGTCTGCGCGGACAGCAGGCGGAACGCCGGCCCGGCGGTCAGAGTCGTCGCGAAGAGCCACAGCGCCAGCAGTGCCGTCAGTGGCACGGCCACCAACGCCACGATCTTCGAGCGGATCGACCAGTTCCGCGATCTCAATTCGGCCCCGCCTCAGCTCGGTCCCCGTCCGCGCCCCACCGGTCCCGGCCGTTCGTCGTGCCGAGTGAACGGTTGGTTACGGGCTGCGCGCGCTCCCGGCAGAATACGTAATCGTTTCTGATCGAGCTACCACCCGTGCGCCCTAGATCGATAGCTATCGTCCCTTTTGGGCAGTGAGTTGGCACTCCGACTCGGGATTGAGTAGTCAATCCGACCGATTGCGCGAAACAAGATTGACCACCGCCTCTTGATGGGAATAAGCCCCGTGAAGAAGGAGGAATCCCATGTCCGCCACAGCCGTCATCATCCTCATCGTCGTCATCCTCGTGGTCCTCGCCGCGATCTTCTTCGGCGTCCAGGCCGCGCGCCGGCGCCGGCTGCAGAGCACCTTCGGACCCGAGTACGACCGGGCGGTGGCCGACACCGGCAGCCGTGCGGACGCGGAGAAGGAGCTGCGTGAACGGGAGCGCCGGCACGCCTCACTGGAGCTCAAGCCGCTGAGCGCGGAGTCCCAGGCCCGGTACAGCGCCGCTTGGGAAGAAGTGCAGATCCGCTTCGTCGACGACCCCACCGGCGCCACCAACGAAGCCGACCAGCTGGTCACCCAGCTGATCACCGAGCGCGGGTACCCGACCAGCGACTACGAGGACCGCCTGGCCGACCTGTCGGTCGAGCACGCCAGCACCTTGAGCCACTACCGGGATGCGCACGAGATCAACCGGCGCAGCCAGGCCGGCGAGGCCAGCACCGAGGACCTGCGGCAGGCGCTTGTGCACTATCGGGCATTGTTCGCGGATCTTCTGGGCACCGACCCGGTCAAGTCCGAGACTGGTACCACCTCCACGCCGGCCGCGCCCGCCCCGCGGACGGAGACCACCGACGCCACCGACACCACCGCCGCACCCGACACCGACGTCGCGGGCTCGCGTCCCGACGCCACGAGCCGCTAGGAGCCCCAGCCCATGCGCTTCTTCTCGAACGAGAACCGAGACTCCACCCCGGACGACCAGGATTCCACCGTCCAGCTCCGCTCCGACGAGCCGGCCGACGCCACGCAGTCGGTGCCGCAGCAGCGGACCGGGTCCCCCTGGTCCGCCGCGCCGGGTGACAACGACGACAACGCCGACGCCGAGCTGGCCACGCAGGAGCAGGCCGACGGGTCGGACGAGCCCGGTTACGCCGGCGACCACCGCGACGGCGATGCCGTCGACCTTCCGCTGGACGACCACACGAACGGCTCCGCGCCGCACTCCGACGTGGCCACCGCGACGGTCGACGACGAGAACCGGATCAACGAGCCGGTCGCGGAGTCCTCGACCACCACGACGTACGGGCCGGACGGCACCGTCTCCGCGACGCCGTCCGAGATGACCGGCGACCCGGCGGCCGACCGGGACTTCGCCGAGAACGACCAGATCATCGACACGGACACGACCGGCACCGACTCGGCCGTCTCCTCCGAGTCGGCCGCTTCCTCCGAGTCCGCCCTGCCCTCCGAGTCCGCCGCTTCCTCCGAGTCCGCCGCTTCCTCCGAGTCCGCCCTGCCCTCCGAGTCCGCCGCTTCCTCCGGGTCGGCCACTTCCGACCTGGACGGCAACGTCGAGCCGGCACTGCGGGACGGCGGCGACTTCGACGACCCGGCGTTGGTCGACCCGACCGACGACCGGCCAATGGCCGGCTCGCACGCCGCCGGCACCGACGTCCCGCCCGCCGCCGGCTCCGTCGACACCTACTCCGTGCCGGACAACGAGGAGCTGGCCACCGACACCAACACCGTCGACGACGACGAAGTGGCGGCGAGCGACGACACCGGTACCGCACCGCTGGACGAGGCCCCGGCCGACGACGTGACCGGGGATGACCGGTCGGCGCCGGTGGTACCGATCCCGGTGCCGGTCGCCAGCTCGGCCGACACCACCACCGATGACGGCGTCGCGACCGGTGACGTCGCCTCGACCGATGATGGCGTCGCTCCGACCGGGGACAAGCTGCCGGGCAGCGTCGCCGAGCCGGATCTGTCGTCGATCTTCAATTCGGACGACGCCTCCTCCTTCCACGACCGCTGGCGCGACGTCCAGCTCAAGTTCGTGGACAGTCCGAAGGACGCCACCACCGAGGCCGCCGGACTGGTCGACGAGGCGGTCGACAAGCTGGCCGCCAGCCTGAAGGATCAGAAGGCCAAACTGCACCAGGTCGACTCGGACGACACCGAGCAGCTGCGGGTCGAGCTGCGCGGTTACCGCGACATCCTCAACCGCGTGCTCGGTCTCTGACCCTCCGAGAAGCCGCAGCCGTACGCGCGTTCTCCGTGCGTACGGCTGCGGCTTTTCGGTTAGGTTGCTGATCGTGCGCGCGAGTCGGCTCGTCTCCCTCCTGCTGCTGTTGCAGACGCGGGGGCGGATGACCGCGCAGGCGCTCGCCGACGAGCTGGAGGTGTCGGTCCGGACGGTGTACCGCGACGTCGAGTCGCTGGGAGCGTCCGGGATCCCGATCTACGCCGATCGGGGGCCGGCCGGCGGGTATCAGCTGCTCGACGGGTACCGGACCCGGCTCACCGGCCTGACCGAGGGCGAGGCGGCGACGCTGTTCCTGGCCGGGATGCCGGCCGCGGCCGCCGATCTCGGACTCGGATCGTTGCTGACGGCGGCCCAGCTCAAACTGCGCGCCGCGCTGCCGGACGAGCTCGCCGGGCGGGCCGATCGCGTACGGGAACGCTTTCATCTGGATGCGCCCGGCTGGTTCCGGCCCGACGAGGCCACGCCGCACCTGGCGACCGTGGCCGACGCCGTGTGGAGTGAACGGCAGCTGTCGGTGCGCTACCGCCGGTGGAAGGTGCCCCGCGAGGTCACCCGGACACTGTCGCCGCTGGGCGTAGTCCTGAAGGCCGGCCGCTGGTATCTCGCCGCGGAGACGTCGCCCGGCCGGATCACCAGTTACGTGGTGGCGAACATCCTCGAGGCCGAAACGCTGGACGCCGGCGTGGTCCGGCCCGCCGGCTTCGATCTGGGCGCCTTCTGGCACGAATGGACCACGCGGTTCGAGCAGAGCGTCTACCAGATGACCGCGACCGTACGGGTGCGGGCGTCGACGCTCGACTTCATGCGCCACATCTCCGCGTACGAGATGTACCGGGTGGCCCGGGAAGGCGCGGGCGAGCCGGACGCGGCCGGCTGGCTGACCACGACGGTCCCGATCGAATCGCTCCGGCACGGCCTCACCGAGCTGCTGCGCCTCGGTGCAGGGGTGGAGGTGCTGGAGCCGGTAGAGCTCCGCGAGATGATGCAGGCATCGGTTCATGATCTCGCCGAGATGTACCGGCCCTCGTTTACGGGAAAGGGAGCGTCATGACGGACATGCTCGAGTACAACCGCAAGCTGATCGGGGAGTTCCGGGCCGACGGCGGCAAGTCGATGGGCGACCGGCCGTTGCTGCTGCTGACGACGCTCGGGCGGACCACCGGCAAGCAGCGGACCAGCCCGATGATGTACGTGCCGGACGAGGACCGCCTGCTGGTGATCGCCTCGAACCAGGGGGCGGCCGAGGATCCGCAGTGGTACCGCAACCTGCTGGTCGACCCGTACGTGACGGTCGAGGTGCCCGGTCACCGGTACCGTGCGCGGGCGACGCCGCTGACCGGCGACGACCACGAGCGGCAGTGGACGGCGATCAAGGAGAGGTTCCCGTTCTTCGCCGAGCACCAGGACCAGGCCGGCGCCCGCCAGATTCCCGTCGTCGCCCTCACCAAGGCGGACTGACCTTCGAGCTCGGACCGTCAGCCGGACACGGGCTGGCCGTCGCCTGTCCCGCCGCTGCCGCCGCCGGGGTTGCCGCCGGGGCTCTGGTCGGCGGGCGGTGACGGCGGCTGGGCGGCGCCGTCCCCGGTTCCGGTTCCGTCCGGCGGGGTGGTCTGACCGCCGCCGGACGGCGGCGTCGACTCGCTGGGTGACGGCGATGCGCTGGACGACGCGGGAGCGGACGACGAACCGGCGGGCTTGGGCGTCCTCCGGGATGATCCGGGACGCCGGGTCACCGCGGACAGCGGCTTGGTCACGGCCTCGGGCGTGGTCCGGATGATCACCGCGGTGTCCGGCGCCGAACCGGCTTCGCCACCCTTGTCCTGCGTCTTGCGCTGCGTGCCGTGCTCGGACGTCACGGCCGGCGGCCGAGCCGGCACGTCGATCGCGGTGCCGAACTGAGCGCCCACCCACATCGCCGGACCGAGTCCGACGGCGATGATGGCCCCGAAAAGCGCGATCGGCCCCCGCTCCATAGCGCCCCTCCCCCTGAACCTCGAGACAATGGTCTACCTAGGTCCGGCGTCATTACTACCCAAATCCGGAACACCCAAGCGAACAGTGTCTGAGTTGATTGTGACGCAATGTGACTGATCGGTGGCCCGAACGTCAGACATGTGACCGTCTATCCGTACTCACGGACCGCATGGGCTCGGGGTTCACTGCGCTACGTGCCTTTCTGTGCCCTCTCCGCGCCCACTTCCGTTACCGAAGTGTGATCAGTCCGCATAGGACAGACGGCGGTTGCGGTGGGGCTCAGGCGGTTGCGGTGGGGCTCAGGCGGTTGTCGCGGTGCGGGACAGGTAAGCGACCGCGTCGTCGAGCGCCGCCCAGCCGCCGGGGAGCTCGTCGGAGTCGAGGGCGGTCCGGAGCGTCAGCGTGCCTCCCGATCGCAGGTTCAGGTCCCAGCTCTTCGGCGTACGCCGGGTCTGGGCGGCGCCGGTCAGGTCCGCGTACGACAGGAACCGGCTCCCGGCCGCGGTCTCGTCCCGCTGCGGCGCGTCCGCCGCCGCGAACCGGGCCAGCCGGTGCTTGGCCGACCCGTTCTGCGACCGCGGCAGCCCCGGGATCAGGAAGAGTCCGGTGTCGACGATCAGCAGGTCGGTCCGGCTGCCGTCGAGCACCAGGTTGACCACGCCGCCGACCACGTCCGCCCGGACCGCCGTGGTCTCCGGCCCGGCGGCCGCCGTCGTGAGGTCGATGCCGAGCTCGGCCAGCCGCTCGCGGGCGGTGGCCGCCGACGCCGGATCGGTGGCGAGGGCGGCCAGGTGCCCGAGGTCGAGGTGCCGGCCGTCGAGCGCGACCAGTTCGGCCGCGCCGGTCAAGCTGTGCCGCCACCGGGCGGCGCCGGCGCGTAGTGCGGTGAGCGCCACGACCAGCGTGACCAGCTCCTCGATCCGCCGGGCGGTCTCGTCCGGCGGCGCCCCGGGGAAGATCGTCCCGGCCGCCTTCGCCAGTCGTCCGTCGGCGGCGAGGTCGAGCACTTCGCCCGGGCCGGCCACCGGCACGCCCGTGGCCCGGGAGAGCGCCGACAGGGCGGCCGCGGCCTCCCGTTCCATCTCCGCACTCCGCGCCGCGCCGAAGAACGCGTCCCACCCCACGGCCGTACGCCCCTGTGCGGGGAACGCCACCGCCTGCAATGTGCGCGCCAGCCCGGGCAGGTCCGGCACCAGTTCGGCCGCCGGCTCCCACCGCCCGCCGTCGGCGAACGCCTCCGGCGGCCGGCCCCCGGCCCCGCCCGTCGTGCCGGCCCCGCCCGTCGTGCCGGCCACGCCTGTCGGGCCGGTCCCGCTGGGCGCGGCGGTGCTGTCGGCCGGTACGGTCGTCCCGTCGTTTCCGGCAGCGACGCCGACCAGCAGGTCCGAGACGGGCGCGACCACCTCCGAGCGGTCGGTAGCCAGGCGATCGGCAGCTGGGGCGGACAGTGCGGCGAGACGGTCGCGGCGGGGTGCGTGGAAGTTCCACAGGCCGGGTTCCGGGGGTTCGCGGAGCCGCAACGCGGCCATCTCGTCGGCGCGGGCGGCGAGGACGTGCAGGAGGCCGCCGAACAGGTCCTCGGGGACGTGACCGGCGCGGCGACCGGGGGCTACGTACTCGGTCTGGAAGACGTGCACCAGCGTCTCCAGCGCCGGACCGTCCCGGAGAGCCGCGGCCGCCGCGCCGGCGCCGGCGAACTGCGCCGCGATGCGGTCGGCGTTCAGCTCCTGGGCGCGCCCGAACGGGGCGTCCACCCGCCGATACCAGCCCGCCCACAGCCGGATCAGCGGCCCGGCCGGGTTGTTGCGCGGGATCCGGGGAACCGCCCGGCCGACCGCGACCCGCCCGCGGTACGCGACCGGGGCGAGGCGGCCCAGCGCCCTGGACTCGTGTCCGAACTCGTGCGCCACCGCCGCGCGCAGCCGGCCGGTGTCCCAGGCCTGCAGAAGGGGCATGCCGAGATAGAGGACGCGCCGGCCGCCGATCAGGCCGAGCAGCCGGCTGTGGTCGATCAGCGCCGCGGCCGGGTCGGCGATCACCGTGACGCCGTCCGGCGGCGCGACGCCCGCCGCCGTTGCGGCCGCGTCGACCAGCGCCCACAGCAGGGCGGCGTCGTCCCGGCCGATCGGGATGCCGGGTGGCCGGCTGCGGCGGCGGTGCAGCGCTCGGACGATCGCGGAGCCCATGACGCCGACGGTCGCGATGCACAGCGGTACGCCCAGCCGGAGCGCGGCCGACCCCGGCAACGCGCTGAGCAGCAACCAGACCGGCACCGTGACCAGGGCCAGCAGCACCACCGCGACCAGCCCGAACCCGGCCAGCATGACCACCGAAGGCCACGCCCGGGTGCTGCCGCTCCGCATTCGCATCTCTCCCGCTCCACCGCCCCGGCGGCACACCGGACGAGATGGAGCCTAGGGCCGCCCACCGACAGAAATCGCGTTCCGCACCCGCCCCGGCGACCCCCCGCGACGTGCGCAAACGGCGCGTCGGAGCGGCCGGCGCGAGGTACCCGTACGGCTGAAGATTTAAGGAAGATTTGGGGCGGCTAGGCCCAGTCGACCTCGGGTGCGGGGTGGAAGGACACGCCGGCGGCGGTCCACCGGGGCCCGAACGCGGCCACCCGGCGGCGGAACGAGTCCCAGTCGCGGGCGCTCTGCGGCGACCAGGCGATCTCGGCCACCGCGGGCAGGCGGGGGAAGGTCATCGTCTGCACGTCGGAGAGGGTGCGTAGCGTCTCCGACCAGATCGCGGCCTCCACGCCGAGCAGGGCCTCCTCACCGACACCGGGCAGCCGGGTCGCCGGATCCCAGTCGTACGACCGGTGCAGCGGGACGAGTCCGGCCCAGTCCTGACCCAGCGGGGTGTCCGCGTCGTACTTCATGTCGAGGTACGTACGGTCGGCCGGCGCCATGATCACCTTGCTGCCCGCGACCACCGCCCGGGCGACGCCGTCGTTGGCCGGTTCGACACGCCAGTACTCGGGGATCGCCTCGGCCGGCAGTTCCACCGCGGCCATCTCGTGCCAGCCGATCGGCCGCTTGCCGTACTTGGTGACCAGCGGGAGCACCCGGGTCATGAAGGTGCGGTAGTCGTCGGCCGAGGTCGACTGGGCCTCGTCGCCGCCGATGTGCAGATACGGGCCGGGTGTGAGCGCCGCCACTTCGCGAAGCACGTCGTCGACGAACGCGTACGTCTCCTCCTTGCCGGCCACCAAGGAGCTGTAGCCGACCTCCCAGTCGGTCCGCGGCGCGACGGCGGTGCCGTCGGCGGTGAGTTCCGGGTAGGCGACCTGGGCCGCGTTCACGTGCCCGGGCATGTCGATCTCCGGCACGATCGTCACGAACCGGGCGGCGGCGAACGCGACCAGGACGGCGTAGTCGTCCGCGGTGTAGAAGCCCGGGCTGGTGCCGTCCACGCCGGTGCCCTCGCCGCCGCTGACCGCGGTCAGCGCGGGCCGGCTCTTGATCTCCAGACGCCAGGCCTGGTCGTCGGTCAGGTGCAGGTGCAGGTAATTGATCTTGAACTGCGCAATTCCGTCGACGTACGCCTTGACCTCGTCGACGGTGAAGAAGTGGCGGGCGACGTCGAGCATGACGCCGCGGTACGGGTATCGCGGCCGGTCTTCGATCTCGCCGCCGGGCAGCGTGGCGTCGCCGTCACCGCCGACCGGCACGACCTGCCGGAGGGTCTGGACACCGTAGAAGAGCCCGGCCGGCGTGGCGGCGGCCAGCGTGACGCCGGCCGGTCCGATCGTCAGGCGGTAACCCTCGTCGCCGTGGCCGGCATCCTCGAGCGTCAGCGCGATCACCCCGGCGGCGTCGTCCGCGGTCACCGGGACCGGATGGCCGGTGGCGGCGCGGAGGATCGCGGCCAGGTGTTCGGCGACCGGCTCGGCGCCCCGGTCGGCGCGGACGGCCGTACGGGCGGAGACGGTGAAGTCGGCGTCGTCGGCCGGCCGCACCGAGGCCGGGACGGGGATCGCGTCGCTCAGGGGCGTGGCGCTCGGTGGCATGTCTCGTCGTCTCCTGTCGGCCGTACGGTCGGCCTGACTCTAAAGCCTGTTTCCGATTGAATAGCGGCCGGAGTCGAGTGAGTTGCGTCGCGGATAGGGTGAAGGCATGTCGATCACCGTGCACCGCGGCCAGCCCGGCGAGGAGACGTCGCTGCACAAACTGGCCGCGGAGACGTTCGGCCTGGCCTGCCCGCCCGGGACGCCGCAGTCGGACGTGGACGACTTCGTGTCGCGGCATTTGTCCGAGGAGCGGTTCGCCGGGTACCTGGCTGACCCGAACCGGACGGTGCTGGTGACGGAGTCGGACGAGGGCGACCCGATCGGCTACTCGATGCTGGTCCGCGGGCCGATCGCCGACCCGGACGTACGGGCTCTGGTCGACGATGTGACGACGGTCGAGCTGAGCAAGTTCTACGTGCTGCTGGACAGTCACGGCCGTGGGGTCGGGGCCATCCTGATGGCGGCGACCCTGGAAGCCGCGGCCGGGACCGGCGCGGCCACGGTCTGGCTGGGCGTGAACCAGAAGAACGTACGGGCGGCGAAGTTCTACACCAAGAACGGCTTCGAGATCATCGGCACCAAGCGGTTCCTCGTCGGCGAGCAGTGGCACGACGACCACGTCCGCCTGCGGCTCCTGCGTTAGGCCGGCGCCCCCGCGCTCAGTCGCTCAGCTTGTTCAGAGCAGCGGCTTGACCTCCTCGGCGGCGAAGCGCACGAAGGCCTCCGGATCGGGCTCGTCGTCGAGAGGCTGCAGCACCACGGTGTCGGCGCCGGCGTCGGTCCAGCGGCGGAGGCCGGCCGCGATGTCGGCTGCGCTGCCGGACACGCCCGGGTCGTCGGCGCCCCACTTCTCCTGCTGGCGGGCGATCCGCTCGGCGGCGCCCGGGCCGGTCGCGGCCGGCACGAACACGATCAGCCGGTGCTCCTGGGCGGCGATGTGCCCGATGGCCGCGCGCACGCCGTCCGGCGAGGTGCCTCCGGTCAGGATGGTGCCGGCCGCCAGTTCGCCGGACAGCTGCAGCGTCTTGGCGCCGGTGGCACCGATCAGCAGCGGCGGCGGGGCCGTCGGCGGCCAGTCCAGGCGTACGCGGTCGAGGTGGACGTACCGCCCCGTGGTGGTGACCTCCTCCCCCGCCAGCAACCGCTGGAGGGCGCAGACGTACTCCCGCATCAGCGTGAGCGGCGACGCCGCGCGCGCACCGATCTGGCCCATCCACTCCTGGACGCCGTGGCCGAGGCCGACGATCGCCCGATCGCCGAACAAGTGGTGCAAGGTGGCGATCTCCATCGCCGCGATCGCCGGATTGCGGAACGGCAGCGGCAGGATGCCGATGCCCACCTTGAGGTTCTCCGTCCAGGCGAGAGCGGCCGTCATCGTGGCCACCCCGCTGGTCTGAAAGCAGTCCTCCCAGAGCCAGAGCTCGTCGAGGCCGGCCTGATCGGCGGCGCGGGCCACCGCCCGGAGTCGTTCCGGCGGGGTCTGCGGCAGAAAGATGGCGCCCAGGGTGGTCATGCGCTCATGGTGCCCGCCGGGTACGACAAGTTTCAGGCCGCGACCGGAGCCGGCATCGGCCGTTCCCGCAACACCCAGCGCCGGGCCAGCACGATCGCCCCGGCCAGCGCGCCTCCGACCAGCGCGATCTCGGCCAGGACGACCAGCGCCGACGTGCTGTAGCCGGTGGTCCAGGCGAAGCCCATCGTGATCGGGGTGATCAGCAGTGCGGCCAACGGCAGCAGCACGGCCATGGCGTACACCGTCGGGCGGACCTGAGGCAGATCCTTCAGCCGTACGCGTACGGCGATCAGCGCCCCGGCGAGCACCGCCACCGCCGGAATTCCGTAGAAGGCGCCGATCGCCAGCTGAAGCGGCACGCGGGTGGGATGCGAGATGTCGAAGTTCTGGAAGATCAGCGGGTACGCCGTCAGGACGAGGAACGCGGCGACCGCACCCAGCGCGGCACCGATCGTCGCCGACCCGAGCAGCCGCCCGTTCTCTGCCGGGATCCGTTCGACGCCGGCCTCGTCGGCGAGACGCCGGGCGAAGGCGGCTGCGTCCGGGCCGAGCAGGTCCTGCGGCGTACGCCCGTCGGCCACCGCCTCCCGCAGGTCGAACCGGAGGTCGTCGGCGAGCGCGGCCCGGTCGGCCGGACCGACGCCGTACGCCCGCCAGGCCTTGTCGACCGCGGCGAGAGCACCATCCACAGTGTCCATGTCAGCTCCTCGAGGCCGGTGTGTGCGCGGGCTCGGGCCGGTCCGCGTCGGGTGAGTCCGCGCCGGCCAGGATGGCGTCCACGGTGGAGGTGAACCGGGTCCATTGGCCCTGCCAGGCGGTGAGGCGTTCGCGACCGGCGCCGGTCAGGGCGTACACCTTCCGGGGCGGGCCGTTCGGGCTGTCCTGCTGCTCGTCGGCAACCAGGCCGAGCCGCCGCATCCGGGTCAGCAGCGGGTAGATCGTGCCGTATCCGACGGCGCCGAACCCGACCGCTTCCATCCGCCGGACCAACTCGTAGCCGTGGGCCGGCTCGCTGCCGAGCAGCGCCAGGAGGCACATGTCGAGGGCGCCGCGCAGCAGCTGAGTCTGCCGCTCGCTCTCCTCCGCCGTCGCTATCATGCCGCACATAGTAGCGGACTATCATGCGTCGCGATATACCTCAGTGGTCCCCGAAACTTGTCGGACCCCTTCGCTAGGTTCCTGACTGCGGATCGGCGCCACGGGGGCGCCGAACCGTCCATCTAGGACCCGGCGCTGCGCGCCATGATCTCCGCCGCCGTGCGGACGCGGTCGCGCAACTCCGCCGGGGACTCGATGGTGAAGTCCGCCCCGAGCCCGGCCAACACCCCGAGCGGCCAGAACAGCTCGTCGGTGTTCATCCGCATCCGGCAGGAGGACTCCATGATCGGCTCGACCGTCGCCCACTGTCCCACGAAGGACGTCACCCGCTCGGCGGGCGCCTGGACGACCACCGCGACCTCATATCGGGTGGGTATGGCGGCGATGCGCGACCGCAGCCAGGCGACCGGATCGCCGCCCGGGAGTTCACGGGGGCGGAACCGTGCCCCGGTCGGCTCGGGCGCCGACAGCCGGTCGACGCGGAAGCTACGCCAGTCGGCGCGATCCAGGTCCCACGCGACCAGGTACCATCGGCGGCCGAGCGAAACCAGGCGGTGCGGCTCGACGTGCCGCACGGACGACTCGCCGGCCCGCGGCGTGTACGAGAACCGAAGACGCTCCTCGCCCCGGCAGGCCAGCGCGACGGTGGTCAGCGTGGTCGCGTCCAGCTCCGGGCCGCCGAAGACGCCGGGGATGGAGACCGCCCGCAACGCGTCGATCCGCTGGCGCAGCCGTGGCGGAAGGAGCTGGATCACCTTGGCCAGGGCCCGGACCGAAGTCTCCTCGAAACCGGCGACGCCGCCGGCCGCGGCGGTGCGCAGGCCGACCGCGATGGCGACGGCCTCGTCATCGTCGAGCAGCAGCGGCGGTACGGCCGCGCCCGCCTGGAGCAGGTATCCACCGGCCACGCCGCGGGTGGCGTCCACCGGGTATCCGAGCTCCCGCAGCCGGTCGACGTCCCGGCGAAGGGTGCGCGGGCTCACCTCCAGCCGACCGGCCAGTTCGCCACCGGGCCAGTACCGATGCGTCTGCAGCAGCGACAGCAGTCGCAGCATCCGCCCGCTCGTGTTCGCCATGCGACCAGCCTCCGCCGGATTGAGGCCAGGAAGTGACCGGAATCGAAGTCTAGGCTCGCCGGGCGCGCGCCCGGCGGGCGGGCCGCTACGGTCGTGCCGAGATCAGCAGCGCGCCGGACGCGCGCGGGGCGTGCTCGGCGCGGGAGGTCAAATGTTCGGGTGGTTGCGGCGGCGACGGGTCGCGCGGATGCAGGACCAGATCGCCGAGCTGCTGCCACGACCGCTGACGCGGGTGGTGGACTCGCTGGCCGGCACCGGACGGGACGCGCCGGCGGAACCGCAACGGCCCAACCCCGACGCGGTCGTCGACTGCGCGGTCTATGCGGAGGGCGGTCGCCGGCCCGGGAAGCCGCACTACCGCGAGGCGGCGCGGGCCTCGCATCGCGACCGGCACGCCTTCGTCTGGCTCGGCCTGCACGAGCCGGACCGGACGACCATGCGGTCGGTGGCCGACGTCTTCGGGCTGCACGAGTTGACCGTCGAGCAGACGGTGACGGGCGGGCACCGGCCGGGCGTCGAGTCGATCGGGGACGTGACCCGGCTGGTGCTGCGCACCGCCCGTTACGTCGAGCACGAGGAGCTGACCGCGGACTCCGAGGTGGTCGACACAGGCGATGTCACGGTGCTGATCGGTGCCCGGTTCGTGATCACCGTGCGGCACGGGGCGGCGGGGGCGCTGTGGCCGGTACGGCAGGAGCTCGAGCAGCGACCCGCGCTGCTGATCGAGGGGCCGTGGGCGGTCGCCCACGCGGTGTGCAGCCGGATGGTCGATCTCTACCTGGAGGTGGCCGGCAGCGTCGAACGCGACCTGGAGGGGCTCGAGGAGGACGCATTCGGCGAACGGGCACCGGACGTCGCGAAGATCTACCAGCTCAAGCGGGAGATGGTCGAGTTCAAGCGGGCGGTGCTGCCACTGCAGGAACCGCTGGCCCGGCTCCTGGATCTGCCCGACCTGGTGCCCGCCGACCTGCGCCCGTACTTCCTGGACGTCCGCGGCCGGCTGGCGCGTGCGGTCGACCGGGTGGCCGGCTTCGACGACCTGCTCAACTCGATCCTGCAGGCCCGCCTGGCGCAGGTGTCGGTGGACCAGAACAACGACATGCGCAAGATCGCTTCGTGGGCGGCCATCGCAGCCGTGCCGACCGTGATCGGCGGCGTCTACGGCATGAACTTCGCGTCGATCCCCGGCCTCAACTGGCGGTTCGGGTTCGGCACGGCGGTCGGGACGATGGCCCTCGTCGCAGCTTTCCTCTACTGGCGGCTGAAGAAGTGGGGCTGGCTGTGACGATCGCCGACCCGGAGGCGCACCGGGCCAAGCCGACGGGCAATTTCCAGCAGTTCTGGAGAAGTCGCTGGAATGTCACTCTGAGCAACTGACCAGGAATGGCGCCGGAAGAGACCGGGATCACTCAAACGCGGCCGAGTGGTGCTTGTGAACAGGCACAACACCTGAGACCACACGCGCCGCAAACCTCGGCCGAACGGACGGCGGCGGCCACCTGTATGCCCGGCATCCACTCCGGACAGTAACCGGAGAGCCGTACGCTTTGCCGTACCGCGCAAATACGACGAGTCATTACCTTTTGGTTGTCGACCATGGGGGGCATCTTGACTACGACCGGGGCCAGGCCGCAGAGCGCCGGCGCGCGCAGCAGCAGCAGTGTCGTGTCGACCCTGCGCGGGCATCTCGACCTGTTCGTCAATGCCGGTTCGCTGATGGGCACGACGGTCATCACGTCTCTGTTCGGTTTTGCGTACTGGTGGGTCGCCGCCCGTACCGCGCCGGCCGAAGCCGTCGGTCAGGCTTCGGCTGCGGTGTCCGCGATGACGCTGATCGGCACCATCGGCATGTTCGGCATGGGCACCATGCTGATCTCCGACCTGGGTGGCCTGAAGGGACGTCGCTGGGACCTGATCTCCACCTGCCTGCTGGTCGCGGGCAGCGCCGCCACCGTCGGCGGTCTGGCGTACGTGGCGCTGGCCCACCTGGCGATCCCGGGCCTGCGCGGCGCGCTCGGCGGCACGGCCGCCACGGTGCTGCTGGTCGCCGGCATCGCGCTCAACGCCATGACACTGGTGCTGGACGAGGCGCTCGTCGGCCTGCTGCACGGGCCGCTGCAGCTGATGCGGAACTTCTGGTTCTCGCTGATCAAGCTGGTCGCGCTGGGCGCCCTGGCGGTGCTGCCGATCGCGCTGAACGGCGGCGAACTGCTGCTCACCTGGGTGGCCGGCATGGTGGCGTCGGTGGCGATCCTGGCCGCGTCGCTGCGCCGGCGGAAGATGGTCGACTCGGTCCGCCCGGACGTCGCGCTGCTGCGCGGCCGGGGCCGGGCCACGTTCGACCACAACCTGCTCAACCTGGCCACGTACCTGCCGCGGGCGGCGCTGCCGCTGGTCGTCACCGCGGTGCTGTCGGCCTCGGCCAACGCCGCCTTCTACACCGCCTTCATGGTGCTGTCGTTTCTGGCCATGGTGCCCGGCAACGTGGCACTGACTTTGTTCGCGGTGGCCAGCGGGGACAAGGCGGCGCTGCGCTCGAAGGTCCGGATCGGCCTGCTGCTCTGCCTCGGCGGAGGGCTGCCGGTGTCGATCGTGGTGGCGGTGGCCGCGCACCCCATCATGTCGATCTTCGGTGCGCAGTACGCCGACACGGCCGGGCGGGCGCTGACCATCCTGGCGCTGACCTACGTGCCGTTCGTGTTCCACCACTTCTTCCTGGCCGTCTCCCGGGTGCAGAACCGGGTACGCGGCGCCGGCGTCTTCTCGGTGTTCGCCGGTTTGGCCGAGCTGGCCGCCGCCTGGTACGGCGGCAGCCGCGGCAGCCTGACCGAGCTGGTCACCTGGGTGGCGATCGTGATGGCGGTCGAGACCGTCCTGGTCGCGCCGACCGTGCTGCGAGTGGTCCTGGCCAAGCCCGACACCGAGCTGGAGAACATCGTGTCCACCACCAAGCTGACCCTCAACGAGCGGGCGTGGCTGCCGCTGGAGTACATCCGCACGGTCGGGCCGCTGACCGGGGTGACCGCCGAGTGGATCCGGGCCGCGTTGGTCGGCCTGCACGACGCCGACCCGGCGCATCGGGCGGTGTCGCGCCTGGACCGGGCGGATGCCCGCTGGCAGCAGATGGACGGTGACGCGTTCCGGGCGTACGTCCGGGAGGCGGTCACCGATCTCGGCGACGGGCCGGCCGACTTCGACGCAATGACCCGGCAACTGCAGTCCGAGCCGCGCGGTCACCACCCGGTGCGGATCCTGGCCGGGGGCGGGTACGTGGCGATGAAGGTGGCCCACTCGTACGGTGACGCCGGTCCCGTCAACGAACTGCTGCGCGAGCTGGTGCGCGCGGCCGGCGAGGAGCGGGCGGCCCGGATCCCGGCGCCGGCCGACGAGAGGCGCGCGCTGTGGACGGCGTGGTGGCAGCGGTTCGGCTCGCCGAAGCGGTGGCGGACGGCGCTGGACATGTCGCGGACGCCGCACACCGAGACCGTCGACCCGCGGCCGTGGACGGCGGCACTGACCGTGGAGACCGCACGGTCGGCCGAGGTGCTGGGCCGGATGCGGGAGTGGCGCGACGGCCACGCGCCCGGAGTGACGACGTCGGCCATCACGTTCGCCGCCTTCGCCGCGGCGCTGCAGGAACTCGGGCTGAACCCGGACCTGTCCGGGGCGACCTTCCTGGCCGACGCCCGCCGCTACCTGACCGAGGGCCGGACGATCGACAGCAACTTCTGCTTCGGCCCGTACCTGCGCCCGGCGAGCCTGACCGACCCGGCGGTGATCCACACCGCGCTCAAGGCCGAGCTGGCCGGCGGCACGATGCTGACGATGATGCTGCTGCGCGCGGTGAAGCTGAGCGTGACCGGCGCGCCCGGCTATCCCGAGCCGTACCCGTCGGAGGCGGCGACCTTGCCGCGGCCCCGAATCACGTTCAGCAACCAGGGACGGCACGACGTACTGGCCGACCTGCCGTGGGCGATCGGCCCGGCCGATCGGGTGAACCAGAGCGTCCCGACGCTGAACGGCCCGGAAGGCATCACGCTGACCACGTCCGAGATGGGCGGGGTGCTGCACCTCGAAGCGACCTTCCACGACTCGACGTACGACCGGGCGATCGTCACGCGGGCGCTCGAGATGGTCTGCACCGACCCGGCCGCGCTGATCATGGGCGCACGGCGGGTCGAGCACTGAACGGTCGCGGGTAGCCCCGGCCGCACAGCCGCGCGCGGCCGGCTGCCCCCGCCGGCCGCGCGTCACCCCAGCCACTCCGGTGGGGTGGCGGGCCTGAGATCTCGGGAGTCTCGGGCCCGCACAGACGACGCCGCGCGCGCAACCCGAGGGGGTCGCGCGCGCCGCCGCTCGTTGCGACCGCGGGACGCGGCCGACCGTCGATCGTCGACGGCCGTCGAGCGGCCAGGCGCGGACGGCCAGGCGCGCGGACGGCCAGGCGCGGACGGTCAGGCGCGGACGGCCAGGCGCGGACGGTCAGGCGCGGACGGTCAGCAGGAGGCCGGTCGACTTGCTCTGCGTGCGGTCGTGCCGGCCGCAGTAGTCGTACGTCAGGGTTCCGGCCAGGATGACCCACGCCGAGCCGCCGACGTGCGGCGTGACCCGGAACGACGTGAAGTCGGTGTCCCGCCGGACCAGCGTGGGACCGTGGTTGAACGACGCGAAGTTGCGGGTGACGAGTGGGTAACCGATCTGAACCCGCGGGTTGCCCCACACGATCAGCTTGGCGTGGCAGATCGTCCGGTCGGTCTTCCACCAGACCTTCACCGAGGTGGTCTTCCCGTCCGGCACAGCGATGAGCTGGTTGATCGGCTTCGGACCCTTGACCGGCCGGGCCACCGGGGCGGTCGCCACCAGGGCCGACGCCGACACAGCCGGGGCCGATGTAGCTGACGCCGACACAGCCGACACAGCCGGGGCCGATGTAGCTGACGCCGACGCAGCCGACACGGCTGAGGCCGCAGACGCCGGAGCGGCCGACAGCGACGAAATCGTCAAGGCCGCGAAAGCCACGGCCGCGAGCGCTCCGAAACGCCGAATCTTATTCATTGCTTACCCCCGTCGGGTTCGCGTTTATGAGAGCCCCGCCTGATGAGGAGAGCAGGCTTTATCTGCACCCGGATACGGGAGAATAAGGAGAGGGTCGTCACATCACGAAAAGCGAAATGTGCGGCCGGTTTCCCGGCCGCACATTTCATTTCCGCCATATGTCAGGCCGCGGCGTGCGACGTCGGCTGGCCGCTGGGCATGTGACCGCCCTGGTCGTGACCCTGGTCGTGCGCGCCCTGGTTGTTGTTGTCGCCCGGGCCGTTGTTGTTGCCGCCCGGGCCGTTGTTGTTGCCCGGTCGCCCCGGGTGGTTGTTACCCGGCATGACGCCCCGGGTCACCGGCAGGCTGAGCACCGTGGTGGTGCGCATGGTGCGCGCGTGCCAGCCGCACGTGTCGTACGAGATGGTGCTGCGCAGCAGCGCGATGCCCGGACGCACGGTGTGCGCGTCCACCTCGACCGAGGCGTAGTCGACACGGCCGCGCCGCAGCGAGTCGTCCTGGCTCAGGGACGTGAACCGGGTGCGGTTGCCCGGGTAGCCGACGCTGACGTTCCGGCCGCCGTTCACGGTGATCTTGACGTTGCAGATGTTCATGTCGGTCCGGTAGTAGACCTTGACCCAGGTAGGAACGTTCGCGCGGACCGACTGCACCCAGTTGGTGACCGGCTGCGGGCCCTGCGGACCGTGCGGAGCGGCGACCGCCGGCGACGCCATCGCGGCCGACGTCATGCCCGCGGCGACGGCCGTTGCAGCCAGAAGAGTTCCGATTCGCCCAGCCTTGCTCATGCGATTCCTCCAGCTAGTCGTTATGTCCACCATCGTGCAGTTCGGCGGGACATGTGGAGGTTAGGGGATTCGGTTCCAGAATGGAAACAATTCGGAGCCATGGCGTGTCTAAGCCAGCTTTTGGTACATAACGTGGAGTCCGACCAGACCGTTCGCAGGATGATCGAATGCCTCGGGCACGGTGGTCAGAATGCGGAATCCGAGCGACTTCCACAGCCGTACGGCCGGTGTGTTTGTTTCCACCACGGCGTTGAACTGGATACCGTGATATCCGTCCCGCCGCGCCCGGTCGACGACGTATTCGCCCAGCGCACGGCCCGTCCCCCGCCCCTGCGCGGCCGGGTCGACCATGAAACTGGCGGTCGCGATGTGCGCGCCGCGCCCGGGCCGGTTGGGACCCATCCTGGCCGAGCCGAGCACCCGGTCGCCGTCGACGGCCACCACGACGTGGCCGGGGGGCGCCTCCATCCACCACGACTCGGCTTCGTCCGGGCCGAGGTCGTCGGGGTACGCGTACGTCTCGCCGGCTGCCACGATCCGCGACCAGAACGGGTAGATCTGCGCCCAGTCGGCGCGCGTCGCCTCACGAATCTCCACCGGGCGACCCTAACCAGGCCGGCGAACCGGGTTGATGCGGTCGTTGCGCAGATGCTCGTACACCACGGAGGTCCGCACGTCGGCGACGTGCGCGTGCTCGGTCAGCCGGTCGATGACGAACGCGTACAGGCTGTCGTTGTCGGGCACGGCCACATGGATGAGGAAGTCCTCGGTGCCGGTGGTGACGAACACGCCGAGCGTGTCGGGCAACGCGCTCACCCAGTTGCGGAAGGCCTCGATGTTGCGCCGCGACGGCGGCCGGATCCGGACCGCGATCAGCGCCTGCACCGGCCGCCCGATCGCGGCCAGGTCGACGGTCAGGCTGGCGCCGCGGATCACCCCGCGCTCGCGCAGCGCCCGGGTCCGGTCCAGCGCCGTCGTCGGGGACACGCCGACCGCGGCCGCGATGTCCCGGTTGGTGCGCCGTGCATCCGTCTGCAATTCCCGCAGGATCGCCGTATCAAGTTCGTCGAGATGCGCCATCGGGGCACCCTAGCCGAATCAAATACGGATTCATTGCCGTACGCCCGCTGTAGTGCCTACCGTCGTGAACCGTGACCGAACGAAATCAGGTCGGCTTCGACGCCGGCGAGATCCGTACCGACGAACCGACCCGGTCCGCCCGCCTCAAGTGGGTGATCGTGGTCGACGAGGCCCTGCCGCCCGGCCGGGCGGCCAACGCCGCCGTTCTGGTGGCCGCCGCCACTACCGCGCGGGTGATCGGTTTGACCGGTCCGGACGCGCTCGACGCGGCCGGCCAGGAGCACCCGGGACTGCCCTGGGCGGGCTGCGCGGTGCTGGCCGCGAGCGCGGACACACTGACCGCGATCCGGGAGAAGGCCGCCGCCTCGCTGGGCGTGTTCGTCGCCGACGTCCCGCTCGCCGCGCAGACCACCCGGGTCTACGACGAGTACCGGCGGGTGCTGGGCGAGACCACGCCGGACGGCCTCGAATACTCCGCGGTCAGCCTGGTCGGCCCACGGAACCGGATCGACAAGATCGTGCACCGGCTGCCCCTGCTGCCGTGAGACGCCGGGCGACTCGGAAATTCGCGTTCAAATCCCCTGGAACCCTCTGACAAGCGACGATAGGGACGACGTCAGAGGCGGAGGGGGGTCGGCATGTCGCTCAGTGGAGCCCACAAGGCGGCCTTCCGCCGGGAGGCCCCGCCGGAAGGCCGCGTCTTCTCGATCCGGGACGACGGCGGCTACCTGATCGCGCAGGACGACGAGGGCCACCGGGCGCTGCCCTTCTGGTCCAAGTCGTCGCGGGCGAAGCGGGCGGTCACGCAGGTGGCGGCCTTCGAGGGCTTCGACGTGGTGGAGATCCCGCTCGATGACTGGCTGCGGGAGTGGCTGCCGGGACTGGAGCGGGACGGCGTCCTCATCGGCCTCAACTGGGCCGGTCCGCGGGCCACCGGATTCGATCTTCCGCCGCTGCAGGTGGCGTCGTGGATGAGTGAGCAACCGTGACGCATCCGAACCACCACCGAGCGCCAACCGCAAACTCTTCAGCGGCATCCCTGGGTACCGATACACATTGCGACAGGCCGACCATGCCGGCGCAAGCGGCACCCCAAAGGGAGATCACCGATGCTGCTCATCCTGCTGAGCGAGATCGCGCGCCGCTTGCCCACCCGCGACGACGAGGGTGCCACGGCGGTCGAGTACGCCCTGCTCGTCGGGCTGATCGCGGTCATCATCATCTCCTCCGTGACGCTGCTCGGCGGCAATATCGACGCCATGTTCAACGACGTCGCCAGCCAGCTCGGCGGCGGTACAGCCACGCCGGCCCCGGGAGCCTGATCGGCCGGAACCGGCCGCCGGTTGAGAAGAGTGACCACGGCGCCGCCGCGGTCGAGATGGCCATCGTCCTGCCGCTGCTCCTGCTGATCCTGTTCGGGATCATCGACTTCGGCCTGCTGCTCAACCGGCAACTGCTGCTCACCGAGGCGGCCCGCGAGGGTGCCCGGGTGGCCGCGCTCGACGGATCCGACTCCACCGTGCGCGACCGCGTCGAAGCGGTGCTGGGTTCCGCTCCGTCGACGATTCAGGTCACACCCTGTCCGGCCGGTGCGTCCGTTGATGCGGACGCGTCGGTCTCGTTGTCGTACGCCTACCAGACGAAGACCCCGCTGGGCAGCGTCATGCTGCTGTTCGGGTCGTCGTCCGGCGACTCGTTCACGCTGACCGCCACGGGCGTGATGTCATGCGTGGGCTGAAGGACGACGGCGCCGTCGCCGTCCTGGTCGCGGTGCTGCTCAGCGGCGGCGTCCTGCTCGGTATGGGCGCGCTGGTGATCGACGTCGGCCTGATCGCCTCCGAACGCGAACAGCTGCAGAGCGGCGCCGACGCGGCGGCCTGGGGCGTGGCCGCCGACTGCCCGGCCGACCCGGACGGATGCACCGCCCGGGCCGCCGCTCTGGCCGGCGCCAACGCCAACGACGGGGCCGCCGACGCCGCGGTCGTGGTCTGCGCCACCAGCTGCGGCACCGAACCCCGGGACCGTGCCGCCCCGTGCCCGCCCCTGCCGGCCGACCTGCAGAACGGCGGCTTCGCCGAGGTCCGGACGACCACCCGGACGGCGAACGGCGACACCCTGATCCCACCCGTCTTCGCCGCGGCGATCACCGGCGGCACCGCGGTGGCGGCCTGCTCCCAGGTGGTCTGGGGCACTCCGGCCACCGCTCCGGCGGCCGCGCTCGGGATCTCGTACTGCGATTGGAACACCGGGACCGCCGACGGCGCCGATCTGCCCGGCGACGACCAGGTGATCGCGCCGGAGAACTTCCTGCCCGGTCCGGACTGCGGCGCCGGCGTGCCCGCGGACTGGCAGCCGACGGCCGGCTTCTCCTGGTTCACCGCCGATCCCGACGACTGCGTCTTCGACGCCACCGTCGGCAACACCTGGTCCTGGCCGCTGTTCGCCCAGCCCTGCACCGACGTGCTCGACGACGCGCTGGCCACCGGTAAGCCGATCCTGGTCGCGCTGACCGACGCGGTGCTGCCGCTGTCGGCCGAGCTGACCCGGGACTACCGCATCGCCGGCCTGGCCGGCTTCGAGGTGACCGGCTACCGGGCGGGCGCGGCGGCCGGCGGCGAACCGTGCCCGGGCACAGCCGACTGCCTGCGCGGGCGGTTCGCCCGGATGCTCGTGCCGGTGCACGACGCGCGGCCGGGCGGCACCCGCGACTACGGCGCGACCCTGCTCAGCCGGATCGGCTGAGGGTCGCGACAAGCAATGGCGAAGGGAGAGGCATGCGACGGCGGATCCTGATCGCGCTGACCGCGCTCGTGCTGGCCGGGGTCAGTGCGGCCGCGCTGCTGGTGTACGCCGAGGGCGTCGACCGGCGGGCGGTGGCGGGGCGCCAGGCCGTGTGGGTGCTGCTGGCGGCCGAGCGCATCCCGGCCGGCACCACGGGCGCGCAGATCCGCACGCAGGGACTCGCCGACAAGGTGCTGATGCCGGCCGAGACCGTCCCGAAGGACTCGCTCCACGCGTACGACCTCGGGCTGGACAAGCTCAAGCTGACCGCCGACCTACAGCCCGACCAGCTCTTGCTGCGCGGGCAGTTCAGCTCCACCGGCCCGAAGGCGGCGGTGACCGCGGGCGTGCCCGACGGCAAGATCGGCGTGAGCATCGCGGTGACCATGGCCCCGGGTGTAGCCGAAAAGGTCGCGCCGGGCGACCTGGTGACGGTGTTCGTCACCTATCCGCGGGACAAGGCGCCGAGCGAGCAGAAGACCCGGATCCTGCTGGCCTCGGCGTCGGTCATCAGCATCACCACCGGGCCGCCGTCGGACGTCGCCCCGTCGCTCAGCGCCTCCCGGAGGAGCAGCAGCGCCGACCAGACCTATCCGGCCACGCTGGCGGTCGATCAGCTCGACGCCACACGCCTGGTGCACGCCGCCCAGACCGGCCTGGTCTACCTCGGCCTGGTCGGCGCGAAGACCGAGGTCACGCCCTCGGCGGCGGTCGACTACGACAGCCTCTGGCCGTAGAGGAGTAGGAGCATCCGATGACCTACTACGTGTACGTCGAGCCGGACGCCGAGCGGCGGTCCACCATCGGCGCGCTGTACAGCGATTTCGGCTTCGACCTCGTCGACGAGCTGGCCGACCTCGACGCCCACCTGCCGCGCAACCCGGAGACGCTGCTGGTACTCGTCGGCGCCACCGTGGACCTGGAGGCGGCGCTCACCTTCGCCGCCTACCAGCGCGTGCAGCGCCCTCTGCTGGGCGTCCTGCTGCTGCGCACCGCACTCGAACCGGAGGTGCTGGCCCGGGCCATGCGGGCCGGCGTCCGCGAAGTGGTCGAGGAACTCGACGTCGAGGGCATCCGCAACTCCGCCGCCCGCAGCGTGGACGTGTCCAAGGCGTTGTCGGCGACCATGCGGGCGGCGTCCGGCGAGACCCAGCGCGCCAAGATCATCACGGTGTTCGCGGGCAAGGGCGGCTGCGGCAAGAGCGTGGTCGCCACCAACCTGGCGGCCGCGCTGTCCATCGCCGATCCGCGCCGCCGGGTGCTGCTGGTCGACCTCGACCTGCAGTTCGGCGACGTCGCCATCATGCTGCAGCTGCCGCCGGCCCGGGGCATCGCCGACGCGATCGGGATGGCCGGGCGGGTGGACGACGCCGGTCTGCGGTCGGTGCTGACGCCGTACCGCCCGGGTCTGGACGTGTTGCTGGCGCCGGCCAGTCCGGCTGAGGGTGAGCACGTCAGTCCGGAGCTGGTCACCGAGGTGCTGGAGACCGCCCGCGGCATGTACGACTTCGTCGTCGTGGACACGCCGCCGTTCGTCACCGACCAGTTGCTGGCGGCGCTCGACCAGTCCGACTGGTTCGTGCCGATCGTGACGCCCGACCTGCCCACGCTCAAGAGCGTCCGGCTCACAGTGGAGATGCTGGACATGCTGAAGTACCCGCGGGAGCGCCGGCTGGTAGTCTTCAACCGCGCCGACTCGCAGGTCGGCCTGACCGTGGACGACGTCGAGGAGGCGGTCGGCGCGCACCTGTCGGTGCACATGCCGTCGTCCCGGGACGTGCCGGTCAGCGTCAACAAGGGGCGGCCGATCACCCTGGACCAGCCCGATCACCCGGTCAGCGAGGCGATGCGCAAGCTGGCCGACCGCTGCGCGGGCACCACATCCGTACGCGAGACCAAGCGCCGCCTCTTCTCCCTGGGACGCCGGAAGTGAGCCTCTCGGCCCGGATCGGGCGGGGTTCGCCGGCCCGGGTGAGAACCGAGGAGGCCTCCACGCCGGTGAGCGCCACCACCGAGCGCTACCGCGCGGCCGGCATGCAGGCCGGCGACAGCGTGACCGAGGTGCGGCTGCGCATCCAGCGGGCGCTCGCCGACGAACTCGGCCCGACCCTGTACGCCGGCCGGGACGCCGACCAGGACGACCTCCAGCAGCGGGTCAAACAGACGCTGGTCGAGCTGCTCGCCCGCGAGGAGACGCCGCTGGCCGGCGCCGACCGGACCCGGATCATGCGGGACGTCACCGACGACGTGCTCGGGCACGGGCCGATCGAGTCGCTGCTGCGCGACGCGTCGGTCAGCGAGGTCATGGTGAACGGGCCGGACCTGGTGTTCGTCGAGCGCTTCGGCCGGATCGAGCGGGCCGACGTGGAGTTCGACGACGAGACCCACCTGCGCCGGATCATCGACCGGATCTGCTCCCGGGTCGGCCGCCGGGTGGACGAGGCCAGCCCGATGGTGGACGCCCGCCTCCCGGACGGCAGCCGGGTGAACGCCGTGGTGCCGCCGGTCGCGCTGGACGGCTCGACGCTGACCATCCGCAAGTTCGCCGCGTCGCCGCTCACCGTGGCCGACCTGATCCGGTTCGGCACGCTCAGCCAGGCCACCGCCGACTTCCTCGAGGCGTGCGTCCGGGGCCGCCGAAACATCGTGGTCAGCGGCGGCACCGGCTCGGGCAAGACGACGATGCTCAACGTGCTGTCCACGTTCATCCCGTACGACGAGCGGATCGTCACCATCGAGGACGCGGCCGAACTCCAGCTGCACCAGGACCACGTCGTACGGATGGAATCACGCCCGCTGAACTCCGAGGGCAAGGGTCTGATCAGCATCCGCGACCTGGTCCGCAACTCGCTCCGGATGCGCCCCGACCGGATCGTGGTCGGCGAGGTCCGGGACGCGGCCGCATTGGACATGCTGCAGGCGATGAACACCGGCCACGACGGCTCGCTGACCACGCTGCACGCCAACGGCCCGCGCGACGCCATCTCCCGGATGGAGACGATGGTGCTGATGGGCGGCATGGACCTGCCGATCCGGGCGATCCGCGACCAGATCGCCTCGGCCGTCGACGTGATCATCCAGATCAGCCGGCTCAAGGACGGCAGCCGCAAGATCACGCACGTCAGCGAGATCGTCGGCATGGAGGCCGAGGTGGTCAGCCTGCAGGACATCTTCCGCTTCGACTTCGCCGCCGGCACCGACAGCGCCGGCCGCTTCCGCGGGCAACTGCAACCCACGGGCGTACGGCCGCGGTTCGCCGAGGAGATGACCGTGTACGGGGTGACGCTGGCCCCCGGCCTCTTCGGTGGCGCCGCCCGATGACCAGCCGTGACCTGGCGATCGGCGCCGCCGCCCTGGCCGTGTTCCTGGTCGCCTACCTGATCCTGGACGGCCTGTTCGGCAAGTCCGCGATGCAGCGCCGCCTCGACCTGCTCCGGCGGTTCGCGGTCAACCGGACGGATGGCCGGGGCCGGTGGCGGGCCGCGGTCCGCAGCGGCGCCGGCCGGCTCGGCGAGCGTCTGGGCCGGCTGATCCGGCTGGGCCACTACCCAAGCCTGGATTATCGGTCGGCCGAGCCGAACCACGAGCCGCTGCTGGACGCGGCCGCGGTGCCGATCCGCCCGTCCGAGTGGCTGGTCATCCGGATCGGGTCGGCGCTGCTGCTGGCCGCGGTGCTGGCGGCGCTGCTGCCGTGGTGGCTGGGCGCGCCGATCGGGCTGGTGGCCGGGTTCGCGGTGCCCAACTCGTTGCTGCGGGTCCGGGTCGACCGTCGCAAACGGGCCTTCGCCGAACAGCTGCCGGACACGCTGCAGATGATCGTCAGCTCGCTGCGGTCGGGGTTCACGCTGCAGCACGGCCTGGAGGCGAGCGTGCGCGACTCGTCCGGCCCGGTGGCCGCCGAGCTGCGGCGGGCGCTGTCCGAGACCCGGCTCGGGGCCGAACTCGAGGATGCGCTCGAAGGCGTGGGGACGCGTACCGGCAATCCCGACATGCGCTGGCTGACCATGGCCATCAAGCTGCAGCGCGAGGTCGGCGGCAGCCTGGCCGAGGTGCTGCAGACCACCGCCGACACGATGCGGGAGCGGGAGCAGCTGCGCCGCAACGTGCACGCGCTGTCGGCCGAGGGCCGGCTGTCGGCCACCATCCTGGTCGCGATGCCGCTGCTGATCGGCGCGTGGATGGTGCTGTTCCGGACCGCGTACGTGAGCCCGCTGTGGACGCACCCGCTGGGCCTGGTCCTCCTCGGCGCCGCCGTGGTGCTCATGGTGATCGGCATCGCGTGGCTGCGGGCCGTGGTCAAGGTCGAGGTCTGACATGCTGCTGAACGCCGTTGCCGTGGTCGGCGCCGCGGCCGCCGCCGGGTGCGTGGCGCTGCTGTTCCTGGCCGTCGCGCTGCCGCCCACCCGGGGCGAGCGCCTGCTGCGGACGCTGACGATGTTCGGCCGCACGCGGGGAAAGCTCCTGGACGACCGCGGTCCGGCCTGGGATCAGCGGTTGCGGGCGGCCACCGGCCGGGCGTTCGACCGGCTGGGCCGCGCGGTCACCCCGGGCGTCGCCCGGCACCGGCTGGTGCGGCTGCTGGACTACGCCGGCAATCCGGCCGACCGGCCGATCGAGACCGTGGTCCGGCGCAAGGCCCAGTTCCTGCTGGGCGTGGGCCTGGTCGGCGTGCTGTTCGGCGCGAACGTCCGCGCCACGCCCGGGGCGGTGCTGTTCGGGGTGGTCGGCGCGATCACCGGGGTCTTCGTCCCCGACCTGGTCCTCTACGACATGGGTGTCAAACGGCAGAAGCAAGTCGCCGCCTCGCTTCCGGACGTGCTCGACGCCCTGGTCATCGGCGTCGAGGCGGGACTCGGCCTGGACGCGGCGATGGCCCAGGTGGCGGACAACCTGGTCGGCCCGATGCCGAGCGAGATCACCCGGGTACTGCAGGAGATGCGGATCGGGATCGGCCGTACGGACGCCTTACGCTCGCTGTCCGAACGCACCACGGTCCGTGAGCTGCAGGCCTTCGTGACCGCCGTCGTGCAGGCGGGCGAGCTCGGCGTCCCGGTCGCCGGGGTGCTCCGCGAGCACGCCCGGGATCAGCGGACGCGGCGCCGGCAGCGGGCCGAGGAGCAGGCCCAGAAGGTGCCGGTCAAGCTCCTGTTCCCGGTGTTGTTCTGCCTGTTCCCGGTGATCTTCGTGATCATTCTGGGTCCGGGGATGCTTCGCCTGCTGGACGCGTTGAAGCACTAGGCGGCGAGGCATCAGGCGGTGTCGAAGGACCAGGCGGTGTCGAAGGACCGGGCGTCGTCGAGACACCGGGCGGCGGCGAGGCATCGGGCGGCGTTGAGGCACCGGGCGGCGTTGAGGCACCGGGCGGCGTTGAGGTCGTCACCGGCGGCGGGACGACCGGCTTGACCGTTCTGGCCGGCCGGTCGAACGTCCAGCCGTCGGCCAGCAACTGCGGGATCAGCGTCTTGAGCGCGTCCACGGTCTGCTGACGGTCCCCGCCCCCGTCGTGCACCAGCACCACCGCCCGCGGGGTGAGCTGCTGCCGGATCCGTGAGGCGATGACCGCCACGCCCGGCCGGGTCCAGTCGTCGGGGTCGACCAGCCAGCCCAGCGGGGTGTGCCCGAGCTGGGCCGCGACCTTGGCCGAGCCGCCGAAATCGCCGTACGGCGCCCGGTAGTACGCCACGGTCGCCCCCGGCGCCGCCGCCGCGATGGCCTGATCGGTGGCGGTGAGGTCGGCCCGTACCGCCGCCGCCGGGAGGTTGCCCAGGTCGTCGTGGTGCAGCGAGTGGTTGCACAGCGCGTGCCCGGCCGCGACGATCTTCCGGAGGGTTTCCGGGTACGCCTGGACCTGCTCGCCGACCACGCAGAAGGTCGCCGTGATGTGGTACTGGGCCAGCAGCGCGAGCACCTGCGGCGTGTAGTCGGACGGCCCGTCGTCGAACGTCAGCGCCAGCCGCTTGCCCTGACCGGCGGTGTGCACGACCGGCTCGTACCCGTCCGGGACGGCGTGCGGCGCGCCGGCGGAATCCGGGCTGTGGGACCGGCCGGCGTCCCCGGCTCGGGCGCTTCCCACGTGCGCCGGCGGCGGCAGCGGCGCGGCCGGCGTGTCCCGCAGCGCCGCCGACAGGAACCCCTGCCACAGCTTGGCCGGCACGGTCTCCCCCTCGATCGGCCGGCCGTGGGTGTCCCGGATCGGCCCCGGCACGGCCTTGCCCAGCCACACCGCGGCGGCCAGCTCGGGCGTGTACCCGGCCATCCAGGCGTCCTGGTTGTCCTTGGTGTTCTGCCACTGCTGGGTGCCGGTCTTGCCCGCGGCCGGCCGCCCCGGCGTCATCCTGTCGCTGCGCACCACGGCCCCGAGCACGGTGGAGACATCGGCGGCCAGCCCGGCCGGCACCACCCGGTGGCCGGTGACGGTGGCCGACCAGCGGACGGCGCCGGAGGGCTCCCGGGCGGACTGGACGAGGTACCGGTCGTGGCGCACGCCGCCGCCGGCGAAGGTGGCGTACACCGAGGCCAGATCGGCCGGGGTGACCGGGTACCGGCCGATGGCGATGTCGGGACGGGTCTTCCCCGGCGCCGGGTCGCCCTTGGCGTCGACCATCGACGGCCGCCCGTCGTACGCCGCCGAGATGCCCAGCCGGACCGCCATGTCCCGGACGGCCGGCCCGCCGATCTGCTCGGTCACCGCGTAGAACGGCGTGTTCAGCGACTCCACCATCGCCTGCTCGAGCGTGCAGTCGGGGCACTGCTGGTTCTCGTGGTTGCGCAGCGGCACGCCCAGCCGGCCGGGGAAGGTCCGGGGCGAGCTGCCGTCCCACCGCGACTCGTACCCGATCCCGTCCTGCATCGCCGCGGCCAGCACGATCGGCTTGAACGTGGAGGCGGCCGGATGCGTGGCCGCGGCGTAGTCGAAGTACCCCCGCCCCCGCGGCCCGCCGTAGTAGGCCCGCACCGCGCCGCTCGCCGGGTCGACCGCGACCAGGGCCGCCACCAGGCCGCCGGGCTGCTTGCGCAACGCCGCCGCGATCTGGGTGAGCGCGGCCGCCTGGGCGTGCGCGTCGAGGGTGGTGGTGACCGACAGGCCGCGGGTGTGCAGATCCTGCGGGCTGACGCCGTGGGCGGCGAGTTCCTGCTCGACCCGGTCGACCACTAGGCCGTCCGGTCCGCCCAGGCCGTCGTCCCCGCGCGGGACGGTCGCCGGGTAGGGCATCCCGGACGGGAACGGGCGGCCGTGGTCGTCGCCGGCGGCCACGATCCAGTCCCACCGCTGCCGGGCCGCCTGCGGGTCGACGGCCGGGTCGAAGCGGTACGGGTCCTTGATGACGGCGGCCAGCACCGCGCCCATCGCGGGGGTGAGCTGGTCGGTGGTGAGGCCGAAGTACGCGTGGGCGGCGGCCGCGATCCCGTACGCGTTGCGCCCGAAGTAGATGGTGTTCAGGTACCGCTCGAGGATCTGGTCTTTCGTGTACCGCCGCTCGAGCTTGATCGCGAGGGCGAACTCCCGGGTCTTGCGCGACACCGACCGGTCCTGGGTGAGGAACGCGTTCCGGGCGTACTGCTGGGTGATGGTCGACGCGCCCTGGCGTGCCCCGCCGACGTCCGCCACCGCCGCCCGCAGCACCCCCCGGGCGGACAGCCCGCCGTGCGAGTAGAAGTCCCGGTCCTCAGCCAGCAGTACCGCCGCCCGGACCGCCCCGGGCACCGCCGACAGGGGCACGTCGCTGTGGTCGGTGACGCCCACCCGGGCCAGGATGGTGTGCCCGTCGGCGTAGTAGAGCGTGGACGCCTGCGGGACCGCCGGATCCCCGGGCAGCGGCACCGAATCGACGTACGCCTCGGCCGCGCCCGCCGTGCCGCCGATCAGTACCAGCACGAGTACCGCAGCCCGGATGAGCCGCTTGCGCCACTTCCGCCGTTTTCCCGGTCTGCCAGCATCCACGCTCTCTCAGACGCCGCCCGATGGGCCGCGGTGTACCGGGTGCGGCGGCAACTGTGCGTAGCGTCCGGGCAACGGCGGCCATCGATGGCTGTGAGCTGGTGTTTCCGGATTATTGCCCGCGGAACCTATGAGTTTTCACACCTACCGGCCGGAGTAGATTCACTGCCTGGCCCCTATGCTTGCTGGACTGCAACCGGAAGGACGCGTGTGCGCAGCTTGGAGATCCTGGTCGTCGACGATGACGACGCCGACGCTCTGATGATCTCCGAAGCGCTGGAGTCCGCCGAGCAGCAGTCCGTCGTGAGTCGGGTGGCGGACGGTCGGGAGGCGCTGGAGTTCCTGCACCGCCGGGGCCGCTTCGCCGACGCTCACCGGCCCGATCTCATCCTGCTCGACCTGAACATGCCCCGGATGGACGGGCGCGAGACGTTGGCCGCGATCAAGGCCGATGACCAGCTCAAAGCCATCCCGGTGGTCATTTTGACCACGTCGGGTGCGGCTCCCGACATCGTCTCCAGCTATCAGCACCGGGCCAACGCGTACGTGACGAAGCCTTTCGGCCTGGACGACTTCGAGGCGACCGTACGGCAGATCGACCGGTTCTATCGTGAGGTCGCGCGGCTGCCCGACCGCGACGCATAGGCCAGTCTGAACCGGGGTAATGCCTGGCCCATGGCAGACGAGACAGAGCCCGAGGACATCGGCACGCCCATTTCCTACCTGGTGCTGCCGGACGGCACGCCGGTGTTCGACCGGTCCGGTGGTCGCGTCGGCACGGTCGAACACGTGCTCGCCGACGAGCAGCAGGACGTCTTCCACGGTCTGGTGATCAAGGCCGGTGACGGCCACGACCACCGGTACGCGCCGGCCGACCAGGTCGACGGGCTCTACGAGAAGGCCGTGATCGTGGCCAAGCCGGCCGCGCAGCTGCCCGAGCCCAGCGCCGACCCGGCGGCCGCGGCGGCCGTCGACTCCGGCCTGGGTGACCAGCTCAAGAAGGCGTGGGCCTGGGTCGTCCAGCCCCACTGAGTTCTCAGACGCCTCAGACGCCCCAGCGGATGGCGCTCGCCCCGACCGACATGCCGCCGCCGAATCCGGCCAGTAGCACGATGTCGCCCGGCTGCATCTCGCCCGAGCGGGCCGCCTCGTCCAGCGCCACCGGCACCGAGGCGCTGCCGGTGTTGCCGTAGCGGTCCAGAGTGAGCCAAGTGTGGCCGCCGTCCAGGCCGGCCGCGGTCACCAGGTCCCTCAGCATCATGCCGTTGGCCTGGTGCGGGACGAAGTGGGCGACGTCCTTGGCGTGCAGTCCGGCCCGGGACAACAAGTCGTCCAGGATCGGTGGCACGTGATCGGCGACGAACTCCGCGACGCCGCGGCCGTACATCCGGAAGAAGTGGTCGCCGTTGGCCAGGGTCTCGGCCGAGGCCGGCAGCCGGCTGCCCCCGGCGTCGACGTGGATCAGCTGGGCAGCGTCGCCGCGGGTGACCAGCTCGGTGTCGACGATGCCGAACCCCTCGCGGACCGCGCCCAGCACCACGGCGCCGGCGCCGTCACCGAACAGCACGGCCGTACGGCGGTCGCCGAAGTCCAGGATCCGGGAGTAGACGTCGGCCGCCACGACGAGAGCCTTCGCGCCCGGCCGGGCGGCGACCAGTCGCTGCCCGAGCTCGAGGGCGAACACGAAGCCGGCGCAGACCACGTTGACGTCGAACGCGGCCGCACGGTCGGCGCCGAGCAGCGTTTGCACCCGGCTGGCCGTCGGCGGCTGCGGTGAGTCCGGGGTCGAGGTGGAGACGATCAGATAATCGATCTCGACTGCCGGGAGGCCGGACGACTCGAGCGCCCGGGCGGCGGCGTGGGCGGCCAGGTCGGAGGTGGCCTCGTCGGCCGCGGCGAAGCGGCGGGCGCCGATCAGTGTCTTGCGCAGCACCCACTCCGGGTCGGCGTCATGGACGAACGTGGCCAGTTCGTCGTTGGTGACCTCGCGGGCGGGCAGGTAAGAGCCGGTGCCGAGAATGCCGACAGCCATCTGGGTCCCCGTTTCGTGGTACGGAAGCAACGCTGCGTAACTGGTCCCTTCGATGATCCGTCATGATTTGTCGGCAAGCAACGCCTCTTCCGGCAGCACCGGATCGGCCGCAAGCACCGAGCGTCACACGAATGCGATTACTGGTAGTAACCGGGCATTCATCCGACCATTCCGGTGCGAACCGCGTACAGGGCCGCCTGGGTGCGGTCGGCCAGGCCCAGCTTGAGCAGGATGCTCGACACGTGGGTCTTGACCGTCTTCTCGCTGAGTCCCAGCGCCCGCGCGATCTCCCGGTTCGACCGGCCCTCCGCCAGCAAGGCCAGCACCTGCGACTCGCGGGCGGTGAGCGCCTGCGGGCCGGCCAGCAGGGCCTCGGTCAACCCCGGCTCCAGCAGTAGATGGCCGGCGTGCACGGCCCGCACGGCGGCCACCAGCGCCTCCGGCTCGACGTCCTTGGACAGGTAGCCGCGGGCGCCCGCCCGGACCGCGGGCAGCACCGAACGCCGATCGGTGAAACTGGTGACCACCAACGCGCGGGCGGTCAGGCCACGGTCGTGCAGCTCGCGCAGCACCCCGAGCCCGTCCAGGCCCGGCAGCACCATGTCGAGCAGGATCACGTCGGGCGCGGTCGCGGCGACCAGATCGGCCACGGCGGTGCCGTCGGCGGCCTCGCCGACCACCTCGACGTCGTCCGACAGTTCGAGGAAGGTCCGCAGCCCACGCCGTACGGCCGGGTGGTCGTCGACGATGAGCACCCGGATCACCTCAGCCGCGGCCACCGGGCACCTCCAGCCGGACCACCGTGCCGCCGCCGGGCGCCGACTCGACCACCGCGCTCCCCCGCACCGAGCACGCCCGGTCCCGCATCGAACGCAGCCCGAGACCGCCGGCCCGCAGCGCCGCCGCCGGGTCGAAGCCGGCGCCGTCGTCCGCCACCTCGAGGCGGACGCCGCGGCCGGCCCTGGTCAGCGTGACCCGGATGTGGCCGGCCGCCGCATGCCGCAGCGCGTTGTGCAGCGCCTCCTGGGCCACCCGCAGCACCACCTGCTGCTGAGCCGGCGGGAGGGCCGGCGGGTCGAGTTCCGCGTACTCCACCCGGGGGCCGCCCGCCCGATTCAGCACCTCGGCCTGCTGGCGCAGCGTGGGTCCGAGCCCGTCGGCGTCCAGCACGGCCGGGCGCAGCTCCTGCACCGCCGCCTGCAACTCCTCGGTCGCCTCGCGGGCCAGCACCGACACCTCGGCCAGCTTGGCCCGGGCGGCGTCCGGGTCGCGGTCCAGCAGCTTGTCCACCGCCCGTACGGTCAGGCGCAGCCCGAACAACCGCTGCGCCACCGCGTCGTGTAGGTCGTGGGCGATCCGGGCCCGCTCCTCGGCGACGCTCAACTCGCGGCTGCGGGCGTAGAGGCGGGCGTGGGTGAGCGCGATCGCGGCGTGCGCGGCCAGCACCCGCAGCTGCTCCTCGTCGGATCCGGTGAATCCGCCGTCTTTGTTGGCCACGAAGATCGCGCCCAGCGTCTCGGCGCCGTCGCGGACCGGCACGCCCAGGAACGCCCCCAGCGTCGGATGAGCCGTCGGCCACCAGCCGAACCGCGGGTCGGCCCGGACGTCGGCGAGCCGCTGCGGTTCCGGGTCGGTCAGCATCACGGCGAGCATGCCGTGCTGGCGGGGCAACGGGCCGATCACCGCCTGTTCGGCCTCGGTCAGCCCGGACACCAGGAACTGGGCGAACGAGCCGCCGCCGTCGGGCACGCCGAGCGCGGCGTACTCGGCGCCGACCAGTTCGCGGGCGGTGTCGACGATGGTCTGCAGCACGTCCGGGACCGACAGCTGGCCGCTGACCGCGAGTACGGCCGCGGACAACCGGCGGGCGACGGCCAGCTGGTCGGTCATGCTCCGCACGATAGCTTTTCTTTCCGGCCGGGCCCTCGGTCCGAAGTCCTAGGACCAAGGTCCCGGACGAAGCCGGTCCGCCGGCCGATTCCGGTGGGATCAGGCTGCGGCAGCCTCGGATCCATGACGACTGCACTCATCACCGGCGCCTCCCGTGGACTGGGAGCGGCGCTGGCCTTCGGACTGGCCCGCGACGGGTGGCGGCTGGTTCTCGATGCCCGTACGGAATCGGACCTGCGCCAGACCGCGGGCGCCCTGTCCGCCCTGACCACCGTCGTGGCTCTCGCCGGCGACGTGGTCGACGACGATCACCGGGCGGCGCTGGCCGCCGCCGCGGCCGGCCTCGGCGGCGCCGACCTGCTGGTGAACAACGCGTCCACGCTGGGCGGCAGCCCGCCGCCGGCGCTGGCCGCCTTCCCGCTGCCGGCGCTGCTGGAGACGTTCGAGGTGAACGTGCTCGCGCCGATCGCCCTCACCCAGCTCGTGCTGCCGCAGCTGCGGCGCTCGCCGGCGGGGGCGGTGCTGAACCTCAGCTCGGACGCGGCGGTCGAGGCGTACGCGGGGTGGGGCGGGTACGGCGCGGCCAAGGCGGCACTGGATCACGCGTCGGCGGTGCTCGCGCTGGAGGAACCGGACCTTCGGGTGTGGGCGGTCGACCCCGGTGACCTGCGCACGCGGCTGCAGCAGGAGGCGTTCCCGGGCGAGGACATCTCCGACCGGCCCCTTCCGGACACCGTCGTGCCGGCCCTGATCGATCTGGTGCGCGACCGCCCGGTGTCCGGCCGGTACCGGGCGTCCGACCTGCCGGCGGTCCGGTCGTGACGGTCACGGCGATGGACTTCGACCTGCCCGCCACGCTGGCCGCCCGGGAACCGCCCGAGGCGCGGGGGCTGCGCCGGGACCAGGTGCGGCTGCTGGTCAGCCGGTCCTCCGCGCCGCCGGAGCACCGCGTCTTCGCCGATCTGCCGGACATCCTCCAGGCGGGTGACCTGGTCGTGGTGAACAACTCGGCGACCATCCCGGCCGCGCTCGACGCCCGGTTCGACGACGACGGGATGCCGGTCCGGGTGCACGTGTCGAGCGTGCTGGAGGACTGCACGTGGCTGGTCGAGCTGCGGCGGCCGGTCGGCGGGAGCAGCGAGCCGTTCGACGACCCACCGGCGCGGGCCGGGCGGGTGCTGGACGTGCCGGGGGCGGTCATGATGCTGATCCGGCCGTACACGGAGAGGTTGTGGGTGGCAACCGCGCCGGGGCCGCTGGTCGAGTACACGACCCGGCACGGGCGGCCGATCCGCTACGACTACACCGACTCCGACTGGCCGTTGTCGGCCTACCAGAACGTCTTCGCCACCGTGCCGGGCAGCGCCGAGATGCCGAGCGCCGGGCGGCCGTTCACCGGCGAGGTGCTGGCCGGGCTGGCCGCCCGGGGGATCACGGTGGCGCCGGTGACGCTGCACACGGGGGTGGCGTCCCCGGAGGCCGGCGAGCCGCCCTACCCGGAGCGGTTCGTCGTGCCGGCCGCAACCGCCGGGCTGGTCGAGTACACCCGTGCCGCCGGGGGCCGGGTGGTCGCGGTCGGCACGACGGTGGTCCGGGCACTCGAGTCGGCGGTGACCCGGGGCGCCGTACGGCCGGCATCCGGCTGGACCGACCTGGTGATCACGCCGGACCGCGGGGTGTCGGTGGTGACCGGCCTGCTCACCGGCCTGCACGAGCCGCGCGCCTCACACCTGGCGATGCTGGCCGCCGTCGGCGGTGCGGCGATGCTCCGCGACGGGTACTCCGCGGCGCTGGCCGAGCGGTATCTGTGGCACGAATTCGGTGATGTGCATCTGTTGCTGCCGTAACCCGGATGTCATTCAGGTGACCCATTCACCTCTGTATTTATAGACGTCGAGATTGCGTCTCCGAGCCCTTTCGCGGCCCGTCTATAGTCCAGCCATGGCCGTCGGATATGTGCTGGCCGCGTCGAGCCCGACGGCACCGGGCCGGCTCGATCAACGCGCGTTCCCGCTGGTCGCGTCCGCTTCGCTGGTGGCCGCGGGCGCTTATCTCATGGCGCCGCTGATGGGCGTCGATCTCGCCGCGCAGGTCTGGCACAGCGAATTCTTCGGCCGGCACGGCGCCGCCGTGATCGATTTCGGATGGTACGGCGGAACGTCGCCCTACGGATACAGCCTGCTGACCCCGGCATTGATGTCGTTCCTCGGTGGCGGGATTGCCGGCGCCAAGTTGCTGGGGACGCTCTCCGCCGTGGTCGCCTCCCTGCTGCTGACCGTGCTGCTGCAGCGGACCGGGGCGCGCCGGGTGCTCCTGGCCGGGCTGCTGGGCGCGCTCGGCATCTTCGGCAACATCGTCTCCGGCCGGGTGACGTTCACCGCCGGTCTCGCCTTCGGCCTGGCCGCGCTGCTCGCACTGACCTGGACGCCGCCGTGGGCGCGACGTGCCGGGGTGCTCGCCGGGGCCGTTCTGGCCACCGCCGCCAGCCCGGTCGCCGGGCTGTTCCTCGGTCTCGCCGGAGTGGCCCTGCTCCTCACCCGGCGCCGGCGGGACGGCCTACTGCTGGCCGCCGGCGCCGGCCTGCCGCTGGTGGTGACCGGAGTCCTGTTCGGCACGGGCGGCCCGATGAACACCCTCGCCTCCGACACACTGCGCTCCTGCACCGTGAGCCTGCTGGTGGCCGTGCTGGTGCCCCGCCCCGCCGTCCGGCTGGGTGCGCTGCTCAGCGCGGCCGGGGTGCTCGCCGCGGCCCTCCTGACCACGCCGGTGGGTCTCAACGCGGGCCGGTTGTCGGCGACGTTCGCGCTGGCCACGATCGCCGGGTACGCCGTGGTGCCGGCCCGGATCCGCCTTCGCGAGCCGGTCACCGTCGCCGTCCTGCTGGCCGGTGTCCTGCTGTGGCAGCACCCGGTCGCGGTAAACGATCTGCGGCAGGCCGGCGATCCGTCCGCGTCGGCGGCCTACTACCGCCCGCTGCTCACCGAGTTGCAGCGCCGCCGGCCGGCCGGCCGGGTCGAGGTGGTGCCGACCGCCGGCTACTGGGAGGCGGCGTACGTACCGCCGGTGTCCCCGATCGCGCGGGGCTGGCTGCGGCAGGCCGATACCGCCCGCGACCCGGTCTTCTTCACCCACCACCTGAACCGGGCGACCTACCAGAGCTGGCTGGAGGACAACGGGGTCTCGCTGGTCGCGCTGGCGAACACCCGGTCGGCCCCAGTCGGCCGGCAGGAGGCCCAGCTGGTCCGCGGCCGGCCGCCCTACCTCTCCCGGGTATGGCGCGGCGGCGCCTGGACGCTGTACGCCGTGGCCGGCGCTCCGGCCCTGGTCACCGGCAACGCCACCCTGGTCTCGTCGACCGACTCCGGGGCGGTCGTCGACGCCGCCGCCCCGGGCCGCGCCCTGGTGCGGGTGCGCTGGTCCCGGTGGCTGGCCGTCCGCGGCCCGGCCGGCTGCGTCGCTCCGGCCGCGGGCGGCTGGACGACGATGCTGACCCGCGCGCCCGGCCGGTACACCCTCACCGGATCGCTACGCCCCGGCCCGGCCTGCTAGTGCCCTGACCACAAACGGTCGCCGGGTTGGTCAGGCTGCCTTGGCGGTCGGGTGGCCCCAGCGGTGGTGGTGTCCGCTGCGGATGCGTACTCGTTCGTTCCTTGAACCGGCCCTGCTTCGGGTGGATCGCGAAGACCTGATATCCGGCAACGATCAGCGCCTCGACCCAGAGTCCCCGATCAGTCTCGACACCCACCACCACACTCACATCGCCCTGAGCTCGGCTTGGCCTTCGCCGGCGGCCTCTCGCCCAACCAGGTGTTCGGCGACCAGGACCCAGCGTCGCAAGTGTCGGCGCCCGTTGCAGACACCCGACCACGATCCGAGTCACGGCCCGAAGGTCAGGCCGACCCGCCGGCAATCACCTGATCAGTCACCGGTTGCGTAGGGTTCGCCGGCGCGACAGCCGCAACGCAAGCCCGATCAAAAATGCATTAGTTAACGCGCTCAGAACGATCGCAATGATCAGTAGCAGTAGGCCTGCCGGCGAATCGAGTACAAGAGCGCCGACGAACGAAAAGGGCAGGGTCACAAAAATCAACCAGACTCCAGCAAGGTTGGCGTCCGGCCCATTCCACATGGTCAAGCTGGCCGTGACGAGAACACTGACGGCCACTACCACCAGGAGGTATATGCGAGAGGCCCAGTTACCGAAGGTGAGGCGAAATATCATGAGGCCATCCTTTATCTGGCGGCCGACGATCGCCTGAGTACCGCTACTCACCCCAGGCAGGATCTCTCGCTGCACTTCTCCGCTCACGGGCAACGGCTATCACCCGCCGTCTGTCGATTGCGATGTCAGCGCACCGCCGGTCAGCCAGCCGGGGCACTCCTCGAGTCTGGCGGTCCGCTCCAACAGCACCCGCTCCCGTCATCCGTATCGGGCTTGCTTCGTGGCGTGGGTCACTCGCCGAGTCGACGCGGTGACATTGAGGAGACCAGATTGCTGAAACGTTGAACCTTTGTTCTACCGGGGGTGTAAGGCCGAGTGACGGAGTTCGATGACCCGTCATCCCATCAGCTGGACGGCAGGAGAGCCTCATGTTTCGTCTAACCCCCGCTCGTCGCGCGGCACTCGGCGCCCTCGCCGCGGTGATCGCCTCGGCAGGCGTGGTTGCTCAGGGCACGACGGCACAGGCGGCCTCGCCCCTGAACACGTCGGTGTCACACTCCACACTCGACCCCGGCCCGGCGCCGACGTCGCTGCCGATCACTGCCACCAGGCAGCAGATCGGTATCCTGACGCAGGGCAACGACGCCGATCTCACCGTGCAAATCGTCACCGCCGGGCGGTACACCGTGGACTACCGAAACCTGCTCGCCTCGGTCGTCAGCAACGCCGTCGACGGAACAGCGCTGCAGCCCGTCGCCCTCAGCGATTACGACACCGAATTCTCACAGTCGTTCTATCTCAACGCCGGTAATCACATCATTCACATCGGCGGTGCGCAGGTCCACGCAAACCTCAACGTCGCCCTCGACGGCACCCTGTAAGCCGGAGACGGGGTCGCGCCGAATTTCGCCGTCGGCGCGACCCCACCGGCACCCGCCTCAGTGCCCAAGGTTGCTTGGTAGCCGGCGGCCAGGATGGTGTCGAGATCGAGTCGCCACGGGGCGCTTCATCGGCGACCGAGGCGGAGCGACGGCTGCATCCACCGCCTCCGGACGCTGAGGCGTCGGTAGGGTGCTGTTCATGGATTACGCCGAGATCTCGCACAGATTTCCCGAAGGTGTGACCGAATCCCGGCCAGCAGCAGGCTGCTCTTGGGGGCCCCGGATCGGCGACTGCAGCACGAAATCGGCATCCCGCATCCGTGGTTGATCCTGCTCGTGGTTCTCTCCGAACGGCAAGATCGGACTGCCCGGCAGATGACCTGGCCTCCATCAACGACCTTCGCTGAGCCGGCATTCGGCCACCGGCCGTTCCCACCCCTGGGCCGCACAGGGTCACACGAAGGCCACCCTTGGGCGCGACTAAACAGGAACCCCGTTGACACAACTAGTCACTAAGTGAATAGTGACGGCATGGCAACTTCATCCATACTGCTCGGTCTCCTCGCTCCCGGGGCCTTGCACGGGTACGACCTCAAGCGGGAGTTCGATTCGAAGGTCCCGGCTGCCAAGCCGCTGGCGGCTGGTCAAATTTACGCCACCCTGGGCCGCCTCATGCGTGACGGCCTAGTGGCCGAAGAGGCTCGCGAGCGGGCAGGCGGACCGGACCGGACGACGTTCGCGGTCACGGCAGACGGCCACTTGGCGCTGGCCGAGTGGATGACGGCGATCGAACCGCCGATCCCGTACGTGACGGGCGAACTCTTCGCCAAGGTCATCATAATTCTGCTGCTGGGCGACGAGAATCAGGCGCTGCAGTTCTTAGAGGCCCAGCGAGCTGCGCATCTGGCGCGGATGCGGGAATGCACCGCTACCAAGACCGCCCACGACGCCCGGGCCGTCGATATTGTCGCGGCCGACTTGATCATTGCTCATCTGGCTGCGGACCTGACGTGGATGCAGACCACCGTAGAACGAGTCAGTCAACTGCGCCGGGAGGTACACCGATGATTACCGAAGCTCGAGCTGTAGAGAAGTCCTATGGAAAAATCCGCGCTCTGCGCGGCGTGACCGTCGGCATGGACGAGGGTGAGATCGTCGCCATCACCGGGCCCAGCGGATGCGGCAAGACCACACTTCTGCACCTCATGGCCGGCATCATGGTCCCTGATAAGGGCGAAGTTGTCTTCCGGGACCAACGGTTGGACACGATGTCGGAAACCCGCCGGACGGCGCTACGCCGCCGGGACCTGGGGGTGCTGTTCCAATTCGGGCAGATCGTCGCGGAGCTTTCCGCTGTGGAGAACGTGGCGCTGCCCTTGCTCCTCGGCAGGGTGCGGCGGCGTAAGGCAACAGCCCTAGCGATGGAGTGGTTGGACCGCCTCGGCGTTGCCGATCTCGCCGAGCAACTGCCGGGTGAAATGTCTGGCGGCCAGCAGCAAAGGGTCGCCCTGGCGCGCGCGCTGGTCAGCCAGCCGCGCGTGCTTTTCGCCGACGAACCTACCGGCGCGTTGGATTCCCTGGCGGCAGAGGCCGTGCTCACTCAACTTGTTCGCATCGCTCGGACCGATCGCACGACCGTAGTGCTCGTCACCCACGACGCTCAGGTCGCCGCCTACGCCGATCGGGAAATCCGTATGCGCGACGGCCAACTGGCCGCTCAGCACAACTTCATGAGTCACACCCCTCATCATGCGCAGGTGGAGCTGTGAGCCCCCGCACCATCCTCCGCCTGGCCACGGTAGGGGGCCGGGCCGATACCATTCGCGTTCTCCTCACGGCATTCAGCGCGTCGCTGGGCACGGTCATGTTGCTCGCTTCGACCACCGTTCTGGCGATCTCTGGAAAACACGCGCAGGGCTACACCAATGACCTTCTCACCGACGGCGGCCTGCGACCCGGCGTAGCGTTCGGGCTGCTGCTCCTGAGCATCCCTCTGCTGGCTTTCGTCGGGCAGTGCAGCCGCTTGGGTGCTCCGTCACGCGAACGTCGCCTGGCCGCCATTCGCATGGCCGGCGGCACACCATCGCAGATCGCGACGATTTCGGCCGCCGAGACTGCTTTTGCCTCTGTCTTCGGCGTGGCCGTCGGTTTCGCTGTGTTCTTCGCCGGACGTACTCTGCTCGACGCACCAGACGCCGCCGGCCTGCGTGCTCTGCCGACCGATGTGATGCCTGCGCCGGCCGCCATGATCGGAATTATCGTCGGCGTGCCGCTCTTCGTTGCGCTGTTCGCCTTACTGGCCCTGAGGCGTGTGCTGCGCAGCCCGATGGGCGTCGTGCGACGTACCCGGCGCCAACGCCCCAGTGTGCTGCCCGGTTTTCTCATCATCATGGGAGCAGGTTCCTGTGCCCTGCTCACACCTTTGAGCCGGCACCTCCCGCTCACCCTAGTCGCCGTGCTCGGCGCTGTCGGAATCGCCGCGGCCAGTATCGGGGTTGTCAGCGGCATCGGGTGGATAACCTTCGCCCTGGGCAGGATCCTGCACCGACGTGCGAACAGCGCTTCGACATTGCTGGCCGGCCGACGCATGATGGCCGACCCTTGGAACAGCAGCCGAACTCTGGCGACCATGTTGGTTGCGCTGGTCATCGGATCCGCCGCCGCCGGACTCGCTGCTTGGACCGCCGCCTCCAGCGAGGCGGAAACCGTCACCATCCAACGCGTTCAAGTATTCCTCGGCGAAACGTACGTCGGGAACGACGATTTCTTCGCCCGCGCCTATCAGTTGGTGACCTACGCGATTGTCGTCGCCGTCGCCATCGCCGCCGCGGGGTTGCTGGTCAACCTCGCCGACAATGTCGTCACCCGGCGCCGGGCCATGACGTCGCTCATCGCGGCAGGAACTCCACGAGGCGTCCTGTCACGTTCAATGGCCTGGCAGACCCTGACCCCGGTCCTGCCGGCCGTCGCGCTGGCGGTGTCCACCGGCGCATTCCTTCCGCGGTTGATTCTCACCGACGTCAAGACCCAGGACGTCATCCCGACCTGCGTTCCAGACGCCGGCGATACGGTGAACGCGTGCGCCGACGTCGCTTACCGTAAGGCGCACCTCGCACTGAACACCGCCGGAACAATGACCTATCCCGTGCATGTCCCCTGGGCGCAGTTGGAGCTGCTGGCCGCCAGCGCGGTCGTCGCCGTGGTCACCATCACCATGATCAGCCTGCTCCTGCTACGAACCAATACCCGCGTAACGTCTCTACGTTTCGACTGACGCAAGATCGTCCGACATAAGCTCCGTCATCCCGGAGACGCGTTGGCCTTCTGGATTCCTTCCGCTTTCGTAGAGTTTCCTGATCATGGTCTGGTGGCTGTGGGAAGAAAGCGGTGCCAGTTTTGCGGCAGCCGTGCAGGATTCCGACCAGTCGGTTGGCGACATGTCGCAGTGCCCGGCCGTGGTCGACGTCGCGGGCGCGTTGTTTGTCGTAGTAGGCGCGGGCGCCGGGTGAGCCGTTGATGGCGGAGAACGCCTGGGCGTGCAGCGCGTCGACCAGGCGGTCGTTGTGCACGAATCAGGCAATGACCACCCTGCTCCTGCCCGACGCCCGGGCGGGCTGGAGCCGGCGCGGCCTGCAGCAACCCGAGAGTGTCAACCCGGCCAACGTTTGTGGTCAGGGCACCAGCGAGTCGTAAAGATCCTCGAGCAACCCCGTTTGGGTCACCAGGTCGAAGTTCGCGTCGGCGTGCTCCCGGGCCGCAGCCCCCAGCCGGGACCGCAGCGCCTCGTCGGTGAGCAGCCGGCGCAGGTTCCCGGCCAGCGCATCGGAATCACCCTCGGGTCCGAGCAGGCCGGTCTCGCCGTCAACGACCACCTCGGGGATGCCGCTGTGCACCGTCGAGACGGTGGGCAGGCCGCGCCGGGCGGCCTCCACGATCGTGGTCGGCAGGCCCTCCGAGTCGCCGTCGGCCGCCGTCTTCGAGGGGGACGCGAAGATCCGCGCCTCGGCCATGCTCCGGGCCACCACATCCGGGTCCTGCGGGCCGAGGAACGTCGCGTCCAGGCCCAGCTCGGCCGCCCGCTTCCGGATCGGCTCCTCCAGCGGGCCCCCGCCGATGAACAGCACCCGCGGCCGCGGATCGCGCAGCGTCCCCAGCGCCTCGACCAGGTCGTCGATGCCCTTCTTGGCCACGAACCGGCCGACGAACAGCACGTCCCAGACCTTCTCGGCGGCCAGGGGTGACGGCACCGGCACCCCCGTGTGGTGGACGCGGACCTTGGCCGGGTCGGCGCCCAGGGCGATCGCCCGCTGCCGGATGGACTCGCTGACCGCCAGCACCAGCGCCGCCCGGCGGAACGCGGTCGCGAGGTTGCGCCGGTAGCGGGCGCCGCGCAGGCCGGGCGCGTTCGGCTGCCGGGTCACGTCCCGCCCGTGCAGCGTGATGATCAACGGCAGTCCCAGCCGTACGGCCGTACGGCTGATCAGCCACCCGTCCCCGGCGAAGTGCGCGTGCACCAGGCCTGCGTCCTGATCGGCAAGCAGGCGGCGGACGGTCCGCGAGCCGCCGGTGGCCCGCAGCCAGACGAACGGCCACCGCCCGGACGGGGTCGCGTCGGTGTCGCGGGCCAGCACCGAGTCGAACTTGGCGGCGCCGACGAACACCGGCCGCCAGCGGGTCATCGCGCCGGCCTGGTTGCGGATGAACGTCTCCGAGCCGGGCAGCAGGATGCTGCGCCAGATCGCGACCACGGGACGACTCACGCGGCGATCGTGCCCTTGCGGCCCAGCACCCGGTCGCGCAGCCTGTGCCGGACGTCCGGCGGGAGCGCCCAGATCTGCACGAACGTGACGTAGTCGATGAGGCCTGGCCGGCCGTACCCGCGGGCCTCCTTCAGCAGCGTCCGGAACACGGCCATGCTGCGGGTGGGCGCCGCCATCGAGCTGAGCACGCTCATGGTGAAGGCCGCGTACGCGCGGGGGGTGAACAACTCCCGGCTGGCGCGCAGCCAGGCGAGCTGGGACTCCCACGGATTGGCCAGGCTGATCCGTTCGCGGTCCTCGTCCTGGTGCCAGATGACCAGCGGCTCGGCCGCCACCACCAGTTCTCCGCCCTCCCGGATCGCCCGCAGGGTCCAGTCCAGTTCCTGCTGGCGGCGCAGGCCCTCGGTGAACGGCACCGCCCGGAACAGCTCCGTCGGCGCCAGGATCGTCGACGTCTGGACGAACCCGTCGCCGTAGAACAGGCCCTTGCGCACGGTGAGGTACTCGCTGACCGGCTCGCCCGGCTCGGGCAGCCGCCGCGGCATCACCGACTCGGCCCGGGGGGTGCGGTTGAACAGCCGGCTGGCCACGATCGGCCGGGTGGCGCCCGACCCCCCGGCCCGGGCCAGCTGCACCTCGAGCTTGGTCGGCAACCACTCGTCGTCGTCGTCGAGGAAGGCGGTCCACGGCCCCCGCGCCCCGGCCACCCCGGTGTTGCGGGCGCGGGGCGCGCCGCCCTTCGCCGGCTGCACCACCACGCGGACCCGCGGGTCGTCCAGCCCGGCCAGCGCGTCGGGGGTGCCGTCGCCGGGACCGTCGACGACCACGATCACCTCGAGCGCGCCGTACGTCTGGGCGAGCACGCTGCGGACGGCCCGGAGCACGAGATCAGGACGGTTGAACGTGGGAATGACCACGCTCACCTCAGGGGTGGAAGGCATTCGACTCGCCCATCCTCGGGAGCCAGACTGTACGGGCGGGAGGATAGCCCGACGACCTGCTCACCGTAACGCCCGGTGCCGTACACTCGCCGACGTTCCAATATCGGGAGGATTCATGAGCATCGGCGACGCCGCGTCCCCGCGCGGCCGGATCGTGATGCTCGTGGACAACGGCGTCGACGGTGACTCGCGGGTGCAGAAGACGGCCCGGTCGGCTGCCGACGCGGGCTGGGACGTGCTGGTGCTCGAGGCCCAGCCCGAGCCCGGGGGC
>CAXSDA010000002.1:162807-193040 GCA_964236515.1 uncultured Actinoplanes sp.
GATCCTGCTCGGCATCTCCCCCACCGGCCAGGAGGAACGCCGGCAGTTGGGGAAAGCCGAGGTCCGGTTGCTGCCGATGGGCGGCGGAGGTGGCGGCCTGAAGCAGCGGCTGGTCTCCCGGGGCGGCCTGGTGGTCAAAGCGGCGCGGCTGGCCCGGCGGCCGGTCGAGCACGCGCAGGTGTGGTTCTGGCGGGCGCTGCGCGGCGACCGGGCCTGGCGCGAGCTGGAACCGGGGCTGTGGAACTACGAGCGCGCCTTCGGCCCGGTGATCGACGAGCTCAAGCCCGATCTGATCCACGCGCACGACTTCCGGATGCTCGGGGTGGGCGCGCGGGCCAAACAGCGGTCGGGCACGCTCAAGCTGGTCTGGGACGCCCATGAGTTCCTGCCGGGGGCGCGGCCCCGGCGTAACAACGCGCGGTGGCTGCCGGCCCACCTGGCGTACGAGCGGGAGTACGTCCCGGACGCCGACGCCGTGGTCACCGTCTCCGACACGCTCGCCGCCCTGCTACAGCGCCAGCATCACCTCGGGGTGACACCGACCGTGGTCCTCAACGCCCCGTCGGCATCCCCGGCGGCCGGTGAGGTGCCGGATCTGCGGGCGCTGTGCGGGGTCGGTGCGGACACGCCGCTGATGGTCTACAGCGGATCGTTCAGTCCGCAGCGCGGCGTGGCCACCGCGGTGGCGGCGTTGCCGTCGTTGCCGGGCGTACACCTGGCTCTGGTGGTGAGCGACCCGTCGGCCGTGGCCGCGGCGGATCGGGTGCACGCCGTCCCGTACGTACCGCACGACCAGGTCTCGCGCTACCTGGCCGCGGCCGACGTCGGCCTGATCCCCATCCACCACTGGCCCAATCACGAGATCGCGCTGATCACCAAGTTCTTCGAGTACTCGCACGCCCGGCTGCCGATCGTGGTCAGCGACGTGAAGACGATGGCCGAGACCGTGCGCGCGACCGGCCAGGGCGAGGTCTTCAAGGCCGAGGACACCGACGATTTCGTCCGGGCCGTACGGGCGGTCCTGGCCGACCCGGGAAGGTACCGGGCGGTGTACGACGGCCCGGACAGCCCGTTGCCCGGCTGGACCTGGGAAGCGCAGGCGGCCACATTGGACGCGCTGTACGAGTCGCTGGCGGCGGCATGAGCGCGCCCGACGTCAGCGTCATCGTGGCCGTCTACAACACGATGCCGTACCTCACCGAGTGCCTGACCTCGCTGACCGGCCAGACCATCGGCGCCGGACGGATGCAGATCGTCGTAATCGACGACGGCTCGACCGACGGCAGCGGCGAGGAACTGGACCGGTTCGCGGCCCGGCACCCCGGCCCGTTCACCGTCGTTCACCAGCCCAACTCGGGCGGTCCGGCCGGCCCGTTCAACCGCGGCCTCGACGCCGCCACCGGCCGGTACGTGTTCTTCATCGGCGCCGACGACCACCTCGGCCCGGACGCGCTGCGCCGGATGGTCACCGCCGCCGACGAGTGGGAATCCGACGTCTTGCTGGGGAAAGTCGTCGGTGTCAACAGCCGGCACATCTACCAGGACATCTTCGCGGGCAACCGGTCCGACGTGGACCTGTTCGACTCAGCCCTGCCCCGGTCGCTGGCCAACACCAAGCTGTTCCGGCGCTCTCTGCTGGCGTCCTTCCGGATCCGCTACCGCGAGGACATGAAGATCGGCAGCGATCTGCCGTTCACGTTGGAGGCCTGCTACCGCGCGCGCCGCATCTCGGTGCTGTCCGACTACGACTTCTACTACGCCGTACGCCGGTTCAGCGCCACCAACATCACCTACCTCAGCCGGCACCTCCTGCGGCTGGAGACGGCGCAGAAGATCGTCGAGTTCGTCGCTGGGCTGATCGAGCCGGGCAAGCAGCGCGACGCCGTCATGCTGCGGCGGTTCGACCACGAGATCGCGCGGCTGCTCGAGGACGACTTCCGGGCCGCCGACCGCGAGGTGCAGCAGGCGTTCGCCGACGGGATCGGCGCGATCGTCCGCGACCACCTGACCGACGAGATCGCTGCCCAGCTCAATGCCGAGACCCTGATCCGGCTGCGGGTGGCCCGGGACGGCACGCTCGACGACCTGCTGGCGGTCATCGGCCAGGACGCGACGGCCGGTATCCCGCCGTCGTCCGTTGTGGACGGCCGGACGTTCGCGGCGTATCCGGGCTACGGCCACCTGCCGGACGCCTGCTTCGACGTGACCTCGTCGGCCGACTGGCCGGTCAAGCTGGACGCGTCGGCCCTGTCGTGGGAGCGCGGCGTGCTGGTGATCAGCGCCGGCCGCCCCGATCCGCTGCCGGCGGCGTTCGCCGTGTCGGCCGAGGACGTGCCGGCGTCGGTCGAGCTCCTGTCGCCGTCGTCGGTCCGGATCTCGCTGGGCGCCGACGACCTCCTCGCCGCATCGCCCGCGACCGGTCAGCGGCGGGTGCTGTCGGCCCAGCCCGGCTCGTTCGACCCGGCGCGGGCGGTCGGGGCGGCCACCGCGACGGGTGCGGCCGGGGCGGCGGCCGTCCGGGCGCCGTCGTTGCGGCGCGCGGTCCCGCTGATGCGCCGCCGCGGCACCCGTCTGTTCGTCATCACCCCGGTCCTCGACGCCTCCGGCCGCCTGATGATCTCGGTGGTCCCGTTCACCGCCGCCCGCGTCCGCGCCGCGGTACTCCGCCGGTTGCGTCGGCCATGATCATCGATGCGCACCACCACCTCTGGACCGCCGACTACGAGTGGCTGGCGGACCCTTCGCTGGCCGCGATCCGCCGCGACTACACCGTCGCCGACCTGCGCGCGGCGATGGCCTCGGCCGGCGTCGACCGGACCGTGCTGGTCGAGGGCGGCCGTGGCGACGACGCCGAGACCACCGAGTACCTGGCCCTGGCCGCGACCACGCCGGAGATCCTCGGCGTGGTCGGCTGGGCCTCGCTGACCTCGCCGTCGCTGGCCGCCACCGTGGCCGGCCACCGGGCCGGTCCGGGCGGTCACCTTCTGGTCGGCATCCGGGACCAGATCCAGGCGTACGGCGTCGAGCATCTGGACCGTGACGACGTCCGTGCCGGGCTGGCCGTCGTGGCCGCGGCCGGGCTGGTGAACGAGGTGGTGGTGCGGGCGCCGCAACTGCCGTCGGTGGCCCGGGCGGCGGCCGCGCTGCCGGACTCACCGTTTGTGCTCGACCACCTGGGCAAGCCGCCGATCGCGTCCGGCCAGTTTTCCGGGTGGCGCGCTTCGATGCAGGCGGTGGCAGCGCGGCCGAACGTGGTCGTCAAGGTTTCCGGGTTGGTCGCCGAGGCCGACTGGGCGCATTGGACAGTCGCCGATCTCCGGCCGTACGTCCGGACCGCCGTTGATCTGTTCGGCCCCTCGCGGCTGATGTTCGGCTCGGACTGGCCCGTGCTCGAGGTGGCCGCCACCTACGCCCAGGTCATGGACGCGATGGTCGAGATTCTGGGCGGCCGGGACGAGGACGTCTTCGCCGGCACCGCGATCCGCACGTACCGCTTGACCGTCGTCTGACCGTTTGCGTCCGACGGGACACATTGGATCGACGGAAGCTGATACACCATTCGCATGACGACTTCTCTCTGTATCTCTACGACAGCGACGGTGACCAGTTCTGGCAGCAGAGCGGTGGAACCGGTCAGGCGGCCGACGGCACGGTGACGATCTACATGTCGCTGCCGGGGTCGGGGCTGCCGCCCGGCACCTACACGGTCGGCTTCCTGCTGGGCGACAAGGGCCGCCTGACCAGCAGTGGGGATGTCCCGCGTAACCCGGACAGCAAACCGGTTCCGGGCGGTCCGGTCACGCTGACGGTCACCGAGGGCTGATCTCCGGATGCGGGGCCTTCGGGCCTCCGCGTCAGGACAGCGCGCTGCCCTTCTTGAAGGTGTCGTAGCTGACGTTCCAGTCGGTCCAGCCGTTGCCGTTCTTCAGCGCGCTGCCGGTGCCGGACACGGTGATCGGGTCGCCCATCATCGTGCGCGAGAACAGCCAGGTGCCCATCTTCTCGGACACGTTCACGCAGCCGTGGGAGACGTTGGCCTTGCCCTGTACGCCCTCGGACCAGGGCGCGGCGTGGATGAACTGACCGCTCCAGGTGATCCGCTGGGCGTAATCGATGTTGACCTTGTAACCCTGGCCCTTGGGCAGTTCGTCGGTGGTGTCGAAGACGGTGTGCAGCTTCTTCTCGATGACCACCATGGTGCCGCTGGAGGACGGGGTGCTCGGCTTGCCCAGGCTGACCGGGATCGTGTTGACGACCTTGCCGTCCTGGGTGACGGTCATCTTCTTGGTCTTGTTCGACACCGTCATCACGAACGAGCGGCCGACCTTCAGATCGACGGTCAGGTCGGACCGGCCGTACCAGCCGTCGCCCATCGGTACCCCGGCCAGCCGCACCGTGTAGTCGATCTTCGTGCCGGCCGTCCAGTACGACTTCGGCCGGTAGTGCACCTCGGTCGGGCTGATCCACGCCCACGTGCCTTCCTGGTCCGGCGTCGCCTTGACGATCATCCGGCGCTCGACGATGGCTCGCGAGCTCTCCGGGATAGACCGGCCGAACTTGATGATCAGCGGCATCGCGACGCCCACGGTCTGGTCGTCGCCGAGGAAGCTCGACACCCGGAACAGCTTCGACGGCTGCACCATCGTGGTGAAACTGCTGGTCGCGGTCGCGCTCTTGCCGTCCTTCGCGGTGCCGTTGACGGTCACCGAATACGTCTTGCCGTACGCGAGGGCACCGGCCGGGCGGAACGTGGTCCCGTTCTGGTCCAGCGTCCCCTCGACCTCCTTGCCGGACGCGTCCTTGACCTCGACTGTGGTGTTCGCCGGGTCCTCGGTCGAGTACTTGATCTCGGTGGAGGCCACCACGTCCGTGGCCCCGGCGGCCGGCTGCGTCACCGCCACCGTGCTCGCGGTCGCCTGCGGCGAGGCGGAGTCGGCCGAGTTGTCCGCAGCACCACCCGAGCCGCCCGCGCCGGACGACTGGTGCCCGCCACTGCACCCGGCGCTGAGCAGGACGACCCCCGTGGCCAGCGTCGCCACCACGATCCGCCACGGCCGTCGGCTACCGGTCCGTACTCCACTCGTCTGCATGATCCCTCTCACCGGACTGTCGGTCAGGCGCCAATCCTCTCCCAGGTAGAAGACGTCACCAATCCCGGTTTCGTGCCGCGACCGCCGTGGCCGCGCGCCCGAGAGTCCGGTTTGTCCGGCTTACCCGGCTTAACCGAGCGAGGCGGGCACCGGCAGGGCACTCCCCTTCAGGAACTCGTGCCAGCTGAGGTCCCAGGGCGTCCAGCCGTTGCCGTACACCAGCTTGTCACTCGTCCCCTTGACCGTGATCGGATCGCCGATCAACGTCTGGCCGAACAACCAGGCGGCGTTCGACGGGGACAGATTGACACACCCGTGCGACACATTCCGGTGACCCTGGGCGCCCACCGACCACGGCGCCGAGTGGATGTACTGGCCGCTCCAGGTCAGGCGCTGGGCGTACGCGATGGTCATCTTGTAGCCCTTGGCGCCGTCGGTGTCGGTGGTGTCGAAGACCGTCGACGTCGCCTTGTCCATCACCACCATCGTCCCGCTCGACGACGGCGTGCCCGGCTTGCCCAGGCTCACCGCCATGGTACGCACGGTCCGGCCCGACTCGCTCACCGTCATCTTCTTGGTCGCGTTGTCGACGCTCATCTCGAGGTCGCGCCCGATCGTCGCCGTCGCCGCCCGGTCCTGGTCCCCGTACCGTCCCCCGCCGGTCGGCAGGCCACCGACCGCGATCCGCACGGTCAGCGTGGTCCCCGCCTGCCAGAACTGCGGGGCCCGGTAGTACGCCTGGGTGCCGGAGGACGTCCACGACCAGGTGCCCGGCTGCGGCGGGTCGGTCTTGACGAACATCCGTTTCTGTACGGCCGCCCGATCGGCCTTCTTGATGCCCGGCACGAACTCGGCCACCACGGGCATGGCCACCCCGTACGTCTTCTTGTCGAACAGGTAGAGCCCGGTGCCGGTCTCCTTGCCGGCCATGGCCATGGTGGTGAACTCGGTCGACGCGGTCTTCGTCGTCCCGTCGTCACCGACCGCGGTCACCGTCGCGGTGTACTTGGTCTTCGGCGTCAGCGGCCGGCTGGGCACCCACGAGGACCCGTCATCCCGCGCCGTCCCGGAGACGGCCTTGCCGTCCGGCCCGTTGAGCTCGACGGTGCCGACCTTGCCGTTGCCGATCGCCAGCCCGATCTCGGTGCTCACCGGCAGGTTCGCCTTGCCCTTGTCCGGCGAGATACTCAAGCTCAGCGGACCCGGCGGCGCCGAAGCGCTCGGCTGCACGGTCACGCCCACCGCCGGCTGCGCCTGGGCTTGCGCCCCGGTGCCCTTGTGCTTGCCCCCGCAGGCCACCAGGACCAACGGCGTGACGATCGCCGCCGCGACCACCGCCACAAGCCGCCTGTTCATCATGTTCGTGCCCCGTTCTCACGTTCCGCGGGCACATCCTGCCCTACAAATGCGAATGAAGGGCTCGGCCATGCGGACGGTTACTTGGATCTTGACCGAGGGGGTCCGATTTGAGGCCCCGGCGGTAGGTCATGTAAAGTTCCGTCGTTGCCAACGAGCGCCGCTAGCTCAACTGGCAGAGCAGCGGACTCTTAATCCGCGGGTTGTAGGTTCAAGTCCTACGCGGCGCACAGGTAAGCATGGCGCTGACCAGGCGTTTTACGACTGGTCAGCGCCATTTTTCGTCCCTTGTGGACGAATGCGTGATCCATGCGTGATCTGGAGACGCTGATACCCGGCGACAGGGGGCCGCATCCGATGTCACGACGGGCCGCCGGTGATCCAGGTCACCGCTGGAAACGGGCGTCATTTCGCCGACGAATCGGTCGCGGTACACCCCTCACAGCTCGTAGTCGGCTTCCCCGGCGCTGACCACGAACGCCACGCTGTACCGGGCTCGAGTGACGGCAACGTAGAGCCGATCCGGTGCCCGAAGTCCCGAAGGGTCTTCGTTTTTCAGGTAGTTGCGCATGGGCTGGGTGGGGAAGATGAGCACACGGTCGAACGTGCTGCCCTTGGAGACTCCGATGTTGAGGGCGGGAAATCCGAGCGTGGACGTCTTGATCGAGTCGCGGAGTACCTGTGGTGCGTACTTGGCTACGTAGGCTGGAACGCCCTCAGCACTGATCTTGAAGATACCGTCGTGGCCGGTGTCATCCAGGTTGCGGGACGTTGTGGTCGGCATGTGGGGGTAGAGCCGGTCGGACCAGTCGCAGATGAGCTGATGACAGCGCCAGCTCTCAGTGCGTAGCTCCATTGCGCAGATCGACGTGCGCTCTCGGAACCAGTCGAGGAGTCCGGCGGCGCGATACTTTTTGTTACGCAGGGCGTTGTTCGTGGCGAAGGTGTGCTGGCGGGGATCACCGACGACGGTGATCAGCACGCTGGATGCGAACAGCCTGTCAACGACGTCGAGGTCGTATCCGACCAGGTCCTGGAACTCGTCGATGTAGATGTGGTCGTACATCGCTTCCAGCCGGCGCATGACGGCGCCTTGGGCGGCTTCATCGGCGCGGCAGACGAAGTCGGCGACCCCGTCGCGGTACATGTCGCCGTTACGGTCGAGGTAGTACGCGAGCGGTTTGCCTCGCGGAGTGAACCGTGAGCGCTGGCCGTTGAAGTTCAGCGACCGGATGTGATCGATCTTGTCGGTCACGCAGCTCTGGAAAGGTTTTGCTCCGTGGCGGATGAGGAACTGAAACCAGGTCGCGGTGGTGATGTTGGCGGGAATCACTCCGGTGACCTCGGTAAGGCGTCGGCGGATCTGGGCGAGGTTTTCCTGGGTGTAGGTCGTGATGACCACGCGCTGTGTCGGGTCGGCGAGGGCGGCGTCGATGATCAGCTGGGTCTTGCGTGATCCGGCGGCGGCGATGACCGCGCGGTTACTGTCGGACGGCATCGCGGATGTACTCCGGCATGGTGATGGACTGCTCGGACTCGAACACGGCCAGGGCCCAGCCGGTCTTGTTGCTGGTCATGTAGGTGAGCATCTCGTCGTCGGTCGCGTAGTTCTTGCCGAGGATCTCGTTCATGCGTGCGAGGCCATTGGCGGCCAGTACCTGGGGTTCGAGCGTCTTGGCGTCACCGATGCCGACGTGGATCGAGATGAAGTCGTGCTCGGCGTACCGGTCGTAACGCCTACGCATCTTCGCTGCGTCCCCGTCGTTGTCGTTGACCACGGCGACGGGCTTGGCCAGCGGCACGGCGAGGTCGAGGAAGCGGGCCGCCGACAAGCCGCGGACGTTGATGACATCGACGCCGTCGGCGATCGGCTCACGGCCGTGTTCGTCGTGGTAGGCCCGGATGATGATCAGCTCGTCTGAGGGCCCTTCGACCAGGATCGCGCGTTTGGCCAGGACCAGGCGCAGGGTGTCGTAGCCGGAGAGCTTCTTGAAGTAGTCGACGGTGTCTCGGTGTAGGTCGGTGATGCGTTGCCCGCCCGTGCTGGTCAGCAGGATCAGCTCGTCGAGACCCAGCTTGTTGAGGATGAAGGCGCTGTGGGTGGTCACCAAGACCTGCTTGCCCGCACATTTCTCGTTGATCTTGTGGACGAGGTGGTTGAGCGACGAGAACGAGAGATGATTCTCCGGTTCCTCGATGAGCACGACGTGGGTGTCGGCGATCTTCTCGGTCAGTGCCAGAAGGATCTTGAGTGAGCTCTGCTCGCCCTTGCCGACGTAGGGAAAGGGAAGCTCGTCGAGGTGGGGTACGAGGCTTCGTTCCCAGCCGGCCCGCTGGGAGATGTCGATCGACAGCGTCAGCTCGCGGTCGCTGATCTCGCCGCGCTCCCCGGCGAGTCTGGCGTTGATGTCCTTGACGGCCGCGATGTCCGCAAACGTTTCTCGCAGGCTCCGGTAGGCCCGGGACAGCTCGACCCGCTGTCGCGTGTCCAAGGAGTCCGCGATGATCGACTGGAGGTAGGCATCCGCGCCGTTCGGTAGCCGGATGGCCGTAGCGTCGATCAGCGTCGCGGTCGCCGGAACCCCGCGCGCCGTGATGGCCTCCCCGGCGAAATTGGTCCAATAAACCTGGTAGTACTCCGTCGGCACCCAGGTGATCCGGGCCGGGTCGGCGACATAGGTGGCGTACTCGTCGACAAAGTCAAGGTTGAACGCGATCCGGATCTTCACCCCTGGCGCGTGCTCGCGCAGCGAGTTGTTCGCGCCTCTGAGCTGGGCCAGGTCGTCGGTGTCGTCGAAATACAGTTCGATCAGGATCTCCGGAGGCTCTGCCCGGCGACCTGCGCGTAAAGCGGCGATGTACTCGTGCGTGGCGTCCAGGTTCACCAGAAACGGCGACAGCTCCGCCGCCACTGGGTTGCCGCGCAACCGGCCCGTCAGCGCAAGGTTGATCGCCTCTAGCACATTCGACTTGCCCGCGTCGTTGTCGCCAACGATCACGTTGACGCCGGAGTTGAGGTCGAGCGCGAAGTTCCGGAACACCTTGTAGTTCTTGATCACGATCTTCTTCAGCACGACGCGGCCACTCCAGCGCACTCAGCTCAGAAACGAACGAGATATTTCGCCTGGAAACGCATCGACGTCCCTCGGCGATCAACGAACTTGATCACGGTGCATGGTCTGGGCCTTGTCGTATCGCACACCGGGTGCGACCGGCAGGGTCCAATTCGGCTGCCCCGCTCGCTCGACGTGGTTCTGCCGAGCGGCTGGGTTCGCTCGGTTATACGGTCGGTGCGGCGCTCGCGGGGACCGGGCCTCGCGAGCGCGGTGGAAGTGTGTCGCGGTGGGCGCGGGTGATCCACTCGGCGAGTTGCTCATGGGTGAGTGTGGAAGATCCGCTAAGCGGACCAATGCCGAGGCGCCAGCGTCCGCGCGTCACTTGCGTATACGTACCGGAGTCCTGGACGGTCGCGCGGACGGCCGCCGTGCGCGTCTTCAAATTTCCTTCGTGGTCGACGGCGCGGGCGATGTCGACGGCGAGGAGCCCCGCTACGGGAGCGAGGGCGAGTTCCCGCGCGACCTGCTCGGGCAGCGGGCGGAGCCCTTCCGGGGCGACCACGCGGTCAAGACGAATCACCTCGCCCTGGGCATGTCGCTCCACGAGTTCCAGGAGCGGCGGCGCGGCAACTTCGACCGCCCGCGAGACGACGACGCCAGCCTTCGCCAAGTGTCGCCGGACGCGGCCGTCCTTTTGCCAGCGGTATGCGAGGCCGAGCAGTCCAGCGGCGAACAGGCACTGCCAGACCACCGGCAGACGCACGGCAGCACGCCCCAGGTCCGCGCCCAATGCCGCTACCAGGGCGGCAGGAATGGCCGCCGTGGTCCCGACCAGTTCGAGCTCCGCCCGGTTCGCGAAGGCGTGGGCTAGCGGAAGCCAGTCGCGGTCGCCGAGTCCGTAGTCGGTAAGGTCCGGATCTTCGGTGAGCACGTAGCAGGGTGCGAGTGCGACCGCGAGCCGGGCCGTCGGAGCGTCGACCGGATGACGATCCACCACCGCCTGCACAGCAGGGCTGTCTGCCGCCCACGTGTCCGGAACGTCTACGACGGTGATCAACGGCCTGTACTGCCGGGTCCACACGGCCATGACCGTTTGCGGGTCGAGTCGGCGGTCGGCGGCGTACGCGGGCAGGTCGCGCTCAATCTCGATCAGAACATGCCGTGAGATGAGCACGCGGGCAGCGTCAAGGCACATGCTGGCCAGCAGGCTGGTCGGGCGGCCGTTGCGGGTCGCCTGCACCACCTCGTTCATCAGGGCGCAAGTGTCGCCGACCAGCAGGTCAGGCAACGCCACGCGGAACAGCGGTGTGGTCACGAGCGGACCGTACACGCCAGGTACGACATCCTCGCTCGCTTTAGGTGTGCGAAGCCACGATCTTGTTGCGCCGTCTACCGATCCGCGTCGGCTTCCTCAGCCTGCGCCGGCTGGTCGACCACGAGCGGCTCTGATTCGTCGCCGTCAGCGGATACGGGGCCAGTCGGGGGCGTCACTCCGGGCGCACGGCCGGGTTCGAGGTGACGTTCCAGTGGTGCGCGGTCGTCAGCGGCAGGCGACGGCGCCGGGTGCGGTGCGGTGGACCGGCGTCGTCGGTCGCGGATGTAGACGGCGTCGGTAGTCGCGCCCGGCGACCGCCGCCGGTCGGTCTCGAACAAGCCGGTCGCCTTCACGAGAGCGGCGAGTTTGGAGTGCCCCCAGCTTCGAGGATCGAAGTCCGGGCTCTGGGTGATCAGCAGATGCCCGACGTGGGCGAGGGCGGCCCAGCCGTCATCGTCGGAGGCGGCCTCGACCGCCGCGCGCAACTGTCCGACCAGGCGGGTGTCCGAGGACAAGGACGCCTTCGCCGTCGGACGCGTTGGAGCGACGGATCCGGCCGGCGCGGTGGACTCGGTTACGTGGTGCAGGTTCTCGACGTAGATGAACTTGTCGCATGCGGCGACGAACGGGCCGGGTGTCTTGCGTTCGCCGAACCCGTAGACGGTCAGGCCGCTCTCGCGGATCCGGGAAGCCAACCGGGTGAAGTCGCTGTCGCTGGACACGATGCAGAACCCGTCGAAACGGCCGGTGTAGAGCAGGTCCATGGCGTCGATCACCATCGCCGCGTCACTGGCGTTCTTCCCGACGGTGTACGAGAACTGCTGCACCGGGTGGATCGACAAGGTCAGCAGCAGCGGCTTCCAGTTCTTGAGCGAGGTGCCGGTCCAGTCGCCATAGGCCCGCTTGACGTGCGCGGTCCCGTACGTTGCAACCTCGGCCAGGATGGCGGGCATCACTGCGGCGCTCGCGTTCTCCGCATCGATCAGCACGGCCAGCCGCACGGCGGCCTGGTCAGCAGGCATTGCTGGTCGTCCGCTACTCGTCACCGGGCCAGATCACCGGCTGGGTGTGCAGCACCACAGCCGCATCTCGCTCGATCGGCCACAGCGGCCAGTTCTCCGGGATGGTCAGCCTGATTGGCAGGGCCGTATCGATGTACCAGCCGTCGAGCGGTGACGAGTCGACACGCAGGCCGTGCATCTCGGCGTAGGTGTCCAGCGATTCCGGGATCTGGTCGGTATACGGGTGGGTGAGCAGGAACGCTCCCCGGCCGTCACGCTGCACCCAGATTCGGGTGTGGTCCATCCCGACTGAGGTGCACACCGGGAAGGTGCAGCTGTCCATGCGGTAGAGCCCGTGGACGCAGGTCTGCGCCGGCCCTTGATAGAGCAGGTACTGGTTCTCCAGCGCCCACTTCCGTGCCCGGGCGACGGTGTCCGCTCCGCCGTAGACCTCAAAGTCTGTGCTCAACGGCGGAATGAGCGACCAGTTCCCCGACCCGAGCATGGACCCTTTTGCGGTGTGCTGCTCCACCTGAACTCCTTCGCGGCATGCGGAGTGAATCAACTTCCGTGGATGCAATGGTGCCAGTTGCATCCTACGAAGTCGCCGCACCGCCCCACCCCGAGCAACGGGGAACGCCCCCGCTGTGGCGGGCGACGCGAACGACCCTCGCCCGCTATGCGTACCCATGTCTACTAGTCTTTCGTAGGGTTGTCTCATGACACGGTATTTGATGGGTGCGAGTGAGATCCGCAAGCGCCTGGGTGGGATTAGCCGTCAGCGCGTTTGGCAGCTCACGACCCGCAGCGACTTTCCCCGGCCGTATGACGTGCTGGAGCAGGGCAAGGTCTGGCGCAAGGAAGATGTCGAGGAGTGGATCGCCGAAAAGCGTCCCGAAGACTGCATAAACCTAGACGTGGCCTGAACCGCAGCCATCAATGTTGCCCGCCTGCCATGCGACCTCTACGGGGCAGGCGGGCCGATGCTGTGGCACCCTCTCGCGCTCTCAGCGGAAGGCAGTTGAGCTAGCCGGTTAGCCATTCTGTCGGTGCGTGGACGACCCCGTTGATGTCTTCCTCTCGGCTGCCTGCGTCACTGCTCTGGCGCCCTGGAGGATCATCGAGGCGATCACCATCGCCGCCGGGACGAGGATGAGCGAGGCGGCGGTGATCCCGATTGCCCGCAGCACCGACCCGGCGTCAACGCCCGGTTCCGGGCTACCAGCCAGCGACCGGAGGCACCACATCAGGGCCACCAAGTCATAGATCATAACCACGATCCAGGCGATCCCCGCGCCCAAGTAGATCGCGAAGTTGCCCACCGTGGAGACCATCGCGGGTTTGCGCTCGACGGCCCTGACGATCAACCGTGCTTCCACGACACATGTCAACATCAAGACAGCCAGCACCTGGGCCGAGGTACCGGCGAAGTTGTCGGTCATCCCTCGATAGTTCATGGCGAGGGCAAGCTCCGGACCTGAACGCTGCGGGGTGCACTCAGGCCCGGAACTGGCTTAGCTGACGGCCTTGAGGTGCCGCTTGCGGGGCACGCTGGCAGCTGCCTTCTCTGCGGCGTCGAAGGCGAGGTCGGGTAGGACGGTGGTGTAGAGGTCGCTGGTGACGGTGATCGAGGAATGGCGCAGAAGTTCTTGCACGACCCTCATGTCGACTCCGGCGGCGAGGTTGATGGTGGCGGCGCCGTGGCGCAGGCCGTGTAGTCCGATCGGCGGGAGGCCGGCTTGCTGAAGGCGGAAGTAGAAGTGGTCGGTGATGTCGGCGGGGTGCAGCATCTGGCCGGTGTCGGTGGTGAAGCACAGGCCGGTCTCAGCCCACTTCGCTCCAGCGGCCAGCCGTTGCCGTCGTTGCTGTACGAGGTGGTTGTCGAGGGCGATGACTGATCCGTCGTCCAGGGGGACGTCGTCGTAGCTGTCGTCGGTCTTGGGTCGTTCGAGGCGGGCTTGCCAGCCGTGTTGGACGACCTGCCAGGCGATGGTGATCTTCTTGCGGGTGCGGTCGTAGTCGACGCGATGCAACCCGCAGGCTTCGCCTCGGCGCAGGCCGCGGTAGGCGACGATGTGGTACAGCGCGTAGAGCGGGTCGCCGCAAGCGAGAAGGTGATCGAGGAAGACGCCGGTCTGTTCCGGTGTCCAGACCATGATCGCGTCTTGGGGCACCGTGCCGGTCAGCCGCCACTCGGCGACGCGTTCGACGGTCCACACCAGCTTCTTGGGTGCTTTCTCGGGGGCGATCTCGACCAGCTTCGCCGGGTTGTTCGCGACGATGCCGCGTCGCATCGCCCAGTTGTAGGCGGCGCGCAGGGTGGCGAGGATCCGGTGCTGGGTGGCGATGCCAACGATGCGCAGCCCTTTTACCCCGTCCCGTTTAGCCGGGTCCGGGCTGGCACGGTTCAGGTCGATGCGTTCGTTGCGTTCGTCGATCTTCTCGAACATGCCCTCGATGAGGCCGGCGGTGAGCCGGTCGGCCCGGATCGTGCCGAGGTTCGGGACGAGGTGGTTGTCGATGTGGCCCTGGTAGGAGCGGCGGGTGCCTTCCTTGATCTTCTTTTTCTTGCTCCGGCCTGCATCGCGGGTTCCGCCTCGGCTGGTGATGAACATGGTCAGCAGGCCAGCCACGTCGGGAACGGTGTCGAGTTTCTCGACCGCGTACAGCAGGCGGCGGACCTGCTCCGGGTCGGGGACCTGCTGGTCGGCGTTGACGGCCTTCTCGATGATGTCCCCGGCCCGGGTGAGATTGGCGGTGTCGCCGGGCTCGCAGACGGCGAGAGCGTCGGTGATGCGGCGCAGGACATCACCCGCGTCGGTCTGATTGTCGAAGGGACCTCGACGTAGCGGGCGGCGGCGGCCGTCCGCGGCCCTGGGGAGTTCGATCTGGTACTGCCAGACGCCGTGGTGCGGGTTCCAGGTGTTGCCCCGATGCAGCTTCGGGCACTTGGCACCGAGCGGTCTGCCGGTGTTGCGGTCGCGGCAGAAGCAGCGTTTGAACGTGGTTCCGGTGTGCATGCGGTTCGTCCTGTTCGGGTGGTCGGTGTGTCCCAGCGGATTCGCCGATCGGCGAATCCGCTGGGACAGCTGTCGATGCCATCCAGCCCGGACGGTGGGGCAGGATCAAGCCTGGTCAAACCGGGGGTCTCTACCGGTGCGCCGGCCTCGTTACGGCCGCCTCGGCCCTCCCCGGGCGGCGGTCAACCGGCGTTCTCAGCGGCTCCAATGGCGTGCAACAGGTGCGGGACGCCGACGATGAAGCGACGGCCGACCCGAGTCACAGGCACAGGGAACTGACCGACATGAGCGAGTTGGTAAGCGAAAGTGCGGCCGATACCGAGGACGGCGGCGGCGGTGACGATGTCGGTGGTGGTGCCGAGCGCGCGCACGGCGTCGACCGTCCAGGTAGACCGACTCACGAGACCTCCTTCAGTCGAAGGACGATCACGTCTTCATGCTGCACGAGCCACTGCGGGTCGCCGTCGGAGATGGCGTCACCGACGTTCTTCTGCTGAAAGAACGACGCCCTCGGTATGAGGACGCCGTCGCGGATGCCGGCCATCAGGGCGACGCACTCTTCGACCAGTTCGAGCCCGGCCGCCTGTCCGGCCGCGACGACCATGCCAGGGATGTCGATGAGTGCGCCGTGGCGCCGGTAAGGGCGGGCGGTGATAACGACGTGTCCGCCGGGCCGCAGAACCGCCCGGCATCCGGCCAGGATCTCGGTGAACCCTGCGGCGAGGGTGTCGTGGTCGCGGTAAGCGAGGTTGTCGCTGCCGCCGTAGCTGTGGTGGATCTTGCGGACTTTGCCGCGCCGCGCGCCGGGGGTGCGGACGTGGCCGTGGGTGGACGACCCGTACGGCGGCGAGGTGATCACCAGCGCGACCATGCCGCGCATCTGCGGTGCGAGCAGCGTCGGCAGGTTCCGGGAGTCGCCGGTGTAGATGACCCCGGTGCCCCAAGCGCCTTGTTTGTCGGCGAGGGCGACGTTGACGGCGGCTAGGGCCGCCCATCGCTCTTCGTATTCGACGCCGATGCCGTGGCGGTCGAGGTGCATGGCTTCGATCACCGTGGTGCCGATGCCGGCCATCGGGTCGAGGATGAGTTCCCCGGGGTCGGTGTAGGTGTTGATGGCGTACCGGGCGATGGTGGGCAGCATCTTGCCGGGGTGGGTGATCGACTCGTGCGTGTAGCGGCCCTGACGCAGTGCCCGGGAGGGCTGCTGCCCGGTCAGCCAGACCGAGCCCGGGTGTCCTTGGGCGAGCAACGCAGCGGTGAAACCGGAGACCGGGACGGAGCCGGGGACGGCAGCCGGGCCGGGATCGCTGGCGGGGACGGAGCCGGGGACCGGGATGACACCGGGGACGGGGACGATACCGGGGACGGGGACGGACCCGGCGATCGGAGCGTCCACCGTGCCGAGCGCGGGGACGGGGACGGACCCAGCGACCGAGGCGTCCCCGATCGCGATCGGGATCTCAGAGGCGGGGACGGCGTCGCCGGCGGGGACGGCTCCGAGGTTCGGGACGGCAGAGGCGGGGCGGGTTTCGGGGGTGAGCTCAGACATCAGCGGCCTCCGGGGTGATCGATGCGAAGACGACGAGATCTCGGTGCGCGCGGACGTGACGGCCCGCGAGCAGCGGCGGCCGGTCGGCCGGGCGGGGGTCGGTGCGGTGGTCGGCCTCGGGCAGGCGCACGAGTAGGGCCGGGATGTGCTGGTGGTAGAGCAGCCCGGCGGTGCGGGCGGCGGCGATGACGGTCGAGCGAGGTGCCGGGGCTGCGGTGCCCGGCCCGGTGGTGAGCAGCACGGCGAGGAACCCGCCGGGCCGGAGCAGCTCCTGCCAGGCACGTAGCGCCCGGCTCAGGTCGTGCACGTCGCTGGTGTCGATGCCCTGGCGCGGCAGGGTCGCCAGGACGAGCCCGGCGTCACGCCGGACGGAGGCCGCCCACCGATCGTCGAGGTGTTCCGGCCACACGGGCGGGTGTTCACCTTCAGTGACGGCAATGCCGGGGTGGCGGTGCAGGTATTCGGCGGCGGCGGCCACGGTCGGGTGGCCGTCGGTGTCCAGGACGGTGTCGCCGGCGCGGGTGTAGCGGGCGATGAGATTGGCGACGTGGTCCGGGTGGACTCCGTACCAGTCGGGCAGTGCTCGCCCGGCCGAGTCGGTGGGGCGGTAGGTGTGGGTCGGGTGGAGGAACAGTCCGACGGGTGCCCGGGTCGGGCGGTTGTCGGTGGGGTGGGTCTGCGGCATGGGTGGTGGGCCATGTCCGCCGACGAACGCTGACATATAGAGATACAGATTCCGGGCCTGTTTTCGACATCGGCCCCGGCCTCGGACGCCCGCCAGCACCCGCAAACACCACCGTCGAAGCCCTATAACAAGATCGACTCAGGGTTGAACACACAGGTCAGAGCCACGGGCGCCGTCTCGCGTCCCCGTCTTCGCAAAGTCGCAGAGGTACCGGTGACCGCCGCCACCGTGAACAAGATCAGGTATGCCCTATAACAAGATCAAGCTCCACCTATAACAAGATCACCAGCCCTATAACAAGATCGACTTAAGGGGTTGAACAAGATCATCAAGGGTCGCCGGAGCGCGCTCGTCGCTCGCCCCGGGGGTTGAACACGCCTCACACCCCCGGCCGCGCCCACGGCCGTCAAGGGCTGCCTCTGGTGGATGCGGGCATTGATGTTCACGGCAGGTCTGCGGCCACCGAGGGTCAGCGCCGCGTGGTCGTGTGACAGGGGTTGAACACGCTGGTCAGCCGTCACAGCACCGCGTACCCGCCGGTGGAGACGGTGGTCGACTCGTGGCGTCGGCTTCATGCGGTAGCACGGGGGTTGAACACGTGGCGTGACCCTTGAACAAGATCCACAGTGTTCAAGATCTGTGACACCCGAGTGGCGGGATGGGAGCAGTTCCCGCCGGACGGCCCTTCGAGGCCCCGGCATCCCACACCCACCTTCTCGGGGGATCTTCCATGTCTGAGTCCATCCGTTCCCTGCTGCCCGCGACCGGTGCGGACGCACCCGCTCTGGTGCTCGGTGAGCAGCCCTTCGACGTCGCCGCGACCGCGTTTCGGCTGCTCACCACCGGCCCCGGGCCACTGTCGGTCGACGGTGCCGCCCTCGGCGGGGGCCTTCCCGCCCGGCGGATTCCGCTGTCGGAGCTGGCCTCGATCCTGATGCACCCCTCCTGCGGCTACGCCACGAGTGACCGGGTGTGGCGGCTGCTGATCGAGCGTGCCCGCACCGACGGGCCGGCCTGGGTAGTAGGCGCGGTCGGGGTTGCCCTGCCGGGGCTGCGTCCGGCGGCGTACCGGCTGCGCGGCTTCTCCGGTGACGTGCAGGCCGAGCTGTTGACCGCCTTCGTCGCCGCACTGCGCAGCATGAAGCTGGGCGGTCCGCGGGTGGTGCAAAGGCTGCTCAGCGCCACGTTCACCGCCGCCCGTGCGGCGCTACGCGCCGAGCAGACGCGTCCGAAGACACCGCTGTGGCTGCCGGTGTCCGCACCGACGGCCGGACACCCCGACCCGGTACTCGACCGGGCAGTCACGGCAGGGGTGATCACCGCTGACGAGGCGGAACTGATCGGCGCCAGCCGGCTTGAAGGCGAGTCGGTGGCCGGCTACGCGCAGCGTCTCGGCAAGGCGGCCAAGGCGGTCTACAAAGCCCGGGACCGCGCCGAGGAGCGCCTGGTCGCGGCGATCCGCTGCGGTGACCTGACTGACGACGACGCGGACGAGATCGCCGAAGCCACCATGACCCTCGCACCCGACCCGGCGTACCGGCACTGACCTGCACCTTCGCGGCCTGATGTCGAAAACAGGGCCGAAATCTGTATCTCTTAATGCGGGACTTTCCGCACCCGGTGACCTCGTTCGACCGGCCCCGCTGACGGCGCTGACACCCCGTACCGGCCCCGCCGACACCTCGAAGGAGGACGGCCACCGCGCCGGTCACGAGGTCACCACCTCTTCCGCACATTCGCTCGCCCGGCCCCACCTCCTTGGGGGTGTGGGGCCGGGCTGCCTGGAGGTGCCCACGTCCCATGAACCGCCACCCGTTGCACCGCCCCACCCCGACCCCGCGTCGGCCGGTCACCGACCGGCGCGGCCGACGCCTGACCCGCCCCGCACGGCTGCTCGCCACGACGACCGCTATCACCGCCTTGGTGGTCCTGATCTGCGCCGGTACAGCACAAGCTGCCGCCGCCGAGCCGGGAACGGTCGTCCTCGCTGCCGCCTCAATTGATCAGGTCGTCAACAACATCCGGCTCTGGCTGATGGGCATCCTCGCCGGCTGGGCCACCTTGTGCCTGACCGTCGGGTTCCTGCGCTACACCAGCGGCGAGCCCGGCGAGGTCGAACGCGGCAAGATCGCCTTCCGCAGCGCCGCCATCGGCTACGCCGGAGCACTGCTGTCACCGCTGATCGTCACCATCGTGGCCGGGTGGGTGGCCTGATGACCCCCACCCCGCCGTCCCGCCGCCGGGTACGGCTGCTCCTGCTCGCCGTACTCAGCGTCGGCCTGACCGCCGGTCCCGCCCTCGCGGGACCGGCATGGGCCGATCCGTCCCCGGCCCCCGTCCCCGCGCCGGGCGCACCGTCCCCGACCGCGACGCCCGCCCCGTCCCCGACTCCGACAACCGCGCCCGGTATCCCGTCCCCGATCCCGACACCGCCACAGGGCGGGCCGACTCCGGTCGTCCCGTCGTCCCCGCCCACGCCCACGCCTGCGCCGTCCCCGGGGCCGTCCCCGTCCCCGGCCCCCACCGACGACGCCGAGCCGGGCCTGTTCGACATCCCCGGGCAGATCCGCAAAGCCATCAACGACTTCCTGCTGTGGGTCGCCAAGACGGGTCTGAAGCCGGTGATGGACGCCCTCGGTACTACCGCGTTGTCCACCCCGGACATCACCGGCAACGCGCAAGTCACTGCGTTTTGGACCACGAGCCTGATCACCGCGAACGGCATCTACGTGTTGTTCGTGGTCCTCGGCGGGTTCGTCCTCGCGTCCCGGGAGACCTTGCAGAGCCGGTACGGGTTCAAGCAGATCGCGCCGAGGCTGGTGCTCGGCGCGGTCCTGTCCAACATCAGCGTGATCCTGTACGGCAAGGCCATCGAGGCGACGAACGCCTTGACCGCCGCCATCGCCGGGCAGGGTGTCGACGGGCCGAGTGCGGCGAACGCCATCTTCGGCATCCTCAACCAGCCGTTGAACGGCACCTCACCCAACATCCTGCTCGCCCTGTTGGTCATCGCCGTGGTCGTCCTCGGCCTAGTCGTGGTCATCACGTTCCTGCTGAGGGTGGCGCTGCTGGTGCTGCTGTTCGGCATCGCACCGCTGGCCATGGTGTGTCACGCCAGTCCGCAGACCGAGGGCATCGCCTACACCTGGTGGCGGGCCTTCGCCGCCTGCCTCGGTTTGCAGGTGGTCCAGGCGGTGATCGTGGTGGGCACCGTCAAGGTGTTCCTCACCCCCTCCGGCCTCGTCCTGCTCGGGGTGCCGGCCACCGCCAGCGGCCTACTCGGCGTGCTGGTCTGCGTCACGATGCTGTGGCTGCTGATCAAAGTGCCCGGCCTGATGAAGCAATACGTCCTCGCCCCCATGGGCATGCAAAGTCAAGGCCGCGGCCTGATCGGGCAACTCATCCAGGCGTTCGTCATGATCAAAACCCTTGGTGCCGCCGCCGGGCTCACCGGCGCGGCCAAGGCAGGCGGCCGGGCCGCCCGTGCCCAACCGGCGGCACGCCAGCGGGCCGCTACCAGCGGATCAAGGGCGGGGAAGAGTTCCGCTCGGCCCGTCCCCGCCCCGGGCGGGCGCGGCGCACGGGCGACCACCCCGCGCCCCGCGCGGTCCCGGCCGTCCCCGATTGGCCCGGTGGCGTTCAGTAACGCCCCCACCACACAAACACCCCTAGCCGTGCCTGCTGGCACCAACGGGGCACCCAAGTTCAGCCCTACGCCGCAGCCGGGCACCCCGACACCGGCACCGACCGGTCCCGTACCGGCCGCACCGTTTTCGCAGCCCAGCCCGGCACAATCGCCCTCGGCCCGACCTACCGCAGGCCCTGCACCGGCGGCCTTCAGCAACGCCACGCCCACCCCGGCGAGCCCGACACCACCCGGCCCGGCACCCGCGCCGACGTTCTCGGCTCCGCAGCCACCGCAGAGCGCGCCGCGCCGGCCCCCGGCCCCCGTCACGCCGGTGTTCTCCTCCGCACCACCGACGCCGAAAACCCGGCCCACAGCGGCCCGAAGGCCCGCCGCCGCCCGCCGGTCTAGCGCAGCCAGCCCGCCACCGGCGACCGGGACACCGGCGGCGTCACCGGCTCCGACAGCGCGGCGGTCCCCGCGCCCGGCACCCCCACCGGCAAGCCCGCCGCCGTCTCGGCCGCGACCAACGGGCAGCAGCGCATCTCCGGTATTTCGCTCGGCACCCCCTTCGCCGCCCCCGGCACCGTCCCCGGCACCGTCCCCGCCGCCGTCCCCGCCTCCGGCGGCTTCGTCCCCGCCGCCTGCCCGGCGCCGTCCCCGAGGAGGTAAGTGATGAGTCGCCGTAGCGACGAAGCGCCGTTGAGAGCTCGTGTGCCCGCTGATGTCGAGCGGGAGGACCGGGTTGCGTTCAATTTGACCTGGCGGCAGTTGGTCATCCTGACCGTCATCGGCCTGCTGCTCTATGCGGCGTGGACCGCCCTGGCCACGGTGGTGCCGCCGCCGGTCTTCCTCGTCTGCGCGCTGCCGATCGCCGGGACCGGGTTCTTCCTGGCGGTCGGCCGCCGGGACGGGATCAGTCTCGACCGGTGGCTCCTGGCCGCCTTGCGGCACCGGCGTGCCCCGCACCAGCTCGTCCCGGCCGACGGCCCGATCACCTCAGCCCCCGGGTGGGTGTCGACCACGCGGGGGCCGGGTGACCGGCTCCCGCTGCCCGCCCCTTTGCGTCTGCCCGCGAAAGGCATCACTGCTGATGGGCTGATCGACCTCGGCCCGGACGGCACTACCGGCCTGGTTGCCGCGTCGACGGTGGCGTTCGGGCTGCGGACCCCGGCCGAGCAGAACGGCCTGGTCGCCGGGTTCGCCCGCTGGCTGCACAGCCTGGACGGCCCGGCGCAGATCCTCGTGCGCGCCCAACGCGTCGACCTGACCGATCTCGCCGATCGGCTGTTGTCGCGGGCGCCGAGCCTGCCGCACCCGGCTTTGGAAGAGGCGGCCCGCTCGCACGCGGGGTTCCTCGACGACCTCGCCGCGCGGCGGGAGCTGCTGCATCGGCAGGTCACTGTCGCGGTGCGCAGCACCCGCAGCCCCGGGCATACCGCGCATCAGGCCGCCGAGACCGTGCGGGCGCTGTCCGGCTGCGAAGTCAGCGCCACGGTCCTCGATCCGGTCGGTGCGGCAGCCGCGTTGGCCGACGCCCTCAACCCCGCCGTCCCGCCGCTGGCGGTCGGCCGGGGACGGGTCGTCCCCGATCTTTCCGGAAGTGAGGAGCTATGAACCTGTTGTCTCGTCGCCGCCCGTCCGCCGTCCCCGAGGTGGGGACGGTCGTCCCCGGCAGCCCCGACGCCGTCGAGGTCGGGGGACGATCCGTCCGGGTCGGGGACGACTACAGCGCCGCCCTGGCCGTGACCGGTTACCCGGCCGAGGTCGGCCCCGGCTGGCTCGAGCCGCTGCTGTCCTATCCGGGGCGGGTGGATGTGTCGCTGCACATCGAGCCCGTCCCCCCGGTGGTCGCTTCGCAGCGGTTGCGGAAGCAGCGCGGCCGGTTCGAGGCGTCGCGCCGGCAGACCGCGACCAAGGGCCGCCTCGATGACCCCGAGTTGGACGCCGCCGCGGCTGATGCCGCGGACCTGGCCTCCCGCGTGGCCCGGGGCGAGGCCCGCCTGTTCCGCCTCGGCCTGTACCTGACCGTGCACGCCGACAGCGAGCCGGAGCTGGCCGACCGGCTGACCGAGGTCAAAGCCCTCGCCTCGTCGCTGCTGCTGGATGTGGCGCCGGCGACGTGGCGGCAGTTGCAGGGCTGGATCACCGGCCTGCCGCTGGCCTTCGACGCCCTGAACATGAAGCGGGTCTTCGACACCGACGCCCTCGCCGCCGCGTTCCCGTTCACGTCGCCGGACCTGCCGGTCACTGCCGGGGATACCGGCATGGGGGTGCTTTACGGCCTGAACCTGCACAGCCCGGGTGTTGTGGTCTGGGACCGGTGGGCGCAGTCGAACTACAACTCCGTCATCCTCGCCCGCTCCGGTGAGGGCAAGTCCTACCTGGCCAAACTCGACCTGCTCCGCAATCTGTACCTGGGGGTTGAGGCGTTCGTCATCGACCCCGAAGACGAATACGTGCGCCTCGCGCAGGCGGTCGGCGGGACGATCATCCGGCCCGGCGTCCCCGGGGTGCGGATCAACCCCCTCGACCTGTCGGCCGGGGACGGCGATGACGCCCTGGTCCGGCGGGCGCTGTTCTTGCAGACGTTCGTCGCGGTGCTCACCGGTAGTGCCGGTGTGTCGCCGCAGGAGGCCGCCGCCCTGGACGTGGCGGTTCTGGCGGCGTACCGGGGCAAGGGCATCACCACCGACTCGCGTACCTGGCGGCGGCCCGCGCCGCTGCTGGCTGATGTCGCTGCCGCGCTGCAAGAGACCGGCGACGCCGGGCGGACCCTGGCGGCCCGGCTCTACCCGTACGTGTCGGGCTCATTCAAGGGGCTGTTCGACGGGCCGACCTCCACGACCCCGGACGGGCACCTGGTCGTGTACGCGATCAAGGACCTGCCGGAGGAACTCAAACCGGTCGGCACGCTGCTGATCCTGGACGCGATCTGGCGCACCGTCAGCACGGCGAACCGCACCGGCACGCCGACCAGGCGGCTGGTGCTGGTGGACGAGGCGTGGCTGATGCTGCGCGCCGGCCTCGGCGCGGACTTCCTGTTCCGCCTGGCGAAGTCAGCACGGAAGTACAACGCCGGGCTGTCCGTGATCACCCAAGACGCCGCTGACGTCCTGGCCACCGACGTCGGCCGGGCCGTGGTCTCGAACGCGGCCACGCAGGTGCTGCTCCGGCAAGCGACCCAGGCGATCGACGCGGTCACGGAGGCGTTCGGGCTCACCGACGGCGAGCAGGCGTTCCTGTTGTCCTGCACGCGCGGAGACGCGCTGCTGGCTAGTGGATCTTCGCGGGTGGCGTTTCACAGTCTCGCCGACGACGTCGAACACGACCTGGCCATCACCGGTCCACCCGCGACCCGCCAGTAAATCCGCTCGACTGACCGGGAGTCCATCATGGCTATCTCCGCGCTGTTGTTCAATGCCTCGTCCCTGCTGTTTACGGTGTCGTCCGCGCTGTTGACACCGCCGTCCCCGGCCCCGTCCCCGGCGTCGTCCCCGACCGGGTGTGTGCCCGGCCGTGACGGCATCCCCCACTCCGCGTTCGGTGAGATCGCCTGCGGCACCTGGGGTCAGAAGGCCCCCGGCGCCGTCTGGGAGCTGATCCGTGACCGGTGGCCTCTGTTGCTTGCCGGTCTGGCCGTACTCGTCGGGCTCGCCTGGGGGTGGCGGGCGTGGCGGCGGCGGGTGTGGCGCAAGCACGCCGCTCAGGCCCAGTGGTTGCAGATCGTTCCGCCGGTCACCGCCACCCCGGCCGCGACCGTCGGACTCTGGCGGCTGCTGGCCACGGCGTTGCCCGCGCCGGGCCGGTGGGCGCTGCGCCCGCCGCGCATCGTGTGGGAGGTTGAAGCCGACCCGCACGGGATGCGCGCCGGACTGTGGCTCCCCCCGGGCGTCAACCCCACCGCCGTGCTGCGGCTGCTGCAGCGGGGCTGGCCCGGTGTCCGCGCCGAACAGGCCCGCCCGCCCCGCATCCCCGGCCGCGCGACGGCAGTCACGCTCATGGTTCGCCCGACCCAGCCGGACTGGCTCCCGCTGGTGGAGGACACCTCCACAGCCAGCTCCCGGCATTGGGACAGCGCCCCGCCGGATGAGGACCGGTTGCGGGCGGTGTTCGATGGGCTCGCCTCGGCCGGGCGCACGGGCGGTGGGCTGCTGCAAGTCCACATCAGCCGCGCCCCCGCGCATCGGATGCGGATGCTGCGCCGCGCCACCACCCACCCCGAACGCGCCCGCAAAGCCCGGGGGACCGCCCGCGCCGCCGGGCTACTCGCGGACGGAATGCGTGCGCTGATCCTCGGCGTGCTCAGCATCGCTACCCCCGGCCCGTCGAGCACCCGGCGCACCACCACCGGGCGAACGGACCCGTACATGGCGGACCTGGCGAGGCAGGCGCGGGGGAAGCTCGCCGCCGCCCCGCACCTGCTCGTCGCGGTTTACGCCACCGGCACCGGGCCGACCAAGGCCGCCGCCCTGGCCGCCGCCGCGGACATCACCTCGGGGTTCGGGCTGCTGTCGGCCCACTTCACCCGCCGGCGCCTGCGCCGAGGCTCCACGCAGGCGGCGCAGCGGTGGGTGCCTGAAGCCCGGATGAGTCTCGCCGCCGTCGGGGAAGCCGCCGCCCTGGCCGGGCTACCCGCCGAACCCGCCGCCCACGGCCTACCTGCTGCCGCGTCGCGGCGCAGGCCCGGAGGACGCGACGTCTTCCGCGCCGGACCCGCCACAAGTCCTACCCCGCCGACTCCGTGGAGTGCCCCGTGACCACCACCCACGACCCAAATACTGCGTCGAACTCCCCTCCGGAGGGCCGACTCAACCTCGTCCCGCTCGACCAACGACACGGCCTGGGCGGCAAAGTGATCGGCGTCGCCAATGCCGGCCCCCGCACGAGGATCGGGATCTCGCTGACCGACTGCCGGTACCACGTGCACGCGCTCGGCCCGACCGGGACCGGCAAGACCACCCTGCTGATGAACATGATCCTCGACGATGTTGAGGCCGGACGTGGTGTCGCCGCGTTCGACCCCGCCAAAGGCGACCTGATCCGCGACCTGCTCGACCGGCTCCCGAAGGCTGCCGGTGACCGCCTGGTGCTGATTGACCCGGACGAGCGGCAGGCCCCACCGGCGATCAACCTGCTCGACCCGGCCGTGCACGGCGGCACACCGCACGACGTGGCCGCGAACCTCACCGCCGTCATGGCCAAGGTGTGGGCGCGCTGGTGGGGCCACCGCACCGCCGACATCTGCTACCACGCCCTGCTCACCCTGGCCTACCTCGAAGGCTCGACGCTCGCGCAGTTGCCGCGGCTGCTGTCGGACTCCAAATGGCGGGCCGAGCGGGTCACCACGGTCACCAACGCGCTGAAAGCGTGGGAGGGCAACACCCTCGGCGAGTTCTGGGAAGGCTTCGACGGCCTGTCGGCCGGGCAGCGGGCCGGGCTGACCGCACCGCTGCTCTCCCGGCTGCGGCTGGTCCTGGCGCATCCGATGGCGACCTCGCTGTTCGGGGTGGCCGCCACCACGTTCTCCTTCGCCGACATCCTCGACGGCGGGGTCCTGCTGGCCCGGCTGCCGAAGGGGGTCATCGGTGAGGACGGCACCCGCCTGATCGGCTCGTTGCTCCTGGCGGGGTTGTGGCAGGCCACCACCGCCCGCGCCAATGTGGCCGAGGATCAGCGGCCGGACGCCATGGTGGTGCTGGACGAGTGTCACAACTTCCTGCACCTGCCCATCGGCATCGATGACGCCCTCGCCGAATCCCGGGGCCTGCACGTGTCCTGGCTGCTGGCGCACCAGTACCTGGGTCAGTTGTCCGGGGACATGGTCGAGGCGATCGATGCCAACGCCCGGAACAAGGTGTACTTCGCGCTCGCCCCGCGTGACGCCGTCGACCAGGCCCGCCACCTGCGCCCGTACCTGGACGACGGGGATCTGATCCGGCTCGGCGGCTACGAGGTAGTGCTGCGGCCGGTGGCCGGCGGACGGGTGGTGCCTCCGGTCACCGCGGACACCGAGCCGCCCCGACCCCCGGTCGGGGACCGCTCCGCGGCGCTGCGCAAGGCGGCACGCGAGCACACGGGGCTGTCGCACAAGAAGCGACGCGAGTTGATCGGTACCTCGGCAATCACCGGTCCGGTCGCCTCCGAGCAGGTGTCGAGAGTCGATGACGGTGTGGATCTGGTGGGTCGTAACACCTTCGCTGTTACACCCGACCGCTCACTAGAGGGCTCCAACGAGCGGACCAACGAGCGGACCAACGACCACGAGAACGCGGGTGAAAACGCCCCCGTGAACGCGTCATATGCGCAGCTCAGCGATGGTGAGGAGGACTGGTGGACCGGAACCGACTTATAAGAGATATACCTCCTACTAGCACTTCCAGCTCTGCCCCTAACGGTGCTCGCCTGACGGCGTCCATCGTGGCCCGTGAACTCGGCCGGCTCACCCCCAGAGACCGACTCCTGCTCACCCTGCTCGACCAGCACCAGACCTTCACCACCGAGCAGCTCGCGGACCTGGCCTTCGGCACCCTCGGTCGTGCCCGCAACCGGCTCAACCTGCTCCTCGAGCGCGACATCCTCGACCGGTTCCGCCACTACCAGCGGCCCGGCTCGCAATCGTGGAGGTGGTGCCTCGGCCCGATCGGCGCGGCGATCCTCGCCGCCGGACGCGGTGCCACCATGCCGCGCCCGTCCGCCGTACGCGACACCACGGCCCGACTGGCCACCAACCCGACACTCGCGCACCTCCTGACGACCAACGGGTTTTTCGTCACGCTCACCGCCCACGCCCGCACCCACGAGAGCACCCGGCTCGCGCGCTGGTGGAACGAGACCGCGTGCCGTGAGGCGGTCGGGACGGTGGTGCGCCCAGACGGTCACGGGGTGTGGATTGACGCCGGACGCGCGGTGCCGTTCTGGCTGGAGACCGACCTCGGCACCGAAACCCTGTCCCGGGTGGTCGGCAAGCTGACCGGCTATGCGGCGCTCCCGCCGTCGCGCGCGTATCCGGTGCTGTTCTGGTTCCCGACCGCCGCGCGGGAGTTGAACTTCCACGCCTACCTCACCCGTCCCGGGGTGCCCGGCGGGGTGAGCGTGGCGACCGCCGTCACCGGCGACGCGGCCGACACTGGCGGCCCGGCGGGGCCGGTGTGGCGGGTCGCCGGACAGCCGGGCCGGGTCAGCCTGGCCGAGCTGACCACCCCGGGCGGCGCGGTATGGGACGGGTGATCGCCGGGGCGGTCGGCGGCCTCGTGCTGCTGATCGTCGTCATCGCCGCCGCCGGAGCCGGGGCCGTGTCCGCCCTATTCGGCGGCGGTGCCGCCTACGCCTGTACGGCCACTGTCACCACCCCGGGCGCGACCCCGGCGGGACTGACCGCCGAGCAGGCGGGCAACGCGGCGGTGATCATCGGAGTCGGTCAGCGCATGAGCATCCCGCCGCGCGGGTGGGTGATCGCCGTCGCCACCGCGTTGCAAGAGTCCGACCTGATCAACCTCGGCAACCTCGGCGCGGGCAACGACCACGACTCGCTCGGGCTGTTCCAGCAACGCCCGTCGCAAGGGTGGGGCACCCCGGCCGAGGTCATGGACCCCGAGCACGCGGCCACCTCGTTCTATGAGCACCTGCAACGGGTGCCCCGGTGGCAGAGCCTGCCACTTACTGACGCGGCCGACGCGGTGCAGCGCTCGGCGTACCCAGACGCGTACGCGAAACACGAGACGCGTGCCGCCGCCATCGTGGCGGCCTACACCGGGGGCGTCGTGTGCGACGACGGCGACGGGCCGACCTCCGACACCCCGACCACCCTGCCGAAGGACTACACCATCCCGGCAGGCACCCCGGCACCGGTCGTGACCGCGATCCGGTGGGCACTCGCGCAGCTCGGCACCCCGTACACCTTCAGCGGGGACTGCACCGCCGCGCACTCCGGGATACCCCGACATCAGTGCGACTGCTCCTCGCTTATGCAACAGGCGTACCGGGCCGCCGGACTCACCATCCCACGCGTCACCGCCGATCAAGTCGGCGCGGGCACCGCCGTACCCGACCCCGCCGACCTTCGCCCCGGAGACCTGATCTTCATACCGGGCGGGAACGGCACCCGCGCCAACCCGCGCCACGTCGGCATGTACCTCGGCGCAGGACTCATCGTGCAAGCTCCGAAAACAGGCGACAAAATCAAGATCAGCAAACTGTCATCCTGGATAAATCAGATAGCGGCAATACGTCGCATCGTGCCGAGCTGACCCTTGACATTCCCATGAAGTCGAGCTCCGCCGGCCGCTGGCCACCCGTGAAGTGAAATTGAGCTCAATACGTCGACTTGACTTCACCGGGCGATAGAGCGTCCATGAATAGGTAAGCAATTCGCCACGGGAAAGGAAAACGCTATGACTGCCACCGCCCCGGTATTGCGTACCGCATCCGTTACCGCCGCCGTGAAAGGGCTTGCGGCCCGCTGTGACGGCCCCACCCTAGTAACGCTGACCGCTACCGGTGACACGGTGGCCGCCCGCCCGGAAACGCTGCCCGGGGGCGTTCCGACCGCCGACAGTATCGCCGCCGCTTGCGCGGGCATGGCTCGGCTGATCGCCCGGCACCCGGCCATGTTCACCGCCGACGTGGCCGGATACGCGGTCATCCTGCCTGGTGAGCGCGTCGCGTTCGCCGCCGACCGCACCGGCGAGCGGTACCGGATTCCGCTGCCCGGAGTCCCGACCGAGCCGCTACGCGCTGACCGGTGGGACGCCATGATCGACAGCGTTACCGCCATGATCACCGCCGCTACCCGCTGACCAACCCCACCCCCGCGCGCCCGGCCATACGGCCGGGCGCGCTGGCGTTGCGGCCCCGAAATGCGGGCACCGCCCACAACGCCCGACACGCCCGCTAACCGTTCGCCCCTACCGGTTACACCGGCGCGGCCAGAAAACCGCCGAGCGACCCGCACAATGCCGTTAAACGCGATACCGGGCCGATCGGCGCACGGCGTGACGAGGCGAAACGGGTTTCCGGAACGGCCGCCGGAAAGAGTCTTGGAAATGCGGGTTGACAATGACCGCGTGCAGAGGGTCCATGGACGTGGGCACCAACAAGCGCCCTACCGGAACCGCCAAACAAAAGCGCACCGCATAACGCGGAACGCCATTGTCATCCCTATTACCGGAGGTATTCAGCCATGACCACCACGACCACCACCCCCGCCCCGACCGCCGCCGAGACCGTCGCCGCCGCCCTTGCCGCCCACGCTGACGGGATCACCACCCGCGCCCTGTCCGACGCGGCGGGCGTGAGCCCGTCATCGGTGGCGAAGGCCCTCGCAGCGATGGAGGCCGCTGGCACCGCCACCCGCACCCCCGGCCCCGCCAACGGCAACCGCAAGCCCGCCGACATCTGGCACCCCACCACCACCCCGGCCGACAGCCCGGCCGAGGCGGCGGACGAGACCCCGGCCGACGCGGCGGACGACAGCCCGACCGACGAGACCCCGGCCGACGCGGCGGACGACAGCCCGACCGACGAGACCCCGGCCG
>CAXSDA010000002.1:193140-249384 GCA_964236515.1 uncultured Actinoplanes sp.
ACGCGGCGGACGACAGCCCGACCGACGCGGCGGCGGAGGTTGCCCCGGTGTCGGGTGCGCCGGTCGGCCCGCGTCAGCCTGACCTGAAGGTTTTGATCATGGCCGGTGTGCTGGGTGGTCACCCGGACGGCCTTACCGCTGACGCGGCGATCAACGAGAGCGGCCTGTCGGTCGCTATGGGCGACACGGTCCTCGCCGCGATGGAGGCGGCCGGGGCCGCCCGCCGCCTGCCCACCACGGAGGACGGTACCGAGTTGTGGGTTTCGGTCGCGGACGCCGACCTCGCCACGGTGGACCCGGCGAACGCGCCGACGACCAGCACGTGCCCGACGTGCGGGCACACCCGCAAGATCCGCCGCCCCTCGGCGCGGCGCACCACCGGCACCGGCACCGGCCGCACCACCGGCGAGATCAACACCGACGGGTCGGCGAAGCTCGCGAAAAACGGGCTGCGGAACCAGGTTGAGGCGTTCATGCGCGACCTCGGCACCGGCCACGACGTGAGCCCCGGCGTGGTCGCCCGGCAGCTCGGCGGGCGTAGCTCCGGCGCGGTCGGTAACGCCATGGCCCGGCTGACCGAGCCCGGTGTGCTGGTCATGGTCAGCGAGGCCCCCGTGAAGTACGCCCTGGCCGAGACCGCCCCCGAGCCGACCGCCGACGTGGTCGCCTTCATGACCCGGCCGCTGACCGACGACGCGCCCGACGAGGCCGACAGCGCGGACGACAACGACGAGACCGCAGACAACGACGACACGGCCGACGACAGCACCGACGACACGGCCGACGACGAGACCGGCACCGCCGACAGCACCGACGACGCCCGCGCCGACACCGAGGCCGACGCCGTGCCGGTTGCGGCCTGACACGACACCCCCGCCGGGGCCGGGCACTACGCCCGGCCCCGGCACCCGCACGCCCACCCCGAACGGAAAGGCACCGATGATGACCACCCCACCGCACCACCACGACGACAGCCACGACCACGACCGCCCCGCCGAGCCCGGCTCGTTGCGCTGCCCCGAATGCGGCCAACCAGCACGCCCGGTGCCGCCGCGCGAATGGCCCCTCGCCGGATTCGCCGCACGCCCGAATGCGTCGCACCTCAACGGCACCGCGTTGTGCCCCGTGTACGGCCCGCACGGCGCGCAACCGGCCGAACCGGTGGGCGCACCGGCCCGGCTCACCATGTGGCAGGCCGTGCGACAGAGCTGGCTCGCCCATCCCGATTGGACCATCGCGGATCATCTGGCATGGCTCGACGGCGAGGGATACGACACCGACCTCATCGACGGTGATCCGGCCGAGGTCATCGGCCGATGGCTCACCGAGCACCGCCGCACGGCCCGGCTGATCGTGCCGCCTACCGCCGCCGGGGCGCGGGTGTACGTGGTCGCCGGAGGCGACATGGTGGCCGTGTTCGACAACCCGGACGCGGCCGGGATTCAACGCATGGTGATGGAGGCGGCCGGGCTTGACACCATCGCTTCGGCGATGACCCCGGGGCAATGGGACATCGCGCGGGAGATCCTGCTCGGCGAACACCCGGACCTCGTGATCAGCGACGCACGCCACGACACGACCGGGCAGACGCCATGACCGGCCCGTCCGCCCCGTCACCGGGGGTACCCGCCGAGATGCCGCAGGCGCTGGCCGCGCGTCCCCGCGATGTACGGCGCGGCCTGCCGATCCCGCCGGTCAATGTGCACCCCGACCCGGACGGCGGTCAGCGGGCGCACGTCGACTTCACGACTATCAACACGACGATCTCGACGCAGCTCGCCGCCGACCGCCGATGCAGTCTCTGCGGCGAGTCGATGAAGTATTGGGTGAACCGAGCGATGTTGCAAGAAATGCAACATCGCATCGAGTTGATAGTCCTCGTGGTGGCCGGTGATCGGTAGCTGGAAACGGCCGATTTTGGTGCTTGCGGGTGTGGATCTCCTGCCACTAGTCTCCGCAACGATGTTGCAGCAGAAGCAACGTGGAGGCATTGGTGGACGTCCCAGGCGCGTCGCAGCGCGTGCTCCCTGCCGGTGTCGGGCTACTCGATCCGGCAGCGTCGGTGTTCGCGGCGATGACCGAAGGGTGGGCGACGCAGCAACGGGCCCGGCTACTGAAGGAGCATACGATCGAGCCGCGGGTGCGGCTGGTGCGGCGGTTCGCCGAGTTCACGAACGAGTATCCGTGGCAGTGGCGGCCGGCGGAGGTCGAGGCGTTCTTCGCCGATTTACGTTCGGGTGCGCATCCGGTCTCGGCGTCCACGGCGCGCGGCTATCAGACCACGTTGCGGCTGTTCGTGGAGTACGTGTGCGATGCCCGGTACGGCTGGATGTCCGTTTGCCGGGAGCGGTTCGGGGCGGTGCCGATGCCGATCCTGCATGAACGCAACACTGCCGGACATGTTACGGAGTTCGAGGGCCGTCCCGGTAGGCGTCCGCTGACCTATGACGAGGTCCAGGCTCTGTTCGATGCCGCTGACGCTCGGGTGGAGCAGATTCGTGCCCGGCGTCGTAAGGGTGTGTTGGTGGCGCTTCGCGACGCGGCGTTGGTGAAGACGATCTACGCGTTCGGGCTGCGCCGGGCGGAAGCGCGGGGCCTGGACCTGGTCGACTTGCGGCACAACCCGAAGATCAGTTCCTACGGTCGGCATGGGGCGTTGTTCGTGCGGCACGGCAAGTCCAGTAACGGTGGACCGGCTAAACGGCGCACGGTGTTGACCGTGCCGGAGATGGACTGGGTGGTGCCGGTGCTGGCGCAGTGGATCGACGAGGTCCGTCCGTTGTTCGGGCCGGGGCAGCATCCGGCTTTGTGGGTGACCGAGAGGCGTACGCGTATCTCGCTGCGGGCGGTCAACGACGCGTTCCACGCGATCCGCTGCGAGGCCGGCCTGGCCGACGACCTTGACCTTCACTCATTGCGGCATTCCTATGTGACCCACCTGGTGGAGTTCGACTATCCGGAGAGATTCGTCTCTGACCAGGTCGGACATTCTTACGCGAGTACTACGGCGATCTATACCGGGGTGTCCGACGAGTACCGCAACCGCCTCGTGCAGCGGGCGTTGCACCGCCGCCACGACGACCTCTGGGACGACGAGTGATCAAGAAGATGGGTGTGCAGTGGCGGTTGCGGCTGCGGATGGCCGAGCGGAACATGTACGCCACGTCGGATCTGGTGCCGTTACTGGCCGAACGAGGCGTGCATCTGTCCCGTGAGCAGGTCTTCCGTCTGGTCACCCAGGACCCGCAAAGATTGTCGATGGATATCCTCGCCGCGTTGTGCGACATCCTCGACTGCACCCCCAACGATCTGATCGAGGTGCAGGTGGTGCAGGCCCAGGTCCGTAAGGCTGTCGGAGGCGCCACGGCCGGTCCATCGGAGGCGGCGCCGAAACCGCGGCGTGCCACGCTGCGCCGCCCCGACGGACTCGGCTGACGGGAGGGCTTGGGCTGATGGCAGCATCGCTGGCGGATCTTGGCGCGCAGGTGACCGCGCTCCTGATCGCTGGCCTGCCGGGTCTGATGGTCGGGGACGCGGAGACGGTCCTGATCGAGGCGAACGCCGCTGACGGGCATCCGCTGCGGCGCCTGCACCGGTTCCTCACCGCCCACACCGACGCCTTCACGATCGCGACCGCTGATCCGCCTGCGGTGTTCGTGCGGCTGGCGCAGGTCCTGCACGAACACGGGTACCCGGCGGTGCCGTTGCCCGGTTGCGCCGGTTGCGGACGAAGCGACCGGCGCCTCAACCGGCGTGACGGCGACGGTCGCCGGGTCTGCCCCGCCTGCTATCGACCACCGCTGCGGCCGTGCGGGCGTTGCGGACGGCTGCGCCCGGTCGCCCGGCGCGGCAGCGGCGAACAACCGGATCTGTGCTCCGGCTGTCACCAGGGCACCGAGGCCACCTGCTCGATCTGCGGGCGGACCCGCGCCACCCACCGCGCTGCGGACGGATTACTGCGCTGCCAGGCATGCATCCCCCGCACCCCGCGCCGATGCGCCGAGTGCGGACACTCGGCACCGGTGAAAGCGGACTGGCCGATCGGCCCGGTCTGCTCAGCCTGCTACACCCGCGTCCGGGCCGACCCCGCCGACTGCCCGGCCTGCCGACACCGGCGGCCCTTGATCGGCGTCGACCTGACCGGTTCGCGGGTCTGCGGGCCGTGCGCGGGCACGAGCAACGACCATGCCTGCCGCGTCTGCGGTGAAGCCGGCGACCTTTACGCCGATCGGCGCTGTGCTCGCTGTGTGCTCGCCGAGCGTCTCCAGACGCTGCTCCCACCGGGATCAACGCACCACCATGGACTCCTGCCGGTGATCGCGGCGCTCGGTGGGTCGCCGAAACCCCGCAGCATGATCCGCTGGTTGGCGACCAGCCCGGGACCCCGCCTCCTCGCGCAACTCGCCACCGAACCGGAACCGATCACGCACGAGTTGCTCGACAACATGCCGCGGAGCGTCACCGTGCATCATGTTCGCAGCCTGCTCGTCGAGACTGGGGTTCTCCCCGCCCGGGTCGAGTACCTCGACCGGATCGGCCCGTGGCTGGAACAGTTCCTGCAAGACGCCCCCGCGGAGCACGCCCGCCTGGTGCGGCAGTTCACCCACTGGTGGCTGCTTCGCCGGGCCCGTAGCCGTCGGCGGGCCCGGCCCTTCACGCCGCATGCCGCCGCCGGTATCCGGCTCCGCGTCACCATCGCGCTATCGTTCCTCACCCACCTGCGCAGCTACGGACTCACCCTCGCCGACGCCCGGCAGGAACACGTCGACAGATGGCTCACCGACGGGCCGCCCGCGCGCCGCACACTGCGCCCATTTCTTCTTTGGGCCACCCAACGCGACCTCGTCAACAGTGTCGGCGTCGAGGCCGCTGCCGTTCCCGCACCCTCGAACCTGCAGGACGACCATCAACAGTGGCAGCAACTGCGCCGCTGCCTGCACGACGAGACGATGCCCCTGCAACCACGCGTCGCCGGCGCCCTCATCTTGCTGTTCGGGTCACCGATCACCCGCCTGACCGCGATCACCCTCGGACAGATCGAGCAACGCGACGGTCAGACCCACCTGACTCTCGGCCGGCACCGGCTCCTCGTCCCGCCCGTACTCGCCCGGCTGCTGATCCGACAACGCGACGACGCCGCCACTCGGTGGGCGCTCACCACCACCCGCAGCACGGACCGGCCACTGTTCCCCGGCCTGCACGGCCGACCGGCGAACCCAGCCGCCCTGCGCAACAGCCTCTCCCGGCACGGCATCCGCCCCCAAGCCGCACGCAACACCGCTCTTGCCGCTCTCGCCGGTGATCTACCACCGGTCGTGTTGACCGAACTCCTCGACCTCGGTATCACCACCGCCATCCGATGGGCCAACCACGCCCGCCGCGACTGGGCGCCCTACCTCGCAGAGCGCCACCATGAACACGCCGACGCCGCGGATCCGGACACCACGAACGTGCGCCCACGAACTCGACGTGTTCAATGACCGGCATGACCGAGTCGACCCCGGCCGCGATGCTGGCCACCCTCCACAATCCCGAGTACCTGCAGGTGTTCGCCGCGATGATCACCGCGACCGGTCCCGGACGGCAACAGTCCTGGCAGGATCCCCCGAACACGATCTCCATCGTCTACCTCACCGCGACCGGGGCTGCCAAACGGACCGGGCTCAGCGTTCCCACCGCCCTGCAGGCATTCCAAGCACTGCAACAAGCCGGACTGGCCCTACCATCGAGTGAAAACCCGCAGCGCAACGGCTGGCGGCTCAACACTGACATCTTCGCCCACGCCGCCTGCGGCATGATGAACTCGTGAACGACGACGTCCTCACCCAGATCCGCGCCCTGCGGGAACGCGGCAGCACCCCCAAGCAAATCGCCAAGGCACTCGGTCTGCGCCCGGCGGTCGTCGCTCCTCTCATCCGCCAAGCCGCCGAGGCCCACCAAACGGGTGTCGACCCGGCCGAGCGGACCCTGCTCGGCTGCTGGATCAGCCCCGGCTGGAGCGCCGGCCTCGGCCTCGACGACGCACCCGAGTGGGCCGCCGCCGACCCCATCGGCGCCACCGACCCCGGCACCGGCGGCCTCGCGAAAATCCTCATCGCCCGCCAGGAACGCGCCAGCCGCGTCACACTCTGCGGCTACCTCGTCGACATGTACTGCCTCGGTGTCAAAGACACCACCGGCCCACTGCCCATGGGCTCAGGCTCCATCGACGCCTACCGCCACGACTTCTTCCGCGCCTTCAACAGCCCGGCCCAGCCCGCGCCCCTGGACCTGGCCCAGCACCTCGTCCACGGTGCCGTGGCCTACGCCCGCAGCCTCGGCTTCGAACCCGCCACCAACTTCCCCCTGACCGCCCCCTACCTCGGCACCCCGACCGAACCCACCCCGATCCACTTCGGCCGCGAGGGCAAGCCCTTCTACATCTCCGGCCCCTATGACAACCCCCGCGCCGTCGTCGAAACCCTCGAAACCACCGCCGGCCCCGGCAACTACCACTACATCGCCCACCTGCAGTAACCAGAGGCCCGCTGACCTGGCCAACGCCACCGGCTCGAGCATCACGCACAGAGGAATATCGCAGCACAGGAATATCTACCCTGCCCCAGTAGCGTTCCTGGGCACCGCGTGCGGCCGAGTTGCTGCGGTTCACTGACCCGCCCGGACATCCCGAGTGCCTTCGGGCGGCTCTGACGTTGTGCCCGCATATCGCTCTCGCCCGGCACCGGCGCGCCCGCGCCGACCGGCCGGGCGCGGGCATCGTCCCGCCCGGCTCGCACGGGAACAAACCCGACGGGTGGACATTGGGCATCACCCGGTCCTACCGGTCGATGTTCCTGCCGGTGCACGGGTTCACCGTGTACCTACCGGCCCCGTTCCGCACCGTGCAGGCCTATGTGTACGGCCCGGACGGGCAGCTAAACCCCCGCCCGGACACCCGGTGACCCCGCCGATTCGGCGGGGCCAGATTGGCGACAGAAACCTTCAACGACTCCAGGCGGCCGGCTTGATCGGCCCGTGGAGGTAGGAAACATTGTTCGTGACGGCTCTGCCGGGCCGCAAACCCCGGCGGCGGCGTCACCAAATCCCGCAAGTCACGAACCCCGGAAGGAAACACCCGTCATGGCACACGAACTCGAAACCCTCGCGAACGGTCAGACCGCCTTCGCCTCCGCCCGCCTCTCGGCGTGGCATCAGCTCGGGCAGGTCACCGACGAGTGCATGACTGCCGAGGAGATCATGGCGAAGGCGTGGCTCGGCGGTTGGGAGGTCCGCAAGATCGCGTTGCAGGGTATGGAGATCACCGAGAAGGGCGTCACGAAGGTCGACTGCCCCGACAAGTGGATGACCGTGCGGACCAACCCGCAGACCGGCGTCACCGAGTATCTCGGCGTGGTCGGCGACGACTATGCCACCGTGCAAAACGAGCAGGTCGCCGAAATGCTCAACCTCCTGGTCGACGAGTCGGGGGCGCACTTCGAGACGGCCGGCTCGATGCGTAAAGGCAAAAGCGTCTTCGTCACGATGAAGCTGCCCAACGCGATGGAGATCGCCAGACTCGACCGGATGGACCTGTATCTGGCCGCAACCACCTCGCACGACGGCACCGCCTCCCTGCGCCTCGACGCCACACCGGTGCGGATCGTGTGCGCGAACACCCAGCGCATGGCCTACGCCCGCTCGCAAGGTTCGTACACCTTCCGCCACACCTCCAACGTCCACGCGCAGATCAGCGAGGCCCGCGAGGCCCTCGGCTTGGTGTGGAAGCACTTCGGCGACTGGCAAACCGACGCGGAGAAGATGCTCAACGAGGCGCTGACCATGGGCGAGTTCGAGAAGATCGTCGCCCAGCTCTGGCCGGTGGACGACGCCGCCTCCGATGTGGCGAAGAACAACGCGAAGCAGCGGACTTCGTCGCTGCGGTACCTGATTCGGGACGCGGACACGCAGAAGCCGATCAAGGGCACTCGGTGGGCCGGATACCAGGCCATCATCGAGTACCTCGACCACTTCGCCCCGGCCAAAACCGACGCGGTCCGCGCGACTCGGGCGTTGACCGGTGCGGGCGCGGAGTTGAAGGCCCGCGCGTTCGATCTGCTGGCTGTCTGATGCGCCTTCGGAACCGGGGCCGTCACCGCCGCCACTGGTGGCGCACGGCCCCGACCCCCACCCCGGCCCCGACCACCGCTCCGGCTGGTGACACGGCCCGGCATCCCGCACGCGGCCCGGCGGCAACGCGCCCGCCGGGGCCGCCCGGCCCGCGCCGCCCGACCGGCCACACCGGCCCGACCGGCCCGACCGGCGGCGGCCCGTCACCCGCGCCACTGGCCCGGCTACGCCCCGCCGCCCCGGGCCTGAGTACGCCTTCACCCGAACAGACCCGATCCGGCCTTGCACCGATGGAGGGACCTGCCATGACATCCGACGAGTTGATGGACCTGATCGGTCACCTGTGCGAGGCGGCTCAGAACAGCACCGCCCACCGCATCCTCGCCTCGTACGAGACCAACTACGACGAGCAGGGCGGGCAACGCGCCCAGGAGCGGCAGTGGAACGAGATCGCCGCGCATCGGCTGCGCGAGGTCGAACGGGCGGTCCGCTCGGTTGTCCACGCGCAGGCCACCGTGGAGGGTTTCATGCCGGTGCGGCCGTTGCCGGGCGGCAACGTTGAACTCCGCGCGATCGACAGCGCCTCGATGCGGGTGGCCGTGATCTTCACCGGTACCGAGGCCCTCAACCTCGGCGCTCGCCTGACCGCTTGCGGAGCCATCGCGATCGACCGGATCGGCCTCAAAACCGAGACGGAGCTTCACCCGCTGGCCGCTGGCCCGGCTATCGGCACCGCGCCGGTAGCGCCGCCGGTCGTGCCCGGCTCGGCCACCCCCGCGCACCAGCGCTAACCCCCGGCGGCACTGCCGCGCGGCCGGGTCACCCGCCCGGCCGCGCGGCACCGCCCCTTACGCGAAGGACCTTATGAGAGACCTGATCGCCCTTATCAACGAGTACGCGACCGCACGCGGTGCCGCCGAACGGCACCACGCCCTCCTCGAGTGCCTCATCGACGACAACGACGGCTTCTTCGCCGCCAAAATCGCCGAGTACGAGGGTGCCGCCACCACCTGCCACGCCCGGCTGGTGACCGCCTATGACCAGCTCACCCGCACCACCGTCCGCGCTGTCGCGGACGAGCGCCTCCCGGTCTGCACCTGGCAGAAAGGCGTCGTAGAAGTACGCGGCGTGCTGCCCGACGCCACCCGCAGCGTCCGAGTCCGTTACACCCCGGCGCAGGCCATCGCCGCCGGAGCCGCGCTGATCGCCTGCGCCGCTCTGGCCGACGGGAACACCGGCGGCACCCTCACCCCGATCCTTCCCGCCTTCCCCACCACCTACCTCGACTACGACTCGACCGCGGCCGGCGCCGTCGCGAAGGACACCGAGTCATCAACAACCCCGACCTCACCGCACAGCCCGACGAGACGAACGAGGGCCAGTACGCCCTCGACGCGCCCTGCCTGCTCGCCGCGCTGACGCTGATCGGTGATCTCGACCCGGTCATCGCGAACGTGCTGCGCAACCTTCACCTGCGCGTCTACCCCGGCCACACCGCCGAGGGTGAGCGCAGCGACTACATCGTGCTCGACCTGCACGGCGTCTCCATCGGAGCCCGCCGCCGCCAACACGACTTCTACCTGCACGCCGACACCACCGAGACCAACGACCGGATCATCGCGTTCGAGATCAACGGCTCCGGCGAACACGACCACCCGACCCGCTGATCCCACGAAGGAACCCCTGATGACCAGCACCGACCCGCGACCACCCCGGCCGGACCCGCCCCGAACGCGCCGAACCTGCTCGACGTCTTGTCCGTCCGCCACGTCCTCGACGGCCACCACCGCCACCCCGGAGTCGTGATCGACATCTTCCGCCAGCCGCACATCACCGACGGCGACAAGTACCGCGTCGAGTTCCGCAGCGGCGTCACCGAGTGGTTCTGGCACGACGAGATCACCGTGCGCCCGTTAGACACCGAGCGCGACATCGTATTCACCGACCTCTCCGCTGTGCGCACGATCCTGCACCACGCCATCACCACCGCCGAAGGCCACGACGTGCTGCACGCCAAGCTCGGTGAACTCTTCGACGCCCTCACCACCACCGCGAGCACGTACCTCGGCGGCAACCTCGACACCCTGACCCCGGCCGCCGCGCCCGCCGATTGATCGGCCGGGGCCGAGACCGGCAGCACCGGCCACCGGGCCGCTGATTATCTCGGCCCCGCCCACCGGCACCACCCCGGCAGACTCACTAGGGAGCTTTCCATGGACCTCAACGACACCGCCCGGGTACGCCAACCCCGGGACCCGTTCGAGTACCGACTCGCCACCATCACCGACGTCACCTACTCGACCCCGCACACCACCCATATCCGCAGCCTTCAGCTGCAGTTCCCGACCGGCGACGAACGCACCTACACCACCGAGGACATCGCCGTGTGCCGTCGCACCGACGACCACGCCGCACTCGTGGCCGCCTTCATCGGCACGTGCCGGTCACTGCGCGACGCGTGCCGCATCGCCCCCGATTACGACGAGAAGCTCAGCGGCGAGATTATCCATCTCCTGATGGACGTATACGGGATCGTCGCTACCCGCCTCGGTGTCACCCTCGATCCGGCCGATCTCGACGCGCCGGCCGACACCGAGCAGGTCACGCCATGACGGCCCGCTTCACCCACGGGCGCTCCACCCGCCACCGTGGGGCCGTGTGCGGTGTGGACGATGGACCGGAGGCGCGCGTCACCGACGAGGCGCACCTGGTGACCTGCCCGGACTGCCCCGACGCGGCCGATCTCGAAGCTGTCCCGGACGACGCCAGCACCGGTGACTCGCACGTCATCGTCATGTTGCGGGAGGCGAAGGCCGGGCATACCCGCAAGATCGGCGGCGTCATCGTGGATGCCACCACGGCGAACGCGATCCTCACCGTCTACGACGCGGCCACCCCGAAGACCCAGGTGAAGATCGCCTCGCTACCCATCGCGATCATGGCTTCGTTCGCGTGGCGGGCACTCAACCCGGACTCCTGACATCGCAGCTCGCCAAGGCCGGCGGCGTTCACCTCGCGCACGAGGGGGTGGACGCCGCCGACCACACGGCGAGATCCCGTGAGCGCAGGGTTTGGGCGAGCACAGGGTTTAACGGTGGCCGGTGGGACACACCAGGAACCCTGATGCGCGCAAACCCCTACCGGCCACCTCACCAGCGCTCCGGGGCCAACCCACAGCGTCACGAAGCCGTATCTTCCCCTGAGCGGGCGTGCGCTGATGGTAACCAGAGGACACCACGACGAGCGCCCCGGAAACCGCGCAGGGAACACCGCCTACATAACACCCCAGGCCCGACGAGGGAGGATGACCGGCGTGGCTCGACGTACCTTCGGCGCTCGGGTGGCTCTCGACCGGGCCGGTGTGGCCGCGCACACCGGCGCCTCGCGCTCCACAGTCAACCACTGGCACCGCCACCGCGACCGGTTCGGCTTTCCCGACGCGTTCACCCACGACGGCGGCGAGTGGTTCCGGCTCGACCAGATCGATGCCTTCCACGCCGCCCACCAGAGGTTGAAGCTCGCGGTACTGACCACCGTCGACCGTAGCGGTGACCCGAACGAGCTGGTCGGTTCCGGTGAGGCCGCGAAGATCCTGCGGTACGGCTCGTACCGCAACCTGCCCGACGAGCTCACCGACCACCCCGACGCGGTGGAGCTGCTCTCCGACGGGCGTAGACGCCGGTACTGGTACCGGCGCACCGTGTGGGCACACGCCGACGCCCGCACCGGCCGCCAATCCACCGGACGCACCCCCGGCACACTCACCGGGCCGCACAAACCGCACCCGTACGCCGACGACCCGCGCCTGCAGGCCGCCGCCGATCTGCTGGCCGAGGCGGGAAAGGACGGACGGGATCGGCGGGGTCTCGGCGTCGAACTGGCCCGCCGCCTCGACATCGCGCAGCGGACCGCGCAACGGCTCCTTACCGCCGCCGAGGCCGACCGTTAGACTCCCGCGTCAAGCACGCGGGATGCCGCCGGTCCCCCGTCCTGCTGCGCCCCGCGTGTGAACTCACTCCTCGTCGTCGTCCGGCGAGGACACAGCGGTGACCGCGGGCGCTTCGAGCAGGTACTTCAGCGCACCGTTGATGTCGGTGTCCCTCGAGCGGGCGGTGCGGGCGAGCACGTCGTAGACCTGCTCATCAACGTCGATCGTGTGGGTGCTGGGCGCGGATGATGTCATGTCGTTTCCTCCTGGTGATCATGGTTGGTGCCCGACGGTCCGGCACCCGTGACCCATCCATTCCGACCGATGCGAAGGCATCAAGCCTGCCGTGACGGCGCACTGGCAGGCACGGCGGTCGAAGTGATACCGGGCGGTACCGGTGGCCGGTACAGAGCTTCGGTGTTGGCGGCGTCAGCGGCCCGGATGAGGGCAGCGGCGAAGCTGCGGGCCTGGCCGGGGTTGAGATAGAGCTGCACGTCCCCGCTATCGGGGAAACCCACCTCGACGTGGGGGCGTTCCAGGTCGGCCGGGTCGGTACCGATCCAGTCGGGTGCCTTGTCCCAGAACGCGGCGCGCACCTGCGCGTGGATCACCTCGCAGCCTTCGTCGTAAAGGGTCACGATGGCCGGCGGGCTCCGGTGCAAGGCCACATAAGGCGGATCGAGGTCGTCGTGCTGACAGTCGATACACCAGGGCGGGCAATGCTGAGGATGCGGGAACTGCACGACGGCGGCGGGCGGCGGTGCGAACTCATGCATGGGCGGTCTCCTCCAGGCCATCGAACGGCACGGGTAAGCGCCGGTGCGGGATCACGCCGACACTCTCGGGCGTGCACCGTGGACCGGCATCTCTTCCCGGCGCAGGGCGTTGAGCAGCTCAGATACGCGGTTGTTACGGATGGCGTGACCGTTGCGGCGCAGCCGCTGAGCGAGGGCGTCACGGCTGACGGTGCGGCCCTCGCCGATCAGCTCGTCGCGGGCGGTGCGGGCGGCGGGCAACAGCGGCACCAGGTCCGGGCCGAGGTCGAGACCGTCGTCAGCGTCGAACCGGTTCTCGTCCTCGTCGTCCTGGTCGTCTTCCTCGTCCTCGTCGCGGTCGAGAGGGTTTTGCCCCGCTGCGGATTGGCGCTCGAATTGGGGGCCGGTGGTGGCGGGTTCGGCCGCAGGGTCGCGGAGCTGATCGGATACCGCCTCGTGCGGGGCCGGGCTGGGCGCAGCGCCGGGGTCGGCGTGGCTATCGGCCGGGATTGGTGCCGGTGCGGTGATGGCGGGGGCCAACCGGTCAGCCCAGGCGTGGTAGTCGACCCGGGCGGCCAGCTCGGCGGCCAGCCGGTCGAGGTCCAGGGTGCGGATGGCAACGTCGGCCATGTGCGGGTCACGCTGGTCGGCGCGGACGACTTGCTCGACGGCGTGGGCTACCGCCGGGCGGCGTTTCTCGTCACCGATCGCCAGCTCGGCGACGCGCAGCGACTCATACAACCCCAACGGTCGCCACATGCCGGTGTCGGGATCGCGGCGGCCTTCGCGGGCCGCCTCCGCCGCGCGGGCGGTGAAGATCGGATGACGCATTCGCCGCCACAGGCCGTAGTCCGGAGCGGTCGTGGCGAGTTTGCCCGCCGCGCGCAGGGCGTCTCGGCGGCGTGCGGCGGCGTGTAGCAGCCACAGCGCGTACGCCGAGCCGGACAGCACCCCGAACACGCTCGACCAGTACAGGTCCGGCCAGTGCCCGGCCACCTGGATACCGACCGCGACGACCGCGACCCCGGTGGAGAAGACGCGCAGGCCGTAGGCGCGTTCACCGAGGCGCATCCGTTCGTCGGCCATCGCGGCGAGGGCCATCGCGAGCAGTTCCAGGCAGAGCGCGAACGGCAGCACCGCCAGTACGCGCACCGCGGCCGGCACTTGCGGCGGCCAGGGCAGGTGGTCGAGGGCGACCCAGGTTTGCCCGATCACGGCTCCGGTGGCGGCCACGGCGTAGAACGAGTACGCCCACCGTGCCGGCGACCACCCTGTGTGGCTTGCGCTCGGCTGGGTGCTGCCGTGTGGGAGTGCGGCGGTGGTCCTGATGGCCGGATCGTCCTTCCTAGCAGTGTCGGTCATCGGTGGCCTCCGCTGGCGGTGGCGGGCCGCAGCTGACGGTCCGCGACGCGGCGGGTGGCCTGCGACGGTTCGGCGTCTGCAAGGTCGGCCAGGCGTTCTTCGAGGCGGCGCAGGGTGCGCCGGACCGCGTCCGGTCGCCTGGCGCGGCCGTGGATCCGCATGACGCGCTGGTACAGCTCTTCGTTGACCGGGTCAAACTCCAGGGCGCGTTCCAACGCGGCAACGGCCTGGTTCGGGTGATCGGCCTCAAGGAGTTCGGCGATGCGGGCGAACACGGACAGGATCTGGTGGCGGTAGGTGGTGGCGTAGTCGGTGATCCAGGTCTGGTCGGCGCCGTCGGCGAAGTCCCCGCCGTACAGTTCGACCGCCTCCCGCAGCAGGGCCAAGGCCTGGGTGTCGTTGTCGGTGGTCTTCGCGGCCTCGATGGCGGTGAGCATTTGCCACAGGTCCACGGCGATCAGCGCCGCGTCGAGGCGGTAGCGGCCGGTCGCCGGGTCGTAGACGACGAACATCGCCTCGTTCAGGCCGCTGGCGGCGCGCAGGACCCGGCGGGTGGTGCTGATATCGGTCCGGATGCGTTTGCCTGCCGTGGAGGGGTTGGTGTCGGGGTGCAGGTCGGCGGCGAGCTGGTCGAGGGTGCGCCCGCCCGGGTTGACGGCCAACGAGGTGAGGACGAGGTAGGAGCCGCTGCGCATCCCGGTCGCGACCGGCCCGGATGCAGTTTCGACCAGGACGGGTCCGAGGACGCGCAGCCGCACCGGGGCTGACAACCCGGATGGCTGTGCAGGCACCGGCTCGAGGGTTGGGGGCGGTGCCGGCTCCTGGGCGGGGGTGGGGTCGAGGTCGATGTCGTGGCCGGGTTCCGGGCGTGCGGCGGCGTTGGCGAGCATGGCCAGCACGGCGGCGAGATCATCGGCGGCCAGGGTGGACATGCGGGCGAGCCCGGTAGCCGCCGCTTTGCCGGTGGTGGCGCCGTCGCCAATGACCTCGATGCCGGGAATGCCGTCGAGCGTTCCGAGGACGACTGGGTGTACGTCGAGAGCAGCCCCGTGCGCGCCGACCGCGTGCAGGCGGCCAGCGTGGCGAGGGACCGCGTCAATGATCAGGACGTACGGCGGCTGCATTTCGGCGTGGTCGGTTCGCTCGTTCAAGGCAGTAATGGTGTCAAGGTCGAAAGTGTCCAGCAGCCGGCGCCGCACGATCAGCTCCTCTTCGGCGTGGGTGACGGCCGCCGAGGCATCCTCGAGGACGATGAGGCGTTCCCCATCGAAGCTGGTGCCGTCGGGATCCAACCCGGTCAGCGCAGCGCCGGCGGGCAGGAGCCGGGCGAGGGTCGCGGCGGTGGTGACGACCATCGGCCGCAGCACGGCCGAGCCGGTGACACCGGTGGCGAGCACTGCAGCTAGCAGCGCGCGGGCGGCCGGTTCGGCACCCGGACCGGTGAGGGCGAGCCCAGGGACGGGCAAGCCGAACAGGCTGACCTCGTTGCCGCCGGCATCGAGACCGACCGGGGCGGCAACCGACGTCGATGCGGCCCGGGGTGGCTGCTCGTCGTCGCCTCGGGGGCGGCTGACGGCGACGTTGATGGCAGCGAGGTGTCCGGGCATCGGCGCGAGCTGCGCGGCAATGCCCGTGGGGATCGGGAAGCCGAGCCGGGCACGGCGGCGCCGCTGCAGGCTCAGCAGGGAGGCCACGGCGGCGATCAGGGTGGCCAGACCGAGGCTGACCCAGCCCTGTGAGGGCAGGCTGACCCCGGCCTCGTCGTGCACTCCTACGGCATGCTCGCCGCTATGGGGTGCGATCGATTCGGTCGCTGCCGGCTTGGGCTGCGCGGATGAGCTGGCAGTCGGGGCGCCTGCCGCGGGCGACGCGACCGTGGAGGGGTTGTCGGTGGCCGGTGGTGTGATTCGCGTCGGCGTCGTGGCGGCCGGTGCGGGTGCCGTGGTGGCTGGTGCCGGCGTGTGAGTGCAGGCATGCGGTGCCGTGTGTGCATCTCCAGGTTCGGCCGGTGGTCCAGCGGTATGCGGTGACGTCGAGGTGCCTGCCGGTGCCGGCGTGCCCATATGCGGGTGGGCTTGGGTGGGATGGGTGGCGGGCAGGGTCAGGACCCATCCGGTGTGGATCTGGTCAGGATCATGCAGCGCGTAGCCGTCGGTTTGCCGGTGGCCTCGGTTGAGGGTGTAGATCTCGCGCCACCGGTTCGGGTCGCGGTGTTGGTGTTTCCCGTGGGGCGGGTCGCCGAGTCTGTGTTCGGCGATGTCCCACAGCGTGTCGCCGCGGTGGACGGTGATCGTCATCGTGTTGTGGGCGCTGGAGCTGTCGTGGTGTGCGGTAGCGGCCGGCGGGACGGTTGCGGTGCCGTGGTGATGGTCGGGGCCGTGGCTGTCGCCTGCGGTGGTGGGGACGGCGGCGTGGGCGGGGAGCCCACCCACGCCGGCGGTGACGGTGGCCGCGCCAAGCAGCGTCGCTGCAAGACCCTGGACCGGTCCGGGAAGGTACATTGCTAGCCGGGCCCACCGCCAACGCCGGACCCGCCGCAGGCACGTGCCGAGCATTGCCCAGGCGATCAGCGCCCAGATCATCCACGCCATGGTGCGCGCGACTTCAGGTAGGTAGGCACGGGCCAGTGGATCGGCGGTCCAGGCTTGCACCTGCTCCGCGGCGGGTAGCTGATGCGGCAGCGGATTCCCGCCGACCAGCAGCATCAGCACCGGCACACCGGCCACGACGGTCACCGCAGCTAGGCCGGCCCGTATCGCCGCGAACCATCGGATCATCGCTCGTCCTCTCTCCGTCGCCATCCGCTCGTCCCCGACGCCGCGCCGTCGCCGATGGGTGGGCGCGGCGAAGCACCGCGGTCGGTGACCACGGACCTTCGTACTGACGGGATGCCTCGAGGCTAGGCAGAACAGCGATGTGATGGCAGGTGTGCGGCTCTCACCACCACTCACAACTTCTCAGCTGGAATCACAACCGCAGGTCAACGCCATGATGCAAGACAACGGGGTGGGCGGCGTGTTGGCTGAGGGTGAATGTGGAATGACTGATGGTTGATCTTCTGCTTCACTAGTCGTCGTGTATTCACGATTGGCGATCGACTGCGGCGGTACCACCGTGCGCGCCGTCCTGGCCGGGCCTCTCGGGTGGACGGTGCTCAACCTTGACGGTGTGGCCGAGATGTCCACCGCGGTGCACGTCAACGACTCCGAGATCGTGGCGGGGATGGCGGCATGGCAGCGCGGCGCCGGCGATCCGAACGGATTCGTGATGTCACCGATGCGGGCCGGTCCCGGGCCGATCACCGTCGCCGGCCGCCAGGTGGCGGTCGCCGATCTGGTAGCGGCGATTCTGCGTCAGGTCCTCACCGAAGCGGTCCGCGTAGCCGGCAGCACGGTCGACGAGACCCGCCTGGTCGTGCCGGCCGGGGCCGGCCCGCAATGGAAGAACGTGCTGCGCGACGCCGCCCGCACCGCCGGGCTAGCCGTCACCACCCTGGTAGCGGCGCCGATCGCCGCCACCCGAAACCCCACCGATGCCGACACCGGGTCGCAGGGCCAGCCGGTCGGGCCGCGGACCATCCTGGTCGTCGACGTCGGTGCTGGCTGCACCGCCAGCGTGGTGCGGCACGACCCGCACGGCGAAGAGCTGCTATCCACACGGGCCGACCCCGGCGGCGGCGGTGACCGCATCGACGCCAACCTCGCCCTCGCGCTGACCGGCACCAGCCTCGACAACCTGCCCGCCCACCGGCGCTGGCCCGCCATCGCGGGGCTGCGCACCACCCGGCACGCCCTAACCCATCAGCCGGCCGTGACCATGCCGATGCCGGACGGCCGCCCACCGCTGACCGTGACCACCGACCACGTCCGCGAGGCCGCTAGGCCGGTGTTCGAGCAGGCCGGCGCCCTCGCCGGGCAAGCCCTCACCCTGGCCGAGGTCCCGCTCGGCCAGCTTGACGAGGTGCGGCTGATCGGCGCCACCGCGGTCACCCCCGGCGCCGCCGACATGATCGCCGCGAAACTTGGCACCCAACCACACCCGGTACCACTGCCGCATCTGGCGGCCGTCCTCGGCGCCGCCGGCGTCGACCCCACTAGTACCCTGGTCACGCCCCGGTCCGCCAGGATGCAACGCCCGCCGTGGTCGCGGCTGGTCACCCTCGCCGTTCCCGGCGTGGCATCGCTGCTGCTGTATGTGCATTTCATGGTGTCGGCCGACACGAACAACGGCACCCCTACCCGGCCGGGCCCGTTTTACTACGTGCTGGCGAGCTGGGGAGAATTGTGCATCGCCGCGGTCCTCGCCCTGATCGGGTTCCTGCAGGCGGCGTCACTGTTCGCCAACCTGCTCGATCAGCGCAGCGCCCTGACCCCGGGGCCATCAGCGCCGACGAAGATCACCGGCGGGATCGTGTTGGCGGTCACGGCCGGGTTCGCCACCGCTGGCTTGTACGGCCTCGCCGCGGCGACCCTGTTCAACCAGCCCGCCACCCAAGTCCTGAAATGGGCGATGCTGCCCCTGATACCGGCCGCGATCGCCGCCGTCATCGCCGCCGCGATCGCGGTGCGCCGTCCTCTCGCGCCGGCCGGAGGGTGGGACGCCCTGCTCACATTCCCAGGCACCTCGATGATCACCGCCGCGGTCGGGATCTTGGCGGTCAGCCAATCCTGGCATAGCGGCCTGCCGGGCTGGCTGAACGGCTGGACCTCGACCATCGGCCTTGCCGGTGGAGTCTTGATCGGCGTGGCGATCGCGTTCACCCTCATAAGTAATATCTACGCAGCGCTCGGGCTCAGCATCATCCTCGGCGCCTTCACCGGCATCATCTCCCGCGACGGACCCGACACCCTGTCCGTGCTCTACGCCCTCGCCGTCGCCGTCTGGTGGGGCTGGCACGCCTGGACCCTCGCCCGCCGACCCACCCGCGCCCTGCCGAACTGACCGCCGGGGACTGTCCGTATGCGCCGGATGAACCGCTTCGCCGCCACCATGATCACCCTGATCATCGTGGCCGGCCCACCCCTGGCTGCCTCGGCCTGGCTGCGCCACCACCCGCCCCACCTACCGGCCGCCGCACAGATTCAACACTGGGCCGACTACCCCCTGACCCCGACTACCATCACCGTCTGGCTGGCACTCCTGGCCCTGAGCGGCTGGCTGTACTTGATCCGCTACTTCACCCGCCGCACCCTCGTCCGGCTGCGCCGCTGGTGGTGGCGGTTACGAAACCTCCCGATGCGACCGCCGCGCAAGTCTCCGCCAGCTCGATGGCCGGCATCGCCGCGATCACCCTGCCCGCCGCCCATGCCACACCCCACATCCCCGCCGGGCCAGCCGCCACCGGCACCCTCGAACCGCCCCCGCCCACCGACCGACTCGCGGCCGAGCCATTGGCGGGGATCAGCCTGCCCGGCGGAGGATGGATCCCGTATCGCACCGCCGCCGTCATCGCCGGGCTCAGCGCCCTGACCTGGATTAAGGTCCGCCGCCACTACCGGCCCGACCCGAATCAGCCTCGCGACCACACCCACGACCCCGACCTGCAACCACCAAACCCGGCCATCCTCACCATCCTCACCGCCCTCGACCAACACGGTCAGTACGGGCAGCAGGAACCGATGCCCGCCGAGGAACTCCCGCCCGGGATCCTGCACCTCAGCGGCCCCGGTGCCGCCGACGCCGCCCGCGGACTGATCGTCACCACCGCCCTCACCACCACCGCACGGGTTTACTTGAGCCCGGCGGACATGGTCACGCTGCTATCGGGCAGCAACCCCGACGACGCGGCCGCCTGCCCACCGATATCGGCCGACGGGCAAGTCCCTGCAGACCACCATCGAGGACAGTCAGAGGGCCACAACGGTTATCCCGGGCCGACCACCGTCGTGCTCGACGACAGTCCCGCCGTCAATCACCACTGGCAGATCAGCGTCGACGGGTACGCCACCGGCACCGGCCTCACCACACCGCGCCGGCTCTGTGTCCTTACCGCGACCGCGGCCACTGACCTACTCCAACTTGCTGGGCTGCAGCCGGCCCCGCAGGTGGCCTCCAGCTCGGGGCAAGCGCCCAGCCTCGCCCCGGCAAACCAAACCGACACGGTGACAACCGCGACCGTGAACGCGCACTTGAACGTCTTCGGCGCGTGCCAGCTGACCGTTGACGGGCAACCCGTCATCATGACCCGCACCGCTGGCCTGCAAACCCTGGTCTACCTGGCCCTCCACTCGGACGGCGCCACCCGCCAAGACCTCAGCCGGGCCATCTGGCCCCACCAGCCGCCCGCCACGGTCAGCCAACGCTTCCACAGCGCCCTCAGCGACCTCCGCAAACAACTACGCCCGCTGCTCGACGACGACCCCGTCATCCGCCGCGACGACCGCTACCGGCTCAACACCGCCGCCATCAGCACCGACCTGCAAACCTGGCACACCGCTGTCCACGCCGTCACCCACGCTGTCGGCACCAGCGAACAGCAGGCCGTGTGCCTAGCCTTGATCGACTCGTATCCTGCTGACGTTGCCGCCGGCGAGACCTGGCCCTGGCTACGCCCGGTCCGCGAACAAATCCGTCGCACGATCATCGACGCCTACGCCACCCTCGCATACCACGCCGAACCCCCCGAAGCCCTCGCCTGGCTACGCCAAGCCATCAGCTTCGACCCCCACAATGAACCTCTACACCAACAGGCAGCCGACCTACTGCGAGCAGGCGGCGACGAGAACGGCGCCGCCGACCTCATGAAACGGCTTCACCAGCGACTGAACCAACCGGGTGCCTCCGCCGCGGTCCGCGGCAAATGATCGCTTGCCGGGGTGAGCCTCATCCAACGGATTATTCCGGGGGCGCGATCAGATCGCGATTCGCCGTACCCATAAGCGGCGAGAAAAGTCCTATAGGACTATTAGCGATTTGACGATGGCTGAGTGCTTAAAACAAGAAGGTCCATAGCCGGACCCCAGGACAACGCGGACCTTGCGACTTGTCGCCATCCCGCCCGTTGATACATGCCGCGGGCCTTGGCTCGGGGGTCTGAGGCGAGCGTCGCGAAAGGCTCTTGGCGATCTTGCAGCAGTTCGCGCATCAAGTTGGCCCCGATGCCCTCGCCGCGTCTTGCGGGATGGACGATCCATTCCATGACGGCGAGCTTGTCGGCGTCGCGGATTGCGGACGGGGGCTCTTCATCCGATCGTGACCACCATTTTCCGGCAGGCATCGTCCATCCGTACGAAGCTCCGACGAGCTGTTCTCCATCGAGGGCAGTGATCAGAACAAACCCAGGGCGTAATGTCTCGCCGGGAAGGCTGGTGCGAAATATTTCTATTTGCGCCGGGCCTTCTTCGTATGGTGGTTCGGCGTATACCGAGGCGTACAGGTCGACCAGCGCTGGTAGCACTGCTGCGGTGGACTTCCCGTCATGGCGCGTGTAGGTGACCATGGCTTGGCATGTTAGGTGATGACTCGATCGGTGAGTTCTCTGTAGGCGGGCCGGCTGCGCTCGTTCAAAGGAACGGCATCTATCACCCGCTGGGCGATCGTCAGCACGAGGTTGTTGCGGTCGGCGGGAGGTAACTCTTCCAGCAGGTCCGCTGCAAGGCGCAACCCGTCTGGGAGGTGCCCGGTTCGGATGAGCGCCGCAGCATGGTGCAGCTGCACCTGGGTGCGCAGCCTCGTCATGGTCCTGGGATAGAGGTTGACGGCCTGTTCCTGGGCTCGGGTCGCCTCGGCGAGCCTCCCGGCGTGGGCGTAGACCCAAACTTCGGTATGGCGAAGCCGATGCTCTGGCCATCCCCATAACGAATCAGCATCGTTAATCACGGACGCTGGCAACTGTGCCGCCAACTGGGCGAGTTGGTTGACGGTACTGATGGCATCATCGTGCCGACCAGCGAGGGAAAGAGCTTGAGCGCGGCCTGCAAGCAGGCCGCATGACGCGGCGGTCGCCCGACCGGCAACCAGAGGCAAAACATCGTCACACAACGCCACCGTGCTTGATGGGCCTCGCCCGTCATAACAGCCGTTCACAGCCTCCCAGGCTCGAGCCAGCACGATCGTGTCCGGATCTTCGGACTCAACAGCGTATTCGTGTGCGTCGCGCCACCACCGCCGGGCTGCAAGGATATTTCCGACAGAGCCAAAATTAAGCGCGACGATAACGGACAGACGTCCGGCTGCGCGCATCAATCTTCCACGTGCCGGCCCTGCCTCGACGGCGATCAAGGTCTGGAGCACTGTCAAATCCGCGCGCAAGGCATCCATCATTGCCGCTGAGGACATTCGATAGTAGGCAACCCCATAATCGGCAATGATTTGGTCCCATTGGTCAGCATCCGGGTCTACCGCAGCCGCGATTCCGTGCCGCAACGCCTCCCAATTGACCAAGGGCAGAGGGCTCGCGGCGAGCGCCCCCATCGCCCGAAGGACACTTCTTCTGTGCATGTCCGACTCGCCTACCCGATCTTCCCGGAGCGCCTCAATTAATGCGCCACCAGCGCCAAGGGCGGCATCACAGCGCCGGGCCAACTGCGCGGTGGCCCTTCGTTCGCCGCGTTCTACTTGGGACAAGAATGTGAATCCGAACTGGACTTGAACGCTCAGAGCCCGCAATGACAACTGCTGGCCTTGCCGATGCTGCCTCAGCAGCTGACCGAATGTGCTCACGTCGCCTCCCGGTGGCTGTACGCAGATCTGTCCGCGTACGCGGTACATCCCCTCATGCCCGGACGTGTCAGTCAGGCTACCCGTACTGATCGATCGTCGGCTGGCTTCCGAATACCTAAGTGGATCTTGGCTGCCCCTTGCGCCCGGGCACCTGACTGCACGTCACCTCCTAGCAAGAATCGAGATCAATCATGCACGAGAGCAACGTGGCCAGGATGTTCGTTGTCCGCTCGACTGTCGATGTCGTATTTGAAGCCAAGGTGCAGTCGTGATCGATGTCAAAACCTGGGGTGGTGATGCGCTCGATGCTAGCGGTGCCCCGTGTCCTGTCGTGGCCAACGATCCGCAGTTTGCTCCTGAGCGAATGTGTTCGAGATGAGGCACTACCCGCGCCGTCAGCGGCTGCGGCTGATTCGTCGGCGTTGTGTGTGCGGTTTGCGCTGGCCGTGTCCGGACCGGTCAGCTCGCCCTGACGGTGCCCCCATCCCGGACGGTGAGCCCGGCAACCGTCTGTACCGTGCCGCCCTCACGGACCCAACCGCGGTCTTCAGCACGATTGGCCGTGCGGGTCAGATGACCCCGGCCCAGGCGCATCGGGCCGGCATGGGAGGTGGCCGCTAGTGGCTACGCCGTTGATACCGTTGACCCATCACCTCCCGCTCCGCCCGGCCTGGGCGTGTCGGTACTGTGCGCGGCCGTGGCCGTGCTCACCGGGCCGGGGTGACCTTGCGGTCGAGTTCTCCGGCCGCCCGGCGCTGCTGCTCTACTACATGTCGGCTCAGGTAGTTGCGTTCACGGGCGACCTCGCGGAGCGCGGGCTTGTTCCGGAACCGGAGCACCTCTATCAGCGGTTTATCGACTGGGTGCGGACCGCCACGATGGCGGCTGCATGATGATGACCATGCGGCACTATCTTCCGGCACACGTTGTTCACGAGGCGGGGTGTTCTGACGCGCCGACGAGACGGATAGCTTTCCGGGCCAGTGTGCTGTGGCAGGCATATCCGAATGGGGTGCCGCACACCTGTTTCACCCGGGAGACCGTGTCCCACAATCGCGCCGTCGTGGTTGAGGCTGTCGTGTACGACTCTCATCCCTACCAGGAGTCGGGCGCTCATCAGCCGGACGCGGTGCGACCTCTGTGCCGGGTCTGCCGGGGCACTCATCCTGACCGGTCAGACGCACCGGCTCCTGCCTCACGTGCCATCGGCGTGGCGTCGTGATCGAAGCCATCTCTGCAGGCGACGGCTCACGCGGCTTATCAAACGCTGCCCCCTCACGGGCGATGGACACCAGTACGGCGCATCCAGCTCGCCGATACAACTACTGGTTGGGCGGGAAGGACAACTTCGCTGCCGACCGTCAGTCCGGCGACGCCATAGCCGCGATCTTTCCCTCCGTCCGGACCGCAGCGGTCGAGAACCGCCGGTTCCTGCAACGTGCTGTCACCTACCTGGCTGCGGAGCGGGGCGTCCGCCAGTTCCTGGATATCGGCACCGGATTGCCAGCCGAGGAAAACACGCACGACGTCGCTCAGCGCGTCGATCCTCGCGGCCGGGTGGTCTACGTGGACAACGATCCTCTGGTTCTCGTCCACGCCCGAGCACTGCTCACCGGCGAACCTGAAGGCCGCACCGCCTACCTGGAAGGCGACTTGCGGGAGCCGCAGCAGATCCTCACCAGCGCCGAGGTCGCCGGCACGCTGGACCTCAACCAGCCCATCGCTTTGCTCCTGGTAGCGGTCCTGCATTTCGTCCCCGACGACGAGCAGGCTTACGCCAGCGTTGCCGCACTGCTCGACGCGCTTGCCCCTGGCAGTTATCTGGTCCTGTCGCACGCCACCGCCGACCTGCTCCTGCCGGCAACAGCCGCCACGTTTGCCAACAGTCCGGCCGCGGCCGGCAGCGGCGTCACCGGGCGCAGCCGGAGCCAGGTCGCCGCGTTCTTTGCTCCGTTCGACCTGGTTGAGCCAGGCCTCACTGTCGTCAGCCAATGGCGGCGCGGGACCGACGACAACCCACCCGCACCAGATCAGGTTTCGATGTGGGGAGGCATCGCCCGTAAACCGGGCGCTGGCTCGGGAGGATGGCCGGTCGAGTCGGCCCCCGCCTCCCATCAATTGCTAAAGCAGACGATGTGATGATCGATGAACTGGCCGGCTGGGGCCTGCGGCCACCGCTGATCACCGCTGATGCCGGCTACGGCCAGGTCGCCGAGTTCCGGCAAGGGCTGACCGACCGCGGTATCGGTTTCATCGTGGCGACGACCTCGAGCACCACCGCCCATCCCGGTCATGCCGAACCCGTCGAGGTCGCCTACGCCGGAGTCGGGAAGCATCCCGCACCGCGGTATCCGCACCCGGCTCGCAACATCAAGGACCTCGCCCTCGACCACGGCGCCGAGCAGGCCGTGTTGGTGCACTGGCGTGACCGGCTGCCCGCAGCTGACGCCGGCGCCGACCACAGCGCCGGCACCCTGTCCGGGCACTTCTTCGCCCTGCGGATCCGCCCGGCCGGGCGAACCGTCCGCAAAGGCCTGCCACCCACCGGCGACGGTGTCCTGCCCGACTGCTGGCTGCTCGTGCAGTGGCCTCCCGGCCACGACGAACCCAGCGACTACTGGCTATCTGACCTGCCTACGGACTCGACCCTGTCCGAGCTGGTCCTGCTGGCGAAAAGCCGCTGGCGCATCGAACACGACTACCGCGAGCTGAAAACCGGCCTGGGCCTCGACCACTTCGAAGGCCGCTCCTGGATCGGCTGGCACCGCCACATCACCACCGCCGCGCAGCTATTCCTCACCAGATGCGGCTGACCGACCCAAAAGCAGCAGGGCAGCCCTGAGCCTCTACGCCGTCCTACGGCACCTGCAATACCAACTCGGCACCTGGCTCGGGTTCTGCCCACATTGCCACCAACCCGTCCCAACCTAACAAAGTCCTACTAGTACTCCAGCAGGAGATCTGTTTCAGGGTTCGGTGGGCTTGGCGGGCGTAGTGGCTGGTCTTGCTGTCGGCGGCGGTAGATGGACCAGGCGATGACGTCGGCGGTGCGTCGAGCAGGCTCGATGACCAGGGCGTGGAACAGCCGGCGTAACTCGTTGACGGTGACCGCGATCAGGCCATCCAGGCTCGGTGTGCAAACGGTCGTCGCGGCGGCGAGGAAGGCGTGCGCGGCGATGACCAGCGTCGTCCAGCGGTGCCAGGCCTTCCATCGGCGTTGCTGGTGCTGGCGCTGGTCGAGGCCGAGCCCGGTCTTGGCCGCCTGAAGGGATTCCTCGATATTACCGGCCGCGTTGAGCACCCAGTGCGGTCCGTTCGACTGGGGAGCGGCCGCCGAGCTGTTGTATCTGCCCTCGTTGCGGCACGGCCGCACCTACTGACCGGGCCACGCTGGCGGCTGCTCGTCGCGGCCGGAGCGCTTTGACGGGCTCCTCTTCATGTTCGATGGGCGGTCCGGGCGGGAGTCGCTGCTACGACGTTGTCATTCCATACCAGTGGACTCGCGCCTGGTGTGACGAGTTGAGGTGGGCCGGTATTGCCGCACGGTCTCGGCGACCCGAAGCGCATCCGCAGTCGAGACGATGTCATGTACCCTTACGCCCCACGCTCCCATAGCGAGGGCGTGCAGGGTGGTCGCGACTGTCGCGGCGTCCCGTTCCGCAGCCGGGCGGCCGTCCGGCTCAGCGTCAGGCAGCGCCGAGCTCAAGAACGATTTCCGGCTGGCCCCGAACAGCACCGGAAGACCTATCGCAGTGATCGCGTCCAATCTGGCGGTCAATGACCAGCTCTGACCCGCAGTCTTGGCGAAACCGATGCCCGGGTCAATGATAAGGCGCTTCTCGGAGACTCCCTGGTTGACCGCTTCGTCAATGCGCAGCCGAATCTCCGTACATACGTCGTTAATGATGTCGTTGTACTGAGCAAGGAGCTGCATGGTTCGCGAGTGTCCGCGCCAATGCATAAGAACCCAGTCGCAATCTGCTGCCCGTACAACCGCTGCCATCTCGTGGTCCGCGAGGCCGCCGGAGACGTCATTCACCATGCTGGCGCCAGCGTCGATCGCGGCTGCTGCGGTGGAGGACCGGGTCGTGTCGATGCTCACCCGTACGCCCGAACGCGCCAACTCTCTCACGACCGGTACTACTCTGCTCGCTTCTGTTTCCGCGTCGACCCGTTCTGCGCCGGGCCTGGTCGACTCACCGCCGACATCGACGACGTCAGCGCCGGACCTCCACATCTCGAGGCCATGTTCTATGGCGGCCCTTCCGTCGTGATAAAGGCCGCCGTCCGAGAAGGAATCGGGGGTGACATTGAGGATTCCCATTACCGCCATGGGCCCGTTGCGCCATCGGGGCTGGATTGTGTTCACTTAGTCGACCTCGCCATCAAACTGGGTTTTGTGAAGGGTGGCTTGCGATCCCCACCTCGGTGCGCTTGTTGGCTCGCTCCAAGCCACCGTGGCGTGCCGTAGGCAGTCGTGACCGCACTCAACGGCGTTCCGCATCCTTGCACCGACGGCTTGCCCGTTGCAACAGGCGGCGTTCAAGGAGCGTCCACAATCCAAGCGCAGTTGCGGATAATGCCGCGCCGGCGAGCGGCCGGGTACTGTCAGGACGGATGTCGGTCTACGGGCGACGTTTGTGGACGTCGGTTAGTACTCCAGCAGGAGATCATTTCTGACCTGCGATGACGTGTGGTTTTGTCCGTGGATGGCAGACAGCCACCGTCGAGCCTGAGGTTTGTGAGGACCAAACAGGATGCGGCGGTGGCTGCCGCCTACAGAGTAGATGCCCAGCGATGGTCTGCGTTGTTCAGCGAGTTGATGGACCCGATCGAGGCACGCTTCAGCCGGCCGGAACCGCGGCGCTGGGTCCGGGACTTCGTGACCGGCTTGCTGGCGCCGCTGCCGACGAAGAACTGCTGGACGATCGCCGAGCATGCCGGTGACGACAACCCGGGCGGGATGCAGGATCCGATCGGCCGGGCCAGCTGGGACGATGCGCTCGTGCGGGCCGATGTGCGTGACTTCGTGGGCCGCCGGTTGGGTCACCCGGACGCGATCATGGTGATCGACGAGACCGGGGATCTGAAGAAGGGCCGGAGCAATGCTCAGGACCTGTGGATCGGTTCTGGAGGGGAACGCGAAGGGCGAACCTTCCCGAATGATCCTTGATGGTCACCGAGTAGGCCCGCGTTGCAGCGCGGGTCGGGAAGGCACGTCCCGTGCTTAGCGTAGTTACCGACAACGGCTCCACCCAGTCCGGCTCTCTGATTGACGAGATCGTTCGCGAAGGCGCCCGACGGATGCTCGCCGTCGCCTTGGAGGCGGAAGTCAACCAGTACATAGCCGAGTTGACGGCCGAGATCGACGCGAACGGTCGCCGCCTGGTTGTTCGCAACGGCCACCACCGCGCTCGGACCGTGGTTACCGCGGCCGGACCGGTCGAGGTCACCGCGCCGCGCGTGAACGACCGCCGGGTTGGTGCGGTTACCGGCGAGCGCAAGCGGTTCTCCTCGAAAATCCTGCCGCCGTGGTGCCGTAAGTCCCCGAAGATTTCCGAGGTCCTGCCGCTGCTCTACCTGCACGGACTATCGTCCGGGGACTTCGTCCCCGCGCTGGAACAGTTCCTCGGCGGCACGGCCGGCCTGTCGCCGGCCACCGTCACGCGGCTGACCGAGCAATGGCGCGACGACCACGCCGCCTTCCAAGCTCGCGACCTGTCCGACCGCGACTTCGTCTACGTATGGGCCGATGGGGTGCACCCCAAGGTCCGACTCGGTCAGGTCCACTCCTGCGTACTGGTCCTGCTCGGCGTCCGCGTCGACGGCACCAAGGAGCTGATCGCGCTCGCCGAGGGCCTGCGCGAGTCCACCGAATCGTGGGCTGATCTGCTGCGTGACTGCCGCCGCCGCGGCATGCGCGACCCCGCCCTCGTCGTCGGTGACGGCGCCATGGGCCTGTGGAAGGCCCTCGCCGAAGTCTTCCCCGCCGCCCGGCATCAACGGTGCTGGGTCCACAAGGCCCGCAACGTCTCGAACGCTCTGCCGAAGTCCGCACAACCCGGCGCGACGAAGGCCATGCAAGAGATCTATAACGCTGAGGACCGCGACCATGCCGATAAGGCGATCGAGTCGTTTGCCCGGACCTACGGCGCGAAGTGGCCGAAGGCCGTCGCGAAAATCATCGATGACCGGGACGATCTACTGGCGTTTTACGACTACCCGGCCGAGCATTGGATCCACCTGCGGACCACGAACCCCATCGAGTCGACGTTCTCCACGGTCAAGCTCCGTACCAAGGTCACCCGCGGTGCGGGCAGCCCGGCTGCGGCTCTCGCCATGGTCTTCAAGCTCGTCGAGTCCGCCCAGGCCCGATGGCGCGCGATCACCGGAGCCCATCTGGTCGCGCTCGTCCGGGCCGGAGCCCGGTTCGAGAACGGCGTCTTGGTTGAGCGGCCCCTGACCATGGCGGCATGAAACCGGTAGCGCATCCATCTCGCTGTCCGAGATCATCCAGCGGTGTCCAGAGACGACGAATCAGAACGCTACCGAGTAGGCCAGACCGCCTTGTTGGCAACCGCGGAAGAGGCCGAGCCGCTGGTCTGGCAGTGGCGTCGCCGCTTCGATTCCTCTGCCTCGGCCGGGGTTCCCGCCCACGTCACGGTGCTCTTCCCGTTCCTCGACGCCGACCGCATCACCAACACGGTCGTGGGTGACCTCCGGGCACTGATCGGCGTGCGTACCCCCTTCACGGTCCGATTCGAGGAATGTCGCCGCTTTCCAGACGTGCTCTACCTCGCCCCCACGCCGGACCAGCCGTTCCGCGCTCTTACCGACGACATAGCGAAGCGATGGCCGGAGGCGCCGCCCTACGAAGGGCAGTTCACCGAAGTCATCCCACATCTGACCGTCGCCCACGGTCAGCAGCCTCGAATTTTCGAGGAACTGGAGGCAGAACTCGCAGACCAGCTCCCCGTCGCAGCAACGATCTCGTCCGTCAGCCTGTTCGTCAGCGACGGCCACCGCTGGCGACAGCACATGGAGTTCCCGATGCTCGGATAACACCCCCGCAAAGGACCGGCAACCAACCAACCCACAACTCTTGACAATTGCTCGAAGGGCCGGCACACCGTCGGGGTGCAACGGCAGTACTCCGGCACTGCCGGGAAGATCGAGAACTGTCAGCTCGCGGTGCATCTGACCTACGCCTCCCCGCTCGGGCACGCCTTGATCGATGTCGCGCTCTACCTGCCGAAGTCCTGGTCCGACGACCCGCAACGCCGGACGGAGGCAGGGGTGCCTGAGCAGGTCGGGTTCGCCACGAAACCGCAGCTGGCCCGCCGCCTGATCGAGACCGCAGCGGGCGGCGGCCTGCTCTGCCGGTGGGTCACCGGCGACGAAGCCTACGGCGGTGACCCGGCCCTGGCCGGGGCGCTACGACAGCACCGGTTCGGTTACGTACTGGCGGTCGCCTGCTCACACCGGGCACCGACCGGTCTCGGTATCCAACGCGCCGACCAGATCGCTGCCGGACTTCCGAAACGCGCTTGGCAGCGGCTGTCGGCAGGCGAGGGCGCGATGGGCCACCGCTACTACGACTGGGCATTCATCATCCTGCCCCTGGCCGCCGACCAGCACGGCGGACACCACTGGCTGCTGATCCGTCGCAACCGCACCACCGGCGAGCTGGCGTTTTACCGCTGCTGGCCACCTGTAACCGTTGCTCTACACCGTTTGGTCACCGTCGCCGGCCGGCGCTGGAGCATCGAAGAGTCGTTTCAGGCCGCTAAGACCGGCCTCGGCCTCGATCAGCACCAGCACCGCCGCTGGCAGTCTTGGCACCGCTGGGCGACCCTGGTCATCGCCGCACACGCCTTCCTCGCCGCCGCGACCACCGTCTGCACCCCAAGCCCAGTCGGATTGATCGCGATCACCGTCAACGAGCTACGCCGCCTGTTCCATGCCCTGGTCATAGAACCCGTCCGGCGCATCGCCGACGTCATCGCCTGGTCCATCTACCGCCGCCGGCATCAAGACTCCGCCAAGATCAGCCACAACGCCCGGCAAGCCCTCACCGAGCCCTAAACAGATCTCCTGCTGGAGTATTAGCACGGGACTGATGGCGGCCATGCGTGGAGCGGCCATGATCTGTGTCCTGGCGGCCGGTGCACGTTGAGAAGGGGTTCCACGTTGAGAAGGGGTTCGGTCGCGGATGAGGTCGCGGACCCGAAGGCCTTGTTTCGGTGGGCCAGTGACGGCAGATCCACGGGGTTAGGTGTCGGCAGTGCGGCATGGTGAGCCTACAGGTCAGGGATAGCCTCCACCCGCCTTGGTGCTGAAGCCTTTTGGCTGGTCGAGGCATTGTAAATCGTGCCCGACCGCCGACGCCTTACCTCGCGGCCGGGAGTCGACGCCGGGTGAGACGCTGAAGCATCTTGCGCATGCGGATCCTGCGGCGGTCCTGTTCGCGACGACAGTCGCGAGTGGTGCCCGACGGCTCATTTCAGCTGGCTGGCGAGCTGTGCCCCCAGGCTGAGCGTATTGGCTTCCTCTGGCAGATCCGAAGCGTCCTTCGGTATGGCCGACGACCCGTCGGCACGCTTCAGTGCATCGCGACGCTCAGTAGTCGCGTTCCGCACTTCGTTGACCGGGTCACGTGGTGGTCTAAACCAGATGGCCCCGCGGCCTCGCCGTCAGAGCTTCGTCTTGACTGGGACTGCGTCGGCGGCCCGTTCACTGGAGGCCAGCCGGGCTCATCCAAGCGGATCGACCAGCAGGGGTGGAGCACCACTCGTCCAAAATGGACTTTACACCACGGTCGTCCGTCGACTATGGTGCGTTGCGTACTGATCCGGCTGACAGACGGCGCGGTCGGAGTCGCTTAGGCACCGCGGCCAACATCCGAATTGTGTTTACCGGCGCAAGGGCGACGGACTGTCACCGACGCTAGCGCGCTCGTGCATCGTGGCCTGCCTGCCTTGCCCCGTAGGAGGGATCGGAACCGTGGCCATGCAGAGGGACTTTTCTGAAGCGTCTGTCGAAACGCGTGCTCAGCCACTTACTCCCATCTCAATCGGGGCGCCCAACAATCCGAGCGAAAATGCAGCAGGTGGCCGTGGTGGGATGAGGCGACGCCTTATCCGCCCCGAAAGCCGCGAGATCTTGATCGCGCGCCTCGATAACTCGGTGGAGAGCGATGACGATTATACGGACGTCAACTGCGGCGGTTTCGGGCGAATAAGGAAGTTTCACAAATTCTCGGTGCACCTTAGGGCGAAGAAAGGCGTAATCCCGGCTAAGCCACATTATCGAGGCCTGCCGCACGTGTTGCCATACCGCACCCAGGTCTTCCAGGTCAACGGTTGTAATTGGAATTGTTGGTACTGTTTCGTCGATGACGAGTTGCTGGTAGGTGACGCGCAACGTGGCGCTTTCTTGACCGCCGAGCGCATGATCGACCTCTATCTGGCGGAGGACGATCCGCCCATGGTCCTCGACCTTTCTGGTGGGCAACCTGATCTCGTGCCGGAATGGTGCCTGTGGGTGATGCGGGCGCTTGACGAACGCGGACTTCGTGACACCGTCCATGTCTGGATCGATGACAATCTCAGTGGGCGCTTCGTCCGGCAGTTGCTCAGCACTGAAGACATCACGTATATGGCTCAGTACCCTCATCACTCGCGTGTAGGTTGTTTCAAGGGCTTCGATGAAGACTCGTTCGTCTTCAATACGAAGGCACCGCGGTCGGGATTCGGCCGCCAGTTCGAGGTGATGCAAGATTTTATCGACGACGGATTCGACATGTATGCCTATGCCACCTTCACATCGCTTAACACTAGCAATGTAGGCGCTGGTATGCGCGATTTCGTGGACCGACTTCAGGCCATCGACCCGCTGCTCCCGCTGCGAACGATTCCATTGGCGATTAAGCCATATTCGGTGACGCGCAGTCGGGAGGTGGCAGACCTTGAAGGCGTCCTGGACCGACAGGAGCATGCCGCAGCGGCTTGGGAGGAACAACTTCTGGCCCGCTTCACGCCTGACCAGCTGGCGACACCGTATGAAGAGGTTCCCTTCCACACCCACCGGTAGATCGGTAGGTTGGCATGCCCGACGCATCCACCCTCGACGACGGCGTCGTCCTTTACACGCTCGGTGACATGAGCGCGCCGCGCGGGCCGAGGTCAGCGTTGTCCATGTGGTTAATTCGATACAGCGGAGTTGAGTTTCGGATCGTGGACGTCCTCGCCGACGAACGCGCCCGTTTGACCGCTGAAAGGCAGTCCGGAATGCAGTTGTTTCCACAAGTCTTCGTCGACGGCGAGTTCATCGGAAGCGGCGAGGTGCTGGCGGAGCTAAACACAAGCGGTTTCTTTCGCAGCCTCCGGAGTAGACGACGAGGTGAGGCAGCGGATGATGAGCGATAGCGCCATGCGAACTCTGATCCGTCGAGAGGGTCTGCCGCGCCAGCAGACCGCCGCCGGGTGGGACAACGGCTCCAGCGCTGTAACGGCTCTCGTGTCGCTGGTGGGGCAAGACTTCCTGGTGGCAGCTGACTTCGACGGGCGGATCAGCGTATGGTCTCGAGCCGGGCAACGCCTGGGCGTGGCTGACGTCGCTCGCAGCGCCATCACCGTCGTGCGCTCCGCTGGGCGGTTTTTGGCGGCCGCCGATTTTAGCGGAGCAGTGCATCTCTTGGCGGTGCAACCTCACGGCGGACTCGAGTTCATGCGCTCCTGGAAGGCGCATGCCGGCGCAGTTTGCAACCTAGAGATCCTTGGTGATCACCTCATCACTGCATCACACGACGGCGCCGTTCATAGCTGGGCGCTAACGTCGGGGCTGCTAGAGCGTGTCATCGCGCCGGTCGGAGTCGTGCTTACTGCGATGTGTTGCGATCTACGGACCGGAGTCACATATCTGGCTGATGTGCTGGGTCGGATCAACGTCGTGCAGGGCGGGCAGTCGAGTGCTGGGCCGCGAACAATCGCCATGCTCGAAGAGCCCATTGCGCAGCTAGCGGTGCTGCCGGAGGCGCATGCGCTGCTGGCCGTCACAGCGGGTCATCGGTTGCTGAAGTTGGGCTTCGACGGCGAGGCGCAATACCGTTCCGCCGAGCGGGCGCCGAGCTGGCCGACCGGCATGATAGTGGACGAGCAGCGCCAAGTTGCCCTGGTCAGCGGGGCCGACCTGACGACTCGTGTGTGGCACTTGGGCGATCTCAGTCCGCGGGGCCTGTTTCCCGGCAACGGGGCATCTATGGGCGCGATTGCGCTATGGCCGGACGGCGCACTCCACCGAGGGGATGACCGCGGCGTGATTCGGCAGTTACACGTCGACACCGATCCAGTAGCCTCCGACGGCCACGAAGGCTCCATCTGGAGCGTGGCGATCGATCCGCGGGCACGATGGGTCTTGTCAGCCGGCTCGGACAACTCGGTGAAGGTCTGGGACGTGGCCTCCGGCCGCGAGGTGGAAACGCTGCGCGGGCACGACGGCTGGGTGAATTCGGTAGCTTTCGCCCGTGACGGGCGCACGGCGGCGTCGGTCTCGTCCGACGGCACTCTTCGCATGTGGGAGGCCGGAACCTGGCGACATCTCGGCACTATCCTCGGCCACAGCGGCTGGATCAATGGTGTGGCGTTGGCCTATGACGGCCGGGCAGCAGTGACGGGATCGTCGGACGGCACTGTCCGAATATGGAATGTCGAAGATGGCGCCTGTGATTCCATCCTTTCCGGCCATGACGGCTGGGTTAACGCTGTAGCTTACTCGTCAGCCTGCAACGTTGCGCTTTCCGCATCGTCTGATTGCACGGTGCGCGTCTGGGATGTCTCAAGTGGTCTCGAGCGCGCCGTTCTCAGAGGCCACGCTCAAGGTGTTACCTCAGTCCACCTATCGAACGACGGTCAGCGGGCGCTATCCGCCGGTTACGACGGAGTGATGACATGCTGGGATCTGGGTGCTGGAGGGGCCCGTAGGTGGGCTTTCGACCATCATGCGGAACGCGTGTGGGTGGTCTCGGCGGACCATGACGGCAGAATCGCTGCAACCGCTGGAGGCGATGCCACATTGCGGTTCTGGGACGTTGAGCGGCGCAGACCGCTCGACGTTTGCAGCCTCGACGCTCCGGTGACCGCCTGCGCCATGCTGGACGTCGGCGGCGGAAGTCGGCTCGTCGCCTACGGGCAGCGAGACGGCATGTTCGGACTTATCAAGTTCGACGTGTGACAGCGGCCGAAGCGGAGTAACAGTGCGCACCTTGCTTGTCGACAACTACGACTCCTTCACGTACAACCTCTTCGACCTCATCGCCCAGGTGAACGGCCGAGACCCCGACGTCATACCCAACGATGCGCCGATGCCCGGACCGCACGACTTGCTCGAGACCTACGACAACATCATCGTCTCGCCCGGACCAGGCACGCCGTGCCGGGACCTGGACCTGGGGTCGTGGGGCGAGGTGTTCGGATATCCCGACATCCCTGTGCTCGGCGTGTGTCTGGGGCACCAAGCGATCTGTCACTTCCACGGCGCTGCGGTCGGTGCCGCGCCGGAGCCTCGGCATGGACGGCCGTCGGCGATCGACCACGTAGGAACCGGCCTATTCACCGGCATCCCGTCGCCGTTCACGGCCATCCGTTACCACTCTCTGGCCGTTTCCGACTTGCCCGACACAATGGAATCTATCGCTTGGTCGGAAGACGGCGTCGTGATGGGTATACGGCACCTCAAGCTTCCGCAATGGGGAGTTCAATTCCACCCCGAGTCAATCGGCACCGAACACGGGTATCGTCTGATCCACAATTTCGCCGAACTGACCGCGGACCGACGCGGCTCCTCCGGACGCCGTCGCGGTGCAGCTTCGGTGTCCCGGCGGTTTCCACCGACCGGCCAGAAGCCTGGACCGGAGCCGTTTTCCAGCCATGCGCCATCCGGACGCAACCCCAGGAATCACACTCACCGTGTCCTCTACCGCACGTTCCCGACGGTCATCGACGCCGAGGTCTTGTTTGCGGGACTCTTCGGCGAGTCATCACACGCATTCTGGCTCGACAGCAGCGGCGGCGGCCGCTTCTCCTTTATGGGGGATGCCACTGGCCCAGACGCGGTGGTCGCATGCGCAGACGTGCACGCGGCAACGGTCACGTTGACCAAGGCTAATGAAGAACGCATACGACACGGTGGCTTTTTCGATTGGCTCGGGGAGGATCTTGCAGGCCGAGTCGCCGAAATGCCGGACGAGCTGCCCTTCGATTTCGGTCTTGGTTGGGTTGGCTACCTCGGCTACGAGCTCAAGGCGGAGTGTGGCGGTAACCCCGCAAACCGCTCGGCCCTACCTGACGCCGCCCTGCTCTTCGTCGATCGCGCGGTAGCCGTTGACCACGAAGAAGGCCAGCTCTACCTCCTTGCGCTCGTACCGGCCGGACGAGAGCGCGACGCCGATGGGTGGTTCGCACAGATGGCCAGTTACATCGCCGACCTTCAACCGCCGCATTCCGTCAACTCGCCTGCCGAGGAAACGACTCATGGTGTGCGAACGACGGCTCGGCACGATGCAACCAGCTATATTCGGCTAATCGCAGAATGCAAGGACGAACTTGGCCGCGGCGAGACGTACGAAGTCTGCCTCACGAACGCACTCTCCGCAAAGATCAGTATGGATGGGTGGAATTCTTACCGGCGACTCCGAGCGCTTAGCCCGGCGCCCTACGCGGCATACCTTAAGTTCGGCGACGTCCAAGTGCTCAGCACGTCGCCCGAGCGGTTCCTGAAGATCAGCGCCGATGGCACAATGGAGTCCAAGCCGATCAAAGGAACCCGCCCCCGTGGGTGCGACGACGAGGAAGATGACGCATTAGCGAGCGATCTGCGAACGAATCCAAAGGATCGCGCCGAGAACATGATGATCGTCGACCTTGTACGCAACGACCTCGCTCGTACGGCCGAGGCTGGCTCCGTACATGTGCCCCACCTTTTCGAAGTAGAGAGCTATGCGACTGTGCACCAACTGGTTAGCACGGTACGCGCCCGAAAGCGCGCCGATGTCTCCCCGGTGGAGGCCGTCCGCCGCGCGTTCCCTGGTGGATCAATGACCGGCGCCCCGAAAATTCGTACGATGCAGATAATCGATCGGCTTGAGGGCGGTGCACGTGGGGTTTACTCAGGGGCCATCGGCTTCTTCTCGGTGTCCGGCGCCGTCGATCTCGGCATGACGATTCGTACAGTCGTTATAAGCCCCGGCGAGGCGACCTACGGCGTCGGTGGCGCCATCATCGTGCTCTCCGATCCAGAGGCCGAAGTCGAGGAGACTAGGACCAAGGCGGCCGTCTTCGCTCGGCTCCTCAACTGTTCCAGTGCCGACTTGATCCCCGGGCCGCGATGAGCGGCGAGTCCGCCGCGGTGCGTCAGTTCGCCCCGTCTGAGTTGCAACATGTACGCTTTCAGGGCACGTTCCGTGAAAGCCTGGAGCACACGAGGGTGAAATACGCCGCTGGCGGCGACGTAGGAATCCTGGCCCTACACGCGGGGATCGAGTGCGGCACCGGCGAGATGGCCGAGGCGATCGCCCGTCAGACCGGCGCGACATTGCTTTCCTTCTGGCAGCCATCCGCTGACCGGCGTTACCACGTAACGTCTTCGCTGTTCGACCCGGACGAATGCGCGGAGCTGCGAGACTTCCTCCTGCGCAGTCGCCTCGTTGTTTCGATGCATGGCCACCGTCGCCCGACACACGCTCGGCATCTCTTCATCGGCGGTCGTGCCCGGCGGGACGCAGTTCGACTCGCCGGTCGTTTGCGCCCACAGCTCAGCAGCCTCGTGATCACCGCCGACCTCCGGGAAATGCCTAGCAATTTGCGCGGGCTCAACCCGTCAAATCCGGTTAACCGGTCGGTTTACGGCGGTATCCAACTCGAGTTGCCGCCCTGCGCGCGAGGCTTTGCCGTGCCCGGCTCAGGTGGCGAAGAGCATCCACTGCCGACCTCGGCCGTTGACTTCGCCCTAACAGAGGCTGTGACGACTCTGCTGTGCCGGTTCGTCGAGACCGAAATCGGAGACTGACAGCATGCCTACTACTACTACTACTACTACTACGACGACTACTACTACTACTACGCACATCAGGGACCCCATGGCCGCTTCCCTTCCCCCGTCCTGGCCACGAGGCCCGTTGTCTACATGTGCCAGGCGTTGGAAGGAGGGGGCCAGCCATGACGATTGAGACGTACGCGGCAGCGGAGGAGGCACTCTCGCGCCGTGGGTTCAGCCGGATGGTGTTCGACGTAAGCCGAATAGAACGTCTGCTAGAAGGCCTGTCCAATCCGCAGCGCCAGCTACGGGCGATCCACGTGGCCGGCACCAACGGCAAGACGTCGACTACCCGGATCGCTGATTCACTAATGCGCGCACACGGGCTGCGAACTGGCCTCTACACCAGCCCACATCTACACACGGTCCGTGAGCGCATCCAGATCGACGGTGAACCGCTCAGCGAAAAGATGTTTACACAGCACTTGAGAGTTATCGAGCCGCTCGCCGCCAACGTCGATGCGACCAACGTCGAGCCTTTGACCTACTTCGACGTGACAACGGCCCTGGCCTTTCGCGCCTTCGCACATGAGAACCTGGACAGTGCAGTCGTCGAGGTTGGTCTCGGTGGGCGTACGGACTCCACGAACGTTCTGAGGGCGGGCGTCTGCGTAGTGACGCCGATCGGTCTTGACCACACCCAGTACCTGGGATCTACAATCCCCGAAGTCGCCGCAAACAAGGCGGGGATCATCCACGAGGGCGCGGTTGTCATCTCCGCACGGCAGCATCCGGACGCGCGCGCCGTCCTCGCCGATCGAGCCGCGGAGGTGAGTGCTGATCTGCTCGCTGAAGGTGACCACTTCGAAGTCGTGGCCCGGCGCAGCGTCAGCGGCGGGCAGATTGTCCGGCTTCGAGTGCTCGACCAAGTGCTCGACGAGATATACCTCCCGTTGTACGGCGGCCATCAGGCACAAAACGCGGCCGTGGCCCTCACTGCCGTTCACGCCTTCCTGAGCCGCAACCGGGCCGCCGGCCTGGAGTTCGCTGCCGTCAATCGCGGCTTCGCGGCCGTGACGTCGCCGGGGCGCCTAGAGAAATTGCAAGAAAATCCAGCGGTCTTCGTCGACGGCGCACACAACCCGCACGGTGCGGTTGCCCTGGCTGCCGCTCTCGGCGAATTCGGGTTTGAATCGGTCATAGGTGTGGTGGCAGTGCTGCAGGACAAGGACGTCCGTCAGATCCTCGCACAACTCCAACCGGTCATGACCGAAATCGTGACGACGACGAACAGTTCCGGACGCGCAATGTCAGAAACAGCGTTGCGTGAACTCGCGTGCGAGGTGTTCGGTGCTGACCGGCTATCGTCGCGGCCGGACCTGTCATCCGCGGTTCGTTTGGCGATTCAGCGTGCAGAAGCCGCCGAACGCGAGACCGGGCGATCTGCTGGAGTCGTCGTAACGGGCTCAGTGGTGACCGTTGCCGACGTACGCGCAGAGTTCGGCCCGGCGGCGCACCCGTGAAGTCGGACGATAGCCGCGCGGACTCCGTCAAAGGACGGGAAGCCCCGCAACGTGGCCGGGCCGACCGGGACCTCCATTGGCTGAGCACATCGAGAGGGATTCCATTGTCGCTAACTACCTCGCGCTTCGAGCACGTTGCGGTGCGTGATATTCCCGCCGCTGAGCTCGCCGCCACCCAGTTCCTTTTGTCGCTTGGCGTTGATGTCGAGAAGGAGGGTTTAAAGGAAACGCCAGGTCGCATGGCACGAGCCTACGCAGAATTGCTAACGCCGCGCGACTTCTCCCTGACCACGTTTCCGAATGACGAAGGTTATGACGAACTTGTCGTGGCTCGTGCTATCCCAGTCCGCTCGGTCTGTGAGCACCATCTGCTCCCTTTCATCGGGGTCGCACACGTGGGCTATCTGCCCGGGGCGCGAATTCTGGGACTATCGAAGCTTGCGCGAGTTGTGGAGATGTTCGCGCATGGCCCGCAGGTACAGGAGCGCCTTACCAAGCAGATTGGCGACTGGCTAACTGAACAACTCGATCCCCGAGGCGTCGGTGTGGTCATCGAGGCCGAGCACCTCTGTATGACGCTCCGCGGCGTGCAAGCGATCGGCGCCCGCACGATTACCTCCACCATGTTGGGCCTGCTACGGACTGACCCCCGATCACGCAGTGAGTTTTTGGCCGCGGCTCGACTCGGGTCCTAGACGCCTCAGACGAATTCCAGCTGCCGATGACTGTCGTGCTGTGGTCTGCGAAGTAGCTGATCAGTCCCTGCTTCGTCACAGCAGACCGAACTCGGGATTTCGCCACAGCATACGAGCGCCGGCGGTGACTTACCCACGCCGGAGTCGCTCGATGGCCCCCTGAAGAATCACTAGAGGAAAAATGGACACAACTAAAAGAGACCGCATCACCGTCTCGACTGTCGTGATGACCCATCCCGCCCGGCTGCACCAGGCCGAGCAACTCCGACGGCGCCATCCCGAGCTAGATATCCAGATCGTCCTGGACCCCGAGCCAGACGGCAGACCTGCAACGCTGCGCACGGCAAAGTTTGCCTGGAGCAGCGTGCGGGACGGCGCAACGCACCAGCTGGTCCTGCAAGAAGACGTCCAACTGTGCCGCGGATTCGCGGACGCTATGCACCAAGCGCTACGCGTTGCCCCCGAGGGTGCGATCGCCTTCTTCTCCCATTGGATCATGACCACTTCGCAGGCAGTGCGGCTAACAGCGTTCGTCGGAGGATCATGGACTCCGGTGGTCGACTCCTGGTCGCCCACACAAGCGTTAGTTCTGCCTGCGTCGCTTGCGCAACAGTTTGCCGGGTTCGCTGAGCGCTATTCTGAAGACAAGCCCGATAACGTTGCCATGGCTGATTTCCTTGCCCAGCACGAACTACCCACCTACGTGTCGATTCCGAACCTCGTTGAGCACCGTCCGACCGAAAGTTTGCTGCTCAACGACCTATCTTACGGCGCACGCAGGTCGACGGTGTTTCCCAATTCGCGCGACCTTGGCTCCGCTCCGTTCACCGACTCTGTAGTCACGCCGCCTGCCGTCGCCCACCTGGGCCATGGAGACTTCGAGTCGTTTGGACATTACGAGGCGCTCGGCGCACACCCGAGGACAGTTACTCGCGGAAGCGAGGTGCTCCTTACGCATGGCATGTCCAGGCTGGAGCTGGCCGAGGCATTTACTAGCGACCTTGACTACCATGCGGAAGCTGTAAGCACTGGCTTCGGCAACAGCTTGCTGTTCCAGCTCTGGCAGACGATGTTCCTCCAGGGCATCATCGCTCGAGGAATGCTCGACCCCATCGGTCCGGATGCGTTCGACGAGCGGCTGGAGGGCAGCCCGTGGGCGATGGCAGCTCTGAGCACCTTCGCGGCTGGCGCGCTGCGCAAGACGTGCAGGCCGGACGCAATCTTGGAAATCGGAGGGAAACTGACCCCGTTGTGCGTCACTGGGATGCGCGCCGGGTTCGGCGCCGTTGACCAATGGCCAGACTTTCGAGTTCTTTGGGCACCTGAGGAACATGCCATCGGGCCGAAGTGGATCGCTGGCACCAAAGACTCGTGATGGAATGCCTTTCGGCTGCCTTGCCGCGTCTAGGCCCAGTCGTTCGGCCGCGGATTACGGTCGAAAGGCTAAATGCATCGTCGCCCGGCACGCTTGTGCGATCAAGAGTTGTTCAGGTCGGACGCCGTTTGGAATCGAAGGCGTCCGCCACCGGCTGCCCCGGCTTTTTAGCGCATCATCATAGGGGCTAGAATCATTTGCGGACGGAATCGAATCAGACGTGTTAACGGATAGGCGGTGGTGCGTGGAACCGTGGCCGACGGGCAAACACGAGCTTATTGCTTGGTAGGAGTTGCGGCAGAAGCGCCGATTTGATGTGCGCCGACCGGACACTCAACACTGAACTGCCGGAAATCAAGAGCGGCGGTCCATCGTGCCGGTCGAGCGCGCAAAGCCCTCGAGACAGCGTCGATCGGCGTGGTGCACGAGCTGCCACTCGAGTCGTCGTGCGAGCATGCTTACGGTGGTTGACGTCCACAACGTGGCAGGAGATGGGATGACCATGAATAATGATCAGGATCTGGGTTCGTCCGAGCCGCTATTCCGCTCTGACTGCTCAGTCGAACTGGTCAAGGCGAGCGCCAGCGATGCGGACGTCCTCTTCGCAGCGCGCGTGTCAACCAGCGGCGAGAGCTCTATCGAGGAACTAAACAGGGACCCAAACAAATCACGAGGCTTGATCAACTATTTGATGCGCGACCGACATGGCACGCCCTTCGAGCACAATTCACTCACTTTCCTGGTTCAAGCCCCAATATTTGTGTTCCGCGAGTTTCATCGGCACCGGGTTGGTTGGTCCTATAACGAGGAGAGCGGCCGCTACCGCCAACTGGAGCCAGTCTTCTACATTCCGGACGAGAGTCGACGACTCGTACAGCAGGGTCGTCCAGGGAAGTACGAGTTCACCGAGGGCACCCCAGAGCAGCATAAGGTTGCCTCATCGGAAATGGAGGCCGCCTATCGTGCAAGCTACACGGCGTACCGTCACATGCTGAACGAAGGTATCGCGCGCGAGGTCGCTCGGGCGGTCCTTCCGGTGGGATTATTCTCCTCCATGTACGCGACGTGCAACGCCCGGTCGCTGATGCATTTCCTCTCATTGCGCACCCACAGAGAAGGCGCCAAGGTGGTGTCCTTTCCGCAACGTGAGATTGAGATGGTGGCGGAACGGATGGAGAGTCTTTGGGCGAAGAAGATGCCGCTCACTTACGCGGCATTCCAGGAGCATGGCCGAGTCGCGCCCTAGGGCTCCAGCCGGAATTCGTGGCCTGTGGCTCTATCCGTGAACGGCAACAGACACCGCTGGACCTGACGCTTGTGTGAATCGATCATGATGCTGTGGTGGCTGTTGGCCGCAAAGTACATGCCAGCAATGGTTGAGCTCGGCCTCCACGCTGCGCGACCGTCGCAGGATGGCGCCGATCACGGCTGCACAGAACATCTTGGCTGCCGCCACACATGGGGGCCTGGTTGCGGTCTAATCCGGTTCGTATAGTGGTGCCGATCAATGTTGGCATCCAGACGGGGGTGGAATCGCATGCCGATCGTCGAGGCGCGCGCCTTAACCAAAGTGTTCCGGCGCCCGGACAAGGGGCCCGGCCTGGCCGGGTCGGTCAAGCATCTTTTCGCCCGCCGCTTTGTGGACAAGGTCGCGGTGGACCACGTCGATCTTTCCATCGAAGCGGGCGAGGCGGTGGCGTACGTCGGTCCGAACGGCGCTGGTAAGTCAACCACCGTTAAACTGCTCAGCGGCATCCTGGTGCCGACATCCGGCGATATCCGCATCGATGGCCTGCACCCGCGGCAGGACCGGATGAAGGTGGCGCACCGCATTGGCGTGCTGTTCGGGCAGCGTACGCAGCTGTGGTGGGATCTGCCGGTGTCCGAGTCGCTGGCGGTGCTACGCGACATCTACGGCGTCGACCACGCCACCTACCGGAAGCGGCTGGCTCGCTTCGACGAGGTGCTCGAGCTGGGCCAGATCCTGCCCGTCATGGGCCGCAAGCTGTCGCTCGGGCAGCGGATGCGCGCGGACCTCGCGGCCGCGCTGGTGCACGGCCCGCAGGTGGTTTATCTCGACGAGCCGACCATCGGGCTGGACCTGGCGGTCAAGGACCGAGTGCGCGAGTTCTTCCGCAGTATCCGGGACGAGGGCACCACCGTCATGCTGACAAGCCACGACCTCGCGGACATCGAGGGCTTCTGCCGCCGGCTGGTGATCATCGACGAGGGCCGGATCATCTTCGACGGTGATCTCGAGGCGGTGAAGGACCGTTTCGCCCGCGAGCGGATCCTGCACGTGGAGACGGCGCGGGTGGTGCCGCTGGAGACCCTGCGGGCGTCGCTGCCCGGTGCGGAGATCATGGTCGAGGACACGTCCGTCCGGTACGCGGTGCGCTTCGACCGGTTCGCCATGACGGCCGGGCAGGCGGTGACGGCGTTGGCCGGGTTGACCGAGCTGGTGGATTTTCGGGTGGACGAGCCGAGCATCGAAGACGTGATCCGCCGCGTGTACTCGGGGGAGCTGGTCCTCGGATGAGGGGCTACCGGGCCCTGATCCGTGCCACCGCGCGGGCGGCTCTTGCCTACCGGTTCAATCTGCTGCTCGGCCTCGGTGCCGTCCTCGTCCAACTCGTGGCACTGATGGCGGTGTGGCGGGTGATTCTCGAGGAGTCGTCGGTGAACGGGTTTACCTGGCCGCAGATGCGGGCCTATCTGCTGGTGGCTTTCGCCGCCGGCACGGTGATCTCGGTGCTGGGCGACTTCCGGATGGCGTTCCGGATCTTGGACGGTGACGTGGCGCTGGATCTAGTCAAGCCGATCGATTACCAGAAGGCCCGTCTGGCCGAGGCGATCGGCGGACTCTGGATCGAGGTCATCCTGATCGGGGCGGTCGTCGGCGTCACCCTCGCGGTCACCGGCGGCGTCGAATCCCCGGCTGCTCCGGGGCTTGCCCTCTTTGCGGTAAGCATGCTGCTCCTCGTACCGTTGAAGTTTTTGATTGTCTATGTGAGCACGCTGTTCTGCTTCTGGACGCAGAACTTCGTCGGGGTGCAGTGGGCGCGGCTGGCCGTCATCAATCTGTTCTCAGGCGCGCTCATCCCGCTCGCGTACTTGCCAGGCTGGCTCGCCTCGGTGGCGCAGTGGTTGCCCTTCGCCGGGCTGACCTCCACCCCGGCGCTGATCTTCCTGGGCCGGGTCGACCTGCGGCACGGGCTGCAGCTGGTCGCCGTGCAGCTCTGCTGGGTCCTCGTCCTGTGGTTCGCCGCTCGCCTGGTGTGGCGCGCCGGGCTGCGCCGGCTCACCGTGAACGGAGGCTGACATGCGCACGGCACGGCTCTACCCGCGGCTGCTGGGCGCGCACTTCCAGGCCTTGCTGGAATACGAGACCGACTTCCTGATCCTCGTGGCGGCCACCGTCCTGATGCAGGTCGTCAACATCGTCTTCCTGGCGGCCCTGTTCGCCAGGGTCCCCGCCCTTCACGGCTGGACCTTCTGGTCAGTCCTAATCATGTTTGGCGCGGTCGCCTTCGCCGAAGGCATCGGCTCCCTGTTCTTCGACGGCATGTGGAGCCTGGCCTGGCAGATCAACCGCGGCGATCTCGACTACTACCTCATACGGCCGTACCCGGTGGCGCTACAGTCCAGCAGCGCCCGGATCGGCGTCAACGGGTTGAGCAACATCGTCATGGGCAGCATCATGATCGGCACAGGCCTGGCGCACGTGGATGTCGCCTGGACGCCGTGGCGCGTGCTGCTCGGCGTCGTGCTGCTGATCAGCTCCGTGGTCATCAAACTGTCGATCAACTTGGCCACGAACGCGGCGTCGTTCTGGCTGTCCAGCCCCACACCGCTGTTCGCCTTCGCGATGCACCAGGTGGGCGACTTAGCCCGCTTCCCGTTGTCGATCTACCCGGTGGCGCTCAAGGCGGGGCTGGGCGTAGTGCTGCCGTTCGCGTTCATCAGCTTCTTCCCGGTTGCATATCTTGTGGACAGTGGTCAGTCGCAATGGATCGGGCTGCTCACACCGCTCGTGGCGGCCTACTGTGCCTGGGTGGCGGCATTCATCTTCAAGCGGGGACTGCGCCGCTACGAGAGCGCGGGCAATTAACACTGCCAACGGTACATAGCAGAACTGCGGGGTGTGGTGCGGTGTGGCCCAGGGAGGTCGGCGTTGTAAAGCTCCTAACACGATCTGCTGAATTGATGTTGATCAGCGAAACGGGGTGGAGATCGGCTTCGTTCGCTCAGCCATGAGCAAGGCGTGAATCGTCGAGGACCAGTTGTCGGAGCTGGTCGAGCCGTTGCTGCTGCCGTGGCCGGCGAGGTCGCCCGGGCCGCGTCCCGTCCCGGACCGGCAATGCCTGCCGGGGGTACTGTTCGTGCTGCCCACCGGTATCGGCGGGGAAGACCTGCCCTAGGAACTCGGCTTCGGCTCCGGCATGACCTACTGGCGGCGGCTCAGACGCTGGACCGACGCCGGTGTCTTCGATCAGCTGCATCAGATCATGCTCGCGAAACTGAACGCGGCGAACCGGATCGACTGGTCGAGGGCGGCGGTGGACGGCAGTCACATCGACGCGGAAAAGGGGGTGCCGGAACAGGTCCGTCGCCGGTCAACCGGGGCAAGCCCGGTTCCAAGCATCATCTGCGACGGCCACGGCACCCCGCTGCTGGTTCTGACCAGCGGCGCGAACATCTCGGACATCAGCCGTGCCGTGGACCTGCTCGACCTGTTCCCACCGGTCGCCGGCCGCCCGGGCCGGCCCCGACGGCGGTTCGCCGCGCTGCTGGCCGACAAGGGCTACGACAGCGAAGCCTTCCGCCAGGCGTGCCGCGAGCGGGGCACCGAACCGATCATCCCGAAACGCAAGACTGACGGGGTGAAGGGCCTGGGCAAGCTGCGCTACGTCGTCGAGCAGACCTTAGTACTGCAACGGCACTCACCGGAGTGGGTAGCCTCGGCGTTTGTAGTGGCTGAGGCGGGCTTGGTGCTGGCGTCTGCGGCGCCAGCGTGACCACCACCAGACGTGGTGTTTCGGCTGGTGGTAGCGGACGATCAGTGCGGCGAGCAGGCGTCTGATCTTGGGTACGGTGTAGCCGGTCATCATGTCGTCGCTCGTGCTGGTTCCCCTTTTAAAGCAAGGGTTCTGGCGACAACAAGCCACGCGTGAGCGGCCATGGACAAGGTGATGTGGGCATACCAGGCCCGCCAGTCACGGACCTGGTACTCGTCGAGGCCGGCGGTGTTCTTGGCCTGCTGGAAGCACTCCTCGACCGCCCACCGGGAGCCGGCGATCCGGGCCAGGTCCATCAACCGGGTCTTCCGAGGTCCGTAGCAGACGTAGTAGGCCAGCTCACCGGTGCTCATGTTGCGCCGGGCGAGCAGCCAATGCCCCCGCCTGGGCCGCCAGGACACCCGGATCGGCACTCGCGCCCAGTAATACTCACGCGGTCCGTGGGCACCCGCACCAGCGGAGATCCTTGACCAGGCCCGGCCGGGTAGTGACGCGATGAGCTTGTCGACCCGGGCGTGGCCCATGCTCGTGGTGACCACGTCGTCGTTGCGGCGGGTCGCGACCACGTGCGGCTGGTCGTGTTCCTCCATGAATACCCGCAACGATTTTGACTGCCCGTAGGCCTCGTCCATCGTCACCCAGCCAGCTGGAACGCCAGCGGCGAACGCCCTGGCCAGCATGGTGCGGGCCATCTGGACCTTCGTCGCGAACTCGACCTCGTCCGGAACACCGGCCGCCTGGCAGCGATCCCGGTCGTCGGTCCAGGCCGCGGGCAGATACAACTGCCGATCGATCAACGCATGCCCGCGGCCGCAGCGGTAGGCCAGGAACACACCGACCTGGCAGTTCTCGATCCGCCCGGCCGTCCCGCAGTACTGCCGGGCCACCCCGGCCGAGCGGACGCCCTTCTTCAGAAAGCCGGTGTCACCGATGATCAGCACCCCGTTCGGGTCGCCGAGATGCTCGATCACGTAGTCGCGGACATCGTCACGCACGGCGTCGACGTCCCAGTCAGCCCACCGCAACAGCCGTTGCATACCGTCGGGCGAGATATCACCGGCCTGCTCCGCCAGGGTCCAGCCGTTGGTCCGGTCCAAGCCCGCGACCAGCCCCGATAAGTACTGCCGGGCCCGCCGCCGCGGCTCCGAACGCGCGAACCGGCCAGCGAAGCGGGCATGCAACCGATCAAGCTCCGCCGACCACACCGCAACATCGACATCCGTCACACCATGCCCAACGAGCCGATCATGAAGACGTCTCGCCTGCTTAATGCCGTTGCAGTACTAATGCTGGATGCCGGGTGGGCGTGGGCGGCGACGGCCGTACTGGCGGGCTGGTGGGTGAGCCGGCACATTCGGCCGGCGGCATGGATGTTGCGCGGCGCTCTTGCGGGTGGTCTCGCGCTGGGTTTCGCCACCATCTCCTACTACGGCGCGGACGTGCTGTTCGACGGCGGCGCCTGGTGGGGCGTGGCGTCTCGGTTCTGGTTGATCGCCAGCGTGCTGCTCGGTCCGCCGCTCGGTGTCGTCGGCGCTGCGATCAGGCTGCCCGGCCCGGCCGGGGTGGTGGCCCCGCTTGTCGTCCTCGCGGGCGCGGCCTTGCAGATGGCTATTCCGCCGCCACCGGCGGCGGGCCTGATGGCGGAGCCGGTGCGGTGGAGCATCTGGATCGCAGCCGTTGTCGCCACCGTGTTGGTCGAACGTAGTTTCCGCAGTCGCAGTGCTGTGGTGGCATTACGGGCCGGTGCGGAACGAGGTGCCGTGGGCGGCTGAGTCGACTGCTACGCGATGTGACGAGTGCTTACGGGGTGTGATGGTCGCGGCAGATGAGGATTCGTGATCATGAATCGGAGATAGCTTCCGTGTATCTTGATCATCCCTTGGGTTGAGCAAGACAGAGAGACGATCTTGCACCTCGGATGATCGGCTCGAGTTTGGTCAGCCGACTCGCGCCAGTTCGACGTTTGACCTGCTGCATGCCTTACCTGAGGGAAACGATCTTTCCTACGGCATTCGAGAGCCACGGATTCAGCGCCTCAGGCATTGACATCCGCCACGCGAGTGAAGAGGATACGAGCTGCCTCGTTGGTGATCTCGCGAAGGACGTCTATGGTCAGGCAGGGATCGCATTGGCGGCTCATCGCAGTCGTATTGGGTATGGTGGTGGGAGTTGAGGTTGTTACATCCATCCTTCCAAAATATCCTGGGACGATCCTCAATGATAGTGCTCAGCTCAGCGCCGGCCTCGGAGCCGTCATATGCTCGGCAATTTTCGCGAGCAAAGCGCAAGGATGGGAAAGAAACTGGCGTTTATTTTCGGCCTTGGCCTTCGCTGGGTGGAGCACTGGTCAGTGCATCTGGTCCTGGTACCAAATTGTCAAGCACGTTGATACGCCGTCCCCATCTTGGGCGGACGCCGGCTATCTTTCTATCGTTCCATTTGCGCTGGTAGCGCTAGCGATTTTCGCAAGGAATGGTACCTCACCGACTTCCTCAGGCGAAGAAGTGGGCACTCGCCTGCCCGGCGCGCTGTTGATTGTCGACAGTCTATTGATTGTCAGCTCGCTGTTCCTTTTAACGTGGACAACTGCACTGGGCGCAACGGTCCGCCAAACAGGCCCGCAACCGTTTGCTTTGGCTATCGCTATTGCCTATCCCGCGACGGATCTAACGTTAGTAGCGATGGTCTTTTTGATCTACATGACCCGTCGTATCCTGCGCGATTACCGTGAGCAACTTTCGCTACTAGGCTTCGGGCTGATCGGTCTCGCGCTGTCCGATAGCGTGTTCAGTTACCTTGTCAGCAGCGGCATCCACACCCCACTTGTGGGCGATGTCGGCTTTATCTTCGGTCCCGCTTTCGTCGCTCTGGCTGTGGCCGAGGAGCCGAAAAGTAGGCGGCTGGGGCGGTCACGGCGTGCTGAGGGGTCAAGTAGGTGGTTTAGGTACCTCGCTCCTTGCGTACCGCTAGCGGTAGCGGTTGGAATAGTCGTGTACGACCTCTGGAGCGGTCAGGCGCTCGATCTGGTTGAAGTGGCCGCAGCCTCTTCCATAGCGGGCCTGGTCATTCTCCGTCAGGCGATCGCTCTGGTCTACGCCTTGAAACAAAGGTCGGGTGCTATTAAGGATATTCGAGAAGATATCCGCACAGCGACTGACCGAGCCGTAGGCTCTACAGTTCACGGGGCCACTCCCGGTTATGGCCGGGAGTTTGAAACTGAAATCTCAGAAGTTTCCGCATCATTGGCTCTGAGTTTTGAGCGGCTACTGCATTTGGGGCGACGAGCCGAGGAGTTCGGAACCGTCGTTCGAACCCTTGTTGAGCGGGCCGAAGAAGCACGAACTGCCGCTGAGTTGAACGAGGAAGACGCGAGGCGGCTCAGCGCCTTGATTGAAAGTAGAATTGGTACGCAATTCGTGCGCCAGTTCGAACGCATGAGACGTTCGTCCAACAGCGTAGCCTTGTGGACATTCGTTGGTGGCGTGATGCTCGGAACGCTAGGAAATGTAGTGGTGGCTCTTGCTATTCGCTAGATGGGTAGCTGTGATAGCTAGAGCCAAAATGAGACATTGGAAGGTTGGAAGGTTGGAAGTCGCCCCATCGGTGACCACTTGCAGCGGTGGCGCCACACTAGCCTCGCGCCTTCAGTAAGGGCGGTCGGTGGTGGGACCCGGGAACGCGAAAGTGCCTTCTGATCTGGGAGGGATCTGACTTGTCTAGGGTCAGGTTCGTCCCGCACGGAAGACATCCCAGGACGTTAGATGTCAAGCGGCGGCGCTGATGTGGTGCGACCAGGCGGTTGTTTCGTCGTAGCGCCTACCGGACTTGAGGCATCCGTGCAGGATGTGCCGACGAGCCGGTTGGCGAGTTGCCGTAGAGCGGCGTTGTAGTTGGCGCCGCGGGCGCGTTGACGCTGGTAGTAGGCCTTCGCGCCGGGAGAGACCCGCAGTGATGAGTAGGCCTGGGCCATGAGGGCGTCGACGAGCCGGTCGTTGTGGACGAATCTGGCGATGACGGCTTTCTTCTTCCCGGAGGCGCGGGTGATCGGGCTGGTGCCGGCATAGTTTTTCCGCGCTTTCGCCGTGGCGTATCGCTCGTGGCTGTCGCCGAACTCGGCGAGCACCCGGGCGCCCAGGATCAATCCCAGGCCCGGCTGGGACAGGATGATCTCAGCGTCCGGGTGCTGACCAAAATGGGCCTCGACCTGCCCTTGCAGGATCGTGATCTGCTCGTTGAGTGTGGTTAGAACGGCGACCAGCGCGCGGACGGACGCGGCGTAGGCCGCGGTCACGACGGCGGACTGGGCGAGGTGTTCACCGCGCAGCGCCGCTTGGATCGATGCGGCCTTCTCGGCCACGTGCCGGCGGCGGGCACGGGTGAGCACGGCAATGATCTGGGCGATGCTCAGCCTGGCGGCGCTCGCCGGGTCCGGCGCTTTGGTCAGCAGTTGCAGCGTGTCGGGACGGTCGAGGTCTTCGAACGCTTGCAGCGCGGCGGGAAAGTACTCTCGCAGGGCGTGCCGCAGCCGCAGCACCGCCCGGGTCCGTTCCCAGATCAGGGTCTTGTGCATGCGGGTGACGACCTTGACGGCTTCCGCCTCCACGGTGTCCGCCGCGACCACCCTCAGCTGATGCGCGTCGGTGCGCACCATGTCCGCCAGCATGTGGGCATCGGCCGCGTCGCTTTTGGAACCCGACACCACCAGGCGCTCGCGATACCGGGCGGCCTGCAGCGGGTTGACCGCGAACACCGTGTATCCGGCGGCGATCAACGCCTGCACCCACGGCCCGCGATCGGTTTCGATGCCGACTTTGACCAGCGAAGCTACGTCTTCGACGTCATCGGGAAGCAGCTCGGCAATCGCCGCGTGCAGCCGGGCCATTCCCGCGGCGCCTTCCGGCACCCGCACTTTGACCAGCCGACGCCCAGAGGCGCCCTTGGCCGGTGTCGAACACTCGTGCGCGGGCGGACAGCTTCGAGGGGGCCTGCCCCCATATGCAGCACCCCTAAGCGTGTAGGCACGGTGATCGTGCTGTCGGACTGACCGATCACGGTTCCTTTCAGGCGGACGCGACGAGCGGAGGCCGGGGTGTGACTGCTGGTCGGTCTCGCCCGCGACGGACGCGAAGTATCGCTCCCAGGACCCGCGCCGGTGTCAGGATCGGACGGACCCGCGCACATGCGCAGCCTTGGCGGGCGGGGGCGTACACGGCCACGTAATGGCTGGCGCCCGCAGCAGCTGCCTGCACGCGATGACACGGCGGGCTGCTGCGCCACACGACCGCGCTCACTCGGTTGCGTTGAGTCGGCAACGAGAAGTGACTCTCTATCAGCGACCTACCCGACAGCAACTTCGGGCTGACGCCTACCCAACCGGGTTAGATGCGTGCTTCGCCGGCTTCGGCCGAGGTTCGTTTCTGGATCAGTCCGGGATTCAGGTGGGTCAGTCCAGGAGCAGATGGTTGAACTCGCCGCCGCGGGCGCCGTCGAGGAACGCCGCGAATTCGGTGGCGGTGAACTGCAGCGTGGGGCCTTGTTCGGCGTTCTTGCTGTCGCGGACCTCGACCATGTTGAGCCGGCGTCGTACCTCAACACAGGCACCGCCGTTCGTGCCGCTCTTGGTCGCCTTGATCCACGGTGTGGTGCTCACGTACGGAACTCTCCAATCGCAACGGACAGGGCGCTCAGCCCTGCCGCCAGACGCCGGTAGGTGGCCAGGTCGCAGGGCCGCTCGAGGTAGTGCGCGCCTACTTCCAGCTCGACGTACGCCACAGCGGGCTGCAGGTCGTCGGGGAATTCAAGGATACGGAACGGTCCGGTTACGGCGGGGTGGGCGCCCGCGGTGAAAGGGACGTAGCGCACCGATATGCTGTCAGAACGGTCCAGCTCCACCAGGTGGGTGATCTGCTCGGTGAGCACGTCGGGACCGCCGACCTGCCGGTGCAGGACCCCTTCGCCGAGGATGACCTCGAGGTGGACCGGTGGGGTCCGCTCGAGCAGGGCCTGCTGGCGCCGGTGCCGCAGCTCGATGTGCGGGGCGATGGTCAGGTCGGTCATGTCGGGCCGGGCGCCGCTCCACAAGGCGTGGACATACGCCGCTGTCTGCAGTTCGCCGGGGACCACGCTGTCGTCCCAGCTGGTGATGGTGGTGGCGGCGGCTTCGAGCCCGACGTAGAGGCGGAACCAGTCGGGGACCGAATCGCGGTACTCGTACCACAGGCCACGCTCCGCGGTCCGCAACGCGAGCCCCTGCAGGGCGGTGAGCTCGTCGGCGTCGACGTTGTAGAGATGGCACAGGGCGATGACGTCGCTGACCGAGACCCGTTGCAGGCCGGCCTCGATCCGCCACACCTTCTGCCGGCTGCCCAGATGGGCCCGTTCCACGTCGGCGACAGAAATCCCAGCCGATTCCCGCAGGTGCTGCAAGCGCCGGCCCAGCCGCCGGCGCGCCACCGTGGGGCCCGATGTGGACATCGGACAGCCTCCTCCATGCTAGTACGCCATCGAGTCGACTCTATGGGTTGTCGCGCCTGTCGGTACGGGCGCGATCGACGTTGCCCGTTCTCCACAAAGTCGTGTTACAAGTCATCGCGGAACGTTGCACCTAGCCGTGCGGCCTGGCAAGCTCTACGCGTTGTCGCCCCTATAGCGGCCCTCGGTCACCATGGTCGCGGCAAATGTCCGCCCGTTGGTTCCATCGTCGCCGGTGCGGTCCGATACGCGACAGACTGTAGTGGGAGATCCACTACGGTGCTCAGCACGGTGGCGATCCGCGCGTCACGGCAGGCTGGCACACCTCCATACACGAGCTCTATGCCTTACCTGCGGAAGGGACAGCCTCATGGCGGCGCCGCTCGCCCTGGCCGACGACTACTGGATGGTCGTGCACGACCGGCCCAACGGCGACTCCTACCTGCAGCCCAAGCCCATGGGGGTCGGTCTGGGCGCAGCCGTCCTCTGTGAACTGGTCGTAACCAACTGGATCAATGTCGACAGCACCGGTGGTAAGACCTCGCTGTACCTGCATCCCCAGGCAGCTGACTATCCGACACCCGACGACCCGGTCCTCAGCGCCGTCATCAATCAGCTGCTACGGGAGACCGACGTGCAGCGGCAGTCGATGCGGCACGCGTCCACCCCGGCCGGCCTGGACGCCGACGAGTGGATCGAGCACTTGGCGACCGGATCGGCGCAGCAGCTGGTCGAGGAACGGTTGGTCGGGGCGGCGCTCGTCGTCCAGCAGACCCGCGGCCGGCTGTTCCGGTCGTCACGCGTCGAGTACGTGCCGGAAAACAGCAGTACCTCAGGATGGCCGGCGGCCCGGCTCAAGAGCGCGCTGCGCAACGGCGGTCAACTCACCGAACAGGACCTCACGCTGGGCGGGTTGATCGTGGCGACCGGACTGGCCAACTCCGCGCTGACCGGTGTCAGCAGCCGCGAACGCGAGTACCTGGCGCGCCAGACGATGGCCAGCATGCGGCGTCAGCTGCGGGAGTTGGTCATCTCGGCGGAAACCGCCATTGGCCGCTTGGTCATGACGCGCTGATCCGCGTCACCCCGATAAGTGTCTGTATCCCTCCACCCCTCACCCTCACCCCTCACCCCTCGAATTTAGGAGACACGGTGCCGACGAGCACACTGTCCAACACCCTGGCCGCTGACCGGATCGGAGCGCCTGGCATCGGCCTGGCCATCGCATCGTCAGTGGCCCCGCTGACCGTCGTGGCGGGCGTGGTGACCACCGGTCTGGCCGTGACCGGGCTGACCGCGGTGTCCGCGGCCATGGTCGCAGTCGCGGTCTCATTGATCATTTTCGCGGTCGGGTACGTGGCCATGGCCCGCCATATCACCAACACCGGCGCGTTCTACGCCTACATCAGCAAAGGACTCGGCCGGCCGTTGGGTGTCGGCGCGTCCTGGATCGCACTGTTGGCCTACAACTGTTTCCAGATCGCTTCCTACGGCGGTCTCGGCGCGATCGCCAAGCCGCTGTTCAAGGACTGGTTCGGCATCGACGTGCCCTGGTGGGCCTTCGCTCTGGTGGTGTGGGTGGTCGTCGCCTACCTGGGCCGGCGCGACGTGTCGGTCAGCGAAAAGGTGCTGGCCGTGCTGGTGGTCAGCGAAACCGCGCTGGTCGTCGTCTACAGCGTGATCATCCTGGTGTCCTCCGGCTTCCACTTCTCGGCCGCGCCGTTCTCCACGTCCCAGCTGTTCGGCACGGGCGGCGGTGCGCTGCTGGCCATCGGCGCCACCAGCTTCGCCGGCGTCGAACAGGGCGCGGTCTACATCGAGGAGAGCCGCGACCCGCTGCGTTCGGTGCCGCGAGCCACCTTCGCCACGATCGCGATCATCGGTGTGCTGTATGCGGTGGCCAGCTGGGTGCAGATCTCCGCGGCCGGCCCGCAGGTCGTCGACCGGGCGCAGAAGGAAGGCCCGGACCTGTTCTTCAACGAGGCCGCGGCCACCGCCGGCGGCTGGGCCCTGGATCTGGGCCACATCTTGTTCCTGACGTCACTGATCGCCGCGATGATCTCGTTCCACAACATCATCGCCCGCTACACCTACGCCCTGGGCCGTGAGGGTGTGCTGCCCACACTGTTCGGCCGGACCGTCGGCGGCGCCCCCCGCAACGCCTCGGTCGCGCAGTCCGTGCTGGCCCTGGTGGTGATTGCCGTGTACGCCTTCGCCGGGCTCGACCCGCTGGTCAAGTTGTTCTTCTGGGGCGGCACCACCGGCGGCGTCGGGGTGCTGCTGCTGATCACCCTGACCTCGATCGCGGTCATCGGGTTCTTCGCCCGTAACAGCTACGGCGAGAGTGCCTGGCGGCGGTGGGTTGCCCCCGGCGTCGCCACCGTTCTGCTGCTGATCATCAGCTACCTCGCGGTCACCAACCTGGCCACCCTGTTCGGCGTCGACCCCGGCACCGGCCCGGCGGTGGTCATGCCCATCGTCGCCGCGGTGGTGCTCATCCTCGGCATCATCTGGGGGCTGGTGCTGCGCCAGACCCGGCCCCAGGTATACGCAGGCATCGGCCTCGGGCCGCGTTCCGCCGTCACCGGCAGCGACGGCGGATTCGCCTCGATGATCGCCTCCGCCGACCCCGCCGACACCCCCGAGGCGCGCCGATGACCACCCCGCCGATCCAGGCGGTCACCACCCCCGACGAACTCGATCAGGCGGGGGCGCTGATCGCCGCGTCGTTCGACGACCTCGACGCCAACCATTGGCTCATCCCTGACCCCGACCTACGACTCTCCGCGCTCCGCGAGTTCTTCACCCTGCTCACTGAGCACGCCGCCGCCGGCGCCGGCCAGGTCTGGCGTACCGACGACGGCAACGCCGTCGCCGTCTGGTTCAACCGCACCATCACCCCCACCGAACCCGAGGGCTACGCCGCCCGGATCGAAAAGGCCGCCGGCCGCTACACCAACCGGTTCGCCGCCCTGGACGCCGCCTTCGAAGCCCACCACCCCACCACCCCGCACTGGCACCTGGCCTTCCTCGCCGTCGACCCGGACCACCAGAGCCGTGGCCTCGGCGGCGCCCTCATGGACCACACCCACGCCTGGCTCGACCAGAACAACCTGCCCGCCTACCTGGAAGCCACCAACGCCGACAACCAGCGGGTCTACCGGCGCCACGGATACACCGACATGACACCGTCGCAGATCGTGCTCGGCGACCCGGGCGGGAACACCGGCGACACCGCAACCGGCACCACCTTCTACCGCATGTGGCGGCCCGCCCGCACCGCCTGAACCATCACCGCCGGTTCGCCGGGCCCCGGAGGA
>CAXSDA010000002.1:249394-254384 GCA_964236515.1 uncultured Actinoplanes sp.
TCCGCCTCCGGGGCCCGTCATTCTGCCGGCGCCGGCCACCAACCCTCGAGGACTGCCCGCATGCCGTCGTCAGCCGCATATCTGGCCCCCGCACTGATCACCGCTCTGGCCTTCGCCGCGATCACCGCCCGCGGCCTGTACGAGCATCGCCAACCACACCAGGCCCGAACCCGAATCACCACCCGCACCTACCGTGCCGTGCAACACCGCATCGACGACCACCTCGACCGCGGTGAATACGCCCAAGCCCGTTTCCTGATGGAACAACTGTGCGCCTGGCTGACCGACCGGATCCGCCACGGCCCAGCCGCAGCCCGAATCGCTCGAGCCGCCGCCCTCGAGCAGTGGGAGCTGCGCTGGGAACAAACCGCCAAGCATCACCCCAGTCAATACTGACCGCCCTCGTTTCGTTCAATACGATCGGCCGAGACACCGACCGACCGCTCGTTTGACGACACGCCTCCACGACCACGGATCCGGCCACCTCTTCGCTGCGGGCAGTCGGTGGAGGTCTCACGGGCGGGCTCTCACGAGACCCGGACTTCTCATGATGTCCGCACTGCGCCATGCCTGTCATTGGTTGGCATGATGTCAGCCGCCAGCCGCTTGCTACACAGCCCGTTCGATCTTCGTCCAGCTGCGGAGATAGGCGTCCGACCGGATCACGTACAGCAGGTTGCGTTTGAGTTCGGCCGGCTGGCTCACCTCTCAGCCGGCGTGCACCAGGTGATCGGTGAACCTGGTCCGGGCGTCGACCTCGACCAAGACCGACGCGATCGGCACCCGCGGCAACAGCCCGGCCATCCGCGCGCAACGCCTCCGCCGGCACGTCCTCCGCGGTCAGCGGCGGGATGACCAGCTCGCCGTCGTCGGTCAGCCGGACCTCGCCCGGCTTCCCGCGGGCTAGCTGTGGGTCTCCAGGTCGGCCAGGGCGGTGTGCAGCTCGTCGTTGGCCTGCGCGAGCGCGTCGGCGGCCTTGCCGGGCTTGCCGACCAGGTGGCAGAACTCGACCTTCTGCAGCGCCCTCGCCTCGGGCGTGAGCAGAAACGACGCCGGATCGGCGTACCGGCGCAAGCCGAGCACGAACACGTCGCTGGAACGCAGCCCGTCTCGCAGGCCGACCAGCACGGCCAGCTCCCAGTACCGGCGGTACGCAGTCACGTCCCCGACTCGAGAGCGGCCGCGAGATAGCCGGCCCCACTTCGTCGGCACGAACCCGACCGGCACGCCTCCGCCGCCAACGGGGAGAGCGCAACAGGCTTCAACCCCTGGGCGAAGTTCTGCGGCGTACTCCGACAAGAACCGCGATTCGGAACCAGCCCCAACCGGCTGCACACTCCACCGATCATCCGATGTGTACCTCGGCGCTTCGCATGAATCTATCGCCATGAATGGGATAAAGAAACGTGAATTGATAGTTGTCATTAGGAGACCTTCTGGCGCGCCTCCAACTGAGGTGTCTAGCGTCCACGTCGCTGCCTGTTACATGCAGGTGACGGAAGGTTGATCTAGGCGGGTCTCCTCACCCCGACCAAGCCTTCCCTACGAGCCCCACACGCCAGGAGTCGTAGTGACAACATGGCACCAACGCGCCCGGAATACCACCGTATGGACAGGTGCGGCCGTTCTAGTGATGACGTCCGCGGTCGCTGTGGCCCGGCCGGCGGTGGCGACACCGCGGGCCCCGGGTGTCGCCGGCGAGGCCGGCTCAACTCAGCGGGCCGGGCATCCTCAGCCACCGGTGTTGCATCACCGCAGCACCGTGGTCAACCTGGGCCACCCGCAGTCAGCCGCGCGTAGCGGCACGGCGTCCCTGACCGCTCCCAACGCGGTGAAAGGCACCGGTGACGTGCGCAACGGCACGCTGCTGTCGTTCCCGCTGACCGACCGGCTGACCGCAAAAATCAACGTCGGCTCGGGCAACCTGATGATCTCCAGCACCGATTTGACTGTGCCGGCTCTGGGGCACGACGTGGCGGTCGGCCCGGTCTACAACAGCTTGATGATCGGCTCGGCGTTGGAGATCGCCGACTACGGTCACGGCTGGCGGGCCCGCAGCGGCAGTGAGACCGGATTGTTCGACAACGGCGACGGGTCGCTGACCTATGTCGACCCGACCGGGGCCACGGGCGTGTTCACCTCTTCCGGAACCACGTACACCACCGACGGGCAATTCAAAGCCATCCTGGCCCACAACGGCACCGGCTGGAAACTGACCGACCACGGCACCGGCACCGTCACCACCTTCGACGCCAACGGCGTCGTCGTCACGGTCACCGACCGCAACGGCCAGGCCATCACCACCGGCGTGACCGGCGGTGGCCAGTCCACCGTGGTCGGCAACCGCGGGGCCAGCACCCCGCGGACCGCGGCGATGGACTACGGCAGCTCCGGTATCGACTGGATCAGCCAGTCCGGCACCGACTCCACCACCCGTTACACCTACTACACCTATGACACCGCCGGGAACCTGAAAACCATCACCGACCCGAAAGGGGCCACGACCACCTTCACCTACGACAGCAACCACCAGCCGACCACCATCGACACCCCGATCGGAAAGACCACCGTCACCTACGACAGCAGCCACCGGGCCACCTCGCTGACCCGCTGGGACACCGACACCTCGCAAGGCGGCGTCACCCGCCTGTGGTACGTGAGCAGCTCCCAGACCATCCTGGCTGACGCCGACACCGACCCGGCGCAGGGCATCACCGACGTACCGCACACCACCTTCAGCATCAACGCCAACGGACGCGTCACCAACATCTACGACCAGGACGGCCACAGCCACTCCGCGACGTACAACTCGTTCAACGACATCGCCACCAGCACCGACGCCTACACCAAAGTCGTCACCAACACCTACGGTGCGAACTCCGGTGAATCGCTGACCAAAACCCAGCTGCCCACCGGCGCCGCCACCACCTGGGCCTATGCGAACACAGCGACCGGGACCAACCCGACCGGCAACTTCCAAGCCTCCTCGAGCACCGACCCGCAAAGCCACCAAACCCTGTACAGCTACAACGGCGCCGGGAACACCCTGCAGGCGCAGAACGCGCTGCCGGCCACGGCCAAGGTCACCTACAACAGCGACGGGACCGTCGCCTCATCTACCGACCCGGCCAACGGCACCAACGCCACCACCTACACCTACAACACCGACAAACAACTCACCGGGATTACCCCACCCACCGGGACCAGCCTCGGCTCCCGCACCTTCACCTACGACGCCTACGCCCGGCTGTCCACCGCCACCGACGGCGCCGGGCGCACCAGCACCTACAGCTACGACACCGACGACCGGGTCACCAACGTCGCCTACAGCGACGCCACCACCGCCGTGCATTACACCTACGACACCAACGGCAACCTCACCCACCGCAGCGACGCCACCGGAACCAACGACTACTACTACAACACCCTCAACCGGCTCACCGACCAGAGCACCGGCTACTTCTCCAACTGGCACACCTACGGCTACGACTGGGTCGGCAACACCACCTCCACCATCGACGGCCGCGGCACCGACACCTACACCTACGACGACCGCAACCTGATGACTGCCATGACCACCTCCGGCGGCAGCATCCGCTACGTCTTCGGCTACGACTACAACGGCCGCCGCACCAGCAGCCGCTTCGACAGCAACGCCGCCGGCACCGCCAGCTCCTCCAAAACCACCTGGACCTTCGACAGCTCCGGCCGGGTGAAAACCGACACCACCATCCTCAACGACAACACCAGCAACGTCGCCTACGACGGCGCCTACTGCTACACCGCTTACACCAGCGGACAACCCTGCGCCACCACCGGCGACACCGACCAGCTGCGCTGGAAAACCGACTACGGCTCCAACATCACCACCTACGGCTACGACACCGGAAACCGGGTCAACGCCGCCGCCGGCAGCAGCCACAGCAAGGCATACGCTTACAACACCAACGGCGCCCGCACCAGCGTCACCACCGACGGCACCACCAGCCAAACCCGCACCTACAACGCCGCCAACCAGATCACCACCACCGGCTACACCTACGACGGCGCCGGTAACACCCTCACCGCCCCCGGCGACACCGGCCGCACCTACAACGCCGCCGAACAGATGCTCACCACCCACAACGGTGGCACCGCCGTCACCCTCACCTACGCCGGCACCGGCCAAAACGAACTAGCCACCACCACCACCAGCACCACCACCACCTACTACACCTACGGACCCCCGGACCCGTTCGGCGTGCCCCAGGTCAGCAGCTACCACGTGGTCACCACCGCCACCGGCGCTCAGACCGACTACTACATCGAACGGGACCCCTCCACCGGGCAGCCCATCGGCCTGCAATACGTCTCCGGCGGCACCCACCACCACTACGGTTACGTCATCGACGGACTCGGCAGCGTCAACAACCTCGTCGCCACCAGCGGCGGCGGCCTCACCAGCACCGGCTACGACTACTGGCCCTACGGCGAAAACCGCAGCACCCCCACCATCTACGACACCGTCGACACCGCCAACATCATCGGTTACGCCGCCGGCACCAAAGCCGTCGGACTCACCAAATTCGGCACCCGCTGGTACGACCCCACCATCGGACAATTCACCCAACAAGACAAGTACTCTGTCGTGAGTGATCCTGCCAACGGTAACCGCTACGCGTATGCCGCCGACAATCCCGTGACCAATACAGACCCAACCGGGAACATTAAGAAGAGTACGCTTGACTGTGGACTCGCTATCGCAACTTTAGTAGGAACCACGACGGCCCTGGTTGTCGCCACCATCATAACTAGCGGATTCGCGGCAGCGTTGATTTTCTATGGTATAGCGGGTGGGTCTATTTTGACTGCGTGCTACTGACCCACACGCTACGATAGGATCGTCGAATCGGCTCATGAGGACTAGCCGCAACAGAAGTAATAACTACTGTGTAATTTGGAGGTGTGGTCGGCTTGGGTAAAACCCCGGTTTGGATGCTCTGGCTATTCC
>CAXSDA010000003.1:0-64939 GCA_964236515.1 uncultured Actinoplanes sp.
CTTGTTCGAGCCACCGGCGTTGATTTCCGTGGTGATCGAGGTGAGCCGCAGCCGGGTCCAGAAGGACGGCGAGTGGTTGTCGCAGGTTTTGCCGGACAGGCATTCCAGATAGCCGGGGACGTCGGGCCATTTGTCCTTGTGGGTTTCGAACTGGGCTGCTGCGCACGTTGTCTTCGATTCGGTGCACCGCTCGTCGACGCCGAACTGGATGCGCGCGGGCGCTTGAACGGATTGGGGTTTGGGGTCGCGCAGGCCGTAGTCGATGTGGTCGAGGTAGCCGCCGCGGTCGTAGACGACACCCGTGGTGGACTTGTTCGCCCCGTAGTAGTTGCTCTCTTTGGTGTAGTAGTAGGCCGCGGCGTTGCCGTGGGCGTCGACGACGTAGTCGAGGTTCCACCGCCAGGCCAGAGTGCACGAGGTGGCCCCGGCACAGTCCGGTGGGCTTCCGTACACCGGCAGTGTCCAGGCGGAGTTCGTCGGCGGGGTGGCCGCGTCGGAGGTGTACCCGGGCAGGTGATTCCGGCCGAAGAAGTACTGGGTGCCGTCCCTGGCGGTGAGCCGCCAGTAGTCGCCGGGTTTCGTGCCGTTCGAGCCCCCCGTCGTCAGGGTGACCGTCGTACCGTCGTCCCCGGACAGTTTCCCCGTCTTCGTGGCGGCGTCGTAGATCAGGTCGCCGGACATGCCCGCGAAGGAGACGTGCAGGATCTGGCCGTCCCAGCAGGAGTCGTCGGTCTTCGGGAGTTTACCGGCCGGGTCTTTGGAGCAGGTGACATACGAGCGTTCGATGTAGCCGGGGTTGTAGTCCCAGCCGTCGCCGATCCATGACGGCTGGTTGTTGGTCGCGGCTTGTTCCCCGTCCACACTCTGCGAGTCGTAGGCCAGCGCAACCTGCGGGGCAAGGCCGCCAGAAACGGGTGGGGTGGCGATCGGGTAGCTGTAGGTGAACGCGCCGGAGCTTCCGCCGGCGTTCCATGCCCCGGAGGGCTTCATGCTGGTCGCGGAGTAATTGCCCGACGGGCTGTTGGTGGTCGTCGTAGCCGCCAAGACCACCGCCGGGGCTGAGCCGAGCGTCGCGCCGGTCGTTCGGGCTGCTGCTGGCATGGCCAACTCAGTGGTGAGCCGCTGGCCGTCGGGATCGTTCTGAGTGGCCACCGGTGTTGCGGTCCGGCACTGCGGCTGCTGCGGGGTGGTCAAGGCACACGCCGGCAGGGTGAAGAGCTGTAGGTGCTGGCCGTAGTCTCCGCCGAACGCCGCCGCGATACCGGAGTAGTCGACGCCGACGCGTACGGTGCCGCCGCTGCCCCTGTCGGGGGTCACCGTCATGAGCAGCCCTTGGACGCCGACGGCACGGGTGGCGGTCTGATCAGCGAGGGTCACGGTCACGGCGGCCGGTGCCCGAGTGCCGGTGGAAGCCACAGAGACTGGAAGGCTGCCGACCCGCGCCATGGGCTGGGCTTGCGTGTGCAGTGCGCGCGAGGGTCCGGGAGCAAGGCGGACGGTGGCGGTCCCGGCGGCCGGCCAGCTGACCGGCTGGGGCCGGTAGGCGACGGCGGCGTCGTTTCGGGGACGCGGAACCCTTGCCGGTGCGGCCGCATGGCCATGAACCTCTGGATAGGACGGTCGATGGGCGGCCGCCAGCACCGGGCCGGCCTGAGCGGTATTCGGGGCGGCCGTCAACAGGGACGCTGTCGCGATCACCGGGATGAGCCCAGCCAGCAGGCACCTCACCGCGACGGGCAACCGGCTCGAGCGGCGCGTGGACCGACCGACTCTAGCGGGTCGACGGTGGGGATTCTTGTTGACGGTCATAGGTTTCCTCCTGAGCCCCCGTGGAGATCGCCTGGACAATACAGCGAGCCCTATGAATGCGCTGCCCCACTTTCTGTGTTCATTGCGATACCCCAAAGGCATCGACGGTTGTCACGGTGTGTCGGTAGCATGCCGCGACAGACGAGACGCTCCTCGTCGGACCCGGTGGCCGACGGTTCGATGCGCGGGCGGCGGACTTGTTCGGGGGAATTGATGCTCGCTCATCGTCAGCGTGGCCGGATCATCGCCGTGGCCGCTGTCGTCACCTTGTGGCTGCCCATGGTCGCCGCTCCGGCTGTCGCCGCTCCGAGCTCGCCGCCGGTCACGCCCGCGGCCGGGCCGGGCCGGCCAGTGCGGACGCTGTCCACGGTGGAGGCAGCCGCGAAGGCGAAGGCGGCGCAGACCGGTCAGCCAGTGACCGTTGATGCGCAGACCACCCCGACCGAGCAGGTGCAGGCCAATCCCGATGGCACCTTTACGATGCAGGTCAGCGCTTTGCCGGTTCGGGTCCGGCAGCGCGCGGGCTGGGTCGGGTTGGATGCCAACCTGCATCCGAATCCGGACGGCACATACAGCCCGAACGCGGTCTCCGCCGGACTCGTCCTGTCCGGCGGTGACCGCACCGACCCGAGCGGCAGCGGCGGCACAGCAGCACCGAAGCCGAAGCCGCTCGCGACGATGGCCAACGGCACGGCCCGGCTGAGCTTGTACTGGCCCACCCCGCTGCCCACTCCTACCGTGTCGGGTGCCAGCCTCACCTACAGCAATGTCCTGCAGGACGTCGACCTCGTCGTCACCGCAGACCAGGACGGCGGATTCAGCCATGTCCTGGTCATCCACAACGCCGTCGCCGCCCAGAAACCCGACCTGGCGACCTTGCGACTGCGGACCGAGACGTCCGGCATCGACCTGTCGGAGACGGCCGGTGGTGTTGAGGGCGTCGACCGCTTCGGCCGCACCGTGTTCAACGCCCAAGCGCCGCTGATGTGGGACTCCAGCATCACCTCGGCGGCGTCCACGAACAAGACGCAAGGAATGGCTGCAGCAACCGACGATCCGGCCGCATCCACCCCGGCCGGACCCGGCAGCGGCGCCAAGGTGAGCACGGTCGGCGTCGACGTCAGCCAGAACGCGGTGACCCTGACCCCGGATCCGGTTCTCCTGAAGGGAACCGGAGTCACCTATCCCGTCTACGTCGACCCGTCGTGGAACTCCAACTCGACCTCGCTGAGTCAGAACGGCTGGACCTACGTCGACAGCTACCGCCCCGGCCAGTCCTACTTCAACAGCAAGTACAACGACGGGATCGCCCGCGTCGGCTACCAGACCTTCGACCCGCCCGCCTTCACGGCCCGATCGTTCTTCCAGTTCGCGATCCCCACCAGCATCTGGGGGGCGCACGTCAACCAGGCCCAATTACAGATCCGGGTGGTCTGGTCGCCGGACAACACCACCCACAGCGTGTCGGTGTACAACACCGGCGCGATCGGCGCCTCCACCACCTGGAACAACCAACCGGCCAAGGGCGACAAACTCACCCACGAGCAGGTCGCCGCCAACTACGACAAGGCACCCGGCATCTGGCAGGAATTCACCATCACCAGCCGGATCCAAAAAGACCTCGACCCGAAAACCCACGTCGCCCGCGAGACGCTCGGCCTCTACAACGACGACGAGAACCACGCCGCGGCCTGGCGCAAGTTCGACCACAACCCCACGATCGCCATCGACTACGACTTCCCGCCGGACACCCCCAGCAACGCGGTCACCAGCCCCGCCGTGCCCTGCGCCGGCGGCGCCATCGGGAACACCGACATCACCTTCTCAGCGAAACTCACCGACATGGACGGCGGCCAGGGCCAGCTCGCCGCCTACTACGACATCACCAACACCGCCACCAAGACCAAGCAGACCGCCACGATCAGCGTCAGCAACAACAACAACGCCGTCATCACCGTCCCGGCCTCCGCCTTCGCCGACAAGACCACGTATAGCTGGCACGTCTACGCCAGCGACGGCCATGCCCTCAGCCAGACCACGAACGACTGCACCTTCACCATCGACCACACCCAACCCGGGCAGCCGACGATCAACTCGGCAACCTACCCGGAGACCAGCACCGGCGCGCCGGCCCGGACCCCCGGCGACTTCGTCATCACCCCGACGGGTACCGAGTCACCCGTCCGGTACGTGTACTCACTCAACACACCCCCGCCGACCCCGCTCCCCCATGGCCCGGAGCTGTACCCGGACGCGACCGCCATCGACGCCCAACCCAACAGCGCCGCCACGACCATCACCATCACCCCGCGCCGGGTCGACGCGAACACGCTCTACGTGTACGCCGTCGACGCGGCCGGTAATCCCAGTGCTCTGGCCGCCTACCCATTCCGGACCGGCGCCCTGACAACGCCTGACGTCCCCGGCGACCTCACCGGCGACGGCCTCGCCGACGCCCTCACCGTCGGCGACACCGGCGACCCCGGGCTGTGGCTGCACCCCGGCGCCGACACCAGCGGTCACGTCGGACCGGCCATCCAGGTCGGTGGTGACGGCACCGGCGGCAACCAAGCCACCGGGCACACCACCGACTGGACCGGCACCACCGCCGACATCGCCGACCTCACCGGCGACCAGGTCAACGACGTCATCATCCGACTCCCCGCCGCCGCCAACACCGGCGACAGCAACGTCGAAGTGATCCCCGGGACCGGCGACGGCAACACCCTCGACCCCGACCACGGCTTCATCCTGCAACTGCCCCCGGTCGACGCCGGCGACGGCGGCCAGACCGTCGCCCAGGTCGCGGCCGTCCCCAGCAGCGACCCGACCACCGGCGTCACCACCGTCGACCTGTACGCCACCGTCGGCGACAACCTCTACCGCTACACCGCGTCCAACCCGCCTGGCACGTTCAACTTGCCCGACCCGGTCAGCGCCGGATGGGCCCACCGCAGCATCACCGGTTTGCCGATCGCGGCGAACGCTGCTCTGTTCTCCCGCGACCAAGCCGGAGAACTCGACCTGTGGACCGGCAACACCGCTACCGGCGTACTCGCCGGCGCCGACGGTACCAACACCGTGTACGCCACCACCGGCTTCGCCAGCCCCGCCGTCACCGCCGTCACCGGCGCCGACATTGACCACGACGGTCGGCCCGACCTGTGGGCCACCACCAACACCGGCCACCTCGACGCCTACCGCAACAACACCGCCAGCGGTTTCCTCGGCGCCGTCACCAACGCCCTGACCGCCAGCACGGCGTTCCGCTCAGGCCTATTCAATAAATGTCTCACCGCATCGGGCACCGTCGCACAGATCAACGACTGCGCGTCCACCCCGGTCCCGCCGTGGACGATGCCCGGTGACGGAACCCTCCACACCGGTAATAACTGCCTCGACACCACCGGCGGCGGCACCGCGAACAACACCGCCGTCATGGTCACTGCTTGCACCGCAGCCGCCACTCAGATCTGGCACCGAACAGCCGCCGGCGGCCTTAGGCAAACCGCTTCTGGGCGGTGCCTCGACATCCCCTCGAGCAACCCCCTCAACGGCACCGCGCTGCAAATCCACGACTGCAACGGCACCAATGCGCAAACCTGGGCCACCGACAACAGCGGCCCGCTCGTCGGCACCCCTGACAACAAATGCGTCGACGACCCACAGGGCACAACCGCGGACGGCACCCAGGTGCAGCTCTACGCCTGCAACAACACCTCTGCTCAACGCTGGACCTCACCCGGGGACGGCACCCTGCGCGTCAACGGCAAGTGCCTTGATAGCGCCGGCGGTGGCACCGCCAAATCCACTGCCGTCGTCATCGGCGCCTGCAGCATCGATCCCACGACCAGCGCATCGCAACATTGGCAAGCAGGCTCAACCAGCGGTTTCGTGAACGCCAAGTCCGGGCTGTGTCTCGATGACCCCCAAGGCAACACCGCCAACGGCACCCATCTGCAGATCACCACCTGCAATAACACCACCGGCCAGATGTGGGATCTGCGTCCCCCCGCCACCGGTTCCGTCGACATCGCGCTGCTGGTGAACTGCCTCACCGCCACGGGTGCCCCCGCCTACATCACCACCTGCGACACCACCGCTAGCCAAACCTGGAGCGTTCCCGGTGACGGCACGATCCGCATCACCAACAAGTGCCTCGAAATTGTCGCCGACGCGACCGTCAAAGGCAGCAAGGTCCAAACCAACACCTGCAACGCGCACGCCGGTCAGCAATGGACCAGCAGCGACCATGGCGCGCTGCTCAACCCCGCAACCGGCCTCTGCCTCGACGACCCGCAAAGCAATGTCACCACCAAGCTCCAGCTGCAGATCTACACCTGCAACGACACCAACGCTCAGAACTGGAACCTTCCCCTATGACCCGCGACGGCCGGTGTGACTCGGCAAAGCCAGCATTGGTATACAACTCAGGGAGGACAGCCATAGGCAGGTGTCGGGCAGCAGCGATCACGGTCGCGGTCGGTTCATTACTTGCCTCCGGTTCAGGGCCGGCGTGGGCCGCCGGCGGTGACACCCTCGCGCTGACATCTACCGGGCTCACCGACGGACAGCTGCTGGGGATCGACAATCTGATCCATCCCGCCTGGACCGGCGATGTCACCGTAATCGACATCTCCGTCAACGCGACCCCAGCCGGCGTTTACACGACCTGGGACAACGGCGTCCACGTGCCACTCACCAACGCCGAGAACAACACCGATATCCAAGTCACGGTCGAGATCCACGACGCGGCCGGCGAGAGCGCCTCCGGCACCACCCGCGCCCGCGTGGACCTGCTGAAGCCAGGCGCCATCTTCGCCCCCGGCAACGGGCAGGTCGTCACCGGGACCACCACCCTGACCGCCACCGACCTCTCCGACGACGTCGCCCAGATCAGTCTCACCGACGCCACCACCCAGGCACACCTCGATACCGCGACAGCGGCACCCTGGCGACTCATCTGGGACACCGCCACTCACCCCCGTATCGCGCTGACCGTCACCGACTTCGCCGGGAACACCCGCACTTACCAACCGACCTACACCGTCGACAACACACCCCCGACGATCGGCGAACCCCACTTCGCAAGCGGTATACCCGGACGTGCGCATGGCCCCACGAACATCAGCGTGGAATTGCCCGACGACTCCGGGGTCAGCCGCGACGAGTTCCGGGTCGACGGCATCCTCGTACAACACCGCGACGTTGGACCGGCCGCAACTTTCCCGAGTGACGACTACTATTTCGACTTCGGCACCACGGAACGGACGTCCACCGTCGAGGTTCGAGCTTGGGACCGCGCCGGCCATCAAGCCACCCGAACCTTCACCGTCGACGTCGACAGCACCGGCCCTGTGATCACCTCGGCAACGCCCGCCAACGGCGCCCTCGTACGCGGCAGCACTATCCCCAGCGGGATCCGCGCGACCGACCCGTCCGGGCTTTACGGAGCTTGGCTGGACCACAAACCCGCCACCGCCAGCCGGGGTTTCACCGCCGCAATCCCCGCCGGCCGCGACGGCCGCCACATCCTGACCTGGCAGGCAGCCGACCCCTTCTTCAACATGAGCAAACCCGTCACCATCTGGGTAACGGTCGACAACACCCGCCCTGGCCTGACAATAGTCAGCGCCCCTAAGAACGACGCGAAAGTCAGCGGAACCGTACGTGTCACCGCCACGGCCACCGACCACAACGGCATCAACCGGATCGAATTGATCATCAACGGCAAGGTCGCCGCCACCACCCACACCGCCGCCCACCGTTTCGCGATCGACACCAAGAAGTACGGCAAGACTCTTAAGATCCAACTCCGCGCCTACGACAAAGTCGGCAACGCTACGACATCAACGACCCGCACCTGGCACCGCTGACCCCGGTTCTCCACAGTTCGCGGTCGTCTGCCTCGATCCGCAAACCAGGTCCCTTCAATCGTCCCCGAACCCGGTCCGCCGGAACCGCTATGACACCGTGGCGGAAGCTGGGACGATGGTCACCTTCCGGCCGGTCACGAAAGGGGAGCCATGACTGATCTGCGGAAGCTGCTGGCGGTGGGGCCCGGTCCGGTCGACCTGGCCGGGATCGACCCCGCCGGTACTCCCGGTCTGTCCGACGAACGTGCGGCCCGGCGCCACCCCAAGCGGTGGTCGCGGAGCCGGGTGGCGGCCATCGGTGACGATCTGGGGGCGTACCAGGAACGGCTTTTCGCCTCGGCCAAGCACGACACGAAGGCCGGTCGGGTCCTGCTTGTGTTGCAGGCGATGGACTGCGGCGGGAAGGACGGGACCGTACGCGCGGTCACCAGCGGGATGAACCCGGCCGGACTGTCGGTCGTCGGGTTCGGGCCGCCGACTGACGAGGAACGCAGCCACGACTTCCTGTGGCGGATCCGCCGCGCGCTGCCCGCGGCCGGCGAGGTCGGGATCTTCAACCGGTCGCACTACGAGGACGTGCTGGTCGTACGCGTGCATCAGCTTGTGCCCGAGGACGTCTGGGCGGCGCGTTACGACCAGATCAACGCGTTCGAGGCCGAGCTCGTGGCCGACGGGTACCGGCTGGTCAAGGTCATGCTGCACATCTCGTTCGCGGAGCAGAAGCGGCGGCTGCAGGACCGGCTCGACGATCCGACCAAGTACTGGAAGTACAACCCCGGCGACCTCGACGAACGGGCTCGCTGGGGCGACTACCAGCAGGCGTACGCCGACGCGCTGAGCCGGTGCAGCACGGCCGCTGCGCCCTGGTACGTGGTGCCGGCCGACCACAAGTGGTACCGCAACTGGGCCGTCTCCACCCTGCTGCGGCAGGCGCTGGAGGACATCGACCCGCAGTACCCGCCGCCGACCTTCGACGTCGCCGCCGAGCAGGCCCGGCTCTCGGCGGCCGCGTAGTTCCTACGGCAGCCGGAGCAGAACCGCGTCGTGCGGCTCGACGCGGCGGTGCAGCCGGCCGTCGAAGGTGTCCACGGGTCCGGTCGTGATGTCGTGGACGGCAGACCCGGGCACGAGGTCGTCGGCGGTGATGTCGCGCGCCTCGTCGCCGCGGTTGAGCAGCACCACCGCCGCGCCTCCGTCGGACATCGGCTTGGCCCACACCTCCCCCGAGCCGGCCGGGCCTGACAGCACACCGGTCCTCAGACTCGGCCGTGACGGTGTGAAGCTCGGTTACCAGGCCGGGACCTCAATAAGCGTAGGGGCTGTATCCGGTGTCCACGTCGCGGTCGTTGACGGTTACGTAGGCCAAAGTGCGGTACGACTTGTTGGTGTAGTGGCCGTAGGAGAAGGCGGAGTGATGCCCGATGTAGCACCCGTCGGTGCGGGCCGCTACGACCGCCCACCAGTTCCCGGCGATGTCGTACTCGTAAATCTGCATGTCGATGTGGCAATTGCTGCCGAGGCTGCCGCGCGTGTTGACATAGAAGTCGCTGTACACGCGGTTGGGTGCCGAGATGCAGACGCCGACGTTCCAGCCGCTGCGAAGGTGGTCGATACAGCCCCCGCCCGCGGCCATGGCCGGGGAAGCCGAGACCAGAACTCCGGTGGCCGCGGTGACACCGGCCAGGGCTACCCCAATTTCCTAGATCAACTGTCGCGCATCACCTGGCGGATCCGCGTCGCACATCAGTCGTCGGGCCACACGGCACAGGCATACGTGTCCCGTCATGGCTGATGCTTGACACGGCGCCCCGCCTGATGGTTGACATGATCATTTGCTGCTGAGGCCTAGATTCGGGCATGGTTGAAGTGCGGCTGCCGACCCTATGGATATACGGACCACCCGGCGTGGGCAAGTCAGTGATCGGCTGGAAGCTTTTCGAGCAGATCGCCGCTGGCGGCACTCCGGTCGGCTACGTCGACATTGACCAGCTCGGCATCTGCTACGGCCCGCCCGAGCCCGGGGCGTGGGTGCCCGAGCCCTCCGACGACCCAGGCCGACACCGGATGAAGGCACGTAACCTCGACGCGGTTGCGATCAACCACATGACTGCGGGCGCGCAACTCCTTGTCGTGTCCGGCGTGGTCGAGGCCCAACGCGGAATCGACAATGAGGTGCTGCCGCACGTTGCTCTGCGCGCGCTTCGACTCCGCGCAGACGCTCCGGAACTACGTCGCCGGCTGCAAGCGAGGGGCCGACCGAGCACGGACCTGACACGGGAACTGGCCCACGCCGAGCAGCTAGACCGCCTCTACGCTGCCCAGGATTGCGTGGACACCACGGAACTGTCCGTGGCCGACGTCCTAAAGCAGGTAACGACGAAGCTCGACGGATGGCCGGTTCAACCGGTCGGGCGCGGTACACCCACGGACCGTAGAGGCAACACCCCTGCAGGTGAAGCTTTACTCGTCAGCGGCGTCACAGGCGTCGGCAAATCGACAGTGGGCTGGCAAGTGTACGAGAGGGTTCGGACGTCCGGCCTGCACGCCGCTTGCGTCGACCTTGAGCAGATCGGCTTTCACCGGCCTGTCCCGTCCACCGATCGGCAAAACCACCGGCTTAAGGCCGCCAACCTGGCCGCACTGTGGCGGACCTATTACGCTGCCGGTGCCGAACGGCTCGTGATCATCGGCGCGGTAGAAAGCACTGACGCGGTCAACGCCTACGCCGAGGCTCTGCCGTCCGTCTCGCTGACGGTGTGCCGGCTACATGCAAACCACAGCACCCCGGGAGCACGGATACTGCAACGCGGCAGAGGGATTGGTGTCAACCTCGCCGGTGACTCACTCACCGGTCAGCCCGAGGCGACCGTATGGGCGGTGGCTGACCAGGCGGCGGCTGAAGGGCACGCGTTGGATCAGGCCGGCGTCGGTGACGTACGGATCAGCACTGACGGCCGCGACGTCGAAGACATAGTCGGCGAGATCGTGCGCGCTACCCGATTCGCCAACATCGGCGGGGATCGGATGCGCTAGGTCTGCCGAAGCTACGCGGCCCTCAAGAAACCTAGGCCAACCGCCAAATATCAATGGGGACTAGACACGGCGGCCGACCTTGTGTCTTCCGTCGGTTCCCTTCGCCCCGAGCCTAATTCGTCCTTCGCATGCAGTCGCCGGCGCCTGGCGACTGCCCGTGGGACGTCCCAGGACCTCCCTCCGCTGCCGGCCGGCAGTAAGGTTCGCGTGCGAGCCTGTACGGGTGAGCGAACTTGTCAGCTTAGGACGACACGAACTTCGACTGTGACCCAAAAGTCGTCCGTGTCGATTTGGGTGACTCCATGAAGGCACACCTCGTCGGAGGTGACGACCAAGATGTGGTCCTGCCGGTATCGGTACGCCAAGTGTCCGGACCAGATGCCTGACAGCTCCGCCCTGATTCTGTTGGCGTCGGCGCGCGCGCCCGTGGCCTCTGCTGAGATCAGCCAGGGCTCGCCTTCCGACCGTCGCACAGATATTTGGTCCCGCGGCAACGGCCGCATGTCGGCAATATGCGGTTCTCCCAGGTACTCCCAGACGTCGACCTCCATGCCGTGGAGGTCTTCGCCGCTGCTCGGCGGACCGGACGCGCAGATTTCCTGCCTTACCTGCTCGAATTCCGCTTCGCTCAGCACGTCCACCAACCTAGATCTGTCGCACATCTCTCGGCGGAGATGTGTCGCGCATCAGCCGACGGAGGACACCGTTAGCTGATCGGTGTCCTCCGTCAGCCGATCGTGAGCCTCGGCTCTGAGACTCGCACTACCTGGTCTCAGGACCTCTGGTCCCGGTGAGTTCCTGGAAGTCGGCGGACCTGGTCGCGCATTGCCGCGTCAGTGCTCGGTCGTCAGCGCGACGGCCTTAATCCCTGCCGATGCGTGCAACCTTTCGCTGGTTTAGTTTCGTGAGACTGGTAGAGCGCGATTGACCAGGAGGGCGTCGATTGGATCGGCAGGCGGAAGCGGAGTTCCGGAGCTGGGCCGAAGGCCGGCGTGGAGGCCTGCGCCGTACCGCCTTCCTGTTGTCCGGTGACTGGTTCCTGGCCGACGATCTGGTCCAGGACGTGCTGGTCCGCTTGTACCGGGTGTGGCCGCGGTTGGAGCGATCCGGCGACGTCGGTGCATACGCGCGACGCATCTTGGTCAACCGGTATCTCGATCATCGGCGCCGACCCTGGCGCCGGGAGCAGCCGACCGACCAGGTCCCGGACTGCGCGACGCCGGCGGACAGCGGTGACGACCGCCGCCGGGAGACGTTGCTCGTGGCGCTGCGTCAGGTGCCCTCCCGGCAACGGGCCGTGCTTGTCCTGCGGTTCTGGGAAGACCTGTCGGTCGAGCAGACCGCGCCCACATCCTCGACACGAGTACGGGCACCGTGAAGTCCCAGACGAGCCGCGGCCTGACCACTCTCCGCGCCGCCTTGGCCTCGCTCGGCGTTTCGGCATTCGACATCCAGGAGCGGCCGTGAACGACCACGAGGTACGGGGTCTCTTCGACACGGTCCTGACCGCGCCACCACCGGACCTGATCGACATCGACGCCGCCATCCGCACCGGACGCCACCGCCGGCAACGCACCGTCGCCGTCCTGCTGTCCGCGGCCGCCTTGATCGTTGTCCTCAGCGTCGCCGCAGCGACCGTCCTGCCTCGCGGTCACCGCGAGCCGGTGACCCCGGCCGCCGCGGGCGTTCCGGTGACGTCCACCCAGCAGATCCTCGGTTCCTGGGCGACCATCGAACTAGACGGTCAGGCCGTGAGCACAGTCCTCGGCGCCGGCGACCGGCCGTTAGGGGTGACGTTCGACGTTCTTAACGATTCGCGCTCCCTTCCCAGCGGCGTCAGCCCTCATCCGGACGTGCTGCAGTGGCACGCCAACGACATCATCAACGGTCACAACGGCACGTTCACGCTCTCCGAGAACGGCCGGTTCGAAGCAGTCGAGCGCTCGGTGACTGCGGTGGGCTACGGCTCTCCTCTGACCGCGAAGGATCGGCTCGGGCTGCGCAACGCCGAGGTCGTGCCGCGGGCTACGCAGGTTCGGCTGGTGACGTCGACCAATCCGCCGCAGTTGCTGCTGTTCCACGCCGGAAAGGTTGTTGCTATCTACCAACGGACTCCACCGTGACGTGCAACCGCTGATCGGTGCGACGTCCTGTCGACGCCAGAGTGTTAGACACCGGCCGGTACGATGACTCTTCCTGTGAGCGCTGCGGCGCAAGTGAGCTGTCCCGAGGCTGCTGCGATTTACTGCTTCGAGTTAAGGTTAAGCACCATGGCCTCGTAGGTGCTTCCGGCCACGGTCGAACAGAGCCGACTCGCACGTAGCCCCCAATTTTCGTATGCTCTGCGCGCGGGCTCCGCTTCAGGCCTAACTAGTAGTGTGGCCCGTGTTTCGTGCCCATTGGCGAGGAGGCCATCATGCATCTTGCTTGCGATTCTACGACGGCGATAGTCGGCAGCGACGGCCAGCTCAATTGTGGCGCAGGTTCGGCCGTGCCCTTCAGTTTTCGTCGACAGCGGCAGCTTGATGGTCGCACTTTGCCACCACTTCGTGTCCGCGGCGAGCTGATGTCCGAAGGCAAATCCAACCGGCGCTCCTTTTACGGTTGCGACAATTAGACGAAAGCCTGCCTGTGTTGCCCCTTCGGCATTCCTTCGATGAAAGCAACGACGTTTTCAGGGCCTTCACAGCAATGCCGTCTCCTGTATACATCCGGGAACAACTGACTGATTACAGGGAGGACGTCATCCAGCGATCGCGCATCATATTGCTCGATGTCGAAACCCGGGTTCGCGCGATAGGGGTCACGCGGCGGGGAGCAGCATGTCGGTCCATGCGGTAAAGGATGCAGCAGGACCGTACGACTTGTACTTGCCAAGGAGCCGCACTGTTGCACGTGTCTCGGACACAACGCGGCGTGATCCAAGCGTGCTGAGACGAGCTACGACGGGTGCAGCCACCGCGATCGCCTCATCGACCCTGCCGCCCCCTTGATCAGAGCTCGCGTCCTAACCGCGGAGTAAATGGCGTGGTTGCGCGGATAGGGCTTCCTCGTCGCAAGCCTGCTGGAGAGCCCGCGCCGCCTGCTCCGCTTGAGCCGCGTCTCACACGCGAACCTGGACGCGATGCGCCAGGCGCTCGGGAGGCTCGACGGACGGCTGTCGTGACGGTGAACGCCGTTGCTGTCAGCGTCGCTGGCAACAGCCCGCCCAACCGATCATGTCAGCTGTATTGCTGCTGCTCCCCCTGGTGGGCGCGGCAGGTTTCGAACCTGCGACCCCTCGCTTGTAAGGCGAGTGCTCTCCCACTGAGCTACGCGCCCGGTACACAACCGGAGCCCTGATCGTACCGGAGCGCGCTCCGGCAAGCGCGGCCAGCGCCTGCCGCCGCCTCTCAGACGTGCTCGAAGGACATCTTGGTCAGCTCCTCGGAGGTCTCCCAGATGCGCCGGGCGTCGTCCTCGCTCTGCAGGCGTGAGTACAGCTTCTGCTCGGCCGGCGGGCCGCCGACGTGTCCGGGGCCGCTCGGGCCGTAGAAGCCGCCGTCGCGGGCGTCGGGTGACGTGGCCGCGTACAGGGCCGGCAGGCCGGCGCTGTCGGCCGTGCCGAACAGGATGCCGCGCCGGGACAATGCGCCGATCAGGCGCCGGGCTGCGGTCGGGCGGTCCCGGCCGAGCTCGGAGCGGGCCGCCAGCAGGTTCGTCGGGGCGACGCCGGGATGCGCCAGGTAGCTGGTGATGTCCCAGCCGCCGTCCCGGCTGCGGCGGCTCAGTTCCAGGCCGAACAGCCCGAACGCGATCTTCGACTGGCTGTAGGCGCGCATGCCGCGGTACGAATGCTCCCAGTTCAGGTCGGGCCAGTTGATGGCGCCCTGGTTCGCGGCGACGCTGATCTGCGAGACGACCCGCGCCCGCCCGGCACGCAGCAGCGGCAGCACGTGGGCGACCAGGGCGAAGTGGCCGAGATGGTTGGTGCCGAACTGCAGTTCGAACCCGTCCGCGGTGGTCTGCCGGTCCGGCGGGGTCATCACGCCGGCGTTGTTGATCAGCAGGTGGATCGGCCGGCCCTCGTCCCGCAGGGTCGCACCGAGCGCCGCGACCGATTCCAGCGACGACAGGTCGAGGTCGCGGAGCGACACCTTCGCGTCCGGGGTCCGCCGGCGGACGGTCGTCATCGCCGCTTCGCCCTTGCGCGCGTTGCGCACCGGGAGAACGACCTCCGCGCCGGCGGCGGCCAGGCGGCTCGCGATCTCCAGACCCACGCCGTCGCTGGCCCCGGTCACGACGGCGCGCTGCCCGGAGAGATCGCGGATGGTGAGGTCGGGTCGGGTGCGGGCCATGGGACGCTCCTGGGTATCGCTCGGGTGGCTGTCTTCCCAGGATGGGCTCGAACGTACGCCGATAGCCACGGATTGTGAATCCGTGGCTGCGCCCCTCGACCCGGGGCGAGTCGCACGCCGTCAGGGAAGCGTGGCCAGCGCCTTCCGCCATGTTCCCTGGTCGCGGGACTTCCCCGGACCCAGCATCTCGGTGAAGCGGATCACGCCGTCGCGGTCGATCAGGAACGTTCCGCGGTTGGCGAAGCCGGCGACATCGTGGAAGACGCCGTACGCCCGGGCGACCGCCCCGTGCGGCCAGAAGTCCGACAACAGGGGGAATTCGTAGCCTTCGCGGTCGGCCCAGACGCGGTGCGCCCACGTCGAATCGACGCTGACCGTGAGGATCTGCACGTCGTCGTTCGCGTACGCGCCCAGATTTTCTTTGACCTCGGTCAGCTCGCCCTGGCACGTCCCGCTGAAGGCCAGCGGGTAGAACACCAGCAGAACGGCTTTGCGGCCCCGGAAATCGGACAGCGAGACGTCCTGGTTGTGCTGGTCCTTCAGCGTGAAGGCGGGCGCGGCGGAGCCTGGAAGCACAGGCACGGTTATTTCTTCTTCGCGCCCCGGGGGGAGACCAGACGGGCGCCGGTCCAGTCCTTGCCGGCGTTGATCGTGGAGGTCTGCTGCAGGCCCGCGGTCGGCGCGGACTCACTGATCTCGCTCGGCTCGACGTGGCCGTCGCGGCCCGCCTTCGGAGTCAGGAGCCACACCACGCCGTTGCCCGCGAGGGGCCCCAAAGCGTCGGTGAGCAGCTCAAACAGGTCACCGTCACCGTCGCGGTACCACAGCAGCACCGCGTCGACGACCTCATCGGTGTCCTCGTCGACGAGATCACCGACGCGTTCGGTCAGGGCGTCACGGAGGTCTTCGTCGACATCGTCGTCGTAGCCCATCTCCATGACCACCATGGTCGGCTCGAAGCCGAACCGGTCCACCAGACTGCGTACGCCGTCAGCCGGACCAGCGGTCGCGCTCACTGTTTTTGTCCTCCTGTCACACCTAGGGAAACTTTGGGGGTAGTCCACACACTTGCAGGCCCGGACGCAAGTGGCGCACCGAGTGTGTGGCAATTTACCGTGCCAGCAGCGCGTGGGCACCCTGTGTGATGGCATCTTCCCCGATCAAAACGTGTTGCGCGGCCGGACCGAGCGGAATGAGCGAATCGGCGGCGGCGATCCGGCGGGCAGAGCCGATGAAACCGCCGTCGACCAGGGCCGCGAGCACGCCCTCGCCGACCCCGCCGGAGCGGCGGGTCTCGTCCACGATCAGGACCCGGCCGGTGCTGCCGGCCTCCCGGACGATGTCGGCGGCCGGGAGAGGGCTGAGCCAGCGCAGGTCGACCACGCGGGACCCGTACCCCTCGGAGGCCAGGCGGGCAGCGACGCGGAGGGACATCCGGACGCCGTTGCCGAAGGTCAGGATGGTCAGATCCTGGGCCGAGCCCACCGGGTACGTCCTGGCCCGGCCGATCGGGACGTGGGTGCCCGGCCAGTCCCCCGGCGCCGGGTACTCCGCCAGCCACTCGTTGTCGCCGGCCTGGTAGAGGTCGCGTGTGTGGTAGAGCGCGATCGGCTCCAGGTACACGCAGACGCTGCCGTCCACGGCGGCCGCAGCCAGGCAGGAACGCAGCAGCGGGGCCGCGTCGGCCGGCCCGGACGGCACGGCCACCACCAGGCCGGGGACGTCGCGGAGCACGGCCACCGAGTTGTCGTTGTGGAAGTGGCCGCCGAAGTTCTCCTGGTACGCCAGCCCGGCCACCCGGACGACCATCGGGTTCCGGTACGCCCCGGACGAGAAGAACGACAGCGTGGCCGCCTCGCCCCGCAGCTGGTCCTCGGCGTTGTGCAGGTAGGCCAGGTACTGGATCTCCGGGATCGGGGTGTACCCGGCCAATCCGGTGCCCAGGCCGAGCCCGAGGATGGTGGTCTCGTCGAGCAGCGTGTCGAACACCCGTTCGGGGCCGAACCGCTCGCGCAGGTTCTTGGTGACGCCGTAGACGCCGCCTTTGCGGGCCACGTCCTCGCCGAAGAGCAGCGCGCCGGGCATGGCGGCGAGGGCGTCGGTGAGCGTGGCGTTGATGATCTGGGCCAGCGTCATCGGGCCGGCCTGCTCCGGCAGCTTGCCGCCGAACGCCCGCGACCGGGCGGCGGCGCCGGCCGCGGTGGCCCGGGAGGCGGCGTCGGCGATGGTCTTGGCCACCCGGACCGGGCGCCGGGGCGACAGCGGGACGACGACCTCGGAGGCGTCGGCCAGCTTGGGTTCGCCCAGCACCTCCTCGGCGACCTTGCGGACCTGCCAGCCGACCTCGTCGTACCGGGTGATCAGTTCCTCGGGGCTGGCCACCCCGGAGTCGACCAGCAGTTTCGCCGTCCGGATGAGGGGGTCGCGGGTCAGGTCGGCGGCGATCTCGTCGGCGGTGCGGTAGGCCACCTCGGCGTCCGCCCCGGCGTGGCCCATCAGCCGGATCATGGACAGGTGCAGCACGGCCGGGCGGCGCTGCTCCCGGACGTACGTGACCGCATCCACCGCGGCGTCGTAGGCGGTGACGAGGTCGGTGCCGTCGGCGGCCGAGTAGCGCAGGCCTGGCCGGGAGGTCAGCATGGCCGCCACCCAGCCGTCCGGGGAGGGCACGCTGACGCCGAGGCCGTTGTCCTCACAGACCAGGAGCAGCGGCAGCCGTACGCCTGAGTGGTCGTACCAGCCGGCCGCGTTGAGCGCCGCGGTGGCCGAGGCGTGGTTGACCGACGCGTCACCGAACGAGGCGACCACCACCGAGTCGTCCGGCCACTTGCGATCGACGCCGGTCGCCGGGAGGGTCTGCGCGTACGCCAGCCCGACCGCCCGCGGCAGGTGCGACGCGATGGTGGAGGTGGTCGGCACGATGTTCAGGTCGGCCCGCCCGAAGACCTTGTGCCGGCCGCCGGCGATGGGTTCCAGGGCGGACGCGACGACACCCCGCAGGATGTCGCGGATCGGGTCGGCGCCGGCCGCGCGGACACAGTAGAACGCCGCCGACCGGTAGTGCAGCAGCGCGGGATCGTCGGGGCGCAGCGCCGCGGCCACGGCCGCGTTCCCCTCGTGACCGGCCGATCCGATGGTGTAGAAGCCTTCGTTGAAGCTGCGCAGCCAGCGGGCCGCGAGGTCGAGGTGGCGGCTGGTGAGCTGGGCGTCGAACAGTTCGCGGGCGCGGGCGCCGGTGAGGGTGGTGCCGTCACGGACCGGTTCGGCGGGCGGTCGCCGCACGGCCGGCGGCGTGAACGCCGTCACCGTGTCGCGGAACCGCTCGTCGAGGTTTTGCGGGGTGGTCACGCGACCCAGCATTGCCGACCGGGGCGACCCCTGCCACACGCGAGGGGGGCAATCCGGCGATCGGCCGCGTGCGGGAGCGGCCCGATGCTGCACTGACGTCATGATCGTGCTGCGGTCGGCCGTACTGCTGACGTTGTTCCTGATCTTGTCCGTGACCGCGTTCATGCTGCTGGACCTGTATACGTAGCGGTATGCGCACCGAAGTGATCACGATCCGGACCGGCGACCGGCCGGTGGTCCGGGACATCACCGGCGAGGCCGCGAGGTTCGCCGGGTCCGAGTCGGACGGCCTGCTGCACGTGTTCGTGCCGCACGCCACCGCCGGGCTGGCGATCATCGAGACCGGCGCCGGGTCGGACGACGACCTGCTGCGGGCCATCGACGAACTGTTGCCGGCCGACGACCGATGGCGGCACCGACACGGCTCGCGCGGGCACGGGCGCGATCACGTGCTGCCGGCCTGGCTCCCGCCGCACGCCTCGGTCCCGGTCCTCGGCGGCCGCCTGGCCCTGGGCACCTGGCAGTCGATCTGCCTGGTCGACCCGAACGGCGACAACCCCACCCGCCAGGTCCGCCTGTCGTTCCTGCGAGGGTGAGGAGTGTTACCGGCCAGTACGGCGGTAGGCGTGACGGCACGCATCGGCAGGGGGCAGGATGGAACCATTCCCGCGCGCCCCACACAATGGGACACTCGGACCGATACGACCAAAAGGACTGCCTGTGGCCACGGAACGCAAGCGCCCGGTGATCAGTGACGGCCTGCCGAGCCAGCTTCCGGACATCGACCCCGAGGAAACCTCCGAGTGGGTCGAGTCGCTCGACGGACTCATCGACGAACACGGCGCCAAACGAGCCCGGTACGTGATGCTGCGCCTGCTCGAGCGGGCCCGGGAGCGGCAGGTCGGCGTGCCGCCCCTGACCTCCACCGACTACATCAACACCATCCCGCCGGAGCAGGAGCCCTGGTTCCCCGGCGACGAGTTCATCGAGCGCCGGATCCGGGCGTTCATCCGGTGGAACGCGGCCATGCTGGTGCACCGCGCGCAGCGGCCGGACATCGGCGTCGGCGGGCACATCTCGACCTACGCGTCGTCGGCCAGCCTGTACGAGGTCGGCATGAACCACTTCTTCCGCGGCAAGGACCACCCCGGCGGCGGCGACCACATCTTCTTCCAGGGCCACGCCTCCCCCGGCATGTACGCCCGGGCGTACCTCGAGGGCCGGCTCACCGAGAACGACCTGGACGGCTTCCGCCAGGAGCTCTCGCACGCGGGCGGCGGCCTGCCGTCGTACCCGCACCCGCGCCTGATGCCCAACTTCTGGGAGTTCCCCACGGTCAGCATGGGCCTGGGCCCGCTGAACGCGATCTACCAGGCCCGGTTCAACCGCTACCTGCAGAACCGCGGCATCAAGGACACCTCCGAGCAGCACGTGTGGGCGTTCCTCGGCGACGGCGAGATGGACGAGGTCGAGTCGCTCGGTGCGATCGGCCTGGCCGCCCGCGAGGAGCTGGACAACCTCACCTTCGTGATCAACTGCAACCTGCAGCGGCTGGACGGGCCGGTTCGCGGCAACGGCAAGGTGATCCAGGAGCTGGAGTCGTTCTTCCGCGGCGCCGGCTGGAACGTGATCAAGGTGATCTGGGGCCGGGAGTGGGACCCGCTGCTGGCCAAGGACTCCGACGGCGCGCTGGTCAACCTGATGAACGTGACGCCCGACGGCGACTACCAGACCTACAAGGGCGAATCCGGCGCGTACGTCCGGGAGAACTTCTTCGGCCGGGACCCGCGCACCCGCAAGCTCGTCGAAGGCATGACCGACGACCAGATCTGGCAGCTCAAGCGCGGCGGTCACGACTACCGGAAGCTGTACGCGGCGTACAAGGCGGCGACCGAGCACACCGGGCAGCCGACCGTGATCCTGGCGCACACCATCAAGGGCTGGACGCTGGGCTCGCACTTCGAGGCCCGCAACGCCACGCACCAGATGAAGAAGCTGACCCTGGACGACCTCAAGGGCTTCCGCGACCGGCTCTACCTCGAGATCAGCGACAAGCAGCTCGAGGAGAACCCGTACCTGCCGCCGTACTACCACCCGGGCGCGAAGTCCGAGGAGATGGAGTACCTGCAGAGCCGGCGCACGGAGCTGGGCGGGTACATTCCGTCGCGACGGACCTCCGCCACTCCGCTGAAGATCCCGTCGTCGGAGAACTTCGCCGGCGTCAAGCGCGGCTCGGGCAAGCAGAAGGTGGCCACCACGATGGCCTTCGTCCGCCTGCTCAAGGACGTGATGAAGGACAAGGACTTCGGCGCGCGCTGGGTGCCGATCATCCCGGACGAGGCCCGGACGTTCGGGATGGACTCGTTATTCCCGACCCGCAAGATCTACTCGCCGCACGGCCAGACGTACACGTCGGTCGACCGGGAGCTGTTCCTGTCCTATAAGGAAGCGACCAACGGGCAGATCCTGCACGAGGGCATCAACGAGGCCGGCTCGACGGCCAGCTTCATCGCCGCGGGCACGTCGTACGCGACGCACGGCGAGCCGATGATCCCGCTGTACATCTTCTACTCGATGTTCGGGTTCCAGCGGACCGCCGACGAGTTGTGGGCCGCCGCCGACCAGATGACCCGCGGCTTCCTCCTGGGCGCGACCGCCGGGCGGACCACGCTGAACGGCGAGGGGCTGCAGCACGAGGACGGCCACTCGCTGCTCATCGCCGCGACCAACCCGGCGGTGGTGAGTTACGACCCGGCGTTCGCCTTCGAGATCGCGCACATCGTCGAGAACGGCCTGCACCGGATGTACGGGGAGAACCCCGAGAACATCTACTACTACCTGACCGTCTACAACGAGCCGATCCTGCAGCCCGCGGAACCGGCCGGGGTGGACGTCGACGGTCTGCTCAAGGGCATCTACAAGTACTCGCCGTCGCCGGCCACCACGGGTCCCTCGGCGCAGATCCTGTCGTCCGGCACGAGCATGCAGTGGGCGCTCAAGGCCCAGCAGCTGCTGGCCCAGGACTGGGGGGTGGGCGCGGACGTCTGGTCGGTCACGTCGTGGACCGAGCTGCGCCGGGACGCCGTCGAGACCGAGGAGCACAACCTGCTCAACCCGGGCGACCAGCCGCGCCGGCCGTACATCTGGCAGAAGCTCGAGGGCACCGAGGGCCCGGCCGTCGCGGTCAGCGACTTCATGCGGGCGGTGCCCGACCTGATCTCGCGCTGGGTGCCGAACGACTGGACGTCGCTGGGCACCGACGGCTTCGGCATGAGCGACACCCGGCACGCGCTGCGCCGGCACTTCCATGTGGACGCCGAGTCGATCGCGGTGGCGACGCTGCGGCAGCTGGCGCTGCGGGGCAAGGTGCCCGCGCACGTCCCGGCCGAGGCGGCCAAGAAGTACGCGATCGACGACGTGACCGCCGCTCCCGTGGGCGAGACCGGCGGCGATTCCTGACCGGAGGTCACCCCGCCAGGGCATCGGCCAGCTTGTCGAGCTGCTCGCCGGTGCCCTGGCGCATGAAGACCTCAACCGCGGCGGTGGTCCCGCCGGCGAAGTGGTTCGTCACCTCGGTCTTGTCGCCCAGGTCGGCGAACGTCACCACGGTCGAGCCGGCACCCAGGCCGCGCTGCGCCTCCCGGCCCTCCCGCGGGGCGGCGAACGTCCGCACGAGGTCGAGCTCGCGGAAGCTCATCTCGTCAGGCATCGGGTCCGCCCTTCATCAGCGTCTTGAGGTGGGCGTCGAGCTTGTCATAGCTGAACCCCCAGAACTCCCGGTACCGCTCGACCCACTCGGACGCCTCGCGCAGGGACCCGCCCTCGAGCCTGCACGGCCGCCACTGGGCGTGCCGGCCGCGGGAGATCAGGCCGGCCGCCTCGAGCACCTTGAGGTGTTTGGAGACGGCCGGCAACGTCAGGTCGAACGGCGCCGCCAGCTCGTTCACGGTTGCCTCGCCGTCGGCCAGGCGGGCCAGGATCGAGCGGCGCGTCGGGTCGGCGAGCGCGCCGAAGATGACACTCAGGCGATCCGTGGCCACCGGGCTCATGGCGGTTACGCGGCCGGCGTGTAGGTGATCACGGAGACGCCGGACTTGGACGTCCAGGACTTGGCCACGTCGAACTTGGCCGCCACCCCGTCCTCCCAGAATTTACGGCCGTCGCCGATCACCACCGGGTAGACCATGACCCGCCACTCGTCGAGCAGGTTGTGCTTGACCAGGTAGTTCACCAGGCGGGCGCTGCCGCCGATGAGCACGTTGACGGGCTCCGACCTCAGCTGGGTGACGAACTCGGCGACGTCGCCGGAGATGAACTGCGCGTTCCACTCGGGCTCGGTGAGCGTGGTGGTGGCGACCCATTTCGGCATCGAGTTCATCTTCAGGCCGAAGTCGCCGGTCTGCTCCTCCATCTTCGGCCAGGCCTCCTTGAAGCCCTCGTACGTCTTCCGGCCGAGCAGCTGGACGTCGGCCTCGGCCAGGTTGTCGGCCTGAAACTGGCTGATCTCGTCGTTGAAATAGGGCCCGCTCCAGCCCGGGTTCTCAAACGCGCCGTCAAGCGTGAGGTAGGTGACCGCGACGATCTTGCCCATGGTGTCCAGCTCCTCGTGTTTAGCCGTTCGGTTAATTAACTAGATAGGAAACTAGCGACTCCGGTGCCGATCGTCAAGACGTCGGCCCTTCCGCGTGCCTTCGGCATCCTCTAGTGTCCGAGGAACTTTCGCGTTACTCGTTCGGAGGACGGATGGCCGTCGTCGACAGCGCTCCGGCGGCCCTCGCCGAGCCGGTCGTCCCCGTACGCCGGGGCTGGGTCGGCTGGCTGTTCGCCGCCAATCTGGGCCTCTGGATGGTGTTCTTCACCCCGGTCCAGATTCTGCTGCCGGTGCAGATCTCGGCCATCGGCACCGCCGACAAGGAAGCGGCGCTGGGCTGGGTCACCGGGATCGGCGCGCTGGTCGCGATCATCGTGAACCCGCTGGCCGGTGCCCTGTCCGACCGGACGCGCGTGGTGGTCGGCGGCCGGGTGCTCGGCCGGCGGCACATCTGGACGGCCGGCGGCGCGATCCTCTCGCTGGTCTCGATCGTCGGCCTGGCCGAGGCCCACAGCATCGCCGGGGTGGCGGTGGGCTGGGCCGGTGTCCAGGTCGGGCTGAACGTCATGCTGGCCACGCTGACCGCGGCCGTGCCCGACCGGGTGCCGGTGACGCAGCGCGGGGCGGTGTCCGGCTGGATCGGCATGCCGCAGGCGCTCGGCCTGGTGCTGGGCGCGGTGCTGGTGACCACACTGTTCACCGGCATCATGTCCGGGTACGTGGCGATGGCGGTGGCGCTGGTCGTCCTGGCCCTGCCGTTCCCGCTGCTGACCCCCGACGACCCGCTGCCGGCCGGGTACCGGGTCGTGCGTACGGGCAACTCGTGGGCGGTGTTCCGGGGTCAGCCCGACTTCGCCTGGGCCTGGGGCACCCGCTTCCTGGTCCAGCTGGGCAACGCGATGGGCACGCTCTACCTGCTGTACTTCCTGACCGACAAGGTCAAGGTGGCCGACCCGGAGAGCGGCCTGCTGATCATGATCCTGCTGTACACGGCGGGCATGGTGGCGACGGCGGTGCTGGGCGGCCGGCTGTCCGACCGGTCCGGCCGGCGGAAGATCTTCGTGATCTGGGCCGGAATGATCATCGCGGTCGCCGCGCTGATCCTGGCCGTCTGGCCGACCTGGCCGGCCTCGCTCGTGGCCTCGGCGCTGTTCGGCGCCGGGTACGGCGTCTACCTGGCCGTGGACACCGCGCTGATCACCGAGGTGCTGCCGGCCGCGACCGACCGGGCCAAGGACCTCGGGGTGATCAACATCGCCACCGCGGCGCCCCAGGTGCTCGGGCCGGCCATCGCGGCGCCGCTGGTCACGCACGTCGGCGGGTACGCCACCCTGTTCATCGTGACGGCCGTGGTCAGCGTCCTGGGCGGCGTCATGGTGGTCCGGATCCGGGCTGTGCGGTGACGCGCCGTACCCTGGTCGCGTGACTGTTCGAGTACGTTTCGCACCCTCCCCGACCGGCATGTTCCACGTCGGCGGCGCCCGCTCGGCGCTGCAGAACTGGATCTACGCGCACCAGCACGACGGCGTGTTCGTGCTGCGCATCGAGGACACCGATGCCGCCCGCAATTCCCCCGAGTGGACCGAGGGCATCATCCAGGCCCTGGACTGGATCGGCATCGAACGCGGTTCGTACGAGGGGCCGTACTACCAGTCGGCCTACGCCGACGAGCACACCGCGGCCGGCACCCGGCTGTACGGCGAGGGCCGGGCGTACTACTGCGACTGCACCCGCGACGACGTGATCGCCCGTACCGGCGACCCGCACAAGGGCTACGACGGGTTCTGCCGCGACCGCGGTCTCGAGCCGGCCGAGGGCCGGGCGCTGCGGTTCCGCACGCCCGACGAGGGCGACACCGTGGTCGACGACCTGGTCCGCGGCAAGGTCACCTTCGAGAACAAGCTGATCGAGGACTTCGTCATCGCCCGGGGCAACGGATCGCCGCTGTTCCTGCTGGCCAACGTGGTGGACGACATGACCATGGGGATCACTCACGTGATCCGGGCCGAGGAGCACCTGCCCAACACCCCCAAGCAGCAGCTGCTGTGGGAGGCGCTGGGCGCGACCCCGCCGATCTGGGCGCACGTGCCGGTGATCGTCAACGAGAAGCGGCAGAAGCTGTCCAAGCGCCGGGACAAGGTGGCGCTGGAATCGTATCGGGACGAGGGCTACCTGGCCGCGGCGATGCGCAACTACCTGCTGCTGCTCGGCTGGGCGCCGTCCGGCGACCGGGAGATCGTGCCCTGGTCGGTGATCGAGGACGAGTTCCGGCTCGAGGACGTCAACCACGCGGCCGCCTTCTTCGACGTCAAGAAGCTGCGGGCGTTCAACGGCGACTACATCCGGGCGCTCTCCCCCGACGAGTTCGCGCAGGTCTGCGCGCCCTGGCTGAGCGGCACCGAGACGATCCCGGCGCCGCCGTGGGATCCGGCCGCCTTCGACGCTCAGACGTTCGTGCAGGCGGCGCCCCTTGCGCAGACCCGGATCACGGTGCTCAGCGAGATCGTCGACTACGTCGACTTCCTGTTCCTGGCCACACCGGTGGACGACGAGGCGTCCTGGACCAAGGCGATGAAGGGGGACGCGGCGGAGATCCTGGACGCCACGTCGGCCGCGTTCGGCGCGCTCGAGGACTGGGCCGCCGATCCGCTGAAGGCCGCGCTGGAGCGGGTCGGCGAGGAGCGGGAACTCAAGCTGGGCAAGGTCCAGGCGCCGGTCCGGGTCGCAGTCACCGGCCGTACGGTCGGATTGCCGTTGTTCGAATCGCTCGAGATCCTCGGCCGCGAGAAGACACTGGCCCGGATCGCCGCCGCCCGGGGCCGACTTTCCTTCTGATTTCGGGCGCGACCATTCTGTGACGTGGCCAGGTGCAACATCCGGCCACGTCCAGACGTCAATACGGGTATGAAGTTCCGCTGCGCGGGTGACCAGGTCGCCCACGTGTGGCATGGACCGGCTACTATCTGGCCGCTGATCGACGGTCGGACAGGCCTGCGTAGCAGATCCCAGATAGCTCCAATTCGTCCCGGCAACGGGTGCGTCCGGAGCGCTCTCCGGGGACGCTATAGGGGGCTGGGTCGTGGTTCACGCGGGAGAGTCAGTCCACGGGGGCGGGGAGGCCGGACGGTGGTCAGTCGAAGGGTCGCACGGCTCATCGGGGTGGGAGCCGCGCTGATCGTGGCGCTCACGGTGACGCTCGGCATTGGACCGGCCGCGGCGATGGCGAAGCCGAAGAAGCCGCCCGCGCCGACGACGATCACCCTCGCCGGGCCCGGCCTGACCGGCAAGGTCCAGGTGCAGAACGCGACCCAGGGGCAGGTGTTCAGCACGCTGCTGACCGAGGTCAGCTGGCTGGCCACGGCGACGCCGCAGACCACCGCACCGCGGAGCCGGAACCTCGGGCCGAAGTACGTCGTCACCGTGCTGATCAAGAGCGCGGCGCAGCAGACGTACGACCTGTACCCGATGGCTGCCGGCGGTCCGCGCGCCCACCGCGCGGCCAAGCAGCCGACCGGCAACGTGGCCGACGGCTGGTTCTACGGACGGCTGACCATGTCGGAGTCGCTGCGGTTGGCGGGCGCGCCACTGAAGCCGAAACCGGACGTGGTGACCGGCGGGATCGGTGGCGGCGCCGGTCAGGACGTCACGGCCAGCGAACTCGACCCGGTCGCCGGGATGAACACCTTCCTCGAGCAGATGCGGCGGCTGTTCCTGCTCAACGGCGCGGTGCTGGTGGTCGTGCTGTTCGGTCTGGCCGGCGTGGCGTTCATGATCCGCCGCCGGGTCTGACCGCCGCCTACTTCTGGATTCGGACCGGCACGCGCAGAACCGGGCAGGCCGCGTCCTCGTTGCAGTTCTCCTGCGGGTCGAACGCCGCCGCCAGTCGCGGGTCGGTGGCCACCCGGGCGGCGAGGATCGGGCTCAGCGGCGCCCGGCCCGACGACCGGCTGCCGGTGCCGCGCTCGCCGGTGGCCTGCAGGACGACCGTACGGCCGTCGGCGAGATGGCGGGCGACCACCTCGATGACCTGCCAGTTCGGGTCCTGGTCCTCGATATACGGAACATATTGGACATTGGCCGGCGCGGACATCGGGCGGGCGCAGGCGCTCCGGTCCGCCAGGACCGGGAAGCACAGGCCCTCCGGCGCGGTGTAGGCCGACACCTCGATCAGGCCGTGCGGGCGTCCGTCGGCGGCGAGGACGAGGTACTGCCGCCAGCCGGCGCCGCGGGCCGGTTCGCGCGGGACCACGCTCAGGCCGGACGCGCGCACGGTGGCCGTGAGCAGCTCGCGGATCCGGTCGGGCCGGGGCGGAGCGGACGGTGCCGCCGCGTGCGCCGTGGTGGCCGGGATCGAGAGCGTGGTCAGGGCGTACCCGGTCGCGGCGGTCAGGGCGACCACGGCGGCGCCGGCGACCAGTACGAGACGGGCCCGGCGACGCCGCAGCCGCTCGGCCCGGCGGAAGATCTCGTCGACGGCGTCACCGACCGGCGGCTCCCCGGCGAGGACCGGGGCGAGGCGGTCACCGAGGCCGGACTCGGCCGGTGAACTTCCGGTCGCCTCGTCCAGCCGCGTGGTCATCGGACCCCGGCCGGCGTGTCCATGGCGCCCAGGCCGGCCGCCTCGTACGCCTCGGCGCGCTCGTCGGTGAGGCCGAGCACGTCCGCGGTCTCCTCGATCGACAATCCGTTCCAGTGACGCAGCACGAGGACGGCCCGGCAGCGCGGGGCCAGGCGGTGCAGCGCGTCGAGGGTCAGCACGGCGCCCCGGACGGCGTCGCCACCGTCCGGGGCGGCGACGAAGAGGTGCTCCCGCGTGCTGCGGCCGGTCCGGTGGATCAGGTCGTGCATGAGGTCGGCCCAGGCGTACGCGTCGGGATCGGCGACGTTGCCGCGCCGGCTGTCGGCGACCAGGTGGGCCAGCGTGTCCTGCGCGACCTCGGCGGCCACGTCCCAGTCACCGCACATCAGGAACGCGGATCGGCGCAGTCCCGGGTACCGGGAGACCACGAAGTCCTGAAGTGCCTCGTCGTCGTCACTCCACATGATCACCTTTATAAGCATTCAACCGTCGAAATCGGTGGCGAACCGCGTCAACCGACCCGAACGGATATCTCCACGAGGCGGATCAGGTCGTCGAGGTCACGGTCCTCGTCGTCCGGACCGGTGTACGGCAGGCCGCCGGTGATCTCGCCGGTCGCGTGGCCGAGCATGAAGGCGCAGATCATCCGGGCCAGCCGGGGCACGTCGGCGGCGGTCACCCCGGCGTCGTGCAGGACGTGGCGCAGGGCCGCGGTCAGCCAGGACGTGGCCGCCCCGGCGGCCGGGCGGGTGAGCAGCAGCGGGAACGCGCCCGGGTGTTCGTGGGCGACGGCCCGGACGCTGCGGCCGAGAGCGCGGAGCCGGTCCCGCCAGTCCAGGTCGGCCGGCTCCACGCCGTAGTACGTGTCCAGTTCCAGCCGCAGCAGGTCGACCAGGCCGTCGAGCAGCGCGTCCTTGCCGCCGACGTACGGGTACAGGGCCATCGACGTGAGCCCGACCCGCTCGGCCACCGCACGCATGGACATGGCGGCGAGGCCGCGCTCGTCGACGAGGGCGAGCGCCTGGTCGAGAATCAGCCGTCTTCTGTCGTCCACGCCTGCCACCGTGGCCGCCTCGGGGGCTGGAGGCTTGCTTACGCGCCCGGCGGAGGCGTCCAACCACCCGGCCGGGTGAGCGTCATTGCCCGCTGGCCGGCTCGATCCGGTCCGCCGAGGTGTTCCGGGCGGCCTCGATCCAGGCGGCCGGGATGCGCAGCGGCGGCCCGGGGGTCAGCACCAGCGGCCCGGTGGGCGGCCGCGGCCGGCGGCGCGGCGGCGGGGGCGGACCGCGCCGTGCAGGTGGGCGCCGGCCCAGCCGCGGAGTTCGGTGCGGCAGCCGACGCGGGCCGGGACGAAGTCGACCGGCTCGTCCTCCGGCGTGGACGCCGGAACCGCTTGCGGTTCGTCGGCGGCCGGGTCGGTCTCGGTGCGCGGCCCGTCGTGGTGCTCCGGCATCTCGCCTCCTTGGCCCGGCCGACTTCGTCTGATCGGCATCGTGTTCGTCTGATCGGCATCGCGGACGCAGGCTTTACCCAACCGGCTACACCAGGACGCCAACCATGCCAGGTCACTGACCGAAACCAGCGCAGGGGCGCACTGCTATTCGTAATAATACGGACGAACGGGCATAGCAAAGTCGAATGATTCTCATTTCGCAGGGGTGACGGGGAGCTTCCGGTCCGTCCCGGGCCGCGCGCTGCCGGGGACTTGGGCGGGCCGCGGCCGCCGTGTCAGGCTGATGCCGTGACACGGGCGCGAAACGACGGCAACACGGCAGCCACCGCCGCCGCGACCAGCCTCGAGCCCGCCGGTCATGAGCCGGCCGGCTTGGAGACCGCCGGGTTGGAGACCGCCGGGTTGGAGACCGCCGGCTTGGAGACCACCGGCTTGGAGACCACCGGCTTGGAGACCACCGGCTTGGAGACCGCCGGCTTGGAGACCGCCGGCGTCGATCTCGCCGAACAGATCGCCGATGCGCTCGCTCCGACCCCCGGAGAGCCACCGTCGTCGGCGGTCACCGCCGTGGTCGAGGCGGCGCTCGCATCCGAGCGGGCGGCACCCGCCGGCACGGACGCGGCCGGTGCGGAGACCGCGACCGGCACCCGTACCGCCGGGTCGGCCGCACCGGAAGCGGCCACCCGGACCGGCCCGGGGGCGGGCGGGAGAGCCGCGCGCACCGGGCGGGCGCGACCCGCCGGCCGTACGGCGAAGGCAGCCTCGACCACTCCCAAGCAACCGCTGGCGGCCACGCTGCGGCGGATCGAGCGCAGCGCCGGAGCCCTGGCCAGCGCGTCCGTGGCCCGGATGGACGAGACGCTGCCGTGGTTCCGGGCCTTGCCGGCCGATCAGCGGGCCTGGGTCATGCTGGTCGCGCAGGCCGGCGTCCGGTCGCTGGTGGAATGGCTGCGGTCGGGCGGGGCAGTGGCCGAGTCCACGCAGGAGATCTCGGACGAGGTGTTCGCCGCGGCGCCGCGGGCGCTGGCGCGGTCGATCACGCTGATCCAGACCGTACAGCTGATCAAGGTGACCATCGACGTGGCCGAGTCGCAGGTGGCCACGCTGGCCGCCGCGGGCGAGGAGGCCGCGCTGGCCGAGGCGATTCTGCGGTTCTCGCGGGAGATTGCCTTCTCCGCCGCCCGGGTGTACGCGCGGGCGGCCGAGTCCCGCGGCGCCTGGGACGCGCGGTTGCAGGCGCTGCTGGTGGACGCCCTGCTGCGCGGCGACTCGACCGACGCGCTGGCCAGCCGGGCGGCGGCGCTGGGGTGGGCCGACGCGCCGCCGGTGTCGGTAGTGGTCGGGCGGTCCCCGGGCGGCGACATCGGCGCGGTGCTGCACACCGTGTACCGGGCCGGGCGGCGGGCGCGGATGGAGGTCATCGGCGGGGTGCACGGTGACCGGCTGGTCGTGGTGATGGGCGGCGTGCCGGATCCGGTGGCGGCGGCGGGTCAGCTGGCGGCGGCGTTCGGGGCAGGACCGATAGTCGTCGGGCCGGCGGTACCGACGCTGGACCAGGCGAACGAGTCGGCCCGGGCCGCGCTGGCGGGTTACCGGGCGGCCGTCGCCTGGCCGGGCGCGCCGACCCCGGTGGCGGCCGACGACCTGCTGCCGGAACGGGCCCTGGCCGGTGACAGCGAGGCCCGGCGGGCACTCCGGCACGACGCCTACGGCGCGGTGGTCCGGGCCGGCAGCGGCCTGCTGGACACACTGGACGCGTTCTTCGCCGCCGGGGGCGTGCTGGAGAGCGCGGCCCGCGAGCTGTACGTGCACCCGAACACGGTCCGTTACCGCCTCAAGCGGGTGGCCGAGGTGACCGGCCTGTCGCCGCTGGACGGCCGGGACGCGTTCGCGCTGCGCCTGGCGTTGATCATCGGGCGGCTCGACCCGCCCACGTGATCGGCCGCGAGACGCAGATCACCGCTCCGGAGAGAGATCATCCGTGCATCACCATGACCCGTAAATGCTCCCCTAACGGGGCAAAATTGATCCCGTCTTAGAGGTTCCCTACAACGCCGGTCGTAGGGTTTCGTACCGTGCCGCTACCGCGCGATCTCCGCTGATCCGGGAGAGTCAACACCGTGCTCGCCGTCCTCTCCCCCGGCCAGGGTTCCCAGAAGCCCGGCTTCCTCTCCCCGTGGCTGGATCAGCCCGGCGCCGAGGCTCGCCTGCGCGCCTGGTCGGAGCTGGCCGGTGTGGACCTGATCCACCTGGGTTCCGAGGCCGGTGCGGACGAGATCAAGGACACCGCCCGGACGCAGCCGCTGCTGGTCGCGGCCGCGCTGCTGGCCGCGGGGCAGCTGGACGTGCCGGACCCGGTCGTGGTCACCGGGCACAGCGTGGGCGAACTGGCCGCCTCGGCGCTGGCCGGCGTGCTGTCGCCGGAGGCCGCGATCACGCTGACCGCGGTACGCGGGCGCGAGATGGCTGCGGCCTGCGCGCTCGAGCCGACCGGGATGAGCGCGGTGCTCGGCGGCGACCCGGACGACGTGGTCGCCACCGTCGAGAAGCACGGGCTGTACCCGGCGAACCGCAACGGCGCCGGTCAGATCGTCGCCGCCGGCGCCCTGGACGGGCTGGCCGCGTTGTCCGCCGAGCCGCCGGCCAAGGCCCGGGTCATCGCGCTGTCCGTGGCCGGGGCGTTCCACACGCCGTACATGGGCCCGGCCGAGCAGGCCCTGGCGCACGAGGCCGAGCGGATCACCGCGGACGACCCCGGCCGTACGATCCTGTCGAACCTGGACGGCACCGCCGTCACCGCCGGGCCGGAGATGCTGCAGCGTCTGGTCCGCCAGGTGACCGCGCCCGTCCGGTGGGATCTGTGCATGCGGACGTTGCGCGACCTCGGCGTCACCGCCGTCCTGGAACTCCCGCCGGCGGGGACGCTGGCCGGGTTGATCAAGCGCGAGCTCAAGGGTGAGGGCGCGCCGGAGATCATCACCCTGAACACCCCGGCCGACCTGACCGCGGCACGCGACCTCATCGCCCGGCACAAGTGAAAGGAGCGTCACTCATGCCCGCGGGTTCCCGTATCGCCGCACTGGGTCACTACCAGCCCTCGCGTGTCGTCACCAACGACGACCTGGCCAAGATCATCAACACCAACGACGCGTGGATCCGCGATCGCGTCGGCATCGCCGAGCGCCGGATCGCCGACCAGGAGACGGTGGCCGACATGGCCACCTTCGCGGCCGAGAAGGCGCTGGCCGGCTCCGGCCTGACCGCGGCCGACATCGACATGGTGGTCGTGGCCACCTGCTCGTCGATCGACCGCTGCCCCAACGTGGCCACCCGCGTCGCCGCCCGGCTGGGCATCACCGCGCCGGCCGCGATGGACGTGAACACGGCGTGCTCCGGCTTCTCCTACGCGATCGGCGTCGCCGACCACGCGATCCGCGCCGGCGCCGCCCGCAACGCCCTGGTCATCGGGGCCGAGAAACTGTCCGACGTGACCGACTGGACCGACCGGTCGACCGCCGTGCTGTTCGGCGACGGCGCCGGGGCGGCCGTGCTGACCCCGGTGGCCGACGGTGAGGAGCCGGGCGTCGGGCCGGTGCTCTGGGGGTCGGCCCCGGACAAGGGCGACGTGCTGCGGATCGAGGGCTGGCAGCCGTACATCCAGCAGGAGGGGCAGATCGTCTTCCGCTGGGCCACCACGGCTCTCGCGCCGTTCGCGCTCGAGACCTGCGCCAAGGCGGGCGTACGGCCGGACGAGCTCGCGGCGTTCATCCCCCACCAGGCCAACACCCGCATCATCGACGGCATCGTGAAGCGGCTGAACCTCGGCCCGGACGTCGTGGTCGCCAAGGACCTCGTGGAGTCCGGCAACACCTCGGCGGCCAGTGTGCCGCTGGCCCTGTCGAAGCTGGTCGAGCAGGGCCGGGTGCCGTCCGGCGCCCCCGTTCTGCTGTTCGGTTTCGGCGGCGGCCTCACCTACGCCGGACAGGTCATCCGCTGTCCGTAAGGTAAGTAGCTCCCACCATTGAGAGGAACACGGAACATGGCAACTCGCGCTGAGATCACTTCGGGCCTCGCCGAAATCCTGGAGGAGGTCGCCGGGGTGAACCCGGACGACGTCGCCGAGGACAAGTCCTTCACCGACGACCTGGACGTCGACTCGCTGTCCATGGTCGAGGTCGTGGTGGCCGCGGAGGAGAAGTTCGGGGTCAAGATCCCGGACAACGAGGTGCAGAACCTCAAGACCGTCGGCGACGCCGTCAGCTACATCGAGGCGAATCACTGACATGACGACCACGGACGTCGTCGTCACCGGGCTCGGAGCGACGACCCCGCTTGGCGGGGACGTCGCGTCCACCTGGGACGCCATGCTCGCCGGCCGCTCCGGGGTGAGTGCGCTCACTCAGGAGTGGGCCCAGCAGCTGCCGGTCCGCATCGCCGCCCAGCTCGCCGTGGACCCGTCCGAAGTCCTCGATCGGGTCAAACTGCGCCGGCTGGACCGGTCCGAGGCGATCGCGCTGATCGCCGCCCACCAGGCCTGGGCCGACTCCGGGCTGGCCGGCTCCGGGCTCGACCCGGAACGACTCGCGGTCAGCTTCGGGTCCGGCATCGGCGGCGCGGTCACGCTGCTCAACCAGGACGACATCCTGGAGCAGTCCGGCCCGCGCCGGGTCAGCCCGCACACCGTGCCGATGCTGATGCCCAACGGGCCGGCCGCGTACGTCGGGCTCGAGCTGGGCGCCCAGGCCGGTGTGCACGCGATGGCCAGCGCCTGCGCCACCGGCGCCGAGGCGATGTCGCTGGGCCTGGACATCATCCGGTCCGGCCGGGCCGACGTGGTCGTGGCCGGCGGCACCGAGGCGGTCATCCACCCGCTGCCGATCGCCGGCTTCGCGTCGATGCGTGCCATGTCGACGCGCAACGACGAGCCGGAAAAGGCGTCCCGGCCGTGGGACAAGGGCCGGGACGGGTTCGTGCTCGGTGAGGGCGCCGGCGCGCTGGTGCTGGAACGGGCCGATCACGCCGTCGCGCGGGGTGCCCGGATCTACGCCCGGCTGGCCGGCGCCGGAATCACCTCGGACGGCTACGACATCGTGCAGCCGCACCCGCAGGGGCTCGGCGGCATCCGCGCGATGCGCAAGGCACTGCAGGACGCCGATCTCACCGGGGCCGACATCGTGCACGTCAACGCGCACGCCACCTCCACGCCGGTCGGCGACATGGCGGAGATCCACGGCATCCGGGCCGCGATCGGCGACCACCCGGTGCTGACCTCTACCAAGTCGATGTCCGGGCACCTGCTGGGCGCGGCCGGGGCGCTGGAGTCGATCGCCGTCATCCTGGCGATCCGCGACAGCGTGGTCCCGCCGACGATCAACCTGGACGACCCGGACGACGACCTGAGCCTGGACGTGGCCGCGCACAAGGCGCGGCAGATGGACATCCCGGCGGCGGTCAACAACTCGTTCGGCTTCGGCGGGCACAACGTCGCCCTCGTCTTCACCCGGGCGTGACGCTCAGGCGGTCGCCGAGGCGATGAAGAACGGCACCGCGACCATCATCCGGCCGGCGGCGGCCCGGCGGCGTTGTTCGTCGAGCCAGCCGCCGGTGTCGTACACGGCGAGCATCGGAAGCGCCTCGGGCCCGCTGAAGATGGCCGTCTGCACCTCCACCTCCGGGTCGGCGAAGCCGGCGTCGACCAGCAGCGTGCGGTAGTGCCGGGCGATCCGCGGATGCGGGACGGTGTCCGCCCGGGCCTGCACCAGCCGCCGGGTCAGGTCGCCGTCGTCGGCGTCGATCATCACGCCGTACCAGTCCCGGCCGGACAGGACGATCCGCCCGCCCGGCGCGAGCACCCGGCGGGCCTCGGCCACCGCTCCCGGCGGGTCCGGCACCAGGTGCAGCACCCGGTCGGCGCGGTAGCCGTCCAGCTCGCCGTCGGTGAACGGCAGGGCATCGGCGACGCCCGGCCGGATGTCGAGCGCCGGCCGGCGTTCCCGCGCGATGGCCAGCGCGCCCTCATCCGGGTCGAGCCCGACGGCGTCGGCCCCGTCGGCGATCAGCTCGGCGACCGCGCGCCCGGTGCCGCACCCGAGATCCAGGACCTTCCCGCGGTACGGGCGGAGTAACTCGTACGTCCGGCGCCGGATCGCGGTGAACTGGGGCAGCGCGTCGGCAGCCTCCAGTCGCGAGTACATGTCCAGCGGCGTCGACATGGCTTTACTCTGCCCCGTTGCGCGTCATCTGGCAGAGCGACGGTCAGCCGACCCGGGTGAGCAGCGTCACCGGCGCGCCGTCGCCGGCGTAGCGGTACGGCTCGAGCTCCGCGTCCCAGGCCGTGCCCAGCGCCTTCTCCAGGGCATGGGACAGCGCCTCGGGAGCCCGGGCCGCCGCCATCAGGGCACGCAGCCGGTCCTCACCGAGCTGGATGTCGCCGGCGGCGCCCACGGTGCCGTGGAAGAGACCTCGCCCGGGGACATGCATGAAGCGCTCACCGTCGACGCCGGCACTCGGCTCCTCGGTGACCTCGAACCGGATCATCGGCCACTGCCGCAGGGCAGCAGCCAGCTCGGCACCAGTGCCGGGCCTTCCGGTCCAGCTGCACTCGGCACGGCGGGCGCCGGGATCAACCGGCTGGCCCGTCCAATGCAAGTTGACCGGCGCTGTCAGGACGCGCGCGATCGCCCACTCGACGTGCTGGCACACGGCGAGTGGGGTCGAGTGGACGTATACGACGCCACACGTTGGCACGGTGACCTCCCGGAGACCGAGGTGCGTCTTCCCCTACGACCTCGACCGCGGTTGATCGTGTCCCATGATGCCGAACGGTACGGACGGTGCGCCAGGGAAACGGCGATATCGGCGATGGGATTCGGCCGTAGTGGCACACCAGACTCAACGGCCGACGGGCTCGGGCGGCACGGGTACGCGCCGGTCATGTAAGCTCGACGCGGCCGTTTTTGTGCCCTTTCTGCTTTCTCAAGGAGTACCGCCGTGGCGAGCAACACCTCTAAGACCGCCCGCGCATCAGTTCGCGCCGGCCAGAGCACGGGCGGCGCGCTGAGCGTGCTCGGTGAGTTCAAGTACCTCATCCCGCTCGCGCACGGCAAGTTCGCGTACGTGCGCAACCTGACCAACGGCAAGACCGCGCACCACAAGACCGACTCGGACGCCTTCGTCGAGGAGATCCGCGTGATCGCCGCGGCCGGCCATGGTGCCAAGATCCGCTCGGAGATCGAGTGGCTGAGCGAGCAGTTCCCGAACGACGGCTGGTCGACTACCGAGAAGCGTCTCGCCGACGCCGGCGTGTTCGAAGCCTGATCCGCGTAGCCGAACGCCCTTCCGGCTCGTGGTCGGAAGGGCGTTCATGCACATGGCGGTGATCAAGTCCCGTCAGTCCAGCAGATTGACCGATCCGGTGTCGAGATCGTAGAACGCACCGGCGATGGCGACCCGGCCGGCGTCCACCGCCGCGCCGACCCCGGCCACCTCGTACATCCGCTCGACCGTGCGGGAGACGTGCACCCGCATCGCCTTGTCGACCACGTCCGGGTCGTCCAGGCCGACCTCACGAACGGCCGGCACGATCTCGTCGACCAGGTATCCGACGTCGCCCTCCGGGCGTTCACCGGCCCGCAGCGCCTCCACCGTCGCCTGGATCGCGCCGCATCGGACGTGCCCGAGCACGACGACCAGCGGCACCTCGAGCTTGCCGACGGCGAAGCCGACCGACCCGAGCACCGCCCGGTCGACGGCGTGCCCACCGGAGCGCACCACGCAGATCGACCCGAAGGTCTGGTCGAAGATGGCTTCCAGCGGCACCCGGGAGTCGATGCAGCCGAGCACGACGGCGTGCGGTTCCTGTCCGCCCGAGGCGGCCGCCGCGGCGGTCACGTCGTGTCCGTGCGTGGGGTGGCCGCCGATGAAGCGCTTGTTGCCGGCGAGGAGCTCGGCCAGCGCGTCCTCCGGCCGGACCGGAGAGGTGTGGTCGGCCGGGGTGGTGCCGGGGGTCGCGGTCATACGAAGAATTCTCGCTGAGCGGAGGCCCTCCGGCCGAGAGCGAGAGGCACATCACGCCCGTCCGGCAACCGCTTGCCCCCGGACGGCAACCGTCGGGCGCATGATCCGTCCGGACGGTGGCATTTCGGCACGGCACGCGTGATGCTTATTACCCGTGGGTACACCGGGGCCGTGCGACAGCGGAGGTGCCCATCAGCGAACGTTCGGAGGTGACCCTCCCCGACGGCGTCCGCCTTTTCGCCGAGACGTCCGGGCCGGCTGACGCGCCCCTCACCGTGGTGCTGCTGCACGGCTGGTGCCTGGACCGGCACTCGTGGGACCACCAGGTGAGCGCGCTCGAGCGGATGATCCCTCGCGTACGGGTCCTGCGGTACGACGCCCGCGGCCACGGCCGGTCCGGGTCCACCCGCCGGCACGCGGCCACACTGGCCCAGCTCGGCGCCGACCTGGGCGAGGTGCTGCGGCAGTGCGCGCCGCAGGGGCCGGTCGTACTGGCCGGCCACTCGATGGGCGGCATGACGATCATGGAGTACGCCAGCGCCTGCCCGGCCGAGTTCGCGGCGCGGGTGGCCGGCCTGCTGTTCGCCTCCACCACCGCCGAGGGCACCGCCCACACCCGGTACGGCCTGCCGGCCCCCGTGGCCACGCTGTTCCGCCTGGCCGAGACGCTGGGCGCGGGCGTGCTGGCCCGGGCCGGGGCGTGGCGGCCGCACCGGGTGGTGCTGCCGGTCCTTCGCCCGGCGATCCGCTGGCTGCTGTTCGGCGACGAGTTCACCGACGAGGATCTGCAGACGACCGTACGGGCCGTGGGTTGGACGTCGCTGCGGGCGATCGGCGGCTTCCGGACCTCGGTCGAGCTCCAGCGGCGCCTCGAGACGCTGGTTGCCGTGCACGACGTGCCGTCCGTGGTCCTGGTCGGCGACCGCGACCGCCTCACCCCGCCGGAGTGTGCCGAGTGCATCGCCGAGGCGTTGCCCGGCAGCGAGCTGACGGTCTACCCCGGCGCCGGGCACATGGTGATGATGGAACGTCCGGCCGAGGTCTCCGCGGTGCTCACCGACCTGGTAGCCGGCGCCCTGACGGCCCGGCGCCAGGGCCGCTACCGCAAGGCCGCTTAGCCGGCCAGCGTCTCGCCCAGGGAGTCGAGCAGCAGCTCGGTGCCGTGGCGGCGGCCGGCCGGCTGGTCGAGCCCGTCGAGATAGACGCCCTGCTCGGTGATCCGCAGGTCGGTGCCACCGTCGACCGCCGTGACCTCGACGGTGGCCACCGACACCGAGATCCGCTCGCCGCCCATGGTCATCTCGTAGGTGTAGACGATCCGCTCGTCCGGGACGATGTCGGTGTAGGTGGCGTAGAAGCCCATCTCGGTCCCGTCCAGATCCGAGATCATCGTCTCCCGGCCGCCCTCGCGGAAGTCGACGGACCGCTTCTCCTCCGGGCCGCCGAACCATTTGGCCTTGGCCTCGGGGTCGGCGAAGGCCTGGTAGACCCGGGCCGGCGGCGCGGCGAAGTGGCGGTCGATGACGAAGGTGTCGTGCACGGTGCTGCGCGTGGTCATTCGGTTCCCTCTTCTTTCAGGTACTCGTCGAGTCGGTCCAGTCGCTGCTCCCAGCCCCGGCGCCGGTCGGCGATCCATCCCTCGGCGGCGCTGAGCGCGGCCGGTTCGAGGCGGCAGGTCCGGACCCGGCCCGCCTTCTCCGACCGGACCAGCCCGCTGTCCTGCAACACCTGGAGGTGCTGGAGGACCGCCGGGAGGGACATCGACAGCGGCCGGGCCAGTTCCTTGACGGACGCCGGCCCTCGGCTGAGCCGCTCGACCATGCTGCGGCGGCTCGGGTCGGCGAGCGCCGCGAACGTCAGGTCGAGCGAAAGCAATTGGTTAAGCACTCGCTTAAGTATTCTGATCGGCCGCGATCTGTCAAGCCGGAAGCGTGACCTCGAGGCCGTCGAGCCGGCGCACGAACGACGGGCCGTACGCGGTGGCCGGGGTGTGCGCGCCGGGAGCGGCGGCGGCCAGCAGCGGGATCCCCCGGACCACGGCGTCGGCGGTCAGGTCGTAGGCGTTGGGCCCGGTCAGCACGCCCCGGCGCGTACCGGTCGGCGACCGCACCTCGGCCACCACCTCGACCCCGGTCCGGGCCCGCACCGCCGCCGACGGCCCGGCCGGCCCGTGCCGCAGGGCCCATGCGGCCACCGCCCGGACTCCAGCCGGCCGCAGCAGTCCGAGCGCCCGCGGCATGGTGCTCAGTACGGTGATGGTGGCGATCCCGGTCGAGTGGTGGGCGGTAACCACGTCGCCCCAGGTCACGGCCCCGACCGTACGGCGGCCGGAAGGGAAGTCGACAGCGCGCGACGGGACCCCGGCCGGACCGCGGACGAGGCGACCGTCGACCCGCCGCAGGGCACCGCCGGTGGAAATGTCCAGGCCGGTGAGCGCGGTGCCGCGACTGAACCCGCCGCCGACCCGGAACGCGATGTCGAGGGAGACGGCGTCCGGCAGCTCGCGGGCCAGCAGCGCGGCCAGGCAGTCGGTCGGTACCACGTCGTAGCCGCCGCCGGTCAGCAGCGTGACCCCGGCCGTACGGGCCTCGGCGTCGCGGGCCAGCACCGACTCGAACACCTCAGGCTCGCCGGTCACGTCCACGTAGTGGGTGCCGGTGGCCAGGCAGGCGTCGACCATCGGGCCGGCGGTCCGCACGAACGGCCCGGCGCAGTGCGCCACCGCGTCGACCGGCGCCAGCGCCTCCCGCAGCGCCGCGGCGTCGGCGAGGTCGACCACCACGGCGTCCAGGCCCAGCTCGCCGGCCAGTGCCCCGATCGCGGCGGCGTTGCGCCCGGCCAGCCACGGACGCTCCCCCCGGGCGACCGCCAGCCGGGCCACGAGCTCGCCGGTGTAGCCGTTGGCGCCATAGATCATCCACGTCATCGGTTCACCGTAGGGGCGCGGCGCGGTCGACGGCCCCCCGGCCGGAGGAGTAAGTTCGATTGCCCCCTTCGTGCGGGCGGCATGCCTCAGAGGGAGCACAACCGACGTTGAGTGACGCCACCGTCCTCCAGCAGGAAATCGCGGTCGAGCAGGACCATGTCGACCGCGTGTACACCCGGCTCGCCGAGCTGCGCCGGGACGCGTCCCGGGCCGAGCGGGAGGGCTATCAGCTCGCCGGGGTCGGCACGTTCGGCGCGCTCGTCGAGCGCGACGCGATGGTCTTCCACGCCGCCCGGCGCCGGCACGCGCTCGACACCGAGTACGAGGGCCTGGTCTTCGGCCGCCTCGACCTGGACGCCGGCGCGGTGCACTACGTCGGCCGGATGGGCATCCGGGACCAGGACGCCCAGCCGCTGGTGGTGGACTGGCGGGCGCCGGCCGCGGCCGCGTTCTACCGGGCCACCGCGGCCGAACCGCTGGGGGTGGTCCGCCGCCGGATGATCCAGTCCCGCGGCGAGAAGGTCATCGGCATCGAGGACGACCTGCTGATGCCCGACGCGGCCACTCCCGGCATGCGCATCGTCGGCGACGGCGCGCTGCTGGCCAGCCTGTCCAAGGCCACCGGCCGGGGCATGCGCGACATTGTCGCCACCATTCAGCGCGAGCAGGACGAGGCCATCCGCTCCCCCGCCTCCGGCATCACCATCGTCACCGGCGGACCCGGCACCGGGAAGACCGCGGTCGCCCTGCACCGGGCGGCGTACCTGCTCTACTCCGACCGGAACCGGTTCGCCGGCGGCGGCATCCTGGTGGTCGGGCCGTCCGGCGTGTTCGTCACCTACATCGCCACGGTGCTGCCGTCGCTGGGCGAGGAGACAGCGACGCTGCGGTCGCTGGGCTCGCTCGTCGGAGGGTACGACGCCGCCCGGGTCGACCCCGGCGACGTCGCCGCGATCAAGGGTTCACTGCGGATCCGGCGAGTGCTCGAGCGGGCCACCCACGACGCCGTCCCCGGTGCGCCGGCCGAGCTGCGGCTGCTCTACCGGGGTTCGCTGCTGCGGCTGGACCAGAGGGACCTGGACCGGATCCGGCGGCGGGCGCTCCCCCGCGGCGCGCGGCGCAACGAGGTCCGCGGGTCCGGGTTCGACGGCGTCTTCGACGCGCTGTGGGCGCAGGCCCGCGAGCAGAAGGTGCGGCTGCCGGACAAGGCCGACTTCGAGGCCGAGCTGGCCGATCGGGCGGACTTCCGGGACTTCCTCCGGGCCTGGTGGCCGCGGCTCACGCCGATGCGGGTGCTGCGCTGGCTGGCTCAGCCGGCGCGGCTCCGGGCGTACGCCAACGGGGTCCTGACCCGCGAGGAGATCGCCACGCTGCAGGGCGCCTTCGACGACCTGGAGCAGCGGGGCCCGACGATCGCCGACGTGGCTCTGCTGGACGAGCTGGACGAGCTTCTCGGCCGCCCCAAGCAGGCGGCCCGCAAGAACCGCAACCCCTTCCACGTACGGGACGGGGTGCACGAGCTCAGCACCGCCTCCGACCGGCAGGCGGCGGCTCGGGCGCAGCAGACGCTGCGCGACGACGACTACCGGGAGTACGCCCACGTGGTCGTCGACGAGGCCCAGGACGTGTCGCCGATGCAGTGGCGGATGATCGGGCGGCGGGGTTCGTACGCGTCCTGGACCGTGGTCGGCGACCCGGCTCAGACCGCGTGGACCGGCGACCCGGCCGAGCTCGACCAGTCGCGGGACCGCGCACTGGGCACGCGGCGGCGCAACACGTACGCGCTGACCACCAACTACCGCAACAGCGCCGAGATCTTCGCCGTGGCCGCCACGGTGATCCGGACGATCATGCCCGACCTGCCGCTGCCGACCGCGGTCCGCAGCACCGGCGTCGACCCCGTCGACCTGGTGTGCGACGCGGCCGAGCTGCCGGGCGTGGTCCGGTCGGCGGTGACGCAGCAGCTGGCCGAGGTCGAGGGCACGGTCGGCGTGATCACCGCGGTCCCCCGGCGCGACGAGGTGGCGGCCTGGCTCGAGGGCCTCGGCGGCGACCGGCTGCAGGTGGTCACGGCGCTCGAGGCCAAGGGCATGGAGTACGACGCGGTGGTCCTGGTCGAGCCGGGCGACCTGACCAAGGACCCGGCCGGCGTCCGGACGCTGTACGTCGCCCTGTCCCGGGCCACTCAGCGCCTCACCACCATCGGCACCGACCCAGCGTGGCTCCCGGCCGATTGACTCGAGGCGGAAACTGGAACGCTTCGCATGTCGGTACGGGAAGCCTCGCATGTCGAGAATCCGATGATCGCATGCCGGTAGGACGTGTGTCGCAAATCGGGAGCCAGTTAGGCGTGGGCCGAGCTGTGGCCGTTCTCGCAAGGAGCGATCGACAACTCACCCGACCGTTTCGTTGACGCGGCGTTTCGCCTTGGACCGGAATCACGACACCGATCCGGTGTCAATCGCGCCGGCTACAGCGGTCGGCTCGTGCGGGGCGGCGACCGACCGGCCGCGGCGGTCAGGGCGGGTCGGGCTACGGGATGCGGACGGCGACCGCGGTGTACGGCGTCGTCGGGGTCGGCGTCGTGGTGAAGCGGGCGTTGGGCAGGTAGAAGCGGTGCCCGAACTCGGCGATGGTGGTCGGCACGTCGAAGCGCGGGTCGCCCGTACGGGAAATGACCGTGCCCCGGGTGCCGGAGCGGTTCAGCGCGACCTTGGTGATCTCGTTGTTCTGGTTCTGCACGACGTAGAGCGTCCGCCCGCGCCACCAGATGCCGTCGCCGTTGACCACCGACTCGGCGCCCAGGTCGATCGGGGTCGTCCGGCCGGAGAGCGACGTGCGGAACAGCTTGCCGGTGTTGGTCTGCACGATGATCAGCGCCGTGCCGTCGGGCGAGGCGCTGATGCCGTTGGCGTTGGTGCCGGTGGCGTACCGGATGTCGCCGGTCGCGCGGGAGCCGAGGTACGCGTACGGCGCGGTCCCGATCGCGATCCCCTCGGGCTGCCACCCGGCCGGCAGCGCGATGGTGGCCGGCGCATGCGGTGACGGGTGCGCCGAGGCCGGCGACACGCCGGCGGTGGTGACCGCAACGGCGGTGAGGGCGACAATCGCGAGAGTACGTCGGGAGACAGTCGACATGTCTGCGTGTACCCCGGGTGATCGGACCGGTTCACAGTTGCACACATTGCGATACACGCATATATTGGCCGGGGCGGTCGGCGAGGACGGAAGGTAGGACGCATGGGAGCCGGGCACGACCACGGCACGCAGGCGGTAGGCGCCGGCGCGAAGCACCGCGCCCGGCTGTGGCTGGCCGCCGCCCTGCTCGCCGCGTTCATGGTCGTCGAGGCGGTCGCCGCGCTCCTCACCGGTTCGCTGGCCCTGCTCTCCGACGCCGGACACATGTTCACCGACGTGCTCGGCATCGCGATGGCCCTGGCCGCCATCACCGCCGCCGGCCGGGCCGCCGCCGACTCGCAGCGCACCTTCGGGCTCTACCGGCTGGAGGTGCTGGCCGCGCTGGCCAACGCCGTGCTGCTGACCGCGGTGGCGGTGGTCGTGGTGGTCCAGGCGATCCGCCGGTTCACCGACCCGCCGGACGTGCCCGCGGGAGCCATGCTGATCGTCGCGGCCGGCGGCCTGGTGATCAACATCGTCGCCTTCCTGCTGCTCCGGCCGGGCGCGCAGGAGAGCATCAACGTCCGCGGCGCGTACGTCGAGGTCGTCGGCGACCTGCTCGGCTCGGCCGGAGTGATCGTGGCCGCGGTGATCATCGCGTTCACCGGCTGGCAGTACGCCGACCCGATCGTGGCCGTGGTGGTCGCCCTGATGATCCTGCCGCGCACCTTCGACCTCGGCCGCTCGGCCGTGCGCATCCTGGTCCAGGCCGCCCCCGACCGGCTCGACGTGGCCGTGGTCCGCGACCGGCTGGCCGCCGTGCCCGGTGTCTGTGACGTCCACGACCTGCACGTCTGGACGTTGACCTCAGGGATGGACGTGGCCTCGGCCCACTTGTCGCTGGAACCGGCGGCCGAGCTGGGGGCGGTGCTGACCTCAGCCCGCGAGGCGCTGCACCACGACTTCGACATCGAGCACGCCACGCTGCAGGTCGAGCCGGTCAGCGCCGGCGGAAGCTGCTCGCTCAGCGGCTGGTAACACGGTGTGGCGCCCGTCACGGTCTCGGCCCACAATGAGGGCCATGACAAAGACGGTCGTCCATCCGCAGCGGGTGGCCTGGGACGCGGCCCGGGCGTTCGTCCGCGCCGCTTCCAGCCCGTACTTCGGCGAGTTCGCGGGGCGCGTCCATCAGCTGCTGGGCGAGAAGATCTACCAGGACCTGCTGACCACCCGGAACCGGCTCGACGAGTGGATGCGCCGCCCGCCGGCCGACCGGTACATGTTCGACGTCGAGGCCGGCAAGTGGCGGGTGGTGCTGCAGGAACTGGTCACGCAGAACCCCGAGCTGGCCGGCCCGCTCCAGGATCTGGCCGGCTGACCTCGCCCGGCACTCTCCGGTACCACTGGAGCGCTCCAGTGGTACCGGAGAGTTGGTGCGTCAGTAGGCCGCGAGCAACTTCCGCACGGACTGGTACGGCCGCCCGGCGAGCAAGTCCTGCTCGGCGTTCCCGGTCAGCGCCGACGCCCTGGCACTCGGCGCGGCGACCATCCGAGCCTGCACCAGATCCCGCACCACCGACACCAGCGGGTCGAACTGCGCCGTCACCGGGAGCGACGTGCCTTCCAGCAGCGCCGACGCCCCGGTCACGGCCGCGATCACCACGGCCGGGCTGCGGACCGAGCCGTCCGCGTTCCACGCCGACCGGGTCAGCCCGGCGTCCAGCGAGAACACCGCCAGCTGCAGCCGGAGCAGGTCGGCCGGGCTGGCCCCCCGCGCCGGATGGCGCAGCTCCGAGGCCAGCGCGTCCCGGACCGCCTGCAACCGGGGCCGGGCCGCGTCGGTCCGCAGACCCCAGCCGAACGGGTACAGCGGGTCATAGGTGGCGTCGCCGACGTTGATCGGCTCCTGGGCCATGGTCTTCGGCCACGAGTCGGGCAGCCGGCCGGTGTACGCCTTGTCGCCGAACAGCGGCTGGGCCACGCCGAGCCCCTCGGTGCCCGGCAGCCAGGACGCCACCACCGCACCGACGTGGCCGAACTGCGCCGGGTCGAAGAGCTGCGGCCGCCCCGACACGACCAGCACCGCGCACTTCATCGCGGCGCAGACCTTGTCGATCGCCGCCCGGTCGGCCGCCGACAGGGACAGGTCGGCCCGGCCGTTGCCGATGTCGCCGACCCCTTCCGCGTACGGCGTCTCCCCCACCACGACCACACCGACGTCGCTGCCGGTCATGTCGGCCGAGGCGTCCTCGGAGTACGTGACGGTGGGGTCGAGCGCCTTGATGCCGCCCAGGATCGTGGTGCCGGGATCAGTGTTGCCGCTGGCCCCCTGCCAGGTGACGGTCCAGCCACCGGACTGGTTGCCGATGTCGTCGGCGTTGCTGCCGGCCACGTACACGTGCGCGTTCTTGGCCAGCGGCAGCAGTCCGCCGGTGTTCTTCAGCAGCGTCTGCGACTCGGCCGCAGCCTGCTGAGCGACCGCCCGGTGGGCAGCCGACCCGACATCGCCGATCTTGGACCGGTCGGTGTACGGGTGCTCGAACAGTCCGAGCTCGAACTTCTGGGTCAGGATCCGCCGGACCGCGTCGTCGATCCGCGTCTGCGGCACGGCGCCCGCCCCGACCTGCTCGGTCAGCAGCTGCTGGAAGGTCGGGTACTGGTACGGCACCATGATCATGTCGAGCCCGGCGTTGATCGACGTGGTGATGTCGCTCCGGTAGTCGCCGGGCAGCTGGTCGATCGCCTGCCAGTCCGAGATGACGAAGCCCTTGAAGCCGAGCTGGGTCTTCAGCACGTCGGTGATCAGGTGCTGGTTGCCGTGCATCTTGACCGGGCCGGAACCGGTGTCGACGCTGGAGTAGGACGGCATGACCGCGCCCGCCCTGGCCTTGATGCCGGCGATGTACGGGGTGATCTCCAGGTTCCAGAGCTGCTGCTCGGTCAGGTTGGTGACGCCCTGGTCGACGGTGTAGCTGCCGGTGGTGGAGCTGCCGTACGTGGTGGCCCCGTCCCCGACCCAGTGCTTCAGCGTGGCCAGGACGCCGTTCTTCTCGTACGCCCCGGCGATCCCGGCCATCGACGTGACCAGCGCCGGGTCCTCGCCGAAGCTCTCGTAGGTACGGCCCCAGCGGTCCTCGCGGGCCACGCAGAGGCACGGCGAGAAGTCCCACTGCGGCCCGGTGGCCCGGACCTCCTGGGCGGTGACCGCCCCGACCTGGTCCACCAGCGCCGGGTCACGGGTCGCGCCCAGCCCGATGTTGTGCGGGAAGATGGTCGCCCCGACCAGGTTGTTGTCGCCGTGCACGGCGTCCACGCCGTAGATCAGCGGGATCTGCAGCGGCGCCTGCCGGGCCCGCAGCTGGAACCCGTCGACCATGTCGGCCCAGGCGGCCGGCGTGTTCGGGGTCGGGGTCGAACCGCCGCCGGACAGCAGCGACCCGAGCCGGTACTTCGCGATGTCGTCCGGATCGGCCAGGGCCGCGCGCTCGGCCTGGGTCATCTGCCCGACCTTGTCGGCCAGGGTCATCCGGGACACCAGGTCGGCCACCCGCTCGGCCACCGGCAGGCGCTTGTCCTGGTACGGCAAGCCGTGCGCGTTGATCACGACGGTGGCCGGGAGGTCGGCCGACAGCCGCACGTCGTCCGGTGCGGTCAGCGTGAGCTCGATCGTCCGGGCCACGCCGGCCGGGCGGTTCCCGGCGGTGTGGACGGTCACGGTCTGCGTGGCCGGGCCGCCGGGGGTGAAGGTGACGCTGCCCTCCGTGGCGGTGTAGTCGGTCCCGGCCGTGGCGGTGCCGCCGCCGGTCCGGTAGGCGACCGTCACCGGCGCGTCCAGGGGGTCACTGCCGGTGGGCTTGAGCGTGATGCCGACCGTGGCGGTGCCGCCCTCGTCCACGGTGTAGACCGGCTTGTCGGTGGACACGGTGGCCACCGGCGGGGGCAGGGCGACGCCGTACACCTGGATGTCATCGAGCGCGAACGACCCGTTGTGGGCGGTCGGCGGGGTGAACGCGTAGCCCCACATGGCGGTGAGGTCGAGCACGTGGTTGATGCCGCCGACGGGCTGGTAGTCGGTGCGGTAGACGAACTGGCTGAACGGGATCTCGATCAGCGTCCAGTCGTCGAAGTCGTCGGTGAACGAGGTCGTCCACAGCTCGGAATGCTCGCCGTCGGCCCCGCCGTCCTTGATCTCCAGATTGATCTTGGGCCCGGAGCCGGGCGGGAGGGGCGCGGTGTTGCCGCCGTGGAACCAGAACCGGAACCCGAGGTAGCCGCTCCAGTCCTGCGGATCGTGGTTGTAGGTCATGTCGTCGGAGAAGCCGCCGTACTGGACCGCGTGGTAGTTGACGGCGAGCACGTGGTTGCCGTCGGCCGCGCCCGGGTGGGTCATCTCCGGGGTGGTCAGGTCGGGCTTGTCGGCCGCGGTGCCGCCGAACGTGAAGATGTCCTGCGGGCCGGCGCCGATCGGCACGGTGCCCTCGAAGTCGCGCAGGGTCTTCGGCACACCGCCGGTGCTGGGGATGTCGTCGTCGGCGATGGTCACCGTGGTCGTCCGGTCCGGCGACAACAGCACGCCGTCACTGGGATCGGACAGGGTCACGGTGAACGTCTCGTCGGGCTCGTCGGCGGTGTCGTCGATGGCCGCGACCGGGATGTTCTGCACGGTCTCGCCGGGCGCGAAGGTGAGCGTGCCGCTCGCCGCCACGTAGTCGGCGCCGGCCGTGGCCGTGCCGTCGGCGGTCGCGTACCGCACCGTCACCGGCTGGTCGGACGGCCGGTTGAGATGCACCGGAACCTGAGCGGTGCCTTTCTCCCGCAGGCCGACGGCGTCGCGGGCCAGGGACACGGCCTGTTCGGTGAACGCACCGAGGACCTGCACCTCGTAGAGCGAATAGCCGTACGCGGTGGCGCGCGCGGTGCCGGTGACCCGAACGTACCGCAGGGTGGCGCCGCCGGTGTCGATGCTGTCGGTGCCGCCGTCGCCGTCGGTCACCGCGGTGATCGGGTTCCAGGTCGTGCCGTCGGCCGAGCCGTCCACGGTGTACGCCGAGGCGTACGCCGCTTCCCAGATCAGGTCGACGGAGTCCACGGTGGCGCGGGCCCCCAGGTCGACGGTCAGCGACTGCGGGTCGGCGAACGCACTCGACCAGCGGGTGGCCGGGTCGCCGTCGATGGCGTTGCCCGGCCCGACGCCGGCGTTCTCACTGGAGGTCGCGGTGGCCGTGCCGTACAGGGCGAGGTTCGTGGCGGTGGCCGCGGACGCGGACAGGGGGATGGCGAGCAGGGCGGCCACCGTGACGGTGGTCGCGATGCCGGCCAGGAGCGGTCTGGTACGCAATTGGGGTGCACTCCTCGGCGCGCGATCAGGGGGGCGTGAGAAATCGCGCGAGGTGGTGGGCCCCTCGAGCATGGCGATTGTGTGTCCGGACGGTGACGGACGTCAATCCTTTGACCAAGTCCCGGAACCAGCCGCTCCGGCTCGCCCGATCGGCCACACTGGCCTCATGAGAGTCCTGATCACCAACGACGACGGCATCGACGCCCCTGGCCTGCGCGTGCTCGCCCGGGCCGCGGTGCGCGACGGCCACGACGTCGTGGTGGCGGCGCCACTGACCGAGGCCAGCGGATCGGGCACGGCGATGACCGCGGTCCGGCAGGACGGGCGGGTCGTGGTGCAGTCGCGGTCGCTGGCCGGGTTGCGCAACGTGCCGGCGTACGGGGTGGCCGCCTCCCCCGCGTTCATCGTGCTGCTGGCGCTGCGGGCGGCCTGGGGCGACGCGCCCGACGTGGTGCTCTCCGGCATCAACCGGGGCGCGAACGCGGGCGCGGCGGTGCTGCACTCCGGCACGGTCGGAGCCACCCTGACCGCGTCGCACGAAGGAATGCACGGCATGGCGGTATCGCTGGACGTCGTGACCCCCGCCGCCGGCGATCCACTGTCGGTGGCCGAACTGGCCCGCACCGACGACGAGCACCGGCACTGGGCGAGCGCGGCCGACCTGGCGATCCGGCTGCTGCCGACGCTGACCCACACCCCGGCCGGCACGGTGCTCAACCTGAATGTGCCCGACCTGCACCCGGACGGTATCCGCGGGCTGCGACGGGCCGGGCTGGCCCGCTTCGGGCAGGTCCAGATCAGCATCGCCGAGGCGGGCGAGGGGTACGTCCGGACCGCGGTGCAGGCGGCCGAGGAGACGCTGGAACCGGGCACAGACCTGGCCGCGCTGGCCGACGGGTACGCCACGGTGACGCCGATCCGCGCCCCCGGCGAGGCGGCCGACGTGAAACTCAACCTCGAGTCCATCCGCGTCCACGCCCCGGCCTACTGAGTCAGATCCGGGCCACCAGGGGCAGCAGGTTCCAGAGGGCGAGCGCGACGGCGGCGCTCTTCGGGCGGTCGTCGGGACTCTTGGCCATGCAGGCGCGGACCAGGCCGGGCAGTGCCGGCGGCAGGCCGGGGACGGCCAGCACCGGGGTCGGGGCCAAGTGGGCCACCCGGCCCGCGGCGACGATCATGGCGGCCACCTTCGGCGGGTAGGGCGAGCGGCCGGTGAGCAGTTCGTAGAGCAGGACGCCGAGCGTGTACACGTCGTCGGCGGGGCGGGCGAACGCGGTCTTCGGGTGGGACAGCCGGGGGCGGTCGCCGGTGCGTACGACGATCGGGTGCCGCCCGGAGTCGGCGCCGCGCAGGGCCGCCGTGGCCAGACCGAAGTCGATGATCTTGATGCCGGCCGGGGTGATCATGATGTTGCGCGCGGACAGGTCGCGGTGGACGACGCCGCGGCGGTGGGCGACCGCGAGCACGTCGGCCGCGGTGGCCGCGATCCGGACCGCCTGGGGCCAGTCCAGCGGACCGCCGGCCAGCCGCTCGGACAACGGGACGCCGGCCAGCAGTTCGAGCACCACGTACGGGACCACGGTGCCGTCCGGGAGCGGGGCGTCACCGTACTCGAAGACGCGGGGCACGCTGGGATGCCGCAGCCGGTCGGTGATCAGCGCTTCCCGGCGCACGTCGTCGCGGGCGGACGGGTTGCCGGCGAGCGTGGGCGCCAGCACCTTCACCGCCACGCCCCGCCCGCGGCGGGCATCGACCGCCGAGTAGACGGTCGAGACGCCGCCCTGGCCGATGGCGCCGATCAGCACGTAGCGCCGCAGGATCGCGGTACCCATCGGAAGTCGCGCCACGTCACGGGACTATTCCGTACCCGGACAGCGGGAACAAGGCGCTACGCAGGGCCGAATGCGAGAATCACTCGCAGTCAGGCGCCGGACACCGCGGGCTGCTCCGCCGGGTCGATCCACGGCTGCGGTGAGCCGAACAGCCCGAGCAGGCCGGTGACCCAGAGCTGGCGGTGGGCGAACCGGCTGGGGCGGGTGACCACCAGCTTGACGCCGGAGATCTGCGCCAGCTGGAACGCACCGACCATGGCGCTGATCCCGACCGAGTCGATGAATGTCACCCGCTGCAGGTTGAGCTCGATCCGGCCCGGGGGCGAGCCGGTCAGACGGGTGGCCACGGCCTCCCGGATCTCGTAGGCGTTCTCGACGTCGATCTCGCCCTCGAGCAGGATCTCCACCGAGTCCCCCGCGAGTGCCGACGTCGTTATCGACAGCGTCACGCCACAACCTCCACCTACTCGGGATGCCCCGAGCGTCTCCTCAGTGCGCGGGCCGCGACGCAGCGTAGTGCTGCGCCGTCGATGGCCCCACGCCGGGGGCGCTGCTGCCTGCCCCCACCGGGTCCGGTGAAACGTCCCGAACACTAGCCACCGAACCTGTGGCCTGCCTGAGTATCACCTCCGGCCCGCCCATCGATCCGGGGCAAGCCTACTCAAGGTCGTCCACCGAATTCGCCGCCGTGAGCGCGACGTCACGCTGTCCACATCCGACGCGGGGAGACCGGTTCGAGGCCCGGTTTGGTGAAGGTACGAATCGGGCAGGGGTACCGTCGGATGACCCCAGAGGTCTGATCGTTCTCGCAGGAGGTTGAAAAACGATGAGCTCGCGTACCGATCGGGCCGAACGCGCGGCCGCACAGGCCTGGGACTACCTGGCGGCGGCCATGGCGTCGGCCGCGGACAGCGCCCGCGAGGCGGGCCGGCACAGCGCCGGCGTCGCGAGCGGCACCGCCACCGACCTCGCCGACCGGGCGAGCAGCACCGCGTCCGACCTCGCCGACCGGGCGAGCAGCACCGCGTCCGACCTCGCCGACCGGGCCGGCAGCACGGCCTCCGACTTCGCCGGCACGCTGTCCGACCTGGCCGCCACGGCCGGCAAGAAGGCGCGCAAGGCCCGCAAGGTGGCCGGCAAGAAGGGTTCCAAGCTGAGCGGCCGGGCGCAGAAGAAGGTCAACCGGGCCGCCGACGAGGCCTGGTCGCGGGCCAACCTGGCGGCGAACGCGCTCGGCGGCAGCCGGCCCGGACGGTCGTGGGGCCTGATCATCGGCGCCGGACTGCTCGGCGTGGCCGTCGGCTGGGTCGCCGCCACCGCCGGCCGGTCCGCGGTGGCCCGCCGGGCCGAGGACGAGGAACGCGAACTGGCCGAGACCGGGCTGATCATCACCCCGGCGGAGGAGCAGAGCTGAGCGAAGCCGGGAGCGACCGGGCGGAGCCTTTGCCGCCTGACCGTCCCCGGCCGTACGGCTAAGGTGTCCCGATGGACCCGGTGTTCTTCGCCACCTCGACCGAGCTGGGCGGATGGTTCGAGCGGCACCACGCGACCGAACCGGAACTGATCCTCGGATACTTCAAGAAAGCCGCCGGTAAACCGACCGTCAAGCACTCCGAGGCGGTCGAGCAGGCCCTGCGCTTCGGCTGGATCGACAGCATCGGCCGGCGCATCGACGACGAGCGCTGGTCGGTCCGGTTCAGCCCGCGGCGGCCCGGCAGCGTGTGGAGCAAGGTCAACGTGACCACGGTGGCCGAGCTCACCGAACGCGGGCTGATGCATCCGGCCGGGATCACGGCGTTCGAAGGACGCAAGCCCGACCGGGTCGCGATCTACGCGTACGAGCAGCCGGACAACGCCGAGCTGGACGCCGGCCAGGCGGCCCGGATGCAGGCGGTGCCGGCGGCGTGGACGTGGTACTCGGCCCAGTCGCCCTGGTACCGCAAGGCGACCGCCCACTGGATCTCGACCGCCAAGCGCCCCGAGACCCGGGAACGGCGGCTCACCCAGCTGATCACCGACTCGGCGGCCGGTCGCGCGGTTCCGCCGCTCACCCGGCGGTGACACCCCGGCCGCTACAGTGGGGCGTCGATCCGCCTCTCCCGATTGGATAAGGTCCGCTCGTGCTCAGTTCGGGACACGTTCTGGACAACCGGTACCGGTTGGACGAGCGCATCGCCACCGGCGGCATGGGTGACGTGTGGCGGGGCACCGACGTGGTGCTCGGGCGCGTGGTCGCGGTCAAGGTGCTCAAGCAGGCCATGCTGAGAGACCCGGAGTTCTCCGCCCGGTTCTACGGCGAGGCCCGGATGATGGCCGCCTTCCGCCACCCGGGCGTGGTCGAGGTGTACGACTACGCCGGCGGCGGGGACGGGCGCGACGAGGACGACGTCGCGTACCTGGTGATGGCGTACGTCGAGGGCGAACCGCTCTCCGCCCGCCTCAAGGAGGCCGGACACCTGAGCGTCACCGAGACCATGTCGATCGTCGCCCAGACGGCCGAGGCCCTGCACGCGGCGCACCGGCACGGCACGGTCCACCGCGACGTCAAGCCGGGGAACCTGATCGTCAAGCCGAACGGCACGGTCATCCTGGTCGACTTCGGGGTGGCCCGGTCGGCCCAGGTGACCAGCTTGACCGGGCTGAACGCCATCGTCGGCACCGCGCTCTACATGGCCCCGGAACAGGTGGCCAAGGGTGACGTCACGCCGGCCACCGACATCTACGCGCTGGGCGCGGTGGCGTACCACTGCATCACCGGTGGGCCGCCCTTCGACGGCGACAACGCGCTGCAGGTGGCGCTGCGGCACCTCGAGGACGAGCCCGAGCCGCTACCGCCGGACGTGCCCGAGCCGGTCCGCGAGCTGGTCACCCGGGCCATGGCCAAGCACCCGGCGGACCGCTACGGCAGTGCCGCCGAGATGGGCGCGGCCGCGCTCGCCGCCACCCGCCCGCCGGACTGGCGGGCGATGACCGGCACGGGCAGCCTGACCGGCACCGGGCTGACCGCGACCCGGCCGACCACGCTGACGCCCCCGGTGGGACCCGGTCCGGGGCCGGCCGCCCCGGACCGCTCCGGCATGCCGCGCAGCCAGATGATGGTCATCGCGGCGATCGTGCTGCTGTTCCTCACCGCCGGGGGCCTCGGCCTGGCCATCTGGCTGGGCGGCGACAAGACCGGCTCGACCGGTGGCACCGGGGTCCCGGCGCCGGGCGCGACGTCCACCGCGTCGCCGGGCGACAACCCGATCGACACGCCGGTCACCGAGAACCCGACCCGCACCACCCGCCCGAACGGTGCGCCCCGGCCCACGGTCCGGCCCACCAGCCCCACCCGCGCGCCGATCACCAACAGCCCGACGCCGCCGCCGGTCAAGACGACCACCCCGGCACCCCCGCCGACCACGGCGCCCGACACCGGCGGCCCGACGCAGGGACCGACCGACGGGCCGACCACCGGCACCGGAACCGGTGGTGGTGGCGCCGGTGACCCAGGTAGCAACGCCGACGACGCGATCACCGGCTAAATTGTCCGGCATGACGGTCCTCGACCTTCCCGCCAACCAGCCCGAGACGTTCTACACCGGGGCGGGACGGATCGCCGCGTTCCGGTCCGCGCCCGGGCTGCCGGACCGGCCGGAGGACTGGGTCGGCTCGACCACGGCCCGCTTCGACCTGGCGCCGTCGGGACTGACCACGCTGCCGGACGGCCGGGTGCTGGCCGAGGCGGTGGCCGCCGACCCGCAGTGGTGGCTCGGCCCGGACCACGTGGCGCGGTTCGGCGACAACCCGGCGATCCTGGTCAAGCTGCTCGACGCCGGTCAGCGGCTGCCGCTGCACGTGCACCCCGACCGCCGGTTCGCCACGTCGCATCTGGCCTCGCCGTACGGGAAGACCGAAGCGTGGGTGATCGTCTCGGCCGAGCCCGATGCGTACGTCCATCTGGGGTTCCGCCGCGACGTCGGCCGCGACGAGTTGGCCGGTTGGGTGGCCGACCAGGACACCGACGCGATGCTGGCGGCGACCAACCGGATCGGAATCCGGGCCGGCGACGCGGTGCTCTGCCCGGCCGGGATGCCGCACGCCATCGGCCCCGGCATCCTGTTGGTCGAGATCCAGGAGCCGACCGACTTCTCGGTGCTGCTGGAGTACGAGTCGTTCGGGCTTCCCGACGGGCACCTGAAGCTCGGCTACGACCTCGCCCTCGACTGCGTGGACCGCGCCGGCCGGACCGCCAGTCAGCTCGACGCGCTGCGCGGACCGGGCGGGACGACCCGGCTGCTGCCCGCCGCGGCGGACGAGTTCTTCACCTGCGAGCGGGTCCGGGGCGGCGCCGAGCTGCCGGCCGGGTTCGCCGTCCTGGTGGTCACCGGCGGGTCGGGCACGCTCGGCTCCCTGCCCGTACGGGCGGGGCAGACACTGCTCGTCCCGTACGCGGCCGGTCCACTGACCCTGACCGGCGACGCCGACGCGGTCCGCCTCAGTGCCGCGCGCGGCTGAGGTGACCATGGCGGGTGACGTCCGGGAGCGGATGGTGCAGAGTGCCGTCGTGCTGCTGGCCCGCCACGGGTACCAGGGCACGTCGTTCTCCGAGGTGCTGACCCACTCGGGCGCGCCCCGGGGATCGATCTACCACCACTTCCCGGACGGCAAGGACCAGCTCATCGCGGCCGCCATCGAACTCGCCGGGTCGCGGGCGGTGGCGCTGCTGGACGGGCTCGACGGGGCGAGCGCGACCGAGATCGTCGACGGCTTCGTGGCGATGTGGCGGGTGGTGCTGGAACGGTCCGAGTTCGAGGCGGGGTGCTCGGTGCTGGCGGTGACCGTCTCGTCGTCGTCGGAGGAACTGCTGAACCAGACCCGGGACATCTTCCGCGCCTGGTCGGACCGCCTGGCCGAACTGTTCCGGGCGGCCGGGCAGAGCAATGGCGAGGCGGCCGGCTCGGCGACCCTGCTGATCGCCGCCACCGAGGGCGCGGTGGTGTTGGCCCGGGCTGACCGCAGCTTCGCGCCGCTGGACGCGGTGGGTGCCCGGCTGCGGGACGTGATCGGCATTTCTCAAGTCGGCTGAACGGGGGCCGATGGTGGGGACGCTGCACCCGAGCCGCTTCCCTCGAAAGGTCCCCGCCCATGACCACGCAGGTTCCGCAGCCACCCCCGGGCTACGCCGGCCCCGACCACGCCACCCCGCACACGCCGTACCCGACCGCCCCGCCGTGGGCCGCCGCGGCTCCGGCGCCGGCTCCGGTTCCGGCCGAGGCGCCCCTCCTGCCGTACGGGCAGCTGCTGGTGCCGTTCCCGGAGGAGATGCAGAACGCCGGCCGGGCGGGTGCCCCGACCTGGTGGCCGATCATCCTGTGGACGTTCCTCCTGGGCGGCCTGCTCGGCCTGATCCCGACGGTTCGCCGCGCCGGCCGGGCTCGCCGCACCCGCAACAGCGTCGCGCCCTACTGGATCGCCTGGGTGGCCACCATCGTCCCGGCCGCGCTGGTCTGGGGCCTGCTGCTGCTCCCGTTCGCCCGGACCACGGTCTCGGACTGGCTGGAGCACTCCCGGACCGACAAGCTGCAGAGCGCCCTGGCGCACGACGGCAGCCTGCGGACCGCGACCGGCGCCACGCCCACGTCGGCGCAGTGCGACGCCGCCGGTGTCCGGAGCACGGCCGGAGATCGCCAGTTCACCTGCCTGATCCGCTTCAGCGACGACAGCACCGGCACCCTCGACGTGATCGCCGGCACCGACGGCCGCTGGACGGCGGTCCCGGCCGGCCGGTAGACCGGTACCCCCAGGACATGCCGCCGGCCGGCGATCAGGTGGGCGCCACCCAGGACCAGCCCGAGCCCCATACCGACCAGCGCGCCCAGCAGCGGCGAGTGGGCGAAGGTGACGCCGCCCAGCCGGCCCAGACCGATGGTGTACGCCGCCCAGGCCACGCCGGCCAGGGCGGTGAACAGCCGGAACCGGCCCCGCGGCAGCGACACCGACCCGGACGTCACCGCCGTGGCCATCCGCCCGTACGGCAGGAACCGGCCGATCAGGATGGCCACCCCGCCGTGCCGTCCCAGCGCCTGTTCCGCCCTCGCCCGGGCCACCGCCGGCCTCCCGGTCGTGATGCGGTGTCCGGCCGTGTGACCCAGCACGTACGAGATCCGGTCGCCGGTCATCCCACCGGCCGTGACGGCCGCGGCCAGCGCGATGACGTTCGGCGTGCCGGTGGCCGACAGGGCGCCCAGGCCGATCACCACCGGTTCGGCCGGCAGCACCGGGACGAACCCGTCCACGGCGATGCCCACGAACACGATCACGTAGAGCCACGGCGAGGAGATCAGCGGCATCAGATGGTCGAGCATGTTCCGACCGTACGAAGAAGCCCGGCCGCCCTCGATGGTGCGGGCTCGCCGATCGGAGGTGGTGGTAGCACCACCGGGCTCCCCCGCGTCGCCTACCATTCGCGGCATGTCTGGTGACGGGGAGCTGCCGGGGCGTCCGATGACGCTCGGGGAGCTGCTGGACACGGCCGTCGAGCTGGTGCGCCGGCGGGCCCGGTCGCTGCTGGTGGTGTCGGCCGCGCTCGCCGCCGGGGAGCAGCTGGTGCTGTTCGGGCCGCGGCGCGCCGCCGATCTCACGCCGCCGTTCTACGGGCCGGCCTCCGACCATCTCTCCGGTTGGTGGGCGGTCACCGCCGCCGGGTTCGGGCTCGAAGCGGCGATCATCACCTTGCTGGCCGCGGTCGCCGGTTGGTCGGCGGCACGCATGGTGAGCGGGCGCCCGCCGGCGCGGATGCCGGTCGCCCGGCTGGCCGTGGCGGTCGCCACCGCGATCGTGTTCGGGCTGGCCTGCGCGCTCGCGGCGTACCTGGGCTTCGTGCCCTGGCTCGTGCTCTACCCACTGTTCGGCCTGGCCGGGGCGGTGGTCGCGATCGAGGGTGGGGTCTTTCCGCTGGGGCGGTCGGCCGCCCTGGCCGTACGGTCGGGGGTGCGCGGCTGGCGCATCCTGCTGGCCGGCTACGTCAGCTGGTTCCTGATTCGTGTCGCCTTCGGGGCCGGCTGGATCGAGGTCGGCCGGTACTTCTTCAGCGCCCGCCCGCAGTGGCAGGTGTGGCTGGCGCCGATCGCCTGGGTGCTGGGTGACACCGTGGCCTACGCCGCGCTCGGGGCCCTGGCGGCGGTGCTGGTGCTGGACATCCGGATGCGCACCGAAGGACTGGACATCGCCCTGAGCCGGACCCGCAGCCTGGGCGCCGATCCGGCCACCGCGCTGGCGCACCACCGATGATCCGGGCGTGGGACGAGGCCGCCGCCGCGGTCTTCGACGTCGTGCCCGGGCCGCTGCTGCTCCTGGGCCTGTTGGTGGTGGCGACGATCGGCGGTGCGCTCTGGTACTACTACCCGGCCTGGCTGCCCGGACCGCGGCGGCCGCGGGTCCGGAAGAAGCGCACCAAACGGGCCAGGACGATCAAGGCTGACGTGCTCACCGCCGCCGAGCCCGAGGACGAGCCGGTCGAGGCAGGCGAGCTCGGCCTGGCCGATCGGCTGGCGGCCGAGGGGCGGTACGGCGAGGCGATCCGGCAGCGGCTGCGGGACGTCATCCGGGACCTGGTCGACGCGGGCGTGCTCGCCCCGCAGCCGGGATGGACGGCGGCCGAACTGGCGGCGCTGGCCACGGCGCAGCGACCCGAGGTGGGAGCGCCGCTGGGCGCGGCGACCGAACTGTTCTCCGAGATCTGGTACGGCGCCCGCCCGGCCGGCGCCCCCCAGGACGACCGGATGCGGCTGCTGACCGCCCAGGTCCGCGCCGATCTGGTGGCGACCTCGTGACCCGGAGCCACCGTTGGCTCCGGTTCGCCGGACCGGTTCTCGCCGTCGTTCTCCTGGCCATCCTCACCGTCACCTTCCACGTGGTCGAACAGCCCAGCCCGAAGGACGCGGCCTTCCTCTCCCCCACCAGCTCCGACGGCATCGGCGCCCGGCGGCTGGCCGACCGGCTCACCGCCCGGGGCATCACCATCGACCGGGAGACGACCACTCCGGACGCCCTGCGCGCCGCCGCCACGGCCGGCTCGACGCTGCTGGTCACCACGCCGGGCCTGGTCTGGCCCGGTTACCTGAGCCGGCTCGACGGCCTGCCGACCACGTCCCGGGTGGTGCTGGTGGCGCCGACCGCGCAGACGCTGAGCGACCTCGACCTCAAGGTGGCCGTGGCCGGTCCCCGATGGACGGCCTGGGCGCCCGGCGCCGGATGCGACGGCGGGTGGGCGACCGGGCGGGCCACGGTGGCCCGGTACCGCTACCGGGCGGTCGCCGGTGGACTGTCCGACTGCTACGGCGGGGGCGCGGTCGACGTGGACCGGGGCGCCGCGCCGTTCACCCTGGTCGGCGCGGCCGACGTGTTCCGCAACGACCGGGCCGGCGAGTACGCCAACGCCACGGTGGCCGCCGCACTTCTCGCCCGTACGCCCCGGGTCGTCTGGCTCGACCTGCACCGGGCCGAGCCGCCTCCGCCACAGCCGCCGGCGCCGACGCTGGCGCCCCCGGCCAACCCGAACGGCAGTGGCCGCAACGACGACAACCAGTCGGCCGGCGGCGACAGCGGCGGCCCCAGCACGGCCGGCCTGTTTCCGGCCGCGTTCTGGGCCACCCTCGCCGTGCTGGCGCTGGCCGGGATCGCCCTCGCCGCCGCGCAGGGGCGCCGGGTGGGAGCGCCGGTGGCCGAACCGCTGCCGGTGCGCGTGCCGGCGGCCGAGACCGTGCGCGGGCTGGGTGACCTGTACCGCCGGTCCAAGGCCGACGACGCCTCGCTGGCCACCATCCAGGACGCTGCCCGCCGGCGGCTGGCCGACCATCTCGGCGTACCGCTCGAGGACGTTCCCCGGCATCTGCCGGGCATCGCCCCCGACCAGGCCGAGCGGTTGCTCGGCGACCCCGGCCAGGACCTGGCCACCACCGCCGAGGCCGTGCAGAACCTCGTACGCCACATCAAGGGAACCCCGACGTGACATCGACAACCTCCGCAACCTCCGCCCAGAACGCGCTCGGCCGGCTACGGCTCGAGGTCGGCAAGGCCGTGGTCGGCCAGGACCCGGTGATCGGCGGCATGATCATCGCGCTGCTGTGCCAGGGTCACGTGCTGCTCGAAGGCGTGCCCGGGGTGGCCAAGACGCTGCTGGTCCGGGCCTTGGCCACGGCGCTCGACCTGCAGACCAAGCGGGTGCAGTTCACGCCCGACCTGATGCCCGGCGACGTCACCGGATCGCTGATCTACGACGCCCGGACGGCCGCGTTCAACTTCCGGGCCGGCCCGATCTTCACCAACCTGCTCCTGGCCGACGAGATCAACCGGACGCCGCCGAAGACGCAGGCGGCGCTGCTGGAGGCGATGGAGGAGCGCACGGTCAGCATCGACGGTGAGCCGCGGCCGCTGCCGAACCCGTTCATCGTGGCCGCGACGCAGAACCCGATCGAGTACGAGGGCACCTACCCGCTGCCCGAGGCCCAGCTCGACCGGTTCCTGCTCAAGCTGTCGGTGCCGCTGCCGGAACGGGCCGACGAGCTCAACGTGCTGCGCGCCCACCACCGCGGATTCGACCCGCGCAATCTGGCCGCCGCCGGTCTCGCGCCGGTCGCGTCCGCCGCCGACCTGGCGGCCGGGCGGGAGGCGGTCCGGCAGGTGACGGTGACCGATCCGGTGCTGGAGTACATCGTGGACCTGTGCCGGGCCACCCGGGTGTCGCCGGCCCTGGAGCTGGGCGCGTCACCGCGGGGCGCCACCGCGATGCTGGCGGTCTCCAAGGCGCGGGCCTGGCTCAGCGGGCGCGATTACGTGACGCCGGACGACGTAAAGGCGTTCGCGCTGCCCGCGTTGCGGCACCGGGTGCGCCTGCGGGCCGAGGCCGAGCTGGACGGGGTCACTGTGGACACCGTGCTGCGGACCGTGCTGACCGCCGTCCCGGCGCCGCGCTGACATGGTCACCTGGCGCCTCGCCGCTTTGCTGGCCGCCGCCGCGCTGTTCCCGGCGCTGCTGCCCGGCCCGTGGCTGGTCGCCGGCGTGGTGGTGGTCGTCGTGCTGGCCGCGGGCCTGTGGGATGCGCGGAGTGCGGCGCCTCTGACCGGCGTGCGGCTGTCGCGGGCCGGGGACACCACCGTCTGGCTCGGACAGAGCGCGCTCACCACGCTCACCGTCACCAACACGTCCGGGCGGGAGATGCGGCTGCGGCTGCGTGACCGGTGGGTGCCGTCGGCCGGCGCCGCCCTGACCGCGCACCGGGCGGAGCTTCCGCCCGGCACCTCCGTCCTCCTGGAGACGGCGCTGGCGCCGACCCGGCACGGTGACCGGGCGGCGGTCCGGGTGACCTTCCGGTCGTACGGCCGCTGGGGTCTGGCCTTCCGGCAGCGCCGCCAGCGGTGGTACGCCGATGTCACTCCACCCTGGACGCTGCGGGTGCTGCCCCGGTTCCCGGCCCGCCGGCTGCTGCCCGAGAAACTGGCCCGGCTGCGCGTGTTCGACGGCTCGGTGGTCACCCGCGGCCGCGGTCAGGGCACCGAGTTCGACAACCTGCGGGAGTACGTGATCGGCGACGACGTCCGATCGATCGACTGGCGGGCCACGGCTCGCGCGCACGACGTGGTGGTCCGCACCTGGCGGCCCGAACGCGACCGCCGCGTGGTCTGCGTGCTCGACACCGGGCGCACGTCGGCCGCCCGGATCGGCGACGAGCCCCGCCTGGACGCGGCCATCGACGCCGCGCTGCTGCTGGCCGTGCTGGCCACCCGAGCCGACGACCACGTCGACCTGCTGGCGCTGAATTCGGCCGTACGGGCCCGGGTGTCCGGTGGCCCCAGCCGGACCCGCCTCACCCGGCTGATCGGGGCGATGGCCGCGCTCGAGCCGGAGGTCGCGGAAACCGACTTCGGCCTGGCCGCGAGTGACCTGCTGCGCCGCGGCACCCGGCGCTCCCTGGTGGTGATCTTCACCGCCCTGGACGCGGCGCCGCTGGTCGAGGGCCTGCTACCGCTGCTGCCGCCGCTGGCCGCCCGGCACCGTGTGGTGATCGCGAGCGTCCAGGATCCGGAACTCGCCCGCCTGGCCTCGCTCCCACCGGCCGGCACCACCCGCGACGCCGCCCACCTGGCCGCCGCGGCCGAGAAGACCCTGGCCGAGCGCGACCGGATCGCCGCCGTGCTGACCCGCCTGGGCGCCATCGTCGTGGACGAGCCCCGCGAAACCTTCGCCTCGAAGCTCGCCGACGCCTACCTCACCCTCAAGGCCGCCGGCCGCCTCTGACCCGCGGTCAGACCGCGGTGATCTCGACGTTCCCCCGCGCGGTGCTCGGATCAACCGGGTGCCCTTGTTGCGTCCACCGCACGCGGCCGGCCACCGCGAGCCGGCGGGCCGCCCGCCGCACGTCCTCCCGCTCCCCGTCGACGCCGGCGAGCGGGAAGCGCCGGGTCCGCCCGGCCGCGGTCAGGATCCGGGTCTCCAGCTCCCGGTCGGAGTCGCGAAGACCCCGTCGCTTGCACGCGCTGCTGCACCAGCGCACCTGATCCCAGTCGTCGGCCCAGGCCTTGCGCCACGTGATCGTCCGCCCGCACGAGGCGCAGAACTTGGTCTCCGGAGGCGGCACCCGTCGAGCATAGGCAGCGAACCGGCCGGAGACCCACGGCCGCCGCGATCCCACCGTTCGGCGTTGTCGCGTGGCTCATGCACCAACACGGCCGGTCGACCGGTCAGGCGGTGGGGACCTGCGCGTCGAGGAGGTCGGGGTCGAGGTCGGCGGTGTCGCCGCGCTGGTCGGCGACGCGACCCCAGACCAGGGCGTACGCCAGGAAGGCGAGCCACGCCAGGCCACCGATGGCGATGCGGACCGCGGCCGGGAGCGTCGACGGGGTGACGTACGCCTCGATCAGGCCGGCGACGCCGAGCGCGACCGCCAGGCCGAGCGCGACCACCATCCCGCTCCGGGCGCGCGAAGCCAGCGCCTGGCCCCGGGTGCGGTGCGGACCGGGGGCGACCCAGGCCCAGCCGATCCGCAGGCCCACCCCGGCGCCGACGAAGACGCAGGTCAGCTCGAGCAGGCCGTGCGGGGCGAGGTATTCCAGCAGGACGCCGGTCCGCCCGGCGCCGGCCATCACGCCGCCGACCAGGCCGAGGTTCAGCACGTTCATCCCCAGCAGGTAGAACACCGGGGCGATGAGCACGCCCGCGGCCAGGCACTGGGCGGTCAGCCAGGCGTTGTTGGTCCACACCTCGGCGGCGAAGTTCTGGGCGTGGAACTCGCTGTAGTAGCCGACGAAGTCCTTGTCGACCAGCTGCCGGATGTCGTCGTCGCTCATGAACTTCCGCGGCAGCGCCGGGTGGCCGGCCACGTACGCGACCAGCGCCACCGACGCGACCACACTGACCACCGCGACGGTCCCCCACCACCACCGGGCCCGGTAGAGCTCGCCCGGCAGCCCGGCGGCGAAGAACCGGCCCACCGGCCGCAGCGAGAAGCGACGGCCGCCGGTCAGTCTGGCCCGGGCCGCAGTGACCAGCCGGGACAGCGACGCCACCAGCGCCGGATCGGGCGCCCGGCCCCGGATCACCGACAGGTGAGTGGCCGCCCGCTGGTACAGCAGGACCAGTTCGTCGGCCTGGTCCGGGGTCAGCCGGCGCGTCCGGGTCAGTTGCCGCAGACGTTCCCACTCACCGCGACGCTCGGCGGCGTACGCGTCGAGATCCACGAGCCGCAGCCTATCGTGGGCGGGTGACGACCGAGCGGCTCGTGAACGGCGAAGGCGTGGAGGTCGATCTGCGGTACGCCCGGCTCGGATCCCGCGGGCTGGCGCTGCTGATCGACATCATCTCCGAGATCGCCCTGTTCATCGCGTTGTTCCTGCTCGTCGGCCTGCTCAGCACCTTCCTGCCCGGCGACGTGACCGACGACGCGCTGTTCACCGCGCTCACCGTGGTCGTCATCGTCCTGGTGCTGGTGGTCTACCCGGCCACCGTCGAGACGCTGACCAACGGCCGCAGCCTGGGCAAGCTCGCCGTCGGGCTGCGGGTGGTGCGGGCCGACGGCGGCCCGATCCGGTTGCGGCACGCGCTCACCCGGGCCCTGGTCGGCGTCACGCTGGAGTGGCCGGGACTGATGCTGCCGTTCGTCACCTGGGTGGTCAGCATGACCACGATGCTGTTCTCGCCGCAGGGCCGCCGGCTCGGCGACCTGGCCGCGGGCACGTTCGTGGTGCACGAGCGGACCGCGGTCTCGTGGGCGGCGCTGCCGCCGATGCCGCCGCCGCTGATCGGCTGGGCGCAGTCGCTGGACCTGAGCGCCGTCGACGACGATCTCGCGCTGGCCGCCCGACATGCGCTCGCCCGGGCGCCGCAGATGACCGAGCCGTACGGCCGCCGCCTCCAGCAGGCACTGACCGACGAGATCACCGCCCGCACCGGCCGGGTGCCGCCGCCGGGGACGCCGCCGCGGTTCGTGCTGGCGGCGGTGCTGGCCGAACGCCGCAAGCGCGCGAGCGAGCTGGTCTTCCCCGCCCGCGCGCTGGTCGACAAGGTGTGGCCCGGGTTCGGGCGTCCGGAACTGCCTACATCCGATCGGGCGTTCTGATCCCGAGCAGGCCCAGTCCGAGCCGCAGGGTCACGGCGGCCCGCCGGCACAGCGTGAGCCGGCTCGCCCGCACGTCCGGTTCCGCGGTCAGGACGGGGCACTTCTCGTAGAAGGTGCTGAACGCGGCGGCCACCGCGTAGAGCTGCGCGGCGAGCCGATGGAATTCCAGGTTGTCCCCGGCGGCGGCGATGACCGGTTCGACCGCCAGCAGTTCCAGCGCCAGCGCCCGCTCGGCCGGTTCGCCCACGACCACCGGCCCGGGGACGGTGCCGGAACGGTCCAGGATCGACTGGATCCGGGCGTACGCGTACTGCAGGTAGGGCCCGGTGTTGCCGGTCAGCGCGAGCATCCGGTCGAAGTCCAGGGTGTATCCGGACATCCGGTCGCTGGACAGGTCGGCCCACTTGATCGCCCCGACGCCGATCTCGGCCGCGATCGCGGGGTTGAGCGCCGACGCCCGGGTCACCGCCTCGTCGATCAGCGCGGCCAGCTTGACCGCGGATCCCGCCCGGCTCCGGAGCATCTTGCCGTCCGCGCCCAGCACCGACCCGAAGGCGACGTGCGAAGCGGTCACCGTGTCCGGCAGCCAGCCCGCCTGCCGGGCGACGGCGAACACCATCTGCAGGTGGATCCGCTGCGGCTCGCCGATCACGTACAGCAGCCGGTCGGCGGCCAGTTCGTCGACCCGGTACCGGACTGCGGCCAGGTCGGTGGCGGCGTATCCGTACCCGCCGTCGCTCTTGCGCACGATCAGCGGCAGCGGCTTGCCGTCCCGGCCGGTGAAGCCGGCCGGGAACGCGCACAGCGCACCGTCGCTCTCCCGCAGCAGCCCGAGTGCGGCCAGATCGTCGACCACGGCCGGCAGCCGGTCGTTGTAGAAGCTCTCGCCGGCGAAGTCGCCCGCGGTCAGCGTGATGTCCAGCCGGTCGTAGACGTCCAGGAAGTACGCCTCGGACACGCCGACCAGCCGCCGCCACAGCGCCCGGGTCGGCTCGTCCCCGGACTGCAACGCCACCACCCGCTTCCGCGCCCGGGTCCGGAAGTTCTCGTCGGCGTCGAACGTGAGCCGGGCCGCCCGGTAGAAGGCGG
>CAXSDA010000003.1:64949-117294 GCA_964236515.1 uncultured Actinoplanes sp.
TCCTCGCTCGTGTCGAAGACCGCTCGCGCCTCGCGGTAGAAGGCGGTGAGGTCGGCCAGCCCGTCGGTGTCCGCGCCGCCGGTGTCGAGCAGGTGCTCGATGAGCATGCCGAACGGCGTCCCCCAGTCGCCGACGTGGTTCACCCGGACGACGTCGTGCTCGAGCCAGGTCAGCACCCGGGCCGCGGCGTCGCCGATGATGGTCGACCGCAGGTGCCCGACGTGCATCTCCTTGGCCACGTTGGGCCCGGAGTAGTCGATGACCACCCGGTGCCCCCGGACCGGCGGCGGCACCAGGGAGAAACCCCCGGCGATCAGCCCGTCGTCGGCGGTGAGGTTGATGAACCCGGGCCCGGACACCACGGCCGTGGCCACACCGTCGAGGTCGGCCGCGGCGACCACCGCCGCGGCGATGTCACGGGGTGACCGGCCGAGCGACCGGGCCAGCGCCAGCGCCGCCCCGGACTGGAAGTCGGCGTGCGGCGACCGGCGGATCACCGGATCCACCGGATGCCCGGCGACCGCGTGCAGGGCGGGCGCGAGCCGATCGGACAGCAGCGCTTCGAGATTCATGGCAGACCCATCGACGGTTGGTGAACCGGAGATCGATCGCTGCCGTCAGAACGACGCCGCGGCGGGATCGACCCGCCGGGCAAGGACAAGCATCAGCGCGGACGGTCGGAAACGCCCCGGCGTCGCTCGATGCTGAACATGGGAGAAGCGTACAAGATGGTCGGGTGAAGAAGCTCATCAACTCCTCGGCCGACGTGGTCGGCGACGCGCTCGACGGAGTCACCCTGGCCGCGGCCGGGATCGCCCGGCTGACCGGCTCGACGACCGCGGTCCGCGCCGACGTGGAAACGGTCCGCGACGCCGGTCAGGTGGCGATCCTGGCCGGCGGTGGGGCCGGGCACGAACCCGCCCACGCCGGGTACGTCGGCGAGGGCATGCTGACCGGCGCGGTGGCGGGCGAGGTGTTCACCTCCCCGTCGGTGGACGCGGTCCTGGACGGTATCCGGGCGGTGGCCTCGCCCGGCGGCGTACTGCTGATCGTCAAGAACTACACCGGCGACCGGCTCAACTTCGGGCTGGCGGCCGAACTCGCCCGGGCCGAGGGCGTCGACGTCGCGATCGTGGTCGTGGCCGACGACGTGGCGCTGGACGCCGGATCGGGCGCCGGGCGGCGCGGCCTGGCCGGCACGGTGCTGGTGCACAAGGTGGCCGGGGCGGCCGCGGCCGGCGGGCTGCCTCTGGCCGAGGTGGCGGCGCGGGCGCAGCGGGCCGCCGACGCGGTGGGCACGATGGGCGTGGCGCTGAGCGCGTGCACGGTGCCGGCGGCCGGGCAGCCGAGCTTCCTGCTCGACGACGACGAGGTCGAGTGGGGGCTGGGCATCCACGGCGAGCCCGGCGTCGAGCGTGGCACCCTGGTCCCGGCCCGGCAGGTGGCCGAACGGCTGCTGACGACCATCGTGCGGGACCGCGGCATCGCCGCCGGCGATCGGGTGGCGTTGCTGGTCAACGGCCTGGGCGCGACTCCGCCGGCCGAACTGTCCATCATGGCCGCCGCCGCCGTCGAGCACCTGACCGCGCTGGGCGTGACCGTCGCTCGCCTGTGGACGGGCAACTTCCTCACCGCGCTGGACATGGCCGGCTGCTCACTCAGCCTGGTCGCGGTGGACGACGACCGGCTGGCCGCACTGGACGCGCCGACCACCGCACCGGCCTGGCCGCAGACCACCTCGGCGGTCGCTCCGGCGATCGTGGACGCGCCGGCCGGGGAACCGCCGGTGACCGGCGTCCTGCCCGCGGACGATCCGATCCGGCGCGCGCTGGAGGCGGTGGCCGAGGCGATGATCTCGGTCCGGGACGAGCTGACCGAGTTGGACCGCGAGGTCGGCGACGGCGACCTGGGCATCAGCCTGGCCCGGGGCGCGGCCGCGATCCTGGCCGACTGCCCGCAGTACCCGGGCGAGGACGGCCCGGCGGCGGTGCTGCGGGCAGCGTCGGCCACGGTCCGGCGCAGTGTCGGCGGTACGTCCGGGCCGCTGTACGCGATCCTGCTGCTGCGCGCGGCGGCGGGCTGGGAGGCCGCGGCCGATGACGCCGCCGCGCGGGGGGTGGCGGCCGGTCCGGAGGCGTGGGCGGCGGCGTTCCGGGCGGCCGTGATCGGCGTCCGCGAGGTCGGCGGGGCCTCGGTCGGGGACCGCACCATGGTGGACGCGCTGGCGCCGGCGGCGGAGGCGTTCGACCGGGCCACCGGCGAGGGCGGGGCGTTCGCCCTGGGCGCGGCGGCCGACGCCGCCGCCGCCGGGACGAACGCGACGGCGGACCTCCAGGCCCGGCTCGGCCGGTCCAGCTACCTCGGTGACCGGGTGCTCGGCCGGCCCGACCCGGGCGCGCAGGCGGTGGCGTTGTGGCTGAGCGCGCTGACCGCGGTCTTCCCGGCGTGACCGGGGGCGCGCTGCGGCTGCCGTCCGGCCGGCTCGTCCGCGGCCGGTCGGTCCGCGACGCGACGCCGTCGGGGCATCCGCCCACCTTCGGGGTCTTCCTGCTCGGCCGCCGGCCGCCGGAGGTGGGCTGGGAGACGCGCTGGATCCGGTGGCCGGACTTCTGGCTGCCCACCGACCGGGCGGCGGCGGCCGAGGTGCTGCGGGAGGCGTGGCGCCGGGCCGCCGACGGCCGGGTGGAGGTCGTCTGCGGCGGCGGCCGCGGCCGGACCGGCACGGCGCTGGCCTGCCTGGCCGTGCTCGACGGCGTGCCGGCCGCGGACGCCGTGGCGTACGTCCGGGAGCACTACGACCCGCGTGCGGTGGAGACGCCGTGGCAGCGGGCGTACGTCCGCCGGTTCAGGTGACCAGCGACTTCAGGTAGGCGTCGACTCGGTCCGACAGCGCCTGGTCGGTGATCAGGAACTGCAGCCCGTAGACGTCGCCGCCGTCCCGGTTGATCACCCGGGCGTACAACGGGATCCGGTCGCCGCCACCCTCCAGCGTCAGCTCGAGGACGTCGTCGGGGATGAGCGAGGCGCCCGGGTCGAGTCGGACCCGCATGCCGCCGGTGCTGACGTTGAGCTTGGTCGCCTGGATCCGTCCACTGCTGCCCGGCCGGCGCAGCCCGATCGTCCCGGACACCGCGATCCGGTCCGTCTGGCGGCGTTCCAGCTGGGCCGCCAGCCCGGACATCTGCTTCACCCGCTCGATCGTCTGGTTCATCTGCTCGGTGAGCCGGCCGACCACCACACCCTGGTCGGCGGCGACGCCCCGCAACGCGGCGGCCGATTCGCCGATGCTGCCGATCCCGGTGACCATGGCCGCGATCGCACCGGCCATATCGGCGGTGTCACGTTCCAGCTCCTCGATGGTGGCGGCGATCTGCTCCGTCGAGTGGGAGGTGGTGGTGGCCAGCTCCTTCACCTCGTCGGCGACGACGGTGAAGCCGAGGCCGAGCTCGCCCGCCCGGGCCGCCTCGATGGTGGCGTTGAGCGCCAGCAACCGGGTCTGCCCGGCGATGCCCTGGACCAGGGCGGCCGTGCCGCCCACGCGGCGCAGGCTCAGCTCGAGCGAGCCGATCACGTCCTCGGCCCGCCGGGCGTGGCTGACCACGGCGCTGGTCGCCCGGTTGGTCTCGGAGATGCCCCCGTCGATGGTCTGCGCGGCCTTCTGGACGTCGTCCACCTGCTCGGTGACCACCCGCAGCTCGTCGGCAATGACCGAGGTCGACTCGTCGATGATCGACTGCGCCCGGTCGCGCAGCTTCAGCTCGGCCTGCCGCTGGTGCCGGAAGCTGACCCGGAGCTGCTCCTCCCGTACGGCCTGGGCCTCCGCCTGGTCGGACTCCTGCCCGACCAGGCGGGCGCGGGCGGTGGACAGGGCGCGGCCGATGTCGCCGAGCTCGTCGCGGCCGGTCGGGACGGCCCGCTCGGCGAAGTCGCCGTCGGCGATGGCGGTGACGCCGGTGACGGTCAGGGCCACGTCGTGCCGGGTCCGCCAGAGCACGGCCAGCGCGAACCAGACCGCGATCACGAACCCGGTCGCGGCCAGCGTCAGGATGGCCGTCCGCTGTCCGGTGAACCCGCCGATCCGGACGGCGAGCAGGCGGCCCATCGCGTCGGCCACCGGGCCGGCCGCATCCGCCGCGACCGCTCCGGTGGCGGTGGCGTCGACGGCGCCCGGATGGTCGAGGCCGTCGGTGAGCGTCCTGGCCAGCGTGCCGACCGCGTTTGCGGCCGCGGTGACCGGGTCCAGCCGGGCGGCCAGGCCGGCCAGCTTCGTGCTGCTGGTCGCGGTGCTGACGTCGGTCTTCAGGCTGTCGGCGGCGCCCGACAGCGTGCCCGCGAGAACCGCCTGCGCGGCCACGGTGGAGGTCGTGGCCGCCTGCGCCTGGGCCGCCGCGACCAGAGCCTTGGGCAGCTGGACGATCTGCGCGTCCATCACGTAGGAGGAGTCGAGGTCGGGGTCGAGGATCAGGTTCGAGGTGTTGCCGGCCTCGGCGATCAGCGCGGCCAGCGCCTCGGCGGTGGCGACCCGGTCGGTGGCCGCGGCCGGCAGTTCTGCCACCACGTCGTCCAGCTTGAGGTCGGGTCGGGCGCCCGCCGCCCGCCGGACCGCGGCCAGATCGGGGGTCTGCCCGGCCACCGTCACGGCCAGCGCCAGCAGCGCCGGCCGGACCACGCCGGTGCCCTCGTTCTCGGCCGCGCTGAACGCGATCTGGCTGTTCACCTCGCTGGTGTACGCCCAGGTGGCCCCGATCCCGGGCACCATCAGCACGAGGACGAGCACGCCCAGCCGGATGCTGGTGCGTGTCCGGTCGGCGGCCGCGAGCACCGGTCGCAGGAACAGCGGCGCGTGTGTCCCCATGATTTCGATCTCACCACGTCGGGCAGGCCGGGAGGACCAGGTCCGGTCGATTCGGGGCGCGACCACGCGGCCGCCGACTTACCGTTGGCGGGTGACCATCGTGGTGCGGACGTTCGCCGTCGCGGCGTCGCCGGCCGCCGTGCTCGGCTATCTCATGGACTTCGGCCACACCCGCGGGCCCGTGGCCACCCGGAACGACCGCGGCCCGGTCACGATCGGTTCGAGCTGGCAGCACGAGTCGCGGATCCTGGGCCGGACCGCTGAGCTGACCTACACGCTGGCCGAGCTCGCCGCCGACCGGGTCGTCTTCGTCGGCCGCAACGAGAACGCCACCTCGGTCGAGGCCATCACCGTCCGGGCGGCGGCCGGCGGCAGCGAGGTGACGTACCGGGCCGATCTGGAGATCCACGGCCTGGCCAAGCTCGCCACCCCCGTGCTGCGCAGCGAGTTCGAGAAACTCGGCGACGAGACGGCGGCCCGGCTGACCGCCGCCCTCAACGCCCTGGAGTCGGCGGCCTAACGGCGGGCGGTCACCTCGACGTAGGCGGACGGCAGGGACACCGTGCCGTCGGTCGCCGTGTTGTAGCGCTCGACCAGGTCGACCAGGTCGGCGTGGAGCAGTTCGGCGTCGTCGCCGACCGCCTCGAACGCCGTCAGCGTCGGGCCGTAGTAGTCGCGGAAGTAGTCGACGAACGCCTCCGGCGTCTCGAACCGGAAGAGGAAGTCGTACGGCGTCACGCTCAGCTCGCGGGCGGCGGCGAACAACTCCCGCAGCCGGGGCTCGCTGCCCCACTCGGCCGGCGCCCGCAGTCCCGGCGCGGGCGGCACCCGCCGGCCCAGGACCCGGAACATGTCGCCGATGAAGCCGTCCGGGGTCCAGTTCGCCATCGCCACGAACCCACCCGGGCGGCACACCCGGAGCAGTTCGGCCGCGGCCTTCTCCTGATCCGGCGCGAACATCGCCCCGACCACCGAGAACACCGCGTCGAAGGAACCGTCGGGGTAGGCGAGGGCCTCGGCGTCGCCCTCGGCGAACTCGATGTCGAGGCGCTCGGCGGCGGCCCGTTCCCGGCCCCGCTCGAGCAGTTCGGGCACGTAGTCGACGGCCGTCACGCGGCATCCGTTGCGGGCGACCGCGATCGCCGCGTTGCCGGAACCGGCGGCCACGTCCAGTACCCGCATGCCGGCGGACAGCGGAGCGTGCTGGGCCAGCGCCTCCGAGATCGGGTGGATGAGTTTCGCCACGGCGTCGTAGTCGCCGCTGGACCAGGTCTTCTGCTGCTTGGCCTTGATGCCGTCGAGAGGCAGTGTCGTTGTCATACCGATGACGCTAGGTACGTCCGGACGGCCGGACATCGGGAGTTCTCCCCAGGTTAGAGTCCGCGCCGGCGCGCTTCGGCGGCCGCCAGCCCGCGGGTCGGCACCCCGAGCTTGGCCAGCACCGCCGACACGTGGTGGTCGACTGTCTTGGCCGACAGGGTGAGCCGTCCGGCGATGTCGGCGTTGCTCAATCCCTCGGCCACCAGCGTCAGCACCTCGCGCTGGCGGGCGGTCAGACCGCTGGGATCGTTGCGGGTCCGGCCCTGCGGCCCGCGCGGCACCTTCAGCCCCCGCTCCCGCATCCCGGCCCGGACGCGGCGGGCGGTGGCGGTCGCGCCGAGCCGGTCGAACTGTGTCAGCGCCGCCGCCGGGTCGGCCTCGATCAGCGCCTCGGCCTGCGGGTAGACCGCGTCCCGGGCCGCCCACTGCGCCGCCGCCCCGGCCGCGTCGCCGGCGATCAGGCGCCGATACGGCTCGGCCAGCCCGGCCGGGTCGTCCGGCGGCGCCCCGGCCCGCCACAGCCGGACCGCCAGTTCGCCGAGGTACCACGGCTGGCCCACCCGTACGGCCAGCGGCCAGGCCCGCTTCGCCGCCGCCACGGAGGCGACGGGGTCGCCGGCCAGCCAGTGGTACTCGGCCAGCGCCGCCGCGGCCGGTCCGACGAACTGCAGCTCGCCGGCCTCGTACGCCCGCTCGGCCGCGGTTTCGAGCAGCTCGAGCGCGCCCGGCTCGCCGCATCGCGCCCGCAGCCGGCCCAGCGCCACCCGGGCCGGGCCCTCGGCCGGTCCGGGCCGGTCCGGGCCGGCCAGCGCGTCGGTGGCGTCCCGGCGGGCGCCGGCCCAGTCGCCGCGGGCCAGCCGCAGGCCGGCGCGGTAGCCGAGCAGGTGCCGGGCGTACCCGTCCAGGTCGCGGGCCGCGGTGAAGTCGAGCACCCGCTCCAGCGCCACGTCGGCCTCGTCGTAGTCGGCCCACTCGTAGGCGCTGCCCGCCAGGTTGACCAGCGCCCGGGCGGCGTGGTCGTCGAGGCCGTGCGCGGCCGCCCGCTCGTGCGCCGCGGTCAGCGCGACGAAACCGGACGACACACCCCGCATGGCCGCGGCCGAGGCCACGTTTATCTGGGCGTGCACCTCGGTGTCGAGATCGCCGGCGGCCCGGGCGAGCTCGATGGCCTTCTCCCCCAGCGCGGTCGCCTCGGCCGTCTCGTCGGCCAGCATGTGCAACTGCGACAGATTGCTGTACGCCATTGCCCGCTGGCGGTCCGACCCGGCCGCCTCGAGCAGCTCCACCGCCCGGCGACCGGCCGAGCGCGCCTCCTGGGTCCGGCCGGTCCACCAGCACAGCCGCGACACCCAGCGCAGGTTCTCGCCGGCGGCGGCGGTGTCGCCCTCAGCCGCACGCAGCGACAGGGCCCGGCGCCGGGCGTCCAGCGCCTCGGCACTGCGTCCGGCCAGGTAGGCGATGAAGGCGTACGCCTCCAACAACGGTGCGTCCGCCCGTACCCGCAAGGCGGTGGCGTAGTGATCGGCGGCCTCCCGGTAGGCGCCGACCGCGGCCGCGCCCTCGGCGGCGACCGGCGCCCAGCGCAGCACCGCGGCCGAGTCCCCGGCGTGGTGGGCGTGGTGCACCAGCCGGGCCGGGTCCACACCCGGACGGCCGGCCAGCGTGGCCAGCACCCGGGCGTGCAGCAGCGCCCGCCGCACCGGCGACAGCGAGTCCTCGACGGCCCGGCGCAGCAGCTCGTGGCGGAAGGCGACGACGCCGGTCCCGGTGGCGGTCAGCACGCCGCCGGTCAGGCACTCCTCGACCGCGGCGGGGTCGCCGGTGAGCAGCGCCGGCTCGGCCCCGGACGGCACCACCGAGACCAGACCGGCGGCGTCCCGGGCGGCCGGGCCGAGCGCGGCCAGGCGGGACAGCACCAGGTCCCGTACGGTCGGCGGCACCCCCGGCGTGTCCGCGGCCAGCACCTCGGTGACCAGCAGCGGGTTACCGCCGGTGACGGCGTGCAGGGAGGCGGACGGCCGCCCGGCCCGATCGGCCAGCTCGGCCACCGCCGCCGGGGACAGCGGCGGAAGGGTCAGCCGACGGGCGATGCCCGCGGGCAGCCCGGCCAGCGCGGTCCGCAGCGGATGGTCCGGGCCGAGTTCGTCCTCGCGGTAGGTGAGCACGACGAGCGCCCGGACCAGGGCAAGCCGGCGGCCCAGGAACGCGACCATGTCGAGCGTGGCCTCGTCGGCCCAGTGCAGGTCCTCGATCACCAGGACCGGGCGGACGCGTCGCCGGGGGGCGTCGACGGCGGACAGCAGGGCGTCGAACACCGCGCTCCGCGTCCCGGTCTCGAGCCGTTCCCGCAGTTCGCCGCCGAGCACGCGGGCGACATCGTGCAGCGGGCCGAGCGCGCGCGGGGTGAGCAGCGGGTCGCAGGCGCCCCAGAGGGCCCGGCCGCGGGCCCCGAGCCCGGCGGTGAACGCCGACACGAGAGCCGATTTGCCCGCGCCGGCCTCGCCCGGGACGAGCGCCATCCGGCCACCGCCGGCGCTCTGCGCGAGCAGGTCGTCGAGGGCGGCGAGGGCCTCCGCGCGCTCGAGCAGCTCCATCGCTTGATCGTAAAGCCGGACGCGCTCGCCCCCGGCACCCTGGCCGGCTGAGCTCAGCGGAGCCGATCGGCGGCGGCGCGCAACTTCTGCAGGTTGTGCTCGGCCCAGCCGTCGCCGATCGACTCGGTGCCCCGCAGCAGCGGCTTGTCGACCAGGTGGAAGTGCAGGTCACCGATCCCGCCGACGGCGTCCAGCCAGGGCAGCGCGCCGACCTCGGCGTCGCTGAGCGGCCGCACCGAGCGGTAACCGGCCAGGAACGCCGGCCAGTGCTCGGTCGACGCCGGGCCGGTGAGATCGGCGGCGCGCCGCCCCCAGCCGGCCCGGTCCAGGTCGTAGAAGATCACGCGGTCGCCGTCGAGGTGCAGGTTGTCCAGCGAGAGATCGCCGTGACACACCCCCCGCGGCAGGTCCAGGCCGTCCAGATGCGCGACCGCGGCGTCGATCAACCGCACCACGGCCGTACGGTCGTCCGGCGTCAGCCGGGGCAGCAGTTCGGAGTACGGCCGGCCCAGCGCCGCCTCCACCGAAAAAGTCCGTGCACCGGCGCCGCTCTCGTCGGCGGCCGCATGGAACCGGGCGGCGGCCGCACCGAACCGGGAGAACAGCGCGTCGTCGAACGGCGGCCGCGGCCGCTCCCCCGGCGCCCAGGCCCACAACGCGTACGGCCGGAGCCCCTCGGCCGCCTCGAGCACGCCGGCCTCTCCGATCCCGGACGCCACCAGCGGGCCCAGCGCCGCCGCCAGGTCGAGCTCCCACGCGACGTCGGCGGCCGCGTGCAGTCCCGCGCGGTACACCTTCAACACCCGCGGCCCGTCGGCGGTGTCCACCCGGTACACGTCGTTGACCAGCGAGCGCAGCAACACGCAGCCGGTGACGTCTAGCCCGTACCGCCCGGCGACCAGCGCGGCCAGATCCGCGGGCTCGGACAGCGACCGTTGCGTGCCGATCATCGATCCAGTCTTCCAGTGTCCCCCACCGGTTTTCGGCGTTAGTCGTCGCATGAAGACGACTCGACGCCTGGTCCTGATCGCCGCGGCCGCCCTGGCCCTGGCCGGCTGCAGCAGCAAGACGCCTTCCGAGGGTTCCGGCGCGGCCTTGCCCGACCCCGGCCCCTCAGCCTCCGCCTCGGTGGACGCGGGCACGATGGACGCCACCGCGACCTACCTCACCGCGCTCGGCCAGGTGGACAAGAAGCTGGTCACCGACACCCGGGCGGCCCTGGACAACGGCATGCAGACGTGTGTCGACATCGACGAGCGCAAGCCCGACACCGAGCAGGAGAAGAACGTCGCCGCCCGGTTCGCGGTGACCGCCGCCGAGGCCAAGAAGGTGCTGGCCGTGGCCAAGGACAACCTCTGCCTGGAGTGACCTATCCGGCCAGAGCGACCACCTCGCGGGCGCAGCCCCAGCTCAACGTGACGCCCGCCCCACCGTGCCCGTAGTTGTGGATCACCCGGCCGTCCCGTTCCAGGCGGACGGTCGGCCGGGTCGGGCGCAGGCCGACGCGGTGCTCGAGCACCGGCGCGGCGGCGATGCGTTCGTCGACCTCGGCGCAGCGGGCCACGATGGCCGCCGCGACCGCCGGGTCGGGTGCGGTGTTCTCGTCGCCGGTCTGCGCGGTGCCACCGAGCAGCAGCCGGTCGCCTTGCGGGAACCAGTACACCGGCGGGTCGGACTCGCTGACGAAGAACTCGGTGATGCCCGGGTTGGCGACGACCACCACCTGGCCCCGGACCGGCACCAGCCCGGGGTCGGCGGCGAGCTCGCGGGCCCCGACGCCGGTGCAGTTGACCACCAGCGGCGCGTCCACCGCGTCCAGCGAGGAGATCCGGTCGCGGGTGAGCGTGACCCCGGCGGCCTCGGCCCGGCGGCGCAGGTAGCCCAGGTAGACCGGCATGTCGACGACCGGCGCGACCAGCCGGTAACCGTCCTCCACCAGGGAGACGTCCTGCAGCTGCGCCTGCCACGGCGGCGGACCGTCACCGGAAAGCTCGACCCCCGGCCGCAGGGCGACCCCGGTGCCGTCCTCGGCCGCGAGCTCACGGAGCACGGTCAACGTGGTGAAGCTCCACCGCTGGGCGCGCTCGCCGAACTCGACCAGGTACGGACTCCAGGTCGCCCCGGCCGCGTACGAGGTGGTCTCGGCGTCCGTACCGGCAGCCACGATCGACACCCGGCGGCCGGACTCGGCCAGACACACCGCCGTGGTCAGCCCGGAGACACCGGCGCCGACCACGACAACGTCAGTGCCGCCGTCGCCGCCGGTCATCGCGCGGAGGGTGGACGCCGGAACGACCGGACGTTCGGCTCGGACGGCTCGTCCGCGGTGGCCGCCCGCATGGCGCTCAGGTATCCGTCGGTCTCCCGCTGCTCGCCGTAGTCGCCGATCCGGTCGCCGAGCTGCCGCAACTCGATGCGCAGCGCGGACACCTCGGACTCGTCCCCGAGCCGCTCGATCATCTGGTCACGGAACCACACCACCAGCGTCGCCAGCCAGGCCAGGACGACCAGGCCGGTGACGACGATGAACAGCACCAGCGAGTCCAGGTCGGGTGGTGGGGGTAGCTGGCCGTTCGGAGGCGGACTCCCTGGTGGGCCGGGCATCCCGACCGCCAGCGCCACGATGAGCGCAGCCGTGGCTGCGATCGCGGCACCGAGGCACGCGACCAGCAGCTTGCTGAGGTGTACGTGCAGTCCGCCAACTGCCCGTTCTGTCATACGTCGAGATTAGTGACATCGCGGTTGCAGCGCGAGACCGCCCGGCAGGCGAGCTGCCGTCAGGCCGATCGGCGGCGGCGCATGGCCTTCCGATAGGGCTCGATCATCCGATCGAGGGTCGCCTGGAGGGCCAGGCGGTCGGCCTCCGGGAGCGGCGAGTCGCCGGCCAGCATCGTGAACAGCTCGGTCACCAGAACGTTCGCCGCCACGTCGGCCACCGGCGCCAGCCGGTCCGGGTAGGCGGCCACGACCAGCTCGTTGATGGTCCGGCGCAGGATCGGCGCGATCCGCTCGATGGAGCGGATGGTGGGCCGTTGCTCCTCGCTGAGCCAGCGCAGCACCACCGAGGGGTCAGTGCCGGCCGCCCGGGCGAAGTGGGTCGGCGTCGGGAAACCCGCGGCGCGGATTGCTTCCTTGAGGTACACGCCGAAGCCGACCGCCCGCTTCGGAGAGGTCATGGCCGAAAGCATGGCACAAGAGACTGTCCGATGGAGATATTGGTGGAAGCCACGACCGATGCTAGCGTCATTGGCTGGATAACCAATGACCTGCGTGGGCGGTCGGGGATGTCCGAGAAGGGACGTGCGTCGTGCTTCAGACGATCGTCTGGGCGGGTTTCGCAATCATCTGCGTGGTCGCGGCCCTGCTCACGGCCGTACGGCTGCGGAGCATCACCGGACCGGCGGCCGGGCCGGCCGACGTGCCGGTCCTGCCACCGTCCCCTCTTCCCGTCCGTCCCGCCACGGGGGCGGAGTTGCCGGCGGCCATGGCGGGGCCGCCGGCACCCCCGCCCTTCTCGATCGTCCGGCCACTCCCCCGGGTGACTTCCCTGCCTACCCGTACGGTCGCGGCCCGGCCGTCACCGTCCTCGCTGGGCCACCGCAGCGGAGTGCGCAACACCGCCGCCGGCCGCTGGGCCCGCCCGACCGGCACCAACCGCCCGACGGCGGGCGGCGGTCACGCCGAGGCGTCCGCGCTGTCCAAGCCCTGAACTCGCTCCAGGCCGCGCACGCCCCACCCCGCGACCACCGCCGCGGCCGCTCCGGCGAGCAGCAACGCGACCAGCTCGGTGATCGCCGCGACACCGTGGAGGAACGTCAGCCGTAACGGGACGGCGACCAGGCACCCCAGCGCCACCGCGGCTGCCACGGCCGGTCGCCGCCCGGCCGCGATCAGGACCCCCACGCCGGCCAGGACGACGCCGACCGCCACCAGGTCGATCACGGTGACCTCGTGCGGCACGATCACCGCGGCCGCGGTCAGCCCGGCGGTCAGCACCGGAACCGCGATCACCCAGGCTCGCGGCCGGACCGGCGGCGCCCCGCGGTGGAAGGCGACCATCGCCGCCACCGGGGACAGCGACAACAGCAGCCACGCCGCGGCGAACGCCCCGGGTTCGCGGCTCAGCATGTTCGCCGTCCCCGGGATCAGTCCCAGCACGGCGAGCACGGCCGCCTGCCTCGGACGGCCGGACAACAAGCCGGCGTAGGCGGGGATCCAGAGCAGACCGGCCAGCGAGGCCAGCGCCGCCCCCCAGGACGTGAACCCGGTCTCGGCGCCGGTCAGCCGGGTCGTCCACCAGATCGCCAGCAGCACCCCGGACAGGTCCACGGTGACGTGGGCGAGCACGCCGCCCAGAGCGAACCGGCGCAGCGCGTCCCCCGTGACGTACTCCCGCGGTCCGGTGCCGAAGCCACCGCCCAGCCGCAGCCAGACCGCCAGCCGGGCCACGCTGGCGACCTCGGTCCATCGTGGGCCGGAGATCTCCACGCCCTCGGGGTCGTCCGGCCGGGACCGGTAGGCCCGGCTGAGGAAGGTGTCGACCATGTCGTCCGCCCACTCCCGGCGGAAGCCGGCCGGGAGCATCTTCAGCACTGTGCGGTAGCGCTCCTCCAGCAGGCTGATCATGCCGTCTCCCCGGCGACGCGCAGCCGGGCCGCGGCCACGGTGACGTTGGCCGACTGGCGGGCGACCTCGCCGCTGAGCGCGGCGAGGCCGTCATCGGTGAGGCGGAAGTACCGCCGGAGCCGGCCTTGGTGGGCCTCCTCCCGGTCCAGCTCCACCAGCCCCTCGTCGACCAGGCGGTCCAGGACGCCGTAGAGCGACCCGACCTTCAACTGCATCCGCCCGCCGGAGAGCTCGTCGACGTCCTGCATGATCCCGTACCCGTGCCGGGGCGTGCCGGCCAGCGCGGTCAGGACGAAGAAGGCCTGTTCGGTCATCGTCTTACCTGCCATGCCAACACGATATCATGGTAAGCAGAGTATTAGGCAAGCCATCAGGTACGCACGTGGGCCATGGCCGGGCCGCGCACCGCGACGAAGGCCAGCAGGACGCCGACCAGGCTGACCGTCAGCCCGATGGCGCCGCCGGTGGCGCCGGTCGCCACCGCCCAGACGCCGCCGATCAGATTGATCACGCCGACCGCCAGCGCAGCCGTCGGCGCCCAGGCGGTGCGGGTGCACAGAGCCACCGCGACCACCAGGCCGATCACCCCGAGCAGGGAGATGAGCCAGGCAACGGGCGCCGGCAGACCGGCCCCGCCGTCGTCGAGCGCGAACGGCAGATTCATCAAGGACATCAGAGCGGTCGCCGCAGCGGCGAGATAACGAACGACCTTCATGGCCGGCCTCCTCGGGCTTGTGTTCGATGCCCTCAGCGTCCGGCCGGCCGTGTCCCGCGGGCCAGAGCCCGCCGGTCCCGCGCTCGCGGGACGATGTCCCGGCATCGCGGGCGACGTCCCGGGGTTACGCCAGGTGGGGCATCGCCGCGGTCAGCATCGTCCGCCAGTATGGCAGGGGCGCGACCGGCGTCCCGGACCAGCCGTCGTGGCCGAGCACGCTGTACGCCGGGCGCCGGGCCGGACGGGGGAACCGGTCGCTGGTGGTCGGCCGGACCCGGGCCGGATCCAGTCCGGCCTCGGCGAAGACCGCCCGGGCGAGCCCGTACCAGCTGGTCTGCCCGCCGGCCGTGCCGTGGTAGATCCCCCGGGCGGTCCCGCTCGCGGCCAGGTCCACCAACTGCTGCGCCAGCGCGTACGACCAGGTCGGCGGTCCTTCCTGGTCGGCGACCACGTCGACGGTGTCCCGCTCACCGGCCAGCCGCAGCATGGTCCGCACGAAGTTGCCGCCGTGCGCCCCGTACAGCCACGCCGTCCGGATCACCGACCCGCCCGCGGCCAGCACCGCCCGCTCCCCGGCCAGCTTCCCCCGGCCGTACGCGTTGATCGGCGCCGGCTCGTCCCCCTCGCCGTAGGGCACCGTGGCCGCCCCGTCGAAGACGTAGTCGGTGGACACGTGGAACAGCTTGGACCCGGCCGCGTCGGCCAGCAGCCGCACCGCGTGCCCGTTGATCGCGAGCGCCGCGTCCTCGTCGGACTCGGCGCCGTCCACATCGGTCCAGGCGGCCGCGTTGAGCACCACGTCCACACCCGACACCGCGTCCCGGACCGCCTCGGCGTCGGTGATATCCAGTGTCTTACGGTCGGCGGCGACCACGTCCCGGCCGTCCAGTACGGCCACCAGGTCCTGGCCGAGCATGCCGCCGGCGCCGGTGACGAGCCAGCGCATCAGACCGCGGCCCGAGCCTTGAGCTGCTCCCACCAGGCCCGGTTCTCCCGATACCAGGCGACCGTGCCGGCCAGGCCCTGCTCCAGCGTGACCTGCGGCTCGTACCCCAGCTCGGCCCGGATCTTGCTGATGTCGAGCGAGTAGCGCCGGTCGTGGCCCTTGCGGTCGGAGACCGGTACCACCCGGTCCCAGCCGGCCCCGACCGCGTCCAGCAGGCGTCCGGTCAGCTCGCGGTTGGTCAGCTCGGTGCCGCCGCCGATGTGGTAGACCTCGCCCGCCCGGCCCTTGTCCAGCACCAGCTGGATGCCCCGGCAGTGGTCCTCGACGTGCAGCCAGTCCCGGATGTTGCCGCCGTCGCCGTAGAGCGGCACCGTGCCGCCGTCCAGCAGGTTGGTCACGAACAGCGGGATGACCTTCTCCGGGAACTGGTACGGCCCGTAGTTGTTGGAGCAGCGGGTCACCACCACGTCCAGCCCATGGGTGCGGTGGGCGGCCAGGGCGAGCAGGTCGGATCCGGCCTTCGAGGCGGCGTACGGCGAATTCGGGGCCAGCGGCCACTCCTCGGTCCACGCCCCGTCCTCGATCGACCCGTACACCTCGTCCGTGGAGACGTGCACGAAGCGCCCGACGCCGGCCGTCCGGGCCGCGTCCAGCAGCACCTGGGTCCCCAGCATGTTCGTCTCCACGAAGGGGACGGCGCTGTTGATGGAGCGGTCGACGTGCGACTCGGCGGCGAAGTGCACGATCACGTCGTGACCGGGCAGCAGCCCCCGGACCAGATCGGCGTCGCGGATGTCGCCGCGCACGAAGGTCAGTCGCGGATCGGACTCCGGAACGTTCGCCCGATTCCCGGAATAGGTCAACGTGTCGAGAACGGTCACCGCGGCGCCCGCGACCTCGGCGTACTCGTCCTGCAGAACGGCCCGCACATAGCTGGACCCGATGAAGCCGGCGCCGCCGGTCACGAGAATCCTCACAGCTGCGGAGTCTAGCGGTAACGCTCCGAACGTTTAGGCTGCTGGCGTGCGCGGAATTCTGCTGGCCGGTGGCACCGGCTCACGGTTATGGCCGATTACCAAGGCGATGTCGAAGCAGTTGATGCCGGTTTTCGACAAACCGATGGTGTATTACCCGCTGACCACCCTCGTGTCCGCCGGCATCCGCGAGATCCTGGTCATCACGACACCGGACGATCAGCCCCATTTCCAGCGCCTTCTGGGTGACGGCCGCCAGTTCGGGCTCGAGCTGAGCTACGCCGTACAGCCCGAACCGGACGGCATCGCCCAGGCCTTCGTGATCGGCGCCGACTTCATCGGCGACGAACCGGTCGCGCTGATCCTGGGCGACAACATCTTCCACGGCGTCGGCCTCGGCCGGCAGCTGGCGCAGCACGGCGACCCGGCCGGGGGCCGGATTTTCGCCTACCCGGTGGCCGACCCGCACCGCTACGGCGTGGTCGAGTTCGACGACGCCGGCACAGTGCTGTCGATCGAGGAGAAGCCGGAGAAGCCCAAGTCGACCTACGTCGTGCCGGGGCTGTACTTCTACGGCCGGGACGTGGTCGGGATCGCCGCCGGCCTGGCCCCGAGCGACCGGGGCGAGCTCGAGATCACCGCCGTCAACGAGGAGTACCGCCGCCGCGGCGCACTGACCGTCACCGTGCTCGACCGGGGCACCGCGTGGCTGGACACCGGCACCTTCCAGTCGCTGGTCCAGGCGTCGGAGTACGTCCGGGTGATCGAGGAACGGCAGGGCTTCAAGATCGGCTGCGTCGAGGAGGCGGCCTGGCGGCTCGGGTTCATCTCCGACGACCAGATGCGTGAGCTGGCCGGACCGCTCACCAAGAGCGGGTACGGCGACTACCTGCTGCGCCTGCTGGACGTCGACCAGTACGGCGGCGCCCGATGAAGATCCGGCCGATGAGCATCCCCGGGGCCTTCGAGGTCACCCCGGTGCAGCACCAGGACTCCCGCGGCACGTTCCTCGAGTGGTACCGGTTCGACCGGCTGGCCGAGGCCGTCGGGCACCCGCTGGACCTGGCCCAGGCGAACCTGTCGACCTCGGCCCGGGGCGTGGTCCGGGGCATCCACTACGCCGACGTCCCGCCCGGGCAGGCCAAGTACGTCACGTGCGTGGCCGGGGCGGTGCTGGACGTGGTGGTGGACATCCGGGTCGGGTCGCCTACGTTCGGCCGGTGGGAGGGCGTCCGGCTGGACGACGAGGAGCGCCGCGCGGTCTACCTGGCCGAAGGGCTGGGGCACGGCTTCTGCGCGATCACCGAGACGGCGACCGTGGCCTACCTGTGCTCCAGCACCTACCGCCCGGGGGCCGAGCACGGCCTCGACCCGCTCGACCCGGCGCTGGGCATCGACTGGCCGACCGACGATCCGCTGCTCTCCGACAAGGACGCCGGGGCGCCCGGCCTGGCCGCCGCCGAAACATCCGGAGGACTACCGCAATGGGAAGCCTGCCTTACTTACATCGAAACAGGCGTTAGCCCATGACTTATTTCACGCAGAGCAATGGGGCCATTGACTGAACGCCATTCACGTGCAGGGGCCCGGATCGCGTGTCCGGCAATTCCGTCACCCTGACCAGGGACGACGCGACCGGCCGGGCAACCGGTTCGTCCGTTTCGAGGATCTTGATTACTTTTCCATTTGTCATCTAGCCGACTGGCCATCCGTATCAAACAAAAAGGCCTAGCGCGGCAGCCCGGCATCCGCGAATGTTTCCGGTGGGCCCAGCGGGCTCCAAGGGGTGGGGACTCTTCCAGACGCCGGCGGGGCGGGCACGGTTTGTGCCTGAATCCGGCATCTGGTATCTAGTAACACTCTCTGGTCATGGTGGGGATGACGGAGGCGAAACGAGAAGTGCAGACGATCGAACCGGTTTCAACGATCGATGCTGCCGCACGCCCGGAACCGTTGCTGCGGGCGAGCGCCGCCCGGGTCGGCTGGCAGAACCGCTACGTGGTCGCGCTGTGCCTGGCCGACACGCTGGTCGGTCTGCTGGCCGCATCGGCCGCGCTGGTGCTGCGATTCGGGTCGTACGGACTGGGGCTGTACCTCAGGGACTATCTACTGTTGACACTCGCGATGCCGGTGGCCTGGGTCGCGAGTCTGGGCATCAACCGGGCGTACGAGGCCCGTCACCTGTTCGTCGGCACCGACGAGTACACCCGGGTGTTCCGTTCCGGCATCGGGCTGACCGCGGGGCTGGCCATCGTGTCGTTCGCCTTCGATCTGCGGCTGGCCCGGGGTTACGTCATCATCGCCCTGCCACTGGCGACGCTTCTGGGCGTGGTCACCCGGTTCGTCCTCCGGCAGCGCCTGCACCGCTCGTGGGCCGCCGGCATTCAGTTGCACCGGGTCATCCTGGTCGGCCACGAACGGGCGGTCGCCGACATGACGCGGCGTCTCCGCGACGAGCGTCATCACGGCATGGGCGTGATCGGCGCCTGTCTTCCCGGCGGCATCGACACGAACACCTTCGCCACCGGCCTCCCGCCGGTCTACGGAAGCTTCAACGACGTGGCCAAGGCCGTGTCCCGGTCCGATGCGGACACCGTGGTCGTGCTCGCCTGCCCGGAGATCGACGGCGCCGCGCTGCGCCGGATCGCCTGGCAGCTGGAGCGCGACGAGGTCGACCTGATCGTGGCCAGCACGCTGGTGGACGTGGCCGGCGACCGCATCGCGATCCGCCCGGTCGACGGCCTGCCCATGCTGCACGTCGAACACCCGCGGCTGAAGGGCAGCGGCCGCGCGTTCAAGGGCCTGTTCGACCGGGCCGGCGCGCTCGCGCTGCTGACCGTCGCGTCGCCGGTCCTGGCCGCCATCGCCCTGCTGGTGAGGTTCGCGCCCGGCAGCTCCGGTCCGGCCGTCTTCCGGCAGGAACGGATCGGCAAGGACGGCGAGCCGTTCACCTTGTACAAGTTCCGCACCATGCATGTGAACGCCGAGGCCCGGCTGGCCGAGCTGCGAACCCTCAACGAGCACGACGGCGGCCTGTTCAAGATGCGGCACGACCCCCGGGTCACCACTCTCGGGCACTGGCTGCGCCGGTTCTCCATCGACGAGGTCCCCCAGCTGTTCAACGTCCTCAAGGGCGACATGTCCCTGGTCGGTCCCCGCCCGCCGCTGGCCAGCGAGGTCGCCGGCTACCCGGCCGACATGCGCCGCCGCCTGGTCGTCAAGCCCGGCCTGACCGGCCTCTGGCAGGTGTCCGGCCGCTCCGACCTGTCCTGGGAGGAATCCATCCGCTTGGACATCGCCTACGTCGAGAACTGGTCGCTGGCCATGGACCTGGCCATCCTCGGCCGGACCGTAACCGCGGTCATCCGCAGCTCGGGCGCGTACTGACCCCTCAGCGCGAATGGGCGCCGCTCCGGATTCCGGAGCGGCGCCCATCTCGTCTTGTCCTGGAGTCAGGCCATCGTCGTCTCGCGGGCGTCGGTCGGCCGCGGCCGCACGGGTGTGGCCAGATAGGTCAGCAGAGCGTCGGCGATCCGGTCACCGGCGTGGCCGTCCCACAAAGCCGGCGTCCGTTTGGCCGGCGGGTCGGCCAGCACCTGACGGGCGGTGGCCACGATGCGCTCAGGGTCGCGTCCGACCAGGGTGTTGGTGCCCTCGGTGATGGTGATCGGCCGCTCGGTCGAGTCGCGCATCGTCAGACACGGCACGCCGAGCGCGGTGGTTTCCTCCTGCACTCCACCGGAATCGGTGAGGACCAGCCGGGCCGACGCCTGGAGCGCGATGAAGTCGAGATAGCCCGCGGGCGGCACCAGCCGGATGCCGTCGGGCAGGCCGACCTCCTCCAGCCGGGCGGCAGTGCGCGGGTGGACGGGCAGCACGATCGGCAACTGCCGAGCCACCTCGCCCAGCGCACGGAGCAGCGCCGTGAGCATGCCGGAGTCGTCCACGTTGGCCGGTCGGTGCAGGGTGGCCAGCGCGTACCCGCCGGGCGAGAGCCCGTACCGATGCAACACGTCGGAGGCCAGGGCCCGGTCCAGGTTCGCGTACAGGGTGTCGATCATCACGTTGCCGGCGAGCTGGATCTGATCCTCGTGATACCCCTCGGATCGCAGGTTGTCGACGCCGTCCGGGGACGGTGCGAACAGCAGGTCGCTGAGCCGGTCGGTGACGACCCGGTTGACCTCCTCCGGCATGGTCCAGTCCCGGCTGCGCAGGCCCGCCTCGACGTGGGCGACCGTCACGCCGGCCTTGGCGGCGACCAGCGCGCAGGCCAGCGTCGAGGTGACGTCGCCGACCACGACCACCGCGTCGGGAGTCAGCTCCTCGACGAGCGGCTCGAAGGCGGTCATCACGCGGGCGGTCTGCTCGGCGTGACTGCCTGAGCCGGTGCCCAGGTGCCGATCGGGCGGGCGCAGTCCGAGGTCGGTGAAGAACACGTCGTTCATCGCGGCGTCGTAGTGCTGTCCGGTGTGGACCAGCAACACCTCGGCGCCCCGGGCCTCGAGCGCGTCCATCACCGGTTTGACCTTCATGAAGTTGGGCCGGGCGCCGGCCACGCAGATGATCCGCGGCACGCTCAGATCACCTCGACCGCGGGGCCGTCCAGGCGCCGGCGCGTGTCCAGCACGTACGCGGCCTCGCTGGCGATGAGGTCATAGTCGAAGGCGTCGTGGTCGGCCAGCAGCACGACCGCGTCGGCCGACCGCAGCTCCTCGGCGGTCAGCTCGACCATGGTCAGGTCGGGCGCGCCGTGCACAGCTTCGACCACATGTGGGTCGGCCACGCGGATCTCCGCTCCCAGCCGCTCCAGCAGTTGCACCACGCGGACCGCGGGCGACTCCCGGGCGTCACCGGTGTTCTTCTTGTAGGCGAGACCCAGCAGCAGGATGCGGCTGCCGGAGACCGACCGCTGCCGCCGGTTCAGCGCTGCCGTGAGCCGGCGCACCACATAGTCGGGCATGTGGTTGTTGATGTCATTGGCCAGGTCGACGAAGCGGAAGCTCTGCCCCAGGGAACGCTGCACCCGCCACGACAGGTAGGACGGGTCGATCGGCAGACAGTGTCCGCCGACGCCCGGGCCGGGGGTGAACCGCATGAACCCGAACGGCTTGCTCGACGCCGCGTCGATCGCCTGCCAGACGTCGATCCCCAGGTCACTGGAAATCATCGCGATCTCGTTGACCAGCGCGATGTTGACGTGGCGGAACGTGTTCTCGATGAGCTTGGCCAGCTCCGCCTCGCGGGTTGAGGTGACCGTCACGGTGTTCTCCACGACCGAGTCGTAGAACTCCTTGACCCGCTTCAGCGACGTCTCGTCGATCCCCGAGACAATCTTGGGCGTGTTGATGACGTCCCAGGTCGGGTTGCCCGGGTCGATGCGCTCCGGGCTGAAGCCGAGCGCGAAGTCGACACCGGCGGAGAGGCCGGAGACCTTCTCCAGGATCGGCTGGACGATCTCCTCGGTGGTGCCCGGGTAGGTCGTCGATTCCAGCACCACGGTGGCCCCAGGACGCAGATGCGCGGCCAGAGTCGCGGAACAGGCCTCGACGTAGGAGAGGTCCGGGGCGCCGTCACGGAGCGGGGTGGGCACGGTGATGACCGCGATGTCGAAACCCGCGCACTCGGCCGCATCCGTGGTCGGCCGATACGACCCGGCGGCGAGAAGGGCCTGCAGCCGCTCCCCCGAGATGTCCTCCACGTACGACTCACCGCGGGCGAGCCGGCCGATCCGCGTCTCGTCGACGTCGTAGCCGACGACCTGGTGGCCGACCTCCGCCGCCCGGACGGCCAGCGGCAGCCCGACGTACCCCTGACCGGCGATGACAACTCGCATTGCTGTGTCTCCTCAGTTGTTCTCGCCGGCCGCGCCGGACCGGATGGAACGCACCCACTCATGGGCGACCAGCCCCATGAACTGGACGTTGGTGGTGAGATAGCGACGGCCCAGCCGGCGCGGCTCCTGCAGCGCCCGGTAGAGCCACTCGCAGCCCATTCGCTGCCAGACCACGGGCGCGCGTTTGACCACACCGGCCAGCACGTCGAACGAGCCGCCGACGCCGTGCACGACCTTGGCTCCGCTGCGCTCGCCGTGGGTCGCGACGAAGACCTCCTTCTTCGGCGACGTCATGCCGAGGAAGAGCAGGTCGGCACCACTGCCCTTGATGGCATCGGCGACCGCGGGCGCTTCGTCGTCGGTGAAGTAGCCGTCGCGGCTGCCGGCGATGCGCAGGTTCGGGTGCTGAGCCCGGATCCGCGCGACCATCCGCTCGAGCACTTCGGCGCGGGCGCCCAGGAAGTACACCGAGCGGCCCTGCAGCTCCGCCATGAACATGAGGCGCTGGAAGAGGTCGATGCCGGCAACGCGCTCCGGGAGGGCCCGGCGCAAGGCCCGGCTGGCCCACACCACCGACTGCCCGTCGGCGACGATGACGTCGCACCCCACCACGGCGTCCCGTAGCGCCACGTCCCGGCGCATTTTGACGATCTTGGCGGCATTGACGACGCCGACCTCGAGCAGTTCGCCCTTCCCGATCGAATCCATGCAGAGCTGCACGGTTTCGCCGAGCGTGAGCGCGTCGAGCGGCACGCCGAACAGGTCCCGGCGTGGCCGGGCCACGGCACCAGGACCGGCCTGCGGTTCTGTCCGCGCGATCACCGGCTCGGTGGCCACGCCGTCACCGTCCCTCATGGTCGGTCTCCGCCAGAGTGCTGACACTGGCCAGCCACGCGAAGTAGAGCCAGCCGAACTCGTACGGACGGCACTCGGGGTCGAGGTCCGTCGGACGGTAGACCCGGTCGATGACGGGAAGGCGAAGGCCGGGCCGTGCCCGCGTGGTGACGGAGTGCAGCCCCCGCACGACCTTCCGCGGGTCGCCGCGGTAGACCTTGCGGACCGTCAGCCCCTCGTCGTCCACCAGCATCGGGGTCGCGCCACCGAGCTCGGCCGGCGCGGTCAGCCAGCGCAACCCCTTCCGGATCGGCTCGTCGTAGTCGCCGCCGCCGGCCTCGGTCAGATCGAGCAGCGCCATCGGCGCCATGGCGTGCTGGTGCACGGTGTAGACCGGGTAGCCCTCGATGACGTCGCCCGTACGCGCGTCGTAGAACCACCACCACTGGCCGTCCGGGCCCTGCAGCCGGCAGATCTGCTCCGCGGTGGTACGAGCCGCCGCCAAGGCGACCGGGTCGTCGCCGGAGTGGTGCAGCCGGGCCAGGGCCTGCACCGGGTAGACCTGATCGGCGAAGCAGGCGACGTGGTCGCGGTATCCCTTGACCAGTCCGGGGCCGGTCGCGTGCGGAAAAACCGGACTGCCCGGTACGACGCTGTCCAGAAGCCGTCTACGGGCGCCGGTCAGGTGCTCCTCGACGTCCACCTGCCCGCGCGCCGCCGCCAGTGCCGACACCACCCAGGCGGCCTCGACCACGTACTCGGGAGCGGTTCGCCGGTCGAACTCCCGCAGGCGCTGGATCGCGTCCGGTAGCAGCGGGTGGCTGATCTGGGCAGCACTCCACGCGATCAGCGCGATATCGCCGAGGTTGCGGCTGACCGCCTGGCGCTTGACGAGCAACGCGATGAAGTCGTCTAGCCGGTGACCACCCAGCAGGGCGCTCTGCTGCTCGGCCGGCAACCAGGCGACCCCGAGAGCCACGATCGCGGCGTAGCGGAGGCTGGTGCCGGAGAGGTGAGCGGTGACGCCGTCGCCCGATGTGGTGAAGACCCGGGTGAAGGCGAACTCGTCGCTGTCCGCGCGGTACATTTTCGGCAGTCCGCGCGTTGCGAGCGCAATGAGGCGATTTGTCAGTTCGGTCGTCTCTGCGTCAAGGTGGGCGTACCGGGCGGGTGCTGGCGTCATGTCGTCCTTCCGAGAAGCGAGCGGCGTTCGGGCACCCACACAGGACAGCCGTTCCCGGGGACCGGGTCGGATGCGGAAGTGCCGCAATCTCCTTCCCAGTGCACGGATCCGGCAACTGGGGCAAGCGGCATCAGCGGCAAGGCCCGGCCCGCTTCGAGCCGGCCCGCCGCCGAAACCGCGGAGCCAAAGGTCAGGCTACTGAGGACGATCCATCCCAGGAAGTTCTGGACCACTTGCCGACAGACCGGCATGACCGATTCGCTCTGCGCTTACCGAAAACTCCGGCCGACCGGGTCGCGCCTGGATATCGGAACGGTCGGTGATCGTCGGCCGGACCGGGCCGTTCCTGCCACCGTTCCGGTGATGGCGGGTGGGCTCGCCGGTCCGGCTCAGGAGACCGGAGAACCGGCGCTGACCGGGTTGCGGGCCACCGGTGTCGGCCCGCCGCCGGGTCGACGCCGCCGCCGGCGAGCCAGAAGTTCGTCCAGCCACAGCGCCGCTGCGATCGAGAGGCCGGCGCCGAGCAGCAGACTGCCGCCCAGCGCCCGGATACGCGAGCGCGGAAGCCTGGTCGCGGTCGGTTCGGCCAGCATCGTGATGCCGATTCGCTCGCCGGCCGCGACGTCCCATTCGTCCTGCAGCTCGTCCAACTCCCGGACGAACGCCGCCGTCACGATGGCCATCGACCGAATCGCGCTCTGCTCGTCGACTTCGGTGGTGGTCACCTGGACCGAGGCGATGAGGTATTCGGGTGTCTGCCGTGTGCCGCTGTTGCGCGGCGTCAGAACATAGGTCCCGGCGACGCCGGCATGGCGGAGCTGATCCCGGCCGCTCGGGCTGGAGAGTCGCTGGGCCACTCCGGCGGAGAAGGTGGCCACGGACGGTCGCAGGCCGGTGAGCTGATTGGGGATCTCCGGAGTCTGCGGCGGCCGGACCGCGAAAACCTCCACGGCACGGTACATTGTGGGCGGCTGAGCGGCGACGTAACCGGCAATCAGCGTCATCGCGAGGCCGCAGGAGAAGATCCACCATCGCCGGCGCAACGCTTTGAACACATCGGGAAGAAACACGGGGCCTCCCTCCGCTGTCGGCCAGGCCGCCGGGCAACCACGCTAACCGGTCGGCCCGCCCGCAGCATAGTTCTGCGCAAAGCCGGTTCGTCCGGCCGGTTGCGGGGTCGACTAAAGGTGTAGAAGTCGACAGGAACGGGGGGTGTTCGGGATTTGACTCGGCTTGTACGTTGACAACGCGGGTGGCTTCAGACCCTTTTCGTCAGCTGGAACAATCCGGACGACTCCTGTCATCCGGGGCAATGGAGAGGGTATGGACCTCGGCGAGATTCTGCGTGTGATGCGCAAACGCTGGTACCTCATGGCTCCGGTCATGGTGCTGACCATCGCGTTGACCGCACTTGCGTACCTTCTCCTACCGACCAAGTACGAGTCGACGAGCACCGTGAGTCTCCTGACCGCCGAGCGGGCATCGATCGTCAACAAGGACGGCAACACCAACCCGTACCTGACGTTCGACTCGTCGCTGGTCGCCACCGCCGACTTCCTGTCGCGCAGTTTGTCGTCCAAGGGTTCGCAGGACGAGCTCAAGAACATGGGCGTCAGCGAGGCGTACACGGTGGCGCTCGCCGACAACGCACAGGGCCCTTTCATCAGCATGGTCGTCGACGGCGACAGCAAAGACCGGGTACTGAACTCCACCAACGTGCTGACCGAATACGCAAGCCGGCGGCTGACCGACATCCAGTCCGCGAGCGGCGTCAAGCCCGAGGACATGATCCGGCTCACCACCATCATTCCGCCGCAGAAGCCGGTCGCACTCATCAAGAACAAGCTGCAGAGCGTCATCGCGATCGCCGGTGTCGGTACAGCCTTGGCCTTCGTGATCACATTTGTCACCGAAGGGCTGTCCCGGTCGCGCCGTGCCTCCGGCGCGAACGGCGGTCCAACGGTGGCCAGCGTGCGGTCGGTGGCGCCGAGCGTCGTCATCCCGCCTGTGCTGCTGCCGGCACCATCGAACGACTCCGACGACCCGCCGATACCGCAACTGCCGGCGCAACGTACTTCGTCCGCACCCCCGCGCCCCGCCGGCCCGGGCGAAGCTACTCAGATCGTCATCAACGGCACCGGACTGCCTCACACGAGCACACCGGTGACCAAGACCCAACCCGTGAAGCAACCCGCTCCGGACCGGCGCCCGGTTTCCTCCGCGACGGTCTACCGGTCCAATGCCACCAATGGGAAGTCGCACGACGATGGGGACAAGTCCAAGCAAGATGCCGTCTAGTCCGCCTGGCGTCGACATCGACGACGCCGCGGCGGCACCCGATCAGACGATGGTGATGACCCGTCCGGTTGAGCCGGGTCCGGTTCCCCGTGCTTCGGCCCGAGCGCACGTGCGACAAGGCGGTCTGCACCCGGCCACAGTTCTGACCGTGTACGTGGTCCTCCTGGTGCTGGTCCCTTCCCGTCTGGTCGTCGGCGGTCTCGGGGCCGTCGGTACTGCAGCCAACATCTGGGGGCTGCTCGCGCTACTGTGGGCGGCCGGCAGCTGGTTCACTCGGCGAATCCGGCCGTTGACCGGATCCCGGATACCCCGAGCCGTCATGGTGCCGCTCGGCATCGCGGTGTTGTGCGCCTACGTCGCCTGCGCCCGGCGCGACGCCACCGGGCTCGAGGTGAATGCGGCCGACCGGGGCGTCATCCTGCTGGCTGCCTGGTGGGGCGTCGTGCTCATCGCGTCCTCAGTCGACGACCTGCGCAAGCTGAAAAGACTTCTGCGGGTGCTGGTGCGGTGCGCCACGGCCGTCGCCGGGATCGCGATCGCCGAGTTCTTCACGAACAGTGATCTGCTGGCATGGTTGGTGATTCCGGGGATGGACTCGAACGGAACCGGGGCGATCATGACGCGGGGCGCCTTCACCCGGCCGACATCGACCGCCAGCCACCCGCTCGAACTCGCCACCGTGTTGGCGATGATCCTCCCGTTCGCCATCCAGCAGGCCTTCGATCCGGACACCCGCGGTGGCGTGGTGCGGCGATGGGGACCGGTCGCTCTGATCGCCGTGGGTTCGCTGGCGACGGTCTCGCGCTCGGCGGTGATCGGCGTCGCCCTGGTGGTGTTGGTCCTCTTCCCGACGTGGAACTCCCGGCGCCGCTGGCCCGCTCTCGGTTTCCTGGTCGTCGCCCTGGGCCTGCTCAAGGTGGCGATCCCGGGCTTTCTCAGCACGATCGTCACCATGTTCACCGGCTGGTTCAACGGCACCGACACGAGCACTCAGGCCAGAGTCATGGATTACAACGACGTTCTGGCCTACGTGGCCCAGCGCCCCTGGACGGGCATGGGGTTCGGCACCTTTCTGCCCAGCCTCTACCGCTACACCGACAACATGTACCTCCTGGCGCTCGTCGAGATGGGTGTCTTCGGGGTCGTCGCTCTCCTCGTCATGTATGTCGGGATGGTGCACAACGGCGGTGCCGCTCGACGCCGCCTCACCGATCCCGCGAGTCGCGAACTGGCCCTTTCCTTCGTCGCCGCGGGCGTCGTCATCCTCGTCTGCACGGCCACGTTCGACACACTGAGCTTCCCGATGGTGTCCGGGCTCTTCTTCCTGCTTCTCGGGCTCTCCGGGGCACTCCTCGGCATTGCCAAGCAGGACTCACTGCTGAACCAAGAGGTCGCAGCGTGAGCAACTTGCAGGTGAAGGTTGCTTCCGCCGTGCGATGGAGCGTTCTGAACACCGTGGTGGTGCGCGTCGGCAACTTCGCCACCGGTGTCGTTCTCGCCCGCTTCTTCCTCAGCCCGTACGACTTCGGTCTGTACGCCGTCGGTGCCGTCGTGCTGGCAGTCCTTCTGAGTGCCAATGAGATGGGCGTAAGCCTGGCCGTCATCCGCTGGGAGGGTGACGTCCGGCGGTTCGCGCCCACCGTATTGACCCTGTCCACCGCATCCAGCCTGGCGCTGTATGGCGTGCTCTGGTTCGCCGCACCGTTCGCCGCTTCGGCGTTGGGTTCGTCTGCGGCGACCGAGCTACTGCGCCTGCTCTGTCTGGCTGTCGTCATCGACGGCCTCGCCTGCGTGCCGGCCGGGCTCCTGACCCGGGAGTTCCGTCAAGGCGCCCGGATGGTGATCGATCTTTTGATCTTCGTGGTGAGCACTGCCGTCACGATGATCTGGGCCGTCCGGGGCGCCGGTGCGATGAGCTTCGCCTGGGGCGCGGTCGCCGGCAATGCCGTCGGTCTTGTGGCCGCCGCCATTGCGGCGCCCGGCATGCTGCGGTTCGGCTGGAACCGGGACGTCGCCGGCAAGTTGCTGCGATTCGGCCTTCCGCTGGCCGGTGCCAGCCTGCTGATCCTCGGGATGGTCAACGTCGACTCGCTCGTCGTCGGCGCCGCGCTCGGGCCCACCGCGCTCGGTTTCTACCAGATCGCGTCCAACATGGCCGGATGGCCGGTCCGCACGATTTCGGAGGCCACCCGCCGCGTCTCGTTCGCCGGCTTCTCCCGGGTCGCGGCCACTGACGGTTCGATCAACGACAGCTACCGCCAGGCACTCTCGGTCCTGATGGCCGTTGCGGTGCCGGCCTGCGTGCTGCTCGGGACTCTGGCCGAGCCGCTGATCCACACGGTGTACGGCGCCAAATGGACACCCGCGGCCGACGCGCTGCGCTTCCTCGCGGTGCTCGGCCTGATCCGGGTCGGGTACGAGCTGACATACGACTGCCTGGTGGCGGTCGGACGACGCAAGCTGCTTCTCGGTGTCCAGGCGCTGTGGCTCGTGGTCCTGATCCCGGCCCTGATCGGGCTCGTGCATCCGTTCGGCATCGTAGGAGCCGCCTCCGCTCAGGTCCTCGTCGGCGTGGTGGTGATCATCCCAGTCTTCCTCTGGGCGCTGTCCAAGGTCGGTATCGCACCGGCGGCGGTCGGCCACGCCGTCGGCCGGCCGTTCGCCGGCGGGATCGTCGTCGGAGTGGTGGCCTGGGGCATCTTCGACCTGATCGGCCACGGTCTCCTCGGCCTGGCCCTCGCGTCTTCAGCGGCGATCGCGGCCTACATACCGTTCGTGTTCCCCCTGCGACACCATCTGCGGAGCCGGCCCGCACCCGCCGAGGAACGGGTGCTGGCCGTAGCCGAGCAGGCCGGTGCCTGAGATGCGGGCCGTCAAGAACCTGCTCCGGCGGCACATCGGCTGGCTCCCGCTGTACGAGGCGCGGAACAAGATTCTCCGGTCGCACACCGCGGTGCCGTTGAAGCGATTCGAGGACACCGAGGTTGCTCGGCTGGCCGCCACCTTGCGCGAGCCGCCGTCCGCCTCCGTGGCCACTGTCGTCCTGACCTTCCGGCGGCCGGACGACCTACGCCGGGCGGTCGACTCGGTGCTCGGCCAGACGTTCCGCGACCAGGTCGTCATGGTGGTCGATGACGGAGGCGGTCTTCCGCCGCTGCCGGACGACCCGCGATTATTCGCCGTCAGCCTCTCCCGCAACACTCGTGTGGCCGGCGTGAGCCGCAACGTCGGCATCCGCCTGACCCGATCCGAGTACGTAGCCTTTCTGGACGACGACAACCGATGGCATCCGAAGCACCTTGAAACGGCGCTCGGGCGCTTGGAGACCGCGGAATCACCCCGGCTGGATGCGGTGTACACGGCGATGCGGCGGGTTACGCCGGACGGGCGGCTGCAGGACACGCTGTCCGTGCCGTTCGACCGGGCGACCGCCCGCAACAGCAGCTACCTCGATCCCAATCCACTTGTCGCGCACCGGAGCCGGCATCTGCACTTCAGCCGGATCCGGCGAGGCAAGGAGGTTACGCCTCGCGAGGACTGGGAGATGATCTTCCGCTACAGCCGGTATCACCGGATCGAGCATGTGGCCGTGCCGACGGTCGACTATCTGGTTAACCCGGACAGTTACTGGACCACCTGGCAGCAGCCGGCTTAGCTGCCGACCTCGATGGTGGACGGCCGTACGAGCGCTCGGAGTGCATGCCGGCTGCGTTCCTGGCCCATCGCCGCCCGCAGCGCCTCCCGCAGCGCCACTGCCGACCAGTACCCGGACGCCGCCACGGCCGAGTGCCGCATCCGGTACAAGCGCACCCGATTGACGGTGAGCAGGCTCCACAGACGGGGAGACACCCGTGATTCGCCCCCGAGGTGCGTGACCTCGGCTCCGGGTACGAGAACCGTGGCGTACCCGCAGTCAGCGGCCCGCAGAGCGAACTCGGTCTCCTCGGAGTACAGGAAGAATGACTCGTTCCAGGGACCGCACTCGGTCAGGCAGGCGGCCGACATCAGCATGATGGCGCCGGTGGCCCAGTCGACGCGCGTGGCACGGGTGTAGGCGTCGTCGTCCAGCACGGTCTCGCCGAACGGAGCCAACCGTCCGGCCCGCTGACCGGCCAGCGCCTCGCCCAAGGCGCGAGCGATGGTCGGCTCACGGCGCAGCGACCGCGCGAGGTGGCCGTTCTCGTCCAGGATCCGGGGGACGGCGATACCGATCCGGTCCGGCTGGTCGGCCGTCAGCGCTGCGAAAAGTTTGGCCACGACACCGTCCTGCAGACGGACGTCGGGATTGAGGACAAGAGCGGCATCGAACTCGCCGGCGCCGGACAGGCCGGCATTTATCGCGGCGGCGTAACCCGCGTTATATCCCATCCGTACGATGCGGCAGCCGGGAACGGCGGCGGCGAGGTCGGCAGAAGCGTCGGCCGAGTCGTTGTCCACCACGTTCAGGCGCCAGTCGACACCGGCCAAGCCGGTCGGCAACGTCTTGAGCAAACCGGGCAGAGGCACCGCGCTGTTGTAGGTGACCACGACGACGGCCACGCGGGGCCGGCTGCTGGTGTCCGTCATGCTGTCCTGCTGCTTTCGTCGCGTAGCCAAGTATTGAAATCACCGTCACGGATCGGCCGGCGGGCCTGGTACCGCGCCATCAACGTCACGGCCAGAAAAACCGCCAGCTGAGGTAGTAGCGCGGGGCGCTGCCGCGCCAGCAGCATCAGATCACCGCCACTGGTCCGAGCTTCTCCGGCGTCCTGCGGCCGGAGAACGCTCATCTGCGCGGTGACAGTCGCCGACCGCACACGGCGCCGGACCAGATCCCGGACAGCGCGCGGCGTATGAACATCCACCACCGCGTTGTCCACCACCCGACGGGAATCGGGCGGAAAGGCAAGGGAAGCCGCGAGATCGTCCCCCATCGCCTCGGGCAGCGCGACGATCCGCTCGTGACCCTCGCGGCCGACGCCGATGACCCCTCGTCCGTACAGTCCGTCCCGTACCGAAGGCAGCAGTTCCCAGACCTGGTAATACCACCGCACGGTCAGTGGGCGGCCCGCAGCCTCCAGCCGGCGACGCGGCGCCACGGCGAGAACGCCGGGCCGGCCGAGAGCCTCGGACAACCGGCGCACGGACCCGGCGTCGATCTTCACGTCCGCATCGATGTAGAAACGGGGGAAATGACGGGCATGCCGGTCGCCCAGACGCATCGCGTGGTGCTTGTTCGCTGTCGGAGTTTCGACCACAGTCACGGCTGGACCGAAGGATCCGGCCACCGACGCGGTATCGTCGGTGCAGCCGTTCGCCACCACCACGATGTCGAGGCCGCCCGGTGCGGTGGCGTCGACCAGGGCGGCCAGAAGACGTCCGATGACCGCCGCCTCGTTGTGCGCGGGAACCACAACGCTTATGCCCCAAGCCGATTCGGTCACTGGCTGAGTATCCGGAACTTGCTCTGCCTCAGGCCAGAGTTGTCTCGGTGTATCTCTCGGATGATCGGACACACTCGACTCCGTCAACAGGACCTTTGTACGTGAATTCGTTGGCGATGAGCGTAGGCGTCGAGTGCTACGGTCGTGCCCGTCGCCCCGGGTGGGATCGGTCCCCGCCCCATCTGCCGACGAGAGGCCTTTCACATGTCCAGTCACCGTTTCTGGGGTGGCGGCAGCGTCTTGCGTCGACCGGCGGTCGTCGTGCCGGCCGTCCTGCTCGTTCTCATCGCTGCCGCTGGCGTCGTCTGGTGGCTGGGCGAGAGCGGCGGAAAGTCGGATTGCAAGGGTGCGAAGGGCACCTGCGCCGCCGCGGAGACGCAGCCCGGACTCGCGTTCACACCTCCATCCGTGTCGGTATCGGCGTCAGCGGCCGCCACGCCGCCGCCCGGCCCGGTCAGTTCGCGTAGTCTCGGCGCCCCAGCCAGCACGTCGAAGGCCTCACACGCATCCGAAACCGGCCAAGGTCCCTGCCCGTCGGCGAAGGCGTGCTCGTTTCCCAACGCCGGCAACACCGGACCGCATATCAAGACGCTGACCGCTAAATCCGGAAACCAGTCGATCCGGACCAACGGTCAGGTCATCAGCGGCTGGAACCTGACCGGGTCGCTGGACATCTACGCCAACAACGTCACCGTGACCAACTGCACCATCAAGTCGAGCAACTGGTGGGGGATCAATCTCCGGGCGGGTTACACGGGCTTGAAAGTCACGCATTGCCGGATCTCCGACACTCCGGGCAAAGGACCGGACAACGGGGGATCGAATTATGCGGTGTCAAACTCAGGCAACGGGTCCATCGAAGTCGGATGGAACGACATCTCCGGCTTCGGAAATGTCCTTTCCATGGGACATGGTTCTATTCACGACAACTATGTCCATGATCTGGCCGCTTTTGTTACCGCAAGCGGCGAATGGCAGCACACCGACGGCGTCATCAGCGACGGCAGCGACAGCGGCGGTCTCGTGATCAAGCACAACACCGTGTTGAACCAGACGCCCATCAGCAAGGGTGCGACCGCGGCCGTGGGCCTGTTCGCCGATGACGGGCCGGTGCAGAACACCACGGTGCAGAACAACTGGCTGGCCGGCGGCGCATATGTCCTATATGGCGGGTCAAAAGGAGCGACCAACGTCAAGATCCTCGACAACGTGTTCTCCACCCAGTTCCACCCCAAGGGCGGCATTTATGGGTTCGCAACTGCTTGGGACGACGGCGGATCCGGAAACGTGTGGAGCAACAACCGCACGTCCGAAGGTGCAGTCGTGCAACCCCCGTCGCTGTAGGCGCAAATGCGTTGGATCGGCCTGCCGACCACTCTTGGCTGACCGATAGGAGGAACGGTCGCGCGCCAACCGTTCAGTGCCTGACAGCCTTCCGTGCCCTTGGTCGGACGACGACCGCACTCGATCGACTTCCCGTGTATGGTCCGGGACGCGGATCCTCGCCCAGCCGCCATTTCCTTCGGCTCCAGGACAGGCGTGAACATGCGTTCTCGATTCACTCCAGCGGCGATAACGACACTTCTCGTCGCCGCCGTGGCTCTACTTCCCGCGAGCAGCGCGTCCGCGGCTCTGCCGTGCGGCACCGGCTCCAATCCGGTCGTCTGCGAGAACTCGAAGCCCGGAACGCCCATGGGTGACTGGTACTCGCTCGGTTCGTGGGGCGACATCGGCGGATACACCACGAAGGCCAGCGTGACTCCCGGGGAGACGCTGCAGTTCAAGGTGCAGTCCCCCGTGCCGTACAAGATCGAGATCTACCGCCTCGGCTGGTACGGCGGCAATGGCGCACGCCTGATGCCGACGTCGCCCACCCAGACCTTCGCCAAGGCCACGCAGAATCCCTGTAACCACGATCTCGGCACCGGGCTCGTCGACTGCGGTAACTGGTCGGTCACGGCCAGCTGGGCCGTGCCGTCCGACGCGGTCTCCGGCGTCTACCTCGCGATGCTCGACCAAGCCGACGGCAACGGTCTGATGCCGTATCCGTTTGTCGTCCGCGAATCGACACCGACGTCCCGCGTCGTCATCCAGACCTCGGACGAGACCTGGCAGGCCTACAACGACTGGGGCGGTCAGGATCTGTACGGCGGTGGCGGCCCCGCCCCGGACGGCCGCGCCTACAAGGTGAGCTACAACCGCCCGATGAACATCGGTGACGAGAACGGCATCTTCGGTTCCGAATACGCGATGCTGCAGTGGGTCGAGCGCAATGGCTACGACGTCAGCTACATCTCCGGCATCGACGCCGCGACCACGCCCACGGCGGTCTCCGGGCACAAGGTCTTCCTGTCGTCCGGTCACGATGAGTACTGGACAGCGAACCAATGGACCAATGTCGTGGCTGCGCGCGGCGCCGGCGAGAACCTCGGCTTCTTCAGCGGCAATGAAGTGTTCTGGAAGACCAGGCTGGAACCGAGCATCGACGGCAGTAACAGCGCCAACCGCACCCTCGTCTGCTACAAGATGACGAAAATGGCGCAGAACAACGGCATAGCCGATCCAAGCGGCATCTGGACCGGCACCTGGATGGACCCCGCGGGGGCTGGAAGCGGGGGTAACTCCCCCCAGAACGGGCTGACCGGAACGCTCTTCACCGTGAACGGATATCGCAAGGACGCGATGACGGTCCCGTACGAGTACAGCCGCATGCGGTTGTGGCGGAACACGTCGATCGCCTCGCTCGCCGCCGGCCAGAAGGCCACCTTCCAGACGGGCACGCTCGGCTACGAGTGGGACAGCGACGTGGAGAACGCGGCGCGGCCGACGGGCGCCATCGCACTGTCCGCCACTCCCGTCGCCATCAACGACGGCACGCTTCTGCTCGATCAGGGCAACACCTACGGCAACGGCAATGCGACTCACAACATCGTGGAATACCGCGACCAGACGTCGCACGCCCTGGTCTTCGGTACCGGGACCGTGCAGTGGTCATGGGGGCTGAGCACGGTGCACACCGAGCCCGCCACCACCGAGGACGTCCGCATCCAGCAAGCGACCATGAACGTCTTCGCCGACATGGGTGAACAACCGCTTACCCGGCAGTCGAACCTGGTGGCCGCGACCGCCTCCATCGACACCACCGGTCCGACGACCACGATCAACTCGCCGGCTGCGAGCGCGACGGTCCCGGTCCTCAAGCCGGTCACCGTCACCGGTACGGCCGCCGACGTCGGCGGCGGGCAGCTCGCCCGGGTCGAGGTGTCAGTCGACGGCGGCACCACCTGGAAGAAAACGACCGGACTGGGGTCCTGGACCTTCTCCTGGACGCCGACCCAGATGGGTGCGGCGACCATCAAAGTGCGAGCGATCGACGACAGCGTGAACATCGGGGCGGTGGCGTCCCGGGCGGTCACGGTCGGCGACCCGCAGTGCCCGTGCACGGTCTTCGCAGACACGGCAACGCCGACGATCCTCAACTCCGGTGACCCGAGCGCACTCGAACTCGGCGCGAAGTTCCGCACCACCAAGGCGGCCAACGCGGTCGGTGTTCGTTTCTACAAGTCCACCGCCAACGTCGGCACGCACCTGGGCCGCGTGTGGACCAGCACGGGAACGCTGCTCGCCAGTGGCACCTTCACCAACGAGACGGCGTCCGGATGGCAGACGCTGACGTTCTCCAGCCCGGTCCCGCTGGCCGCCAACACCACGTATGTGGTGTCGTACTACGCGCCGAATGGCGGCTACTCCGCCGATTCGGGATACTTCGCGACCACGACAGCGGGCCTACCGCCGGTGCAGGAGCTGCCGAGCAACACTTCCGGTGGCAACGGCGTGTACCACTACGGCGCCAGCGGCGGCTTCCCGAGCCAGAGTTACAACGACACCAACTACTGGGTCGACCCGATCGTCGACACGGCGGCCGCCAGCACCACGCCGCCGACCGTCACCGGCACAACTCCGGCGTCCAACGCAACGGGTGTAGCTCTGACCTCCACCGTGACGGCAACCTTCAGCGCGCCGATCGACACGTCGACCCTGACGTTCACGCTGAAGACCGCGGCCGGCTCCACGGCCCAGGCCGACGTGTCGTACGACGCCGGCACAAAGACGGCCAAGCTGACGCCGGACACACCGCTGATCGCCGGGACGACCTACCAGGTCTCGGTTCAAGGCACGGACCTGTTCGGCAACGCGATGACGGCGCCGTACACCTGGTCGTTCACCAGCGGCAGCTCCCAGCCGGCACCGACCTGCCCGTGCACCTTGTGGGCGACGTCGGTCACGCCGTCGACGGTCAATTCGGGTGACACCAACAGCATCGAGCTCGGCACCCGGTTCAAGCCGTCGATCAACGGTCAGATCACCGGTGTCCGGTTCTACAAGGGATCACTCAATACCGGGACGCACACCGGTACGCTGTGGTCGAGCACCGGTACGCAGCTCGCGACCGGGACCTTCGCCAACGAGACCGCCTCCGGCTGGCAGACACTGACGTTCGCCTCCCCGGTCGCGGTGACGGCCGGCACGACGTATGTGGCCTCGTACCACGCGCCATCCGGCAACTACTCCGCGAACTCGGGCTATTTCGCCAACTCGCGGACGGTCTACCCGCTCAGTGCTCCGGCCGACGGTGACGGCGGCGGCAACGGCCTCTATCAGTACGGGGCCGGCACCGCCTTCCCCACCGGCTCGTACGGGTCGACGAACTACTGGGTGGATCCGATCTTCGCCACCAGCTGATCCGCCGACTGTTCGATGTGGGCACCGGCCGGGTCGTCAGACCCGGCCGGTGCCTGTCTTCAACCTGACGAAGTGAGGCGAGGGATGAGTTCCGTCAGCGTCGTCATTCCGTGCTACAAGTACGGCCATTACCTGCATGACTGCGTCGGGAGTGTCCTCGAGGGCAATGCGGGGGTGGACGTTCGCGTCCTGATCATCGATGACGCCTCACCAGACGACTCGGCCGACGTTGCCCGGTCCATCGCCGCGGCCGATTCGCGGGTCGAGGTCAGGGTGCACGAGGCGAACAAGGGCCATTTGGCGACATACAACGAGGGTCTGCTGGAATGGGCCGACGGCGACTACTCGGTACTGGTCTCGGCCGACGACCGGCTCACTCCAGGAGCACTCTCCCGGGCAGTCGCGCTGCTGGACGCGAATCCTCAGACGGGCTTCTGCTACGGACGGCCGGTCCACTTCACCCATCCCGGTCCGCCGCCGGCGGCGCGGACGCAGGTGAAGGGTCACACCGTGTGGCCGGGCCAATGGTGGCTCGAGCGGCGGTTCCGGGAGGGCCACGGGTGTATCACGTCGCCCGAGGTGGTCGTCCGGACCGACCTTCAGCGCAAGATCGGCGGGTACGACCCGCGACTGCCGCATTCCGGAGACATCGAGATGTGGATGCGGTTCGCCGCGCACGCCGACGTCGGCTACCTGCGCGGCGTGGATCAGGCGTACTACCGTCTACACGGCAACAACATGTCCACCCCGCATTTCGCCGCGCAGGTCGAAGAGTTGAGCCAACGCCGCGCCGCCTACGAGGTGACACTGGAACGCTGCGGGGATCAACTGGACAACCGGCAGGAACTCGATGGGATCATCCACCGCAAGCTCGCCCGGATAGCGCTGCGCCGGGCTCTCCGGGCCTATGACCGTGGCCGGACCGACGTCGTACCGGTCGGTGAGCTGGTGGCGTTCGCGGCCGAGTGCTGGCCGGCCTACGAATCCCTGCCGGAGTACCGGGGGCTGCGACTCCGCCGCCGAATCGGTGCCCGGACGATGCCGTACCTGCAGCCGCTCGTCCTGAGCGCGGTCGCGGCCAAGGGCCAGGAATGGTTGTGGTGGCAGTCCTGGAAGCGTCGCGGAATCTGATCGCGTCAGCGGGCGGGCCGGAACAAGCCGGGCCCGCCGCCACCGCGGCACGAATGGATCAGGTCACCGAATGACGGCCGGCGACCAGGCGTCGGGAATGAAAAGTTTGGAATTTCCGGTGCCGTCCGCCTCGTCCACCCAGACGTCGGTGCTGCTCACGCCCTGGCCCTCGCGCGGCAAGCCATACATCACCTGCGTGTTGTTGAGCCACTCGACCTGGTCATCGACACTCCGGCTCTCAGACAGCAACGTGGCCTTGCCGGTCTTGAGGTCGTAGACCGCGAGGCGCCACTGCCCCACCGGAAGCCCGTTCCGGGTCTTGAACGCCACCCGGGTGCCGTCGGGCGAGATCGACGGGCATTCCGCGTCCTCTCGCAAGGCCGTCAGCGTATGAGCGGACAGGCTGCCCCTGACCAGCCAGGTCTTCTGGCCGGAGGCCGCAGTGGCGAAGAAGTGGTCGTCATCGGCGCCGAACGTCACGCCCCAGAAATTCCGGTTCTTGGGGTTGAACCGCTTGCCGTCAACGATGAGCGCAAAGCTCTCGATGTTGTCGGTATGGCTGCCGTTCGTCCGGCTGATCAGAGTTTCGGTGGAGAACTGGCCGGGCGACGTGTAGCTGTGGCCGTACACGAAGGTCGTCGTCGCGCTCAGCAAGCCGTCGCGCGACAGCCGGGCCCGGCTGGGTACACCCGACAGCGGTAGTTCATGGACCGACCTCCAGTCCGGGCCGAGCAGTGTGGCCTCGTAGGAGGTGACCATGGCGGGGCGCGAGTTCAGGCACAGTGCCTCGGACGCCGTTGCGTACACCCGGTCGCAAACCGCCGGGGTGAGGGCCCGCGGACCACTCGGCGCAGAGATCGGAACAGCTGCCACCCGGCCGTAGCCCTGGCCGGGGGTGGTGCTGCGGAAGATGATGTGCGGCTGCCCCAGCACCGAGGCCAGGTCGGTCGTGACGGCACTGGCCGGCACGGCCGAGGCCGCGGCCTCCTGGCGGCTACGGGCCTTCTCGACGAAAAGGAACGACCCGACGAGCGCCGCTGTCACGACGACTGCCAAGGCGATGAGTCGCCATCGACGGGTCCCGGTCGTCGGGGTCTCTGCGGCTGTCACTTGGCCTCTTCCCATTGTTCCGCCGCTTCGGCGCGGTCTCTCGGGAATTTCTCCCTCAGCAACCAGGCCGCCACCGGCAGGGCTACCACCAGCGCGACGGCCGCCAACGTCAAGCCGGTCCGCGGACCGCTGATCGTCCATAGCGCCCCGAAAGCCAACGAGGCCGCGAACCGGGCCAGCACGACCACGGTCTGGGCCGAAGCCAGGGCGCTGCCACGTCCGACAGCGGGCGCGATGCGGCTGACGAGCGCAGAGAGGACGCCGTCCGTACTGGCGTAGAAAACGCCCAGCAGGGCCAGCGTGGCCACCGTCATCGCCGGCCCGGACAGCGGGCCACCGGCGCAGAAGTATGCCGCGATCAGTGCGATGTGGCCGCCGATGAAGATCCGGCCCCGGCCGATCTGGTCGGCCAGCCGGCCGAGCGGGATCGCCAGCAGCAGGAAGGAGACGTTGGTGCCGACGTAGAGGAGAGGAAACGTCTCGATCGCGAGCTGGTCGCGCTGCTGCAAGGACAGATACAGAAAACCGTCGCCCACCGTGAGCAGGCTCAGCAGCCCGAAGGCGATGAGTGGGCGGCGCAACTCCGGCGCGACCGCGGCCCGCAGGATCTTCCGCCGTTCGCCCGCCGCGACGCCACCGCGCGTCCGTACGTTCGGCACCAGCAGCACGAGAACGGCCAGCCCGATGAGGCCGAAGGCGAAGGAGACGACGAAGATCGAGTTCCAGCCGTTGGGAATCCACAGCAACAGGCCGAAAGCTGCCAGCGGTCCCAGCGCCGCGCCCACTGTATCCAAGGCCCGGTGCACGCCGAAGGCACGGCCGAGCGCCGCCGGTTCAGTCGTTTCAGCGATCATCGCGTCCCGGGGCGCGGTACGAAGCCCCTTACCGAGGCGATCCACCGTGATGGCGCCGGTGATCGACGCGAGCCCGTGGGCGGGCAGCATCGCGATCCGGCTGAGCGCCGATGCGCCGTAACCGACTACGGCGACCCACTTCGGCCGGCTGGCCCGGTCGCCCAGGTATCCGCCGAGGATCCGCACCAAGGCACTGACGCCCTGATAGACGCCGTCGACGAAGCCGTATGCGATCAGGCCCAGTCCGACCTGCGCGGTCAGATAGATGGGCAGAATCGCATTGACCATCTCGCTCGACACGTCGGTCAGCAAGCTGACCAAGCCGAGCATGACGACGGTCGCCGGCACGGCGCGGGCCCGCAACTTCGGGGCGGCCCCGTCCTTCGTGCCGGGACGGTCCTTCAGTGATAGATACATGGAGTGCCTCCGGTTACCGCAGGGCGACGGTGAGTGACTCGGCGACCGCCTCCTGCTGGTCCGCGGTGATCTGCGGGTAGATCGGCAGGGACAACAGCTCGGGTGCGATGCCCTCGGTGTTCGGGAACGTCCCCACCCCGTATCCCAGATCGCTGAATGCGCCGGTCAGGTGCACCGGCACCGGGTAGTGGATGCCGGCGCCGATCCCGGCGGCGTTCAGCCGGGCCAGCACCTCGTCGCGGCCGCCGCCCGGGATTCGCACGCAGTAGATGTGCCAGACGTGCTCGTTGCCGTCGAGGGTCTCCGGACGAACCACGTCCAGGTCCGCCAGCAGAGCGTCATAGCGGGCCGCGGCGGCGCGGCGCTGGTTGTTCCAGGTGTCCAGGCGGGCCAGCTTCGCCCGGAGTACGACCGCCTGCAGGCCGTCGAGGCGGCTGTTCATGCCGACCAGATCGTGCGTGTACTTCTTCAGGCCGCCGTGGCTGCCCAGCGTCCGGACGGTCGTGGCCAGTTCCTCGGACGCGGTGGTGACGGCACCCGCATCGCCGTACGCGCCGAGGTTCTTGCCGGGGTAGAAGCTTGTGGCGGCGATGCCGTCGGCGCCCGCGGCCCGGCCGAAGCGGGTGGCACCCTGGCTCTGCGCGCCGTCCTCGACGATGGTGATGTCGCCGCGGGAAAGGTGGGACAGGCCGGCGCGCAGCTGCTCGACCGGCGCCATTTGGCCGTAGAGGTGGACCGGCGCGATCGCCCGGGTGGCCGGGGTGACCGCCGCGAGTGCCGCCTCGACGTCGATCAGATACGTCCGGGGGTCGCAGTCGACCAGCACGACCCGGCCGCCGGCGCGGGCGACGGCCTCGGCGGTGGCGATGAACGTGTTGGCCGGCAGGATCACCTCGGTGCCGGGACCGACGCCGACGGCACGGAAGGCCAGCTCCAGCGCATCGGTGCCGTTCGCCACCCCGACGCAGTGCGGGACGCCGGAGAAGGCGGCGTACTCCTGCTCGAAGGCGGCCACCTCGGGTCCGCCGACGAACGCCGTCTCGGCGAGGACGCGCTTGAAGCCGGTCTCGACCTCCTCGGCCACCTCCGCGTGGGCGGCGGCCAGGTCGACGAGCGGGATGCGGGACATGTGGGTCAACCCTTCGGACGAGCGGAACGCAGGAAACGGGCCGGGCCGCCGACCCAGACTTCATCGGGCGGTACGTCGTGCAGGACCACGGATCCGAGACCGATCAGGGACCAGGCGCCGACGGTGACACCTTCGCGGATCAGTGCGCCGGCGCCGACGTAGGCGCCGGTCTCGAGGACGGCTCCCCCGCCGAGGCGGACACCCGAGGCGATGGTCACGTAGTCGCCGACCACGTCGTCGTGGGTGAGCACGGCCTGCGGCATGACGGCGACGTGTGCGCCGACCGTCACGTCGGCGGTGAGGACGACTCCGGCCAGGAGCACCGTGCCCGGGCCGACGACGCTGCCGTCGCCGACCGCGGCCGACGGGTGTACGACCGTGGCGTACCGGTCCCCGGGCAGGCCGAGCCGGTCGACGATGCGCTGCCGGGCGGTGTAGTTGCGCGGGTTACCGACGCACACCACGACGGCGGCGTCGGTCTTGCCGGCCACGCCGTCGATGTCGCCGAGGATCGGCAACCCGGAGCGGAACGTGCCGTGCAACGTCGGGTCGTCGTCGGCGAATCCGAGCACCCGCCACCCGCCGGCGCGGGCGGCCGCGGCCGTCTCCCGGGCGAAGCCCCCCGCGCCGACGATGACGAGCTCGTTCACCGTCCGGCGGCCAGGTCGCGCAGGTGGCCGACGATGTGGTCCTGGTCGTCGTGGGTCAGCGCGTGGTGCAGCGGCAGGATCAGCGAGTCGCGGGTGAACCGCTCGGTGACCGGCAGCGGCTCGGGGATGACGTCCGCGTACGCCGGCTCCAGGTGGGCGGCCATGATGCCGCGCCGGGCCGACACGCCGTTCGCGGCCAGTGAGGCCAGGACCTCGTCGCGGCCCAGCGGGAAATCGTCGAGCCGCACCCAGAACGACTGGTAGTTGGTCTGGCCGTACGCCGGGTCGCGCACCGGGACCAGGCCGTCGATGTCGGCCAGCAGGGTCTGGTACCGGGCGGCGAGCTCTCGGCGCTGGGCGACCAGCCCGGCCAGCCGGCCGAGCTGGACAAGTCCGACCGCCGCCTGGATGTCGGTCATCCGGTAGTTGTAGGCCGTTTCCAGGTACGCCTCGAGCACCGGCTGCTTGCTGGCGTGCCGGTCGGCGGCGGACACGTTCATCCCGTGCTCGCGCAGCCGGCGCAGGCGGGTGGCCCACTCGGCGTCGTCGACGGTGACCATGCCGCCCTCGCCGGTGGTGATGACCTTCCGCGGGTGGAAGGACCAGGCGGCGATCTTCGCCCCGGCGCCCACCGGTTGCCCGTACGCCGTGGAACCGGCCGCGCAGGCCGCGTCCTCGACCAGGCCGATCCCCCAGCCGTCGGCCGCCTTGCGCAGTGCCGCCGTGTCGAACGGGACGCCACCCTGGTGCACGGCGATGACCGCGCGGGTGCGCGGGGTGCGTACGGCGTCGATGGTTTCGGCGGTGAGGTTGCCGGTGGCCAGATCGACGTCGGCGAAGATCGGCGTCGCGCCGACGTAGCGGACGGCGTTGGCGGTGGCGATGAACGACAGCGAGGGCACGATGACCTCGTCGCCCGGGCCGGCCCCGAGCATCACCAGCGCCAGGTGCAGCGCGGTGGTGCAGGAGCTGACCGCGACGCCGTGCGCGGCGCCGACGGTGGCCGCGAACTCGGTCTCGAACCTCGCCACCCGCGGGCCCTGGGCGACCCACCCGGACCGTACGGCGTCGGCGGCGGCCTGGGCCTCCTCCTCGCCCAGCATCGGAATCATGACGGGGATCATGCGCGCGACGCCCGCCACCACTCGACCAGGCCCGTGAGTCCTTCGTGGAGCCCGATCTCAGCCCGGAAGCCGATCTTCTCGGCGGCGGTGCTGGTGTCGGCCAGGCGGCGGGTGACGCCGTTGACCGCGCGGGCCGGTCCGTGCTCCGGCGGGAGGTCGGACTTCATGACCTCGCTCAGTGCCGCCGCGAGCTCGGCCAGGCTGGTCTCGACGCCGCTGGCCACGTTGAATACGTCGTCGGTGACGTCAGCCTTCGCCGCCAGGATGTTGGCTCGGGCGATGTCGGCGACGTGTACGAAGTCCATGGTCTGCAGGCCGTCGCCGAGGATCAGCGGCGGGGTGCCCGACTCGATGCGTTCCATCCAGCGGATCAGCACCTCGGTGTACAGGCCGTGGACGTCCATCCGCGGTCCGTACACGTTGAAGTATCGCAACGCGACGTAGTCCAGCCCGGACATGCTGTGGAAGCTGCGCAGCATGGCCTCGTTGAACGCTTTGGCCGCGCCGTAGAACGTGTCGTTGTTGTAGGGGTGGTGCCGCTCGGTGGTCGGGAACTGTTCGGCCAGCCCGTACACCGACGCCGACGACGACGCGATCAGCTTCTTGACGCCGGCCTGTGTGGCCGCTTCGATCACGTTGAAGGTGCCGTCGACCAACACCTCGTTGGCCAGCCGGGGCTCCTCGGCGCACTGGGTGATGCGGATCGCGGCCAGGTGGAAGACCAGATCCTGCCCGGCGGTGACCTCACGGACCAGATCCTGGTCGCGGATGTCACCCTCGACCAGGCGGACGTCGCCGTGGGCGAGCGCCCAGACCAGATTCTCCCGCCGGCCCCGGACGAAGTTGTCGAGCACGACGACCTCGGCCGCGCCGCCCTTGATGAGTTCGTCGACCACGTGCGAGCCGATGGTGCCCGCCCCGCCGGTGACCAGAGCGCGTGCGCCCTCGATCGGTACCCCCGTCACGCCATGTGCCCTTCGTCGAGTTTGATGGTGGTTCCGCCTTCGGCCAGGCTGCGCGAGGCCGCTTGCAGGATCTCCAGGACGCGCAGTCCGGCGCGACCGTCGGTCAGGGCCGGCGTGCCGGTGGTGATGGCCCGGGCGTACTCGTCGACCATGGTTCGCAGGGCCTCACGCTCGCTCAGCGCCGGCGCCACCATGTCGCCGGACCGGTACGACACCAGCACGTCGCGCCGCTGCTCGTCGCCGAGTTCCTCCGGTGACGCGACGTCGACGCCGCGGTCGTAGATGGCCACGCGCTGACTCGGGTTGAGATCATCCCACACCAGTGTCCGCTTCGATCCTCCGAAGATCGCTGTGCGGATCTTGACCGGAGACAGCCAGTTGACGTGGATATGGGCGATCGCGCCGGTGTTGAGGGTCAGGGTGAGATACGCGATGCAGGCCCGGCCGGCGCCGATGCCGTCGGCCCCCTGCGCCGCCACCGAGATCGGCGTGACCCCGGGCGGGAGCACGAAGTCGAGAATGGACAGATCGTGCGGCGCCAGGTCCCAGACCACGTCGATGTCCCGCTGCACCAGGCCCAGATTGATCCGTACGGAGTCCAGGAAGTGCAGTTCGCCCAGCTCGCCGGCGTGCAGCAGCTCGCGGATCCGCAGCACCGCCGGGGTGTAGCAATAGGTGTGGTCGCACATCAGCGTGAGCCCGCGGCGTTCCGCCTCCTCGACCAGGGCGAGCCCTTCGGCGTGGGTGGCGGCCAGCGGCTTCTCGACCAGGACGTGCTTCCCGGCGCGCAGCGCGGCCATGGCCACCGGCAGGTGCGTGCCGGCCGGAGTGGCGATGGCCACCGCCTGGACGCTCGGATCAGCCAGCACCTCGTCGAGGTCGGCGGACACCTGGACCGTCGAGTAGGCGCCGAGCACCCGCTGCGCACGCGCGACGTCGAGATCGCACAGCCAGCGCAGGCGGAATGCGGGCGAGGCCTGGAAGTTGCGGACGAGGTTGGGGCCCCAGTAACCGGCCCCGACGACGGCGATTCCGATGGGCTCCGGTACTTCGGTCGGCTCGGTCACGGACATCCGTTTCGTCAGGTCTGATGGCAACACGGCACCGAACGCGAAACGGCGCCGAACGCAAGCTATCGATCTCGGGCGGGACGTCGCCAGAGCGCTGTCCAAAATCCGGCGGAAGCCGTGAGGTGTTCCGGTACCTTCGGGTGCCGTGGCGGCGACCTTCGGTCACTCCCCTTGCCGTACAGGCTGGTGCCGCCGCTAATCTGGGCGCATCGTCCGACGTGTGTCTGAAAGGGACCGACATGACCGAGGCTGTGCCTGATCGTGACGGCGTGACCGTTGCCCCGACGGCCGATGTCGACACCCGGGCCACCATCGGCGCCGGCACGCGGATCTGGCATCTCGCCCAGATCCGGGAAGAAGCCGTGATCGGTGACAACTGCACCATCGGCCGGGGCGCGTACGTCGGCCCGGAGGTCGTCCTCGGCGACAACGTCAAGCTGCAGAACTACGCACTGGTGTACGAACCGGCCAGGCTCGGCGACGGCGTCTTCATCGGTCCGGCCGCCGTGCTGACGAACGACGAGTACCCGCGCGCGATCACCCCCGACGGCCGGCTCAAGACCGGCGACGACTGGACCGCGGTCGGCGTGACCATCGGCGAGGGTGCGGCCATCGGCGCGCGGGCCGTCTGCGTGGCCCCGGTCGCCGTCGGCCGGTGGGCGCTGGTCGCCGCCGGGGCGGTCGTGACCAAGGACGTGCCCGATTTCGCCCTCGTGGTCGGAGTCCCGGCCCGCCGCATCGGCTGGGTCGGCCGGGCCGGCCGCCCGCTGACGGCCAAGGGTGACGCCACCTGGGTCTGTCCCGCCACCGGCGCCGAGTACACCGAGCGCGACGGCGTCCTGACCGACAACTGATCAGTTTTCGAGAAGCGGCCGTCCCGGCCCGTCTCTAGCCTTACTTTCGAACCCGCGTCGAAAGAGGAGACCGAGATGCCCGCCAAGAAGGCCACCACGTCCGCCCAGCCCTTGTCCGCGGACGAGCGGGCCGCGATGAAGGAGCACGTCACCGAGGTCCGGGCATCCGCGCGCCGGGGCGGGTCGGCCGCCGACAAGGCCGCAGCCGACGCGCAGGCGCTGGTCGACAAGATCGGCGAGCTCGAGGGCACCGACCGCGAGATGGCCGAGTGGGTCCACGCCATCGTGACGAAGAACGCCCCCGGCCTCGCGCCCAAGCTCTGGTACGGGATGCCGGCCTACTACCAGGACGGCAAGGCGCTCTGCTTCTTCCAGCCGGCCGGCAAGTTCAAGGCCCGGTACGGCACGCTGGGCTTCAACGACGGCGCCACGCTCGACGACGGCACCCTCTGGCCCACGTCGTACGCGCTGACCAAGAAGACCGCCGCCGGCGAGAAGACGCTCGCCGCCCTGATAAAGAAGGCGACCGGCTGAGCCCGGCCCGCTACCCTCGGTGCGGTGCAGAAGATCAACGACCGGCTGGTGAACTGGGCCAGCATCCTTGAGGACGAGACCCGCGCCCAGGCGGTGAAGGCGTCGGCGATGCCGTTCATCTTCCCGCACATCGCGCTGATGCCCGACGCCCACCTCGGCAAGGGCGCCACGGTCGGCTCGGTCATTCCGACGATGAAGGCGATCATCCCCGCCGCGGTCGGCGTCGACATCGGGTGCGGCATGGTCGCCGTCCGCACCCAGTACCACCGCGATGAGCTGCCGGGTGACCTGGCCCCGCTGCGTACGGCGATCGAGGCGGCGGTGCCGCTGTCGGCCGGGTCGTACAACACCACGGTGACCGACACCGCCCGCGTCCGGCTCGACAAGCTGACGGACGAGGCCGGCTTCGATCCGGGCCACTACGCCGGGAACTGGGAGCTGCAGCTGGGCACGCTCGGCTCCGGCAACCACTTCATCGAGGTCTGCGCGGACGAGAACGGCCACGTGTGGCTGTTCCTGCACTCCGGTTCCCGCGGCGTCGGAAACAAGATCGCCACGCACCACATCCGGGTGGCGCAGGAGGCGATGACCCGCTGGTGGATCACCCTGCCCGACCCCGACCTGGCGTACCTGGCCGAGGGCACGGACGAGTTCTGGGCGTACGTCCGGCAACTGCGCTGGGCGCAGAACTTCGCCCTGGCCAACCGCGACGAGATGATGGACCGGGTGGTGGCCTGCTTCGCCGAGTTCGCCGGCGGCGCGGTGGACGAACTCGAGCGGGTGCAGTGCCACCACAACTACACCGAGCAGGAGACCCATTTCGGCCGTACGGTGTGGTTGTCCCGCAAGGGCGCGATCAACGCCGCGGCGGGCGTGGCCGGGCTGATCCCGGGCTCGATGGGCGACGCGTCGTACGTGGTGGTGGGCAAGGGCAACCCGGTGGCGCTGAACTCGGCGCCGCACGGTGCGGGGCGGGCGTACTCCCGCTCGAAGGCCCGCAAGACGTTCACCCGCGACCAGCTGCGGGCGGCGATGCGGGGCATCGAGTTCCGCGACACCGACGCGTTCCTGGACGAGATCCCGGCCGCCTACAAACCCATCGACACGGTCATGGCCGACGCCGCCGACCTGGTCGAGGTGCGGCACACCCTGCGCCAGCTGGTCAACGTCAAGGGAGACTAAGCCGCTCCGGCGGTGCCCAGCAGGGAGCGGGTGATGGATTCGCGCTGCGACAGCATCTCGTCCAGCGCCGCGTCGAGGTCTCCGTCGGCCGGGGGGTGGCCGGCTTCGGCGGCGATCAGGACCGCGCGCCGGACCAGTTCCTTGACGAACGACGCGGTGATCCCGGCGGAGCGCTCGGCCGCCGCGTCCAATGTGGCCGGAGAGAACGGCAGCGCGCGGGTGTAGAGGCGGAGGAGGCGGCGGCGGGCGGCCTGGTCCGGCAGCGGTACCTCGACGGCGAGGTCGACGCGGCCCGGGCGCTGGGCCAGCGCCGGCTCCAGCACGTCCACCCGGTTGGTGGTGAGCAGAAACGCCACGTCGGCGTCGTCGCTGAGGCCGTCCAGCGCCTCCAGCACCATGAACAGCAGCGGCTGCTCGCCGGTGTGCCGGTCGCGGCTCTCGGCCACCAGGTCGCAGTCCTCGAGGACGACCAGCGCCGGCTGCAGCGCCCGCGCCATCCGGGCCGCCTCCGTGACGTACTGGATCGACGGGCCGGCCAGCAGGATCACCGTCAGTTCGGGCAGCGCGCCGACCAGGAACCGGACGGTGTGGGTCTTGCCCGTGCCCGGCGGCCCGTAGAGCAGCAGTCCGCGCTTGAGGTGCTGACCGGCGGCCCGCAGCAGTTCGCGGTGCTCGGCCACCCCGGCGACGTGGCGGCGGACCCGGTCCAGCACCCCGGACGGCAGCACGATCTCGTCGGGTTCCAGCACCGGCCGCCGATGGAACGTGATACCGCCGACGCCCGGCTCGTACGTCGACCCGCCGAGCGACAGCACCTGCCCGCGGAGCACAGACCTTTCCACCATCAGCGCCCGTACGGCCGAGATGAGCGCGGCCGCCACGCCCTCGACCGGGGCCAGGATCTCGATCCCGGCAGCGCTGCGCCCGAACTGCGGATCGGACGCGCGCTGCAGGACGGCCACCGGCGTGCCCTCGAACGCGAACAGCCGCAACCCGAACGACACCGCCTGCCGCACGCTGTCGGGGCCGGTCGCGACGCTGCGGTAGTCGACCGCGCCGATCGGGAAGTTCCCGTACCGGCCCTGCTCGAGCATCTCGCCGAGCGAGTTGTGCCGCCGCTGCTGCCCGCCGCCGACGCCCAGCAGCCGCGGCCCGGCGCCGTCGGCGGTCTGGATCGACTCCAGCGCCAGGTCCAGATCGACGAAGAGGTGGGCGGCCACCTCCTCGGTGACCACCGGCAGCCGGGCCGGGTTGGTGCCGAGGTGGGCCTCCAGCACGGCGCTCAGCTGGTCGCCGTCGTCCTCCTGCTGCTCCCGCTGGGCCTGCACGACCTCGTCCAGGAACTCCCGGAACGTGGTCACGAAGGTCGCCGTACGCTCGTCCATGCGCCTCACCCTAGCGGTAGCATGTCACATACCACTGGGAAAGGACCTTCGATGGCGTCGCCGATCATCGCACCTCTGCGCACCACCGGGAGCTTCCGCCGGACCGTGGAGGACGCGGTCTCCGCGGCCATCGTATCCGGGGAGTTCCCGCCGGGCACGATGCTCACCGCCCCGACCCTGGCCGCCCGCTTCGACGTGTCCGCCACCCCGGTCCGCGAGGCGCTGCTCAACCTGGAGAAGCGCGGCTTCGTCGAGATCGCCCGCAACAAGGGCTTCCGGGTCACCGAGGTCAGCGAGGAGGAGCTGCGCCAGATCGTGGAGATCCGTCAGTCGCTCGAGGTGCCGCCGATGCGGCGGCTGGCCGGCACGTTACCGGCCGCGACCCGTGTCGAATTGCGGGCCGAGGCGCAGGCCATCGTGGACACCGCGGCCGCGGCCGATCTGCCCGCCTATCTGGCCGCCGATCGGCGGTTTCATCTGCACCTGCTCCGCCTCACCGGCAACGACCGGCTGGTCGCGCTGGTCGACGACCTGCGGCAGCAGACCCGGCTGGTCGGGCTGGCCGATCTGCTCGGCACCCCGGAGCTGGCCGGCTCGGCCGTCGAGCATCTGCTCCTGCTCGACCTTCTCGCGTCCGGTGACGCCGACTCGGCCGCAGAGCTGATGCGGGTCCATATCGGACACGTGACCGGCTGGTGGAGCGGCCACGCCGAGGTGACCGGCGCCTGATGACCGGTTCCGCGGCACTCGATCGGGAGGAACCCTCATGACCGACTCCATCGACCTGCGCGGCGTCATCGTGGCCGCCGCGCTGCCCTACCGCGAGGACCCGTCCGCCCCGGCCGGCCTGGCCGTGGACTACGACCGGTACGCCGAGCACTGCGACTGGCTGATCCGCAACGGCTGCCACGGCATCGGCCCGAACGGGTCGCTCGGCGAGTACTCCTCCCTGACCGACGAAGAGCGCCGCCGGGTGGTCCAGGTCGCCGTCGACGCGGTCGCCGGTCGCGGGCTGGTCGTCGCCGGCGTGCACGGCCCCGGCTGGCACCAGGCCCGGCGCTGGGCCGACCTGGCCGCCGAGGACGGCGCCGACGGCATTCTCTGCCTGCCGCCGACCCTGTACCGGGCCAGTCCGGCCCAGGTGGTCGACCACTTCACCCACGTCGCCGGGGCCGGCCTGCCGATGATGGTCTACAACAACCCGTTCGACACCAAGGTCGATCTGGTCCCGTCGCTGGTCGCCGAGATCGCGCGGATCCCGGGAGTGACCGCGATCAAGGAGTTCAGCGGCGACGTCCGGCGGCTCTTCGAGATCCGCGAGCAGTGCGACATCGACGTGATCGCGGGCGCCGACGACGTCCTGTTCGAGCTGATGGCCGACGGCGCAGTGGGCTGGTTCGCCGGCTTCCCGAACGCGTTCCCGGCCGAGTCGGTACGGCTCTACGACCTGCTCGCGGCGGGCGCGTACCACCAGGCCCGCGAGCTCTACCGGGCGCTGGTGACGGTGTTCCGGTGGGATTCGCGGACCGAGTTCGTCCAGGCGATCAAGCTGAGCATGGACATGGTCGGCCGGTACGGAGGCCGGTGCCGTCCCCCGCGCGGCCCGCTCACGCCTGAGCACGAGGCCCAGATCCGGGCCGAGACCGAGCGGGCGATCGCCACGCTCGCGCCGCTGCAGGCGACGGTCGCCTGACGATGCGCGCCTCGCGGATGTTCACCGCCGTCGACTCGCACACCGAAGGCATGCCGACCCGGGTGATCACCGCGGGCGTGGGCACCATCCCCGGTGCCACCATGAACGAGCGCCGTCTGTACTTCATGGAGCATCTCGACGACGTCCGGCGGCTGCTGATGAACGAGCCGCGCGGGCACGCCGCGATGAGCGGCGCGATCCTGCAGCCCCCGACCCGGCCCGACGCCGACGTCGGCGTCGTCTTCATCGAAGTGTCCGGCTGCCTGCCGATGTGCGGGCACGGCAGCATCGGCGTGGCCACCGTGCTGGTCGAGACCGGCATGGTCGCGGTGACCGAACCGGTCACCACCATCCGGCTCGACACCCCGGCCGGCCTGGTCGTGACGTCCGTGCAGGTGAGCGACGGGCACGCCGAGGCGGTGACGCTGGAGAACGTGCCGGCGTACGTCGACCGTCTCGACCGTACGATCGACGTGCCCGGCCTCGGCGCGGTGCCGTACAGCATCGCCTTCGGCGGCAACTTCTACGCGCTGGTCGACCTGGACGCGGTCGGGCTGCCGTTCGACCGGTCCCGGCAGCGCGACATCCTCGACGCCGGTCTGTCCATCATGGATGCCATCAACGACCAGGCCCCGCCGGAGCATCCCGAGATCGACGGAGTCGACCACTGCCACCACGTCGAGTTCATCGCCCCCGGATCGGACGCGCGGCTCTCGCGGCACGCGATGGCGATCCACCCGGGCTGGTTCGACCGGTCCCCGTGCGGCACCGGCACATCCGCCCGGATGGCCGAGCTGTGGGCCCGCGGCGAACTGGCCATCGGCGACGACTTCGTCAGCGAGTCCTTCATCGGCAGCCGGTTCACCGGCCGGCTGATCCGCACCACGACCGTGGCCGGGATGCCGGCCGTGGTGCCTGCGATCACCGGGCGGGCCTGGATCACCGGCCTCGCCCAGTACCTGCTCGACCCCTCCGACCCGTACCCGGCCGGCTTCGCGTTCTGAGCCGCCCAGCCGCCGAGCCGCCCAGCCGCCCAGCCGCCGAGCCGCCGAGCCGCTGGGCCGCCCGGTTCAGCCGCGCGATCGCGGCAGGCAGCATTTCTTGTACTTGTTCCCGGAGCCGCACCAGCACGGGCCGTTGCGCTCCGGCGGCCAGCTGATCTGCCCGGTGAGCTGCCGCGCGTAGTCGGCCCGCACCTTGACATCGGCCGGGTCACCGTCGGCCCCGGCGAACCCGGTGAGACCGGCGACCGAGCCGGGGCGCAGAGTCAGCCCGGTCTGGCCGGCGCCGGCCTGGCGGACCAGTTCGTTCTCCAGCTGGGCGCGGTGGGAATCCCAGTCCTTGCCGTACGCCTCGGACAAGGTCGGCCACTGCGTCACCAGGCGGTCGAACTCGGCCTGCGGCCAGAAGAGCAGCTCGGCCGGCGCCGGGGCGGAGGCGTTGGCCAGCCTAGTCTCCAGCCGCTCGGCCAGGTTGTCGTGCGTGTCGTGCGGCAGCCCGAGGAGATGGCGGATCCGGTGCCGCTGCTGCAACAGGAAGAACAGCAGCCCGGCCTCGTCCGCGCCGGCCGGGTCGGCGGCCGGGCCACGGTCGGCCATCGCCGTCCGTACGGCCTCGGTCAGCCACTCCTCCGCGACCCGGTTCTGCCCGCCGGCGGCCAGGGCGGCGCTGACGTACGCGGCCGCGTCGGGATACCGGGTGAGCAGCGGCCGCAACGGCTCGAGCTCGGCGGTCGCCTCGTCGGGGCGACCGGACCGGAACAGGAGCCGGGCGCGCAGAGCCCGGGCCGCCCCGGTCCGGCTTTCGTCCCCGCCCGCCTTCTCCTCCGCCTCGACCGCCCGGTCGGCGTAGCGGAGAGCGGCCTCGAGCTTCGCCCGGCTCTCGGCGATCTGGTCGCGCAGGC
>CAXSDA010000003.1:117304-162440 GCA_964236515.1 uncultured Actinoplanes sp.
GGCGAGCACGAGGGCCGGTCCGGCGTCGTCCGGGTCGGTCAGGCGCCCGGCGTCCACCGCGTCGGCGAGATCGGCCGCGACACCCAGCGGGTCGGCGGCACCGAGGACGGTCTGCCGGATCTCGACGAGGTCGGCACTGGTCACATCAGCTTTGGTCGGCACGCCGCCACGGTACTGCCACTCGCACCGCGGCGGCGGTTGTTCTGGGTCACGTCGACGTCCGAATCCCGCCAGCAGGCGAGCCCTCCCCGGCGGCACAGTTTGGAGCGTGACCCTTCGTACGACAGTCGTCAGCCCGCTCGGTGACCTGCTCCTGGTGGGCACGCAGACCGGGACGGAATCAGCCTGAGGTCGCTGTCCGTGGCTCCACCCGCCGGGCGCGGCGGACGTCCGGGCGCCTTCGCTCCGATCGTCGGCCAGCTGGAGGCGTACTTCGCCGGCGACCTCACCCGGTTCGACATCCGCTTCACCCGCAGCGGCACCGACTTCCAGGAGCGCGTCTGGGCCACGCTGGAGGAGATCCCGTACGGCGCCACCACCACCTACGGCACGATCGCGGCCCGGCTCGGCCTGGCGCGCGACCGGATCCAGGCGGTCGGCGCGGCCATCGGCGCGAACCCGCTGGTGCTGGTCCGCCCCTGCCACCGCGTGATCGGCGCCGACGGCTCGATGCGCGGGTACGCGGCTGGCGTCGAGCGCAAGGTCCAGCTCCTCACCCACGAGGGCGCCCTGCAGCCGGCTCTGCTGTGATCACCGTGCCGGACGACCTCGACGCGTACGGCCACGCACTCACCGAGCGACTTCTCACGCCCGCCGAGTGCCACGAGATCGCCGCCCGGTACGACCGGCCCACCCACTGTCCGCGCCACGACTGACGGCGGCTTCGCCGACATGCTGTACGCCCCGGCCGAGGAAACCGCCAACCGCGCGATCATCGACGCCGTCGGCAAACTGGCGGCCGGGCGCGGCGTCAGCCGGGCCCAGATCGCGCTGGCGTGGCTGCGCCGCAACTCGGTCGTCAACCGCCACGACCGCCCAGATCGACGACGCCGGGGCGTCGCTGGACATCGACCTCACCGACGACGAGGTCGCCGGACTTCAGCGGCCGTACACGCCCCACTAGGACTTCCGGGGCGTCCCCGACGAGGCCGAGATGCAGCGGATCCGGGACGGCATCCCGGGATACGCCAACGCTTGACCGGCGCCGTCCGCCCGTCCGTTTCGACGTTACCGACGCGTCGGCCGGTCAATCCGCGGTACCTGACCAGTGGATTCGCACAGTGGACGTGCACGACGTGCACGACGTGGACCGGATGGCCGGCTTCTGGTCGGCCGTACTCGGCTACCGCATCGAGCGCGGCGACGGCGGCGACGCGCACCTGTGGCCGCCGTCGGGCGGCCTGAGTGTGTGGCTGCAACCGTCGGACCAGCCGAGGACGACCAAGAACTGCAACCATCCCGACCTGATGGTGGCCGGCGACCGGATCATCGACGCGGCGCTCGACGTGATCGCCGAGCGGGGCGTGGCCGGTACGACGCACCGCGAGATCGCCCGGGCCGCCGACGTACCGCTGGGGTCGATGACCTACCACTTCACCTCGCTCGACGAGGTGCTCACCGAGGCCTTCACCCGGCACGCCGACACCGCGGCCCGCGTCTTCGACGAACGCCTGCGCGCCGCCCGGGACCGCGACGAGGCGATCGAGGCCGTCGTCACCCTGATCAGCGACGACTTGATCAACCCGGGTTCGGACCGCGACCTCATCCTGGCGGTGGAGCTGTACGGAGCAGCCGCCCGCAACCCGGCGCTGCGGGTCGTCACCCAGGCCTGGATGGCCCGCAGCCGCCGCGCCCTGGAACGCCACTTCGACACCACCACCGCGCGCGAAACTGGACGCCTTCATCGAAGGCCTCGCCCTGCACAGCACGTTGTCCACCGACCCGATGACCAAGCCCCAGATCCGCGACGCCGTCCACCGGCACATGCGCTGACGTGCCGGTGGACGGTGAGGGCTACATGCTGATGACGCTTGCTCGGCGCGGGGCAGCCCTGTCCGTGCGCGAGCAATCGGCACAGCAGTGGTCACAAAGCATCTTGACACGAGACCAGCGCAAGGCCAACACGTTGCCGGCCGCGCATCGCACCGCGGCCTGAAGATCATTCCCTGGCAGATGGGTGGAGCCGAGGTTACGGCATACGAACAAAAGATCATGGCATCTGGGCATGACCTGGAGCTTCCGGTGGTTCGCGACGGCCGTCAGCGACGCGCGGGCTGATCAAGGATTGTGTTCATCAGCGGCGGTCGCCGCCCATCGTCCGAACGTCGCTCAACTGCCAGCCTCATCGGTAAGCGTCACGACGGTGGTCAACGTCGAGAACAAACACGATCTTCTCGTCATCATCGATGCGGTACCGGACCCGGTACTCACCCCTGCGCGCACGGTGCTGTCCCTCAAAGGGCGCACGAAGTGGAGACCCGACGCGCCACGGATTGTCTGCCAGCGGCCCGAAGATGAACTCAATACATGCCGCGGCCACAGATTCGGGTAAATGCTCGGCAATCTGTCGCGCGGCGGTGCGAGCGACGCGGACCGCGTAGGTCACTGACCGCGCACCATCGCCCGCACCGCTTCCTCGTCGAGCCACTCGCCCCGCTCGATCTCCGCTGTGGCCTCAGCAACTCGGCGCTGCGCCGCAGGGTCGCGAAGCAACTCAATTGTCGCCTCGATGGAGTCGAGGTCATCAACGGCCATGATCACGACGGCCTCCCGCCCGTTCCTGGTCACCGTCAAGCGCTCGTGCGTGCGCTCGACCTCGTCCGCGAGTTCAGAGAATCGTGCCTTGACGTCCGAAAGTGGAAGTGTCGTCATGACCTAAATTTTAGTCTGTTTGCAGTGGCCTCGCCAGAGCGCCGGAAACTTGGAAATCCGGACCGAGCGGGACAAACCCTACGTCCGATCCCCGCTCCGGACAGCGTCCGCTCAACCTGATGTCCAGGAAGCCGGCGCGACGCATCGACATGCCCGCCGAGATCGGGCCTCTCCGCGGGCGGATGAGGTCGTCAGGACAGCCTGGCGTGGTCAACGGCGGCGCGAAGTTCGGGGCGAGGTGCAATCGGCCCGAGTAGACAGCCCTCCGAGCAAGATGCCGTGGTTCGCGACGACAGAAATTGTGGGGCGGACGGGACTCGAACCCGTGACCGATGGATTATGAGTCCACTGCTCTAACCTGCTGAGCTACCGCCCCGGAAACCGCGGCGATCCTATCCCGCGGGCGTGAACCGGGCTACCGAACTATGCTGCCACCGGCGCGCCGAGGCCGCCCGGGAGCAACGGCCGCGCCGACTCGGTCTAGGCCCCGACCGGCGCGCCCAGGCTGGTCAGGACCGCGCCGGCCGTGCGCCAGCCGCCGGCCAGGGCGCCCTGGATCGACGGGCTGTCGCGGTGGTCGCCGGCGACGAAGAGGCCGTCGCCCAGATCGACCGGCTTGCGCAGGGTGGACTGGGGTGGAGGGGCGGCCGGGAGGGCCTGCGGCAGCGGCACGACCTCGAGCAGGTCCCAGTCGTGGGTGGGCGCGCCGTACATACGGGACAGTTCTGTCCGGATCACCGCCTCGGACGCGCCCGACGGCGCCGACACCCCGACCACCGACGCGGCGATCAGCGAGCGGCCGGCGGGGGCGTACTCGGGGGCGGCGTTGCTCATCACGACCGTGTTGGCGATGATCTCGCGCCGGTCGCCGTCCAGGACCAGGGTCGGCTCGTCGATCGGCGGGCGGTCGGCGCCGAAGTAGTAGGTGGTCAGGCCGTGCATGTCGGGTTTCGGCAGCGCGGGGATCAGCGTCGACGCGGTGACCGGGTCGGTGGCGACGATGACTGCCCGGCAGCGCATCTCGCCACCGTCGGTGACCACCGCGCCGGGGCCGACGGCCAGCACGGACGCTCCCACCAGCAGTTGCGGGAACGGGAGCGGGCCGGCGATCGCGGCCGGCAGCGCGGCCATCCCGGCCGCCGGCACCCCGATCCGGCCGCGGGCGAAGGACCGCAGCACCATCGCCACGACGTGGCTGGAGGTCTGGAGCGCGCGGTCGCCGAAGACGCCGGAGAAGAACGGCCGCAGCACCTCTTCGATCAGGCGGTGGGACAGCCCGGCCCGGCGCAGCATGACCTGGGCGGTGGTCTCGGGTTGGGCCAGCAGCCGGGCGACGGGCCAGGTGGCGCACTTGGTGGCCAGGGCGCCGAACTTGATGCGGTCGGCCAGCGTGCCCACCCCGGAGGTGAGCGTCTGCGGCATCCGCAACGGGTCACGCAGCGGGTTCTCCAGGCGGTGCAACGCCTCCCCGCGCCGGACCAGGACACCGGAGGTGAAGTACCGCATGTCGAGCGCGGCCACGTCGGCCAGGGCCGGTACGCGCGGGTAGGCGGTGTTCAGCACCTGGAAGCCGCGGTCGAGCCGGTACCCGTCGATGACGTCGGTGGCGACCCGGCCACCGATCCGGTCGGACGCCTCAACGAGCAGCCAGTCGATGCCCGCGCGGTCCAGCCTCCGAGCCGCGGCCAGCCCGGCGAGCCCGCCGCCGACGATGACGACGTCCACTCCAACCGGCTGGGACACCACACACCTCACAACCCGACAATCGACGCTGTCTGAAGACTATCGGTGAAGTGTGTCCGAAGCGGGACGAACAGGAACGGAGGGAGCCTGCGAGAGGCTCCCCGAATAGGACTCGAACCTATAACCTGCCGGTTAACAGCCGGCTGCTCTGCCAATTGAGCTATCGGGGATCGTACGAGGCACCGGGACTTCCTGGCGCCTGGAACAGATTACACGACCCCGGCGGGTTGTCGCGAACGGGTGTCCGCCGCGCCGTTAACCACCCGGAAACGACATTCGGGAGTGACAGCGCGACAGGATGGGTATGCAGGACGCAAGACACTCAAGACACTACGGAAGGAGCCGCAATGCGCGGAAAGCTCATGTTCCTCGGCGGCCTCGCGGCGGGCTTCGTCCTGGGCAGCCGGGCCGGCCGGGACAAGTACGAAGAGATCCGGGCCGGTGCGAAGAAGGTCTGGGAGCACCCCACGGTGCAGGAAGCCGCCGGTGTCGCTCAGGCGCAGGCGACGAAGCTGTACAGCGAGGGTAAGGACAAGCTCGGCCAGACCAAGCTGGGCGAGAAGCTGCAGACCGGTACGACGACCACCGAACCGGTCACGGTAACAACCAACGGCACCACGACCACCACGTACTGAGGCACCACGCGAAGAGGGCCGCCCCCGACCGGGGCGGCCCTCTTCATGCTCAGCGGGGGACGGTCAGGACGACGATGAGAACGCCGAGTCGAAGGCGGCGTCGGGCGCGTCGAACGCCAGCCGCCGCACGAACTGCACCGCCTCGGCCGCGCCGAGCAGCCGGTCCATCCCGGCGTCCTCCCACTCGATCGAGATCGGACCGTCGTAACCGATCGCGTTGAGCGCGCGGAAGCAGTCCTCCCAGGGGACGTCGCCGTGGCCGGTGGAGACGAAGTCCCAGCCGCGGCGCAGGTCGGCCCACGGCAGGTGGGAGCTGAGCCGGCCGCGACGGCCGTCGCCCGTACGGACCTTGGCGTCCTTGCAGTCCACGTGATAGATCAGGTCCTTGAACTCGAGGATGAAGTTCACCGGGTCGAGTTCCTGCCAGACGAAGTGCGACGGGTCCCAGTTGAGCCCGAAGGCCGGCCGGTGGCCGATCGCGTCGAGCGTGCGCCGCGTGGTCCAGTAGTCGTACGCGATCTCGCTCGGGTGCACCTCGTGGGCGAAGCGCACGCCGACCTCGTCGAACACGTCGAGGATCGGGTTCCAGCGGTCGGCGAAGTCCTGGTAGCCGCGCTCGATCATGGCCGGCGGCACGGGCGGGAACATCGCCACGGTGTGCCAGATGGACGAGCCGGTGAACCCGACGACCGTACGGACGCCGAGTTTGGCCGCGGCCCGGGCGGTGTCCTTCATCCGCTCGGCCGCCCGCTGCCGTACGCCCTCGGGATTGCCGTCGCCCCAGATCACCGCGGGCAGGATGTCCTGGTGCCGCTCGTCGATCGGGTGGTCGCAGACGGCCTGCCCGACCAGGTGGTTGGAGATCGCGTACACGGACAGGTTGTGCCGTTTGAGCTGGGCCAGTTTCCGCTCGACGTAGTCGTCCTCGGCCAGTGCCCGGTCCACCTCGAAGTGATCGCCCCAGCAGGCGATCTCGAGGCCGTCGTACCCCCAGTCGGAGGCCAGCCGGCAGACCTCCTCGAACGGCAGATCGGCCCATTGGCCGGTGAAGAGCGTGATGGGTCGCGCCATGTGATCTCCCCGATCGCGGTGGTCGACAAGGGGTCCCGTCGGGGCCAGGATCGACTCTATCGGGTGACGGCGGGCGGAGAGAAGATCAGGCCGCGCGGGCGGCCGCCGGGGGCGACAGGCCGAGGTCGGCGAGCTCGCGGCGGGCGTAGGCGAGTTCGGCGGCGATGCCGTCGGCCAGCGCGACCGGTCCGGTCGGCCGGGCGTCGGGGGGCAGCAGATTCCAGGCCTCGGTCTCGAGGTCGAGGTACTCGGTGGCGGGCTGCGGGCCGTCCATCAGGTGCCGCAGCGCCGCGCGCCAGATCTCCGTGGTCGGCACCAGCGGCGGCGTGGGGGCGATGTGCAGCGGTACGTGGTACCGCACGCGCCACGGCCCCGGCGGGAAGTCGCGCAGCGCGTCGGACAAGTCGTCCAGGTAAGCGCCGGCCGGGTTGGTGACCTGGTGGCGGTGACCCGGTTCGACGTACGCCCGGAGGGTCTCGGCCGCGTCGACCGGCCGGGGCACCTCGACCGCGGCGGCCAGCTGGACCCGGATCACCGACAACCCGCCGGCGGCCAACCGCTCGAGCGCGTCCGCCGGGTGCTCCCAGGTGCACGCCAGGTGGGCCAGGTCGAGGCAGACGCCGACACGGTCCTTGTCCACCTTCGCCAACCCGGCCACCGTCTCGGCCGACGAGTCGAGCACGCAGCCGGGCTCGGGCTGGAAGCCGACCCGGACGGCGCGGCCGGTGGTCCAGGCCAGGTCGGCCAGCCTGCGCGACAGCCGCCGCAGGAGCCGCTCGCAGGACTTCTCCTTCGCGTCGTCCCAGCCGGCCCGGCGGCCGATGCCGAGCGTGGTCACTGCGCCCCGGTCGGCGTCGTCGGGCAGCAGGTCGACCAGGATCCGGGCCAGGTCGAGGGTGTACTCGAGGCGGGCCGGGTCGCTCCAGTCGGGCTCGTACCGGTCGGTGTCGGAGTTCGTCCCGCCGCCGCCCTCGGCGTAGGGCACACCACTCAGCGTGACGACCTCGAGCCCGCGGGCGTCGAGTTCGGCACGCAGCCGGGTGCGGGCGCGCCCGTCGACGGCGAGGGCGGCGGCGAGAGTCGGCGGCAGCCACAGGCTCACGCCGAGGAGGTCGACACCGAGCCGGGCGCGAGTGGCCGACGCGTACGTGTCGAGCTGGTCGATCAGGCTCCGGAGGTCCGGTGCGGGTCGCAGATTGACGCCGTGGCTCAGGTGCACGGTCCGTCCCGAGGGGTGCCGCAGGCGCATCAGTACCCTCCCTGGACGTCCACCCATTCGGTGCATCTGCACGTGCATCCGACCGTGCCGAACCCAGTATGGAGCAAATCCGTCCGGGTTTCTGCTGCGCTCGTGGCGGACGACCGCATTGCCATGACGTCTCCATCCGTGGGGGTGTCTGTCCCCGGATACGAGACTCGGCGTCCGGCCGGATCAGTGCCGTACGCCTCGTGCGACTACGTGACCTCCTCAGACATGATCCACGGGCGGTCCAGTGATCGCCATACATCGATGCCCTCGGCGGTGGTGACCAGCGGGTGAACACCGGCCGGCGGCATGGAGCTGAGCGGTTCGACCCTTACTCCCGTGCACCAAATGCACGTTCGGACATGCACTGGACGATGCGCGACGAATCGATGGCCATGTTCCCGTCGGCCGGTCGTCAAGAAGTTCCCACGGCCGGACGAGCACGTCGCGTGAGCTCAGGTGAGCTTCTCCACCTCGGTCCACGACGAGGTCGCGGCGGAGCGTTCCACCGCGTCCAGGACCAGCTGCACCTGGAGCGCGTCGGTGAACGAGGGCGCCGGGTCGTCGCCCGCGGCGATGGCGGCGATCAGGTCGCGCATCTCGTGGGTGAACGTGTGCTCGTAGCCGATGCCGTGCCCGGCCGGCCACCACGCCGACATGTACGGGTGGTCGGGCTCGGTCACCAGGATCCGGGTGAACCCCTGCTCGGCGCTCGGCCGGTCGGCGTCGTAGAACTCGAGCTCGTTCATCCGCTCGAAGTCGAACACGAGCGAGCCGAGCGACCCGTTGACCTCGACCTTGAGCCCGTTCTTGCGGCCGGTGGCGAACCGGGTGGCCTCGTACGTGGCGATCGCCCCGCCGTCCAGCCGGGCCAGGAACAGCGCGGCGTCGTCCACGGTGACCTCACCCGTCTCGGTGCCCCCGGACGCGGCCAGCCCGGAGGACGCCGAGGCCAGCGGCCGCTGTTTGATGAACGTCTCGGTCAGCGCGCTCACCGACGCGATCGACTGGCCGGTGACGAACTGGGTCAGGTCGATGATGTGGGCGCCGATGTCGCCGAGGGCCCCCGAGCCGGCGATCTCCTTCCGCAGCCGCCAGACCAGCGGGAACTCGGGGTCGACGATCCAGTCCTGGAGGTAGACGGCGCGGACGTGGCGGACCGTGCCGATCCGGCCGGCGTCGATGAGCTGCTTCATCAGGGCCACCGCGGGCGTACGGCGGTAATTGAAGCCGCACATCGACCGGATCCCCCGGGACTGCGCGGCCGTGGCCGCGGCCGCCATCTCCCGGGCCTCGGACACGGAGTTGGCCAGCGGCTTCTCGCATAGCACGTGCTTGCCCGCGGCCAGCGCGGCCAGCGCGATCTCGGCGTGCGTGTCCCCGGGGGTGCAGATGTCGATCAGGTCGATGTCGTCCCGGTCGATCACGTCGTGCCAGTCGGTCGAGTAGTCGTCCCAGCCGAGCTTGGCCGCGGCGGCCGCCACGTTGTCCGCGTCGCGGCCGGTCACCACCGACATCCCGGCCGTCAGCGGCAGGTCGAAGGCGCGGTTGACGGTCCGCCAGGCCTGCGAGTGCGCAGCGCCCATGAACGCGTACCCGATCATGCCGATCCGGAGCTGCTCCGCCATCTGTGTCTCCCTAGAACCCGAGCTTGGCGTACTTGGACGTGTTGTCCTTGGTGATCGTCTCCGAAGCTAGCGTGACTTCCTTGGGAACCTGCAGCTCCCCCAGGTCGGACGTGCCCTTGCCCTGGGCTCTCAGCCGGCCAGGGAGATCGCCGACGAGGCCATCGACGGGCTGTCCGTGACGGTGGCCTTGAGCACGCTGTTGTCCGCGGTGATGGCGTCGACGGCGGCCTTGGACCCGGCGCCGCCGGCCATGAAGAAGTCGCTGCGGCCGGACTGCTTGATCGCGGCCAGCACACCGATCCCCTGGTCGTCGTCGTGGTTCCAGAGCGCGTCCATCTTCGGCAGCGCCTGCAGCGGCGCGGTCGCGGCGGCCTGCCCGGAGTCGGCGGTGAACTCGGCCGGGCGCCGGTTGGCGTCGTTCTGGCCGAGCAGGCAGTGCACCTCACCGGCGCGGACCTCGAGCTGGTCATCACGTCACGACGCCTGCTCGAAGGCGACGGTGCTGGCCAGGACCGCGGCCCCGGTGACGCCGGCCCGGGGACCGAGCTCGGACAGCACGACCGGCAGGTTGCCGGTGGCCAGCGGCAGCGACCGCCGATAGACGACGCTGCGGATCTCGGCCAGCAGCACGTGCCCGAACTGGGCCAGCCCGCCCCCGATGACGATCATCGACGGGTTGCTGAAGCTGACCAGCGTGGCCAGGACGCCGCCGACCCGGCGGCCGCCGTCGCGGATGAGCCGGATGCAGGTCACGTCCCCCTCGGCCGCGCCCCGCGCCACCTCCCGGGCACCCACCTCGCCGGCCGACGCCAGCCGCTCGGCCAGCGCCGCCGACTCCCCCGACCGGGCGGCCGCGGTCGCCTCCCGGGCCAGCGCGGCCCCGCTGAACAGCGCCTCGAGACAGCCGGCGTTGCCGCACGAGCAGACCGGGCCGGCCGGGTCGACCTGGATGTGGCCGATGTCGCCAGCGCAGCCGTCCACGCCCCGGTAGACCTCACCGGCCAGGTGGATGCCGCATCCGATGCCGGTGCCGATCTTCACGTACAGGAAGTCGTCGATGGAGTGGGCGACACCGCCGTGGCGCTCGCCGATGGCCATGATGTTGACGTCGTTGTCGGCCACCGCGGGGCAGCCGTGCTCGCGGGCCAGCACCTCGCGGACCGGGTGCCGGTCCCAGCCGGGCATGATCGGCGGCGACACCGGTACGCCGTCGCGGAAGCTGACCGGGCCGGGCACCCCGATGCCGATCGCGTCGAGCCGGTCGTACGCGCCCTCGGTCCGGGCCTTGGCCAGGAGCTCGCCGACCCGGCGCAGGATCGGGCGGGGACCGGTCCGGATGTCGGCCGGCTCGGCGTAGGCGATCAGCGGTTCCAGCCGGCCGTTGGTCACCTCGATGTCGATCGACGTGGCGCCGAGGTCGACCGCCGCGAACCGCAACCGCGGATCCAGCTCGACCAGGGTGGATCGGCGCCCGCCGCGTGAGGCGGCCATCCCGGCCTCGGCGATCAGCCCGGCCGCGACGAGCCGTTCCAGGTCGGCCAGCAGCCGCGGGCGGGTCAGCCGGAGGCGGTCGCCCAGTTCGGCCCGGGATACCGGACCCTCGTCCCGCAGCAGGCGCAATATCTCCAGGTGGGGCGCGTCGCTGACGGGCACAGGCGCCTCCTGAACCGGTTCACATCACGGAAACACCGTGTTGTTACGCCGGTCACATTAGGCTCCTTGTGCCCGCCCGGTCCATACCTTCCTGGGCTCGGAGTCCAACTTTTGTCGGCTCGGCGGAAAGTCGGGTCAGCCGACAGGCTCGAGCACCTTCGGCTTCGGTTTGCTCAACGGCCACAACGACGGCCGCCGACGCGCGGCGACGTCCTCCACCCAGCCGAAGGCCGCCACCGAGATGGCCACCAGAACCAGTTCGACGGCCAGCAGAAGCACGTAGTAGCCGGGCGAGCCGTACGTGATGGCCAGCGGGGTCAGCGCCAGCACGGCCACGGTGATCAGCGGGTAGTGCCACAGGTAGACGGTGACCGCCCGCGCGTTGATCAGCTTGACCGCGGCGCGCACCGGGCGGACCCGGTCGAGCCAGTCCATGTTCGGTTGCCAGCGCAGGGCGATCAGCACGAACGCCAGCGACCACAACGCCCGCGCCACCGGAACCTCGTTGAGGTCGAAACCGTCCGGGGCCGGGTTGTGCCACAACCACAGGCCACCGCCGGCGGCCAGCGCGCCGACCAGCGGCACGAGGACGGCCGGGGGGATCCGGCGCAGGCGGCCGTCCTGGTGGGCGAACCCGGCGACCCAGCAGGAGGCGTACGTGACGAAGTCCCACATGATGCCGTCGGCCGGGTCGGGCAGCCGGAAGCCGGTGACCAGGAGCGCGCCCATGGCGGCCAGCGGCGCGCCGATCGTCACCCAGGGCGCCCGGCGGTACGCGGCGAACAACAGCGGCGAGGCGAGCACGAACCAGAGGTACGCCCGGAGATACCAGAGCACCTCCCACAGCGGCTCCCCCCAGGCGCTGCCCGGCGGGTCGCTGATCGGGATCACCCAGAAGATCAGGTGTCCCCAGCGGAACGGGCTGTCCGGATCGGTCCGGGACCAGCCGTGCCACAGCATCAGCGGTACCGCGATCAGACCCAGCGCCCACAGCGCGGGCACGAGGCGCCGCACCCGGGAGGTGATCGCCGGGCGGGCGCCCGACCGGGTCAGTGACGCCGCCATCAGCGATCCGGCGAGTGCGAACATCACTCCCATCGCCGGCAGCACCAAGGTCAGCCAGGCCCAGCCGATGGCGTGATAGACGATGACACGGACGATCGCGGCAGCGCGAAGCGTGTCGATGTAGCGGTTCCGCATGCCTTGACCACCCAGCGTTGATCCGACTTGACGCTGGTGACGCTACGTGGCAAGAACCGGGGATCGATAGTCCGGGAATCCACGGATACCGGATTGCTGTGATGGGTGTTAGCTGGTGGGAGGCACGGTGCGAGGTCTGACCGATTGGTCAGACCTCACGATCCGTTACGTCAGCCTTCGCTCAGGCCTTTCTCACTGCCCTTCTTGAGCTTACGGTCGTCGCGCAGCTGCAGGAAGGGCTCCTCGTCGGCGGGGTGGCCGGCGGCGATCGCCCGGCCGCGCTCCAGTTCGGCGTCCAGTTCGGCGCCGAGCAGGATGGCGATGTTCGAGATCCAGAGCCAGACCAGGAACGCGATCACACTGCCGAGGCTGCCGTACGTCTTGCTGTAGTTGGCGAACGTGGCCAGGTAGACGGCGAAGGCCGCCGACACGATCACCCAGAGCAGCACCGCGAAGATCCCACCCGGGCTGACCCAGCGGAAACCGCCGGTCTTCGCGTTCGGCGACGCCCAGTAGAGGATCGCGAACATCAAGCTGATCAGGATGATCAGCACCGGCCACTTGGCGATGCTCCACACCTGTACGGCCACGCCGCCCATGCCGAGCAGCCGGCCGACCACCTCGGCCAGCTTGCCGCTGACCACCAGGATCGCCGCCGAGGCGACGAGCATCACGCCGACGATCGCGGTCACGCCGACCCGGATCGGGAGCGTCTTCCAGATCGGTCGGCCCTCCGGGACGTCGTACACCGAGTTCGACGCCCGCATGAAGGCGGCGACGTAGCCGGACGCCGACCAGAACGCCAGCACGATACCGACGATGGCGGCGAATCCGGCCGCGCTCTGGCTGCTGATCTGGTTGATCACCGTGTTGGTGAGGCTCTCGATCTGCGCGTTGCCGACGATGTCGTGGATCGTGGTCTTCACGGTCTGCTGGCCATTCGGGCCGAGCAGTCCGACGATCGAGACGAGCACCAGCGCCGCCGGGAAGATGGACAGCACGCCGTAGTAGGTCAGCGCGGCGGCCCAGTCGGAGAGGTTGTCCGTCGAGTACTGCTTGAACGTGCGCTTCACCGCGGCGAACAGTCCCTTGCCGCGCAACTGGGTGGGGCTGTCCGGGCCTGCGTCCGGGTCGGGTGGTGCCTGCCCGTCGTTAGCCTTGTCGGCGCCTGTCTCAGTGGTGGCCGCGGCGTCCAGGTCGTACTCGCCGTCGTTGTCCTTGCCGTGGCTCTTCCCGGCATCGTCGCGGCGGCCCTTGCCGGCGTCGTCGCGGCGGCTCTTCTCGTCGCCGGACCGCTGGGCCTGGACAGCGCCGCTGTTCGTCTGCTCGTCGTGCTGCACTGCCGAGTTCACCGTTCCCTCATTCGACCAGCCCGCGGCCTCTTCGGCCGCTGCGCTGGAGGCGGTGCCGGCGGCGGTCCCGCCGGCGTTCGTCCCGGCTGCGTTCGTCCCGGCTGCGTTCGTCCCGGCTGCCGGGTCGTCGGCCTGGTGGCGAAGATTCATCGCGGGGGTTCCCTCCGAGCGCTGCGGGCGTTCGTCTGTCAGGTCGCTCTCCTGCAGGCCGGCCCCGCCGCCGCCACGGAAATTGACCCTGGACAAGGAATGCCCCCGACTTGGCCGATCTAATCCGCTCGGGAAAAAAGTTCTACTTCGTCCGTTATTTGCAGAGCAGCCGTTCCATCCGGCGGCCGGCCACCCACAGGGCCGCCACCAGCAGCGTGAGCAGGTAGACCACGTCCGCCACCCCGGTCCAGCCCGCGCCGCCGAGGCTGATCCCGCGGATCAGATCGACCGACCGGTACAGCGGCGTCGCCTCGATCACCCACCGCACCACGGCCGGGTACGCCGTCGCCGGCACGAACGTCCCGGAGAACAGGAACAGCGCGAACTGCCCCGCGGTGATCAGGTCGAACTCCTGCCAGCTGCGCAGAAATGTGGAGATCGCCATGCCCAAGCCGCCGAACGCGAACCCGGTCAGCACCGTCGCCGGGAACGCGGCCGCCGCCCGCGGCCAGGACGTCAGGTCGAGCGACGCCATCAGCACCAGGAACGCCCCCGCGTACACCGTCCCGCGCAACATCGCCCAGGCCAGCTCGCCCAGCGCCACCTCCATCGGCCGGATCGGCGTGGCCAGCATGCCGTCGTACAGCCGCATGAACTTCATCTTCCCGAAGAAGTTAAAGGTCGTCTCCGACAGCGCGCCCGCCATCGCCGACGAGGCCAGCATCGCCGGCGCCACGAACTGCGCGTACGGCACCGACCGCCCGTCCGGCAGGGGCAGCTGGCCGATCAGCGAACCCACCCCGAGCCCGATCGAGAACAGGTACAGCACGGGCTCCAGGAACCCGCCGACCACGACGATCCAGTACGCCGAGGACAGCGTGGTCGCGTTGCGGCCCACCACCGCCCCGGCCCGCCGGCTGGAGTCGCGGGCCGCCAGCAGGCGCGGCAGCGTCATCGAGATCACCATGTCGGCCCCTCAGTAGACCAGCCGCTTGCGGAACCGCCACCACGCCAGCGCCCAGCCCACGCCGGCCCACGCCGCCAGCACGACCAGGTGCACCAGCATCGTGGGCACCGGCAGCGCCACCCCGAGCGTCGCCGCCCGGCACAGGTCCACCCCGTGCCACAGCGGCAGGGCCCAGGCCACCACCCGCAGTCCCAGAGGCAGCACGTCCAGCGGGAAGAACACTCCGGAGAACAACGACATCGGCACGATGCCCAGCCGGATCACGATGGCCAGATAGCTGTCGGTGGTGATGCTCGCGCTGAACGCCGTCATCGGCGTCGCCACCGCCAGCCCGGTCAACGCCGCCGCCGGCACCGCCAGTACCGCCCACCCGCTGTGCGCCGCCCCGAAGAGCGCCGCCACCCCGAGGAACGCGGCCACCGCGATCAGCACCCGGAAGAGCACGAACGCCAACTGGCCACCGAGCACATCGGCGACCCGCAGCGGCGCTGCCACCTGGGCCAGGTAGGTCTTGATCCACTCGAACTTGCTCAGCACCGGCCACGACGTCTCGCCCAGCGCGGTCTGCATCGCCGTCTGCGCCATCAGCCCCGGCACGATCCAGTCCAGGTACCGGACACCGTCCACGCCACCCGGCACGTACGCCCCCACGCCCAGGCCGAAGCCGAGCATGGTCAGCAGCGGCAGGACGAACGACGACCAGGTGCTGGCCCGCCACACGCGCTTGTAACTGATCAGGTGGAACTCGAACACCGACCACAGCGCCATGATCAATCCACCAGGGTCCGGCCGGTGAGGTGCAGGAACACGTCCTCCAGGCTGCTGCGCCGGACCAGCACACCGGCCGGTGACAATTCCCGGCGGCCCACCTCGGCCACCGTGTCGTCGCCGTCGGCCACGTACAGCAGGATGCGGTCGGGCAGGACCTCCACCCGCTCCCCCAGCCCGGACAGCTTGTCCGCGTAGCTCGCCTGGTCGTTGCCGAGGAACCGCAGTTCCACCACCTCGCGGGTGGAGTACTGCGCGATCAGCGCCCGCGGCGAGCCCTCAGCCACGATCCGGCCGCCGTCCATCACCACCAGCCGATCGCACAGCTGCTCGGCCTCATCCATGTAGTGCGTGGTCAGCACGAGCGTCACGCCCTGCTGCTTGAGCCGGAACAACCGCTCCCACACCAGGTGCCGGGCCTGCGGGTCCAGCCCCGTGGTCGGCTCGTCCAGCAGCACCAGATCGGGCTCGTTGACCAGCGCCCGGGCAATCGTCAGCCGCCGCTTCATGCCCCCCGACAGCGGTTCGACCTTGCTGGTCGCCCGCTCGGTGAGCTGCACGAAGTCCAGCAGCTCGTCGGCGCGCTGCCGGGCCACCCGCCGCGGGATGCCGAAGAACCGGGCGTACGTCGTCAGATTCTCCCGCACGGTCAGTTCGGGATCCAGGTTGTCCAGCTGCGGGCACACGCCCAGCCGCGCGCGGATGGCCGGCCCGTCGCGCCGCGGGTCCCGCCCCAGGATGCGCAGCACCCCACCGGTGGGTGGCGACACGCAGCCGATCATCCGCATGGTCGAGCTCTTGCCCGCGCCGTTCGGACCCAGGAACCCGAACGACTCCCCGGCCCGCACGTCCACGTCGATGCCGTCGACGGCGGTGAAGTCGCCGAAGCGCTTGACCAGACCGCGCGCGTGGATCGGGAGTTCGTCGCTCACAGGGCCGAACCCTAGGCGAGGGGTACGACAGAAGTCCTGCGGTTATCCCGTCACTCGGCGGGCGCGGCCGCGTCCCGGGCCGCGGTGACCAGCTCGTTCGTCACGTGCACGACCTCGTCCAGGTCGACCGGCGTCCCCGAGTCGTACCGCACCGCCCAGCTCAGGCCGTTCTCCCCGCTCACCCGCCGGCCGACCACCCGCACCCCGCCGACCGGCAGCGGGTAGTGCGCGGTGAACGCGACCGACTTGGTGACCCGCGCCCGGACCTGGTCCGGCAGCTCGCCCGGGTCCAGCAGCAGCCAGGACACCACCGGGCCGTCGACCAGCACCGCGTAGCCGTCCCGCGTCTGCGCCGACTCGGCCGGCGTGACCCGAAGCTCCCGGCCCGACCACGCCGCCTTGTGGATGTCGTGCCAGCCCAGCAGCTGGCCGTCGGGCAGCCACAACCCGCGGGTCGTGGCCACAAGAGCCTGGTCGTCGCCCACGGCGGCCCAGGCCACCACCCGCTCGTCATGCTCCAGTGCCGGGCGCAGTGCGGCCGGCAGCTTCGGCTTGCGTCGGAAGATGCTCACAGTCCTCCTGCCGCCTGCTCGCGCAGCGCCCGCGCGTGCTGTTCCAGGGAGAAGAGTTCCCCGGCCAGGGCCAGGTACTCATCCTTGTGGGCCACCGGGTTGATCCGCTGCACCTTCGACTTCAGGTCCCGGATCCGGGTCGTCACCGAGCTCACCTGCAACCGCGCCAGCTGTGTCGACACGTAGTGCATGTCCACCTCACCGTCCACCCGCGGCGGCTCCACCGACAGCTCCCCGATCAGCGCCTTGCCGCTCAGGTCGGTGCAGGCGTCGCGGACCGCCTCGATCCAGACCACCCCGCCGGTGGCCGAGGCCGTGCCGCCGGCCGCCGCGATCGCCGTGCGGATCTCGCCGAACACCGGATCGCCGTACGTCTCCGGGCCCAGCGCGTCGAACATCGGGCCGGCCAGCACCGGGTACTGCAGCGCAAGTTTCAGCACCTCGCGCTCGACCTGCCGCTGCGGGCTGTCGACCGGCCGCCGCTGGCTCACCACCGGCGCCTCGGGCGACATGGCCGAGTTCACCGCCCGCTGCACCGGTTCGAGGTCCATGCCCAGGTCGCCGGCCAGTTTCCGGGCGTATTCGGGACGCTTCTCGCGGTCCTTGATCTTGGCCACCAGCGGCGCCGCCTTGCGCATCGCCTCGACCCGGCCCTCGACCGTGTCCAGGTCGAACCGGGCCAGCGTGCGCCGCAGCGCGAAGTCCACCAGCGGTTCCCGCCCGGCGATCATGTCGCGCACGGCCAGGTCACCCTTGGCCAGGCGCAGTTCGCACGGGTCCATGTTGTCCGGGCTGACCGCGATGAACGTACGCCCGACGAAGCGCTGATCCTCCTCGAACGCCCGCAGCGCCGCCTTCTGCCCGGCCTCGTCGCCGTCGAAGGTGTAGATGATCTCGCCGGTGAAGCTGTCCGAGTCCATCAGCAGCCGCCGCAGCACCCCGATGTGGTCGACTCCGAACGCCGTCCCGCAGGTCGCCACCGCGGTCGGCTCGCCCGCCTCGTGGCAGGCCATCACGTCGGTGTACCCCTCGACGATCACCGCCCGGCCGCGCTTGGCGATCTCCCGCTTGGCGAAGTCCAGCCCGTACAGCACGTGGGACTTCTTGTAGAGCGGCGACTCGGGCGTGTTCAGGTATTTCGGGCCGTCGTCGTCGTCGAACAGCTTCCGCGCGCCGAACCCGATCACGTCGCCGGTCACTTCCTTGATCGGCCACAGCAGCCGCCGCCGGAACCGGTCGATCAGCGACCCCGACCGGGCCGGCTTGGCCAGGCCGGCGCTGGTCAGTTCCTCCGCGGTGTAGCCCTTCTGCCGCAGATGCTTGGCCAGCAGGTCCCAGCCGTCGGGGGCGAAGCCGCAGCCGTACTTCCCGGCCGCGTCCCGGCCGAAGCCGCGCTGGGCCAGGAACTCGCGGGCCTTGCGCGCGCCCGGTGTGGACAGCTGGTCGCGGTAGAAGTCCTGGGCGTCGACGTGCGCGGCCAGCAGCCGCTGCTTCTGCCCGGCCGGGGCCCGCGGCCCCGACTCCCGACCGGTCTCCTCGTACCGCAACTGGATCCCGGCCTTGCCGGCCAGCCGCTCGATCGACTCGGCGAACGACAGATGCTCCGCGTCCATCAGGAACTTGATGGCGTCGCCGCCGGCGCCGCAGCCGAAACAGAAGTAGACGTTCCGGGCCGGGGAGACGTTGAACGACGGGGACTTCTCGTCGTGGAAGGGGCACAGGCCCTTGAGGTTGCCGCCGCCCGCCGAGCGGAGGGTGACGGTCTCGCTGATCACGTCGGCGATCGACGTACGGTCGCGGACCAGCGCGATGTCTTCGTCCTTGACCCTGGCCACCGGTACATCCTGCCTCGCGCGGTCAGTCGCCTGCCACGAGGGTCCGGTGCCAGCGGGCGGCGGCCGGATCGGTCAGCGACGCCACCTGGTCGATCACCGCGCGCAGCCGCCCGGCGTCGTCGGCGGCGGCCTTCCAGGCGTCGGCGAAGATCGGCTCGAGCCGGTCGGGAGCGCGCCGGCAGAGGGCCTCGACGAGTTCGGTGAGGGTCTCGCGCTGCCGGTCGTACCAGCCGTCTCCGCGGGTGCGCATCACGTACCGCAGGGCCATGCCCTTGAGCAGCGCGCAGTGACTGCGGACGGACCGGGGCACGACGAGGTCGGCGTCGTAGCGGCGCATCGGCTCGGCGCCGTACCGGGCGTTGGTGGCGCCGACGGCACTGGACACGAACCGGCCGGTGAGCACGCTGGTCATCCGTTTGAGAGCGATCTGGGCCCGGTACGAGCCGTCATAGCCGGCGACCGCCCGTACGGTCTCGTCGGCCAGAAGCTCCATCAGGGCGACGGTGAGCACCTCGACCGGTTCGTCGGAGTACGTGACGGCGACGTCGGCGCAGAGCTCTGCCCGCTCGGCCGAGGAACTGATCAGGGGGCCCAGGATGAGGTAACCGCCGTGGATGCCGTCCTCGACGTCGTGCACGGAGTAGGCGACGTCGTCGGCCCAGTCCATCACCTGGGCTTCCAGGCAGCGCCGCCCGCTGCCGCCGGAGCCCGCCCGGAGCCACTCGAAGACCGGCAGGTCGTCGGGGTAGACGCCGAACTTGCGGGCGCCCTCGCGCCGGGCCCAGGGGTATTTGCAGGATGCATCGAGGGACGCCCGGGTGAGGTTGAGGCCGGCGCCCTCCACCTTGGCCTCGAGCCGGGTGAGCACGCGCAGCGTCTGGGCGTTGCCCTCGAAGCCCCCGCAGGGCTCGGCGATCGCGTTCAGCGCGGCCTCGCCGTTGTGGCCGAAGGGCGGGTGGCCGAGGTCGTGGGCGAGGCCGGCGACGTCGACGACATCGGGGTCGCAGCCGATGCGCAGGCCCATCTCGCGGGAGACCTGCGCGACCTCGAGCGAGTGGGTGAGCCGGGTGCGCAGGAAGTCGTCCGACCCGGTCAGGTGGACCTGCGTCTTGGCGGCCAGCCGGCGGAACCCCGCGGAATGCAGCACCCGGGCACGGTCGCGCTGATACTGGGTGCGGCCGTAGCCGCTGTCCTTCACCGGCTCGGTGACCCAGCGCTGGGCGTCGGAATTGGCAGAGGTCACGGTTTCACCCTAAGTGGTTCGTGGAGCCGGCCGATGAGTTTGGCGTGCAGTCCGCCACACGTATCACCATCGTTGCCCGCCTGCTCCTGCTGGCCGGGGCGGGCCTGGCCGCGATCGCCCTGGTGACCGGGGTCTCGAGCTGGGGTTCGGCACATCAGGCGCAGGCCACCCGCCGGATCGCCGCGATCAGCGACGGGATGAGCCGGCAGTGGAACGCCGACATGATGCACGACGCGATCCGCGGGGACGTGATGTCGGCGCTGTACGCCCACACCGCCGCCGAGCGGGACGCGTACCGGGTCGCGGAGGTAGCCGACCACACGTCGGATCTGCTGTCGAACTTCGACGCGGCGGCCACGTCAGCGCCGGCCGACCTGTCCGACGACTACGCGGCCGTACGACCGGGGCTGGCCGCCTACGCCCGGTCGGCGACGCAGATCGCGGCGCTGGCGGTCACCGACCCGGCCGCGGCGCGCACCCGGCTGGGCGGATTCCTGACGCAGTTCGGGACGCTCGAGAAGCAGATGGACGCGATCGACACCGCCATGCTGGCCGCGGTGGGCGACGCCGGGGACGCCGGGGCCCACGCGGCATCGGTGAGCAGCCGGCTGACCTGGGGAGCGGCGCTGGCCGGGGTGCTGCTGACGGTGCTGGCGGCGTGGTCGGTCGTGCGGGCCATCTGGCGGCCGTTGCGGCAGATGCTGACCGCCCTGCGCTCGGTGGCCGGGCGGGACCTGACCGCGCGGGTGGAGGTGATCCGGGCGGACGAGCTGGGCCAGATGGGGGCGGCGCTGAACGACGCGCTGTCGGCGCTGCGGGGCACCGTCTCCTCGACCGCGGACAAGGTGGGCGCGTTGTCGGCGGCCAGCGGCGACCTGCGGCAGCTGGCCGGGAGCCTGGACTCGTCGGCGGAGCAGACGGCCGGTCAGGCGCACCGTGCGGACGCGTCGGTTGGCCAGGTGTCGACGGCGGTGGCCGACATGAGCGCGGCGACGGAAGAGCTGGCGGCGTCGATCCGGGAGATCGCCCGGCAGACGTCGGACGCGGCGGTGACGACCGGACAGGCGAGCGGCGGTGCGGCCGAGACGGCGGCGGCGGTGGAGGCCCTGAGTGCGGCCGGCCGGGAGGTCGGTGACATCGTGGCGCTGATCGAGTCGATCGCCGAGCAGACCAATCTGCTGGCGTTGAACGCGACGATCGAGGCGGCCCGCGCGGGCGAGGCGGGCAAGGGGTTCGCGGTGGTGGCGACCGAGGTCAAGGACCTGGCGCAGGAGACGGCGAAGGCGACCGGGGACATCACGGCGCGGATCGGTTCGATCCAGGAGCTGACCGCCCGTACGGCCGCGGCGACCTCGACCATCACGGCGGTGATCGAGCAGATCGACGACGGCCAGCGGGCGATCGCGGCGGCCGTGGAGGAGCAGTCGGCGACGACCGACATGTTGGCCCGCAACGTCACCCACGTGTCGGCGGCGGCGGGCGAGATCAGCGGCACGGTCTCCGGGATCACCGCGTCCAGCGGCACGACGGCGGCCGGGGCGAACACGACGCGGGAGGCGGCCGAGCGGGTGGGCGCGGCCGCCGAGGACATCCGCACGCTGATCGGCGAATTCCGCTACTGAGCTCTGCGGGAACTCAGCACGCAGAACTCGTTGCCCTCGGGGTCGGACAGCACCACCCAGGGCACGTCGTGCTGTCCGATGTCGACATGCCGGGCGCCCATGTCGACGAGCCGTTCGACCTCGGCCTCCTGGTCGTCCGGGCGCAGGTCGATGTGCAGCCGATTCTTCACTGTCTTGGAGTCGGGTGACGAGCCGAACAGCAACCCGGGCAGTTCGTCGTGGCGGCGGCGGATCTCCACCTCGTCCGGCTCCTCGTGCACGATCTGGTAGCCGAGGGCCTCCGCCCACCACCGGGCCAGCCGGGCCGGATCTTCCGCGTCGACCACGATCTGCTCCCAGCGGCTGGGCATGTGCGCGCCTCCTGACGACGACCATCGACGTGGCGATCATGTCACGGGCCGCCGACGGGCGGCTGACATGTCGCACAACGGACTGCCCGTCCGACGACGATCGTCGATTCCTCCGACCCAGGTCACATGGCTGGAAAATCACACGGTCAACAGAACGGACACCGGGTGCGACAACTCACTTCCCGGTGGACACAGGATGGCCCACGGTGACGGCACGGAAACGCGGGTCCGTGCGCAACGCCGCCGCCGGCAAAGCCACGGGGGATCGCGGCAACGGGACCCATTACCCCGGGCGCAGAACCGCGCTGAGGAGTGATGTGCCCGGCGTCGAGCAGTGTCTACAGGAGGCGATGGCGATCCCCGGCGCGATCGGCGCCAGCATCGTCGACTACACCACGGGTTTTCCGGTCGCGGCCACGGGTGCGGCCCCGAACGCCGATCACGAGGCCACGGCCGCCGGGACCGCCGACGTGGTCCAGGCCGCGAACAGCCGATCGCTCTTCGTCTCGGCCGTACCGCACGACCTGCTGGAAGATCTGATCATCACCACCGCCGGGGGCTATCACCTCCTGCGGCTGCTCCAGACCGACTTCGACAGCCGTCTGGTGCTCTACGTGTGGCTGGACCGTGTGCGCGGCAACCTCGCCGTGGCCCGCCGCCGCATGGAGAACCTGGCCGCCGGCCTGGTCGCCACCTAGATCCTCAGTTGGGAGATTCGGTGAAGCCCTCGAAGACCGTCGCGCCCGGACGCCTGCTCACGCAGGTCGCGGGCGAAGGACGGACCGGTGCGCTGGCGGTCGGTGGCCAGCCCGGCGGGACGGTCTATGTGAGTGAGGGCCACGTGACGTACGCCGAATCACCGGCCGCCCCGGGTGCGGGTGAGCTGCTCACCGCGTCCGGGCGGCTGGCCGGGCGAACGTGGCAGGCCGCCCTGGACGCGGGCACGCCCCGCGCCCGGGTCGGCGCCCTGCTCGTCGAGCATGGCCACCTCACCCAGGGCGAGCTTGAACTGTGCGTGCTCGGCGCGATCTATGACGCCGGCTTCTTCGCCCTGTCGCCGGCGGCGGCGCCGGCGACGTTCACCGACGGGGTGGCGCACTGGCTGGGCCCGGTGGTCCGGGTCGATCCGCACGCGGTGGCCCGGGAGTCGGGACGCCGGGCGCGGCTGCTGGAGCAGATCTTCCCCGACTCGCGTGTGGACACGGCGCCGGTGACCCCGATGCCGCGGCCGCCGGTGGAACGGGTCACGCTGACCGCACTGCAGTGGGAGCTGCTGATCCATGCGGACGGCCAGCGCACCCCGGCCGACCTGGCGCTGCTGCTCGGCCGGGCCGGGTTCGCGACCGTCCAGGAGCTCCGGCGGCTGGCCGCGGCCGGCCTGCTCGAGCTGCCGTCGGTCCGCGAGCCGGTCGAGAGCCCCGAGTTCGTCCGGCTCCCCCGCGCCCGCGGCACCGCGGTGGACGTCCACCGCCCGGCCCTCGCGGTGGACGAGTCGCCGACCGTACCGGTGGTCACCGCGGTCGCGGCCGTCCCGGTTCCGGACTCACTCCCGCCGGTCGAGGTCGGCGCGGATCCGCGGCCCCGGCTGACCCGCCGCAAGCCCGGCGCCAAGCTGCCGAAGGACCTCCCCCCGGAACGTCCGCCGGTCCACCCCGGGACCGACGAGGTCCTGCTGAAACGCATCCGTACCGCGTTGCGGGCCCTGCGGTGACACGCGCACCTCCGATCGGCAGAAGGGAGCATCCGAGGATGACGGTGGATCCGGCGGTGTTGGAGGAGCTCGCGCGGCTGCGAAAGCGGTTGCCCGAACTGTCCGCGAGCGTTCTGGCCACCGCCGACGGGATGGTGGTCGCGCACGACGCGCACGGGATCGAGGCGGACAGCCTGGCCGCGCTCGCCGCCGCCCACCTGGCCCTGGCCCGCCGCTTCGCCCACGCGGTGGACCACGGTGAACTGCGGGAAGCCGTCGTCGAGTGCGACAAGGGCTACATCACCTCGTACGCGGCCGGCCCGAACGCCCTGCTCACGCTGGTCACCTCGGGCGACGCGAATCTGGCCATGGTGCACCACGAGGCCCGGCGGTGCGTCCGCCGGCTCGTCTCCCTGATCACCGTCGAGCTGCCGCAGATCCGCCCGGGGATCCCGATCCAGGCCGGGCCGCCGGCTCCCCTGGCCCGGCGCACACCGATGGCCACCCTCCCCAACAGTGTCCGGTACCGGCAGGCAACCGGCTGAGATAACGCAATCGGCAACGTCCGGCGCGCAGCTAGCGGGCCGGCATCCACAACGGAGAAAGGTTTTCCCATGGCCGACATGGACACCGCGCTCAAGGAAATCATGGAGATCGACGGCGCCATCGGCGTCGCGCTCGTCGACCACACCAGCGGTATGGCGCTGGGCACGGTCGGCGGCGGCAAGGAGCTCGACCTGACGGTCGCGGCGGCCGGCAACACCGACGTGGTGCGGGCCAAGCTGCGGGCGATGGAGATGCTCAACCTGTCCGAGAAGATCGAGGACATCCTCATCACCCTGGACACGCAGTACCACATGATCCGGCCGCTCACGAGCCGGTCGGGCAAGGGCCTGTTCCTGTACCTCGCCCTGCGCCGCGACCGGTCGAACCTGGCCATGGCCCGGCACAAGCTGCGCTCGATCGAGAACGACCTCGACGTCTGACGCCGCCGTGCCCGGCTCCGGCGGGGAGGGCCGTCGATCGCCCTCCCCGCCCGCGGGCATGCCAGGGTGCCGGCCCCTCACCTTCCGTTCCACGGCAGCGAGCCGTCCCGATGAGGCAGAGCAACGCCGTTCGGTGAACGGAAGGAACCGGGCTCACGGCCATGCCGATCTCCGCCCAGTGGACGCCGAACATCTGGTGGCCGTCCGGTCCGTAAGCTTGATCCGTGGAATCGGTGGCCGGGACGGTGCAGGAGGTGCAGGCCGGGCGCATCGCGTACGAGGACGGGCTGGACCGGCTCGCGGTGGCGCCGGCGGCGGAGGTCGACGCGGTGCTCGGAGCCGCGCTGCGGCGGGCGCTCGCGACCCTGTTCGAGCACGGGTGGCAGCCGGCCGAGCTGACCCGGGTGGTCGGCCGGCGGGGTGACCCGCTGCTCGGCCGGCTGGTGACCGACGGGGTGGCCGCGCACCTGGCCGGCTTCGAGGCCGGCCGGGTCGATCCGCGGTGGCGCGCGCAGGCCGCCGACGTCTGGTGGCAGGGCCCGCATCTGGCGGCGGCCGCGACCCGGTGGCGGGTCGACCGGGTCACCCTGCTCGACGCGGTACTCGTCCTGCTGGAGGTTCTTCAGTCGCTGCCGGCGATCGAGGTGCTGATGCCGCCACCGGGGGCGATCGGCGCGGGGGCGGCGCCCGGGCTGGACCGGCGGGTGCTGGCCCGGGTGCGGGCGTTGCTGGCCAAGGCCGAGTCGACGCCGTTCCCGGCCGAGGCCGAGACGTATGCGGCCAAGGCTCAGGAGTTGATCTCTCGGCACAGCCTGGACGAGGCGCTGCACGCGCCGCCGACGGCCGTCCCGGAGGCCCGGCGGATCGGTGTGGATCACCCGTACGAGGACGAGAAGGCGGCGCTGCTGGACGCGGTCGCCTCGGCCAACCGGTGCGAGACGGTGTGGTCGCCGGAGCTGGCGTTCAGCACGGTGTTCGGATTCGGGGCGGACATCGACGCGGTCGAGGTGCTGTACACGTCGCTGCTGGTGCAGGCCGACCGGGCCGCCGGGCGGCAACCGGCGAAGAAGGCGTTCCGGCGGTCGTTCATGATCGCGTACGCCGCCCGCATCCGTGAACGCCTGGCCGCGGCCGCCGCCGTGGGAGTCACCGACGATCTGCTGCCCGTCCTGGTGTCCCGCGAGGCGCAGATCCGGGACACCGCACGCCGGGCCTTCCCGGCGACCGTCCGCACCCGGGGCCGCCGGGCGGAGAGCCTCGACGGGTGGGAGTCCGGTCAGGCCGCCGCCGACCGGGCCGATCTTTAGAAAACCGGTTGACCCCGGCCGTACGGCCTGCGAAAGTCCGTTCATGCACCCTGCTTGACGTGGCGTCTCCCGCCGTCTGTACGTGGTTCGCGCGTGTCAGGACGGCGTGCTCCTCTACCCGGTGTACGCGTTGCTCTTCGCCGACGCCGGGCTCTCCACCGCGCAGATCTCGACGCTGTTCGTGCTGTGGTCGGTGGTCTCGTTCACGTTCGAGATCCCGTCCGGCGCGTGGGCCGACACCTGGTCGCGGCGGCGCCTCTACGCGCTCGGCGCGTTCCTCACCGCGCTCGGCTACGCCATCTGGGTGCTGTGGCCGGCTTACCCGGGCTTCGCCGTGGGCTTCGTGCTCTGGGGACTGGGCGGGTCGCTCGGTTCGGGCACGCTCGAGGCCCTGGTGTACGACGAACTGGCCGCGTCCGGGGCCGCCGACCAGTACGCGCGGGTGATCGGACGGGGCGGCACCATCGGCATCCTGGCCATGCTGGCCGCCACCGTGCTCGCCTCCCCCGTCTACGCCTGGGGCGGTTACCGGCTGGTCGGCGCGGGCAGCGTGGCCGTGGTCGCGGCCGGCGGCTGGGTCGCGCTCGGGTTCGCCGAGACCCCGCGCCAGGAGGAGTCCGACGAGTACGGCGGGGTCCGCGGCTACCTGGACACGCTCCGGTCCGGCCTGAACGACGTCCGGCACAGCCGCACGGTGGCCTGGGCGGTGGTGATCGCCGCGCTGGTGCCGGGCTTCACCGCGCTCGACGAGTACCTGCCGCTGCTGGCCCGGGACGCCGGCGCCTCGACCGTGCTCGTACCGCTGCTGTTCGCGCTGCCGTCGCTGACCATGGCGGTCGGCAGCGCCCTGGCCGGGCGCTGGGCCGGGGTGCGGCGCGGCCGGCTGAGCGCCGCCTTCGCCGTGGGCGCGGTGCTGCTGGCCGTGGGTGCGCTGAGCGGCCGGATCGCCGGCATGGTGCCGATCGCGGTCACGTTCGGCGTGCTGCAGTTCGCCATCGTGATCTCCGAGACCCGCCTGCAGGACGCGATCACCAGCGGCTCCCGGGCCACCGTGCTGTCCGTGGCCGGCTTCGCCGCCGAGGTGTCGGCGGTGCTGATCTACCTGCTGCTGACCGCCGACGAGTCCGTCCGGGTGCTGGTGGCGTTGTGTGCGATCCCACTGCTGGCCACGGCCTGGGCGATTTCCCGCCGCCTGCCGGGCTAGCGTCTTGCGACATGATCTCGGCTCTCTCCGGCTTCGCGCTGATCGGCGTGATCGTGCTGGCCGGGTGGCTGGCCGGTCGCTTCGCCGGGCTGCCCGCCGAGACCGAGACCGTGCTGGCCCGGCTGGTGTACACGGTGATGACGCCGTGCCTGCTGTTCACCAGCGTGTCCGCGGCCCACCCGGGCGTACTGCTGAGTGAGCCGTTGATCGTGTCGACGGCGGCCGCGCTGGCCTGTTTCGGGCTGCACCTGCTGATCGTGCGCGGCCGCGACCTGGGCACGCGGGTGCTGGGCGCGCTGGCCGCGGGCTACACCAACGCCGGGTACATCGGCATCCCGGTGGCGACGTACGTGCTCGGCGACGCCGCCCTGGTGGTGCCCATCGTGATGCTGCAGCTGCTGGTCATCACGCCGACGGCGCTGACGCTGCTGGAGGTGGCGACCACCGGGCACGCGTCCTGGCGGCGGACGCTGACCGCGCCACTGCGCAACCCGCTGATCGTCGCGGTGCTGCTCGGCCTGGTCTCGGCGATCACCGGCGTACATTTGCCGTCCGTACTGGCCCATCCGGTGGGCACGATCGGAGCCGCCGCGGTGCCGGTGGTGCTGATCGCGTACGGCATGTCCCTGCGCGGGGAGCGCGTCCTGGCGCCGGGCCCGGACCGCCTCGGCACGATCGTGGCCGCCGCCCTCAAGACCGCCGGCATGCCGGCCATCGCGTTCCTGCTGGCGACCGCGCTCGGCCTGGACCACAAGGCGATCTACGCGGTGACGGTGCTGGCCGCGCTGCCGACGGCGCAGAACATCTTCGTGTATGCGCAGCGCTTCCAGACCGGGCTGATCCTCGTCCGGGACGCGATCTTCCTGTCGACGGCCCTCTGCGTGCCCGTTCTGCTGCTGCTCACCGTGCTCTTCACACGTTAGGCGGTCGGGTCCTGCCAGACGAAGATGCGCTGGCTGTCCTCGGTGTGGATGCCGACCGAGTTGCCGAAGACGACCCGCGCGTCGAAGACCTCACCGACCGTCAGCACCCGGAAGCCCTGCTTGCGGTAGAAGGTGTCCAGCCCCTCGGTCAGCGGCATCTGCCCGTAGATGATCGAGTAACCGATCTCGGTGTAGGCCGACTTGACGCTCTGCGTCAGCGCCGCCCCGGCGCCCATCCGGCGGTACGGCTCGTAGACGGCGACCGCCCGGATCCGGCAGATGCCGAGCGAGCCCATCAGGACGCCCTGGAACCACTGGTTCTGGGTGGCGCCGTGCGTTTGCAGCTCCCGGGCGACCGCCATGATCACCCGTACGGGCGGGGACGCCAGCGCGGCCCCGACCACGCGGCCCTGCTCGTCCTCGGCGACCAGGGCCAGCGTGAGCCGGAGGAACAGCGACTTCAGATCGTCGGCGGGCGGGTTCATCAGGTTCTGCTGGATGTGCTCGAACAGCCCGTCGGCGCCGCCGTCCAGCCCCGCCTGGAGGGCCGCGCCGGCGGTCCCGGAGTGGATGGCCTGCACGATCTCGTCTTCCATGATCGTGCCGGCCATCTCACACAGCGCGCGGAGGTCGTCGATGTCGGTGGGCTGGGCGGTGCGGATCGTACGAGTCGGCTGTGACACGTTCACCCCTGTCGTCAATGACACCGAGTATCGACGACAACGCGGGCGGTGTCACCCGGCGACGATCACCTTGCGGCCGGACGCCGTGACCGTGTAGGTGACGGTCCGGTGGGTCCACGGATTGGTCGCGGACACCCGCGCGCCGCCCCGGATGTCCGTCACCCGGACCATGGTCAACTTCAGCGACTTGTTGACCTCGGACGCGTTCCGCCGGACCGCAGCGCGCACCGACGACACGGACACCGTGCGGCCGTGGGCCCGGGTACGCGCACCGGACGCGCCGCCGGTGGCCACGTCGCTGACGGTGGACGACATGTCCGCATAAGCGAGAGCCTGGTCCATGGTCGTCCGGCTGACCGTGGCCGAGGCCGCGGGCGCCTTCAGATTCTGGCGCCCGTACGCGTAGGTCATCCGCACGGTGCCGTCCGAGTCCACAGCCCGGACGGAGGTCAGCGCCCCGCGGGGGTCGACGTGCAGGGTGACGGTCGTCCCGTCGGTGACAAAGACGTAGTCGGCGGACCCGTCGTCGTGCGTCGTCCGTCTGCCCGCGGGCACGTCGCCGTCGGTCAGCGCCTCGCTCGGCGGCGACAGGGTGTCGCGCATCCAGGTGGACAGCTTCAGCTTGCTCGGGGTCAGCACCCACCGGACGGACGGGTGGCCGATCATCGCCATCGCCTTGCGGGAGTCGCGGTCGCCGGCGTAGTCGTAGACGCCGACGCCGCTCACGGCGTACTCCGTCATGTTCAGCACACCGGAGTCGATCTGGTCCATCGCGATGCCGTGGGCCGGGTCGGCCGCTTCGCGGGTGGTGATCGAGATGCCGCTGATGGCGATCGACACCGTGGCCCGCCAGCCGGGCCGGGCGGCGGCCGAGGTCGTGGTGTTGACCGCCTTCAACGCCGCTCTCATCTGCGCCGCCGTCAGCGACGTCCGCGTGTCGGCCGCGAAGGCGGCTCCCGGACCGGTCAGCACTCCGGCCGTCACGGCGACGGCAGCCAGCATCGCTGGCCCAGTTCCACGAAACATGACGCGCTCCCATTGATGAGATCAACCCTCGGACGCGTAACATATCCGGATTTTTCCGCTTGATCATCGTCCGACCGGCGCAACCTTAAGCTTCGTTAAGGTTGCGCTCGTCGGCCATCGTCCGGCCCAACCCGCGTCGCGTACTCGTGTCAGCGGCGCGCCGACGGCAGGGAGTGGAAGAACGCCCGGCCCGGCGACCCCACCCCGGTCTCGTCGTCCCAGCCGCGGGTGTCGTGCCGGGTGGTGTTCTGCACGTCGATCTGCTCGAGCCGGGTCGTCCTGCCCTCGGTGGCGTCGACCGAGTTCACGTAGGCGACCCGCACCTCGTACACGGGGGTCCTCGGGGCGGTCACGTCACTGACCACGGCCAGCAACCCCGCGAGACAGGCCGCGGAGATCAACTCTCGATTCACGATCGCCTATACGACACCTGAGTTACCGGCGAGTCGACGAGGGCTATCCCCCGGAGTTCTCCACCTCGGCGCCCTCGGGGACGGTGTCGTCGTCGCGGCTGTCCAGCCAGCCGTACGGGAGGGTCACCTTGCCCGGCGCGTTGATGCGGCCGCGGGGCTGGCCGAGCGACTCGGCCGGGAACGGCGCGTCCGCGTCCAATGTGCTCAGCAGGTCGTCCAGTTCGGCCAGCGACGAGACCATCGCCAGCCGGCGCCGCAGCTCGCCGCCGACCGGGAACCCTTTGAGGTACCAGGCGATGTGCTTGCGGAAGTCGGCGCAGCCGTGCTTCTCGTCCTCCAGCGCGTCGACCAGCAGGTGCGCGTGCCGGGCCATGACGCCCGCGACCTCCCCCAGGGTCGGCAGCGTGACCACCGGCCGGCCGGCGAACGCCGCCTCGAGGTCCCGGAACAGCCATGGCCGGCCCAGGCAGCCGCGCCCGACGACCACGCCGTCGACGCCGGTGTGCTCGACCATCCGGAGCGCGTCGGCGCCCTCCCAGATGTCGCCGTTGCCCAGCACCGGCACGTCCAGCGCCTGCTTGAGGGTGGCGATGGCATCCCAGTCGGCCTGGCCCGAGTACCGCTGCTCGGCCGTCCGGGCGTGCAGGGCGACCGCGGCCACACCGGCGTCCTGAGCGGTCAGGCCGGCCTCGACGTACGTCAGGTGGTCGTCGTCGATGCCCTTACGCATCTTCACGGTGACCGGTATCCCGTACGGCCGGGCCGCCTCGACCGCCTGGGAGACGATCCGCCCGAACAGCTTGCGCCGCCACGGCAGGGCGGCGCCGCCACCCCGGCGGGTCACCTTGGTGACCGGGCAGCCGAAGTTGAGGTCGATGTGGTCGGCCAGATCGTCCTCGCCGATCATCCGGACGGCGGCCGCGGTGACGTCCGGGTCGACGCCGTAGAGCTGCAGGCTCCGGAAGTCCTCGTCCGCCGCGAACGTGATCATCTTGAGCGTCTTGGGAATCCGCTCGACCAGCGCCCGCGTGGTGATCATCTCGCACACGTACACACCGCCGCCCTGCTCCCGGCACAGCCGGCGGAAGGCGACGTTGGTGATGCCGGCCATCGGCGCGAGCACAACCGGCGGGCTCACCTGACGGTCGCCGAGCATCAGCGGATTGGAGAGAGCGAGTGTCACGCCTTCCACAGTACTGAGCGACCGGACAGGCAAGAGCACGCACTCTTCCTCCGAGTGTTCCCGCGCGGTGGGCGTTCGTTCATCTCAATACATCCGGATGGATTACAGATTGAGCCCGGCGGAGCGACAGACGGTATGTGTCAGGCGTCCCATACTGAGCGCCGTGTCCGATAAAGGTAGAGATCAGAGCACGCCTAGCCGGGCGACTGTCGTCGCCGCTGTGATCGGCGGCATCAGCGTCGTGATAGCAGCCATTGTCACCGGAGTTCTCGGGCTCGTGAATCATGACAAAAATTCTGAATCATCTCAATCACCGGCAATTCCGGCGCCAGCCACCGTCTTTCCGCCTGTTATGACGACGTCACCTGTGGTCATCGCTACAGCCGTGGCTGAACCGGTTAGCAGTCCGTCAGTCAAATTGACCGCCACCAATGATGGCGACGGTCGCGTCAACGTGGCGGCCGCGCTGATCGGGCGAGCGCCGTCCGGACAGGAATTGTGGTTCGTTCTGGAGTTGCACGACGTCAACGGCCACAGCGAGTACTACCCGCGCCAAAAACTCGGTATCGACGCGGACCAGTCGTTCTCGCTCAAGGTGCCATCCTATGTGGAGCTTAACCAGAAACGGACGGGTGCCGTCTATGACGTGACCGACCGGGCTACGCAGAAACGGCTGGCGACCGGGGCCGCTGACAACGATCGCATCTCTGCGATCGATTTGGTCAAGACCCCGTGCAAGGACTGCACGGTTTCCAACGAGGTGACCTTGCCGTTCGTTAAGTGACCCATCGCCGGCCCAATATGGGAAAGTCGAAGCGTGGGTGAACCCAGGAAGCTTGTCGCGGTGTTCCAGACGCCGATCAGCGACTTCATGCTGCGGCTCGGCGTCGAGCTCGGGTTCCACTCGGTGCTGGTCGAGCCGGACGCCGGCCTGGTGTCGCCGGTGCCGCAGCCGAACAGCGACCAGGTGATGCACGATGTGGGCGCGGCCGGGCTGGACGAGTTCACCGACGTGGTGGTGACCGACCATCACCGCGTGGAGATCGGCGACATCCTGAAAACAGCACTCGAGGCCCGTACGCGCTGGGTCGGCATCGTCGGGAACCCGCACCACGACGGCCCGCATGTGGCCGCTCTGAAGGAGCGAGGCGTCCCGGACGATCAGATCGCCCGGGTGCACCGCCCGATCGGCCTCAACATCGGCTCCAAGGCCCCGGCCGAGATCGCCGTGGCGATCCTGGCCGGCCTCATCGCCGACCGGAACGGCCGACCGGGCGGGTTCGACTTCTAGCAGCCGGGCAGGCGCTCGATCAGGTAGCGCTCGATCTCGGCCAGCGGGACCCGCTCCTGCTTCATCGTGTCGCGGTCCCGGACGGTCACGGCGTCGTCGGTCAGCGTGTCGAAGTCGACGGTGACGCAGAACGGTGTGCCGATCTCGTCCTGCCGGCGGTACCGGCGGCCGATCGCCTGGGAGTCGTCGAACTCGACCATCCAGCGCTTGCGCAGCAGCTCGGCCAGCCCGCGGGCCTTGGGGGACAGCTCCGGGTTGCGCGACAGCGGCAGCACCGCGACCTTGATCGGAGCCAGCCGCGGGTCGAACCGCATGACCGTGCGCTTGTCCACGCCGCCCTTGGTGTTCGGGGCCTCGTCCTCGTCGTACGCCTCGAGCAGGAAGGCCAGCACCGCACGGGTGAGGCCGGCCGCCGGCTCGATGACGAACGGCACCCAGCGTTCCTGTTTCTCCTGGTCGAAGTACGACAGGTCGACGCCGGAGTGCTTGGAGTGCGTGGTCAGGTCGAAGTCGGTGCGGTTGGCGATGCCCTCGAGCTCGGCGAACTCGGTGCCGCCGAACTGGAAGCGGTACTCGATGTCGACGGTCCGCTTCGAGTAGTGCGAGAGCTTCTCCCTGGGGTGCTCGAAGAAGCGCAGGTTCTTCTCCGAGAGACCGAGGTCGAGGTACCACTGCCAGCGCTGCTGCAGCCAGTACTCGTGCCACTGCTCGTCCGAGCCGGGCTCGACGAAGAACTCCATCTCCATCTGCTCGAACTCGCGGGTCCGGAAGATGAAGTTGCCCGGCGTGATCTCGTTGCGGAAGCTCTTGCCGGTCTGGGCGATGCCGAACGGCGGCTTCTTGCGGGCCGCGGTGGCCACGTTGTTGTAGTTGACGAAGATGCCCTGGGCGGTTTCCGGCCGCAGGTAGTGCAGGCCCTCCGCGGACTCGGTCGGGCCGAGGTAGGTCTTCATCAGGCCGTTGAACATCTTCGGCTCGGTGAAGGTTCCCTTGTTGCCGCAGTTCGGGCAGTTGATCTCGGTCAGCGAGGCCGGCAGGTGACCGTGCTTGGCCTCGTACGCCTCTTCCAGGTGGTCGGCCCGGAACCGCTTGTGGCAGGACTGGCACTCGGTCAGCGGGTCGACGAACGCGTCCAGGTGACCGGAGGCGGCCCAGACGTCCTTGGCCAGGATGACGGCGGAGTCGAGGCCGACGATGTCGTCCCGCTGCTGGACCATCGTCCGCCACCACTGCCGGCGGACGTTCTCCTTCAGCTCCACGCCCAGCGGACCGTAGTCCCAGGCAGAGCGGGTGCCTCCGTAGATCTCGCTGGAGGGGAAGACGAAGCCTCGGCGTTTGGCCAGGCTGACGACGGCGTCGATACGATCGGCGGGCATGATCCTCCTACGCCGGCTGGTTGTCGGCGGGGATGTCGGGGAAATGGGACAGATCCGGAGACTACTCCTCGACTCCGCAGACCTGGAATTGCCCCGTTTCGGAGTTTTGCCCGAGGGAGACGCGCAGCGTGCCGCTCTGGCCGTCGTCGTACTGGACCTGAACCGGGACGGTCAGATCGACATCGGCGATGTTGACGTCGCCTACCTGGAACCCCGTGATCGGCTCGGTGGCGGCGACCCGGGTCGCGTACTCCGACGGCGATTCCTGCTGCCGGACGTCGGCGCACTGCTGGGCGTACGCCTGGCCGTAGCGCTTGTTCTGCACGTCGGTGAAGTAGCTGGTGACCACCTTGTGGGCCTGCTCGTTGAGGGCCTTGCCCCCCACCGAGATCAGCCCGGCGCCGGCCACCACGCCCCCGCCGCAGAACAGCAGCAGCACCGCTCCCCCGATGCCCAGGCCCAGCCCGATGCGCCGGCCACGGCCTTCGGTGGGGGGCGCCGGGAACGGCGGCTGGACGCCAGGCCCCATCGGTGGTGCGAGAGTCACCCTTTCAGGGTAGTGCTCAGCGCCACGGTTCCGCGGCCCGGTCGGAAGCCTCGGTCACCACCGGTCCGCCGGGCTCGGCGCTGGCGAGTGTCTCGAATGCCGACGGCGTGTCCACCGACCGCGCCAGCAGCGGGGTGGCCCGGACCTTGACCTCGAAGCCGCCCAGCGCCCGCCGGTAGGCTCCGACGGACTCCCACTCGGTCACCAGCGTCCAGTGGGCGGGATCGTCGAGCGCCCGGGTCAGCCGGCCGGAGAGGTATCCGGGCCGGTCGGCCAGGGCGGCGAGCGCGTCGTGGGCCTGTTCGACGAACCCGTCCTGGGTGTCCGGCGGAACGATGAAGCGGTTGAGCACCAGCATGTGACGAGCGTACGCACCACCCACCTCGGGAGTGACCGTGACATCCACCGACAATCCGCTGCTGCGCCGGCTGGCCCGGGTGAAGCCGCTGTACGCGTTCCTCGTGGCGCTCGTGCTGCTGCTGGCGGGGCTGTTCCTGCCCGGGATCGTCGGCGCCGCGCTGCTGTTCGTGCTGGGACTGGGCGCGGCCGCGCTGACCGCCACCACCTGGTCGGTGCAGTCGCCGGCCACCCGCGTCATCCGGGTCGTCCTGCTCGCCCTGCTCCTCACGGCGGTCGTGGCCAAGATCGTGTGACCTATGCGGTTTTGACAATCATTGTCAACGGCGAGCACAGTTGCCGGCATGCGCATCCGATCGCTGCTCGCCGGGCTCGTGCTGAGCCTGGCCGCGGGCGGCTGCGCGACCGTGGCCGCGGGGGCACCCGTCGACGGGAAGCTGCCGGTGGTCACCTCGTTCTACCCGCTGCAGTTCCTGGCCGCGCAGATCGGCGGCGACGAGGTCACGGTCACCGACCTGACCAAGCCGGGCGCCGAGCCGCACGACATCGAGCTGAGCCCGCGGCAAGTGGCCCACATCGCGAGCGCCGCCCTGGTCGTCTACCTGAAGGGCTTCCAGCCGGCCGTGGACCAGGCCGTGCGGCAGGAGGCGTCGAAGCGCGCCTTCGACGCCGGCTCGGTCGTGAAGCTGCTGCCCTACAGCGGGGACGAGGACGAGGCCGCCGCCGGTAACCGGGACCCGCACTTCTGGCTCGACCCGGTGCGGTACGCCGTGGTCGCCGGCCAGGTCGGCGCCCGCCTGGCCGCGGCCGACCCGGCCCACGCCGCCGGGTACTCCGCCCGGGCCCGGTCCGTGCAGGCCCAGCTGACCACGCTGAACCAGCAGTACGCCGCCGGCCTGCGGACCTGTGCCCGCCACGTGATCGTCACCAGCCACGACGCGTTCCACTACCTGGCCGAGGAGTACGGGCTGAGCGAGGTCGGCATCACCGGCATCTCCCCCGAGGCCGAGCCCTCCCCCGGCCGGCTCGCGTCGGTGGCCGCCGAGGCCCGCCGGACCGGCACCACCACGATCTTCTTCGAGACGCTGGTCAGCCCGAAGGTGGCCGAGACGCTGGCCCGGGAGATCGGCGCCCGGGCGGCCGTGCTCGACCCGCTCGAGGGTGTCACCCAGCCGGACGCCACCTACTTCACCGTCATGCGCGCCAATCTGGCCGCGCTCCGAACTGCCCTGGGATGTAGCGCATGAGCATCGTCGGAGTCGATCACGTGGCCGTCGCGTACGGCGGCCGCGAGGTGCTGCGCGACATCACGCTGAAGATCGACCCGGGCGAGGTGGTGGCCGTCCTGGGCGCCAACGGCTCGGGCAAGTCCACCCTGATCCGTACGGTCGTGGGCCTGGTCCCGGCCAGTTCCGGCTCGATCGAGCTGTTCGGCGTGCCGCAGAAGCGGTTCTCCGACTGGGCCCGGGTCGGGTACGTGCCGCAGCGGATGGGGGCCGGCAGCGGCGTGCCGGCCACGGTGGGCGAGGTCGTCGCGTCCGGCCGGCTGGCCCGGCGCGGCGTGTTCCGGTTGCCGCGGGCGGCCGACCGCGAGGCCGTCCGGGCGGCGCTGTCCGACGTCGGGCTGCTGGACCGGATCGACGACCCGGTGGCCACCCTGTCAGGCGGCCAGCAGCAGCGCACCCTGATCGCCCGCGCCCTGGCCGGCCGGCCCGACCTGCTGATCCTGGACGAGCCCACGGCCGGGGTGGACGCCGCCAGCCAGGACGCGTTCGCCGGCACGCTCCGCTCGTTCGCCGAGGGCGGCGGCACGATCCTGCTGGTCGCGCACGAGCTCGGCCCGATCGAGCCGCTGATCGACCGGGCCGTCGTGGTGCATCACGGGCGGATCGCGTACGAAGGGGCCGTCCCGGAACCGGCCGGCCACCACGCCGAGGCGGGTCACGATCACGTGCACCCGCACGCGGCGGTCGACGCGCCCGGCCTCTGCGAGTGGGCGCCGGCCGACCGGATGACCGGCTGATGGACCTGTTCGGGTACGACTTCATCATCCGGGCGCTGATCGGCGCGCTGATCATCGGGCTGGCCGCGCCCGCCCTGGGCATCTACCTGGTGCAGCGCCGCCTGTCGCTGATCGGCGACGGCATCGGGCACGTCGCGCTCACCGGCGTCGGCGTCGGCCTGCTGCTCAACCGGTCCCCGGTGATCACCGCGGTCATCGTCTCGGTGATCGGCGCCGTCGGGGTCGAGCTGGTGCGCCAACGCGGCCGTACGTCCGGGGACCTGGCCCTCGCCCTGCTGTTCTACGGCGGCATCGCCGGTGGCGTCGTGCTGGTCGGGCTGTCCAACGACAGCAGCAACGCCAACCTGATGCAGTACCTGTTCGGCTCGCTGATCACCACGTCGACCTCGGACGTCATCCTGATCGGCATCCTCGGGCTGCTGGTCCTCGCATCCATGCTGCTGCTGCGACCGGCGCTGTTCGCGGTCAGCAACGACGAGGAGTACGCCCGGGTCTCCGGGCTCCCCGTCCGTACGCTCAATCTGCTGATCGCCGTGACCACCGCGGTGACCGTCACGATCGCCATGCGCACCGTCGGGTTGCTGCTGGTGAGCGCGCTGATGGTGGTTCCGGTGGCGGCGGCCCAGCAGGTCACCCGGGGTTTCCGGACGACGATGACCGGCGCCATGGCGATCGGGCTGGCCGCCGCGGCCGGCGGTTTCGTCGTGTCGACCGAGGCGAACACGGCGCCCGGCGCGACCATCGTGATCCTGGCCCTGGTCGTCTTCGTGGCGCTGGCCGCGGGAAGTGCGCTGTGGCGGGTCCGGCCCCGCCGCGGCGACGAGATCGAGCCGCCGGATGTGGTGCTGCATGGATAACGCGAACGGGTACGAGCTGTACGAGGGCGCGGCCGAGCTGCTGCGGGCGTTGTCCGCGCCGATCCGGGTGGCGATCGTGGCCGAGCTGGGGGCAGGCGAACGCTGCGTGCACGAGCTGGTGGAGAAGCTGGCCGCGCCGCAGCCGTTGGTGTCGCAGCATCTGCGGGTGTTGCGCGGGGCGGGCGTGGTCCGCGGCACCCGGCGGGGTCGGGAGATCGCGTACGCGCTGGTCGACGACCACGTCGCGCACATCGTCGGGGACGCGGTGACCCACGCCCGGGAGGAGTCATGACCGACGAACCGGGCGTCCGGAACACCCGGCAGCGCAGTGCCGTCAGCGCCGCCCTCGGGGCGGCCGAGGGGTTCAACAGCGCCCAGGAGCTGCACGCCCGGCTGCGCGAGCGCGGCGAACGGGTCGGGCTGACCACGGTCTACCGCACGCTGCAGGGCCTGGCCGACGCGGGCGAGATCGACGTCATGCGGCCGCCCGGCGGCGAGCACCTGTACCGCCGGTGCAGCTCCGGCCACCACCATCACCTGGTCTGCCGGTCCTGCAGCCGGACCGTCGAGGTCGAGGGCCCGGCGGTGGAGAGCTGGGCGGTCAAGGTCGCCGGGCAGCACGGCTTCGTCGATGTCTCGCACACCTTCGAGATCTTCGGAACATGTCTGGAGTGTGCTACTAAGACCGCGTGAAGCTCTATGCCGACCGGCTCCCCGTCGCCATCCGCCAGCTCCTCACCGACCTCCTGGTGGTGATCTGGGTGTACGCCTGGATCCGGGCCGGCCTGTGGGTGCACGAGATGGTGCTCAAGCTGGGCGTCCCCGGCCAGAAACTGGAGAGCGCCGGCACCGGCATCGCCGACAACCTGGCCGACGCCGGCGGCAAGGTGGGCCGGGTGCCGCTGGTCGGCGACCAGCTGACCAAGCCGTTCTCCGGGGCCGCCAACGCCGCTCGCTCCCTGGCCGAGGCCGGGCAGCAGCAGCAACAGGTGGTCGGCAACGTCGCCCTGATCACGACGCTGGCCGCGCTGGCCGTGCCGCTGGCCCTGGTGCTCTTCCTCTGGCTGCCGCTGCGGTTGCGCTGGATGCGCCGCGCGGGCGTGGCCGACGCGGTCCGCCACCAGCCGGCCGGACGCGACCTGCTGGCGCTGCGCGCCCTGGCCGGCCGGCCGTTGAACCAGCTGGCCAAGCTCGGCCCCGACATCGCCGAGTCCTGGCGGCGCGGCGACGCGGCGGCCATCGACGCGCTGGCCGCCCTCGAGCTCAAGGACCTCGGCCTCCGCCCCACCGGCGGCCGCCGCTGAGCGGCACAACGGGCGACTACCTCGATCCGACCTTCGCCACAGCGCAGTCCTGCGAGATCGATCTCCTGAAGGAAGCGATCGGGCCGCCCGGGCGACCGGAGAGTCGACGGGCGCAGCCGAACTACCCCGGCATCGGTCCCTCGGCGCGCGTCGAGCAGCCGCCGCCGCTAGTTGGGCAGGGCGGGGGGCGCCGTAGCGGGCGACGCAGTCCACGGCGTACGGACTGCTCTGGTAGATCTGCTCCTTCGGCAGCTCGAACTCCAGGATGGAGGCCATCGCGGCCGCATCCGTGGCCAGCTGGATGTCGGTGGTGGCCTGGGCCGCGGCGACGATCGTCGAACATGTCGTGGCCTTTTGGTCGGAAGAAACGCTCAAGAGGCGCCGATGCGGGCCAGGATGACGTCGGCGAGGGCGCCCGGGGCCTGCTCGGGGATCCAGTGCGAGACGCCCTGGAGGGCGACCAGCTGGTAGTCGGTGCCGACCCAGTCGGCCGTGCGCAGCGCTGCGGTCAGGCCGACCACCGGGTCCTTGTCGCTCCAGACGTACGTGGTGGGCACCGTGATCACGCCGGCGCCGGCCAAGGCCTTGCCGTTCAGGGCGCGGTACCAGTTCAGCGCGCTGGTGAGGCGGCCGGGCTCGCGCATCGCGTCCGCGTACAGGGCGGCCCGCGGGCCGATCGGGGCCAGCATCGCCTTCAGCGCCGCGCCGTTGCCGGCCAGCAGCAGGCGCTCGGCCACCGGGGACCGGAACACCGCCATGTAGGCGAACCGGGCCCGCTGTGACGGCCGGGTCCGCAGCGCCAGCCGCAGCGCTTTCGGATGCGGGACCGACACCGCGGTCATCGTCGTCACCCGGTCGGGGTGGTGGGCGGCGAGTAGCCACGCCACCTGCGCGCCCCAGTCGTGGCCGACCACGTGCGCGGTTTCGATGCCGAGCGCGTCGAGCACGGCCACCGCGTCGGCGGCCGGCTCGGACAGGTCGTACTCGCTGACCGGGGCCGGCCGCGCGCCGGGCGAGTAGCCGCGCTGGTCCAGCGCGTACGTCCGGAGACCGGCGGCGTGCAGCCGGGGCAGGACCAGGTCGAACTCGCGGTGGTCCTGCGGGAACCCGTGCAGCAGGAGCACCGGCCGGCCGTCGGACGGCCCCGACTCGTACACGTCGAAGGTGAGCCCGCGTGCCTTGATCTCCATGTGACGTCTCCTATGTCGCGCCCGGCCGCCTGAGTGTTAGCGTCATCGAAACATATGCAGTCCGACAGGGGAGCGCACAGCGCTGAGAGTGCGGATCTTACGATCCGCAGACCCTCGAACCTGATCTGGGTAATGCCAGCGCAGGGAGTTCGGGATCGTCTCAGACGCGTCCTGTCTCCGGGGTGACCTGGAGACATGGCGTGGCGGCTCCTCCCGGTACAAGCTGGGAGGCACACATGAACACGTACCGTTGGCGCACGATCGACATCGTGATCGCGTCGGTGATCGCGGTCGCATTCGGCGTCATCTTCTGGGCCTGGAACCTGTTGTGGGGCGCGACGAGCGGCGCGTTCTCGTTCTTCGCCCCGGCCCAGACGGTGATCTACGGCGTCTGGCTGATCCCGGCCGTGCTCGCCGGGCTGATCATCCGCAAACCCGGCGCGTCGCTCTACACCGAGACACTGGCCGCGCTGATCTCGGCGCTGCTCGGCGACCAGTGGGGGGCCACGGTCATCCTGCAGGGCTTCGTGCAGGGACTGGGCGCCGAGCTGGCGTTCGCGGCCTTCCGCTACCAGTACTACAAGGTGCCGTCGGCGCTGCTGGCCGGCCTGCTCACCGGGCTGACCGCGGCGGCGTTCGACTTCTTCGTCTGGAACGGCGACTACGCGCTGTTCAGCTACCGGCTCCCGTACGCGCTGATCACCATGCTGAGCAGCACCGTCATCGCCGGGCTGGGCAGCTGGGCGCTGGTCCGGGCGCTGGCCCCGACCGGCGTGCTGGACCGGTTCGCCGCCGGCGGCGAACGCGCGCTGGTCTGAGGCATGGCCGAGGTCGTCCTGCGCGGGTTCGGCCGGCGGCACGCCGGGCGCCGGGCCTGGGCCGTGCGCGAGGTCGACCTGCGGATCGCGCACGGTGAACGGGTGCTCCTGCTCGGTGAGTCGGGGGCGGGCAAGAGCACCCTGCTGGCCGCGCTGGCCGGGTTGCTGCCCGCCGATTCCGGCGAGTCGGCGGGCCTGATCGAGATCGACGGGCTCGAGCCGCACAAGGCCCGGGAACGGGTCGGGATCCTGTTCCAGGACCCGCAGACCCAGCTGGTGATGGCCCGGTCCGGCGACGATGTCGCCTTCGGGCTGGAGAACCGCGGGGTGCCGGCTCCGCACATCTGGCCGGCTGTGTCGTCGGCCCTCTCCCGGGTGGGATTCCCGTACGGCACCAGCCGGTCGACGAACGCACTGTCCGGGGGGGAGCAGCAGCGGCTGGCCCTGGCCGGGGTGCTGGCGATGCGGCCCGGGCTGCTGCTGCTGGACGAGCCGACCGCCAACCTCGACCCCGCGGGGGCGGCGCTGATCCGGTCCGCGCTCGCCGCCACGCGGGACGCCGACACCACGACGATCCTGGTCGAGCACCGGGTGGCCGAGGCGTTGCCGCTGGTCGACCGGGTGGTGGTGCTGGAACCGGGCGGGGGCATCCGGGCCGACGGGCCGCCCGCGACGGTGTTCGCCGAGCACGGGGCGCAGCTGGCCGCGTCCGGCGTGTGGGTGCCGGGCTTCGACTTTCCGCGGCTTCCCGGGCGTACGGCTGCGGGGTCGGTGTTGATCTCGGCGTCCGACGCGGCCGTACGCGACCGCCTGCGCCCGGCGACGCTGAGCGCGCGCGAAGGTGAGGTCCTGGCGGTGACCGGCCCGAACGGCGCCGGCAAGTCGACGCTGGCGCTGGTCCTGGGTGGACTGATCGCGCCGACCGCGGGCACGGTCCGGGGGTTCGGCGACCCGCGGCCACCCCACAAGTGGAAGGCGGCGACGCTGACCCGGCGGATCGGGTCGGTGTTCCAGAACCCGGAGCATCAGTTCGTCACCTCGCGGGTACGCGACGAGCTGGCGGTCGGCCTGCGCCACCCGTCATCCATCGTGGACGATCTGCTGTCGCGCCTGCGGCTCACCCATCTGGCCGGAGCCAATCCGTACACCCTCTCCGGCGGCGAGGCGCGGCGGCTGAGCGTGGCCACCGCGCTGGCGGCCGCACCCCGGCTGCTGATCCTGGACGAGCCCACGTTCGGCCAGGACCGGACGACGTGGTTCTCGCTGGCCCAACTGCTGGCCGAGCTGCGCAGCGAGGGGCACGGGATCGTCGCGGTCACGCACGACGACGCCTTCGTGACCACGGTGGCCGACCGGGTGGAGCGGCTGTGATCCCGGACGTCGTCCCCGGAACGGCGCCCCTGGCGCGGCGCAACCCGGTGGCCAAGCTGGGCGCGGCCCTGCTCTTCTCGCTGGCGCTGGTGGCCACGCTCGACCCGGTCACACCGGCGTGCGCGCTGGTGGTCGAGCTGGCGGCGATGCCGTTCTTCGGCGTACGGGCGGACACGCTGGCCCGGCGAGCGTGGCCGTTGGCCGTGGCCGCGCTCGGCATCCTGGTCACGATGGTGCTGTTCGCCGCCGACCGGACCGGCCGCCTGCTGTTCTCGGTCGGGCCGCTCGACCTGACCACCGGCGTGGTGTCGGACGCGCTCGCGCTGACCCTGCGGCTGTTCGCGATCGCGCTACCCGGCGTGCTGGTCTTCGCTACCACCGATCCGACCGACCTGGCCGACGCGCTGGTGCAGAACGTCAAGGCGCCGGCCCGGTTCGCGATCGGGGCGCTGGCCGCGTTCCGGCTGCTGCCACTGCTCGGTCAGGAGTGGCAGTTGCTCCGGCTGGCCCGCCGGGCCCGCGGCGTCGAGGGCGGTCTGCGAACCTTCGTGTCGACCGCGTTCGCCCTGCTGGTGGGCGCGCTGCGGCGGGGCGGGCGGCTGGCCGTGGCGATGGACGCGCGCGGTTTCGACTCGACCGTTCCCCGGACGTACGCCCGGGTTCAGGTCTTCCGCCGCGCCGACACCGCCCTGCTGGTCGTCACGGCGCTGCTGGCCGCGGCCATCCTGACGGTGACCGTGCTGGCCGGGGCGTTCCACCCGATCATCGGCTGAGCAGCTTCTCCAGAAGGCCGCCGAGGCGGTTCTGCTCGGCCGGGGTCAGCGCGCCCATCATCGGGGCCATCAGGGTCGCGATCTCCGCCGTCCCGCGCGCCGCCTCGCGGTGGCCCTCCTCGGTCAGGCCGAGCCGCACCGCCCGGCCGTCGTCGGCGCTGGCCACCCGGGAGACGAGCCCGCGCCGGACCGCCCGGTCGACCAGCCCACTGACCGACGAACGCTCGAGCCCGAGGTAGGCCGCCAGCTCGGTCAGCTTCGGCTCGCGGTCGCGCAGGATCGCCAGCACCCGCAGCTGCGTCAGCGACATGTCGTGCGCGGCGGCCACCTGGCTGAGCAGCGCCATCACGGTGAAGGACGTCTGCACCAGGCCGTCCAGCACGTCATCCTTCTCGGTCATGCCGCTCACAGTACCTTGCAATTGTTCGTATTGCCATCTAACTTAGTTCGTAATACCACCTAGTTCAGGAGGCTCCCGATGTACGCAGCCGTGGTCAACCAGTTCGACACTCCCCCGGTCTACGGCGAGATCCCGGCCCCGGTCGCGGGCGACGCGGTCCTCGTCGACGTCCTCGCGGCCGGGCTGCACCCGCGGGTCCGCTCGCAGGCCGACGGCTCGCACTACACCAGCACGGGTGAACTGCCCCTGATCCCCGGCATCGACGGCGTCGGCCGCGCCCCCGACGGGACGTTGCGGTACTTCATCCTGCCCGACACCCGGTTCGGCTCCATGGCGTCGCAGACCGCGGTCGACCTGCGGCGCAGCATCACCCTGCCGCCGGACGCCGACCCGGTCACGCTGGCCGCCGCGATGAACCCGGCGATGTCGTCGTGGGTGGCGCTGCGCCGGCGCATCGACTTCGAGCCCGGCCAGAGCGTGCTCATCCTCGGCGCGACCGGCAACAGCGGCCGGTTGGCCATCCAGATCGCCAAGCACCTCGGCGCGAGCCACGTGACGGCCGCCGGTCGCAGCCGCCTGGACGATCTCACCGCCCTGGGCGCCGACGCGGTCGTCGGCTTCGACGACCTGGCAGCGGCCGCCGACGTCGACGTGGTCATCGACTACGTCTGGGGAGCGCCGACGGCCGGCGCGATGGTCCAGATCGTGAGCGGACGGGCGGACCAGGGGCGCCCGCTGACCTGGATCGAGATCGGCTCGGTGGCCGGCCCGTCGGCGAGCATCCCGTCGGCGGCCCTTCGTGCGGCGCGCTTGTCCATCGTGGGCAGCGGCCAGGGCTCGGTCCCCACCCGCGACATCCTGGCCGAGCTGCCGGCCCTGGCCGCCGAGATCACCCGCGGCACCTTCCGGGTCGACGCCCGCGCCGTCCCCTTGGCCGACGTCACCACCGCCTGGAAGGACACCGACCCCACGCAGCGCACAGTCCTCTTCCCCTGAACCGTCATCCCCCGACCACCTCATCCCCCCACCACCTCATTCCCTGACCACCTCATCCCCCCACCACCTCATTCCCTGACCACCTCGTCCTGGCCGCGGCGACCACCTGACCAGGTCTTCTCGGCCGCGGCAACCACCTTGCGCCCTGGTCGCGCACTGGACCGCCCGGGGCCCCGGCGCACGGCCGGTGGGCGGCGGCGGTCGGTGGCGGGCCCGAAACGCAGCGCCAGTACGTGCGCCGCCGAGTGCGTCCCGGATTGCGGGCCCACCACAGCTGCACCACTGCGGAGACTCGCCCGTCGGGGCCGTGCCAGTGGTACACCACGGTGCCGGCCACTCACCTGGTGTACCACTGGAGCGCTCCACTGGTACACGATGGTGGTCCTGACCGGCGTGTCGCAGCGCTGCTGTGCCAGTGGTACGCCACGGTGCCGGCCACTCACCTGGCGTACCACTGGAGCGCTCCACTGGTACACGACGGTGGTCCTGACCGGCGTGTCGCAGCGCTGCTGTGCCAGTGGTACACCACGGTGCCGGCCACTCACCTGGCGTACCACTGGAGCGCTCCACTGGTACACGA
>CAXSDA010000003.1:162540-217959 GCA_964236515.1 uncultured Actinoplanes sp.
CGGTGGTCCTGACCGGCGTGTCGCAGCGCTGTGGTGCCACTGGTACACCACGGTGTCCGCCACCTCACCGACGCGGCGGCCATCGCTGCGGCAATCATGAGCGGGAATGGCCGCAAGGAGCGGACGGATTGAGAGCTGAGCGGAATCAACGGCTCGGGGCGGAGCGGAATCAACGGCCCGGGAGATCGGTGGGCGGCCTGCACGGCGGCGTCGGCCAGTTCGGCGGGGCCGGCGTCCGAGCGGAACGAGCGGGCAGGCGTCCGAGCGGAACGAGCGGGCAGGAGGCCGAGCGCAACGAGCGGCTCAGGAGCCGAGCGGCTCAGGGGCCGAGCGGCCGGGGCGAGCGGGCCGGGGGCGAGCGGAGCGATGGCCCGAAGGAGCAGTCCCGCAGAATGAAGGGCAGGGCCGGCGTCAGCTGGGCCCCGCCCGGCCTCGACGGGAGTGACGGTCAGCACCATGCACCCAGGTACGACCGGAACTTGATCTTGGTTCGGAGAAGGCGAAGGAGGAGGACACATGCTGGTTGCGTTTTCGGTGACGCCGTTGGGCTTGGGGGAGGCGGTGGGCGACGTGGTCGCGGAGGCCGTGCGGGTGGTGCGGGCGTCCGGGTTGCCGAACCGGACCGACGCCATGTTCACCACCATCGAGGGTGAGTGGGACGAGGTCATGGCCGTGGTCAAGCAGGCCGTGGACGTGGTCGCGGCGGTGGCGCCGCGGGTGAGCCTGGTCGTGAAGGCGGACATCCGGCCCGGGGTGACCGGCGCGCTCGAGGCCAAGGTCGCGCATGTGGAGAGGCGCCTGGCGGAGTGAGGGCCCTCGTGATGTGGGACATCGACTACACCTTGCTGCGTGGCGGCGGGGTGGCGTCGCGAGCCTGGAAGGCGGCGTTCACCGAGGTCACCGGGCGGGAGTTCGTGCACATGCCGGACTTCGGCGGGCGGACCGATCTGGACATCTTCACGGAGACGTTCCGCACGCACGGGGTCACCGGCCACGAACCGGAGGCGTTCTTCGCCCGGTACGTCGAGGTGTTCCAGCTGACGCGGCACGAGATCGCGGTCCAGGGGACGCTGATGCCGGGCGTACGGGAGGTGCTGGGCCGGCTGACCGGCGACCCGGCGGTGGTGCAGACGCTGGTCACCGGCAACCTGCCACCGGTGGCGACGGCCAAGGTGGACGCGTTCGGGCTGGCCGCGGCGTTCGACGCCGAGGTCGGCGGGTACGGCGACGACGACCACGTACGGGCGACGTTGGTGCGGCGCAGCCGGGAGCGGGCCGAGGCCAAGTACGGCGAGTCCTTCCGGCTCGTGGTCATCGGGGACACCGTCAACGACATCAACGGGGCGCTGGCCAACGGCGCGACGGCGATCGGCGTGGCCACCGGCCGCACGTCGGCGGGCGCGCTGGCCGCGGCGGGCGCGCACGTGGTGCTGCCGGATCTCTCCGATGTGGACGCGGCGGTGGCGGCTATCCGGGGCTGACCGGGTTGGGCAGGGCGCCGCCGAAGCGGCGGTCGCGGCTGGCGTACAGCTCGCACGCGTACCACAGGTGACGGCGGTCGAAGTCCGGCCACAGCGTGTCCAGGTAGACCATCTCGGCGTACGCGGCCTGCCAGATCAGGAAGTTCGACGTGCGCTGTTCCCCCGACGGGCGCAGGAACATGTCGACCTCGGGCACCTCCGGGTGGTACAGGTACTTCGCGAACGTCTTCTCGTTCACCTTGTCCGGCTTGAGCGTGCCCGCGGCGACGTCCCGGGCGATCGCCGCGGCGGCGTCGGCGATCTCGGCCCGGCCGCCGTAGTTGACGCAGAACTGCAGCGTCATCGTCCTGTTGCCCTTCGACATCTCCTCCGCGGTCTGCAGCTCGGAGATCACGCTCTTCCACAACCGCCCGGGCCGGCCGGACCACACCACCCGCACGCCGAGGTCGACGAGCTGGTCGCGGCGCCGGCGGATGACGTCGCGGTTGAAGCCCATCAGGAAGCGGACCTCCTCCGGCGAGCGCTTCCAGTTCTCGGTGGAGAAGGCATACGCCGAGAGGTACGGGATGCCGAGCTCGATCGCCCCCTCGATGGTGTCGAACAGCGAGTACTCCCCCTGCTCGTGACCCTTCGTGCGGGACAAGCCGCGCTCCTTGGCCCAGCGCCCGTTGCCGTCCATGACGATGGCCACGTGCGTGGGCAGCGCCTCCTTCGGCAGCTCGGGCGGCCGGACGCCGGAGGCATGTGGAGTGGGGGGACGCGGACTCACGGACTCTCCCGTCGATCGACCAGCGGCAGCGAGCGCAGCGCCCGCTCCATGTGCCATTGCAGGTGGGCCGCCACCAGGCCGCTGCACTCGCGGCGGACCGGAGGCTCGGTGGCGTCGGCGAACGCCCAGTCGCCGGCGGTCAGGGCGGCCATCAGGCCGATGGTGGCCGGCGCGGGGTGGGCCGAACCGGGCGGCCGGCAGTCGGGGCAGACCGAGCCGCCGGCCGGGACGGAGAACGCGCCGTGCGGCCCGGCCGTGCCACAGACCGCGCACTCGATCAGCGCCGGCGCCCATCCGGCCACCGACATGCCGCGCAACAGGTATGCGTCGAGCACCAGGGTGCCGGCGTGCTCCCGGGCGGCGAGCGCCTTGAGCGCGCCCAGGGTCAGCTGGAACAACCGCAGCGACGGTTCCTGCTCGATCGGGGTCAACCGCTCGGCCGTCTCGGCGATGGCGCTGGCCGTCGTGTATCGCGGATAGTCGCCGAGGAACTCCTTGCCGTACAGGGCGAGCGCCTCGACCTGGCTGACCGACTGCAGCGTGCTCGTGCCCACCCCTTCGGGTGACCCGGCCAGCTGCAGGTCGATGTGCCCGAAGGGCTCCAGCCGGGCGCCGAACCGGGAGGTCGTGCGGCGTACGCCCCGGGCGACCGCGCGCAGCCGGCCGTGCCGCCGGGTGAGCAGCGTGATGATCCGGTCGCTCTCGCCCAGTTTCTGGACACGCAGCACCACCGCGTCGTCGCGGTAGAGGTGACGTCGGTATCCATTGGGCACGAACCACATTGTGCCCGGTGGGTACGACAGAACTCCCCCGGACTGCGTCTCAGGGTTTTCTCAGGGCCGGGTGGGTGGGAGAACCGATGGCGACGCGTACGGGCCCGGCCATAGCGTCATCGCATGACCTCGAGAATCGCCGCCGTTGCCGTGATCGCCGCGAGCACCCTCGCCGTGGCCGGGTGCGGTGCGGTGGGCGGCGCGAAGCTCACCTACAACGACACCGAGAACAGCAAGGTGACCGGCATCGTGCTCGACGGGCGCAGCGGCGACTTCGTGGTGACCACCGGCACCTCGGCCGAAACCAAGATCACCCGGATCATCCGGAACAGCACCGATCCGAAGATGTCGTACCAGCTGGTCGGCGCCACGCTGCGTCTGAGCGACGACTGCGGCGGCAACTGCTCGGTCTCGTACCAGATCGAGGCGCCCGCCGGGGTGACCGTGAGCGGCCGCATCGGCTCCGGCGACGTGCAGCTCACCGGCGTGGGCGCCACCGATGTGGCGGTGAGTTCGGGGGACGTCCGGATCCGCGACGCCGCGGGCACGGTCAAGGTGCAGTCCGGCTCGGGGGACGTGACCGTGGACGGGGCGAAGAGCGGCGTCACGCTCGGGACGTCCAGCGGCGACGTCCGGGCGACGGGGATCACCGGCGGCCCGGTCAGCGCCACGGTCGGCTCGGGCGACGTGACGCTCGGCCTGGTCACGCCGCAGACGGTGACGGCCTCGACCACCAGCGGCGACCTGCGGCTGAACGTGCCCACCGGCAAGTACAAGGTGAGCACCGACAAGGCCTCCGGCGACATCACCGTCACCGGCGTGACCAACGACCCGGCGGCCACCGCCGCCCTCGATCTCCGCGTCGGCAGTGGCGACATCGTAGTCTCGGGGGCGTGATCGAGACCGCCTTCTACCTGCCCCGCGGCGAGGGCACCTACGAGCCGACCCGAGCCACCGAGAGCCCCTGGGACCGCTCGGCGCAGCACGGCGGCCCGCCCGCGGCATTGCTGGCCGAGCTGATGGCCCCGGGCGGTGAGCTGCGCCTGGCCCGGATGAGCGTGGACTTCCTCGGCCCGATCCCCCGCCGTGAGCTGCGGGTCGAGGTGTCGCCGGTGAAGCCGGGCCGGCTCACCTACCTGTCCGAGGCCCGGATGATCGTGGACGGCAAGGTGGCGGTCAACGCCCGCGGCTGGCACCTCGCCGCCGGTCCCCCGCCGCCCCGGCAGACCGCCCCGCGGACCGCTCCGCCGCTGCCCGCGACCGCGGACGCGAATGCCTTTCCCGGGCTGGACGACTGGCGGTACGGCGAGGCGATCGAGTGGCGGTTCACCCGCGGCGGGTTCGCGACACTCGGCGCCGCCGGCGTCTGGACCCGGGTCGAGCTGCCGCTCATCGACGGCGTCGCGCTTACCGGGCAGGCGCGGGCGCTGATCGTGGCCGACGCCGCCAACGGGCTGTCGGCCGAGCTGCCGATGAGCGAATGGCTGTCCATCCCGCCGATGATGACCGCTACGTTGCTGCGCCCGGCCGACGGCGAGTGGGTGCACCTGGCCGCGGCCACTGAGCTGACCGCGGACGGGCTCGGCCTGACCCACGGGGATCTCTACGACACCTCCGGGCACCTGGGCGAGGTCAGCCAGCCGCTGCTGGTGCGGAAACGCTGACGTCGGCCGGCGACCGCGACTGCCGCGACAGCCACACGAACGGCGCCGCCAGCACGGACAGGCCGGCGGACACCGCGAGCGACGCCGGGTAGCCCCACACGTCGGCGACCCGGCCCAGGCCGGGCTGGATCACCACGCCACCGGCGGAGCTCATCAGCGAGTCGAACGACAGGATCGTGGCCCGCTGCTGTGACGGGATCATGCCGTTCAGATACGCCTGCCGCACCGGGAACGCCGCCGCGCTGGCCAGTCCCCACACCACGATCAGGGCCAGCACGCCCCAGAAGTTCGGGGTCAGCGCGATCAGCAACATCGCCACCGAGCTGAGGACGATCATCGTGATCAGCGCGTCGGTCCGGCGCCGGAACACCCGCCGCAGCGCCGGCGCGGTCAGCCCACCGGCGATCTGTGCCGCCGCGCCCAGGGCCGAACCCAGACCGGCGATCCCGTACGCCTTCGGATTGCCCCACAGATCCAGCAGCAGCGGCTGCAACGCGTACCCGGCGTAGATCGCCACCCCACCGGTGAACGGCGCGGCCAGCATCAGCATCCGCACCGGGCGGATCTTCAGCCCGTACTGCACCGACTCGGCCGTGATCCGGCGCAGTTCCGGGCCGAACCGGCCGCGCCGGGCGGTGAAGCCGAGGTCCCGCATCAGCACCGCGGCCACCCCGAACATCACCACCAGCACCCCGGCCCGCACCAGGTACGGCAGGCCCAGGCCGCCGAGCTGGGCGATGTACCCGCCGGCGACCGACCCGAGCAGCGTCGCCGCGCCCATCACCACCTGCCCGCGGGCGAACACCGGGTCGAGCTCGCCGCCGTACCCGGTGGCCCGCAACGCGTCGACGAGCCACGCCTCGGTCGCCCCGGAGAAGAACGTGAACCCGAGCCCGATCAGCACCGACGACACCGCCCAGGCCCAGAACGGGCCGTGCGCGTACCACAGGAGCACGTACAGCACCGTGGTCACGGCCAGCGTGAGCGTCCCCAGCAGGTACGACGCGCGCCGGCCCCACGAGTCGGCGACGATGCCGGTCGGCACCTCGAACAGCACCATGCCGGCGGTGAAGAACGCGTTAGCCGCGAACGCCTCGAAGTTGTTCAGCCCCGCGTCCAGCAGGAAGATCGTGTTCACGCCCCAGATTAGCGACGCGGCCAGCGTGTTCCCGAACTCGAGGACGTAGTACGTACGCCGGACGCGGTTCGGGGTCATGCCGCTCATCCTGCCGGGTGGGTCTGACAAAACCCGGCACCAGTCGGGCGCGGCGACCGGCCGCCAGGTCCTCCACCCACCCGGTCAGCAGCACGGCCACCGCCACCGCCAGGAACACCAGCGGCAGCCGCCAGACGACCGCCGCCTCCCCGAAGATCGGCCAGCGCTCGTCCACGCCGAGCCGGTCGATCGCCACCAGGGCCGGCACGTGCCAGAGATAGATAGTGAGCGCCCGCGCGTTCAGGAACACGAGCACCCCGTTTCCCCGTACGGCCGGGTTGATGCCCAGGAGCACCAGGACGAACGCGGCCGACCACAAGGCGTTGCCCACCGGGATGTCGTTGAGGTCGAATCCGCGCGGGCCCGGATGCGTGACGATCCAGGCCGCCCCGGCGGCCGCGCACAGGCCGGCGATCCGGAACACCCGCTTGCCGCGCAGCATCCCGTCGTGGTGGGCGAACCCGAGCAACCACGGCCCGCCGTACAGCGCCAGATCCCGGACGACCCCGGGCGTGTGCACGAACGGCAGCGCCGCGTACGGCACCGCGAGAACGAGCAGCGGCCACCGCCGGAACACCGGCAGCACGAGCGGCGACAGCAGCACGAACCAGAGGAAGTCGCGCAGATACCAGGTCGCGCTCAGCGCCTCCATCCAGAAGCCGGTCGCCTCCGGATCGGTCAGCGGGAACCCCCACCAGAGGAAACGCCAGTCCCAGGCGTGGCCGGCCCAGACCATCCCGGGGATCGCGATCGCCGCGATCAGCCACACTGACGGCAGCAACCGGCGCACCCGGCGTTCCACCGCCGCCGGACCGAACCGGTCCAGCGACGCCGCCATCAGTGACCCGGCCAGCGCGAACATCACCGACATGGCCGGGAACACGATGGTCAGGGCCGACCAGCCGGTCACGTGGTAGACCACCACCCGGACGATCGCGATCGCCCGCAGCAGATCCAGGTAGCGGTTGCGCATGGCCACCATGACTATCGAATCAGTGGCCTACGCTCAATCTCGCGTGAGAATTCCCACAACCAGAATAGGAAATAGCTTCAGAATCCAAGCTTCCGCAGCTGCTTCGGGTCCCGCTGCCATTCCTTCGCCACCCGTACGTGCAGGTCCAGGTACACCCGGCGACCGAGCAGGGTCTCGATCTCCTGCCGCGCCCGCGTCCCCACGTCCTTCAGCCGGCTGCCCCGGTGACCGATCACAATGGACTTCTGGCTGTCCCGTTCCACGTACAGGTCGGCGAAGATGCGCACCACGTCGCCCTCGTCGACCATCTCCTCGACCAGCACCGCCATCGAGTGCGGCAGCTCGTCCCGGACGCCCTCGAGCGCCGCCTCCCGGACCAGCTCGCCGATCAGCACCTGTTCCGGCTCCTCGGTGAGCACGTCGTCCGGGTACAGCCGCGGCGACTCCGGCAGGTGCTTCAGCATCACGTCGACCAGCGTCTCGACCTGATGCCCGGAGACGGCGCTGACCGGCACGATCTCGGCGAAGTCGTAGAGCTCGCTCACCGCCATCAGGTGCTGGGCCAGGGTCGCTGGATCGACCAGGTCCACTTTGGTGACCACCGCCATGACCGTCGCCTTGAGCTCGGCCATCTCGGCCGCGATGAACCGGTCCCCCGGGCCGACCTTCTCGTCCGCGGGGAAGCAGATCCCGATCACGTCGACCTCGCTCCACGCCTCTTTGACCAGGTCGTTGAGGCGATGGCCGAGCAACGTGCGGGGACGGTGCAGGCCGGGCGTGTCGACCAGGACGAGTTGCGCGTCCGGCCGGTGCACGACCCCGCGGATGATGTGCCGGGTGGTCTGCGGCTTGCTCGAGGTGATCGCGATCTTCTGCCCGACCATGGCGTTGGTCAGTGTCGACTTGCCGGCGTTGGGCCGCCCGACGAAACACGCGAACCCCGCGCGGAAGACGCCGTCGCTCTCGCGTTTCCAGGAGGACGCCTTGTGCGGTCGAGGGCTCACGCGGTAACCGTCCCGTGCAGGACGCCGTCGGGACCGACCACGTGGATCGGCGCCCGGCGGCCCAGGTCACGCACGGCGGCCTGGCCGGACTCGTCCAGCGTGTCGGCCTCGGTCACCACGGCCGCCGCCTCCAGCCGGGACGCCCCGGCCGCCGCCGCGGATCCCACCGCCAGTTGCAGCGCGGTCAGGGGCAGGTGCGGCAGGGTCACCGTGGCGGCCGCGTACGTCCGGCCGTCCTGGTCGCGTACGGCCGCGCCCTCGGCCGCACCCACCCGGGCCCGGGCGCTGCGGGCCAGGGTGACCAGCTTCTGATCTTCGGCGGTCAACTCAGGCATCGGCGTGCAGTCTCTCCTCGGTCTGCGGATCCGGCTCGGCGGCCTCGGATTCCGTCGCGGGCGGCTCGATCCGCTTGACCAGGACCGAATCGATCCGGTTGCGGCGGCCGGTCGTGCCCTCGGCGATCAGGTGCAGCCCGCCTACGTCGACGCTCGCACCCGGGATCGGCACCCGGCCCAGCGTCTGCGCCAGCAGGCCGCCCACGGTCTCGACCTCACCGTCGGGCAGCTCCACCCCGAACTGCTCGCCCAGATCCTCGATCGGCAGCCGCGCGGTCACCCGCACCGACCCGTCCTCGAGGTGTTCCACCGGCGGGCGCTCGACGTCGTACTCATCGGTGATCTCCCCGACGATCTCCTCCAGGATGTCCTCGATGGTGACCAGGCCGGCGGTGCCGCCGTACTCGTCCACCACGATGACCAGGTGCGTCCGGGCCGCCTGCATCTCCGACAGCAGGTCGTCCACCGGCTTCGACTCCGGCACGAACGTGGCCGCCCGCATCAGGTCGGCCACCGCGCTGGCCGTCGCCGCCGGGTCGCCCGACTGGGTCCGCCGGATCACGTCCTTCAGGTACAGCACGCCCAGCACGTCGTCGATACTGTCGCCGATCACCGGGATCCGCGAGAAACCCGAGCGCAGGAACAGGAGCAGCGCCTGCTCCAGCGTCTTCGGCGTCTCGATCCACACCATTTCCGTACGGGGAACCATCACCTCGCGCGCAATCGTGTCGCCCAGCGCGAACACCGAGTGGATCATCTCCCGCTCGCCGTGCTCGACCACGCCCCGCTGCTCGGCCAGGTCGACCAGCTCGCGCAACTCCACCTGTGACCCGAACGGCCCCTCGGGGAAGCCCTTGCCCGGCGTCACCGCGTTACCGATCAGGATCAGCAGCGAGGCCAGCGGGTTCAGCACCTTGCCCAGCCACCGGATCAGCGGCGCCGTCGCCCGGCCGACCGCGTACGCGTGCTGCCGGCCGAAGGTCCGGGGCGCCACCCCGACCACCACGAAGCTGACCAGCGTCATCGAGCCCGCGGTGATCAGCGCCGCCTGCCAGCCCGCGCCCCAGGTGTCGACCGCGACCAGCGCCGCCAGGGTGGTCGCGGTCAGCTCACACATCAGCCGCAGCAGGAGCAGGAGATTCAGATGCCGGACGACGTCGGACGCGACCGCGGCCAACGCCGTCGCCCCGCGCTGCCCTTCGCGGGCCATCTCGGCCGCCCGGGCCGGGGACACCGTGGCCAGCGCGGCGTCGGTCATCGAGGCGAGCCCGGCCAGGAAGACCAGGATCACCGCGTAGATCAGCAGTTGAACGTCGGGAAGACTACCGGAGGGATCCATCGGGCTCAGCCGGCCCGCCGGCTGGTCCGCCACGCCTGCAGCAGCCGGTTCTGCAGCGCGAACATCTCGCGCTCCTCCTCCGGCTCGGCGTGGTCGTACCCGAGCAGATGCAGCGCACCGTGCACGGTCAGCAGGTGCAGCTCGTCCGCGGCCGAATGCCCCGCCGCGGCCGCCTGCTTGGCCGCCACGTCGGGCGCCAGCACGATGTCGCCGAGCAGGGCCGGCTCGCCGCTGCCGGCCTCACCCGGGCCGTGGTCGACGCTGCCCTCGTCCATCGGGAACGCGAGGACGTCGGTGGGGCCCTCGCTGCCCATCCAGCGATGGTTCAGCTCGGCCATGTAGTCGGTGTCGACCAGCAGGACGGACAGCTCGGCGAGCGGGTTGACACCCATCTCGTCGAGCGCGTAGCGGGCCACCGCGAGGATCGCGTCGGTGTCGACCTCGACTCCCGACTCGTTGGCGATCTCGATGGACATAGTGGTGCGCTTACCCCCGGTGATCAGCGCCGTCGACCGGTCCGGCCACCACTGGCGGCGCGTTCCGGCACGGCATGGACGGACTGTTGCTGCTGCGTGGCGTCGTACCGTTCGTACGCGTCGACGATCTCCGCGACGAGCCGGTGGCGGACCACGTCGGAGCTGGTGAGCTGCGAGAAGTGCACGTCCTCGACGTTGGTCAGGATGTCCCGGACCACCCGCAGGCCGCTGCTCGTCCCACCCGGCAGGTCGACCTGCGTGACGTCCCCGGTGACCACGATCTTCGACCCGAACCCGAGTCGCGTCAGGAACATCTTCATCTGCTCGGGCGTCGTGTTCTGCGCCTCGTCCAGAATGATGAACGCGTCGTTGAGCGTGTTGTGGGTGACGATCAGGTCGTCGGTCACGTAGAGCGAGTCGGCCGCCGCGACCTGGATGCACACGGCCTCCATCTCACCGACCGGCTCGATCGACTCGACGAATCGCATCGGCCACGCGTTCTCCGGCAGCTCGATGTCGAGGGCGAAGCCACCGGCTTCCGGCCGGCGCCAGGCGATTCCGCCGAGCGACCGGACCAGGAACACGATGTCGTCGGCCAGCTGGGCCGACCGGGTCCAGTGACGAACGCCGCCGTCCACGATCCCCTGCAGGACGGCCCGGCGAACGGCGGCGCTGTTGAACCGGTAGGTCTCAGGTACCGCGGTCACCGTCGCGGTCGCGGTGTCACGGCTCGACCCGACGGCGGCCAGCTCGCCGCCGCTTAACAACCGACCCATCGCGTACGGCTCTGTCGGCACGTCCTGCGGGGCGAACTCGACCGGCCCGACCAGCGGCAGCTCGTACCGCCGGCGGTGCCCGATCATGTCCTGCGTCGGCACGACGCGCCAGCCACGGTCGTCGGGCGTACGGACGGTCCAGAGGTGTTCGCCGCAGGCCAGGGTCGAGGCGCCGTCCTGGGTGGTGATCCGGTAGATCTCCTTGCGGCCCTGCGGGTACACGCCCAGCACCGGGGTCGGCAGCCCGTCGGAGGCGACCACCAGGTCGCCCACGGCCAGGTCGCCGATCCGGCACCATCCGTCCGGGGTCAGCACCTTCGCCGACAGCGGCTGGGCGCGTCCCCGCATGTAGGCCAGGGGGGCGACCTCGATCGTGCCGGCCTGCATGAGGCGGGGGATGGACTCGGGGTCGAGCATGTCGTGCAGCGCGTCGTAGAGCGGCCGCAGGTACGGGTCGATCTTCTCGTTCAGCGTGCCCGGCAGGAAGCCCAGCCGTTCGCCGGCCTCGACCGCGGGCCGGGTCAGGATGATCCGGCTGACCTGCTTGGCCTGCAGCGCCTGGACGGCCTTGGCCATCGCCAGGTACGTCTTGCCGGTGCCGGCGGGGCCGATGCCGAAGACGATGGTGTTCTCGTCGATGGCGTCGACGTACCGCTTCTGCCCGAGCGTCTTGGGGCGGATGGTGCGGCCGCGCCGGGCGAGGATGTTGAGCGTCAGCACCTCGGCCGGGCGTTCGGTGGTGTTCTGCTCGAGCATCGACAGGATGCGCCGGACCGCGTCCACGGTCAGCGTCTCGCCCTTCTCGATCAGCTCGATGAGTTCGGCGAAGAGGCGCTCGGCCAGGGCGTTGTCGGCCGGGACGCCGGTGACGGTGATCTCGTTGCCGCGCACGTGCACGTCGCTGACGAGGGCCCGCTCGATGAGGCGGAGGATCTCGTCCTTCGCGCCCAGCAGATTCACCATGATCTTGGGGTCGGCGACCGAGATCCTGGTCTGCACCCGCGCCGCCTCATCGGCCGCGCTCGGGGTGGGTTCCGTGCTGGTCATAAGGGCGGCCGTACGGCCTACGCCACCTGCTCTCTTTCTCGCGTGCGGAGGAAGACCCAATCGTATCCGTTCCGCGCTCCCCGCGCCGATGCCATTATCACCGCCCGGGCCGGTCAGCCGTCGGAGGCGGGCACCCCGTCGAACGCTTCCTGCACCCGGGTCAACCGGTACGTGGCCCAGTGCATCCGTACCACTACTCCGCGTTCGTCCCGGCTCAGCCGGAGCTGTTCGCCGGCCTCCCGCCCGGAGACCGTCCGGAGCACGTCGGGCTGCCCGTCGAGCGGCCGGAACACGGCCGGTGGGCGCTCGGCCGGCGAGTCGGCGCCGCGGGCCTGCAGGGTGCCGTCGTGCCAGGAGAAGACGAACGGCAAGCCCTCGCTCCACCACGGGCCGAGAATCGACCGGTACGCGTCGGGAGCCGGTCGGCCGGGCGCCCACGGCGTGATCCCGGCCGGGTCGGCCTCGACGGCGAGGCGCAGCAGTTCGTGGACGAGTTCGTTGGTCTCCACGGCGGTCCCGGACGAGCCGAGGACGGCCGCGCCGAGCGCGCCCGGGTTGCCGTCGCCACCACGCCGCCCGTACACCCCGGCCAGGAAGCCGGGCATGGCGCCGTCGTGGCCGACGTGCACGACCCGCTGGCCGTCGGGCACCAGGATCAGGCCGAGGCCGAACCCGCCCGACCACAACGCCTCGTCGGTGGTGGTGAGCGGCCAGCGCATCTCGTCGACGGTGGCCTCGGCCAGCACCTCGGCGTCCGGGTCGACGATCTCGGGGCTGGCCAGGAAGGCGGCCCAGCGGGCCATGTCGGCAGCGGTGCTCCAGAGCTGGGCGGCCGGGCTGGCGCCGCCCATGTCGAGCTGCGGTTCCGGGTGGGCGGCGTCGGAGTACGCGTCGACCAGGTATCCGACCGCGGCCTGGGGCGGCGCCGCCGGCGTGGTCGCGGTCAGCCCGAGCGGGCCGGTGATCTTGTCGGCGACCAGTTCCGCCCAGGTGCCGCCGCGCAACCGCCCGACCAGGATGCCGAGCACGGCCAGGGCGAGGTTGGAGTAGTGGAAGCGGCGGTTGTTGGGCAGCACCCGCTCGACCCGGGCCAGGTCGGCCAGCAGGGTGGCCGCGTCCGGGGAGACGAGCGTGTCCCAGATGTCGCCGTGCGGTTCGCGCTGGAAGCCGGAAGTGTGCGAGAGCATCCGGCGGATGGTGGCGTCGCCGTGCGCGGGCACGTCCAGATGCTTGGCGATCGGGTCGTCGAGATCGAGCAGGCCGTCGTCGCGGGCCTGCATGACCAGCGTGGCGGTGAACGTCTTGGTGACTGAGCCGATCCGGAACCGGCTGTCCGGGCCGAGCGGGTGCCCGGGGGTGCCGGAGATCCCGACCGTGCTGGTCCAGAGGTCGCGGTCGGCGCGGTGCAGAGCCACCGACAGCGCCGGGATGCGGCCCTCGGCCTGCGTCTTGCGGACGGCCCGTTCGTACCGTGCGTGCGCGCTCATCGCCTGATCGTAGGACGGCGCCCGGCCGGACGACCGGAACGGCGCTTCGTAACAATGGCGGGATGGACCGACGCCTGGTGTTCGGCGATGACGCCGAGGAGTACGACGCCCGCCGCCCCGACTACCCGGACGCGATGATCGACGACATCGTGGCGGCGGCCGGCCCCGGGCCGTCCCTGGAGGTGGGTGCGGGGACCGGGAAGGCGACCACCGCGTTCGCCGCGCGCGGGCTGGACCTGACCTGCATCGAGCCCGATTCCCGGATGGCGGCGGTGCTGCGGCGGCGGATCGCCGGGCGGCCGGGCGTACGGGTGGTCGAGACGCTGTTCGAGGACTGGACGCCGGACCGGGCGTACGGCCTGCTGTTCTCCGGGCAGGCCTGGCACTGGATCGACGTCGACCGGCGTAACGACCTGGCCGCGGCCGCGCTCGCGCCGGGCGGTGCGCTGGCGGTGTTCTGGAACATCTCGCTGGTCGCCGACAAGGAACTGCACGCAGCCCTGGCCGAGGTGGACGAGCGGTTCGGGCTGGGCGACCACACGCCGCACAGCCTGCTGGCCGGCACGTTCCCGGACCAGAACCCGGATCCCGAGCTCGAGTGGGCCCAGCTGGGGCTGCACTCCGACGACCGGTTCACCGACCTGCGGGGCGGCCGGTACCACCGGGAGGACGAGACGTTGACCTCGACCGGGTACGTCGAGCTGATCGCGACCACGTCGCACTACCGGATCCTCGAACCGGGCGTACGGAAGGATGCGCTGGCCGCGGTCGGGACGGTCATCGACGCGCAGGGTGGCGTGATCCGCCGCAAGATCGACACCGACCTGACCCTGGCCACGCGGGTCTGACCATGTTGTTCCGCAACGATGCCCTGGACAAGATCCGCTCCGGCCGGGTCTCGGTGGTGTTCCGGCGCTGGCGGCAGGCGCGCGTGCTGGCCGGCAGCCGGCTGCGGACGAAGATCGGGCTGATCGAGGTCCGGTCGGTCGACCGGATCACCCGGATCACCGCCGCCGACGCCAAGCTGGCCGGGTACGGCACCGCGGTCGCAGCGGCCGCCGACGTGCCCGGCGACCCGGCGAATCCGCTGTTCCGGATCGGGGTCGGCTACGGCGGCGAGGATCCGCGGATCGCGTTACGGGCCGACGACGTCCTGAGCGACGAGCTGCGGGCCGACCTGCTGACCCGGCTGGACCGGATGGACCGCACCCGGTCGTGGACCCGTCCCGTGCTGCGGCTGATCGAAGCCCGTCCGGCCGTACGGGCGGGGGATCTGTACGCCGACGCCGGCTATCGCGACATGCTGTCGTTCAAGCGGGACGTACGGCGACTCAAGGAACTCGGCCTCACCGAGAGCCTCGAGGTCGGCTACCGGCTATCCCCACGGGGCCGGTCACTGCTCGGTCACCAGCGCTGAAGACGGGCCGCCAGGAGCGCGAGCGCGGCCACACCGGCGGTCGAGGTGCGCAGAACCTCAGTTCCCAGCCGTACGGGCCGGGCCAGCTCGAACGCCTCCAGCTCGGCGTCGGCGATGCCGCCCTCGGGCCCGATGATCAGCACGATGTCGCCGCTCGCGGGCAGGTCGGCGACGGACAGCCGGTCGGTGGCGTCCTCGTGCAGGACGAACGCCGTCGTGTTCTCCAGCCGGGCCGCGACCTGCCGGGTGGAGGCGTCGGGGTCGCCGCCGATGACCGGCAGCCACGCGCGGCGGGCCTGCTTGGCCGCTTCCCGGGCGGTGGCCACCCACTTGTCGTGCGACTTGACGCCGCGGTCCCCGCGCCACTGAGCGACCGAACGGGCGGCGGCCCAGGGGACGATCTCGTCCACGCCGACCTCGGTCATCGCCTGGACGGCGAGTTCACCCCGGTCCCCCTTGGCGATCCCCTGGACCACGACGAGGCGCGGGTCGTACGCCGTTCGGAAGGTCCGCTCACCCAGCGCGAGTTCCAGACTCCCGCGCCCGGCGGCGATCACCTCGGTCTCGAGCAGCACCCCACGGCCGTCGCCCAGCACGAGACGTTCCCCGGCCCGCATGCGCTGCACGTCGGCGGCATGGTGCCCTTCGGTGCCACGGAGCGTGAAATGCGTGCCCTGCGGCACCTCGTCAACCAGAAACAGCGGCGCCGACACCCCGCGAACGCTACTTCACCCGCTCCTCCGTATCGGCTGTGGACAGCGCGTCGCGGCGTCGCAGGATTCGCGTCACCCTCTCCGCCTGCCCTTGATCAGACCGAAGTGCTGGGGGACGCTCACGCGCAGAACTGAGGATCAATCGCGATCCGGCGTCAGTGTTCTGCACGTTCAGCACATAGCCGTTTGGCTGCGTGGGGCTCTACCATCGCGAGAAGCGGAACACCGTTCCGATGAAGCGGTGGAGGAAGTTTGTGAACGGGGACGGAGCAGCGCCCAGGAAGCCGACGAGATCCGGGCGCGGGCATGCGCCGGACACGGCGACCCCAGTGCCGCGGCGGCAGCGGGCTGACGCTCAGCGCAACGTCGACGCGCTGCGGGAAGCGGCCAAGGAGGTCTTCGCCGAGGCGGGCGTGGATGCGCCGGTTCGCGAGATCGCCGACCGGGCCGGGGTCGGCCTCGGCACCGTCTACCGGCACTTCCCGCTGCGGTCGGACCTGATCACCGCCGTCTTCAAGCACGAGATGGACGCCTGCGCCGACGCCGCGCCCGTGCTGGCCGCCGAGTACGAGCCGGGTGAGGCCATGCGGCTGTGGCTCGGCCGGTACACGGACTTCATCGCGACCAAGCGCGGCCTGGCGGCGGCCCTGCACTCGGGCGACCCGGCCTTCGAGGCGCTGCCCGCCTACTTCCAGGAGCGCCTGGTGCCGGCGCTGGGCTCGCTGCTGGACGCGGCGGTGGCGGCCGGGCAGGTCCGCGCCGGAGTCGACCCCTACGACCTGCTGACCGCGGTGGCCAACCTCTGCGTCCCCGCTGCCGGGGACCCGGCCCACGTCCGGCGCATGGTCGCCCTCCTGCTCGACGGGCTCCGCTACGGCGCGAGCCCGACCGGCTCGGCCGGCTGACGCGCCTCGCCGGGCCCCCGGGCGGAGCGAAAGCGCTCGGCCGGCTGACGCGCCTCGCCTGGCCCCCGACGGAGCGAAAGCGCTCGGCCGCTGACGCGCCTCGCTGAGCGTCGGGCAGAGCGAAGGCGGCGTCAGAAGGAACGTCGGCCCACGGGTGCACCACGTGTCGTCAGCATGCCGGCCGGGTGGGCCGAGCGGAGCGATGGCCCGAGAGGTCACGCACGCAGAATGAAGGGGCGCGGGCCGGCGTCAGCTGGGCCCCCGCCCCGGCCTCGACGGGAGTGACGGTCAGCGCCATGCACCCAGGTGCGACCAGGAATTGATCTAGTGGCCGTTGAAGGCGTCGCGCATCCGGGAGAAGAAACCGCCCTGCTTGCTCAGCTCGGCGATGTCCTCGCCGCGGGTCTTGGCGAAGTCGCGCAGCATGCGCTCCTGGTCGACGGTCAGCTTGGCCGGCGTCTTGACGTCGAGGTGCACGAACAGCTCACCGCGCCCCTGGCCCCGCAGGTGCGGGACGCCCTTGCCGCGGATGCGCAGCGTCGACGCCGGCTGAGTGCCCGCCTTGACCTCGAGATTTTCCTCGCCGTCGAGGGTCTTGATGGTGAGACGGGTGCCGAGCGCCGCCGCGGTCATCGGGAGGGTGACGCGGCAGTGCAGGTCGTCGCCCTTGCGGGAGTAGACGTCGTGGGGGCGCTCGTGGATCTCCACGTAGAGGTCGCCCGCGGTGCCGCCGCCGGGGCCGACCTCGCCCTGCTGGGCCAGGCGGATGCGCATGCCGTCCTCGACGCCGGCCGGGATCTTGACCGTCAGTGAGCGGCGGGTGCGGATGCGGCCGTCGCCGGCGCAGGTCGGGCAGGGGTGCGGAATGATCGTGCCGTGGCCCTGGCAGACCTGGCAGGGGCGGGAGCTGACCACCTGGCCGAGGAACGTCCGCTGCACACTCTGCACCTCGCCCCGGCCGCCGCAGGTCTCGCAGGTCGCCAGGTGGGTGCCGGGCGCGGTGCCGGCGCCGGAGCACTGGGTGCACAGGACGGCGGTGTCGACGGTGATCGGCGCCTCGACGCCGAAGGCGGTCTCCACCAGGTCGAGTTCGAGCCGCAGGATCGCGTCGGCGCCCGGACGGGTTCGCGGGCGCGGCCCTCGGGTCGCGCCCCCGGCCGCAGAGCCGAAGAACGCGTCCATGATGTCCTGGAAGCCGACGAACGGGCCCGCGCCACCGGCTCCGCCGCCCGGGCCGCCACCGCCGCCCGGAGCCAGCGGGTCGCCGCCCAGGTCGACGATCTGCCGCTTCTGATCGTCGCTGAGAACCTCGTACGCCGCGTTGATGTCCTTGAACTTCTCGTGCGCTTCGGGGTCCGGGTTGACGTCCGGGTGGAACTGGCGAGCCAGCTTGCGGTAGGCGCGCTTGATCTCGTCGTCGGTGGCTTCCCGGCTCACACCGAGAATTCCGTAGTAGTCCTTCGCCACTGGGTTTCGAGTCCTCATGTCTTCTCGCGCTTGTGCAGGCTAATTCTGTGCCAGAAGCTCGCCGACGTAGCGTGCCACTGCACGCACAGTAGCGATTGTGCCGGGGTAGTCCATGCGGGTCGGCCCCAGCACGCCGAGCCCACCGACGATCGTCGCCCCCGGGCCGTAACCGGTGCTCACCACCGACGTCGACCGCAGGTTGTCGAACTCGTTCTCGTCGCCGATGCGGACCCGGGTGGTGCTCGGCTCCACCTCGCCGATCAGCTTGAGAAGGATGACCTCCTCCTCGAGCGCCTCGAGCACCGGTTGTAGCGTGCCCTGAAAGTCCAGCATGCTGCCCCGGGTCAAGTTGGCGGTACCGGCCAGGGCGAGGCGTTCCTCGCTCCGCTCGACCAGCGTTTCCAGCAGCACCGAGGCCAGGCAGGCCATGGTGGTCCGGCGATCGGTCGGGCTGTCGTCGACCAGGGCCTGCACCAGCGGCGGCGTGTCCACCAGCCGCTGCCCGGCGAGCTTCTCGTTCGCCTTGCGGCGCAGGTCCATGACGTCGTCGGCCGGTACGGGACCGGGCAGCTCGACCAGCCGCTGCTCGACCCGGCCGGTATCGGTGATCATCACCAGCATGATCCGGGTGGTGGAGATCGGAACCAGTTCCAGATGCCGAACGGACGAGCGGGCCAAACTCGGGTACTGCACCACGGCGACGTGCCGGGTCAGCTGGGCGAGCAGGCGGACCGTCCGGTGCACCACGTCGTCCAGGTCGACGGCGCCGAGCAGGAACCGCTCGATCGCCCGCCGCTCAGCCGGGCTGAGCGGCTTGACCCGGGACAGGCGGTCGACGAAGAGCCGGTAGCCGGCGTCGGTGGGCACCCGGCCGGCACTGGTGTGCGGCTGCCGGATGTAGCCCTCCTCCTCGAGCACCGCCATGTCGTTGCGCACGGTGGCCGGGGAGACGCCCAGGTGGTGCCGCTCGACGAGGGCCCGGCTGCCGACCGGTTCCTGGGTGGCGACGTAGTCCTCGACAATGGCACGCAGCACCTCGAGCTTGCGGTCATCGAGACTCATGACCCCTCCCCCGGTTGCTTTGGCACTCCTCGCCGACGAGTGCCAGTCTACGTCGCGAGGGGGCCGGGCGCGCTGATCCGGCGCCTGGCTTAGCCAGTTGTCTATTCCCCGACGTCACCCGCCTGTTGCCTCGACCCGGTTGAGCTGCGGCCCTACCGTGTGCGGCATGACTGAACCGCCCCGGCCGCCGGGCGAGGGAAACCCCTCGGATCCCACTGCGCCGTTCAATGGATATCCCAACGGCGAGCCCGGTGCGGGCTCGCCGCCTCCACCACCGCCGTACGGCACGCCGCAAGCACCGTCCTCGGGCGCCGGCGGGTACGCCCCGCCGCCCTCGTCGGGAGCTGGCGGGTACGGCCCGCCGCCCTCGTCAGGAGCCGGCGGGTACGGCCCGCCGCCCTCGTCGGGAGCTGGCGGGTACGGCCCGCCGCCCGGCGCCTACCAGCCGCCGCCCGGCCAGTACGGTCAGCCCGCGCCGGGCCAGTACGGTCAGCCCGGACCCGGACAGTACGGCCCGTCCGGCCAGGGCGGCTTCTCCTCGCAGGACGACCGGACCTGGATCATGGTCGCCCACTTCGGCGGCGCCATCCTGGCCTTCATCAGCGGCGGCTGGCTCGGCTGGGTCGCCCCGCTGATCTCGCTGCTGGCCCGCGGCAGCCAGTCCCCCGCGGTCCGCCAGCAGTCGGCCAACGCGCTGAACTTCCAGCTCGTGTGGGCGATCGTGGCCCTCGTCATCACGGTGATCAGCAGCTGCCTGTCGGTCATCGTGATCGGTGTCTTCGGCTTCTTCCTGCTGATCGTGCCGTGGCTGATGGGCACGATCTTCGGCGTCGTGGCGGGCGTACGGGCTCTCAACAACGAGCCCTTCGTCTACCCCGGCGCCCCGAACTGGATCAAGTAGGTCTCCGCGGCGGTCCAGCCGGCGAACGGCTGGGCCGCCGTTCAGGGCAGCAGGTCCCGCACCACCGCATCGGCCAGCAGCCGGCCTCGCAAGGTCAGGACGATCAGGCCCCGGCCGTACGGGCCGGCGTCCAGGAGCCCGTCGGCCAGCGCCCGGGCGGCACCGTTCCGACCGGTCGCGTCGAGCCGGTCCAGGGGCAGGCCGTCGGTGAGGCGGACCCGGAGCATCACGTCCTCGACGTGCTGGTCGGCCGGGGTCAGCAACTCCCGGGCGTGTCCGGGTGAGGTGCCGGCGGCGAGCCGGGCCGCGTACGCCGCCGGATGCTTGACGTTCCACCAGCGGACCCCGCCGACGTGACTGTGCGCGCCCGGACCGAGCCCCCACCAGTCGCCGCCGGTCCAGTAGTACATGTTGTGCCGGCACCGGGCGGCCTCCGAGGTGGCCCAGTTGGACACCTCGTACCAGGAGAACCCGGCGCCGGTCAGGGCGCCCTCGGCGGCCAGGTAGCGGTCGGCGGCGACGTCGTCGGAGGGGTACGGCAACTCGCCGCGGCGCATCCGCGCGGCCATCCGGGTGCCGTCCTCGACGATCAGCGAGTACGCGCTGACGTGGTCCACCCCGGCGCCGATCACGGTGTCCAGCGACGTCGCGAAGTCCTCCGGCGTCTCCCCCGGCGTGCCGTAGATCAGGTCCAGGTTGACGTGGTCGAACCCGGCCTCCCGGGCCTCGGTCGCGGCCCGGGGCGCCCGCCCGGCGGTGTGCCGGCGGTCCAGGATCTTCAGAACGTTCGGGGCCGCCGATTGCATGCCGAGCGAGATCCGGGTGAATCCCGCCTTCCTGAGTTCGGCCAAGGAGGCCGGGCCGACCGACTCGGGGTTGGCCTCGATGGTCACCTCGGCCCCCGGGGCCAGCCCCCAGGTGGCGTCGATGCCGTCCAGAATCCGGGCCAGGTCGTCCGGGTTCAGCAGCGTGGGGGTGCCGCCACCGAAGAACACGGTGTCGACCGGTGCGCCCGGAACGGCGCCGGCGGCCAGCTTGAGCTCGCGTAGGATCGCATCGAGGTAGCCGTCCGGTCCAGCCTCGTCCGCGGTGTAGGTGTTGAAGTCGCAGTAGCCGCACCGGCTCGCGCAGAACGGCACGTGCACGTACACCGAAAATCCGTTTTGTCCGAAGCGGCTCAGCGCGGAGTCCGGCAGCGAGCCGTCGGTGGGGACGGGTTCGCCGTCGGGGAGTACGCCAGCCATCATTCAAGTGTGCACGGCCGCCGATAGGGTTCCGGCATGGAGCTGGTCCGTACCGCCACCGCCGCCGGAGTGGCCACCCTGACCCTGGACAGCCCGGCGAACCGCAACGCGTTGTCCACCCCGCTGATGCGCCGGCTGCTGGACCAGCTCAGCGCCACGGTCTCCGATCCCGCCGTACGGGTCGTCGTGCTCACCCACACCGGCCCGGTGTTCTGCTCGGGCGCCGACCTGAAGGAGACGGCCGAGGCCCCGCCGGACGGCCGCATCCCGGCCGACCGGATGGGCGACGTGCTGGCCGCCATCTGGGAGTTCCCCAAGCCGGTGATCGCCCGCGTCGGCGGACCGGCCCGGGCCGGCGGTCTCGGCCTGATCGCCGCGGCCGACATCGCGGTCTGCGCCGATTCCGCCACGTTCGCGTTCTCCGAGGTCCGGGTCGGGGTGATCCCGGCGATCATCAGTTCCACCGTGCTGCCCCGGCTGGCCCCACGGGCGGCGGCCGAGCTCTACCTGACCGGCGACGTCTTCGACGGGCGGCGGGCGGCCGAGATCGGCCTGGTCACCTCGTCGGTGCCGGCGGCAGAGCTGGACGCGGCGGTCGGCGCGTACGTCTCGGCCCTGGTCCGCGGCGGGCCGCTCGCCCTGGCCGGCACCAAGCAGCTGCTGCGCCGGACCCGGCAGGCGACCATCCGGGCCGAGCTGTCCGAGCTGTCCGAGCGGTCGGCCGGTTACTTCCGCTCGGAGGAGGGACGTGAAGGTGTCGCCGCGTACCGGGAGAAACGCGACGCTACCTGGGTGCCGGACGAGTGACCGGAGTTGCGGGCCTGCGTTGTCTACGCTTGGGTGTCGACGAGCGGAGGTCGGGTGAAGCGCACGCCTTTGCTGCTCGTGGCCGTGCTCGCCCTGGCCGCCACGGTCAGCCTGGTCGCGGTGATCCGCTCGATGAGCCACGACATCAAGATCAAGATTCCGGCGATCGGCTCGTCCTGCACGGTGCAGGCCGGCGGTGAGGTGACCCTCGACCTGGTGCAGATGGCGAACGCGGCCACCATCGCCGCGGTCGGCTCGCGGCGCCAGATGCCGGAGCGGGCCATCACGGTCGCGCTGGCCACCGCGCTGCAGGAGTCGAAGCTGGAGAACCTCGAGGACGGCGACCGCGACTCCGTCGGCCTGTTCCAGCAGCGTCCCAGCCAGGGCTGGGGCCCGGCGAGCAAGATCCAAGATCCGCGGTACGCGGCGGACAAGTTCTACACCGCGCTCAAGAAGGTCAAGGGCTGGCAGTCGATGAAGGTCACCGAGGCCGCCCAGAGGGTGCAGCGGTCGGCCTATCCCAACGCGTACGCCAAATGGGCCGACGAATCGGCGGTGCTGGCCAAGGCGCTGACCGGCAGTGCCACGGCCGCCGTCTCCTGCACCCTGGTCGGCAAACCGGTGCTGCGGGGCGCGGCCGCCGCGGCGGCTCTGCTCAAGGGCCTGAAGCTGGACTGGGGCAAAGGACTCGACCGGACGGCCGAGCAGGGTGCGGGTCTGACGGTCGCCGTCGGCGACCCGAGCGCCGGTTGGCGGTACGCCCATTGGCTGGTTTCGCACGCGCACGACACCGGTCTCGAACGGGTACGTTTCGCCGACCTCGAGTGGCGAGCCGGCGCCGGCAAGTGGCAGTCGGTGACGGGTAACGGCGCAACCGACGAGCGCCAGGTGATCGCCCAGGTCTTCGCCTGACGTCGACATTGACGTACATGAGCAGATTGTCCGTTGGGATGATCCCCTATGCGAACGTCGCTCTCCGTAGTTACATTCCGCCGTGCAGACAATCGCGCTACGTATAACCCACGATGGACAGACAACTCCGGCGCTGGTAGTAGTTAGGCGTGCTCAGGGCCATCGAATGGATCGTGCTGGGCGGCGTCGGCACGGCAGCGATCATCGGCGGGGTGGTGTGGCACCGCCCGGCCCGGGTCGCACCCTGGGTGCTGCTCGCTGTCTCTCTGGTCAGCTTTGGCGGCGGCGACGTGTTCTACGCGCTCGGCCGCCGGGGCGTGGCCAACCTCTTCTACCTGGCCATGTTCGCGCTCGTCGCCGTCGGGCTGGTGCAGTTCACCCGCGAGGGCGCCTTGCTGGTGGACCGGGCCCGGCTGATCGATCTGTGCGCCTCGACCTGCGCGGCCCTGCTGGTGGTCTGGGTGTTCGTGGTCGGTAGCCACGGAAGCTTCGGCAAGATACCGGCCGCCGACGTGATAGGCGACCTGCTGCTGGTCGGAGTGTCCGGGCGGCTGGTGATGGCCGCGCGGCGCAACTGGTCGGCGATCCTCCTGGCCACCGGCGCGACAGCGATGCTGATCAGCGACATCGGGTATCCGCTGGCGCCCAGCCACCTCACCGAGACCGGATACGTGCTGCTGTACCTGACCTGGGGCGCGGCGGCGCTGCACCCGTCGATGGTCCGGCTGACCCAACCCGCACCGGCCCGGCCGAGTCCGTTCGACGGCCGCTGGGCGGCGCTGCTCGGGCTGTCGGTGGCCACTCCGCCGGCCGTACTGCTGATCGAGGCCCTGAACGGCGGAGTGGCCGACGGCATGGTGATCGCAGTCGCCTCCGGCGTCACACTGCTGCTCACCATCACCCGGCTCAGCGACTCCCTGGTCCAGCACGCCCAGGCGCTCGCCCGCGAACGCGGCCTGCGGGAGGCCAGCGCGGCCCTGGTCGCGGCGGCCGACATGCCGGCCGTCGACGAGGCCGTCCGGCTGGCGGTCACCCAGCTGATGCCGCCCCAGGCGATCGATCGGATCGTGTTCGCGCCCGACGACCGGCAGATGGCCCTGGCGGCGCTGCCGACGACCGGTGCCGGCCCGCGTCCGCGCAGTTGGTGGGCCGACGAGCCGAACGCCACGCTGATCTGCCCGCTGTGGCTGGAACCCCTGGCCGTGGCCCGCCCCGGCGGCGGCTCGCTGGTGCTGACCGGCCGCCGCGACTTCCTGGCCGCGGCCCGGGACATGCTCGAGGTGCTGGCCGGTCAGGCCGCGCTTGCCCTGGACCGGATCACCCTGGTCGACGCGATGGGCCGCCGGGACAGCGATCTGTACCTGCGGGCGGTCATCCGCAACACGGCCGAGCTCATGCTGGTCATCGACGAGGACCAGCGGGTGCGGTACGCCAGCCCGGCGGTCCGGTCGCTGCTCGCCGTCGACGACCTGCCCCCGCTGACCACGCTGCCCGACCTGGTGCACACCGACGACCGGGCCGAGGTCCGCACGGCCCTGTCGACCGGCGGCGACGGGATGGTGTTCTTCGCTCTGCGGCGGGCCGACGACACCCAGACGCTGATCGAGGCGACGTACCGCGACCTGCGGGCAGACCGGCTGGTTCAGGGTTTCGTGGTGACCATGCGGGACGTGACCTCGGGTCATGATCCGGAGGAGCGCCTTCCGCAGGTGGACCGGGTGGACGAACTGCCGGCCTGGGTCAACCGCCGAAGCGCACAGCACAAGTTCCGGTACTAGCCCGGGCCGGGTGGTAGGTCCCCGCTTTCCTCCGTCGGCCTGGATTCTCCCGCTGTCGCGCGGGCCGAATACTCACGATCCGGATCGTCCGGGGCCTTTGTCGTGTATGCCAGGAGAGTTTCGGCCGATTCTCTCGAGCTTCTTCCGGCCTCCCGGGTCTCGGGGCACAGCAGAACGCCGGACCCGTCAGGATCCGGCGTTCCGGTGGTGCTGCGTTGAGCTGAGGTCAGCGGGTCATGCGGCGACGGCCACCGATACCGGCGACCAGAGCCACACCGACCGCCGCGAGAACGACCTGGAAGAGCAGCTCGATCCAGTCGATGCCCTTGGTGTCGGCGACACCGACCGCGCGGGCGATCACGGTGCCCAGCAGGGCGGCCACGATGCCGATGATGATGGTCAGCCAGATCGGGATGTTCTGCTTGCCGGGCACGACCAGGCGGCCCAGCGCGCCAATGATCAAGCCGACGATGATCGCGGTGATGATGCCGGTAACAGTCATGGGAGGTCCTCCTCGGGGGTGGAGCAATCGTTGCGTCCGTCGAGCCCCAGAGTTCCCGACCTTGCCGGAAACCAAACCGGTTGAATCTGCCAGCTACTTCTTCCCGGTGGTCTTGATATCACCGGAGTCCGACGTCGACAGCGCAGCGATGAACGCTTCCTGCGGCACCTCGACCCGGCCGACCATCTTCATCCGCTTCTTGCCTTCCTTCTGCTTCTCCAGCAGCTTGCGCTTCCGGCTGATGTCACCGCCGTAGCACTTGGCCAGCACGTCCTTGCGGATCGCCCGGATCGTCTCACGGGCGATGATGCGGCTGCCGATGGCTGCCTGGATGGGCACCTCGAACTGCTGCCGCGGGATGAGTTTCTGCAGCTTGGACGCGATGCTGACGCCGTAGTTGTACGCCTTGTCCTTGTGCACGATCGCGCTGAACGCGTCCACCGGTTCACCGTGCAGCAGAATGTCCACCTTGACCAGCTCGGATGCCTGTTCGCCGGACGGCTCGTAGTCCAGCGACGCGTACCCCTTGGTCTTGCTCTTCAACTGGTCGAAGAAGTCGTAGATGATCTCGGCCAGCGGGAGTGTGTACCGCAGCTCCACCCGCTCCGACGACAAATACTCCATGCCGAGCAGGCTGCCGCGGCGGGTCTGGCACAGTTCCATGACCGCGCCCACGTGCTCGTTCGGCACCAGCACCGTCGCCCGTACGACCGGCTCGCGGATCTCGGCGATCTTGCCGGCCGGGAACTCACTCGGGTTGGTGACCGTATGCTCCTCGATGTCCTCGGTGATCACATGGTAGACCACGTTCGGTGCGGTGGAGATCAGGTCCAGGTTGAACTCGCGCTCCAGCCGCTCCGCGATGATCTCAAGGTGCAGCAGGCCGAGGAAGCCGCAGCGGAAGCCGAAGCCGAGCGCCACCGACGTCTCCGGCTCGTAGGCGAGGGCGGCGTCGTTGAGCTTGAGCTTGTCCAGCGCGTCGCGCAGCGCCGGATAGTCCGAGCCGTCGATCGGGTAGAGGCCGGAGTAGACCATCGGCAGCGGGTCCTTGTAGCCACCGAGAGCCTGCTTCGCCGGCCGGTTGTTGCCGGTGACCGTGTCGCCGACCCGGGACTGGCGGACGTCCTTCACGCCGGTGATCAGGTAGCCGACCTCGCCCACGCCGAGCGCGCCGGCCTTCTCCATCTCCGGCGACACGACGCCGATCTCGAGCAGCTCGTGCACGGCTCCGGTGGACATCATCTTGATCCGGTCGCGGGCCTCGATCCGCCCGTCGATCACCCGGACGTAGGTGACCACGCCCCGGTACACGTCGTACACCGAGTCGAAGATCATCGCCCGGGCCGGCGCATCGGGGTCACCCACCGGCGGCTTGAAGTACCGGGCGATCTCGTCCAGCAGGTGCTCCACGCCCGCGCCGGTCTTCCCGGACACCCGCAGCACCGATTCGGGCTCGACGCCGATCAGCTTGGCCAGCTCCTCGGCGTACTTCTCGGGCTGGGCCGCCGGCAGGTCGATCTTGTTCAGCACCGGGATGATGTGCAGGTCGTTCTCCATGGCCAGGTACAGGTTGGCCAGCGTCTGCGCCTCGATGCCCTGCGCCGCGTCGACCAGCAGGATCGCGCCCTCGCAGGCAGCCAGGCTCCGCGACACCTCGTAGGTGAAGTCGACGTGGCCCGGCGTGTCGATCATGTTGAGGACCACGGTGTCGCCCTTGCCGTCGCCCTCGCGGATCGCCCACGGCATGCGCACGGCCTGGGACTTGATGGTGATGCCGCGCTCGCGCTCGATGTCCATCCGGTCGAGGTACTGCGCGCGCATCTGCCGCTCGTCGACCACACCGGTCATCTGCAGCATGCGGTCGGCCAGCGTCGACTTGCCGTGGTCGATGTGCGCGATGATGCAGAAGTTGCGGATGCGACTCGGATCGGTCGCCCCGATGACGTTCACAGCGGCGTCGAGCGGTCCAGGCACGGTGTTCCGTTCTTCTCAGTCGTTCCGGCTCGTCGTCCGGCACGGGCATGCGGTACAGCCGGTCAGACCGGCGTTGCGGTACAGCCGGGCAGGCCCGGCATTGCGGTACAGCCGGTCAAGCCAGCGTTGCGGTACAGCCGGTCGGACCTGGTGTTGCGGTACGGCCGGGCCCACGACTCATGTAGGCGGAACAGCCCCGGCCTACCGTGTTCGCGGCCTCGGCCACCGGGCGGGCGGCACGAAGCCCCGACCGGCACCCACCTATCGTCCCACGCCCGCCGGCATCCCCCGATCACACCCGGCACAGCTCGCGCCCGCCGGGCCGCGGCACGGCCGGTCAGACGCATTCCAGCGGCTCGTGAGGTGTCGGCGGCAGCTCGACCCGGACCGTATCCCCGGGCCGCACAGACCCGCCGTACAGCACCACCGCCATCACCCCGCCCTTCCGGACCACGTTGCCCTCCGCATCGTGCCCGACGACCTCCTTGAGCAGCCCGGGCCGGAATGTGTTGATCTGCCGGCACGGATTCCGCAATCCGGTGACCACCACGGCCGTACCGCCCGGTTCGGCCCGGTCGGCGGCCGCCACGAGCGCCCGCACGGCACTCGCCGCCGCCGGGTTGAGCGAGGCACCGCCGGCCGCCGCCAGCACCCCCTCGACCGCCTCCCGGGCCGTCCGGCTCCCGCTTGGGTCGCCGATAGCCAGAGCCCCACCCGGGTCCCCGGCAGCCCGCGCCGCACCCGGGTGGCCGGCAACCGGCGACTCGCCTACGACATCCAGGCCCTCGAAGCTCGGCCGGCGGAGCGTCGGCCACCCGCCCCCGGGGCCACTCCGGGGGACGAACCGCAGAACCGTCCCCCGGGGCAGGCCCAGCAGGTCGACGCCGCGGGTCGTTACGTTCTCCCCCAGCTGACCTGGCTCAACGCCCCAGCCCCGGTCCCGGAGCTCCTCGAACAACTCGGCGTGGATCAGATGCACCTGCCGCAGGTTGGGCTGCGACGGATCGGCGCGCACCCGGCCCTGGTGCCGAACGTTGACCCCCGCGTGGGAATCCCCCGCGACTCCCAGTCCGGCCACCAGCACCACTTCGTCCCGCGGCGGCTTGCTGAACGAATAGCTCTCATTCCGGCTCACCGCGACAACCACGCCCTCCATGACTCCCACCCTGCCGATTACGGCCCTACCGATCGAGGCGCTTCCCGCCGGTCGGGACACCCCGGGTTCCCGCTCAGTCAGGCGGCGCCAGAAAGAGCGCGGACAGGCGGGGCAGGCGGCGTTGCATCTCCTCCTCGTCGTCGAAGTCCCACAGATCGGCCGCGTCCGGCCGGGTCGGTGCAGCAGCCTCCGCGGCCGGGAGCTTGTCGCCGGTGGCCTTCTCGTAGGCCTCCGGGGCGATCGACAGCACTGCCTCGGCCTCGAACACCGCGCCGCTGTCGGCGGCCGCCTTCACCGACGGCAGCCCGGACAGCGTGTCGGGCTCGCGCACCGCGCTGGCCAGCACCTCACGCCCATTGGCGATCAGCCAGCCACGGAAGTTGTCGAACCCGTCGTCGGAGCACCCGCCGTTGATCAGGTAGGCCGCCGCCCAGAGGTCCTCCTTCCCGGACGCGGCCATGACCTTGTCCAGGTGGCGGCCCCACGCGACGATCTCGTCCGGGTCGCGGGCGGCGAGGTCGGCGATGGCCCGCTCGGCCACCTCGTCGGGCGAGCCCGGCCGGTCGGCGGTGGCCCGGTCGATGACGGCCCAGAAGTCGTCGGTTCTCATGCGTCAGATCGTGCCAGCCGGGTACGACATTTCCGGGTCACCGTGGGCGGCTGATTTGGGCCCGCCGGTCCACGGCTGGTAGTCTGGCCCATCGCGTGTGGTGACGCGCTGCTGCCTGCTGCGAACGCCACCGACCGAGTCATCATCCGAACACCTAGTCAGGACAAGGCTGTCGCGTGGCGAACATCAAGTCCCAGATCAAGCGCAACCGGCAGAACGAGAAGGCCCGGCTGCGCAACAAGTCGGTCAAGTCGTCGCTGAAGACCGTCATCCGCAAGCTGAACGAGGCGAACGCGGACGGTAACGCCGAGTCGGCGGCCGTTCTGCTGCGTGCCGCTTCGCGCCAGCTCGACAAGGCTGTGAGCAAGGGCGTCATCCACAAGAACCAGGCGGCGAACCGCAAGTCGGCCATCGCCAAGCGCGTCGCGTCGCTGTCCGCCTGATTCCGTAGCGCCCAGCGCCACCCGGGCATCGCCCGACCCTCCGGGGTCGTGGGCGATGCCCTTTTGGCGTTGGCCGGGACGTTCTCCCGGCCAACCCCAGCGAGGCCTCATCGAGCCGGCCGCCGGGAACATTCGAGAAGCGAGCCTGCCGATCGGCCGATTCGGGAGGCCCTGAGTCCGACCGGCTCTATTCGTACCGGCGGGTGGCGCTCTGACGCACCCGCTGGTCGGCCCACAGCCGCGCCACCGGAGGCCCGTTGAGCGCCCCGGCGTCCACGTCGGCCGGATGCAGCATCTGATCCGACAGACGACCCTGCAGATCCACGGTCCGGGTGTCGTCCGACCAGCTGGGTGACCGCGGCGCGGCCGGGCGTACGGATGGGCCCGGCCGTGGCGTCGCCACCGGCGGCGCGGTCGGGCGGGCGAGTATCCCGGCCACCACGTCGTTCAGCTTCACCATCACCGCGACCGACAGCGGCAGCACCAGCACACCCCACCAGCTGACCAGCTCGGCCAGCGCGAGCAGGAAGCCCAGCGCCAGCGCACCCTCGAGGAACACGAAGCACAGGAAGCCACTGGGAGCCATGTACTGCAGGCCGAGCATCCGCGCGTACAGCGGTTGGTGCGCGACCTGATCGCGGGACAACCCGGCGCGCCGGGACCGTACGACGCGGCTCATCGGCCGCCCCCGGAGTGCCGCGCCGCCGCGACCGCGAAGATGGCCTGCTCCAGGGCGAACGCGCGGTCCTCGCCGCCACCCTTCACCGCCTCGTTGCAGTGCGCCGCCGCCTGCATCGCGTCGACCAGCCCTTCCGGCGTCCAGCCGCGGCTGCGCTCCTGGGCGCGCTGGATCTTCCAGGCGGGCATGCCGAGAGTGTTGGCCAGGGAGTACGGGTTGCCGCGTCCCGCCGAGGCGACACGCGCGACGGTCCGTACGCCGTCGGCGATGGCATCCGCGATCGGCACCGGGTCGACGCCCACGTGCAGGGCCCAGCGCAACGCCTCGAGCGCGCCCGGTACGTCCCCGATCATCGCCGCGTCGGCCACCGTGAAGCCGCTGACCTCGGCGCGTCCCTTGTAGTACCGGCCGACCACCGCCGCCGTGATCTTGCCGTCGGTGTCGGCGATCAGCTGGGAGCAGGCCGCCGCGATTTCGCGCAGGTCGTTGCCCACGGACTCGAGCAGGGCCGCGGCCGCCGCCTCGTCGCACTTGCCGCCGCCGCGCCGGAACTCGTCCCGGACGAACGCGACCCGCTCCCGGTCGCCCTTGAGTCTCGCCACCGTCACGACGTCAGCGCCGGCCGCCTTCAGCCCGTCGGCGAACGCCTTGCCCTTCGCCCCGCCGGGGTGCCCGACGATGAGCGAGACATCCGGGTCGGGGTTCTTGGCGTACGCCAAGAGCGTCGTCACCAGGTCCTTCTTGGCATCCTGCCCGTTGCGGATCACCAGCACCCGGCGGCCGCCGAACAGCGACGGGCTGAGCATCTCGGCCACCTCACCGGGCAGGAGCGCGCTTCCGTCGTACTCCCGCACGTCCGCCGCCGGGTCGGCCGCCTTGGCCGCGTCGACCGCCCCGGTGATCGCGCGAGCGGCGAGAAACTCCTCGTCGCCTTGGACGAGCAGCAACAGGGCGGGAGGTGCAGTACTCACGGCAACATCGTTGCACGATGTCCCGACGTGCCGGCAGGCCTCACTCCTTCGCGTCGCTCACCGATCGTGCACCGCCGAAGCCGACATATCGGCCGCCGAGGATGCATCTTCGACCATAAAGTCGCTCGATCAGCCTGAATGTCTCCGGCCACATGCGGACATGCGCCGGCCCATATCGAGACCGATCGCCCCGCGTCTCTTCCCCCGAACGACCGACCCCGGGCGTGTCGCGGCCACGCTTCCGTCAGTGGTCCAACGGAAGGTCCCGGGCAGTGGTCGCCCACGTCGTGTTCGGAGCGTCACCGAGCGTGAACACCACCGTGCCGCCGCGCTGCAGGAACAACTCCGGCAGCCACGAGGCCCGCCGCACCGATCCGTTGACGCGTACGTCCTGGACGTACGTCCCGGTGGTGTTGCCGGTGATCGCCAGACGGACGCCGTTGCTGCGCTCGATCACCACCCGGGTGAAGATCGGGCTGCCCAGCAGCAGTTCGGCCCGGCCCGGCGACTGCGGGAACAGCCCGATCGCGGCGAACACGTACCAGGCGCTCATGGTCCCCAGGTCGTCGTTGCCGGGCAGGCCGGACGGCCCGGTGCCGTACGCCGTGTCCACGATCTGCCGGACCGTGGCCTGCGTCTCCCACGGGCGGCTGAGCGCGTTGTACAGCCACGGCGCGTGGATGTCAGGCTCATTGGTCGGGTCATACCGCAGCGGATTGCCGCCGAGCACGGCCCAGTTGCCGGCGTCGTCGTGGAAGAACCCGTCCAGCCGGGTCGCCGCCGCGGCCCGCCCGCCCATCGCGGTCGACAGGCCGGACACGTTCTGCGGCACCATCCACGTGTACTGGGCGCTGGATCCCTGGGCGAAACCGTCCCCGGTGGACGGCGACCAGCCCGCCTGCCAGCTCCCATCGGCCTTGCGGGCGGCCTGGTAGCCGACCGCGGGGTTGTAGGTGTTGATCCAGTAGCCACCGCGCGGGCGCAGCTGCCGGGCCGTCCCGGCGTGGCCGATGCGCTGCGCCCACTGGGCGAGCGAGTAGTCGGCGACCGAGTCCTCCAGCGTCTCGGCCGCGCCGCCCCAGCAATGGCAGATGTCGTTGGCCGCGTACTTCAGCGCCAGGTACGTGTCGAGCGTCGGCCGCTGGCCGGTGCACTGACCCGGGCAGCCCGCATCGGAGAGCGCACCCGGGTTCTGCACCGTGGCCTGGTGCAGCAGCGACGCGAACGCGCCCTGGACGTCGAAGTTCCGTACGCCCATCGCGTACCAGGTGGCCAGCGTGGCCGCCGACGGATCACCGGTCATCACGTGCGTAGGCGCGGCCAGGTGCAGCCACCGGTCCCAGATCCCGTTGTTCTGCTGCGCGAACGCCAGCATCGACTGAGCCATGTCGCCGGCCACGTCCGGTCGCAGAACGGCCAGCAGCTGGATCTGCGCCCGGTACTGGTCCCAGCCGCTGAACGTGCCGTAGACCGCCTTCTGTCCTGGCACCATCGAATGGACCTGTAGGTCAGCGCCCAGGTAACGCCCGTCCACGTCGTTCATGGTCTGCGGCTGCATCAGAGCGTGGTAGATCGACGTGTAGAACGCGGTGTACCGCGCGTCGGTGCCGCCCCCGACCCGGATCCGCAACAGCTCGGTGTTCCAGGCCGCCCGGCCCGTCGCCGCGATCGAATCCACGGTGGCCGGCGGCGGCACCTCGGCGTCCCGGTTCGCGGCCGCTCCGTCGAGCGAGACGTACGAGATGCCGATGCGCATGTGGACGTCGCGGCCGGCAGCAGTGTCGAATCCGACCCAACCACCCGAGCCCTTGGCTTTCCGGTCGGCGCCGGTCAGATAGCCCTCGCCACCGGATGCGGTCCGCCCGCCCGGCGTGAGGGTCGCGTTCTGCCAGGTCCCGGTCCGGGCGAAGTCCCGGTCGAACACCGCGCTGAAGTAGATCCGGTAGTACGTCCGGCGGTCCGGGTTGTTGGCTCCGCCGCCGTTGCCGCGCCGCCCGCAGAAACTGCCGGTGAGCACCGACCCGGTGACCGTGCGCGTAGCCGGGTCGATCGTGACCGTCGCGTCCTCGCTGCCGTTGATCGAATTGGACGTCCGGAACAGCAGGTTGGCCGCCGACCCGGCCGGGAACGTGAAGTCGCCGATACCGGCCCGCGTGCTCACCGCGAGATCGGTCCGTACCCCGCTGTCCAGCACGACGGTGTACCGGCCGGGTGTGGCCGTCTCGTGCGCGTGACTGAACGTGGACGCGTACTTGGCGTCGGTGACGTCAGCCGTCGGCGACGAGTCGACATCGCCGACGTACGGCATGATCGGTACGTCCCCGGCCGCTCCGGGCGCGCAGCCGGCACCGTTCAGGTGGGTCAGGCTGAAGCCGCGGACCTTGGTGACGTTGTACGAGTACCCGTTGGCCACCGGCGTGCTCGTCTGGTCGCCGGCGGTCGCGGTCGGGCTCCACGCGATCATCCCGAACGGCCGGGTCGCCCCGGGCCAGGTGTTGCCGTCGTGCGCGGTGCCGATCATCGGATCCACATAGCTCACCGGGTCGGCGACGAGCGGCACCGCCGGTGTCGGGGCCGCGGCGCCGACCGGAGCGCCGGTGACCAACAGGACGACTCCGGCCATCGCGGCCGGCAGGGCACCTCGTCGGGTCCAGGACATCGGTCAACCTCCAGATACTCGGGACGCGGACACCGTACGGCCGTACCGGCCAGACGAGGGGAACGTAGCGGTGAACATCAATGTATTTCCGATCATGGCGCAGGTGGCGGATCGCCGCGCGCCACCACCGCCAGGCGGCCCCGGGTTTCGATCGCCGCCAGGTCGCCCTGCAGATCGGTACGCATGACCCGCGCCCCGTCGGCGGTGAGCCGGGCCAGCAACGACGGATTCGGATGGCCGTAGTCGTTACCCAAGCCGACCGACACCAGCGCCACCGCCGGATCGACCGCGGCGAGGAACGTCGGGTCCTGGTACGCCGAACCATGGTGCGCCACCTTCAAGATGTCCGCATGGACAGCGGCCGGTCCGAGGTGCGCGAGCAGTTCCTGCTGCTCCTCGGTCTCGGCGTCGCCCGGCAACAGAAGCGTCTTACCGTCCTCGCGGACCGTCAGCACGAGCGAGTTGTTGTTCGGGTCGGAGTTGGTGCCGCGCAACGGCTCGAACGGGCCGATCACGCGCATCGACAGACCACCCACGGCGTACGCCCACCCGGGCGTGACGGTCAGCATCGGTATTCTCGCGGCCCGCGCCGCGGCTGTCACCGACGCGCGACCGGCGGCCGGTTCGGCCCAGTCCGGAGCCACCACCGCCCGTACCGTCCGGCCCCGGAAGACGCCGGCCACGCCCCCGACATGGTCGGCGTGGAAGTGCGACACCACGAACAGCACCACCAGAGACACCCCGAGCCGTTGTAGGCAGTGGTCGATCGGGTCGGGTTCCGGCCCGGAGTCCACCACCACCGCGCGCCCCGGCCCGGCCGGCAGCACGATCGCGTCGCCCTGCCCGACCGCGCAGACCACGATCAGCCAGCCCGGCGGCGGCCAGCCCGGCGCCACCAGCCGGATCGGGAGCGCGCCCAGGACACCGCCCAGCGCCACCACCGCGACCAGCCGGCGCACGACGGCCCGCCGGGCAGCGACCAGCAACGCGACCGTGATGACGGCGAGCAGGAGCGCACCGGTCACCCCGTCCAGCCACGGCACCGCGCCGGCCGGGATCCGTGCCCCGTACGTCGCCACCAGCACCAGCCACTGCGCCGGCCAGTGCGCGAGCCAGGCCGCGAACTGTGCCCCGCCCGGCCAGAAGGGGGAGATCACCGCGGCGGTGACGCCGAGCAGCGTGGCCGGCGCGATCGCCGGGACGACCAACAGATTCGCCGGGACGGCGATCAGGCTGACGGTGCCGGCCAGACCGGCGATCACCGGCCCACACGCGACCTGCGCCGCCGCCGGCACCGCGAGAGCCTCGGCTGCGCCGGCCGGCCAGCCCGCACGCCGGAGTCCGTCCCTCCACCTCGGAGCCAGCAGCAGGAGACCGGCCGTGGCCAGCGTGGACAACGTGAACCCGGGGTCGCCGGCCAGTTCCGGGTCGTACACGATCAGCACCGCGACCCCGGCGGCCAGTGCCGGCAGAGCCACCCGGGGGCGCCCGGCGGCCAGCCCGATCAGGCCGATCGCCGCCATCGCGGCCGCCCGCACCACGCTCGGCGACGGCCGGGCCAAAATCACGAAGCCGAGCAGCGCCAGCCCGCAGATCACGGCCGACAGCACCGGGCCGGCTCGCGTCCGCCGCACCGCGAACAGCACGACCCCCATGATGATCACCAGGTTCCCGCCGCTGACGGCGACGAGGTGGGTCAACCCGGTCGTCCGGAAATCGTCCTGCAGAGCCGGATCGAGCTTGCTGGTGTCGCCGACCACGAGTCCCGGCAACAGTCCACCGGCCGCCGCGGGAAGCGGAGCGCAGGCCCGCCGCAGGCCGGCGCGCAGAACGCCGGCCGCACGTTGGGTCCATGGTGGACGTCCGGTCAGCGTGGGCGCTTCGCGGACGGACACCACGGCCGCGCTGAGGTCACCGCCGCGGGGCGCGAGGAGTCTCCCCTCCGCGGACACATGCTGGCCGGGAAGCACCCCCTGCCACTGCGGCGAGCTGCCGAGGACCAGCGCCCGGGCGTCCAGCCGCAACGTGCGCGGCGGATCGTCGCTGTGCACCGCGAGGAGATCCACGGCGGCGACATACGTCGGGGGCAGGGCGGCCGATCCTCGTACGGCCCGGGGATCGTCGCGCACCACCAGATCGACCCGTACGGGCGGGTCCTCGCGGATCAGTGCGGTGAGCGGGCCGGACTCCTTGACACTGACCCGCGCCGCGGTCGCCGTGGCCCCGCAGGCCGCACCCAGCAGCACCGCCACCGTGATCCAGCGCGCCGCGTCGCGCACCGCGCGTTGCTCACCGAGCCACAGGCGGGCAACGACGATCGCAGCCGTCAGAGTCACCGCCCCGGCGGCGAACCCGATCGTCGCCGGCAGATACAGCGCGGCCAGAGCGGACAACCAGGCGGCGACCGCGAAGCCGGCGAGGCGGAGATCCGGTGGGCGGCGGGGTTCGTCGGTCATACCGTCACCAGGTCCTTGAGCTGCTCGTACCGCGAGTCGCCGATACCGCTGACCTTGCGCAGGTCGCTCACCGCGCGGAAGCCGCCCTGCGCGTCCCGGGCGGTGAGGATTCGCTGGGCCAGCACCGGGCCCACGCCCGGCAACTTGTCCAGGTCGGCCAGCGTGGCGGTGTTGAGGTTCAGCGGTCCGCCGGGAGCGCTGTTGACGGCCGCGCCCGACCCGCCGGCCGGGGCGGCTGCGCCCACCATGATCAGTTCGCCGTCGACCACCTTGCGGGCAAGATTGAGTGCGGTCACGTCGGTGCCCGGCAGAGGGCCGCCGGCGGCCTGCAGGGCATCCGCGACACGGGATCCCGGCGGCAGATGGACAAGACCGGGTTTGCGCACTTTGCCGCCGACCGCGACGACGACCTCGCCGCCACTGGAGGCCCGCGGGTTCGGTGCGCCCCCGCCGTCCGCTCCGGCGGGTATCGGCGGTTCGGCGACCGGATCGACCTGCGGTCGCGCGTGCCAGGCCAGGAACGCGGCGAGCAGAACGACCGCGACCGCCACCGCCACCAGCGCCTTGACACCCCGCCGCCCGGGGTCGAAAGGCAGCAGGCGCGCCAGTGCGGACCCGGAGCGCTCCGACGAGCCGAACGCCCCGGCGCCGGTCACCACCGAATCGTCGGCGTAGGCCCATTCGGGCATGCCCATCTCGGCCGCTGTCGCGTCGCCCGGCCGCTGAGCCTGGACGGCGCCCGGAGGGGCCAGCGGCTCGAGGTTCAGCGGCTCGAGGTTCAGCGGCTCGAGGTTCAGCGACTCGAGGCTGAGCGAGTCCGGCTCCAGCCGGTCGGGCGGATCCCAGGGATACCGCGCCGCGGGCGAAGCCGCAGCCACCATCGGGGCCTCAGGCGAAGCCGCAGCCACCGGAGACGCGGGCGAAACGACCGCCGCCGAAGTCGCCTGCGGTCCCGCCGGCGCCGAGGAAGCGGGCGCCGGCGGGACTTCCTCGTCGAGTTCCACCCCGGCCCAGCCCGGCACGATGTCCGTCCAGCTCAACGGGCTCATGTCGGAGAAGTCCCCGACCGGTGCCGGGTCCATGACGGGACCGGCCACGACCGTCCGCAGCCGGGCCCTCACCACGTCTTCCGAGTTCTTCGCCTCTCGCACGTCCCGGAACGTACGGACGATCGCCCGGCTTCGCTTCAGGCCTGTGGACAGCCAACAATGTGGACAACCAACACGATCTTGCAGGCCGTGGTATGAGGCGCCACCGGCTCCGAAAATCTGTCGTACCGGCGGTGTAGACCTGGTTTCGTCAATCGGGCAAGGCCGAACGAAGGAGCTGACATGACACTCACCGAGGTGGTGACCGCACTGCGGGCCGCGGGGTGCGTTTTCGCCGAGGACGAAGCGGTGATTCTGCGCGCCGCCGCACCCGACGAGGCGACGCTGACCGAGCTCGTGCGCCGGCGGACCATCGGCGAACCGCTCGAGCAGGTGGTCGGGCACGCCGATTTCGCGGGCGTCCGGGTGCGCCTGAGACCGGGGGTGTTCGTGCCCCGGGTCCGCAGCGAGCTGCTGGTCCGGCGGGCGGCCGACGCGACGGGCGGGAAAGCGCGCGTCGTGGTCGACCTGTGCTGCGGTTCGGGCGCCCTCGGCCTGGCGGTGACCGCCATCAACCCCCGGATCGAGCTGTACGCGACGGACGTCGATCCGGTGGCGGTGGCGTGTGCCCGGGACAACCTGCGGTTCGACGGCCGCGTCTATCAGGGTGATCTGTTCGGTGCGCTCCCCGCCGACCTGGCCGGGCGCATCGACGTGCTGATCGCCAACGTGCCCTACGTGGCGACCGGGCACCTCCCCCTGTTACCGGCGGAGGCGCGCGATCACGAGCCGCGTACCGCGCTGGACGGAGGTGAGGACGGGCTCGACGTGTTCCGGGCCGTGGTCGCCGAGGCACCGCGGTGGCTGGCGCCGGGCGGCGTGCTGCTGTCCGAGATCACCGAGGCCCAGGCCGGCGCGGCGACCGAATCGGTCCGGGCGGCCGGCCTGCGCGCCGAGATCGCCTCCGACGAGGATTTCGAGGCGACGGTGGTGATGGCCTGGTCCTAGGCATCCAGCGGGGTTCTGCATGTCGACCGGCTGCGATATGGTCGGCGGCCGGCAGCGAACGTCTGCCCTGCAGAGAGGGGCACCGCGGTGAGCCTCTGGCGCAGGGTTGCCCGGGCGAGACTGGCCAGCCAGGTGCTACGGCGGCTGCGTCACGGCGGGGTGCGAAACGCGCGGTGCGACACGCGGTCGTTCTCGGTGCGCTTCACGCCGGATGGCCATCAGGTGCCGACGGTGCTCGAACTGGCCGGCCTGCTGGCCGACCGGTCGGGGCGGCGCCGGGAACGCCGGGCACGGCGGAACCAGTTCGTCGACGGGTTCCTGCGGTCTCCCGGCGTGCCCGGTGCCTGGGGCGAGGCCTGCCCGCTGCTGCGGCCGGTGTTGCGGGGCGTCACGACGGTCGACGCGGGGGTGCACGCACCGCTGCAGCGGCCGGCGATGCCGTTCCTGGCCGAGTTCGTGTTGATCGACCAGCCGGACACCATGACGTACGTGTCGGCCGACCATCTCGCCGGGTGGGCGGTCAGCGCCGAGGAGGTGTTCGCCGCGGCCCGGGCCAATCTGGCCGGGGCGGAGCTGCGGGGCGCCGCCCAGGGGCCGACGGTGGTCCGGTTCGTCGACGACGGCGACGCCTACTGGACGTCACACCTGCTGCTGCCGGGCTGGCTGGGGCGGCTGACCGGCCAGGTCGGCGGCGTGCCGGTGGCCTTCGCGCCGGAGCGCGGCACACTACTGGTCACCGCCGAGGGCGGTGAGCATCTGACCGAGCTGTTCGCTCAGGCAGAGGCGATGTACCTGGGCTCGGCCCGCCCGATCTCGCCCATGGCGTACACGGCCGGCGTCCGCGGCCGGACGGTGACCTACGCCGTCCCGGGCGACGATCCGCTACGTCCCCGGATCGAGCGCGCGACGGCGCTGCTCGCTGCCACCGAGTACAGCCGTCAGGCCCAACGCGAGGAGTCGGGCCCGGCGGGCGAGCCGCGGCTGTCGCCGATCGAGGTCGTCGGGTCTGACGGCGAAGGCTGGCGGACGCAGACGGTCTGGTCCGGCGACGACGCGGCGCTTCTGCCGCTCGCCGACGAGGTCCAGCTGGGCGATCGGGTCCTCGCGTGGGCCGAGTTCGGGGTGGCGGCCGAGGACGGCTTCGAACCGGCCCGCTACCGCGTGACCAGCCGGCCCTGACCGGCAGGCTTAGCGCGCGGGCGGCCACGGCCGGCCGCGTTCACCGAACCTGGGCTACTGCGCTCGCAGGACCTGGCCCACCCCGCTCGCGGGACCTGGCAGGCCGCGGTCACAAGGGGTGGCCCGCCGCCGCTCAGCGGGTTCGGCCCGCTGTCGCGTGACGCCGGTGTCAGCGGCGGTGGACTACGACGCCGGCTACGCCTGGTCCCACGTGGGCGGCGACGACGGCGCCGACTTCGGTGATGTAGCGGTCGCGGAGGCGGTCACCCAGGCGAAGAGTGAGCGCGTCGGCGACAGCCGTGGCGCGCTCAGGCGCGCCCATGTGATGCACCGCGATGTCTGCCTCGCCGTCCCCGGAGGCTTCGACGGCCAGGTCGACCAGGCGGGCCATGGCGCGGCCGGCCGTACGGACCTTGTCCCGGACAATGATCGAACCGTCCTTGACGTGCAGGATGGGCTTGACCGACAGGGCCGTGCCCAACAGGGCCTCGGCCGCGCCGATGCGGCCGCCGCGGCGCAGGTACTCCAGGGTGTCGACGTAGAAGAGGGTGCTCACCCGCGACGCGTGCTCGATCGCGGTGTCCCGGACCTCGTCCAGTTCGGCACCGTCGCGGGCGGCGGCCGCGGCGGCCAGCGCGGCGAAGCCCAGGCCCATGCCGGTGGTCATGCTGTCCACGACCCGCACGTCGGACCCGAACTCGGCCGCGGCCAGTTCGGCTGCTTCGTAGGTGCCGGACAGCCGCGACGACAGGTGCACCGACACCACGCCCTCCGCTCCGGCGTCGAGCAACCGGCGGTACGCCTCGGCGAACTGGGCCGGAGCGGGGCGGGAGGTGCTGACCGCGAAACGGCGGCCGTTCAGGGCCCGGGCGACCTGGGCCGGCGAGACCTCCTCGCCCTCCAGGCCCGGCTCGCCGTTGATGATCACGGTGAGGGGGACGACGGTCAGGTCATACGTGCCATTCAGCTCGGCCGGCAGGTACGCCGTGGAGTCGGTCACGACCGCGACGGGCATGCGGGCAACTTAACCGATCGGTGAGGCTCGTCCGGTCACGGCACGGCATCAGTCCACGGCCATCGCTTCCACCAGGAACGGAATTCCCTGCTGGCAGGTGGTGATCTGGGTCGGCCGGGCCTGGCCGACGACGGTCACCGTGTCGCCGATCTTGGCCTGCTTCCTGACCTGCGGGTCGGCGAAATACAGCGAGTGGTCCCGCCCGGTGCCGCGGAGCACCAGGCAGCTCGGCTCGACGCCTTCCTCGATCGTGCCGGTGAGCTTGGTCGACGTCCCCGAGGCGCCGGGCCCGGGTGCCCCGGAGGTGTCGGACGACGGCGCCCCCGAGGCTTCAGGCACAGGGGTCGAAGGCGCGCCGGACGCCGACCCCGGCGCGGCGCCGGAGGACGACGAGGAGATCGGCGAATTCGCACACCCGGCGGCGAACGCGGCCACCGCCGCCAGCACGATCAACAGACGCTTCACCATGACGACTTGGACGCTACCGCCCGCACCCCGGTTCCGCCGCAAGCGAGACCTTCTCCCGGCCGGGCCGGGAACCCGAGGCGTGGGCCGGGCCGTCGGCCGAGGAACATACGCCGGGCAGCCCACGAGCCTGAGATAAGACCGGGCAGCCCACGATCCCGAGATGAAACCGGGCAGGCCACGAGCCCGGAGATGAAACCGGGCAGGCCACGAGCCCGGAAATGAAACCGGGCAGGCCACGAGCCCGGAAATGAGACCGGGCAGGCCACGAGCCCGGAAATGAGACCGGGCAGGCAACGAGCCCGGAGATGGGCCGGCCCGGCACACGCCGGACGAGGTCGGCCAGAGGACGGACTGTCAGACGGCGGGTGGGGTGGGGCGGTCGCTGAAGGATCCGACGTTGTACCCACCCAGCTGCCACCCGCGGACGGCGTCGTGGGTGAGCTCCACCCAGTGACAGTTCTGCAGCGCGCGGAAAGTGCGCAGCGTGACGCCCGGCCAGCCCAGCAGGCGGCCGATGCCCTGGCGGGCCGCGGCGCCGTGGGTGGCGACCACGACCGTGCCGCCGGGCGGGCACTTCTCGGCGGCCGCCAGGAGTGCCTCGGCGACGCGTTCGCCCAGGTCGGTGAGGGTCTCCACGCCGCTGCCGATCGTGTCCTCGCCGGCCGTCCAACGCGCGTGCTGCCCCGGCCGCTGCGCCTTCACCTCGGCCATCGTCAGGCCCTGCCACTCACCGAAGAAGCGCTCACGCAGCCGTACGTCGTACTGCACCGGCAGGCCCGTGAGGGCCGCCAGCGCCGCCGCCGTGTCGGCCGCGCGCCGCAGGTCGCTGGCGACGATCGCGTCCGGCTTCAGCCGGACCAGCAGGTCGGCGGCGTCCACCGCCTGCTCACGGCCGAGGTCGTTCAGCGGCACGTCGATCTGACCCTGGACGCGGCCGCCCGCGTTCCAGTCGGTGTTGCCGTGCCGCCAGACGATGAGCCGGTTCACCGGCTCACGCGGACTCGGCCTCAGCCAGGTCCCGGTCGACGAACGGGATGGTCGGGCAGTCCTTCCACAGCCGGTCGAGCGAGTAGAACTCGCGCTCCTCGGCGTGCTGGATGTGCACCACGATGTCGATGTAGTCGAGCAGCACCCACCGGCCGGCCCGCTCGCCTTCACGGCGGACGGGCTTCGCCTTTTCCGGCAGGGCCATCAGCGCTTCCTCGACCGCGTCGACGATGGCGAGCACCTGCCGCTCGTTCGATGCGGAGGCGATCACGAATGCGTCGGTGATGGCCAGCTGGTCGCCGACGTCGATGAGAACGATGTCCTGCGCCTTCTTGTCGGCGGCGGCCTGAGCGGCCGTCAGCGCCAGTTCAAGAGCGCGTTCGGAGACGGGCAAGAGCTTCCCCTCGGTAGGTTCCAGGTAGCTACAAGCGTCTCACATGGGTGTGACATTCCCCGAACCTCGGTAGAGGCCCCGCTTCGCGATGTACTGCACCACCCCGTCCGGCACCAGGTACCACACCGGTTTCCCGGCGGCGACCCGCGTGCGGCAGTCACTCGACGAGATGGCCATCGCCGGCACCTCGACCAGCTCGACGCTGTCCCGCGGCAGGTGATCGTCGGTGAGCTCGTAGCCGGGCCGGGTCACCCCGATGAACCGGGCCAGCGAGAGCATCTCCAGCGCGTCCTTCCAGGAAAGAATCTTGGCCAGGGCGTCCGCGCCGGTGATGAAGAACAACTGCGCATCCGGTCCGTACGCCTTGTGCAGGTCACGCAGGGTGTCAACGGTGTACGTCGGTCCCGCGCGGTCGATGTCGGCGCGGCTGACGTGGAAGCGCGGGTTGGACGCGGTCGCGATGACGGTCATGAGGTAGCGGTCCTCGGCCGGCGAGACGCGGGTGTCCTCCTTCTCGTACGGCTCGCCGGTGGGCACGAAGACGACCTCGTCCAGCTCGAACCGCCCCGCCACCTCGCTGGCCGCGACGAGGTGCCCGTGGTGAACCGGGTCGAACGTGCCACCCATGATCCCGATCCGGCGTCCACCCATGCGCGAAATATAGATCAGCTGACCGGGCAGCCGGCCACGCAGCGACCGACTTTACAAAACGGACAGCGCAGCGCGCGGGAGAGCGGCACGAGCTGACGCGAGGCCGGACAGTCCGGCGTCAGCCGTCGAGGCGGTGGCGGACGGCGCGGAGGAGGTCGGCCGCGGTGAAGGGCTTCTCCAGCAGGGCCACGCCCGGCTCCAGCGTGCCCTGGGACGCCAGGACCGGCTGGGCGTAGCCCGACATGAACAACACCCGGGTGTCGGGACGCAACTCGCCCAGACGTTCGGCCAGCTCCTTGCCCAGCATGCCCGGCATCACCACGTCGCTGAGCAGCAGGTCGATCGCGCCCTCGTGCAGGGCGGCGAGCTCCAGCGCGTGGATTCCGCCGTCTGCGGCCAGGACGTGGTAGCCCGCGCCGGACAGGATGCGCCCGGCCACGTCGCGCAGGGCGGCCTCGTCCTCGACCACCAGCAGCGTCTCCCCCGAGCCGGCCCGCGGCAGTGTCTGGGCCGGGGACGGTGCCACCGGAGGGGCCTGGCCGTGGACCCGCGCGCCGGCCGGGAGCAGTACGGTCACCGTCGTGCCCAGCCCGGGCGACGACTCCACCGTCACGAACCCGTCCGCCTGGGTGACGATGCCGTACACCGTGGCCAGCCCGAGCCCGGTGCCCTCGCCGCTCGGCTTGGTGGTGAAGAACGGCTCGAACGCCCGCTCGGCCACATCGGGCGTCATTCCCCGCCCGGTGTCGCAGAGACGCAGCCGTACGTACTCGCCGGGGGTGGCGGCCGGATCGCCGGGCTTGACCGTGACCACCGCGGTGTCGAGCACCAGGTTGCCGCCGGACGGCATCGCGTCCCCCGCGTTGACCGCCAGGTTGACCAGCAACTGTTCGATCTGCCCGGGGTCGCAGGTGACCGGCGGCAGCGACGGCGCCGGCCGGACGATCAGCGTGACCCGGTCCCCCAACGAGCGCCGCAGCGAGTCCTCCTGACCGGCCACGAGCGCGTTCAGATCGAGCACCTCGGGTCGCACCACCTCGCGCCGCGCGAACGCCAGCAGTTGGTGGGTGAGTTCGGTGGCGCGGTCGCCGGCCCGGGTCACCTGGTGCGCGTCGGCGATGATGGTGGCCAGGTCGGGCGCATCCGACTCGGCTTCCTCGATGACGAAGCTGGCGTAGTTCATGATCACGCCGAGCATGTTGTTGAAGTCGTGGGCGATCCCGCCGGCGAGCTGACCGAGGCCCTCGAGGCGCTGGTTGCGGTGGGTCTGCGCCTCGATCAGCAGTCGGTTCCGTTCGGTGAGGTCGCGGATGACCGCGACGATCAGGCGGCCGGATTCGGTGTCGACCGTGGCCAGCGACGCCTCGGTCGGGAACTCGGTGCCGTCCTGGCGCTTCGCGGTCAGCGACACCCGTCCCATCAGTCCGGGCTGCGGGTGGTCGAGCCGCCGGGTGAGCTGCTCCGGATAGGCCAGCACGGACGCATCGGTGAGCAACACCGTCGCGGGTTGGCCGATCAGGTTCGCACGGGACCAGCCGAACATGGCCTCGGCCTGGTCGTTGACCAGAACGACACTGTCGGCGTCCATCACCAGAATCGCGTCCGGCGCGGCCTGCAGCAGGCCACCGGACACCTCGGACCAGTCCACACCGGCAGCGTATATGGCTATAAATGCGCGTAAGGTCCGAATCGGCTTTCCAGCGCGCGGCGGACATCGTCGTCCGAGTCGGTGACCACGCGGCGCAGGATCGGCGACAGGTCCCCGCGGCCCAGCAGCTCGGCGGCGAGTTCCCGGGTGCGCGGTTCGACCGCCAGGGCCGGGTAGGCCGTGAGCGCCACCCGCTCGGCCGCGAACCCCGAGCGTACGGTCATCATCTCCGGCATCTCGGCGAAGTACCGCGGCATGTACGCGGCGGTCAGCGCGAGCTGCTCCGGCTGCCAGAACCCCATCGCGGCGGCCTCGGCGATCCGGTTCGACACCGAGGTGTCGGTGGTCAGCGTGGCCCACGCGGCCGCCTTGGCCTCGGCCGACGGCATCGCCGCGTGGCACCGGGCGGCCCACTGCTCGCCGGTGGCGCTGTGATCGCCCGCGTATTCGGCGTCGATCGCCGGTCCGTCGGCCGCGCCCAGCACGACCAGGCGGTACAGGATCAGCCACCGCAGGTCGGTGTCGATGCCGAGGCCGTCGGGCGCCGTTCCGCCGTCCAGCCAGCTCCGGAGCCGGGCGGCGTCGACGGTGGCCCCGATCAGCCCGCGGGCCGCCGCGAGCTGCCGTGAGCTGCCCGCCGGGGCCGACGCCAGGAGCCGATTGCAGGCCTGGGCGACGAGTTCGAGCGCGGCCGGCCGGGTCTCCGGCGTCGAGTAGCGGTCGACCAGGCCGCGGGTCTGCTTGAGCACGTCCTCGATGATCACCACCTCGGTCTCCACCGGCAGTGCGGCCAGCACCTGGGCGACCAGTTCCGACACCGGGCGTTCGCCGTCGACCACCGCGTCCAGGGTCGCCGCCCAGATCACCGCCCGGGCCAGCGAGTCACCCAGCCGCGGCAGCATCATCGGTGCCGCGGCGGCGGACGACGGGTCGAGGCGGATCTTGGCGTACGTGAGGTCGCCGTCGTTGAGCAGCAGCAGGTCGGCCACCGGCTCCCCGGCCAGCGTGGGAACCGGGGTGTCCGCCACGGCGTCGAGGTCCACCAGGAGCCGGCGGCGCAGAGTCACCGACCCGTCCGCGGCGCGGTCGTACAGACCCAGCCCCAAACGATGTGGACGGAGAGTGGGAAAAAGGGCAGGGGAACTCTGCGCGATCGACACCGACTCGTAGGTGTCGCCGGCCGCCGACACGACGAGCCGGAGCGTGTTGATCTCCGGCCGCCGCAGCCACACGTCGGCCCAGCCCGAGAGGTCCCGCCCGCTCGCCTTGGACAGCACGCCGAGCAGGTCGGCCAGCGTCGCGTTGCCGTACGCGTGGGCGGCGAAGTGCTCGTTCAGCCCGGCCCGGAACGGCTCGTCACCGACCCAGGCGACCAGCTGCTTGAGGACCGCCGCGCCCTTGGCGTACGAGATGCCGTCGAAGTTGAGCAGTGCCAGCGCGGTGTCGGCGACCTCGGCCGGCGCCACCGGGTGGGTGGACGGCCGCTGGTCCGCGCGCATCCCCCAGGCCTTGTCCCCCATCGCGAACGTCGTCCACGTCTGGTCGAACCGGGTCGCCTCGGCGGTCACCCGGGTGCCCATGTACTCGGCGAAGGACTCGTTCAGCCACAGGTCGTCCCACCAGGCCATGGTCACCAGATCGCCGAACCACATGTGGGCCATCTCGTGCGCGACCACGTTGGCCCGGGTCTCGCGCTGACTGTCGGTGACCGCCGACCGGAAGATGAACTCGTCCCGAAACACGACCAGCCCCGGGTTCTCCATCGCGCCGAAGTTGAACTCGGGCACGAACGCCTGCTGGTAGTGCCCGAACGGGTACCGCACGGCGAACATCTCGTGGTAGCGGTCCAGGCACTGCCGGGTGACCTCGAACAGCTCAGGGGCGTCGTGGTCGAGGTGCCCGGCCAGCGACGCCCGCGCGTACAGGGCCAGCGGGATGCCGGCGTGCTCGTCGCGCACCGCGTGGTACGGCCCGGCGATCAGCGTCACGAAGTAGGTCGACAGCGGCTTGGTGGTCTCGAACACCCACCGGCCGTCCGAGGTCGACGAAGCCGGCGCGTTCGCCGCGACCAGCCACTCCGGCGGGGCGGTGACCGACAGGTCGTACGTCGCCTTGAGGTCGGGCTGGTCGAAGCACGGGAAGATGCGCCGGGCGCCGTCCAGGAACATGTGGGCGTAGAGGTACGTCAAGCCGTCCGCCGGGTCGGTGAAACGGTGCAGCCCCTCGCCGGTGTTCGAGTACGTCATCGACGCCTCGACCACCAACACGTTGCGCTCGGCCAGCTCGGGGAGCGGAAGGCGTGTGCCGTCCAGCTCGAGCGGGACCCCGTTCAGCGTGGCCGACTCCAGCACCGCGGGCTCGAATTCGGCGAACGTCGAGGCGAAGGCCGAGGCCGACTGGCCGGCCCGCGCCCGGAACGTGACCACCGTGCGCGACCGGAACGTGTCGCCCCCGCCGGTCAGATCCAGATCGATGGCGTACGACTCGACGTCGACGACGGCGGCCCGGGCGGCGGCCTCGGCTCGGGTCAGGCTCGGCATGCGGCTAATCATGCCCGCCCGGCCCCGGACCTCGCACCGCGAAACAACCCGGATGAACCCTCATGAGACCCCTCCGAGCGCCGACGGGCCCGGTCATGAGACCTCCGCGCGGCCACGACGAGGGTTTCAGCCTGGCCGAGACGGTGGTGGCCCTGCCGTGGTGGGCGTCCTGGCCACCACCGCCCAGAAGCGGAACGCCTCGCCGTCGATCCTGGCGTCCGTTGTCCGCGACTTCAGGGAGGGCTAACCTGACCCGTATGCGCGTGACGAACCAAAACTGGTGGCTGCCCTGACCGGCGGCCACTCCTCGCGCGCATGACCTGATTCATCTGCGGCCGCCTTTCTCCAAGGCGGCCGTTTCGGTGTCCGGGCAGAAGGCGGTCCCCCTCGAACGGAGACCTGACATGACCACCTCGACCCGTCGCCTGACCGGCTTCCAGCCCACCGGCCACCTGCACCTCGGCAACTACCTCGGCGCGTTGCGCCCGCTGATCGCGGCCCAGGACCGGGCCGACTCCATCGCGATGATCGCCGATCTGCACGCGCTCACCCGGACCCACGATCCCGCAGCCGTACGCGCCCTGACCCTCGAACAGGTCACGGTGATGATCGCCGCCGGGGTCGACCCGGAACGCACCACGATCATCGTCCAGTCCCAGATCCCGGAGCACACCGAGCTGCACTACCTGCTCGAATGCGTCACCGGGTACGGCGAGGCGACCCGCATGATCCAGTTCAAGGAGAAGGCCGCGGCCGGGGCGGTACGCCTGAGCCTGCTCACCTACCCCGTGCTGATGGCCGCCGACATCCTCGTCCACGACATCGCCGAGGTCCCGGTGGGTGAGGACCAGAGCCAGCACCTCGAGCTCACCCGGACCCTGGCCCACCGTTTCAATCAGCAGTACGGCCGGACCTTCGTGGTCCCGTCGGCGGTGCTCCCGGAGTCCGCGGCCCGGCTGATGGACCTGGCCGACCCGTCGTCCAAGATGGGCAAGTCCACCGGCACCGGCGCGGGCCGGATCGGGCTGCTCGACCCGCCGGCGCTGATCCGCCGGACCATCGCGCGGGCGGTCACCGACACCGCCGGCCAGGTCCGGCACGACCCGGACGGCCAGCCCGGCGTGACCAACCTGCTGTCCATCCTGGAGGCGGTCACGGATCGGCCGGCGCCGGCTATCGGCTCGTACGGCGAGCTGAAGAAGCTGGTGACCGAGGCGGTGCTGGCCGTTCTCGAGCCGATCCACGCGCGGGCGGTCGAGCTGGGCCGCGACCCCGCCTACCTGGAGAAGGTGCTGGCCGCGGGGGCCGAGCGGGTGCGTCCGCGGGCGGCGGCCACGGTCCGGCGGGCGAAAGAGGCGATCGGCCTGCTCACCTCACCGGGCCCGGCGGCCTGACCGGCCCTAGGTGACCGGGACCGCCAGGTGCTTCTCGAAGCAGACGCTGTACGGGTTCCCGACGTACTCGGCGTAGGCGTCGATCGGCTGGTAGCCGGACGAACGGTAGAGCGCGATCGTCGAGGGCAGGTACGTGCCGGTCTCCAGCCGGATCACCGGCCGGTCCGCGGCGAGCGCCTCCTCCTCCAGCGCGACCACGAGCTGGCGGGCGATGCCCCGGCCCCGGAACGCCGGCCGGACGTACATCCGCTTGATCTCGGCCACGCCGGCGTCCAGCGGTCGCCAGGCGGCGCAGGCCACGACCCGGCCGTCCACCGCCGCGACCAGGTAGGTGATCCCGTCGTGGGTGCCGTACGCGATCGGGTCCCGGCCCGCACCGGCGTCGAGGAGCTCCCGCTGCTGCGCGACGATCAGCGCGGACAGTTCGGGGTCGAGAGCGGGCCGAGTTTCGATCAACACACGCGACACGGTATGCGGACACCCTTTCCGGAGGGTTGCGACAATCTGGACGACACCCTATTCGTCCGTGTCGTCCGCGACGAGGACGGGCTGCGAGGCGTTGGCCATCGTCGTCACGGTGCCGTCCGCCGCCATGTGCAGCAGCTCGTCGTCCGGGCGCCGGCGCCGTGCCTTGCGGGCGGCCAGCCGCTGGGCCGCGGAGGCCCGTCCGGACGGCTCCTCCAGGCGGGCGTCGGTGCCGCGCGGGCCGGCCACGAACTCGCCGGCGATCGGCTGCCAGTCGAACTCGCGCTCCCCGATCCGGACCGGGTCACCGGGTTCGGCGCCCCGCTTGGCCAGCGCCGCCTCCACGCCGAGCCGTTCGAGACGGTCGCCCAGGTACCCGATGGCCTCGTCGTTGTCGAAGTTGGTCTGCTTGATCCAGCGCTCGACCCGGACGCCACGGATCACCCACACGTCCTCGGCGTCCCGCTCGATGGTGAAGCCGGTCTCGTCGACCGCGCGGGGGCGCACCACGGTCCGGGTCGGCTCGGCCACGGGGGCGGCGAGGTGGTTGGCGGCGACTACCTCGGCCAGCGCGTACGTGAACTCCCGGAGACCCTCGCGGGTGATCGCACTGACCTCGAAGACCTGGTAGCCGCGGGCCTCCAGGTCGGGCTTGACCATCTCGGCCAGGGTGCGGGCGTCCGGGATGTCGATCTTGTTGAGGACGACCAGCCTGGGCCGGTCCTCCAGTCCGCCGTACGCGGCCAGTTCGGCCTCGATCGCGTCCAGGTCGGCCAGCGGGTCCCGGTCGATCTCGGGGGCCGCCGCGTCGAGCACGTGCACCAGCACCGCGGTCCGCTCGATGTGCCGGAGGAACTCCAGGCCCAGGCCCTTGCCGGTGGCCGCGCCGGGGATCAGCCCGGGCACGTCGGCGACGGTGAACGTCTGCTCGCCGGCCTGGACCACGCCCAGGTTCGGCACCAGGGTGGTGAACGGGTAGTCGGCGATCTTCGGCTTGGCCGCGGACACCACCGAGATGAGCGACGACTTGCCGGCTGAGGGGAAGCCCACCAGGCCGACGTCGGCGACGCTCTTGAGTTCCAGGACCACGTCCAGCCGGTCGCCGGGCTCGCCCAGCTCGGCGAACCCCGGCACCTTGCGCCGGGTGTTGGCCAGCGAGGCGTTGCCCCGGCCCCCACGGCCGCCGTGGGCCACCTCGAACGTGGTGCCCCCGCCGACCAGGTCGGCCAGCACCTCGCCCTCGGGAGTCTGCACCACGGTGCCGTCCGGGACCTTGACCACCAGGTCGGCACCGTTCCCGCCGTCCCGGTTGGCACCGGCCCCGCCGGTCCCGTTGGACGCCTTGACGTGCGGACGGAAATGGAAGTCGAGCAGCGTCTGCTGCTGCGGGTCGACGACGAACGTGATGCTGCCGCCGTGGCCGCCGTTGCCGCCGTCCGGTCCGCCCAAGGGCTTGAACTTCTCCCGGCGCACCGAGACACAGCCGTGCCCGCCGTCACCCGCCTGTAGGTGCAGCACGACCCGGTCGACGAACGTGGTCACTTCAACCTCACTTACGACAAAAGATGTATCAAACACAACAACGGGCCGGGGACCCGAAGTCCCACGGCCCGCTGTGAGTGAAGACGCGGTGTTGTTACTCCGCGGCCGGAACGACGCTGACGGTCTTGCGGCCGCGCTTGCTGCCGAACAGGACGTTGCCGGTCACCAGAGCGAACAGCGTGTCGTCGCTACCGCGGCCGACGAGTTCGCCCGGGTGGAACTTCGTGCCCCGCTGGCGGATCAGGATCTCGCCGGCGTTGACCAGTTGGCCACCGAACCGCTTGACGCCGAGCCGCTGGGCAGAGGAGTCACGGCCGTTCCGCGAGCTGGATGCACCCTTTTTGTGAGCCATGGCTGGTCTACCCTACTTCCCGCTGGAGATGCCGGTCACCTTGACGAGAGTCAGCGGCTGACGGTGCCCCTGGCGCTTGTGGTAGCCGGTCTTGCTCTTGAACTTGTGAATCCGGATCTTCGGGCCCTTGGTGTGCTCGGCGATCTCGCCGGACACCGTCACGTTGGCAAGCTTGGCCGCTTCGGTCACCAGGTTGTCACCGTCGACGAGGAGTACCGGGACAAGAGTCAGCGAGTCGCCGGGCGCGCCGACGATCTTCTCGACCTCGATGACGTCGCCCTCGGCCACCTTGTACTGCTTGCCGCCGGTCTTGACGATCGCGTACATGAGACGCGGACTCCCTGAGACTTACGCAGCGTGGCGCTGCTGGCGGATGAAACGAGATCTCCCTCGGGGGCCACACGAACAGGCGCGGAGCCGCACACTCGGGAAACGTGGTGCCGCAAAAGCACCGTCAGACAGCTTACGTCATGAGCGCGGCGAGACCCAAACCGGCCCTGCCGCGCCCACACCGTCAGGGCCGGGTACGGCGGCGCGTCCCACCCCGGCGGGACCGGCGGCGGCCACCGGCGCCGGCGCCCACCACCTCGTCGTCCTCATCGTCGTCGTCGTCGGCGGCATCCGGGTCGTCCGTGCCGACCAGCTGCAACGGCTCGTCGGCGGCGGCGGGCATGTCGTAGCGGGACAGGTCGTACCCGCTGATGTCGTAGTCGTCGCCGGCGTCGTTCGCCGCGGCCGCGGGCGCGGTCCGCCCGACGATGCCCGATCCGGCCACCAGCGCAGCCGGCGGCAGCCCCGCCGTCTCGGCCACCGGGCCGTCGGCCTCGACCACAACGGGCAGGTCCAGCGGCTCGATGAGCTCGACCACGTCGATCTCTGCGGGCTCGATTCCCGCGAGCTCGATCGCGGCGGGCTCGACCGGAGTGACGTCGGCGCCCCCGCCGCGACGCCGCCGGGACGACTTGGTCGGCGTCGAGGTCGCCGCGGCCACCGCCTTGACCTGGTTCACCGCGCCCGCCGTGCGCTTTTCCGGCACCGGCTCGGTGTGGATCAGCACCCCCCGGCCCTTGCAGTGGTCGCAGGTCTCGCTGAACGCCTCGAGCAGGCCGGAGCCGATCCGCTTGCGGGTCATCTGCACCAGGCCGAGCGAGGTGATCTCGGTGACCTGGTGCTTGGTCCGGTCCCGGCCCTCCAGCACCATGTCGATGAAGTCGACCACGATGATGCCGCCGATGTCGCGCAGCCGCAGTTGGCGCACGATCTCCTCGGCCGCCTCGAGGTTGTTGCGGGTGACGGTCTCCTCGAGGTTGCCGCCGGCACCGGTGTACTTGCCGGTGTTCACGTCGACCACGGTCATCGCCTCGGTGCGGTCGATCACCAGGCTGCCGCCGGACGGCAGGAAGACCTTGCGGTCCAGGCCCTTGAGGATCTGCTCGTCGATGCGCTTGTCGGCGAAGACGTCGTGCCCGCCGGTGTACCGGTGCAGCCGCTCGACCAGGTCGGGCGAGACCGAGTCGAGGTAGTCCTCTACGTCCGAGTACGCCTGCTCGCCCTGCACCACGAGCTCGCGGAAGTCCTCGTTGAAGAGGTCCCGGACGACCCGGATGACCAGGTCTGGCTCCTCCGACAGCGCGGCCGGGGCGTGTCCCTCGGCCGACTTGGCCTGGATGCTCTCCCACTGCGCCTGCAGCCTCTTGACGTCGCGGGCCAGTTCGTCCTCGCTGGCCCCCTCGGCCGCGGTCCGGACGATCACGCCGGCGCCGTCCGGGACCATCTTCTTCAGCACGTCCCGCAGCCGCTTGCGCTCGTTGTCGGGCAGCTTGCGGCTGATCCCGGACGCGTTGCCGTTGGGCACGTAGACCAGGTGCCGGCCGGAAAGCGCGATGTGGCTGGACAGGCGGGCGCCCTTGTGCCCGAGCGGGTCCTTGGTGACCTGCACCAGCACGGAGTCGCCGGAGTGCAGCGCCTGCTCGATCGACCGGGAGCGGCCTTCCAGTCCGGTGGCGTCCCAGTTGACCTCGCCCGCGTACAGCACCGCGTTGCGGCCCCGGCCGATGTCCACGAACGCCGCCTCCATGCTCGGCAGCACGTTCTGCACCTTGCCGAGGTACACGTTGCCGACCATGGTGCCGGACGAGACCCGCGACACGTAGTGCTCGACCAGCACGCCGTCCTCGAGCACGGCGATCTGGATGCGGTCCGGCTTCTGCCGGACGACCATCACCCGGTCCACCGCCTCCCGGCGGGCCAGGAACTCCGACTCGCTCAGGATCGGCGGACGGGTCCGGCGCTGCTCCCGGCCGTCGCGCCGGCGCTGGCGCTTGGCCTCCAGCCGGGTCGAGCCGGACACACCCTGCACTTCGTCCGTACGCCGTGGCTCGCGCACCCGGACCACCGTGTGCACGCCATCCTCGATGCCCCCGACCTCGGAGTCCCCGGAGCCCTTGCGGCGCCGACGCCGACGGCGGCGGGTGACCCCGTCGCCCTCCTCGGGCTCGTCGGACTCCTCGTCGTCGGATTCGCCGCTGCCGGCGGCGACCGGCTCGTCCTCGTCACCCTCGTCGGTGGGGCCCTTGCCCCGGCCCCGTCCCCGGCGGCCCCGGCGGCGGCGCCGGCGACCGGCGGCGTCGGACTCGTCGTCGTCGGACTCGTCGTCGGTCTCGTCCTCGACGTCGTCGGCGGACTCGTCGGACTCGTCCAGGGCGGCGGGCGCGATCGGCTCGGCCGGTTCGTCCACCGGTCCCCCGCGGCGCCGGCGGCGGCTGCGGCGGCCGGTCTCGGCCGGTTCCTCGCCGACCTCGGCCACGGCCGGTGCGGTGTCCGCCTCGGTGGCCTCGACCTCGACCCGGGGCTCGGGCTCGGCCTCGGCCGGGATCGGCAGCTCCGCGGCGGGTGCGGCGGCCTTGGTGGTACGGCGGGTGCGACGGGCGGCCGGGGCCGGTACGGCGTCGGGCTCGGGCGGGATGAACAGCACCGGCGGCGGTAGCAGCGGGGCGCGGCGGCCGCTCGGGGCGACCGGCTCCTCCGTGAACTCGACCAGCGGCTCATCGAGCGGGATGACGCCGATCAGCGTAGGTGCCGGCGTCTCCTCGCCGATCTCCTCGGCCTCCTCGGCCTCTTCGACCGGAGGTGCCGGAGGGGCCGGGGGCGCAGCCTTCTTACGCCGGCTGCGGGTGGCCTTGACCGGCGCCGCCGCCGGGGCTGTCTCGTCCGCGGGCGCGGTTTCAGCCATCGCCGCGGTCTCAGCCGTCGCCGCGGTCCCGGCCGCCGGCGCGGTGGTGGGCGCGGCCTCGGGGTCGGCCGATGCGGCGGCCGCGGGTGCGGTTGCCTTCCGGCGGCGCCGGGTGGCCGGTGCGGGTGGGGTCTCGGCCGATCCGGCCGCAGCGGCGTCAGAGGAGGCCGCCGCCTCGATGCCGGCGCCGGGCTCGGCTCCGGCATCGGTTCGGGCTTCGGTTCCGGGCGCATCGGGAGCGGCGGCCGGGGCCGCCGCCTTACGCCGGGGAGCCCGCACACGACGCGCCGGTGGCGCGCTGCCGCTCTCCACGGCACCGTCCGCCGTAGCGGAGGCGCTCGTGGCGCTCGGGGTGGAGTCAGCCGGAGTCGTTGCTCCCGCCTGCTCTCCACGTCCGTCTTCGGTACCGGACTGAGGCTCGTTATCGAGCATGGACGCTCTCCAGTTCTGGCGGCCCCGGGCGCGGGTGAGCGCTGCCACGCAGGGTCGCCGCAAGTTTCTCCGCGGCTCGGCCGGAAGAGGCCGGGACGCCGAAGTCTGCCGGCGAGCGCAGGCCGGAAATCAGCTAGCGCCCTCCGATGGACACGTCCTCGCGGTCCGCTTCCAACGGATCGACGATCTCCCCCTGCGGGGTCAGTGTGCCTTGGGCCAGCCGGGTCACCCGTGGGGGCACCGGCGGCCCCAGGCCAGCCGCCACGCGCAGGCCGGAAAGGACGTCATCGGGCCGGACGGCGGGCGTTACCTGCCGTACGACAAGGTCGATTATCGCACATGGTGGGCCGTCGCCTCCGGAAGGTGCCGGAGACTGGTTCGTCACGTCGATCCTGGTCACTGCCGCCCGTGCGTCGAACGACCGCTTTCCTTGCTTCGTCATGCGCTCGACCTGCACCTCTACGGCATCGAGGAAGATCACGACGGCGGCCGCGGCCGTTTCCGGCGACACGCCGGGAAGCTCGATCCGCCAGTGCGAGGCGTCGATCCGCTCGGCCAGGCTGGTTCCCTCGGAAGCGGTGACCGCGTCCAGGACGTCCAGGCCGGGCGACAGCGCGGCGTCCAGCGCCAGGCGCAGCGCTTCCGGGTCGACCACCGCACGCAGCCCGATCTCCAGGTACTCGGCCTCGCTGGCCACCCCGGTGGGCGCGGCGCTGGCGTACGAGATCTTCGGATGCGGGGTGAACCCCTGCGAGTACGCGATCGGCACCCCGCCCCGCAGCAGCGCCCGTTCGAACGCCCGGGCGAAGTCCCGGTGTGAGGTGAACCGCAGCGGCCCCCGCTTCGCGTACTTCAGGCGGATCCGCTGGACGATCGGCGCCTGGCCGCCGGGGGGCTGATTCTTGGCGATCGCGCTGCTCCCTTCGTGAGGTCCGTCGCCGCCATCCTCCCCCACCGGCCGGGCTGAGACCCAACCGGCCGGGCTGAGACCCAACCGGCCGGGCTGAGACCCAACCGGCCGGGCTGAG
>CAXSDA010000003.1:218059-230898 GCA_964236515.1 uncultured Actinoplanes sp.
ACCCAACCGGCCGGGGCTAGGACCCGACCGGCCGGCGGAACGCCCACAGCCGGCTGGCCTGATAGTTGATCACCGGACCGGCCGTGATGACGATTGCCTGCCCGATCAGCGGGTGCAGCTTCAGCACCGTGACCAGCACCCACATCCCGGCCAGGTTGAAGCCCAGCGCCCACAGGCAGATCACGTAGAACTTGACGAAGCCGGCCAGCCACGGTCCGGTCGCCCGGAACACCACATTCCGGTAGATCGGATAGGTGGCGATCGCCGTGAGCGTGCTGGCCAGGGCGGTGAGCACCAGGTACGGCACCCACCGGCCGGCGGCCAGCCAGCCCGCCGCGAAGAGCCCGTAGTAGCAGGCCGCGCCGACCCCGCCGGCGAACAGGTAGCGGACCCGCCGGTCGGCGGCCACGCGCGCGAGCACGGTAGAGGACGGGGTCACCCCCGTTCAACCGCGGAACCGGCTCAGTGGGTGTGCTCGGGCACCCGCAGCGAGTTCACCGGGGTCAGCGGCAGCAGCTTCTTCCCGGTCGGGCCGATCTGGATCTCGGTGTCCATGGACGGGCAGACGCCGCAGTCGAAGCACGGGGTCCAGCGGCAGTCGTCCTGCTCGTACTCGCTCATCGAGTCCTGCCAGTCCTGCCAGAGCCAGTCCTTGTCCAGCCCCGAGTCGAGGTGGTCCCAGGGCAGCACCTCGAGCTGCTCGCGCTCGCGGGTGGTGTACCAGTCCAGGTCGACGCCGAAGCCGGGCAGCACCTCGGCCGCCGACTCGACCCAGCGCTGGTAGGAGAAGTGCTCCGACCAGCCGTCGAACCGCTGACCCTTGTCCCAGGCCCGCTTGATCACCGCGCCCACCCGCCGGTCACCGCGCGACAGCAGGCCCTCGATCAGCGACGGCTCGCCGTCGTGGTAGCGGTAGCCGATCGCCCGGCCCAGCGACCGGTCCGAGTTGATCTCCTGCTTGAGCAGCCGCAACCGGTGGTCGATGACCTCCGGACGCGCCATCGCGGCCCACTGGAACGGCGTGTGCGGCTTGGGCACGAATCCGCCGATCGACACCGTGCAGCGGATGTCCTTGGTACCGGTGGCGGCCCGGCCGGCCTTGATCACCTCGTGCGCCATCCGGCCGATCTGCAGTACGTCCTCGTCGGTCTCGGTGGGCAGGCCGCACATGAAGTACAGCTTGACCTGCCGCCAGCCGTTGGTGTACGCGGTGACCACCGTCCGGATCAGATCCTCCTCGGTGACCATCTTGTTGATCACTTTGCGGATCCGCTCCGAGCCGCCCTCGGGGGCGAAGGTCAGGCCGGTCCGCCGCCCGTTGCGGGACAGTTCCTGGGCCAGGTCGATGTTGAACGCGTCCACCCGGGTCGACGGCAGCGACAGCGACACATTGGTGTCCGCGTACTGCTCGGCCAGGCCGGAGCACATGTCGCCGATCTCCGAGTGGTCGGCGCTGGACAGCGACAGCAGGCCGACCTCGGAGAAGCCGGAGAACTCCAGCCCCTGCTTGACCATCTGGCCGACGGTGGTGATCGAGCGCTCGCGGACCGGCCGGGTGATCATGCCCGCCTGGCAGAACCGGCAGCCGCGGGTGCATCCCCGGAAGATCTCCACGGCGTACCGCTCGTGGACCGTCTCGGCCAGCGGGACCAGGGGCTTCTTCGGGTACGGCCACGCATCCAGGTCCATCGTGGTGCGCTTGGACACGCGGAACGGCACGTCCGGGCGGTTCGGCACGACGCGCTGGATCCGGCCGTCGCTCAGGTAGTCGACGTCGTAGAACCTCGGGACATAGATGCTTTCCGTACGGGCGAGACGCAGCAGCAGCTCGTCCCGTCCCCCGGGCGAGCCCTCGCCTTTCCAGGTGCGGATGATCGCGCTGATCTCCAGCACCGCCTCCTCGCCGTCCCCGAGCACGGCGGCGTCGATGAAGTCGGCGATCGGCTCCGGATTGAAGCTGGCGTGCCCACCCGCCAGCACGATCGGGTCGTCGGGACCCCGTTCGGCGGCCTTCAGCGGGATGCCGGCCAGGTCGAGCGCGGAGAGCAGGTTGGTGTAGCCGAGCTCGGTGGAGAACGAGACGCCGAGCACGTCGAACGCCCGGACCGGCCGGTGCGCGTCGACGGTGAACTGCGGGACGCCGTTCTCGCGCATCAGCGCCTCGAGGTCGGGCCAGACCGCGTACGTCCGCTCGGCCAGCACGTCGGGCTGCTCGTTGAGCACCTCGTAGAGGATCTGCACGCCCTGGTTGGGCAGGCCCACCTCGTACGCGTCGGGGTACATGAGCGCCCAGCGCACGGTGACCGCGTCCCAGTCCTTGACGACGGAGCCGAGTTCGCCCCCCACGTACTGGATGGGCTTGCTGACCAGCGGCAGCAACTGCTCGAGCTGTGGGAACACGGATGCGACGCTCATGGGATCTGAGGTTACTTGGTGTTCAGTTGCCCAGGTCGTCCGCGGCCCGTTCGAGGTCGTTGGCCAGCAGGTCGTCGCGGAAGGCGCAGAGTTGCAGCGTCATCCGGGCGGCGCCGCCCTCCCCCACCACCAGCCGGATCGCAGTGCCCTGGTCGTCGAGGTTGCCGACCAGCGTGTCCAGCAGCCGGACGCCGGCACTGTCCAGGAACGAGACCGCGGTCAGGTCGATCAGGACCGCGGCCGAATCGGTCATGTGGGCCACGATCTCGCGCCCTATCCCGGGTGCGGTGGCCAGGTCGATCTCGCCCTCCAGCGTGACCACCTCGGCCCGCCCCCGCCGGGAGAAGTGCACCTGCTCCTCGCCGCTCATCGCGCTTCCTTGCGCGTGCGCCGCATGGTCACCGTGGTTCCCCCGCCCCGCTCGAACCCCACCTGGTCCATCACCTGGCGGATCAGTTGCAGTCCGCGGCCCCGGGCGACATCGGTCCGGGCCGGCCGCCACGTGCCCCGGTCGGTGACGCGGATCTCGACCGCCCGCGAGCTGACCGTCGCCGAGACCTCCACCGTACCGAACGGATCGTCCCGGTAGCCGTGCTCGATCGCGTTGGCCACCGCCTCCGAGCAGGCCAGCAGGATGGCATCGGCGCTCTCGTCGTCGACCGCGTTGGCGGCCAGCCAGTTGCGCAGGTCGCGGCGCAGCAGCGCGATCTGCATGGGATCGGCCCCGATGGCCCGCTGCATCCGTTCCTCGGTGCCGAGGGCGAGACAGAGCACGCACACGTCGTCGGCATGTTCCGGCCCGACCAGGGTGTCGGCGATGGCCGCGGCCAGGCCCTCGATCGGCGCCCCCCGCCGCCGGGCGAAGTCGCGGGCCAGCAGTTCGAAGCCGGTGTCGAGCGGACGGCCGCGGCGCTCGACCAGGCCGTCGGTGTAGATCAGCAGCCGGCTGCCCGGGCTGAGCACGACCGTCTTCTCGACCCGCCCGGTACGCCCGGCCCGTGACCCGAGCGCCGCCGACCGGCCCTCCAGCAGGTAGCGCGGCGTCCCCGCCGGTTCCTGCAGCAGCGGCGGGAGGTGCCCGGCGCAGGCGTACGTCATCTCGCCCGTGGTCAGCGTGACCTCGGCGTAGGCCACGGTCGCCATCCGGGCCGAGTCGACCCGCTCGACGAACCGGTCCAGCCGCTCCAGCAGCCGGGCCGGCCCGCCCTCGTTGAAGGCCAGCGCCCGGATCGCGTTGCGCAGCTGGCCCATGGTCGTCGCGGCGTCGATGCCCCGGCCGACCACGTCGCCGACCACCACGGCCAGCTTGTCCGGGCTGATCAGGAAGGCGTCGTACCAGTCGCCGCCGACCTCGAGATCGAGCGCGGCCGCCTGGTAGTGGGTCTCCACCGCGAACCGGGTGTCGGAGGGCACGTCGGCGGCCAGCAGACTGCGCTGCAGGGTCCGGGCGATCGAGCGTTCCTGCTCGTACAGGCGGGCGTTCTCCAGCGACAGCCCGGCCCGGTCGGCCAGGTCGGCCAGGAACGCGGCCTCGCCCGGGGCGGTCCGGCCGTCGGGCGCCGTCCGCAACGCCACGGTGCCCAGCACCTTGCCCCGGGCGGTCAGCGGCAGCACGTAGGGCTCGCCGTCGCCACCGCCGTGGGCCTCGCCGGACGCGGTCACCGCGGCCAGCAGTTCGGCCAGCCGGTCCGGGTCGGGCGCCGGGCCGCCGGCGTCGGCGACCAGGCCGGTCGGCCCGACCTGCAGACGGATCGCGGCCCACTCGGCCACCTTGGGGACGATCAACTCGGCCAGCCGGCGGGCCCGGGGCATCAGCCGCGGGATCTCGTCCAGCGCCCGGGTGCTCTCGGCCAGGAACGTGGCCCGGTCCTCGCGGCGGCGGGCGTCGTCGTACAGGCGGGCCCGGTCCAGCGCCTGACCGGCCTGGTGCCCGAGGAGCCGTACAACTCGCAGCTCGCTGTCGGTGAGCTGCCGTTCCTCGGCGAAGCTGAAGGAGAGCACGCCCAGCACCTCGGAGCTGCCGGGGTCGTCGGCGGTGGCCGCGGTCAGCGGCAGCAGCACCGCGGCGGCCCGGCCGGACCGGCGCATGGCCGGGGCCAGGTCCGGCAGATGGGCCGCGGCGTCCGCGACCGAGCACACCACGTGCAGGTCGCCGCGCCGGGCGACCTCCGCCACCGGCCGGTACGAGCTCCGCGGGATGACCGTCCCGGCCGGACGGTCCTCGGTGGAGGCCACCTCCTCCAGCCGGCCGGACTCGGGATCGACCAGCCAGAGCGTGCTGCCGGCGGCGCCGAAGGCCGGACCGGGGGCGCGGACCACGGCCTCGGCGACCTCGCGGGCGGTCGGGGCGGCGGACAGCTCGGCGACGATCTGCTGCAGGATCCGCACCCGCCGCTCGGACGCCTCAGCGGCCCGCCGGGCGTCGAGCAGTTCGGTCTCGTAGCCGCGGCGCTCGGTGGCGTCGAAGATCGTGGTCCGGATGACCCGGGGCAGACCCTGCGGGTCGCGGCCGAGCACCGAGTTCACCAGGGCCGGCAGCCGGGAACCGTCCGCCCGGAGCAGGTCGAAGGCGACCTCGTGCACGTCGTCCTGCATGCGCAGCAGCGGCGCGTAGTGGGTCTCGTGGTAGATCTGGCCGCCCGGGGTGAGCAGGTCGCGGAACCGGCGCCGGCCGATCAGCTCCGCCCGGTCGTACCCGGTCCAGGCCAGGAAGGTGGCGTTGACCTTGATGATGGTGCCGTCCGGGAGCGTGGTGAGGTAACCGCACGGGGCGTGCTCGTAGAGGTCGCCCGGGTCTTCCTCCCAGGGCAACCTCAGGTCCTGTGACACGTCCGGCTCACTCATGGGCCCTACAGGTACGCCTTGATCGCGGCGACGGTTTCCTCCGGCGCGCTGACATTCGGGCAGTGACCGGTCGCATTCATCGCCACGAGAATACTGCCGGGCAGGTGGCGGTGGACATAGTCGCCGACGGCGGCCGGGGCGACGACGTCGTCCGAACACTGCAGAATCAACGACGGGGTACGGACCTCGGCCAGATCCGCGCGGTTGTCGGCCAGGAACGTGGCCCGGGCGAATCGACGGGCGATCTCGGGATCGGTGCGGCAGAAGCTGTTGGTCAGTTCCGCGCCCAGCTCGGGGCGGCCGGGATTGCCCATGATCACCGGGGCCATCGCGCTCGACCAGCCGAGATAGTTGCTGTCGAGGGACTGGAGCATCTCGTCGATGTCGGACCGGCCGAACCCGCCGATGTAGTCGCCGTCGTCGACGTACCGCGGCGACGGTCCGATCAGCACCAGATGGGCGAATCGTTCCGGCGCGCGGGCCGCCGCCAGCACCCCCATCATCGACGCCACCGAATGGCCGACGTAGATCACGTCGTGCAGGTCGTACTCCTCGATGATCTCGAGGAGGTCGCTCGCGTAGCCGTCCAGATTGGAGTAGCGCTTCTCGTCGTACGCCCCGAGGTCCGACTTCCCGTTGCCCACATGGTCGAAGAGCACCAGTTTGTAGGTATCGGCAAAGGCCGGTGCGACGAACCGCCACATGTTCTGGTCGCACCCGTACCCGTGCGCGAACATCATCGGCTGACCGGACGGCGATCCGGTGATCGTCACCGCATTCCTTTGCGTCGTTTTCATCTCGCGGTCACGATACGGCTTCGGAGCGTCTCGCACATCGCCCAGGTTGTCCGCCCTTCGTGAGGTCTGGTTCGTTTTCCGTGGCCCGGGGCGCTGGCGGAGCCTGTCTAGCCTGGCAGAAGGCGCTCGCCGGAGAGCCGGGAGGAGATCGACGGATGGCCGACACGCAGCCGGGCGAACCCGGCCCGGCCGAAGCCGTCGACCGCACCCGGCGCGAACCTGGCCCGGCCGAGGCGATCGACCGCACCGTGCGCGAGGAGCGGCCGGCGCCGGCTGATCCGACCGCGGCGGCGCCGGTTCGCTGGGCCGGTTCGGCCGCGGTGCCGGCGCCGAAGCCGAAGCGGTCGCGGTGGGACGACGCGGACGACGACTCCGACGACTGGGCGGCCACGCCGGCGGTCGATCCGTGGGCCGGCCAGGACACGCCTTGGGACCTCATCCCGCCGCCGCTGCACACTCCGCCGCCGACGCTGACCGCTCCGCCGGTCCCACCGCCGCCCGCGACCCTGCTCGAGCCGCCGCCGGCGACCCTGCTCGAGCCGCCGCCCGCAACCCTGCTCAAGCCGCCGCCGACTCTGCTCGAGCCGTCGCCCGCCGGCCGCCGGCCACTGCCCGTCAGCAAGGCCGGGCCGCCGTCGGTTCCGCCGCAAGCCACATCGGCGGCACCGCCGACGCGCAAGGCGTTGCGAGCGGAGGCCAAGCGGCAGCGGATCTTGTCGGCGAACGCCGGGAGGCCACAGCCGGCAGCCGCGCCGCCGGTAGCCGCATGGCCGGCCGCGCCGCCGATTGCCGCACGGCCGGCGGCCGCGCCGCCGGCACTTGCACGGCCGACACCGGTCAGGAGCTCGACCCGGTCATGGGCCGCGGGGCGACCGGCCGCGGGACCACCGACTGGATCGATGTCCCGCCGGGACTGGACACGTCCGCCGCCCGTACCTGGAAAAAATCTCGCAGCCGGGCCGCGGCGGAGACGGCGATGGCCGGCGAACCTCGCGCTGTTCTCGTTGCTGAGTTTCGCCTGCTGTTGCGGGATCCCGGCCTACTACGCCTGGCCGGCCGCGCGGCAGTACCCGGTCAGCGCGTCGCTCCCGGACACCGTGGCCGATCTCAGCCTGCGTGACGACGACGCGTCGAAGGACGCCGCCGACCGCCTGGGCCGGCAGATGCGTGACGAGAACGCCTCGGTCGACAGCGTGTTCGCCGGCGTCTACGGCGACCGCAACGGCAAGCGGGTCACCGTCTTCGGCATCACCGGCCTGCGGTTCGCACCCGGCTCGGACGTGAAGAAGGAGCTCGCCCGGTTGAGTGACACCTACGACCTCGGCGAGACCAGTACGTTCGACGCGGGCGAATCGGGCGTGCACGAACTCTGCGCCGCCGGGAAGAGCGTGGTGGTGTGCGCCTGGGCCGACCACGGCAGCCTGGCCACGGTGATCCTGACCCGGCGCTCGCTCGACGACAGTGCCGATCTGGTGAGTGTTCTGCGGAGTGCCGTGCTGACACGGGGGTAGTCGGCGACGATGTCCGACATGACCCGGCGCTGGCTGTTCGCTGACCAACTCGGCCCGCATTTCCTGGACGCGCCCGATCAGCCGGTGCTTCTGGTCGAATCGAAGGCGGTGTTCCGGCGACGCCGGTTCCACCGGCAGAAGGCCCATCTGATCCTGTCGGCGCTGCGGCACCGCGCGGCCGAGCTCGGCCCGCAGGCCCGCTTCGTCCGGTCGGACACCTACGCCCAGGCCGTCGACGAGCCGCTGAGCGTGTGCCATCCGACGTCGCGGGCGGCGCGCGGACTGGTCCAGCGCCTGCCCGGCGTCGAGATGCTCCCGCCGCGCGGATTCGTCACCGAGCCGGCCGAGTTCACGGCATTCGCCCGCGGCCGCAAGGCGCTGCGGATGGAGGACTTCTACCGCGACGCCCGGGTACGCACCGGCGTGCTGATGGACGGTGACCAGCCGGCCGGCGGCAAGTGGAACCTCGACGCCGAGAACCGCGAACCGCCGCCGCGCGGTGCGACGACGCTGCCGATCGAACCGGCGCCGCCGATCGTGGAGGACGAGATCGACGAGCAGGTCCGCGCCGACCTGGACCGCTGGGCGCGCGAGGACGGCATCGAGTTCGTCGGCGTGGACGGTCCGCGGCTGTTCCCGGCGACCCGGACGGAGGCGCTGGCCCGGCTGCGGCACTTCGTCGACCACCGGCTGCCGTCGTTCGGCCCGTACGAGGACGCGATGCTGGCCGGCGACCCCTGGATGGCGCACAGCCAATTGTCGGCGCCGATCAACCTGGGGCTGCTCGACCCGCTCGAAGTCGTGCAGCGGGCCGAGGACGCCTACCGCTCGGGAAACGCGCCGCTGGCCGGGGTGGAGGGGTTCGCCCGGCAGATCATCGGCTGGCGCGACTTCATCTGGCACCTGTACTGGTACTTCGAACCGTCCTACAAGAAGGTCAACGAACTCGGCTCGACCGGGCGGATTCCGAAGTGGTTCGCCGACCTCGACGCCGACGCGGTGCAGGCCCGCTGCCTGTCCGACGTACTCGCCGGGGTCCGCGACCGGGGCTGGGTGCATCACATCCCGCGCCTGATGGTGCTGGGCAACTATGCGATGCAGCGGGGCTGGCGGCCGGGGGCGATGGCCGACTGGTTCCACCGCAGCTTCGTCGACGGGTACGAGTGGGTGATGACGGCCAACGTGATCGGCATGAGCCAGTTCGCCGACGGCGGCCGGATGAGCACCAAGCCGTACGCGGGCGGCGGCGCCTACATCAACCGGATGAGCGATTACTGCGGCGGCTGCCGGTACGACCCGAAGATCCGGGTCGGCGACGACGCCTGCCCGTTCACCGCCGGTTACTGGTCGTTCCTGGCCCGGGCCGAACCGTCGCTGCGGGAGAACTACCGGATGCGGCAGCCGCTGACCGGGCTCCACCGGCTGAGCGACCTGGACGCGGTGGTCGAGCAGGAGGCCGAACGCGGGTCGAGGGCGCCTTAGACCGGCGGTTCTTCCTTCTTGGGGGCGTACCGGGGCACGTACTCCTGGCCGGTGAGCTTCTGGATCTCCGCCATCACCTCGTCGGTGAGCGCGCGCAGCGAGGTCCGGTCGTCGGAGCGGCCGGTCGTGTCGATCGGCTTGCCGAACCGCACCGTGACCACGCCTCGCCGGACCGAGGGCAGGCGCTGGCCGATGGGCTGGATCTTCTCGGTGCCGAGCGTGCCCACCGGGATGATCGGCACGCCGGCGGCGAGGGCCAGCCGGGCCACCCCGGTGCGGCCGCGGTAGAGCCGCCCGTCCGGCGACCGCGTGCCCTCGGGGTAGACGGCCACCATGTCGCCGCCCTGGAGCACCGGGATGGCGCCGTCGAACGCGGTCAGCGCGGCCCGTCCCCCGGCTCGCTCCACCTTGATCGCACCCAGGCCGTGCATCAGGCCGCGGGTGACCCAGCCCTTCAGGCCGGTGCCCACGAAATAGTCGGACTTCGCCCAGAACGCCAGGTGATGCGGTACGACCGACCCGAGGAACAGCTCGTCTGCGACCGAGAGGTGATTGCCGGCGAAGATCACACCACCGGTGCGGGGGATGTGCTCCAGGCCTTCCACGCGCGGCCGCCAGCCGAGGACCATCGCGTTACCGACAGTCACCTTGCCGAACGAGTAGAGCAGCGGCAACGAGTCCTCCGAGCGGGGAGCGCACAAGCGGGAAACGGGGAGTGGTCCGAGGTTATCGGATCGCACCCCGGAAAGCGGCTTCGACCTTGTGGCGGCGGCCCGGACATTTGCCGTACGGGCGGCAAATGTCCGGGCCACGCGTCGCTTCTCACACCGCTCGCGCCACTCCCACGGTGACCGGCTCGCCGTCGCCGACCTCCCCGGCGAACCTGGCCCCGGCGGGATCACTGAACACCACCGAGGTGGCCAGCGTCTCGGCCGCCACGAACTGCTGATGCGTACGGACCGCACCGGTGACCTCCGGCGACGCGCCGAGGGTCAGCGTGATCCGGTCGGACACGTCCAGGCCGGCGTCCCGGCGGGCCTGCTGGACCACCCGGATCACGTCCCGGGCCAGCCCCTCGGCCGCCAGTTCGGGCGTCACCGTGGTGTCCAGCACCACGACGCCCGCACCGGCCGGCAGCGGCGCCGAGTTCTCGCCGTCCGCCGCCACCTGCTTCAGCTCGTACTCGCCGTCCTGCAGGGTCACGCCGGCCGCGACCGGGGCGCCGTCGACCAGCTCCCAGTTCCCGGCCTTGACCGCCTGGATCACCGACTGGACCTGCTTGCCCAGCCGCGGCCCGAGGGCGCGCGGCACGACCGTCAGGACCGACCGGCTGTACGCAGCGACGTCGGTGGTCAGCTCGACCGCCTTCACGTTCACCTCGTCCTCCAGCAGGGCCACCAGCGGGGTCAGGGCCTCCGCGGCCGGGGTGGCCACGGCCAGCCCGGCCAGCGGCAACCGGACCCGCAGCCCCTTCGCCTTGCGCAGCGACAGCGCGGCCGAGGCCACGTCACGCAGCGCGTCCATCGACGCCACGAGCTCGTGGTCGGCCGGGAACGTGTCCGCCGTGGGCCAGTCGGTCAGGTGCACCGACCGGCCACCGGTCAGCCCGCGCCAGATCTCCTCGGTGGTCAGCGGGGCCAGCGGCGCCATCACCCGGCACAGCGTCTCCAGCACCGTGGCCAGGGTGTCGAACGCGTCGGCGTCGCCGGCCCAGAACCGGTCCCGCGAGCGGCGCACGTACCAGTTGGTCAGCGCGTCCAGGAACGACCGGACGGAACCGGCCGCGCCCGAGATGTCGTACTCGTCCATCTGGGTGGTGACCTGCGTGACCAGCTCGTTCGTCTTCGCCAGCACGTACCGGTCAAGAAGATCGGCCGAGTCCGTCCGCAACCGCGCCGTGTGGCCGGACGCGTTGGCGTACAGGCTGAAGAAGTACCAGACGTTCCACAACGGCAGCAGCACCTGGCGCACGGCGTCGCGGATCCCGGTCTCGGTGACCGGCATGTCCCCGCCGCGCAGTACCGGCGACGACATCAGCATCCAGCGCATCGCGTCCGAGCCGTACGAGTCGAACACCCGGTACACGTCCGGGTAGTTGCGCAGGCTCTTGGACATCTTGCGCCCGTCCTCGCCGAGCAGAATGCCGTGGCTGAGGCAGTTGCGGAACGCGGGCCGGTCGAACAGCGCCGTGGCCAGCACGTGCATGGTGTAGAACCAGCCGCGGGTCTGTCCGATGTACTCGACGATGAAGTCGCCCGGGTAGTGGTGCTCGAACCACTCCTTGTTCTCGAAGGGGTAGTGCACCTGGGCGTACGGCATCGAGCCGGACTCGAACCAGCAGTCCAGCACCTCGGGCACGCGCCGCATCATCGACTTCCCGGTCGGGTCGTCCGGGTTCGGGCGGACCAGGTCGTCGACGTACGGGCGGTGCAGGTCGGTGACGGTGACGCCGAAGTCGCGCTCCAGGTCGGCGAACGAACCGTAGACGTCGACCCGCGGGTAGGTCGGGTCATCGGACTTCCACACCGGGATGGGCGAGCCCCAGAACCGGTTGCGGGAGATCGACCAGTCCCGGGCGTTGGCCAGCCACTTGCCGAACGAGCCGTCCTTGATGTGCGCCGGCGTCCAGTTGATCTGCTGGTTGAGCTCGACCATCCGGTCCCGGAACTTCGTCACCGCCACGAACCACGACGAGACCGCCTTGTAGACCAGCGGGGTGTCACAGCGCCAGCAGTGCGGGTACGAGTGGGTGTACTGGTCGACCTTGACCACCACGCCGGACTCCCGCAGCGCCGCCAGCACCGGGCGGTTGGCCTCGAACACCTGCAGGCCCTCGAAGTCTCCGACGAGAGCGGTGAACCGGGTGTGCTCGTCCACGGTGACCACGGTCGGGATGCCGGCCGCGTTGCAGACGTTCTGGTCGTCCTCGCCGAACGCCGGCGCCTGGTGCACGACGCCGGTGCCGTCCTCGGTCGTCACGTAGTCGGCCGTGAGCACCTGGAACGCATTCGGCCCGCCCGCCTCCACCAGATAGTCGAACAGCGGCGTGTACCGGCGCCCGGCCAGGTCGCGGCCGAGCACCGTGCCGACCGGCTCGTACCCCTCGAGCTCATTCTGGTACGCGCCGACCCGGGCCGCCCCGACGATGACCTTCTCGCCGGCGGACGACGCCAGGACCGTGTACTCGATGTCGGGTCCGACGGCCAGGGCCAGGTTGGACGGCAGGGTCCACGGCGTGGTGGTCCAGACCGCGATCTTCTCGCCGGTCTCCAGCGTGAACCAGACCGTGACCGCCGGGTCCGTACGGTCGCGGTAGACGTCGTCCATCCGCGTCTCGGTGTTGGACAGCGGCGTCTCGCACCGCCAGCAGTAGGCCAGCACCCGGAAGCCCTCGTACACCAGGCCCTTGTCGTAGAGCGTCTTGAACGCCCAGACGACCGACTCCATGTAGTCCGGGTCGAGGGTCTTGTAGTCGTGGCCGAAGTCGACCCACCGGGCCTGCCGCGTGACGTAGCGCTCCCAGTCCTTGGTGTACGTCAGGACCGAGGTGCGGCAGGCGTCGTTGAACTTGTCGATGCCGAGCTCGACGATCTGCTGCTTGGTGGTGAGCCCGAGCTGCTTCTCCGCCTCGACCTCGGCCGGCAGCCCGTGGGTGTCCCAGCCGAAGCGGCGCTCCACGTGCCTGCCGCGCATCGTCTGGTAGCGCGGGACGAGGTCCTTGACGTAGCCGGTGAACAGGTGGCCGTAGTGCGGCAGCCCGTTGGCGAACGGCGGGCCGTCGTAGAAGACG
>CAXSDA010000004.1:0-34365 GCA_964236515.1 uncultured Actinoplanes sp.
TGATCAGAGTGACGGACATTCACCCGAAAGCATGTGCGAAGTCCAGGTCTAGCGGGTGACGGTCCGGCCGTCGTAGCGGCGCATCACGTCGATCACCGTCCAGGCCACCGCCGCTGCCGGTCGTTCGGTACGGTCAGGGCCACCCGGTCAGCTCAGGGCCGGGTCGCTCGTGCTGGGGCGGCCGGTTTCGACGTGGCCGGCCAGCCGCCGGACGTACGTGCGGTCGGTGTCGCCGGTGATCGTGAGGTCGTACCAGCCGTGGTTGCGACCGGCCGGGATGGACTGCAGCGCGCGCTGGCCCGGCCGCAGGCGGACGACGCCGGTGGGGCCGCGGCGGTAGCCGTCGGACAGCGTCAGCCGGACCGTGTGCGGGGTGTGGTTGACCAGCGTCAGCTCGAGGTCGCCGCCGTGCTCGTGGCGGGCGGCGACGTCGACGCCGGCGGACCGGAACTCGCGGAGGAACCCGTTCGGGCCGTGCACGGTCACGGTCTCGTCGAGCGGCCAGCTGCCGGACAGGTGGTGCCCGGCAGCGACGGTGTACGAGCGTGGGTCGCCCGACGACGACGTGACGTGGAACGCCGCCCCGGTCCGGCCGCGGCTGGAGAAGTCGACACGCAACTGCCGGGCATCCGTACGGCCGTCGGCCACCAGGTCGTACGGCAGGGCCCGGGCCGGCCGTACGCCCTTCTCCGGCAACGGGAGCGATGGGTCGGCCGGCGGCGCGGGAACGTAGTCGGGGTGCCGCTCGCGATCCGGCGGCTCGTACCCGGCCGTGGACGGCAGGGCCGGCACCTGCGGGTGGGTCCGGCCGAAGTCGAACGCCGACGTCAGGTCGCCGCAGACGGCGCGGCGCCACGGCGAGATGTTCGGCTCGTGCACGCCGAACCGCTGCTCCATGAACCGGATGATCGACGTGTGGTCGAAGACCTCGGAGTTGACGTACCCGCCGGTGGTCCACGGCGACACCACGATCATCGGGACGCGGACGCCCAGCCCGTACGGCCCGGCGACGTTGCCGCCGGCGCCCGCATAAATGTCGAGGGTCGTGTCCACGGTGGAGTTGCCGGGCTGCGGGTAGGGCGGCACGACGTGGTCGAACAACCCGTCGTTCTCGTCGTACGTGATCAGCAGGGCCGTCTTCGACCAGACGCCGGGATCGGCGGTGAGCGCGTCCAGCACCTGCGCGGTGTACCAGGCGCCGTAGTTGGCGGGCCAGTTCGGGTGCTCGGTGTACGCCTCGGGCGCGACGATCCAGGAGATCTGCGGCAGCTTCCCGCCGACGACGTCGTCCCGCAGCGGCGCGAAGAAGTCGCCGCCGTGGGTACCCCGTCGCGCCTTCTCGTACAGGGGGTCGCCGGGCTGGGCGTTGCGGTACTGGTCGAAGTAGAGCAGCGAGTTGTCGCCGTAGTTGCCGATGTACGCGTCGCCGGTCCAGCCCCACGACCCGGCCGCGTCCAGCCCGTCGCCCTCGTCCTGGTAGATCTTCCAGGACACGCCGGCCGCCTCCAGGCGTTCCGGGTAGGTGTGCCAGCCGTACCCGGCCTCGGCGTTGCTGATCACCGGACCGCCGCCGGCGCCGTCGTTGCCGACGTATCCGGTCCACATGTAGTACCGGTTCGGGTCGGTCGGGCCGAGCAGCGAGCAGTGGTACGCGTCGCAGATGGTGAACGCGTCGGCCAGGGCGTAGTGGAACGGGATGTCGTCGCGCGTCAGGTAGGCCATCGTGGTCGGGGACTTGGCCTCGATCCACTGGTCGTACCGCCCGCCGTGGAACGCCTGGTGGCCGTCGTTCCAGCCGTGCGCGAGATCCTGGATGAAGGCCAGGCCGAGTTCGTCCGCGTCCGGGTGGAAGGGCAGCAGGTCGTCCTGGTGCCACACCGACTTCCCGCTGGGCAGCGTGACCGGATGCGGGTCACCGAAGCCGCGGACGCCTCGCAGCGCGCCGAAGTAGTGGTCGAACGACCGGTTCTCCTGCATCAGCACGACGATGTGCTCGATGTCGCGGATCGATCCGGTCCGCCGGTTGGCCGGGATGGACGCGGCCCGGGCGATGCTGGGGGTGAGCACGGACGCGGCCGTGGCGGCGCCGGTCAGCTGCAGGAATTGGCGACGGTTCACCGAACTCATGGACGCCAGTCAACGCCTGCGTTCCCCAACTCCGGGGTACGCCCAGGCGAACAGTCACTGATCGGTCGAAGGACTGTCCCACTTGTCCGCGGGCGCGATGACGGTGATCGGGTCGTCGCCGGTGCGGTAGCCGATCAGGCGCTGCCGAGGGTCGGCCAGCCGGTGCTCGACAGCGGCGACGGCGGCGAGCGTCGCATCCACCTCGGCCGTCCGGTGCGGCAGGTCCCGCTCGCCGGCGTCCGGCACGCCGTCCTGGGCGGCGAGTTCCTGCCGCCGGGTCTGCAGCTCGGACCGCTGCCGCTCAAGCACGATCCGGTTGGCGGCGTCGCGGTCCCGGGTGGGCAGGCCGTCGAGGCCGCCCACCACCTCGGGGTAGGCGGCGATCATGGTGGCCTGCTCGACCGGGTCGTGCTCCCGCCACCAGTGCCGGCGCCCGGCCGGGTCCAGGTTCAGAAGCTCCGACGGATCGTTGCCCTTCGGCCCGGACACCGGCGGATCGTCCTGCCCGGCCGACGCCTGCGCGTCGATGATCTTCCGGGCCCGTTCATCCGCCCCGCCGGCCCGCCCGGCGATCGAGTGGATGTCCACCAGGTACTGCTCGAGGACGGGACCGATCTCGGCCGCCGGAGCGTCCGAGGTGACCTCTCCGTAGACGAGATCGACCCGCACTCCGCTGCGTTCCGCCCGGTGGACCAGCTCGGCCAGGCTGTTCCGCTGGAACTCGATGTCGTCGGCGAAGGCCTGCCGGGCCCGGGCGATCGCGTCGATCTCCTCGAACCGGTCCCCGAGCCGGTGCCGGAGGTCCTGAACCCGATCGTGCGCCGCCTGGGCCGCCGGCCCGGACGGCCAGGAGTCCTGCAGGCCGACATGGGCCTGGATCAGGCCGTCGTAGGCGGCGTTCAGGGCGGCGCCGAGACGGGCCCACCGATCGGCGGCGGCCCGGAGCGCAGAGAGGTCGGCGCGCATCAGGGCGTCGGGGCTGATCGTCACCGCGGGCCGGTCCCCCCAGCCGCGCCGATCCGCCGGGCGGCGGCGTCGTCGGAAGTGTGGAAGCCGGTGCCGGCCGCGTACAGCGACCGGCTGAACTCGAGGATCTCCTCGGCCAGAGCGGTCAGTTGATCGCCGAAGAAGTCGGCGGCCCGCCCGGTGGCCGCGTCCGCCTCCGAACCCGGAACCGAGTGCCAGTGCTCTCCGGACAGTCCGCCGGCGGCCGCGCCGAGCCGGGCCGACAGCCCGGCCAGGGCATCGGAGCTCCGGAGAACCGCCGGGCTGTCGATCTGCGTCACCTGATCCACGCGCGAGACCGTACACGAGACGGAGGCGGGCGGTGGGCGGTGGCGGTCAGCCGTGGATGGGGGCGCGGAGGTCGGTGAGGCGGCGGCCGGAGCCGTTCCAGGTCAGGGCGATGATCTCGGCGGCGATGGCCACCGCCGTCTCCTCCGGCGTCCGGGCGCCCAGGTCGAGGCCGATCGGCGCGGCCAGGCGGTCCAGGCCGGCCGGCGGTACGCCTCGCTCGCGCAGCTGGTCGAGCCGGTCGGCGTGGGTGCGCCGGCTGCCCATCACCCCGATGTACGCGGCCGGGGTCTCGAGCGCCGCCTCCAGCAACGGGACGTCGAACTTCGGGTCGTGGGTGAGTACGCAGATCACCGTACGATCGTCCACGGTGGCCGTCGCCAGGTACTTGTGCGGCCACTGGACGATCACCTCGTCCGCCTCCGGGAACCGCTTGGCGGTGGCGAAGACCGACCGGGCGTCGCAGACCACCACGTGGTAGCCGAGGAACTTGCCGATCCGCGCGACGGCGTGGGCGAAGTCGATCGCGCCGAACACCAGCATCTTCGGCGGCAGGGCGAACGACTGCACGAACACCTCGTCGCCGCACACCTCCACCATCCCGGTCCGGCCGAGGGCCAGCATGCCGGTCGCGGCCTCGGCGGCGGACCGGGTCAGCTCCGGATCGCCGAGCCGGCCGGTCCAGCGGCCGGGGCGGACCACCAGGTGACGCCCGCCGGCCGACACCAGCGCGACCGGCTGGTAGGCGAGGATGGCGCCCAGGACGTCCGCGAACGAGGGGTGGTCGGCCGGCTGGACCAGGATGTCGATCGTGCCGCCGCAGGTGAGCCCGACCTGGAACGCCTCGTCGTCGCTGACGCCGTACCGCTGCAGGGTCGTCTGGCCGGTGTCCAGCGCCGACCGGGCCAGCTCGTAGACCGCGCCCTCGACGCAGCCGCCGGAGACGCTGCCGAGCACCTCGCCGTTCTCGGCCACGGCCATGGCCGCCCCCGGCCCGCGGGGCGCGGAGCTGAACGTGCGCACCACGGTGGCCAGGGCGAAGCGCAGCCCGGCGGCGCGCCAGCCCGCCAGCCCGTCGGCGATCTCCCGCATGCCGGGAGCATCCGAGGCCGGGCCGCCGGTGTCAACGACGACCTAAGCGATCACTTAATCCGCCGTTGACACCCGCCGTGGTCGCGGGCTCATACTTCCGTGATCAATCACAGAGGAGCGGCCCCATGCAGGTACCGGCGCCCTTCGAGTACGAGCGCGCGACCAGCGTCGATCATGCGATCGGCCTGATGGAACGGCTGGGCGACTCGGCCCGGCTGGTGGCCGGCGGGCACAGCCTGCTGCCGATGATGAAGCTGCGGCTGGCGAACTTCGAGTACCTCATCGACATCAACGACCTGCACGGCGAGCTCGGGTACATCCGGGCCGGGGCGGACGAGGTGCGGATCGGCGCGATGACCCGGCACCGCGAACTGCTGGAGTCCGGCGAGCTGGCGGCGGTGTTCCCGATCTTCCAGGACGCCGAACGCGTGATCGCCGACCCGATCGTCCGCAACCGCGGCACCCTGGGCGGGTCGCTCTGTCAGGCCGACCCGTCCGAGGACCTGTCGGCGGTGTGCACCACGCTCAACGCGAGCTGTGTCATCCGCGGCCCCTCGGGCGAGCGCGTGGTCAGCATGGAGGACTTCCACCGCGGCCCGTACGAGACGGCGGTCGCCGACGGCGAGATCCTCGTCGAGGTCCGCTTCCCGGTCCGACCGGGTGGCGGCAGCGCGTACGAGAAGGTCGAGCGCCGGGCCGGCGACTGGGCGGTGACCTCGGCCGGTTCGGCGGTCTGGATGTCCGGCGGCCTGATCACCGACGCCCGGGTCGGGCTGGCCGCGGTCGGCCCGAACACCACCGGCATCCCCGCGATCTCGGCGGCGATGCGCGGGCAGGCGCCGTCCGGGGACCTGTACGCCGAGGCCGGCCGGATCGCCGCGGAGAGCTGCGACCCGGTGACCGACATGCGGGGCAGCGCCGCCTACAAGAGACATCTGGCCGATGAACTCACTCGTCGCACCCTGAAGAAGGCGGTCGAACGATGCAGGTGACGATCACGGTCAACGGCGAGGAGGTGACCCGCGAGATCGAGGGCCGGCTGCTGCTGGTCCACTTCCTCCGGGACACCCTGAGCCTGACCGGCACGCACTGGGGCTGCGACACCAGCAACTGCGGCACCTGCGTGGTGTGGCTGGACGACGAGCCGGTGAAGTCGTGCACGGTGCTGGCCGCGATGGCCGGCGGGCACGAGGTCCGTACGGTCGAGGGTCTGGCCGACGGCGCGCAGCTGGACCCGATCCAGGAGGGCTTCATGCAGTGCCACGGCCTGCAGTGCGGCTTCTGCACCCCGGGCATGATGATGACCGCCCGGGCCCTGCTGAACCGCAATCCCGACCCGTCCGAGGCGGAGATCCGCGAGGCCATCTCCGGCCAGATCTGCCGCTGCACCGGGTACGCGACCATCGTCCGATCGGTGAAATGGGCGGCGGCCAACTCATGACCACAGTGGATGAACGCCCGGAGACCAACGACCAGCACCCGATCGGCCACGGGCGGATGCTGCGCAAGGAGGACCCGCGGTTCATCCGCGGCCGCGGCCGGTACGTCGACGACATCCAGCTGCCCGGCATGCTGCACCTGGCGATCCTGCGGTCGCCGGTGGCGCACGCCCGGATCGTCAGCATCGACACCTCCGTGGCCGCGGCCCAGCCCAAGGTCAAGGCGGTGGTCACCGGCGCGATGCTGGCCGAGCAGGGCCTGGCCTGGATGCCGACGCTGTCCAACGACGTGCAGGCGGTGCTGGCCACCGACAAGGTGCGCTTCCAGGGCCAGGAGGTCGCCTTCGTGGTCGCCACGGACCGGTACGCGGCCCGCGACGCGCTCGAGCTGATCGACGTCGAGTACGACATCCTCGACCCGGTGATGAACGCCCGGACGGCGCTGGACCCGGGCGCCCCGCTCATCCGCGACGACCTCGAAGGCAAGGCCGACAACCACTGCTTCGACTGGGAGACCGGCGACAAGGACGCCACCGAGGCGGTGTTCGCGGCCGCGGATGTGGTGGTCAGCCAGGACATCGTCTACCCGCGGGTGCACCCGGCGCCGATGGAGACGTGCGGCGCGGTGGCCGACTTCGACCCGGTCGAGGGCAAGCTGAAGCTGTGGTCGACGACGCAGGCGCCGCACGCGCACCGCACGCTGTACGCGATCGTGGCCGGGCTGCCCGAGCACAAGATCCAGGTGATCTCGCCCGACATCGGCGGCGGCTTCGGCGGTAAGGTGCCGATCTACCCCGGGTACGTGTGCGCGATCGTCGGCTCGATCGTCACCGGCAAACCTGTGAAATGGGTCGAGGACCGCTCGGAGAATCTGATCTCCACCGGGTTCGCGCGGGACTACATCATGCGCGGCGAGATCGCCGCGACGAAGGACGGCCGGATCCTGGCCGTACGCACCCACGTGCTGGCCGACCACGGCGCGTTCAACGGCACCGCGACCCCGGTGAAGTTTCCGGGCGGGTTCTTCGGCGTCTTCACCGGCAGCTACGACCTGCAGGCGGCGTACTGCAGCATGACCGCGGTCTACACCAACAAGGCGCCCGGCGGGGTGGCGTACGCCTGCTCGTTCCGGATCACCGAGGCCGTGTACCTGATCGAGCGGATCGTCGACTGCCTGGCCTACAAGCTCGAGATGGATCCGGCCGAGCTGCGGCTGAAGAACTTCATCCGGCCCGAACAGTTCCCCTACACGACCAAGACCGGCTGGGAGTACGACTCGGGCAACTACGAGCCGACGATGCGCCTGGCGATGGACATGGCCGGGTACGACGACCTGCGCCGCGAGCAGGCGGAGAAGCGGGCCCGGGGCGAGCTGATGGGCATCGGCATCTCGTTCTTCACCGAGGCGGTCGGCGCCGGGCCGCGCAAGCACATGGACATCCTCGGGCTGGGCATGGCCGACGGCTGCGAGCTGCGCGTGCACCCGACCGGCAAGGCCGTCGTGCGGTTGTCGGTGCAGTCCCAGGGGCAGGGGCACGAGACCACGTTCGCGCAGATCGTGGCGGAGGAGATCGGCATCCCGCCGGCCGACATCGAGGTGGTGCACGGCGACACCGACCAGACCCCGTTCGGGCTGGGCACGTACGGCAGCCGGTCCACGCCGGTCTCCGGGGCGGCCGCCGCACTGGTCGCCCGGAAGGTAAGGGACAAGGCGCGGCTGATCGCGGGCGGCATGCTCGAGGTGTCGCCGGACGACCTGGAATGGGTGAAGGGCTCGTTCCACGTGGCCGGGGACCCCGGGAAATCGGTCACCATCCAGGACATCGCGATGCGCGCGCACGGCGCCGGTGACCTCCCGGACGGGATCGAGGGCGGTCTCGAGGCGCAGATCGTCTACAACCCGCCGAACCTGACGTACCCGCACGGCGCGTACATCTGCGTGGTCGACGTCGACCCCGGCACGGCCCAGGTGAAGGTCCGCCGGTTCATCGCGGTCGACGACTGCGGCACCCGGATCAACCCGATGATCATCGAGGGACAGGTGCACGGCGGCCTCACCGACGGCGTGGGCATGGCGCTGATGGAGATGATCGCGTTCGACGAGGACGGCAACTGCCTCGGCGCGTCCCTGATGGACTATCTGATCCCGACCGCGCTCGAGGTGCCGGACTGGGAGACCGGCTTCACGGTCACCCCGTCGCCGCACCACCCGATCGGCGCCAAGGGCGTCGGCGAGTCGGCCACGGTCGGTTCCCCGCCGGCCATCGTCAACGCCGTGGTGGATGCGCTCAAGCCGTTCGGCATCATGCACGCCGACATGCCGCTCACGCCGTCGCGGGTGTGGGACGCGATGCAGGGTAACCCGAGGCCGCCGGTATGACCGACGCCGAGACGCTGAGCCGCAATCGGATCCCGTACGTCCGGGCCACCGTGGTCCGGGCCCAGGAGCCGACCTCCGCCCGCCCGGGCGACTCTGCCGTGATCCTGTCCGACGGCTCCATCGAGGGGTTCGTGGGCGGGGTCTGCGCGGAGAATTCGGTCCGGCTGGCCGCGCTCGACACCCTGCGCGACGGCACCACCCTGCTGCTGCGGGTACTGCCCGACCACGACAGCGACTTCCCCGAGACGCCCGGCGCCCGGGTCGTGGTCAACCCCTGCCATTCCGGCGGTGCACTGGAGATCTTCCTGCAGCCGGTGCTCCCGCGACCGGTGCTGCGGATCGCCGGCGACACCCCGATCAGCCGGGCGGTGGCCACGGTGGCCGGCTTTCTCGAGTTCGATGTGGACACCGGCGGTGACGACTGGGCCGGCGCGACCGCCGTCGTGGTCGCCGGGCTCGGCCGCGGCGAGGAGACGGCGATCCGGTCGGCGCTGGACGCCGGCGTCGGCTTCATCGCGCTCGTGGCCAGCCATACGCGCGGCGCGGTGGTGCTGGAGGAGATCGGCGTGACCGACGCCGAGCGGCGGCGCATCCACACGCCGGCCGGACTGGACATCGGCGCGCAGACCCCGCCCGAGATCGCCCTGTCGATCATGAGTGAAGTGATCCAGGCGGTCCGGATGGAGGGCCTGACCGCGCCGTCGGCGCCCGTCCCGGCGACGGTGACCGACGCCGACCCGGAGGCGATCGACCCGGTGTGCGGGATGACCGTGGTGATCGGCCCGGATACGCCGCACGCCGAGGTGGACGGCCAGGAGTTCTGGTTCTGCCGGCCCGGCTGCCGGACCACGTTCCTGGCCCGGGCGGCCTGAGCGTGTTCGTCACCGGACTGGTTCTGGCGGCCGGCGGCTCGATGCGGCTGGGCGAGGCCAAGCAACTGCTCGACTACCGCGGCCGCACACTGCTGGACGCCACCCTCGACATGGCCCGGGCCTGCGGCTTCGACCAGCTGCTGGTGACCCTGGGCGGGTCGGCCGGCGCCGTCCGGGACCGGGTCGACCTGACCGGTACGAACGTCGTGGAGAACCCGGACTTCAGCACCGGCTGCGGATCCTCGATCAGCGCCGCGGTGTCCGCCGCCGACGACCGGTCCGAGGCGCTGGTCCTGCTCCTGGGCGACCAGCCGGGCGTACGGGCGGCGGATGTGCGGCGGCTGATTCCGGCGGCGGCCGGCACCCCGCTCGGCGTGTGCCGCTACGACGACGGGCTCGGCCACCCGTTCTGGTTCCGCCGGGACGTGTACGGCGAGCTGGGTTCGCTGCACGGCGACAAGGCGGTGTGGAAGCTGCTGCACTCCGGCCGTTTCCCCGTCACCGAACTGGCCGCCGGCGGGCCGGTGCCGATCGACGTGGACACCCGGGCCGACTACGAGCGCCTGCTGGCGGAGGCGTGACCGCCGTGTTCGCCTCCGCCGGCGATGCGAGCGAGCGGCTGGACAGCGTCGACTACCTCGTCGACGAAGGGTTGGCGATGGCGCTCTACCTGGCCGTACGGCTGGGGAAGCCGTTGCTGCTGGAGGGTGAGCCCGGTGTGGGCAAGACGGCCGCGGCCAAGGCCCTGGCCCGCGCGCTGAACGCTCCCCTGTTGCGGCTGCAGTGCTACGAGGGGCTGACCGCGGCCGAAGCCCTGTACGACTGGAACTACCAGCGGCAGATGCTCGCCATCCGGCTGGCCGAGTCGAGGTCGGAACGCCTCGCCGACGCCGACCTGTTCACCGAACAGTTCCTGGTCGAGCGGCCGATCCTGGCGGCGGTCCGGCAGCGCGGCGACGTGCCGCCGGTGTTGCTGATCGACGAGATCGACCGGGCTGACGACGAGTTCGAGGCGCTGCTGTTCGAGTTCCTGGGCGAGGCGGCGGTGACCGTGCCCGAGCTCGGGACGTTCGCCGCGACGACACCGCCGATCGTGGTCCTGACCAGCAACCGCAGCCGGGAGCTGCACGACGCGCTGCGCCGCCGCTGCCTCTATCACTGGATCGAGTTCCCGTCGGCCGTACGGGCGGCGGAGATCCTGCGCCGGACCGTGCCGGCGGCGACCGAGCCGCTCATCCGGTCGGCGACCGAGTTCATCGGCGAGGTCCGGGCCCTCGAACTGGACAAGGCGCCCGGGATGGCCGAGACCATCGACTGGGTCAGCGCGCTGTCCGCGCTCGGTGCGACCGAGCTGGTCCGCGAGGACGCCATCCGGACCGTGGGCACCATCGCCAAGACCCCCGACGACCGCGACGCCATCCTCGCCGTGCTTTCGCCAGCCACCTCGGAGCAACCATGAAGATCGAGAACGAGTTCACCGTGCACGCCCCGATCGACGAGGCCTGGAAGGTCCTCACCGATCTCGAGGGGATCGCGCCGTGCCTGCCCGGCGCCCGGCTGACCGGCGTGGAGGGCGACGTCTACCAGGGCAAGGTGAAGATCAAGGTCGGCCCGGTGATCTCCGAGTTCGCCGGCACGGCGCAGTTCGCCGAGAAGGACGACGCCGCCTACCGGGCGGTGATCGACGCCAAGGGCCGCGACAGCCGGTCGGCCGGCAACGCGTCCGCCATGATCACCGCGCAGCTGCGGCCGGACGGCGACTCCACGATCGTCACCGTGGACACCGACATGAAGGTCTCCGGCAAGTTGGCCCAGTTCGGCAGCGGCATGATCAAGGAGGTGTCGCAGAAGCTGCTCGGCCAGTTCGTCACCTCGCTCGAGGCCAAGATCGGGACGGACACCACCCCGGCCGGCTCGGACGTCCATCTGCCGCCGGAGCCGCCCGAGCCCGGCCAGGCCGGCCCCGATCCGCAGCGGGCCAAGACGACCACCTCGGAGACGGCCGCGGACCTGCGGGAGGCGCGTCTGGAGGCGCGGGCCGACGCACCGCCGGAGTCGGTCGAAGCCGCCTCCGCAGGCGTCACCGACACGCCGATCCTGCACCCCGGCGGATCGGGCTCGCTGTCGGCGGTGGCGGACGACTCGCGCGTGCCTGGGCCGGACGTACCGGTGACGGCCGCCGGCCCGACCACGCACATCGCCGGCAGCCAGAACGTGACGCCGATGATCTCGCCGGCCGCGAGCCGGCCGCGGACGCAGGTCGCCGAGCCGGAGCCGCTCGACCTGATGGAACTGGCCGGCGGGTCGATCGTCAGGCGGCTGTTGCCGCTGGCCGCCGGCGCGGTCGTGGTGGTGGCCGCGATCATCGTGTGGCGGCGCCTTGCCCGATAGGCCGGCGCCCGACAGCCCGGCGCCCGACAGCCCGGCGCCCGACAGCCCGGCGCCTGGTAGCCCGGTGCCTGGTAGCCCGGTGCTGCTGCGTAGCCCGGTGCTGCTGCGCGGCATCGACCGTGCGTCCTTCGCGGCCTCGCTCGTCGCCCGGTTGCGCGGCGCCGGCGTGCCCGTGGGCCTGACCGGCGCCCAGGATCTGGTGGCCGCGCTCGAGGCCGGCCTGCCGGTCTCCATCGGCGGCCTGTACTGGACGGCCCGGATCGCGCTGGTCCACCGGGCCGACGAGATCGCCGCCTTCGACGCGGTGTTCACCGGCCTGTTCGCCGCCGAGGGTCTGCTGGTCACCGCGCCGGTTCAGCGCGGCGTCGGCGGCGCTCGCGGCGTGCCGGTGCCGGACGCCAACCGGGGCAACGCCGACCGGGGCAGCGACCTGCCGTGGTCGGTGCGGCCGGCGGCCGTGGCCGAGCATGCGGGGACGACCGGGACCGGACCGGGTGTGCCGCTGCGACTGCCGTCGGCCGTGCCGGCCACCGCCGATCTCCCGTTCGCCGAGCTCGACGCGGCCGACCTGGCGCTGCTCGGCGCCTGGCTGCAGGACGCGGTCCGGCACTGGCCGACCCGGCGCAGCCGCCGCCTGGCGCCGCATCATCACGGCGCGCGGATCGCGTTGCGGCCGACCATGGCCGCCGCCCGGCGGACCGGTGGCGAGCCGCTGCACCTGGTCCGGGTGAAACCGGTCCGCAAGGCGCGGCGCGTGGTCATGCTGTGCGACGTCAGCCAGTCGATGCAGGCTCAGGCGGCCGCGTACCTGCACCTCATGCGGGCGGTGGCGCTGGTGGCCGACGCCGAGGTGTTCGCCTTCGCGACCGCGTTGACCCGGCTGACCGCCGTGCTGGCGCACCGGGAGCCGGCGGTCGCGGTGGCGGCCGCGACCGCCGCGGTCGACGACCGGTTCGGCGGCACCCGGATCGCCGGGAACCTGCGGGCGCTGCTGTCCTCCCGCCACGGCGGAGCCGTCCGGGGCGCGGTGGTGATCATCGGGTCGGACGGGTGGGACAGTGACCCGCCGGCCGAACTGGCGGCGGCGATGGCCCGGTTGCGGCGCCGGGCGTACCGCATCGTCTGGATGAATCCGCGGGCGGCGGCGCCGGGATTCGCCCCGCGGGTGGCGGCGATGGCGGCGGCGCTGCCCTACTGCGACGCGCTGGTGCCGGCCGACACGTTCCGGTCGCTGGCGGCGGTGCTGGAGACGATCAGCTCCACAGCGTGACGTGGATCGACGGCTTGAAATGGCCGACGGTCGCCCCACGGCCGCGCACCATGGCCTGGATGCCGCGCGGCGTGGACGCGAACCGCGCCAGCTCGGATGCGGCCTCCGGGGTGGCCCGGCCGGCCAGCATGCTCGCGTGCCACACCGCATCGAGATGGGTCTGCGCGCCGTTCAGCCGGATCAGGTTCCCGCGCGCCAGGTCCTGGGCCACGGCGTACGACAGCACCGGCGCGACGCCCTGGTTGCGCTTCGCCTCCTCGATCGCCGCGGCGTGACTCTGGAAGATCCGCTGCCGGTCTTCCGGGACGGCCATCCGCCGCAGCAGCGCCGGCACCGCAGCCTCGTCGGCCGCCGCCGACGGGCCGAGCAGCCACGTCTGCTCCCGCAGCTGATGAGGGGTCGCGGTGCCGCCGGCCAGCGCATGGCCCGGCCCGACGACCAGCACGATCTGCAGATTCATGATCGGCTTGGTGATCACCGCCTGGTCCGGCACCGGCGGTTCCGGCCCGATCGCGATGTCGGCCGCGCGGGTCAGCAGCAGCGTGGTGAACTGGCTCGGGCGGCGCACGCTCAGCTCCACGTCGAGGTCGTCGGCGCGGGCGGCGAACAGCTCGATTAGCCCGGGAGCGCCGTACTCGGCGAACATGCTCGACGCGGCCAGCCGCAGCATCCGCTTACCCCGCGCGGCCTCGCCGACCTCGATGATCGTGCGGTCCTGCAGGCCCAGCAGCTCCCCGGCCCGGCCGGCCAGCCGCAGGCCGCCGGGGGTGAACGCCAGGCCGGCCGCGGTGCGGTTGAACAGCTGGTCGCCGAGCTCTTTGCGCAGCTGTCCGATGTTGAGGGACACCGCCGACTCGGACACGCGGAGCTGGGCCGCGGCGTCCTTGACCGATCCAAGCCGCACCACGGCGGCGAACGCGCGCAGCTGGGTCGGAGTCATGATTCGACCCTATCCCGCGGCGGCCGCAGCGAAGATCACGCCAACGGCCAGGCGGTACGGGTCGGTGGTGACCAGGGCACCGATCGCGCGGCGCAACCGGGAGATCTCGGCCCGGACGGTCACCACGTGTGCGTCGTCGCCGTACAGCTCGCGGCTGAGCTGGTGCGCGCTCCGCCCGGCCGCCCCGGCGGCGGGCAGCCGGGTGAGGATCTCGGCGTGCCGGCGGGTCAGCGGCGCCCGCCCCGGCTCCGCGTCGCCGCACACCTCGAGCACCGGCGGCCCGGTCCGGTCGAGGGTGGCCCGGATCCGTCGCTCCGAGCCGGCCGGGCGGATCAGCCCGCCCTCGGGCAGGCGTTCGGGCAGGCACAGGCCTAGCCCGGATACGGACAGGGCGGTGTCGGCGCGGGGCGCGGCGATCCGGTCGAGGCCGAAGGACAGCACCCGTGACCAGGACCGGGCCATCAGCGGGCGGGGCCGGGACGGGGGACGGGCCCCGCCGAGCACCGAGTGGTACACGCGGCGCAGCTGCCGGGCCAGTTGCGGCAGGTCGGTGCCGGGTCCGAGCGCGTCGAACTCCGCCACGGCCCGACCTCCCTCGTCGGCTCGAGCATATGCCGACGGCTGTGATCGGGGCCACAACGAATGGGCGAGAAGCGGCCGCAGGGCGTCGGCCACGAGCTGAGCAGAGGAAGGACGCGGCTCCGGCTACTACATCGACGTGGGCGCGGCCGAGCTGGTCGCCGACGGCCGGGTGAAGCTGGCCCACGGGCAGGTCGACCACCTGACCGACAATTCGGTGGCGGAGTGCACCACTCCGGCCTGCTTTGATGATCGGTATGACCCAGGCGCTGGCTGACGACTTCCCCGAACCGATCGGCGATCGATGGTTCCAGGACTATCGGCCCGGGGCGGTGTACGACTACGGCTACACCGACGTCACGGAGGCGGACATCGTCGAGTTCGCCCGCCGGTTCGACCCGCAGCCCATCCACATCGACGTGGTGTGGGCGGCGGGCGGCCCGTTCGGCGGGGTGATCGCCAGCGGCTGGCACACCGCCGGCATGTTCACCCGGCTGTTCGTCGACCACTACCTGTCGCACGTGGCCAGCCTGGCCTCCCCCGGCGTGGACGAGGTGCGCTGGCCCGTCCCGGTCCGCCCTGGCGACCGGTTGCGCATGCGGGCCACCGTGCTGGACGCGCGCCCGTCGAAGTCGAAGCCCGACCGCGGCATCGTGCACACCCGGTGCGAGCTGATCAACCAGGACGGGCAGCCGGCGTTCCACCAGATCGCGATCAACTTCCTGCGAGTACGGCCGGGGACGTGACCGCCGGCTCCGGCTCGCGCGCCGCCGGCCTCGCCGGTAACCGGTTCCGGGCTCACCGGCCCAGGCCGGCGGCCATCCTCCGGCGCAGCGGGGGCACGGCCGCGACGACCCGCAAGGCCGTACGGAACCCGGCCCGGCCGGCCCGCGTGGAGTTCCCGGACCGCTGGGCGTTCCGCAACGACAGCCGTACGGCCGCGAAGCCGTAGTCGAGCATCTCCCGCTCGTACTCCGGAACCGGTCCGCCCGTGATCAGCGTGCGCCGGAGCAGGTCGGCGTCGCGGAGCGCGGTGTTGGCCCCGATGCCGGCCATCGGCGTCATGTGGTGGATGGCGTCGCCCAGCAGCGTGACGGGCCCGGCCGGCCACGGGCCGGTGGGGATCGCGCTCTTCACCCGGAACGCGTTGACGGTCGCCGGGTCGCTTCCGCCGACGAGCCGGTGGAAGGCCGGCGCCCAGCCCGGCATCCGCTGCGCGACGACTTGGGCCAGCGACGGGCCGTCCAGCTTCTCGACGTCCGCCGGAAACGCCTCGGCCGCGTCCGAGAACCCCCAGATCGCGCAGTCGGATTCGGGGACCTCACCGTCGCCCCGCCAGTTGGCGGTGAAGAGCGAGCCCCGCGATCGCGGGACGACGATGTTGGTGCGGGTGCGCAGCGCCGGCGGCAGCACCGCCGAGGTCTGGCGGGTCAGCGGGTACCGGCCGGCCACGGCGACGATGCCGGTGTCGACCCGGCCCGCGGCGTGCGGGAGCAACTGGCCGCGGACGCGGGAGTTGGCGCCGTCCGCGCCGATCAGGAGGTCGCCGGTGGCCGTGGTGCCGTCGGCGAAGTGCGCCACGACCCGGTCGCCGGCCCGCTCGTAGTGGGTGAATTCCATGCCCGGGTGGAGGACGTCGTCGAGGCCGTCGAGCAGGGTCTCGCGCAGACGCAGGCGGCTGACGCCGTAGTGCCGGCCGCCGATCTCCTCGGGGCGGAATTCGAGCAGCTCGGTCGCCTGGTCGGTGAGGAAGCCGAAGCCGCCGTCACCGGCCGAGACGGTGTCCACGAAGGACTGCCAGCCGGCCGGGTCGAGGCAGGCGCGCAGCGCAGCCGCGCCCGCCGGGTTGATGTGGATGCGGTAACCCTGCAGCCAGTCGGTGCGCCGGTGGGTGCGCTCGTACACGGTGACCGGCAGGCCGGCCCGCCGCAGTCCGTGCGCGAGCGCCAGCCCGCCGATCCCGCCACCGATGATCATCACGTGTCGCGTCATGTCGTTCAGCATCATGTGCCCGATTGACTCTGTCAACCAAACGTTTGATTGATAGTCTGACCGGCGTGACCGACCAGCCTGAAAGCCGTCGCTCCCCGGCCGGTCCGGCCCGCCAGCGCGACGCCGAGCGCACCCGGGAGCGGATCCTGGACGCGGCGCTGACCGAGTTCGGCGAGCACGGATTCGCCGGCGCGCGGATCGGGGCGATCGCCCGGCGGGCCGGCGCCAACCAGCAGCTGATCTCGTACTACTTCGGCGGCAAGGAGGGGCTGTACCGGGCGCTGCTGGACCGCTGGCGGGTGATCAGCGGCGAGCTCAGCCGCCCGGACGCGCCGCTGGACGAGGTGGTGGCCGCGTTCACCTACGTAGGCGAATCGCAGCGGTCCTGGTCCCGGCTGCTGATCTGGCAGGCGCTGTCGGGCGAGCGGGCCGAGGGCGAGGCGGACTTCCGCGCCGCGATGGTCGAGGACATGCGGCGGCGCCAGGAGGCGGGCGAGATCGCCGCCGACCTGGACCCGGCGTACGTGCTGCTCGCCCTGTTCGGCGCCGCACTGGCGCCGACGGCCCTGGCCGGCCTCGCCACCGACCTGACCGGCCGGGACGCGGACTCCCCCGAATTCCTGGACCGCTACCGCGACCAGTTGAAGCGCTTCGTCGCCCGCCTGTCCAAGCCGGAATGAGAGCCGGGCACGGGAATGGCCCGGCCGGAAGCGGCCGGGCCATGCTCGTGACAACGGTCAGCTGGTGGGCGGATCGGCCAGCGGCCAGCCCCCGGCGGCGAGGTGGGCGGACACCCGGGCCACGTCGGCCGGGGTCGCCTCCTGCAGCATCTTCTCGTCGATGATCTTCTCGATGTCCTCGGGCGTGATCGGCTCGTCGTACTTCTGCGACTGGTCGGCCAGGTCGCGGGCCAGCTTGCGGATCTCGTCCTCGGACAGCTTGACCTTCAGTACGCCGAGCAGGGCGATGTAGTCCCGCTTGGGCACGCCGGTCGGGTAGCCCGCCCGGAGCCAGTCGAGCGTACGGGTCAGGAAGCCGGAGCGGGTGTCGTCGGTCATCCCAGCCTCACTTGTTGACGATCGTCGGGTAGATGTGCTCGAAGCTGAGCGCCTTGCCGAAACCGGTGGCCACGATGAACGTGATGCCGAGGACCACGCCGGCCAGGACGATCAGGATCAGGATCCAGCCGAGTACGGTCCCGGCCGGATTGGCCCGCGGGCCGGCGGTGCCGGCGGCATGGGCCTCGGCGTCGCCGCCCGCGCCCCACGCGAGCGATCGGATGCCGAGCGCGAACAGGGCGGGCAGGCCGGCGCCGAGGATGAGGCTGGCCAGCAGCACCTTCCAGGCGCCGTCGAAGGCCAGAGCGAAGTTGTGCATCAGTCAGCCCTCTCAGCTCGCCGCACCGGCGGGAACGCGCGGCTCTTCGGCCGGTGCGCCTTCCCACTCGTCGTTGACGTTGTTGTGGTCGATCGGTGTCTTGCGGGACCGCATGTACATGAACACGGCGAAGGCCAGCAGGATCACGAAGACGACGATCGCGCCGCCGAGGTCGCCGAACAGGTGGCCGATCCACCACATCACCGCGCCGACGATCGCCGCCGACGGCAGCGTGATCAGCCAGGCCGCGACCATGCGGCCGGCGACCCGCCAGCGGACCTGCGCGCCGGGCTTGCCGACGCCGGTGCCGAGGATCGAGCCGGTGGCCACATGCGTGGTCGACAGCGCGAAGCCGAGGTGGCTGGAGGCGAGGATGACCGCCGCCGACGCCGACTCGGCCGCCATGCCCTGCGGGGACTCGATCTCGACCAGGCCCTTGCCGAGCGTACGGATGATCCGCCAGCCGCCCAGGTAGGTGCCGAGCGCGATGGACAGGGCGCAGGCGAGCTTCACCCAGAACGGGATGTTCTTGGTGTCGGTCCAGTCCCCGGTGGCGATCAGCGCGAGCGTGATGACGCCCATGGTCTTCTGCGCGTCGTTGGTGCCGTGCGCCAGCGAGACCAGCGAGGCCGAGCCGATCTGGCCCCAGCGGAACCCGTTGTTGGTGAACCGGGAGGCCACGCCGAGCACGATCTTGTAGATCAGCCAGGTGCCGACCGCGGCCACGATGCCCGCGATGACCGGGGAGAAGACCGCCGGCAGGATCACCTTGCCGACCACGCCGTCGAGCTTGGTCCCGTTACCGACCCAGTTGACGCCGGACCAGCCCAGGCCGGCGACGGTCGCGCCGATCAGGCCGCCGAACAGCGCGTGCGACGAGCTCGACGGCAGGCCGAGCAACCAGGTGAGGAGGTTCCAGACGATGCCGCCGATGAGGCCGGCCAGAATGATCAGGAGCAGGGCCACACCGCCGTTGGTGAGCAGCTCGGGCTTGGGCGTGCCGTTCGACTGCTGAATCTTGACCACGGCGTTGGTGACCGTGAGGGCGACCTCGACGGAAAGGAACGCACCGACCAGATTCAGAGCTCCGGACAGCGCCACGGCGACTTTCGGGCGCAATGCGCCGGTGGCGATGGACGTGGCCATCGCATTCGCGGTGTCGTGGAATCCGTTCGTGAAGTCGAAACCCAGAGCGGTCACGATCACGAGGACCAAGATCACGGTGTTTTCTGCCACGCGGGAATCGTCGCGCGCCGATTCCCGCTGCTGGTAGGCCCCGGAGGGTCCACGTTTGAAGTTCCACCCTCGTTTACCTGCATGTTGCCGAATTGCTTCCGGGAAGGCGTCAGTCCAAAGCGTTCTTATGCCGCAAATACGTCAGCACGGCCTGAACCCGGCGGTGGCTCTCGTCGTCGTCCATCAGCCCGAGCTTGGCCATGATGTTGCTGACGTGCGCCTCGACCGTCCGGTACTGCAGCCACAGCCGGCGAGCGATGCCGACGTTGGTCCGGCCCTCGGCCATCAGGCCCAGCACCTCACGTTCCCGGGGGGTCAGCTTGGCCAGCGGGTCGCCCCGGGTATGCCCGAGCAGCCGGGCCACCACCTCCGGGTCCAGCGCCGACCCGCCACCGGCCACCCGGGTGAGCGAGTCGAGGAAGTCGTCCACGTCGAGCACCCGGTCCTTGAGCAGGTACCCGAACCCGCCGCCGGCCACCAACTCGACCGAGTGCCGGGTCTCCACGTGCTGGGACAGCAGCACGATGCCCAGCGCCGGGTACTTCCCGCGCAGCCGGCGGGCGGCCCGGGCGCCATCGTCGGTCAGGTCGGGCGGCATCCGGATGTCGATCAGCGCCAGGTCCGGCTTCGCCTCGTCCGCCACCCGGACGAGCGACTCCGCGTCCCCGGCCCGCCCCACCACGTCGTGCCCGGCCACGGTGAGCAGGCTGGCCAGCCCCTCCCGGAAGAGCATGGAGTCCTCGCCGATCACGACGCGCACGGCAGCACCGCCTCGATCACGGTGCCGCCGCCGGACGGGCTGTGCAGACTCAGCGAGCCACCGAACGCCGCCACCCGGTCGGTCAGCCCGGCCAGCCCGGACCCGGCCCGGACGGTCGCGCCGCCGCACCCGTCGTCGGTGACCCGGACCCGCAGCGTCGCGTCCTGCCGGTCGACCCGGACCGCGACCTGGTCGGCCCGGGCGTGCTTGGCCGCGTTGGTCACCGCCTCGCAGGCCACATAGTACGCGGTGGTGGCCAGGTCGTCGGGCAGCCGGGCCGGGTCGACCTCCAGCTGCACCGGGATCGGCAGCAGCCGGGCCATGCCGGACAGCGCCGCGTGCAACCCGTCGTCGAGGCTGGACGGACGCAGCCCGTGGGCGATCTGACGCAGTTCGGCGACCGCGGTGGTCAGCTCGGCCACCGCGTGGTCGAGCACCCCGTTCATGTCGTCGGAGTGCGTGAGCTGTGCGATCCGCAGTCCCATCCCCAGCGCGACCAGGCGTTGCTGCGCGCTGTCGTGCAGGTCGTGTTCCAGCCGTACGCGTTCCGCGTTGCCCGCCTGCACCAGGCGCAACCGGCTCTCCCGCACCTCCTGCAGCGCCGACGCCAGCTCGGCCCGCAGCCGGATCACCTCGACCAGCCCGGCCACCACCGGCACGACCGCGCGCAGCACCGGCACCGCCTCCGGTTCGGCCGACGCGAGCAGCCCGATCCGTTCCCCCGCCAGCTCGACCGGCACGGACGGCCCGACCACGGGCCGGCCGACCAGCTCGCCGGTGCCGGGCAACCGGACCACCACCCGCAGGCCCGGGTCGCGCAGCGCCACCCGCAGCGTCTCCTGCAGCTCCTCGGGCTCGGCCGTCCCGGCGTGGATGCGGGCCTGCAACGCGTCCACCGCCACCTGGGCGGCCCGCCGGGGCGGATAGAACCGGTCGTCGACGAACCGTTGCACCCGCCGCCGGACCGGGGCCAGCAACAGGGCGGCGACCGGGGTGGCCACCGCCGCGGCGACCGCCGAACCCCGCCCCAGCAACAGGCCGGCGGCCACCATGGAACCGGCGAAGGCCCCGGCCAGGATCAGCGACACGATCCCGTACGTCAGGGTCGCGGCCAGCACCCGGTCCACGTCGTACAGGTCGTGGCGCAGCATGGCGATGGCGATCGCGGCCGGGAAGGCCACGAACGCGACCACCGCCTCGACCAGCGCCACCGGTCCGGTCGAGCCGGTCAGCAGGATCTCGCTGCCGCAGACCAGCGGGTAGGCGACCACCGCGACGCCGGCCGGAGCCAGCCACGTGAGCTGCTTACGCCGTACGCCGGTGGCTTTGCGGTAGCGCACGACCAGCGAGACCGCGCAGGCCAGCGCGAGCACCAACTGGGCCGCGAACACCACCGTGGTGATCACCTCGACCACCCGGGGCGGGCCGGGGTACGGCCGGGGCGTGTCCTTCAGCGGCCCCAGGAACGGCAACGGCTCGACGATCCCGTACGCCTGCTGGATCACCCCGGACGCGACCAGCGCCCACGGCACGAACCGCCACCGCGGCCCCGGCAGCCGTCCGTCGGGAAAGAACAGAAGCACCAGTGGCACGGCGACGAACAGCCACCAGCCGCTCTCCTCGAACAGCACCACCACCCGCAGGTCGAGCGGCAGCGAGCCGGGGTGGGCCAGCGCCATCGACTCGTATGCAGGGCGGCCGGCCAGGAAGGCGCCGGTCGCGCCGGTCCAGGACAGCAGGGGGCCGATCGGGTTGCGCGGCACCCGCCACGCGATCACCACGCCGAGCCCGGCGACCAGCAGCGAGCCGGCGGCCGGCGGCAGGAAGGTGCCGGTGACGTCGGTGGCCGGGCGGAACACCGCCAGCAGCACCGTGACCACCGCCGCGAGAGCCACGGCGGCACTGGTCAGGAGGGCGGCGGCCCACTTCTGCAGGCGCATGGTCTCAGCGTAGGACGACAACCGCGGGACGGGATGGGGGCCAGCACGTAGATACGTCACGTGCCCGCCACGCTGACCGGGCCCGGATCCGGCGGTTGGCTGAGGTCACCTCGAAACGAAGGGACTTCCACCATGGCCATCCAGACCGCAGCCGCCCCCGCCGACCTGGCGCCGGCTACGTCCACCAGCCGCGCCCGACTCGGCCTGCTCACCGGGACGCTGGCCGTGACCAGCGTGCTCGGCGTGATCGCCACAGTTCTGTGGCCGACCGGCTCGGGCGACTTCTACACGTACGACGACGTCGCGCCCGTCCGCGACCGCTTCTTCGCGGTGATCTCCGTAATGGCCGTGCTGTTCCTGCTCAACGTGCCCCTGCAGGGTCTGGCCGGACTGGCCATTGTGCGACGGCGCGGGTCGGCCTGGGCCACCGCCGGCGCGGCGTTGCTCTGGCTGGGGGCGGCGGTGCAGGCGACCGGGATCGCGGGCTGGGCGTTGCTCTACTTCTTCGCCACCGGCCCGTCGTTGAACGCCGGTGCGGCCCGGCCGTTCCTGGACGCGGTCGACAAAGACAGCCGGGTCTTCGCGTTCGCCCTGGTCGGCCAGGGGCTGGTCATCCTGGGCACGATCCTGCAGGCGGTAGGCATGTTCCGGTCCCGGGCCGTGCCGTGGTGGGTGCCGGTGCTGACCCTGGTCATCGTGGGCACGTTCGTGCTGCCCTCGAACGGCTGGGCCGGGCTGATCGGCGCGGTGCCGACGGCCGCCGGGGCCATCGCGATGGCCTGGTACGCGTGGCGCCGCAACGCCTGAACCCGCACGTACGGCCGGGATCGTGCCGATCCCGGCCGTACGGCGGTGTGGATGCGACCGGGCCGCTGTCCGACGGACTAAACTGAGGGGCGATGCTCCCGGCCGCTCGGCTGATCGTTCTTGCGAGGTCTCCATGAATCCGATCGGCGTGACCGAACCGGCTGAGGACTATCTGCGCATCGCGGTCACCGCCGACGGGGCCTACCGCACCCGGCTGCGCCTCATCGGCGAACTGGACCGGCAGACCTCGCCGTTGCTCACCGCAGCGGTCACCCGCGCGCTGGAACGGCTGGAGCCGGAAACGATAGAACTCGACCTGGCCGAGCTGACTTTGACCGACGCGGGCGGGATCCGCTGCCTGCTGCGCTGCCGGTTGATGGCCTGCGACGCCGGTACCCGCCTGGTCCTGCACAACCCGACGCCCACCATGGTGCGCGTACTCGACGCCCTGGGTCTGGATGCCACCCTCGGCCTACGCGTGCCGCCGGGGGCGCGTGCCGATCCGGAAGCATGAGTGGGTCCGGGCCCGGCTGACGGCAGGTGTTTCCAGCGTCTGCGGCTGCTCCACAGACCGGTGGTGAATGTTGCTCGGGCCGACGGTCGTGGCCGGGAAGACCGCCGCCGGAGGCGCACACGTGATGCTCAACCGCGCCCCCCAGCAGAACTGCGCCCGAGTGGCCGCGGTGGCGAGGAGTCTCCGGCCCGGCGCGTACGGCCGGGGATGCGCATCCCCGGCCGTACGGCTGTATGTCAGGGCAGGTCGATCGGCCGCAGCACGCGGTCGATGGCGTGCGCGATCTGCTTGTTGCCCTTGTTGATGTCGGCCTTGACGACCGTGGGGTTGCGGTCGTTGTGGTCGGCGTCGACCAGCGTGATCCGCTTGACGCACCAGCTCCGTACGACGCGGACCGTGATGGTCGAGCCGGCGGCGGTGGTCAGCTTGGCGCCGTTCGATTTGAGCGCCGTCCGGGCGTCGATGGTCGCCCCCGGGATCACGTGGTAGAGCAGCACCGCCTCGACGGTGTCGATGCCCAGCCCGGCCACCGTGGTGAACGCCGACTTCTCGGACGGCAGGCGCCGCGCGTGGGTGACGTCCTGGGCCAGCTTCTCGAACGCGTAGTCGGTCGGGAGGAACGCGGTCAGCGCCGTGGTGCCGTCGGTCAGCACCTTCACCGGGCTGGACGGCTTGGCCTTGAGCACGGCCAGCACGGCCGCGGTCAGGACGTCGAAGTCGCGGCCGTTGTGGTCGAAGCCGCTCTTGTCGGCGGTCAGGACCGCGGCCAGCGAGCGGGTGCCGAGGGGTTTGGCCTTGACGTGCGCCTGCGCGGGTGCGCCGACCAGGGACGCGGCGAGCGCGGCCACGGCGGCGGTCACCAGGAGACGGGATCGTGCGAGTGCCATGAGTGAGCCTCTTCTCGAGCGATCGGTTCGGCGGCGGTGGACGCCGCCGGAGAAGGGTTCGCCCCGGATCACCCGTTCGGATGCACCGGCGTCCGGCGGATCCACAGCCTTCGGACAGGCCACTCCGAGAATCGCGACGTACAACAGGGGAGGAATGGGGTTGGCTGTCCGGGAGGAGAACGTCCGGTGACTGAGCACTTCACCTACACACCCGCGTCCGACGAGTGGCCGCCGCAGCAGCAGTATCCGCAACAGCAAAATCGGCAGCCGCCTTATCCGCAGCAGTACGCCCCGCAGTATCAGTCGCCCTACGGGTCGGTGTACGACCTGTCGCCGGAGCCGCCCCGGCGCGGGCGCGGCGGCCGGGTGGCGGCCGGGGTCGGCGGCGCGCTGCTCCTGCTGCTGGTCGGCGGGGCCGGCGGCTTCGCGGCCGGCTGGTCGGCGCACCCCACCTCGACGGCGCAGGCGTCACCCTTCCTCCCGCTCAGCCCGCAGGGCGAAACCGGGAACGGGGGCGCGCAGTCCGGCGGCGGGTTCGGCTCAGGATCGAACGGCTCGGACGGGTCCGGCTCGACCGGGTCCGGCGCGACCGGCGCCGGCGGGCCCACCGACAGCCAGATCGCCGCGGTCGCGGCCAAGGTCGACCCGGCGCTGGTCGACATCAACACCGTGCTCGGCGCCCAGAACGGCGAAGCCGCGGGCACGGGCATCGTGATCGGCTCCACCGGCGTCATCCTGACCAACAACCACGTGGTCGCGGGCGCCACCAGCATCAGCGTCACCGATCTGGGCAACTCCAGGACCTACCGGGCGGCCGTGGTCGGCTACGACCGCAGCGGCGACGTCGCGGTGCTGCAGCTCTCCGGCGCCTCCGGCCTGACCACCGCCACCCTGTCGAACACGACCGTGAAGGCGGGCGACCAGGTGGTGGCCATCGGCAACGCCGGCGGCACCGGCGGCACGCCCAGCGCCGTCGGCGGCATGATCTCGGCGCTCAACCAGTCGATCACCGCGTCGGACGAGTCCACCGGGTCCTCGGAGCAGCTCACCGGCCTGATCGAGGTCAACGCCGACATCGAGGCGGGCGACTCCGGCGGTCCGCTGTTGACCACGTCGGGCCAGGTGATCGGCATGGACACGGCTGCGTCGGCCGGCTTCCAGTACCAGTCGGCCGGCGGTGACGGCTTCGCCATCCCGATCGGCAACGCCACGACGATCGCCGACCAGATCCGCTCCGGCCGGTCGTCGAGCGCGGTCCACATCGGCGCGACGGCGTACCTCGGCATCGAGGCGACCAGCAGCAACCGCGGCACCGGCAGCGCCACCGGCCCGGTGGTCCTGGGCGTCGTCCAGGGCTCCCCGGCGGAGTCGGCCGGCCTGTCCCGCGGTGACGTGATCACCTCGGTCGCCGGCACCACCGTCGACACCGCGACCGCCCTGACCACGAAACTGGACGGTTACCACCCCGGCGACAGCGTGCAGGTCGCGTACACCGACCTCTCCGGACAGTCCCACACCAGCACGGTCAGGCTGGCCACCGGCCCGGTCGGGTAGGCAGTAACCCTACGTACCGGTAACTTTACGTCACGGCGATCGCCGAGTTCACGCATCCTCGCAGCTCAGAGAGGGTGCGCGAACTTGGCACGTCACGTCTCCCCCACATGTGCGTACTCCACGGAGAGTAGGGATCGGAGGAACGCAACACACACTTGGGGGCAACGGCGTGGACACCTTGGACGTTCCGACCGGCGATGAGGGCGACGCCCACCGCCAAGCGGTCCTGGACGCCACCTTCACCGGGTTCTTCAGCTCCAACCGCGACGCGGCCATCCGCTTCCTGAATCGGCTCGAAGCCGACCGGGGCATGGTCGAGGACGTGACCCAGGAGGCCTTCCTGGCCGTCCGGGCGCGATGGGACACCGTCCGCGAGTACTCCGACCCCACGGCCTGGCTGATGGTGGTGGCCAAGAACAAGGTGTACGCCCGCCGGCGGTTGCAGGAACTGGCCGAACAGGACGGCTTCCGGGTGCCGGCGGGAAGGCGGCGGCGATGAACCTCGACGACATCCTCGAACTGGCGGCGTCGCGGAAGCCCTCCACTCTCGATCGGGCCCGGACGCGCCGCGCCGCCGCGGATCTGCTCCGGCTGTTCGCCGAGCGTACGGCCGAGGGGCGTGACCTGGTCGGCGACCTGGACGCCGGGGACGTCGTGGCGGACGGCACCGACGAGGCCGCCCGGATCATCCGGTCCGCCGAGTCGGCCCAGGCGGGGTGGCTGCGCTGGACCGCCGGCACCGGCGCGCTGGTCTGGTCGGCCGAGTTGTCGCGGTTGTGCGGCCATCCGGCCGTCAAGCCGTACGTGACCCGCGAGCGGCTGATCCGCGCGGTGCACCCGTACGACCGGGCGGCGCTCGCTGACACCGTTGAGGCGGCCTGGCAGCAGCGTTCGCCGGCCGAGTTCAGCGTCCGGCTGGTCCGCGCGGACGGCGCCCTGCGATACGTCCAGGGCCTGCTCGAGCTGCTCACCCCGGACGGCGTCACCCCGACCGGGGTGATCGCCACGATCCGGGACGTCACCCGGATCGAACTGGACAAGCAGGCCGGCGCCCGCCGTCGGCGCCGGGACCGGACCACCTCGCCGGTGCCGCCCGGATCGCCCCGGCTGACCGTGCTGAGCGACTCCCGGCGGCCGCCCCTTCCGGCCGAGGCCGGCCGGCTGCGGCTGTGGGCCCAGCCGATCCTGGACCTGACCCTCAACGAGATCACCCGGGCCGAGATCCTGTTGCGCGTGCTGGGGAGCGACGGGCAACCCCATCCACCGGCCGGATATCTGGACACCGCCGGCCGTACGGGGTCGATGCTCGCCGTGGACCGCTGGGTGGTGGACCGCGCGCTGGCCCTGATCGGTCGGGGCCCGCAGACCGTGCGGCATCAGATCAACCTCTCCGGGCGGGCGGTGTCCGAACCGGGGTTCGCCGATCATGTGCTGCGGGCGCTGGACCGGCACGGGGTGTCCGGCACGACCGTGACGTTCGAGATCACCGAGTCGCTGCCGATCGACGACCTCGTGGTGGCGGCCGACTTCGCGGTGGCCGTCCGGACCTGCGGATGCGAGCTGGCACTGGACGACTTCGGCACCGGCTGGTCGTCGGTGAAGCTGCTCAAGTACCTGCCGATCGACCTGCTCAAGCTGGACGGCACATTTGTCACCGTGGCGGCAACAGCCAGGTGGTCGCGCAATCGGCACCCGGGCGTCGTCTGGACGTCGCGCGCGGGCCAGGTGAACTCGCAACGGTGCGGGAGGCCTTTCTCACCTCCCGACGTTGAGGAGCACCATGTCCGAACTGTCCCGCAGGAAGTTCCTCGGCACCGCCGCCGCCGTCACCGGCGCGGCCGCCGTCGGGGCCGGGCTGCCCGGCTCGAGCGCATTTGCCGCCGCCGCCGAGACCTCCGCCGCGACCGGCCACCGCCCGCACGGCGACCTTCGCGACATCAAGCACGTCGTCGTGGTCATGCAGGAGAACCGAAGCTTCGACCACTACTTCGGATCGCTCAAGGGCGTCCGCGGGTTCGGCGACCGCTCGACCATCCAGCTCCCCGGCGGCGGAACGGTATGGCAGCAGCCGCAGACGCCCACCGCCGGCGCGCCCACCCAGTACCCGTGGCGGCTGTCCGGAGCCAAGGCGTGGGAGGGCGACGTCCCGCCCGACCCGGAGGTCGGCGCGGCCAACTACGGCGGCACCACGCACGGCTGGGAGGACCAGCATGCGGCCTGGTACGGCGGCCTGATGAACGGGTGGTACGAGGCCAAAGGCGGCCCGACCACGCTCGGCTACCTGGACCGGCACGACCTGCCGTTCCACTACGCACTGGCCGACGCGTACACCATCGGGGACGCGTACCACTGCTCGGTGATCAGTGCGACCGGCCCCAACCGAACGTACCTGTGGAGCGGCACGATCAACGCGAACCAGAAGCACGGCGACTCCATCGCCTACTCCGGCGGCGACGAACTCGGGAAGTTCCTGCCCTGGGAGTCGTACGCCGAGACGCTGCAGAAGGCCGGCGTGACCTGGCACGCATACCAGTGCGAGGACGACTACGGCGACAACGGCCTGGAGTACTTCAAGACATTCGCCGACCTCGACCCGACGCAGGGCGGCACGGCCGCGCCCGGCAACGTCTACTACGACAACGGCGTGCAGAACGTGCCCGAGCCGGTCACCGGGCTGTCCGGCAACGCCGACAACATCAACAACGCGATCCGGGCCGACGTCGTGGCGGGCCGGCTCCCCCAGGTCAGCTGGGTGATCAACAATCAGTTCTTCTCCGAGCACCCGGTCACGTCGCCCAGCAACGGCGCCTACTTCCTGCGCGGCGTCCTCAACGCGCTGGCCGCCGACCCGGACGTGCTCAACTCGACGCTGGTCATCCTCAACTACGACGAGAACGACGGCCAGTTCGACCATGTGCCGCCGCCGACCCCGGCGCCGGGTGCGGCCGACGAGTTCGTGGCCGGGACGATCGACGGCGTCGCCGCGCCGGTGCCGGTCGGACTGGGGTTCCGCGTACCGCTGATCCTGATCTCGCCCTGGACCCGCGGCGGCTGGGTGACCTCGGAGGTCTCCGACCACACGTCGGTGATCCAGTTCCTGGAGAAGTGGACCGGCGCGCTGGGCAAGCCGGCGGTCTCCGCCAACATCAGCGCCTGGCGACGTCAGGTCTGCGGGGACCTGACGTCTGCCTTCGACTTCCGGGCGCCGATCTACGGACTGCCGCATCTGCCGGAGACCGGGGTTCTGATTCCCGAGCACGAGTACGACCCGGAGCCCGCCGACAATGCGATGCCGACCCAGGAGGCGGGCACCAAGCGGGCGCGGCCGCTGCCCTACCAGCCGAATGCCAACCTGACCGGCGTCCGCGGCTCGGCTGCTGCCCTCGAGCTCAGCAACGCCGGGCCGTTCGCCACCCGGGCGAGCCACTTCGCCGTGTACGACAACCTGGCCGGCGTTCCGGCCATCGCGCAGTATCCGGCCGGCTTCCCCGGTCAGCACACCGTCGCCGCGGGCGCGACGGCCACCGCCACGGTGCCGGTCGGCGGCCCGTCGTACGACCTGACGGTGGTCGGGCCGAACCGGTTCCTGCGCCGCTACACCGGCGACGTGTCGGGCGCCGGCCGTGACCTGCGGGTCGAGGTCGCGTACCACGCGGGCCGGCACCACGACGGCGAGCCGAAGCTGATCGTGACGCTGCACAACTCCGGGCGTACGGCCGTGGACGTCACGATCCGGCACAACCACTATGTCACCGGTCGCCCGCACACCGTGACGGTCGGCCCGCGCAGCCGCCGGACGTGGACGGCCGAGTCGATCGGCGAGAGCCACGGCTGGTACGACCTGACGATCACCGCCGGCTCCGACCACAGCTGGTCACAGCACCTGATCGGCCACCTGGAGACGGGCCGGCCCAGCATCACCGGCTGACCGGGCGCGCGGGGCGGGAGTCCGGACGGGCTCCCGCCCCCCGTCGTATCCTGCCCGGCATGACTGACATCCAGACCCGCACGCTGCCGGTGCCCGGGGCCGAACTGGTGTACGACGTCCGCGGGCCGCTGCCGCCCGCCGGCGGCCGGCCGGTGCTGCTCATGGTGGGCCAGCCGATGACCGCCGACGGGTTCGCCGCCCTCGCCGGCCACTTCTCCGACCGTACGGTCGTCAGCTACGACCCGCGCGGTCTCGGGCGTAGCACCCGCAGCGACGGGCGGCGGGACAACACGCCGCAGCAGCAGGCGGCCGACCTGCACGCGCTGATCGGGACGTTCGGGCCGGTCGAGGTGTTCGCCAGCAGTGGCGGCGCGGTCACCGCGCTCGAACTGGTCGCCGCCCACCCCCAGGACGTGGTCACACTGGTCGCGCACGAGCCGCCGATCAACGCCGTGCTGCCCGACGCCGCGGCCGCCGACCGCGCCGTGGCCGGCTTCCACGACGCGTACCAGGCGAACGGCGCCGGCGCGGGGATGGCCGCGTTCATCGCCATGACGTCGTGGCCGGATGAGTTCACCGACGAGTTCTTCGCCCGGCCGGCGCCCGATCCGGCGATGTTCGGCCTGCCGGCCGGCGATGACGGCACTCGCGACGACCCGCTGCTGTCGATGCACTCGCGGGCGGTCATCGACTACCGGCCGGACGTGGAGGCGCTGCGGGCGGCGCCGACCCGGATCGTCGTCGGGGTCGGCGAGGAGACGGGCCACACCTACACCGCCCGTACGGCCCGGGCGCTGGCGGCCGAGCTCGGCCCGGATGCCGTGGTCTTCCCCAGCCACCACGGCGGCTTCGTCGGCGGCGACTCCGGGTACGCCGGGAAGCCGGCCGAGTTCGCCGCCCGCCTGCGCGAGGTGCTCTGATCAGCGCCGGGCGGCCCGTTCGTGGATCAGCCGCATCTGCTCGTCGAGCGGCGCGACCGGGCCGGTCACGCTGAGTTCCGGAGCGACTACCCCGATCGGGAGGACGGCCACCGGGCCGGCCGGCCGCCCCCAGCCGGCCCGCCAGCCGGCGAGCTGGGCGCCCGACGCGGCGTAGACGATCCGGCCCAGCCCGACCCAGGCGTGGGCGGCGGCGCACATCGGGCAGTGTTCCCCGGACGTGTAGACGGTGGCCGCCGCCCGCTCGCCCGCCGGCAGGTGCGCGGCGGCCCACCGGGCCAGCTCCAGCTCGGGATGCGCGGTCGGGTCGGCGGCGGTGACCTCGCGGTTGCGCGCCTCGGCCAGCACGGTGCCCACGGCGTCGGCCAGCACCGAGCCGAACGGGTCGTCGCCGGCGTCCAGGGCCTCGGTCGCGAGCACCACGCAGCGGCGCAGATGGGCCATGTCGTTCGGGTCGGTCGTCATGCCGACATGGTCACACCCGGCCCGCCTCGATCAGTGGGTTGAGCCCGCGGCGGTGTCTGCGCGTAGTGTTGCGTGCGGATCGATTCGTCCACGCGTGGCCTGGACCGGGCCGCGGCGGCACGGCCTCGGCCCTGTGAGCGCTGACCTGGTCGGCATGACCACCGTGCGACACCGACACCAGAGGACCGACATGGGTGAACCCGTCAAGAACCTTCGCGAGCGCGGAGCGGACAGCTTCCACGCCGCTCTGAGTGCGGTCCTCTGGACCGCCATCATGGCCGCACTGGAGGCCGACGACCATCCGAGGGTGGTCGTCCTGATCAACCGCGCCTTCGCCGAGGGCACCCCGGAGATGGGCTGCGAGCTGCTGCGCAAGACGATGCTGGCGGTCGGCGGCACCCGGACCTGGACCGTCCAGATGGCGCCCCGTGCCGGCACCCCCCGGCCCCGCGCTCATGCCGGGATGGTCACCGCGCCGGTCTCCGGCTGACGCACCGGCCGCTCACCACTGGTACGACGTGGCCGGGGAGTGGTTGGAGACCCTCAGCGACGTGGTGTGGCCGAAGACCGACGACACCGCGACCCGGCCCGGGCCGACCAGGCGCAGCCAAATGGTGCGCTGGCTGAACGACTGGCTCCAGGACACCCGCGGACCGTTCTGCGGGTACTCCAGGTGCAGGTGGGCGGTCACCGACACGTCACGGTAGAGCAGCGCCCCCGGCTGGACCAGAATGGTCTCCCCCGGCGCCAGGTCGCGCAGGAACGTGTTGCCGGGCGAGTGCAGCAGCACCAGGCCGGGCGTCTGCTTCGCGGTGAAGATGTCACCGAACTGGCCCAGCGGGTAGTGCGTTTCCTTGTCGTCGCCGGAACCGGTCGTGTACCAGATGCCGGTCTGCTCCCAGGTGTAGCTGACGTTGCCGGTGGCCGTCAGGAACCGGTGCTCGCGGGTCCAGAACTGCCAGCCCGGCATCAGCGGCAGCGCCACCACCTCACCCGGCCGGTCGCCGGACAGCGCCACCCGGCCCGGGCCGTGCGCCTCGACCATGATCAGGGGCATCCCGGACAGCATCCGGTTCCAGGCCCCCTTCAGGGACGTGTTGGTCAGCCGTACGCCCGGCTCGGTCCACAACAGCGAGTGGTGGGCGAAGAAGATCCAGTCCGGCTCGGCCAGCGCGAAGTCGGCGACCGGCACGTACGTCCCCTCGACCTGGACCCGGGACTGGCCGAACTGGATCCGGGCCATGTCGGTGATCGGCGGCTGCTCCATCCAGCCGGACCGGCTGACGGACTGCCGGATGTCCAGGGCCGCGCCGCAGCTCGGGCAGGACGCCCCGGCCGGCGGGTGCGCCACGCGGCAGTACCGGCACACGGTGTAACCCTCGGGAATGGTCATGGCCGCCTCATTCCGCGTGGTGGTGGACGTACATCGACTGGATGCCGACCCGGCCCGGGCCGGTCATCTCGGCCAGGTACATGCCTTTGCTCAGCAGACCGGTCTTGATCGGCATCTGCACCGCCTGCATGGTCACCGACGCGTCCTTGTACAGGAACCCGCCCGGCTCGATCATGATCTTCTCCCCCGGGCGCAGGTACCGCTCGAAGACGTTGCCGTACCCGTGCAGCACCAGCAGCCCCGGCGCCCCGGCCGTGACGAACCGGTCCAGGTACATGCCGTTGCCGCCGTGCAGCAGGTTGGCCAGACCCTTGATCCGTACGAACGAGTACGCGATCGAGTGGCTCGCCAGCAGGAACGCGTGCTCCCGGACGTCCAGTTCCATGCCCGGGTGCAGCGGCAGCACGACCAGCTCGCCGGGCGAGTCGCGGGAGAACGCCACCCGCCCCGGCCCGTACGCCAGGGTGAGCACGAACGGCATCCCGCCGAACATCCGGCGCATCCCGCCCTGGGTCGGGAAGGCGGTGATCGGGGTGGCCTCGTCCTTCCACAGCATGACGTGGTGCTCGAAGTACACGGCATCGCCCTGGGCCAGCGCGATCTCGGCCACCGGCACCAGCTCCCCCTCGACCTGCACGACCGAGTTGGCGAACCGGAACTCGGTCATGTCCCGCAGGCGCGGGGCCTCCCGCCAGCCCGAGTCGCTGACCTTGTTCCGGACGTCCAGCGGGGCGCCGCAGCTGGCACAGGAGGCAGCGCCGGGCTGGTTCTGCAGCCGGCACCACTGACACTCGACTAGTTCCACGCCGCGGAAAGTAGCAGACCGATACAGCCATCCGGCTCAGGCGTGCGGCCCGGCGATGGTGGCGTGCGGCCGGCGGCGCACGGTCATCAATATATTCGGATGTCGCTGAAACCTTGCCGGCCGATGGTCGGTGTACCTCGTGTGACTCTTCACCGCACCGCCTCGATGCTCCTGCTCGCCGTCCTGCCGGTCGTTCTGCTGACCGCCTGCGGCTCCGGCTCCGGCCCGGCCCGCCCGCCCGCCCGCCGCAGCCTCGCCCTCCGCCGCGAACAGGACCGCCGGCTTCCGGAAGGACTATCCGTCCGGCTCGGGCCGGCCTCGGCTGCGGGCGGAAAGCGGTAGCGTGCCGGGATGAGCGACCACACCTACCGCGTGACCGAGATCGTCGGCAGCTCCGCCGAGGGCGTCGACCAGGCCATCCGCAACGGCGTCAGCCGCGCCTCGGAGACGCTGCGCAACCTCGACTGGTTCGAGGTCACCCAGATCCGCGGCCACCTCTCCGACGGCGACGTCGCCCACGTCCAGGTGACGATGAAGGTCGGCTTCCGCCTCGAGGACCCGGCCACCTGATCGGACCGGCCGCATCCGGTCGTATGCAGACCGAACCTCCGCCTCGGCCTCCGCCCGGCCGGCCCACCGGTCGTCGCCGACCACCACGCTCTTGCCCGGCTCGATCGCCTTGTAGATCTCGAAGAAGTGCTGGATCTCCAGCCGAAGGAACTCGTCGAGATCAGTGATGTCGCGCTGGTCGTCCGGGGTACTGGGTGGACGTACCGTGTCAGGTGGCCGCCTCGACGGCCGCCGCCACCCGCAGGGTGCGGGCGTCGGACCAGCGCGGCCCCATGATCTGCAAGCCCACCGGGAGTCCTTCGGCGGGGCACGGGACCGAGGTGGCGGGCATGCCGGTCAGGTTGGCCGGCACGCTCAGCGTGCACCAGTCGTCGAAGAACGGGTCGACCGGCCGCCCCTCGATCGACTCCGGTCGCAACCGGCCGACCGGGAACGCGGTGAGCTGCATGGCCGGCGTGAGCAGCACGTCGTAATCGTCGAAGAACTCCGACCAGACCCGGGTGTACGCGTTCCGCTCGTGCTGGGCGTCGACGTACTGCCCGGCGGTGATGGCGGCGCCGGCCTCGATGATCTCGGCCGTCCCGGGTGACATCTCGTCCCGCCAGTCGGCCAGCAACGGGCCCTCGGAGGCGAAGCCCTCGGCCAGGGCGATGGTGTTCCACAGCGCGGTCGGGTGGCCGGTGGCCGGAGCGGCCGGGGTCGCCCAGGGCCGCCCACAGCGTCTGCAGCGTGTTCAGCGACGGGGAGGTCAGGCCGTTTTCGATCTTCGACAGCATGCCGGGCGAGAGCCTGGCCGCCGCCGCCAGGTCGGCGACC
>CAXSDA010000004.1:34375-50663 GCA_964236515.1 uncultured Actinoplanes sp.
CAGCGTCGCGCCGAGCCCGGCGACGACCTCCAGCGCGGCGGCGAACGCGGCCCGTACGTCCGGCTCGACCGGCAGGAATCCGAGGTCGGCGGAGTAGGCGACCCGCAGGCCGCGCAGGTCACCCGGCCGTCCGGTCAGGTCTCCGACCGGGCCGGCGACCGTGGTGTCATCGGCCGCGGCCGGCCCGGCGATCACGGACAGCATGAGGGCCGCGTCGCGGACCGAGGTGGCCAGCGGACCGTCCACCGACAGCGACTTCCAGCCCTTGAAGCCGGGTTCCTTCGGCACCAGGCCGAACGTCGGTTTGTGGCCGACCACGCCGCAGAACGAGGCGGGGATCCGGATCGAGCCGCCGCCGTCGGTACCGAGGGCCAGGTGGGTCAGCCCGGCCGCGACCGACGCCCCGGCGCCGCCGCTCGACCCGCCGGGCGTACGGCTGAGATCCCGGGGGTTGCGGGTCAGGCCGTACACGAGGTTGTCGGTCATGCCGCGGTAGCAGAACTCCGGGTTGTTGGTCTTGCCGACGATGACCGCACCGGCGTCGCGCAGCCGGGTCACGGCCACGCAGTCCTCGGGCGCGACGAAGTCCCGCAGCGCCACCGAGCCGTTGGTCGACGGGGTGCCGGCCATCCAGATGTGGTCCTTGACCGACACCGGCACCCCGAGCAGCGGCGTCGATTCGCCGCGGGCGACCCGTTCGTCCGCGTCCCGGGCGGCCGCCATCGCCTCGTCCTCGAACACGACGGTGAAGGCGTTGACGCTCGGCTGGGACCCGCGGATGACCCCCAGCGCGTCGCTCGTCGCCTCGACCGAGGTCAGTTCACCGGCCCGGATGGACGACGCCGTCGCGTACGCGTCAATCGCGGTCATGGGCCTCCGCCAGCGACTCGAGCTCGGCCGCCTCGCTCTCCGCGACCCGGGTCTCGGCCGCGACGTCGATGGTGCGGGCCAGCAGCCAGTAGAACAGCCCGGCGACCGGCAGGCCGATGAAGAACGAGATGTCGGCGCCGTTCAGCGCGGTGGCGACGAAACCGGTGTACTTGCTGGTGCTCAGGAACGGCAGCATGGCGGCGAAACCGACCACATAGGAGATGATGCCGCGCCAGCCCCAGCGGCCGTACATGCCGTGCGGGTTGAAGATCTCGGCGATGGCGTAGTGACCGCGGCGCACGACGTAGTAGTCGACCAGGTTGACGGCGGTCCACGGAACGAACAGGTACAGCACGAGCAGCAGGAAGTCCTCGAAGTTGGTCAGGAAGTCGGCGCCGATCAGCAGCGCCGGCACCAGCGACAGCACCGCGGTCAGCAGCACGGTGACGATGCGTACGGTCGCGGTGGGCCTGATCTTGCGGAACGAGTCGGCCGCACTGATCAGGGTGAGCGAACCGCCGTACATGTTGAGCGCGGTGACCGAGACCAGCCCGAGCACGGCGTACACCAGCACGATGTCGCCGAAGCCGCTGAACACCCGGTCGCCCGCCTTCAGCAGCGACGTGATGGTGTCGAAGCCGTCGCCGGCCCACGCCGCCAGCGCCGCGCCGAGGCACATCAGCCAGATCCCACCCAGGGCCGAGCCGCCGTACGTCCAGAGGAACGTCCGCCGGATGCCGACCGTCGGCGGCAGATAGCGGGAGTAGTCGGACACGTAGATCGCCCAGCTGATCTGGTACCCGGCGACCGCCCCGAACTGGATCAGGAACGGGGTCGCCTTGAACCCGCCGACGTCCAACGAGCCGCCCGGGAACGGCAGCAGGAACACGGCGACGGTCAGGATCCCGAAGATGATCAGGAAGCCGGCGGTCAGCCAGCGCTCGACCCGGTGGATCAGGTCGTAGCCGATCAGGGCGATCAGGGCGGCCAGCGCGGTGGCGATGACGATCCACAGCTTGGCCGGGCCGTGCACGGTGTTGTGCAGGGCGTCGCCGGCCAGGATGGTGTTGAAGATGTTGAACCCGGCGTACTGCAGATAGGCGAACAGCCAGACCAGCAGCGCCCCGATGTACCCGAACTGCGGCCGGGACTGGATCATCTGCGGCAGCCCGAGTTGCGGGCCCTGGGCGGCGTGGAAGGCCATGAAGAACGTGCCCAGCAACGCGCCGCCGATGATCGCGATCAGCGACCAGAACAGGTTGCCGCCGCCGACCGCGGAGAAGGTGCCGACGGCGAGGGTGGCGATCTGGGCGTTGCTCATGAACCAGAGCGGGCCCTGGCTCCAGACCTTGCCGTGCCGCTCGGCCAGCGGCACGTAGTCGATCGACCGGACCTCGAATGCTCCGGTGCGTACCTCGGTCGCCATCGGCTCAGCCGCCTTTCGCCATCACGCTGATGATCTCGTATGCCACGTGGGCCGCCGCGATGCCGGTGATCTCGGCGTGGTCGTACGCCGGCGACACCTCGACGATGTCCGCGCCGACCAGCCGGTCCAGGGCGCGGAGCATGGTCAGCAGTTCACGGCTGGTCAGGCCCCCGGCCTCGGGGGTGCCGGTGCCCGGCGCGAACGCCGGGTCGAGCACGTCGATGTCGACGCTCAGGTAGACCGGCGCGTCCCCCAGCCGGTCGGTCATCCGTCGCACCGCCGCGGCGAGGCCATTCGTCTCGATCTCGGCGCAGTGGATCGTGGCGAAACCGAGCCGCTCGGTGTCGTCCAGGTCGCCGGCGGCAAACAGCGGGCCGCGGATGCCGACGTGCAGGCTGTGCCGCTGGTCGATCAGGCCTTCCTCGGACGCCCGCCGGAACGGGGTGCCGTGCGTGTACGGCTCGCCGAAGTAGGTGTCCCAGGTGTCCAGGTGGGCGTCGAGGTGCAGCACCGCCACCGGCCCGTGCACGGCGTGGACGGCTCGCAGCAGGGGCAGCGCGATGGTGTGGTCCCCGCCCAGCGTGACCAGCTTCTGCCCGCCCCCCGTGAGCAGCCGGGCGCCGGCCTCGATCTGCGCGATCGCCGCACCGACACCGAACGGGGTGCAGGCGATGTCGCCGGCGTCGGCCACCTGCCGGACCCCGAACGGCGCCACGTTCAGCGCCGGGTTCCACGGCCGCAGCAGCCGCGACGACTGCCGGATGTGGGCCGGCCCGAAACGGGCCCCGGGGCGGTAGGTCACGCCCGCGTCGAACGGGACCCCGGCGACGACGATGCCGGCCGCACCCACCTCGTCGAGGGTCGGCAGCCGGGCGAACGTGGTGGGCCCGGCGAACCGCGGCACGGCCGTGGCGTCGACCGGCCCGACGGCGGCGTCGGTCGACACCCGCGGAAGTCGCCCGTCCGCCATCCGGCCCTCCTGCCCCCAGGAGCCGCACGCTAGTCCCTGCATGTGTCAGCGATCAACGCTTTTCAATTCTGCCTTTCTCGGCTATGCCTGAGAAATGACGACCACTCTGGTGACCGACATGACGTACCTGGAATGCCCGCGCTGGCACGACGGCCGGATCTGGTTCGTCGACTTCTACACCCATCGGGTGCTGTCGGCGACCGAGGACGGCGGCGACCTCCGCGTCGAGGCCGAGGTGCCGGCGCAGCCGTCCGGTCTGGGCTGGTTGCCCGACGGCCGGCTGCTGGTGGTGTCGATGCGGGACTCCCGGCTGCTGCGCCGGGAGCCGGACGGCACGCTGGTCACCCACGCCGAACTGGGCGCGTACGTGGGTGGTCACCCCAATGACATGGTGGTCGACGCGTACGGCCGGGCGTACGTCGGGAACTTCGGTTTCGACCTGATGGGCGGCGCGGCGGTGGAACCGGGCGATCTTCTGAGGGTCGACCCGGACGGGTCGGTGACCGCGGTGGCGCGGGACATGTGGTTCGCCAACGGCAGCGTCATCACCGGCGACGGGGTGCTGCTGGTCGACGAGACCTTCGGCAACCGGGTCACCGCGTTCGACATCGCGGACGACGGCGCGCTCACCAACCGCCGCGTGTGGGCGCAGTTCGGCGAGCTGCCGCCCGACCGGGACCTGGGCCGGGCGCTGGGCGCGCTGGTCGTCGCGCCGGACGGCTGCTGCCTGGACGCGGAGGGCGCGCTGTGGATCGCCGACGCGATCGGCGCCCGCCTGATCCGGGTCCGCGAGGGCGGGGAGATCACCGACGAGATCCGCTTCGACACCGGGGTGTTCGCGTGCATGCTGGGCGGCGCCGACGGCCGGACCCTCTACGCCTGCGCCGCCCCCGACTTCGACGAGAAGGCCCGCTCCGCCGCTCGCGAGGGGCGCCTGCTGTCCGTTCGGGTGGACGTCCCGCACGCCGGCCGTCCCTGACTCACCCCCACCAGAACGCGGTGGCGATGATCGCGTACAGGGCGATCAGGGTGGACCCCTCCAGCCAGGTCGACTCGCCGTCGACGACGACGAAGGCCACCGCGACGACCGTGACGCAGACGGCCACCACCAGCATCGGCGCGAACACCAGGGTCAGGGTGGTCGCGGTGAGCAGGCTCAGCAGCACCAGCGCCGGGGCCAGCACCAGCGCGACCTGCAGCGGGCTCTGGATGATGACGGCCATCGCGAAGTCGGCCCGGTTCTTCCAGGCCAGCTGGACGCCGACGACGTTCTCGATCGCGTTGCCGGCGATGGCGACGATGACCAGGCCGGCGAACGCCTGGGAGATGCCCAGCGCGTCGATCGCCGGTTCCAGGGCGTTGACGAACCAGTCCGACACCAGGGCCGCGGCGACGCTGGCCCCGGTCAGCAGCGTGACCGCCAGCCACAACGGCCAGTGCGGTCCGCCCTCCTCGGCCTTTTCCGGGGTGGCGCTGGGGGTGCGCTTGAGGGCGGCCGGCAACGACAGCGCGAACACGCCGAGCAGGATCACCGAGACGATCAGGGACAGGGCCTTCTCGTGGCCGGCGGCCGGGGTGTGCACGTACTGGGCCAGGCTGGGCAGCACCAGCGCGCCCGTCGCCAGGACCATCAGCACGCTCGACGTGCGGGCCCGGTCGGAGTCGAACCGCTGCGGGCCGTTGCGCAGGCCGCCGACCACGAAGGCCAGGCCGAGCACCAGCAGGATGTTGGACAGGATCGAGCCGATGATCGCCGCCTGCACGACCGCGACCAGACCGGCCTTGAGCGCGAAGAACCCGATGAACAGCTCCGGGAGGTTGCCCAGCGCGCTCTGCAGGACCCCGGTGGCGCCCGGCCCGAAACGGTCGCCGAGCTGCTCGACGCTCCGGCCCACCACCGACGCCAGCAGGGCGACGGCCAGTCCGGCCACGACGAAGGCGATGACGGCGGGCGTACCGGTGTAGCGGGTGACGCCGGCGGCGACGACCGCCGCCGCGCCACCGGCGAGCACCACGATGTCCGACCGGCAAAAAGTCTGTGAGTTCACGGCCGTGATGATGTCAAGCCGCGCCCGGATCCGCTCGCCACCCCGCCGCTGCCCGGCGCTCCGCCGCCGCGGCGCTTACGGTGGTTCGGTGAGCACCACAACCGCCGGCGAGATCGGCGACACGGCCCGCGCCACCATCTACGCCGATGGCATCACCGCCCGCCCGGGCGCTTTCTCCGCCGAGTGGGCCGATGCGATGCGCGAAGACATCGACGTCGCGTTCGCCGACGCGCTCGAACGCCCCGGTGGCGCCGTCGGCCGCGGCCCGCACCGCTACTACGTGGAGATCCACCCCGAGCAGCTGCGCGGTTTCGTCGATCTGGTGACGCATCCGTGGGTCATGGCGGTGAGCGAGGCGGTGCTCGGCCCGGAGTACGAGATCGTCGAGCTGGGCTTCGACGTGCCGCTGGCCGGGGCGGTCAACCAGCCGTGGCACCGCGACTTCGCCATTCCGGAGGTGACCCGGGCCGAGCGCCGGCTCAACTCCCTGGCGTTCAACCTCACCGGCGTCGACACCGCCGAGGACATGGGCCCGTTCGAGATCGCCCCGGGTACGCAGTTCGACGACGGGCCGGACTTCGAGCACGGTATGTTCCCGCCCCGGGACCGCTACCCGCGGTACGCGGAGAGGGCCGTGCGCAAGTACCCGAAGCGCGGGGACATCTCCGCCCGGTCCGCCCTGACGATCCACCGCGGCACCACCAACCGGTCCCCGCACCCGCGGCCGGTGCTCGTCCTCGGGGTCGACGCCCCGGGCGCCGGCAACGGCGCCAAACACGACACCGCCGTCACCCGGCCGTACTGGGACTCGCTGCCCGAGCCGGTGCGCCGGCACCTGCACTGCCCGGTGGTCGGCACGCTGACCCCGATCGTCCAGAAGCACACGATCGAGGGCCTCGTCATGGGCGACGCCTGACCAGGCCCGTCTCGTAGGCGATCATCACCAGCTGGGCCCGCTCCCGGCAGCCCAGTTTGGTCAGCAGGTGACTGACGTGGGTCTTCACCGTGCCGTACCCGATGTGCAGCCGGGCCGCGATCTCCTGGTTGGCGAGGCCGCCGGCCACCGCGGCCAGCACGTCGCGTTCCCGCTCGGTCAGCCCGGTCAGCGCGGGCACCGGCCGGCTGGGTGACGGCGGCGTCGTCTCGGCGGTGAACCGGGCGATCAGCCGCTTCGTGACCTTCGGTGACAGCAGCGCCTCGCCGCCGGCGACCACCCGGATGGCGTCCAGCAACTCGGCCGGCCGGGTCTCCTTGAGCAGGAAGCCGCTCGCGCCCGCATGCAGCGCCCGGTAGACCAGTTCGTCCTCGTCGAAAGTGGTCAGCATGATCACCCGGGCGCCGCCGGGGGCGGCGGTGATCGACCGGGTCGCGTCGATCCCGTCCAGGCCCGGCATCCGGATGTCCATCAGCATCACGTCGGGCCGGGCCGTCCCGGCGATCGCGATCGCCGCCCGGCCGTCACCGGCCTGGCCGACCACCTCGATGTCGTCGGCCGACTCCAGCAGCATGACCAGACCGGCCCGGAGCAGTTCCTGATCGTCCACCACGGCGACCCGGATCATGACGGGACCGGCAGCTCGGCCCGGACGCGGAATCCGCCCTCCGCCCGGGGACCCGCGGTCAGCGTTCCGCCGAGCCATGTTCACCACTCTGACCGCCCGGCAGCGGGCGACCTGCTTCTACCTCATCGCCATCGGACTGGCGACCACGGTCTCCCTGGTCGTGCCCAGTCCCGAGGGTGCCGCCCTGTTCGGCATGTTCACCCCGCTCGCCGCCGTCCTGATCATGCTTCTCGTGGTTACCCGGGACGGACGGCGCCGGGACGCCTGGACCAGCCTCGGTGTGCACCGGATCGGTGGCGTTGGTGGCCGCTGGCCATCGCCCTGCCCACGATCATGCTCATCGTGTCGTTCGGCGCCGCGTGGGCCGCCGGCTTCCTCGGCCTCGACCCCGGCGCGATGGCGCCGACGGACGTCCTCACGGGTCTGGTGATCACCGTGGTCCTCGGCCTCGGCGAGGAGATCGGCTGGCGCGGCTACCTCCTGCCGCTGATCCGCCAGGACAACCCCCGTGCCGGCGCGGCCATCACCGGCTTCCTGCACGGCGTGTGGCACCTGCCGGTCTTCCTGCTGACCGGCTACCTCGCCGGCATCCCCGGCAACCCGGTGCTCATCGTGTCGATCTTCCTGGTCACGCTGACCGCGGCGGGCGTGGTCTACGCCTGGATCCGCGACCGCAGCGGCAGCGTCTGGCCGGTCGTGGTCATGCACCAGACGTTCAACTCGGTCAGCGACGCCTTCACGGCCGGCGCCGTGATCGCCGCGCCGGTGGCCGTCACCTACACCGCCGGCGAAACCGGCGTCGTCACCATGCTGCTGGTCCTGCTCCTGGCACTGACGATCGGCCGCCTCCGACCGGCCGCCGGCTCTCCGTCACCCGCCGGCTCCGTGCCGGCCCGGAGCCAGGTCGGCGGTCAGCTCGGAGGACGCCGCACGGCCTGACCGCCCGACCCCGGCCGCTCAACCGGTCCGCTCGACCAGGCCCCGGCGGGTGAGGACGGCCCGCCAGCCGATGCGGTCGTTGCGGACGGCCTCGACGAGGTTGAGCGCCGCCAGGATCAGGGCCAGCACCAGCAGAGCGAGCACCGCCGGGAGGAGGCCGACGGCCGGCAACGCCACCAGGACCACGCCGGCCGCGGTCAGCCGGGTCACCGAGACCAGCCGGAACATCGCCCAGCGGGTCAGCCCGAACGTCGCCAGGTACAGGGCCGCGCCGCCGTAGAGCAGGGCCGCGGCCGTCCACGACATGTGCTCCGCCGGCTCGGCGACCGCCTCGTGCAGGCCCACCGAGATGGCGATGATCGCGGTGATGAACAGGAAGTGGCCGTACGACAGGACGATCCGGGTGATGTCGATCTGGATGGGCGCGGTCAGCAGCGAATGCCGTACGGCGTCCGCCGCGAAGTGGAAGTAGACCCACCACAGCCCGACCGACACGGCGAAGGCCAGGCCGACCGCGACGCCGTCGAGGACGGTGAGGCCGGACGACACCGACGACGCGATGGCGACCAGCGACTCCCCCAGGGCGATCAGGACCAGCACCCCGAACCGCTCCGCCAGGTGGCCGGCGTCGAAGTGGGTCCGCATCAGCCGGCGCCGCAGCAGGGTCGGCGCGGACAGGTCGAGGGCGGCCGCGGCCGCCCACACGACGGTCCGGGCACCGACCGGCAGGAACGCACCCGCCACCAGCAGGGGGCCGGTGACGCAGACGCTCAGGGTGTACGGACTGAGCCGGCGCAGCCCGCCCACGCCCAGCAGGAACCGGGCGACCCAGTAGGCCAGTGCGAACAGCAGAGCCCGGCGGCCGTACGCCTCGTCCAGCGCGAGCGCGAGAAAGACGCCGGCCAGCGCCACCGCGAAGATCCGCAGCTGCCATCGCGCCGGCGCCACGTCGTTGACGTTGGCCAGCAGCGACGTGCCCACCCAGGTCCAGTAGATCGGCACGAACACCACCGCCGCCCGCACCAGCCCGAGCCAGCCGTGATCCTCGCGGACCAGGGCGGACGTCTGCGTCACGGCGATGACGAAGACCAGGTCGAAGAACAGCTCCGACCAGCCGACCCGCTTCTCCTCGTCGGGGTGCGTCTCCACCGGCGCGCTCATCGGCACAGTCTGCCCGACGCCTCCCGCCGCCGGTCCGACCGGCCGTGTATGTCGCCCGGCGGCCTCGGGGAACCGATCACCGTCGACGTATGGTGTCCGCAGATCCCGCCCGGACCCGGGAGGCGACGCGGAGGGCCGGTGGATGTTCCAGGACGCCGATTCCGCCCCCGTCCGATGACCGCGGCTCTCGAGTGGCCGGCCGGTCTCGACGTCCCCGCCCTGGTGGCGGCCGGCTTCGAACCCCGCCCGCTGCGGGACTTCGTCCTGAAGATCCACCAGCGCTGCAACCTGGCCTGCGACTACTGCTACGTCTACACGTCGGAGGATCAGACCTGGCGCGACCGGCCGCCGGTGATGACGGACGGGATCTGGCGGGCCACGGCGGCGCGGATCCGGGAACACGTCCGCGCCCACGACCTGTCCGAGGTGCGGGTGATCCTGCACGGCGGCGAGCCTCAGGTCGACTCGTTGAAGTCGGCCTATCCCGGGGCCGCCGCGACGGGCCTGACCGTGACGGCGGATCCGTTCGACCGGGCGCTGGGGAATCCCGGCATCGCCGCCCGCCAGCTCGGCGCGGCCGCGCTCGGCGACGACTGCCGCGGGTGCGCGATCCACCGGATCTGCGGTGGCGGGCACTATCCGCACCGGTACGCGGCCGGCACCGGCTTCCGGAACCGGTCGGTGTACTGCGCCGACCTGAGCCGGGTCATCACCCACGTCCGGCGCCGGCTCGAGACCGATCTGGCCGGGCGGCGAGGGCCGGGCCGATGAGCTCCGCGCCGAGCGCGAGTCCGCCCCGGCCGAGCCGCGCGCCCGGCCCGGTGGCTCAGAAGACCGTGTAGCCGCCGTCGATGACCAGGACCGAACCGGTCATGAAGGCCGACGCGTCGCTGGCCAGGTAGAGCACGCTCGGCGCGATCTCCTCCGGGGTGGCGTAGCGCTGCATCGGTGCGTCCTCGATCCACTGCCGCCGGAACTCCGGGCGGTCGACCGGCGCCATCTCGGTCTTGACGTAGCCGGGCGCCAGCGCGTTCACCCGGATGCCCAGCGGCGCCCACTCGGCCGCCAGCGACCTGGTCAGCTGGTGCACGGCGGCCTTCGACGCGTTGTACGCCGGCTGCCACTGCGGGCGGTTGACGATGATGCCGGAGATCGAGCCCACGTTGACGATGACGCCGCCACCGCCACGCCCGGCCATCCCGGCGCCGAACGCCTGGCAGCAGTTCCAGACGCCGGTCACGTTGACGTCGAGGATCTCCCGCCACTGCGCCTCGGTGACCTCGAGCGCCGGCCCGTGCCGGCCCGTACCGGCGTTGTTGACCAGGATGTCGGCGCGGCCGATGGCGGCGGCCACCCGATCGACGTCCGCGCGGACGGCGACGTCCGCCTGGTACCCGCGCGCCTCGATGCCCCGCCCGTCCAGGAACCGGACCACCTCGTCGGTGCGGGCGGCGTCCCGGGCGACCACGGCGATGGCGGCGCCCGCCTCGCCGAGGACGGTCGCGAACGCCTTCCCGAGGCCGCGGTTGCCGCCGGTGACCACGGCGACGCGCCCGGAGAGATCGAAGGCCCCGGTCCAGGACCCGTTCACGGCAGGACGGCGGCGGCCGCGGTCCGGGAGATGGCGTCGACCAGAATCGACAGTCCCTCGCGGGCCTCGTCCTCGGTCAGGGTGAGCGGCGGCCCCATCCGCAGCACGTTGTTGTAGAGACCGCCCTTGCCGACCAGCAGGCCACCGCGGCGGCACTCGTCGAAGACGTGGACGGTGGCCGCCGGGTCGGGCTCCAGGGTGCCGGGCCGGACCAGTTCGATGCCGATCATCAGGCCGCGGCCGCGGACCTCACCGACGATGGCGGAGTCGGCCAGGGCGGCGCGCAGGCCGTCGATGAGCAGCGTGCCGACCACCCGGGCGTTCTCCTGAAGCTTGTGGTCGAGCACGTAGTCGATGACGGCGTTGCCGGCCGCGGTCGACACCGGGTTGCCGCCGAAGGTGGAGAAACTGATCGCCGGCACCGCGTTCATCACGTCGGCCCGGCCGACCACGCCGCCCAGCGCGAAGCCGTTGCCGATGCCCTTGGCGAAGGTGATCAGGTCGGGCTGCACGTCGTGCGCCTGGTAGCCCCAGAAGTGGTCGCCGGTGCGGCCCCAGCCGGTCTGGACCTCGTCGGCGATCAGCAGGATGCCGTGCTCCGACAGCACTTTCTGGTACGCGCCGAGCAGGCCGTCCGGGCCGGACACGAAGCCGCCCACGCCCTGGATCGGCTCGGCGATCATCGCCGCCACGTCGCCGGCGGTGACCGTGGCCAGCACCTCGCGCAGGTCGTCCATCGCCGCGTCGAGGATGTCGTCGGCCTGCAGCCCGGCCATCCGGCCGCGGAGGCGGTCGCCCGAAGCCAGCCACTGGACCTGCAGCGGACTGAGCGAACTGGACGACCAGCTGCGGTGGCCGGTGACCGCCATGGTGGCGAACGTACGGCCGTGGTAACTGTTCTTGATCGCCAGGATCTGGTTCGACTTGCGGATGTTGGTCGCCATCAGCAGCGCGGCCTCGTTGGCCTCGGTGCCGGAGTTGGTGAAGAACACGCGGGCGTCGGGGATGCCGGAGACCCGGGCGATCTTCTCCGCCAGCTCGATCTGCTGCCGGATCAGGTACAGCGTGGACGTGTGCACGACGCCGGTCCGCAGCTGGCGCTCGACCGCCTCGGTGATCTCCGGGATGTCGTAGCCGATCATGTTGGTCAGCACGCCGCCGAAGAAGTCCAGATAGGTCCGGCCGGCGGTATCGGTCAGCCGGCGGCCGGAGCCGGACACGATCTCCAGCGGGTCGTCGCCGTAGTACAGCGGCATCCACGCCGGGAGCACCGCGCGGTGCCGGGCGATCAGGTCGTCGGTCATGTCACTACCTCCACGGACGGAACAGGAAGTCATCGCCAGCCGCGCGGATGCGGGCGGGCTCGGATACCGCTGCCACCGGCGACGAGCCCGGCAGCCGAGGTCAGGATGTCGGCCAGATCATCCACCCCGTCGCGGACCAGGCCGGCCGTCAGCCGCACGTGATCGTCCGCGGCCGGTGACACGCGGAACGGCGCGCCCGGCGCCACCGCGATGCCGTGCGCGGCCAGCGACACCAGGGCGACCTGCTGGTCGGCCACGGGGATCCACATGTTGATGCCGTCGTCGGCCCGCGCCGGCACGCCGCGGGCCGCGAGCGCGTCCAGCAGCACGCCGCGCCGCCGGGCGTAGGCGAGGCGCGCCCGGGACACGCACGCGACGGCCTCCGGATCGGTCAGCAGATCCAGCAGCACCGCCTGCAGGAGACGGCTGGACCAGCCGGGGCCGAGCAGCCGACGGTCGGCCATCGCGTCGATGAGGTCGGCCGGCCCCCCGACCGCGGCCAGCCGCAGATCCGGTCCGTGACTCTTGGAGAAACTCGACACGTGGACCGTACGGCCGGGGAGAAGTGTGCCCAGGCTGACCGGCGGCGCGGTGGCGATGTCGCCGGCGTGGTCGTCCTCGACCACGATCACCCGCGGGTGCCCGGCGACCAGGCGGGCCACGTCGGCGGCGTGCCCGGCGGTCATGCTGACGCCAGTCGGGTTGTGCGCCCGGGGCTGCAGGAACAGCGCCGCCGGGGCGTACTCGGACAGGGCCGCGCCGAGGGCGTCGAGGTCGATCCCGGAGGGTCCCAGCGGCACCCCGACGACGGTCGCGCCGACCGCGTCCAGCAGGTCCAGCAGCGGCGGGAAGGCCGGGTCCTCGACCAGCACGTGGTCGCCGTAGCGGACGGCGGCGCCGATGATCCGGTCGAGCGCGTCGAGGGCGCCGTCGACCACGGTCAGCCGCTCCGGCGGGAACGGCCAGCGGGCACGCAACACGGTCTCCAGCTCGGGCAGCACCGGCGGGTCGAGGTAGCTGGTGGTCAGCCGGCCGTCGCCCAGCCGCTTCAGGGCCCCGCTCAGCCCGGGCAGCAGATCGTGGTCCGGTACGCCGGTGCTGAGGTCCCGGCCCGCGGGCGCGCCGACCAGCTGCGCGTAGCGGAGACGGCGGCGGCCGGACGGTGACGACACGTACGTCCCGGACCGCCCCCGGGTCTGGATCGCCCCGGCCCGGGTCAGGCTCCCCCACGCCTCGCTGACCGTCGTCGGGCTGACTCCGAGCTCCCGCGCCACGTCGCGCACGGTGGGCAGCCGTGTCCCGGCCGGCAGCTCCCCGGCGGTCACGAGCCGGCTGACGGCCGCGGCGATCCCCCGGGCGCTGCGGTCGTCCACCGCACCGGCGATGAGCGCGAGCAAATTACATCTCCGAAACATTCCGTAACAGTCGGGCAATTGTTCGCCAGAATCTGTGTCGTAGTGTCCTACGGCATCGGTCCCTCGTGTCAAGCAACCTACGAGGACCGATGACACGGCGTAGGAACACGATCACAATCAAGCGGTGACCCACGCCACAGGCACCACAGAGAGGGGCTGGCATGACTGACGTCATCCGCGCCGCCCTCGTCCAGACCACCTGGACGGGCGACAAGGAATCGATGATCAAGGCTCACGAGCAGTACGCCCGGGACGCCGCCGCCGAGGGCGCCAAGGTGATCTGCTTCCAGGAGCTGTTCTACGGCCCGTACTTCTGCCAGGTCCAGGACGCTGCCTATTACGAGTACGCCGAGTCGATCCCTGGTCCCACCACCGAGCGCTTCCAGGCCCTGGCCGCCGAGCTCGGGATGGTGATGGTCCTCCCGATGTACGAGAAAGAGCAGGAGGGCGTCCTCTACAACACGGCCGCGGTCGTGGACGCCGACGGCGCGTACCTCGGCAAGTACCGCAAGCACCACATCCCGCAGGTGACCGGCTTCTGGGAGAAGTTCTACTTCCGGCCCGGCAACCTCGGCTACCCGGTCTTCGACACCGCCGTGGGCAAGGTCGGCGTCTACATCTGCTACGACCGGCACTTCCCGGAGGGCTGGCGCGAGCTCGGCCTGGGTGGCGCGCAGATCGTCTTCAACCCGTCGGCGACCAGCCGCGGCCTGTCCAGCAACCTGTGGCAGCTGGAGCAGCCGGCCAGCGCGGTGGCCAACGAGTACTTCATCGGCGCCATCAACCGGGTCGGCATCGAGCCGCTGGGCGACGACGACTTCTACGGGCAGAGCTACTTCGTCGACCCCGAGGGCAAGTTCGTGGGCGAGGTCGGTGACACCCACAACCCCGAGCTCGTCGTGCGGGATCTGGACCTGAGCCTGATCCGTACCGTCCGGGAACGCTGGCAGTTCTACCGCGACCGCCGGCCGGAGTCCTACACCCGGACGGTGATGCAGTGAGCACCCTGATCAAGGGCGGCACCGTCATCAGCTCGACCGGCCCGATCGCGGCCGACGTGCTGATCGACGGCGAGACCATCGCCGCGTTGTACGCCCCCGGCCAGGCGCCCGAGGGTCCCGAGGTCATCGACGCGACCGGCAAGTACGTCATCCCGGGCGCGATCGACGGCCACACCCACATGCAGATGCCGTTCGGCGGCACCGAGGCCAGCGACACCTTCGATACCGGCACCAGAGCGGCGGCGATCGGCGGCACCACCACGATCATCGACTTCGCCATCCAGCGGACCGGCGAAGTGGTGCAGGACGGGCTGGCGGCCTGGCACGCCAAGACCGACGGCGAGTGCCACATCGACTACGCGTTCCACATGATCCTCGGCGGCGTCGGCGACGACTCGCTCAAGGCGATGGATCAGCTGGTCGCGGACGAGGGCATCACCAGCTTCAAGCTGTTCATGGCGTACCCGGGTGTCTTCTACTCCGACGACGGCCAGATCCTGCGGGCGATGCAGCGGGCCCGGGAGAACGGCGCCCTGATCATGATGCACGCGGAGAACGGGCCGGCCATCGACGTGCTGGTCAAGCAGGCCCTCGAGCGGGGTGAGACCGACCCGGTCTATCACGGCCTGACCCGGCCGCAGGAGCTCGAGGCCGAGGCCACCAGCCGGGCCATCTGGCTGGCCGCCGTGGCCGCCGACTGCCCGCTGTACATCGTGCACCTGTCCGCGTCCAAGGCGCTGGAGCAGGTGCGCAGCGCCCGCGACGCCGGCCGCAACGTCTTCGCCGAGACCTGCCCGCAGTACCTCTACCTGACGCTCGAGGACCAGCTCGGCGCGCCCGGCTTCGAGGGCGCCAAATGGGTCTGCTCGACGCCGCTGCGCAGCAAGCACGAGACCCACCGGGCCGACCTGTGGCAGGGCCTGCGCACCAACGACCTGTCCGTGGTGTCCACCGACCACTGCCCGTTCTGCATGAAGGACCAGAAGGAGCTGGGCATCGGCGACTTCTCCAAGATTCCGAACGGCATCGGCAGCGTCGAGCACCGCGTCGACCTGCTGTACCAGGGTGTGGTCGACGGAAAGCTGTCGCTGGCCCGCTGGGTCGAGACGATCGCGACCACCCCGGCCCGGATGTTCGGCCTGTACCCGAAGAAGGGCGTCATCGCGCCCGGCTCGGACGCCGACATCGTGCTCTACGACCCGAACGGGCGGACCCGGATCAGCGTCGAGACGCACCACATGAACATGGACTACTCGGCCTGGGAGGGCTGGGAGGTCGCCGGGAAGGTGGACACGGTCCTGTCCCGGGGCGAGGTGATCGCGAGCGGCGGCGAGTACACGGGCCGCAAGGGTCACGGCCGGTTCGTCCAGCGCGGCCTCTCCGACTACCTGGTCTGAGGGGAGCGCCATGCGAGAGATCAACCATTGGATCAACGGCCGGGCGGTTCCCGGTACGGGCGACCGGCGGCTGCCCGTGTACGACCCGGCCACCGGTGACCAACAGGCGTACGTCACCGCGGCCACCGCCGGCGAGACGGACGCGGCGGTGGCCACCGCGCTGGCCGCGTACCCGGACTGGCGGGGGCAGTCGCTGTCGCGCCGGGCCGAGGTGATGTTCTCCTTCCGCGACCTGATCGCCGCCAACCGCAAGGAGATCGCCGCCCTGGTGTCGAGCGAGCACGGCAAGACGCTCGCCGACGCGGACGGCGAGGTGGCCCGCGGGCTGGAGAACGTCGAGTTCGCCACCGGGGCGCCGCACCTGCTCAAGGGCGGGTACAGCGAACAGGCCTCGCGGGGCGTGGACGTGTACTCGATCCGCCAGCCGCTGGGTGTGGTCGCCGGGATCACGCCGTTCAACTTCCCGGCGATGGTTCCGATGTGGATGTTCGCCGGCGCGCTGGTGTGCGGCAACACGTTCGTGCTGAAGCCCAGCGAGAAGGACCCGTCGGCGTCGCTGCTGCTGGCCGCCAATCAGCTGGGCATCGCGCTGATCGTGTTCACC
>CAXSDA010000004.1:50673-94872 GCA_964236515.1 uncultured Actinoplanes sp.
GCTGCTGGCCGACCTGCTGCGGCAGGCCGGGCTGCCGGACGGCGTCTTCAACGTGGTCCAGGGCGATCGGGAAGCCGTCGACACGCTGCTCGAGAACCGGGACGTGCAGGCGGTCAGCTTCGTCGGCTCGACACCGGTCGCCCGGCACATCTACGAGACCGGCACGCGGCGGGGCAAGCGGGTGCAGGCGCTCGGCGGCGCCAAGAACCACATGGTGGTGCTGCCGGACGCGGACATCGGCACGGCCGCCGACGCGGCGGTGTCGGCCGGGTTCGGCTCGGCCGGCGAGCGCTGCATGGCCGTCTCGGTGGTGGTGGCGGTCGGCGCGTCGGCCGAACCGCTGGTGAGTGCGATCAAGGAGCGGATCGGCCGGATCGCGGTCGGCCCGGCGAGTGACCCGTCGGCCGAGATGGGCCCGCTGATCAGCCGCGAGCACCGCGACAAGGTGGCCGGATACCTGTCGGACACCCGCGCGGAGCTTGTCGTCGACGGGCGGCAGGCGCCGGTGACCGACGGCCCGGGGTTCTTCCTGGGCGCGTCGCTGGTCGACAAGGTGCCGACCGATTCGCCGCTGTACACCGACGAGATCTTCGGACCGGTGCTGTCGGTGGTACGTGTCGGCACGTACGAGGAGGCGCTGCACCTGGTCAACGTCAACCCGTACGGGAACGGCTGTGCGATCTTCACCCGCGACGGCGGAGCGGCCCGGCAGTTCCAGTACGACGTGGTCTGCGGCATGGTCGGCGTCAACGTGCCGGTGCCGGTTCCGGTGGCGTACTACAGCTTCGGCGGGTGGAAGTCGTCGCTGTTCGGCGACCTGCACATGTACGGCCCGGACGGCATCCAGTTCTACACCCGGTCCAAAGTCGTCACGTCCCGCTGGCCCGACCCGGCGTCGTCCGAGGTCGACCTCGGCTTCCCGAAGGTCCGGTGACCGGGATGACTGTGCAGAAAATGGATGTCGGAGTGGTGCTGCAGAACGACCCGCCGGCGCGGCAGGTCGTCGAGTACGCCAAGCGGGCCGAGGCGTACGGCTTCAGTCATGTCTGGACCTTCGACTCGCACGTGCTGTGGCAGGAGCCGTTCGTCATCTACTCGAGGATCCTGGCCGAGACCGAACGGGTCATCGTCGGGCCGATGGTGACCAACCCGGGTACCCGGGACTGGACGGTCATCGCGTCGCAGTTCGCCACGCTCAACGAGATGTACGGCAACCGGACCGTGTGCGGCATCGGGCGGGGCGACTCGGCGTTGCGGGTGCTGGGGTTGAAGCCGGACACGCTGGGCCGGCTGCGGGAGAGCATCGGCGTGATCCGCGGGCTGGCCAACGGGGAGAAGGTGTCGCTGCGAGGCCGGGAACTGCAGTTCGCGTGGGCGCCGGACAGCCGGCTCGAGGTGTGGGTGGCCGCGTACGGGCCGAAGGCGCTGGCCCTGACCGGTGAGGTCGGCGACGGGTACATCCTGCAGCTGGCCGACCCGGACATCGCCGAGTGGATGATCGGCGCGGTCCGGCGGGCGGCGGCCGAGGCCGGGCGTGACCCGGCGGCAATCCGGTTCTGCGTGGCCGCCCCGGCGTACGTCGGTGACGACCTGGCCCACCAGCGGGACCAGACGCGCTGGTTCGGCGGGATGGTCGGCAACCACGTGGCCGACATCGTGGCCCGCTACGGCTCCGGCGGCGCGGTGCCGCAGGCGCTGACCGACTACATCAAGGCCCGGGAGGGCTACGACTACGCCGAGCACGGCCGGGCCGGCAACACCCACACCGCGTTCGTGCCGGACGAGGTGATCGACCGGTTCTGCGTCCTCGGCCCGGTGGAGAACCATCTCAAGCGGCTGAACGAGCTGCGCGATCTGGGCGTGGACCAGTTCGCGGTGTACCTGCAGCACGACGACAAGGACGCGACGCTGGCCGCGTACGGCGAGCAGATCATCCCGGCGCTGGCATGAGACACGGCCGGACCGTTCTCGCCGCGGTCGCCGGCATCGTGCTGTTCGTCGTGCTGTGGGAGGGCTACAAGCTGGTCGGCAACCAGGACGGCACCGTGGTCGCCGGCGTGCGGGTCCTGCCGCGCGCCGACGACCTGTCCATGCCGCACCTGTGGACGGTTGCGCAACGCCTGGGCCAGCCGGAGCTGACCGGTGGCCGTCCGGTGTGGATCGTGGTGCTGCAGGCGTGCCTGTTCACGCTGGGCGTCACCGCGGTCGGCTTCGTCGTGGGCGCGCTCGTCGGCCTGGTCCTGGCGGTGGCCATGCAACGGTTCCGGATCGTCGAGCGGGGCCTGCTGCCGTACGTCATCCTCAGTCAGACCGTTCCCCTGGTGGCCCTGGCGCCGCTGATCGCGGGCTGGAGCGGCAACCTGTCGTTCGGCCCGTACCCGTGGCAAGACTGGATGACCGTCTCCGTCATCGCGTCCTACCTGGCGTTCTTCCCGGTGGCCGTGGGCATGCTGCGCGGGCTGCAGTCGCCGCCGGCGGCCGGGGAGGAGCTGATGCGCAGCTACGCCGCCGGGTGGTGGCGGACGCTGGTGAAGCTGCGGTTCCCGGCGTCGCTGCCGTACCTGTTCCCGGCGCTGCGGCTGGCCGGCGCGGCCGCGGTGGTCGGGGCGGTGGTCGGCGAGATCTCCACCGGCACCCGCGGCGGCATCGGCCGGCTGATCATCGAGTACTCCCGCGAGGCCACGTCCGATCCGGCCAAGGTGTACACCGCCATGCTCGGCGCGGCGGTGCTCGGCCTGGTGGTGGCCGGCCTGGTCGGTCTCCTGCAACTCCCCCTGATGCGGCACCGGCGGCACGTGGAGGTGGCGACCCTGTGACGGCCGTGGCGATCGAGTCGGTGACCAAGGTCTTCAACACCGGCCGGACGGACGAGGTCACCGCCCTGTCCGATGTGGATCTGACGGTGGCCGACGGCGAGTTCGTGTCGCTGATCGGCCCGTCCGGGTGCGGCAAGAGCACACTGCTGCGCCTGATCGCCGACCTCATCCAGCCGACCTCCGGGTCGGTCACGGTGGCCGGTGTGGCGGCCGCGGAGGCCCGCCGGAGCCACCGGTACGGCATCGCCTTCCAGCAGGCCGGCCTGTTCGAATGGCGGACCGTGCAGCGCAACGTCGAGCTGCCGCTGGAACTGCGCGGGATGAACCGGGCGCAGCGCCGCGACCGGGCCGCCGAGATGCTCGACCTGGTCGGGCTGTCCGACTTCACCGGGCACTACCCCGGGCAGCTGTCCGGCGGCATGCAGCAGCGGGTGGCGATCGCCCGGGCGCTGGCCGTGTCGCCGCCGCTGCTGCTGATGGACGAGCCGTTCGGCGCCCTCGACGAGATGACGCGGGAACGGCTGCAGTCGGAGCTGCTGGGCATCTGCGCCCAGACGTCGACCAGCACGGTGTTCGTCACCCACTCCATCTCGGAGGCGGTGTTCCTGTCCCACCGGGTGGTGGTGATGTCGCCGCGGCCGGGGCGGATCACCGCCTCGATCGACGTGTCGCTGCCGGGCCGGGACGATGCGGCCCGGCAGTCGCCGCTCTACTTCGACGCGATCACCGAGGTCCGGCAGGCACTGCGCGGGACACCGGCCGGGGCCCAGCCGTGAAGTACGCCCGGGCCGTCCTTCCCCCCGTCGTCCTCGGCGTGCTGGTCGTCGTCGCCTGGCAGCTGATCGTCACGATCGGGCGGATCGCGCCGTTCATCGTGCCGGCCCCGTCGGAGATCCTTCACGAGCTGGTGGACCAGCGGACCAACGTGTGGAACGCCGCTCTGGCCAGCGGGCTCAACGCGTTGATCGGACTGATCGGCGGCGCGGTCGTGGGCGTGCTGGCGGCCATGCTGGCCAGCCGGTGGCGGTTGCTGTCCGAGGTGTCGGTGCCGTTCGCGGCGGTGCTCAACGCGCTGCCGATCATCGCCCTGGCCCCGATCCTCAACAACATGTTCGAGACGACCAGCAGCATCCCGCGGCGGATCGTGGCCGGGATCATCGTGTTCTTCCCGGTATTCATCAACACACTCCGCGGCCTGCGCGAGGTCGAACCGGTGCATCGCGAGCTGATGCACAGCTACGCGGCGGGCAGCTGGACCTTCGCCCGCAAGGTGCGCCTGCCCGGCGCACTTCCCTTCGTCTTCACCGGCCTGCGGCAGGCGTCGTCGCTGGCCGTCATCGCCGCGGTGGTCGCCGAATACTTCGGTGGCCTGCAGAACGGGCTCGGATCGCGCATCACGTCCGCCGCCGCGTTCACCGCCTACCCCCGTGCCTGGGCCTTCGTGGTCGGCGCCTGCCTGTTGGGTCTCGTCTTCTACCTCACCACGCTGCTGTTGGAGCGGCTGGCCATGCCTTGGAAGTCCCGTCTGATCACCTGAGGAGTCCGCGTGCGGAAAACAGCGCGTCTCTTGCTCGCTTCGGTCGTCCTGCTCGCCGCCTGTGGCACCGCCGACAAGGCGACCACCTCGACCCCCGCCTCCCCCGGCGCCCTGACCCACATCAAGCTTCAGCTCCAGTGGTTCTACCAGTCCCAGTTCGCCGGCTACATCGCCGCCGTCGACCAGGGCTTCTATAAGGAGCAGGGCCTCGACGTGCAACTGCTCGAGGGCGGCACCGACATCGTGCCGCAGACCGTGCTCGCCCAGAACAAGGCCGACTACGCGGTGGCGTGGGTGCCGAAGGCGCTCGCCTCACGCGAGCAGGGCGCCGGCATCACCGACGTCGGCCAGATCTTCGCCCGCTCGGGCACCTACCAGGTGGCTTGGAAGTCGAGCGGCATCACCTCACCGGCCCAGTTCAAGGGCAAGAAGATCGGCAACTGGGGCTTCGGCAACGAGTTCGAGCTGTTCGCCGGCATGACCAAGGCCGGACTCGACCCGGGCAAGGACGTCACCCTGGTGCAGCAGCAGTTCGACATGCAGGCGCTGCTCAAGCACGAGATCGACGCCGCCCAGGCGATGGCCTACAACGAGTTCGCGCAGTTGCTCGAGGCCAAGAACCCGGCCACCGGCAAGCTGTACACCCCGGACGACTTCTCCATCATCGACTGGAAGCAGAACGGCTCGGCCATGCTGCAGGACGCGGTGTGGGCCAACACGGCCAAGCTCAAGGACGCCGCGTACCAACAGCAGACGGTGAAGTTCCTGCTGGCCACGATCAAGGGCTGGGCGTACTGCCGGGACAACCCTCAGATGTGCCGGGACATGGTGGTGGCCAAGGGATCCAAGCTCGGCAAGAGCCACCAGCTGTGGCAGATGAACGAGGTCAACAAGCTCATCTGGCCGTCCGCCGGCGGCATCGGTGTGATCAACGACGCCGACTGGAAGCAGACGGTGAACATCTCGATGACCACCAAGAACCAGACCGGCGACACGGTGCTGAAGAAGACACCGGACACCAGCGCCTACTCCAACGACTACATCAACCAGGCCCTGACCCAGGCCAAGGCGGCCGGCATCGACGTCAACGGCGCCGGCTTCCAGCCCGAAACGGTCACCTTGGAGGCCGGCGGCGCTTAATGGTCTGGTCCGCGATCAAGCGCATTTAAAAGGGCACCAGGCGTGCAGCCAGCGCGACGGCGTTCAGGTCGCCGTCGCGCAGCTGCGCGGCCACGTCGGGCTCGCCCATCGCCTCCAGGCGGGCGGCCGAGGTGTTGATCAGGTCGTGATCGCCCTCGAGCAGGCGGCGGGCCAGCCGGGCCTGCAGCGGCGACAGTTCGGCGTATGCGCACCGGTCGAGGGCCTGGATCGTCCCCTCGTCGAGGAGGCCGGCCAGCGCCCGCTCGGTGACGACCCGCAGCAGCCACGACGGCCACCAGCTGTACCGGCCGACCAGCATGGCCGAGCTGACCGCCTGCTGCGGCGACTGGCCGCCCTCGAGCAGCCGGGTGGCCAGCGGGATGTCGAAGTACTCCATCCGCAGGGCGGTGACGAACAGCCGCAGCAGCGGCGCAGTGCCCAGGAACGGCTCGGCCGCCTCCGCCGCCTCCGCGTACCGGGCCTGCAGGGCCAGGCACAACGCGGCCGCCTCGATCGTGGAGACGGCGCCGGTGGATCGTTCCTCGATCCGCTCCAGGGTGTCGGCCAGCCGCTTGACCGACGCCTCGGCGCTGGCCGCCAGTTCGGCGCTGGACGGCCGGTTGAGGTGCTTGATCACCCACTCGCTGGCCAGCTGGACCTCGCGGCGCAGCAGCGGTGCGGTCACCCGCGGCTCCAGCAGGTCGGCCATCCCGTCGACCAGCACGGCCGAGTCGAACCGTTCGGAGACCTCGGCGAACTGCCCCCACCACGCCGCGTCATGCGTCTGACCGTCCTGCACCCGTCCAGATTCCCGCATCGCCCGGCCTCCGCGGGCCGGGTTTCACGATCGGGGCGTCATCATGCCCGCCTTGACCAGCGTGCGGCTCAGCGGCCGGGTCAGCTCGGCCAGCCGGTCCAGCCCGCTGTCCCCCAGCACGCGGTACGCCGGCCGGGCCAGCTCGTCGGTGGTCGCCTCGACGCGGTCGCGCAGTTCGTGACCGGCCGGGCTGAGTTCGTCGCCGTCCAGCAGGCCCCGCCGGCGCAGGTCCTCGGTCGCGGCGGCCCAGTCGTCGCCCCGCCAGCCCCGGGTGGCCCGCAGGAACCCGCCGTCGATGCTGCCCGACGCCACCTGCACGATCATCGCGTCCAGCCCGGAGAGGCCGGCCAGCATCAGCGCGGCCACGTGGCCGTCGCCGCGGAACTCCCTCAGCAGCATCTGGGCGTGCCACAGCACCAGGTGCGGGGCGTCCGGCCAGGGCAGGGTGGTGTGCCCGGCGAACAGGGCCCGGCCGTACGGGAACCGGGTGGCCTCCTCCGCCGCCGTCCGGGCCAGCGCGGCCGCCTCGGCCACCTCGGGCGAGTCGACGGCGTCGCCCAGGCCCCGCCGCAACGCCGCGTCGGCCGCGTCCAGCCGGGCCGCCAGCACCGCCGCGGGGGTGGTCCGGTCCCAGGCCGCGGGCAACGCCCGGGCGACGAGGCGCGGCGCGAAGTTGTAGAACGTGGCGATCACCGGCTCGGCCCGGACGGCCCCCAGGGCGGCCCCGCGCGACGCGAAGTAGCCGGTCGGCGGATCGAGCCCGAGCGCGGCGAACCGTTCGGTGGCCTCCGGCACGAAGAAGATCATGGCGAAGATCGGTTCGGTCACCCGCCAGGCGCGGTGGATCGCGGGCTCGGTCATCGGTCCTCCAACGGGATGGTCAGGGCCTGGGCGCTCTCCACCCGTGCGGAGTGCGCGGGCGGTGGGCGCTCCGGCACGCGCCGGTGCAGCTTGCCCTGCCTGGTCACCTCGACCGGGACGAACGCGACCGGCGCACCCGGCGGCGTGAACGGTGGCCGGCCCCAGCGCACCCATATCGCCACCCGGCCGGCGGCCGCCTCGGCCCGGAGCTTGGCCAGCGTCCGGCCGCGATCGGTGTGGTCGACCTCGATGGCCAGCGGCGGCCCGTCGGGGCGGGCGCAGGCCACGTCCAGCACCGAGAAGCGGCTCTCCATCGGCGGCGGGAGCGGCACGACGCTGGGCGCCCGGCGGTAGACCCGCCAGCCGTGATCCTCGCCCCAGGCGGCGATCTCGCCGATCAGCGTGGCGGTGACGTCGTCGATGGTCAGGTCGGTGAACGTGACGCGGCCCAGCCAGGCTTCGAGGTCGGCGGCCGGTTCCATCCGGGGAGCCTATCGAATCAGCTCGCGACCACCGCGGTGGCTTGCTGGCGGGCCAGCAGGGCGGACATGTCCTCGGGATCCATCGGGCGGGCCAGCAGGAATCCCTGGCCGAGCGTGTAGCCGAGTTCCTGCAGGACGCGGGCCTGCCCCTCGTTCTCGATGCCCTCGGCCACCGTGTCCAGGCCCAGGGCGCGGGCCAGCTGAATGACCGCGCGGGCCACCGCCTGACGGGCGTCGATCGCCGCCGGGTCGCCGTCGTCGATCTCGATGCCGTCCACGAAGGACTTGTCCAGCTTGACGATCGCCGCCGGGAACGCGCGGAGCAGGCTCAGCGACGACTCACCGGTGCCGAAGTCGTCCAGCGCCAGCTTGACACCCATCCGGTCGAGCGCGTGCAGGGTGCGCGAGACCTGCTGGCCGCGCAGCACCGCCGACTCGGTCAGCTCCAGCACCAGCCGGTCGCAGGGCAGGCCGCTGTCGTCGAGCGCGGCCACCACGTCGGCGACGAAGTCGGGGTCGTGCAGCTGCATGGCGGACACGTTCGGGCCGGCCTTCTGCAGCGCGTCCGGCCCGAACTCGGCCAGCCAGGCGGCGGTCTGCCGGCAGGTCTCCCGGAGCACGTACCGGCCCAGCGGCACGATCAGCCCGGTCCGCTCGGCCGCCGGGATGAACTCGAGCGGCGACACCAGGCCCCGGGTCGGGTGGTGCCAGCGGACCAGCGCCTCGACGCCGATCACCCGGCGCCGCTCCAGGTCCATGATCGGCTGGTAGACAACCCGGAACTCGTCGTTGTCGAGCCCCCGGCGCAGCTCGCCGCCGAGCTGCATGTGGGCCAGGACGGGCTCCTCCATGCCGGCCGCGTACCGCACCGCGCCCGCCTTGCCCCGCTGCTTGGCCGTGTACATGGCGACGTCGGCGTCGCGCAGCACCGAGTCGAGCGTGGCGCCCGGGCGGGTGTCGGCGATGCCGATGCTCGCCTGCACCAGCAGCCGGTGCTCGCTGATCGGCTGGTCCAGCGCACACAGGATGCGGGCCGCCAGCGCGTCCGGGTCGGTGCCGCCGGTCAGCAGCACGGCGAACTCGTCGCCGCCGACGCGGACCGGGAGGCCGTCCCGTCCGGTCACGTCGCGCAGCACGCCGGCCACCGCGATCAGCAGCCGGTCGCCCACGTCGTGACCGAGCGAGTCGTTCACGGTCTTGAAGTCGTCCAGGTCGACCAGCAGCACCGCCGCCGGCTCGCCGGCCGCCAGCACCGCTCCCAGCCGTTCCCGGAACAGCGCCCGGTTGGCCAGCCCGGTCAGGCCGTCGTGGGTGACCTCGTGCTGCAGCCGTTCCTCGGAGGTGCGCTTCTCGCGCAGCAGCCGGGCGTTCTCCCGGTACGCGATGAACTGCCGGACGGTGACCAGGGTGGTCACCACGATCGCGGCCAGTACGACCAGGCGGCCGTGCCAGCGGAGCACCGGACCGGCCGCGACGGCGACCAGCGGGATGTCGACGGCGGCGACGGCCAGGTACGGCAGCAGAGTGCCGCCGCGACGTCGCCGGCGGCGGCATTCGGCCTGCGAGCGGCACTGCCGGACGATGGCCAGCGTGGCCAGGACACCACCGAGCGGCATCACGATGGCCTGGGCGGGCAGGCTTCCCTCGGCCCCGAACCGGCCGGCCAGCACCGCCACCACGGCGGCGACCAGGCCGATGCCGGCGACCAGGCGGATCGAGGAGCGGTCGACCGGCCCGCTGGCGACGTACGAGACCTTGGTGACGCCGCCCAGGCTGAACAGGAAGGCCAGGGCGACCAGAGCGACCGCCTGGTCGCTCCAGGGTTCGGCCGCGGTGAGCATCGGGACCAGGCCGAAGTACCAGAGCACGGTGGCGCAGCCGAGGAAGGCGATGGTGCGGTCGAGGATCATCCGGCGGCGTTCGACGCGGCCGCTGGTGCCGGTCGGCACCCGGGCCACCGCCCACATGGCGGCGCCGAAGCCGGCCGCGACGGTGGCGGCCGCCGCGATCGGCATCGAGCGCGCCGCAGCGGTGGAGGCGTGGATCAGCATGTCGGCGGCGAGCCAGGCGTAGCCGGCCGAGATGAGGGCGAAGGCGACCAGCAGGCCGCGCCAGAAGCGGCGGGCCACCGGTTCGAGGTCGAGATCGCGCAACAGGTGACCGACCGCGGCCACGGTGAGGAATCCGGACGCGGGGACGAAGACGTACGCCCAGGCCTGCCCGCCGGCGCCGATCAGGCGGTACGCCGGGTACCAGACCGCCCCCAGCACCGTGACCGCCACGGTGGCCCCGAAGTAGCGCATCGCCGCACGGTTGATCGCCACATCGGAAATATCGGCAGAAGGCGCCGCCGATGAAGGAAACGCCTCCCGCATCACCCCGCCGACCCTAGTCGTCCCGCCGTGGGGGTGATCTCGTCCGTTCCTCCGATTATGTGCCCCAGGGCTGGTCAGTTGTGCCCCCGCATCCGGTTCACGGGCGGTCTGGCTCGTCCTGGAGAGTCCGTACGCGACCGCCGGACGCCCGGACGCGGCCGCCCACGCGGAGGCCGCGATCCGGTTCGTCGACGACCTGATCAGTGCGGGCTGACCTTGACCCGCGGCTGGGGCGCACCCTCGTACCAGGCCGCCGCCCGGATCGTGGCCAGCAGCTGATCCTGCTGCTCGGGCCGCTGCCGGTCGATGAACAGGACGCCGTCCAGGTGATCGGTCTCGTGCTGGACGCACCGGGCGAGGAGGCCGCCGCCGACCACCTGCACCGGGTCGCCGTGCATGCTGAAGCCCCGGGCCACCACGTTCAGCCGGCGGCGGGTGTCCAGGTAGACGCCGGGGATCGACAGGCAGCCCTCCGGCCCGTCCTGGGTCTCCTCGTCGGGGAACTCCAGCACCGGGTTCACCAGGTGGTCGAGGTCGCCCTCGGCCAGTTGCGGCGCGAACACGAACACCCGCAGGCCGACGCCCAGCTGCGGGGCGGCCAGCCCGGCCCCCCGGCGGTCGGCCAGCGTCTCGCGCAGGTCGGTGACGAGGGTCCGCAGCTCGGCGTCGAAGCCGGTCACCGGCGCGGCCGGCTCGCGCAGCACGGGGTCGCCGACGAGCCGGATCGGAAGAACAGTCATGGGTGAAATCTAGACGCGGAACCGGGCGACGACATCACGCCGCTACACGAGCTGCCCGGCCGGGCGGGCGGGCTCGGGAGCGGGCTTGCGGACGGGCGCGGCCGAGACCAGCAGCGCGCCACCGATCAGCAACGGCACCGCGTACGTCGCCACCGCCGCGAGCCCGACCGAGAAGGCCATCACCACCAGGTAGATCGTCAGCAGCCCGGCCGCCGCCTTGCCGGCCCAGCGGCGCTGCCGCCCGGACGCCAGCCAGACCGCCAGCCCGGCCTCGGCCACCGTCGCCCCCACCGCGGCCAGGACCACCAGCGGGTGCGCGGCCCAGGGCAGCAGCCGCGCCGTGTAGTCCAGGAACGCCGACCAGTCGCCCCACGACACCAGCGCGTGCCCGGGCGGCCCGAACGCCCCGAACCGGTCGGCCACCGCTCCGGCGAACTCCACCGCCAGCAGCATCGCCGCCACCCATCCGGCGATCCGGACCGCCACCGGACGGGCGCCGGCCAGCACCGCGGCCGCCAGCGCCAGCACGGCGGCGATCAGCAACCACGCGACCGGCTCGGGCGACGCCCGCCCGGTCACCAGGAACCACAGCTGGAACAGGGCCCCCGCGACCACCCAGGCCAGTCCGCCGATCCGGCGCGCCCGATCCATCCGTTCCATCACAACCTCCGCTTGGTAAGGTGCCTTACTGGCTTTGTCCGACCGTACGACGAAAGGGCTTAATGGTCAAGCGCCTTACTAATCCGTTCCACGGCCGGCCGGCTCCGCTCGGCTCGTTGCTCACCGCGGCCGGGCAGCGGCTCTCGGCCGAGCTGGACCGGGCGCTGCACGACGCCGGATTCACCGACGTGCGGTCCGCCCACGCGCCCGTCTTCATGGCCGTCGACCCGGACGGAACCCGCATCACCGACCTGGCCGGGCGTACCCACATGACCAAGCAGGCGGTCGGCGAACTGGTCCGCTACCTGGCCGGACGCGGCTACCTGGAGATCGCCACCGACGCCGCCGACCGGCGGGCCCGGGTGGTCACCCTGACCGACCGGGGCTGGTCCGCGATCGACACCGGCGAGCGGGTCATCGACGGGTTCGACCAGTGGCTGTCGGAGGCGATCGGGGACGTCGCCGTGGGTCAGCTCCGGGACGCGTTGACGCGGATCACAGAGACACGCTGACCTTGTACGGTTGCCCGGGAACACCGGGACCGCTACCGTCGTTGTAGCTGAACGACCCGGAAGCCGGCAATTGCCGCCTGGGCCGGGCATTTACGGGGCTTCCCGCGATCCGATGTTTCTCTTCCGGCGCGACGTCCCGGTGCTGTTCCCGTTCTTCCCCAGCCGTGCGCGATCTGACGCCGCGGCGTTCCCTCCTTCGGAGAAAACTCATGACTGATCTTGACGTACGCGCATCACAGAATTCCCGATCGCGCCGGCCGGACGTCGCCGACGTCGCCGGCCTGCTCGACATCCACGGCGGCAAGGCCTGGATCCGGTTCGACGGGTACGCCCCCGGGCCGGGCGACGTCTCCGTCGCTCTCCACCAGGTGCGCTCGCTCGGCCTGCGCCGCGGCGACTACGTGACCGGCACCGCCCAGGTGTCCGCCGGCCGGACCGCCACCCTCAAGCTCGACACGGTCAACGGCGGCGACCCGGCCGCGATCGCCGGGCGGCCCGACTTCTACGAGCTCACCGCGGTCCACCCGCACGAACGCCTGCGGATCGCCGACGGCGACGCCGCCAGCCGGCTCATCGACCTGGTGATGCCGATCGGCAAGGGCCAGCGGGCGCTCATCGTCGCCCCGCCCAAGGCCGGTAAGACCACCGTGCTGAAGACCATGGCCACGGCCATCAGCCGCAACCACCCCGACGTGCACGTGATGGTGCTGCTCGTCGACGAGCGGCCGGAGGAGGTCACCGACATCCGCCGCAACATCCGCGGCGAGGTCGTCGCGGCGACCTTCGACCAGACGCCGTCCGACCACACCGCGGTGGCCGAGCTGGCCATCGAGCGGGCCCAGCGGATGGTGGAGAGCGGACGCGACGTCGTCGTGCTGCTCGACTCCATCACCCGCCTCGGCCGGGCGTACAACCTGGCCTCGGCCGGACGCGGCAAGACCCTCTCCGGGGGCCTCGACTCGGCCGCCCTGCACCCGCCGAAGCGCTTCCTCGGCTCGGCCCGGGCGATGGAGGAGGGCGGCTCGCTGACCATCGTCGCCACCGCGCTGGTGGAGAACGGCTCGGCCATGGACACCGTCCTGTTCGAGGAGTTCAAGGGCACCGGCAACGCCGAGCTCAAGCTCGACCGCACCCTGGCCGAGGGCCGTCTCTACCCGGCGGTCGACGTGGCCGGCTCCGGCACGCGGCACGACGAGCTGCTGTTCACCCCGGACGAGCTCACCTTCAGCACGAACATGCGCCGCGCCCTGGGCGGCCAGGACCGCCGCGGCGCGCTCCAGCAGCTGCTCAGCCACCTCGGCGGCTCTTCCGCCAATCGTGGGGACCGTGATCTGATCAAGGAATGACACTTGTCGCCGTCACCGGAGCCAGCGGTAAGGCCGGTCAGGCCGTCGTCCGCGACCTGCAGGATCACGGATACGACGTCCGCGCCGTCGACCTGGTGCCCGGGCCGGACGTGCTGGTCACCGACCTCACCGATTACGGGCAGGCTTTCCAGGCCCTGGACGGGTGCGACACGGTCGTGCATCTGGCCAACATCCCGGCGCCGGGCAAGCAGCCCGAGGCGCTGACCTTCACCACCAACATCTCGATGAACTACCACGTGTTCGCCGCGGCCGCGCGCCTCGGGCTGGCCCGGGTGGTCTGGGCGTCCAGCGAGACCACGCTCGGGCTCCCCTTCGACACCCCGCCGCGGTACGCCCCGGTGGACGAGGCGCACTACCCGTACCCGACCTCGTCGTACGCGCTCTCCAAGGTCGCCAGCGAGACCGTCGCCGAGCAGATCTCGGCCTCGTCGGGGCTGCCCTTCCTGGGCCTGCGCTTCTCCAACATCCACACCCCGGACGAGTACGCACGGGTCCCGTCCTACTGGGCCGACCCGCGCTCGCGGCACTGGAACCTCTGGGGATACGTCGACGAACGCGACGTCGCGCTCTCCTGCCGGCTGGCGCTGACCGCGGACGTCACCGGGGCCGAGGCGTTCATCATCGCCGCCGCCGACACGATCATGAACCGCCCGTCGGCCGAGCTGCTGGCCGAGGTCTTCCCCGGCGCCGAGCTGCGCGGTCCCGTCGGCGAGTTCGAGACGATGCTGGCCATCGGCAAGGCCCGGACCATGCTCGGGTACGAGCCGCAGCACTCGTGGCGCGACCACGTCGAAGCTACGGATTGAACGACAGCACCAGGCCACCCCGGGCCAGGGCCCGGCCCACGCCGTCGACCGCCGACATCGCGGTCACGGCGATCTCCCGGTACGAGTTGAAGGCCTCGTCATCGGCGAACTCGGCCCGCAGCGCGGTCACCACCGCCCGGTACGCGGCGTCGGCCGCACCCAGCAGGTCGGCCTCGGAGTCGGTCTCGGCCTCGAACCGGACTGTGGCCAGCAGTCCGTCCGGCACCGGATCGCCGAGCGCCTCCCGCAGCACCGACAACGCGGACTCGTGCGTGGTGCCGTCCTTGACCAGGTCGTTCACGTCGATCGGCGACCCCGGACCAAGATCGGCCCAGCGCTGGTCGACCGCGCGGGCCAGGGCCGTCTCCCGGTCCAGCAACTGCGCGTACGCCGTGGGCGCGGCCGGGCTGCAGGTCAGGCCGCCGAGCGACGCCGCCCGCTCGAGCGACGGCGGCCGCCCGGCGCCGGCCAGCACGCCGCAGACGTTCGCCAGCTTCCGCATCTGGTCCTGGGCGAGGAACCCGGCCGTACGGGCCGCGTCCGCGTAGCCGGCCGGCAGCGCGTACGACACGGTGAGGTACTCGATGATCAGCGCGTGCTCCGCGCCGGCCAGGAACTCGAGCTCGTCGCACGCCTGCTCAAGGGTGAGTAGGTTCCGGCCCATGATCTGTCCTCCACTGTCCGCCTGGTAGAGATGTTCTCCTGCGGGGCCCGCCCGGAGGAAGGGAGCGACAGGCGTATGAACCGTCGCATTCTTGTCACCGGAGCCCGCCGCGGCATCGGCGCCGCCCTCGCCATCGGCCTCGCCCAGCCCGATACGACCCTGCTGGTGCACCACCTGGACGCCGCGGCGGAGGCCGAAGGGGTCGCCCGGCGGTGCCGCGACCGGGGCGCGTCGGCCGCCACCCTGGAGGCCGACCTGGCCGATCCGTCCGCGGTGGCCTCACTGGCGGACCGGGCCGGACCGGTCGACATCCTGATCGGCAACGCCGCCCGCCCGTCCAACGTGGACATCTCGGCGCTGCCCCTGGCCGAGTGGGAGGCGACGTTCGCGGTCAACGTGACCGCGCCGATGCTGCTGGCCCAGGCGCTCGGAGCAGGCATGGCCGCCCGCGGGTGGGGGCGGATCGTCCACGTGTCGTCGGTGACGGCGCGGCTGGGCGGGCCGTCCGGGCCGGCGTACGTGTCCAGCAAGGCGGCGCTGCTCGGGCTGACCCGGTCGCTGGCCCGGGCGTACGGCCGGTCCGGGGTGACGGTGAACGCGCTGGTCCCGGGCGCGGTGCTGACCGAGGGCGAGCGGGAACTGGCCGGCGGCGACCCGGTGGCCGCGCACGCCGGCCTCGTCGCCACCCAGGCGGTCCCCCGCAACCTGGTCCCGGACGACCTGGTCGAGGCGGTGCGGTTCATGGTGTCCGAGGGCGCCGCGGCGTTCACCGGCCAGACGGTCGAGGTCAGCGGCGGCCTTCGATGAGTCCGTCAGCGACGTCACATCTTCCGGCACAGACATCGCCAGTCCCCAGCCAGCATGATGGCGTCATGAGATCACCGGCCGCCCGAGCCACGGCGTGGCTGCTGGCCGTCGCCGGCCTGACGGTGCTGCTGCCGGTCCTTGTGCCCCGGCCGCCGGCCGTGCTGAGCCGCCTGCCCGGCACCGGCCTGCCCGGGCTGGACCGGATCGGGCTGGCCGCGGTGCTGCTGGTCCTGGCCCACGGACTGGCCGGGCGGCGCCGGCTGGCGCTGCAGGTCACGCTGGCCCTGGTCGCGATCGCCGCGCTGGCCCCGCCGTACCGCCCCGGCCGGCTGCTGCCGCTCGTCCTGGTGGCGGCCGTGCTGCTCCTCGGGCGGCCCTGGTTCGTCACCCGGCCCGACCCGGCCCGGGTACGCACGGCGTTGGCGGTAGCGATCGCCACGGTGACGGTGGTGCTGGGCCGGGCCGTGTGGATGGCGGCGTGGCACCGCGAGCCGGTGCGCCGGGCCGCGCACGCCGCGCTGCCGGTGCTGCCGGCCGAGGCCAACCGGTCCACCCGGCTGTTCGTGCTCATCGTGCTGGCCACCGTGGTGCTGGCCCTGGGTGTGGCGCTGGCCGCCGCGCCCGCTCCGCCGCTGTCGACCGAGGCCGAGCGGGTCCGGGTGCAGGCTCTGGCCCGGGATCCGGCGGCGACCAGCCTGGCCCCGTTCGCCGCCCGCGCCGACAAGACGTTCCTGTTCACGGCGGACGGGTCGGCCGCGATCGGGTACCGGGTGCGGTTCGGGGTCGCGCTGGCTGGGGGTGACCCGGCCGGCCCGCGATCCGCCGCCGGGGCGGCCATCGACGCCTTCGCCGAGCTCTGCACGGCCCGCGGCTGGCGGCCGGCGGTGCTGGGCTCCGCCGACGCCGACGCTCCCCGTTGGCGGCGGGCCGGGCTGCGGCGGGCGGTCGGCATCGGCGACGAGGCCGTCCTCGAGCTGGACACGTTCACGCCGGCCGGCCGGCGGATGCGCAACCTGCGGCAGGCCGCCCAGCGCGCCGGCAACGCCGGCGTGACGGTGTCGATCGGCCCGCTGACGCCCGAGCTGGTGCCGCAGCTCGCGCCGGTGCTGCACGACTGGCTGCGCGGCCGGGCCGAGCGCGGCTTCGCAATGAACCTCGACGGCCTGCTGACGCCGCGGCCGGACGTGCTCTACGCGGTCGCCTCCGTCCCCGGCGGTGACGTGGTGGCGTTCGCCCGGTTCGCCGTGGTCGCCGGCGGCCGGGCGCTGTCGCTGGACGTGGCCCCGCGCCGCCGGGAGGCTCCTAACGGCGTGGTCGAGCGGCTGATCCTGGCCGTGACCGAGCAGGGCCGGGCCGCGGGGGCCCGGGAGGTGTCGCTCAACTTCGCCGGCATGCGCCGCGTCTACGCCGGCGAGACCCGGGGTTCCCGCTTCCTGCTGATCCCGCTGCACGTCCTGGACCGCTGGATCGAGCTGCGGTCGTTGTGGCGCTTCACCGACAAGTTCCACCCCGCGTGGCGCCCCCGGCAGCTGCGCATGCGCTCCTGGCTCGACCTGATCCCGGTCGCGGCCGCCGCCTTGACTGCCGAGTTCGGCCTCCGCCCACCCGCCCTCGCGGCCGCCGGCCTTCCCGCTCCCGAACTCGGCCCCGCGATCCCCTGAACCCGCCGAACCGCCGAACCGCCGGCCTCCGCTAATGCCACACCCCGCCCGCCCTGCCCGCGGGCTGGGACCACCCGGTCGAGCGCTTCTGACCGTTTCGAGCCACCCGCGGATGCCCCGTGCCCGACGCCGGCCACGCCAGTGCACGGTGCTGTACCACTGGAGCGCGCCACTGGTACACCACAGTGCCGGCCCCTCACCTGGTGCACCAGTGGAGCGCTCCACTGGTACCTCACGGTGCCGGCCACTCACGTGGCGTACCACTGGAGCGCTCCAGTGGTACGCCATGTGTCTTAAGACGGGGGCGGACGGCACGTGGCGTACCACTGGTACGCCAGCGGCCTTGCCCGTGCCTCGAAACGCCCCTGGTGTACCACTGGCGCGCTCCAGTGGTACACCAGGTGAGGGGCCGGCACCGTGAGGTACCACTGAGGTGAGTGGCGCGTCCCCCGTACCGACCACGCTGATCGTCACGCCGCCCAGCGCGCCGGCCCACGTGACGATCAATGGCAGTAAGCCTGCCCCGGATCGTGGACGTCCTGGAGACGCCAGACGATCTTCCATCGGCGTGAGCGCGCGGCCCAGGAGGAACGCCCCAAGCGCACCGGCACGCGGCCGGCCGGCCACACCCCGCCCCCCTCCCCGGCGAGTCTCGGCTACAAAGGAAGCATGATCTTCTATCTGGACTGTGACACCGGCGTCGACGACGCGCTCGCCCTGGCGGTGCTGCTGAGCCACCCCGAGGTACGGATCGCGGGGATCGGCACGGTCAGTGGCAACACGTCGGCCGGACAGGCCGCGACCAACACGCTGAACCTGCTCGCGCTGGCCGGCCGGAGCGGGATCCCGGTGGCCGTCGGCGCCCGGCATCCGCTCGCCGGCACGTACGAGAACGCGGCCGCCGGCGTGCACGGCGACAACGGGATCGGGGGCGTCGAGCTGCCCGCGTCGACGGAACGCCCGATCGACGCGGCGGCCGCCGACCTGCTGGTCGAGCTCGCCCGGGCGTACGGGAAGGACCTGCATGTGCTGGCCACCGGCCCGCTCACCAACCTGGCCCAGGCGCTGGCCAAGGAGCCGCTGCTCGACCGGATGGTCGGGCCGGTGACCGCGATGGGTGGCGCCGTCCGGGTGCCGGGCAACTTCACCGGCCACGCCGAGGCCAACATCGCCAGCGATCCGGAGGCGGCCGAAGCGGTGTTCGCCGCCGCGTGGGACGTGACGCTGGTGCCGCTGGACGTGACCATGGAGCACCGGTTCTCGCTGGCCGACCAGGACGCGCTGGCCGCCGGTCCGCCGTTCCAGCAGGCGCTCGCGGCCATGCTGACCACCTACTTCGACTACTACGAGCCGGTCCTCGGCGAACGCACCACGCCGCTGCACGATCCGCTGGCCGCGGTGATCGCGCTGGGCGACGTGGAGCTCGGGGACGCGCCGTCGCTGGGTCTGCGCGTGGACCTCGATCGCGACCGTGGCCGGCTGGTCGAGGACCCGGAGGCCCCGGCCGTACGGGTGGTGCTGTCTCTGCCGGCGGACGCCGCGCCGGTGATCCTCGCCGCGACAGCGGGAGTGTAGGCAGGCTACCCGGAGAGCACGTTCTCAGGGTGGTGACCGGGACGCTCCCGGATGTGCCTGGGGTGGCCCGGACCGGAACATCGACGGTGTCAACACGAGCACACCGAAGGAAAGAAGAGAGACCACCATGAACACCGTCTACGACTCGATGGCGCGCCAGGGCCTCGTCCGCCCCCGTGAGGGCCGGATCCTCGGCGGCGTGTGCGCCGGCCTGGCGCGGCGGTTCGGACTCGACCCCTGGATCGCCCGCCTGCTCTTCGTCGTCATCCTGCTCGCGATCCCGGGCAGCCAGATCCTGGTCTACCCGATCCTGTGGATCCTGATGCCGTCCGAGGACTACAGCTACCAGCGACCCGCCACGATGTGACGCGCGGCAGGATGGGGACGTGGATAAGAGCATCGCCGTCCCCGTGTACTTCCTGTCCGACGCGACCGGCATCAGCGCCGAGACGATGGGCAACGCGCTGCTCATCCAGTTCCCGGACCTGCATTTCGAGCGGCGGCTGTTCCCTTTCATCTCGTCCGTCGGGGAGGCCCGCCGAGTGGTGGCCATCCTCGACGAGGCGATGAACGGGCCGGTGACGCCCCTGGTGTTCACCACCGCCGCGGCCGACGACATCCGGGCCGTCCTGCACACCACCCGCTGCCCCGTCATCGACTTCTTCGGCCTGCACATGGACCGGGTCGAGGCCACCCTGGGCGTACGCGGCATGCATGTCGCTGCCCGGCTGCACGGTGTCGGCGACCTGCACCGCTACAACAACCGGATGGCCGCCATCGAGTTCGCGATGGAACACGACGACGGCCAGAGCCTCCGGGCGCTCGACAAGGCCGAGGTGATCCTGGTCGCGCCGTCCCGCTGCGGCAAGACGCCGACCACCATGTACCTGGCCCTCCAGCACGGCATCTACGTGGCCAACTACCCGCTGGTGGACGAGGACTTCGCCAGCAGCGACCTGCCCCGGCCGCTGCGCCGGCTCCGCGACCGGTGCTTCGGCATCCTCACCACGCCCGAGCGGCTGAACCAGGTGCGGACCGAGCGCCGGGCCGGTTCCCGGTACGCGTCGTTGGAGCAGTGCACATACGAGCTGAACCGGGCCCAGGCGCTCTTCCGCATGCACCGGATCCCGACGATCGACTCCTCGGCCTCGTCGGTCGAGGAGATGTCCACCGTCGTCCTGCAGGAGCTCAAGATCCGTTCGTGACCCCGGCCGCTTGCCCCTGCGCCTTCTTCACCTGGGCCAGCCGCTGCCAGGTCTCGACGACGGTGTCCGGGTTTAGCGACATCGACTCGATGCCCTGCTGCATCAGCCATTCGGCGAGATCCGCGTGGTCGCTGGGACCCTGACCGCAGATGCCGACGTACTTCCCGCGGGCCTTGCAGGCGTCGATGGCCAGCTTGAGCATGTACAGGACGGCCGGGTCCCGCTCGTCGAACGACTCGGCGATCAGCGCCGAGTCCCGGTCCAGCCCCAGAGTCAGCTGGGTCATGTCGTTGGACCCGATGGAGAACCCGTCGAAGTGGTCGAGGAACGCGTCGGCCAGCACCGCGTTCGACGGGATCTCGCACATCATCACGACCTGCAGGTCGTTCTCGCCGCGGACCAGGCCGTTGGCGGCGAGCAGGTCGATGACGCCCTTGCCCTCGGCCACGGTCCGGACGAACGGGATCATCAGCTTGACGTTGGTCAGGCCCATCTCGTCCCGGACGAACCGCATCGCCTCGCATTCCATGGCGAAGCACTCCCGGAAGTCCTCGGACAGGTACCGGGAGGCGCCCCGGTAGCCGATCATCGGGTTCTCCTCGTGCGGCTCGTAGACCTCGCCGCCGACCAGGTTGGCGTACTCGTTGGACTTGAAGTCGCTCATCCGCACGATCACCGGCTCGGGCGCGAACGCGGCGGCCAGCATGCTGACGCCCTCGGCCACCCGCTGGACGAAGAACTCGCGCGGTCCCGCGTACGCCTGGGTGAGCGCTTCGATCCTGGTGCGCAGCGGCATCTCGAGTTCGTCCAGGTGCAGCAGCGCCTTGGGGTGGATGCCGATCTGCCGGTTGATGATGAACTCGAGGCGAGCCAGCCCGATGCCGGCGTTGGGGATGGCGGCGAACGCGAACGCCTGGTCGGGCGTACCGACGTTCATCATGATCTTGACCGGGATGTCGGGCATCGCGCCGAGGTCGGACTCCTCGACGGTGAAGTCGAGCTTGCCGTCGTAGACGTACCCGGTGTCGCCCTCGGCGCAGGAGACGGTGACCTCGCGGCCGTCGGCCAACGACCGGGTGGCGCTGCCGGTGCCGACCACGGCCGGGATGCCGAGCTCGCGGGCGATGATCGCGGCGTGGCAGGTGCGGCCGCCGCGGTTGGTGACGATCGCGCTGGCCCGTTTCATGATCGGTTCCCAGTCGGGGTCGGTCATGTCCGCCACCAGCACATCGCCGGCCTCGAAGTCGTGCATCTGCTCGGCCGACTGCAGCACCCGGACCGCGCCGGCGCCGATCTTCTGGCCGATCGCGCGGCCGGTGACCAGTTCCTCGCCCTTCTCGTTCAGCCGGAACCGCTGCACCGCCCCCGCCGCCTGCCGGGACTTCACCGTCTCGGGGCGGGCCTGCAGGATGTAGAGGTGGCCGTCCTGGCCGTCCCGGCCCCACTCGATGTCCATCGGGCGGCCGTAGTGGTCCTCGATCGTCAGCGCGTGCCGGGCCAGTTCCTCGACCTCGTCGTCGGTCAGGCTGAGCTTGCCCCGGTCGGCCTCCGGGACGTCGACGAACTCGGTGGTGCGCCCGACCGTACGGTTGTCGGTGAAGATCATCTTGGTGGCCTTGCCGCCGACGCCGCGCTTGAGGATCGCCGGGCGGCCGGCCCGCAGAGACGGCTTGTAGACGTAGAACTCGTCCGGGTTGACCGCACCCTGCACGACCGCCTCGCCGAGCCCGTACGACGAGGTGATGAAGACCGCGTCGGGGAAGCCGGACTCGGTGTCCATGGTGAACATGACGCCGGACGCACCGACGTCCGACCGGACCATCCGCTGAATGCCGGCCGACAGGGCGACCTGGCTGTGCTCGAACCGGTGGTGGACGCGGTAGGCGATGGCCCGGTCGTTGTAGAGCGAGGCGAAGACCTCTTTGATCGCGGTCAGCACGGCGTCGATGCCGCGGACGTTGAGGAAGGTCTCCTGCTGACCGGCGAAGGACGCGTCCGGCAGGTCCTCGGCGGTGGCGCTGCTCCGCACGGCGAACGATCCGCTGCCGTCCTCGTCGAGCGTCCCGTACGCGGCGCGGACGTCGCGCTCCAGGTCCTCCGGATAGGCCTGGCTCAGCACCTCGGCCCGGATACGCTGACCAACCTCGGCCAGCTGCCGGACGTCCTCGACGTCGAGCTCGGTGAGCTGCGCGTCGATCCGCTCGGCCAGGCCGGTATCACCGATGAACCGGCGGTACGCGTCGGCAGTGGTGGCGAACCCGTCCGGGACGCGGACGCCGGCCTCCTTGAGGTGGCCGATCATCTCGCCGAGCGAGGAGTTCTTCCCGCCGACCTGGTCGAGGTCGGACAGGCCGAGTTCGGAGAACCACCGGACGTTGGCACCGCTCATCATTCACTCCCTGCGTCGTTGCCGAGACTTCTAGTCATGCTGCGGTATCGGACGGCCGTAACGCGAGAGTTGGCCGGTGATCCGAATTACAGCGCGCTCGGACGCGGGAGTTGCTATGCTCAGCTAGAACGTTCTAGAAATAACGTTCTAGTCACTCTCTCGATGGAGACAACCATGGACATCAGGTCCACGATCCGCAGCGCTCGCACCACCTTCGCGAGCCGCCGCACCGAGAACACCGCCCGGCGCCGGCTCGAAGCCGAGCTGTCCACCTTCACCACCGAGTCGGAGCGGGCCGAGCTCGACAGCGTGCTCGAGCGGCACACGCCGGAGGAAGGCCGCGAGGTTCGCGAGATCCTCTTCCGCCAGGCCATGGAGCGTCAGCTGGCGGGTCACCGCTACTGACCGACCCACCACCCCCAATCGGAGCCGCGCCCATCTTCCCGGGCCGGCTCCTTTGTCTTTCCGTCCTCCGGCTCGGCTCCGGCCTGGCTTTCTCCGGCCTGGCTTTCTCCGGCCTGGCTTTCTTCGTCCTGGCTTTCTCCGGCGTGGCTCCGGCCTGGCTCCGGTCTAGCTTTTCGCCTGCGGCGGTCATGCGCCGGCCACCGCTCACGGCATAGGGTGATCGCCGTGCCGATCGCCTGGTTGCCGTACGCCGACGCCGCCGACGCCGACCGCCGCCTCGGGGGAATCCCGGCCGGCATCGAGGTCGACTGCTACCGCGCCGACGGCGACCCGCTGCCGGCCAGCATCGGCGACGTCGAGTTCTACGCCCTGCCGTACCTGAAGGGCGCCGGCGTACTCAAGCCCGCCGCCGACATGCCGAAGTTGCGCACCGTGCAGACCCTGACCGCCGGGTACGAAGAGTTCCTCCCGCTCCTACCGCCCCGGGGTCACGCTCTGCAACGCGGCCGGAGTCCACGACGCCAGCACCGCCGAACTGGCCGTAGCCCTCACCCTCGCCTCGGGCCGCCACCTCGACGACTTCGCCCGCGACCAGCCCGAAAGTGCGTGGCGGCCGCAGTTCGGCCGGGCGCTCGCCGACCAGCGGGTGCTGATCATCGGGTACGGCCGGATCGGCGCCGCCATCGAACGCCGCCTGGCCGGTTTCGAGGTCGCCTCGATCACCCGGGTCGCACACCGGGCCCGGGACACCGAGCCGCCCGTCCACGCCGTGTCCGACCTGCCGTCGTTGCTGCCGCAGGCCGACGTCGCCATCCTGATCGCGCCGCACACCCCCGAGACCGACCGGATGATCGGAGCGCAGCAGCTCGCCCTGCTCCCCGACGGCGCCCTGCTGGTCAACGTCGCCCGGGGCCGGCTGGTCGACACCGACGCGCTGGTCGCCGAACTGGCCACCGGCCGCATCCGGGCCGCCCTGGACGTCACCGACCCCGAACCGCTGCCCGCCGGCCACCCGCTCTGGCACTCCCCCGGTATCCTGATCTCTCCCCACGTGGGCGGCGCGAGCTCCGCCTTCCACCCGCGCGCCGACCGCCTGCTGTCGGCCCAGTTGGCCCGCTTCGCCGCCGGCCGGCCACTGTCCAACGTGGTCCACGGATGACCGCCGAGGCAGCTCCGGCCCACCGGGCCCGGTGTTCGACCGCCCCTCGCATGCGGACCTCAACCGGCCGCCGGCCTCGGTCCCCGGCCGGGCGGGCCGGGCAGTGAGCAGCGGGGAGCGGCGGCCGACGCTGGCCGATGTCGCGCGCCGGGCCGGGGTCTCCGTCGCGCTGGTCAGCATCGTGATGCGGGCGGCGCCCGGCGCCAGTGACGCCACCCGGCTGCGGGTCCTGGCCGTCGCCGAGGAGATCGGCTACCGCCCGGACGCCCGGGCCCGCCTTCTGCGAAGCGGCCGCAGCAAGCTCCTCGGCGTGGTCTTCGCGGTCCACCAGCCGTTCCACGCCGACGTGGTGACCGGCCTCTACGACGCCGCCGGCAAGATCGGGTACGAGCTGACGCTCAGCGCCGTCACCCCGCACCGCGACGAGGCGACCGCGATCGGCGGCCTGCTGCAGGACCGCTGCGAGGCGCTGCTGCTGGTCGGCCCGCAGTCGCCGGCCGCCGAGCTGGCCACCATCGCCGAACGGCTGCCGGTGGTGGCGGTGGCCCGGCGGATCCGGCACCGCGACATCGACGTGATCCGCAGCGACGACCGGGAGGGCTCCCGCCTGGCCGTGGAGCATCTCGTCTCGCTCGGTCACACCCGGATCGCCCACATCGACGGCGGCCGGGAGCTCGCTGCGGAGGAACGGCGGCACGGATACCGGGCGGGGATGACGTCACACGGCCTGGCCCCGCGCGTGGTGACCGGCGGGATCACCGAGGAGGAAGGCGCCTGGGCCGCCAGCGAGCTGCTCGAGCACGACCCGCCGACGGCGATCACCGTGTTCAGCGACCGCTGCGCGATGGGCGCCCTCGACGTGCTGCTGCGGGCCGGCGTGGCCGTCCCCGAGCAGATCAGCATGGTCGGGTACGACAACAGCAGCCTGGCCCGGCTGGCCCACATCAACCTGACCACGGTCGCGCAGGACACCGAGACGATGGCCGCGCTCAGCGTGACCCGCGCGGTCGACCGGGTGGACGGCACCCGGGTCGCGCACCGGGAGATCGTCATCGCCCCGCACCTCGTGGTCCGGGGCACCACCGCGCCGGTTGGTTGATCGCTCGAGTTTCGCCGGTGTGACCGCGGGGTTACATTGCCTTCAAAGTCATCGACGTTACTGGATGGCCGCCATGACGGATCAGTTCAGGATCGTGACCAACCCCATCGCCGGCTCGGTCGGTGTGTCGGCGGTCTTCGCCGTACTGCCGCTGCTGTGCCTGTTCGTGCTACTGGGCGTACTGCGGATGCGGGCCTGGCTCGCCGGGCTGATCTCGCTGGCCGTCGCCCTGGTGGTGGCGATCGCGGTGTACCTGATGCCGGTCGGGCAGGCGCTGCTGTCCGCGACCGAGGGCGCCGCGTTCGGCTTCTTCCCGATCCTGTGGATCGTGATCAACGCGATCTGGGTGTACAACCTGACCGTCCGGAGCGGCCACTTCGATGTTCTCAGCCGGTCGATGGGCCGGGTCAGCCCGGACACCCGCATCCAGGCGATCATCGTCGCGTTCTGTTTCGGCGCGCTGCTGGAGGCGCTGGCCGGGTTCGGCACGCCGGTCGCGGTGACCGTGGTGATGCTGATGGCGCTCGGGCTGGCGCCGGTCCGCGCAGCCTCGGTGGCGCTGATCGCGAACACCGCGCCGGTCGCGTTCGGGGCGCTGGCGACACCCATCGTCACGCTGGGCACGGTCGCGGCCGGCGCCGGCGACGATCCGCGGCTGAACGCCGACACGCTGGGCGCGATGGTCGGCCGGCAGACCCCGTTCCTGGCCATCGTCGTGCCGCTGATCCTGGTCCTCGTCATCGACGGCTGGCGCGGCGTGCGGCAGACGTGGCCCGCCGCGCTGACCGCCGGTGTGGTCTTCGGCGTCTTTCAGTACCTGGCCTCCAACTTCATCTCGGTGCAGCTCACCGACATCATCGCGTCCCTGCTGTCGGCAGCCGCGGTGGTTCTGCTGCTGCGCGTCTGGCAGCCCTCCGAGGCGTACGTGCCGGAAGAGGCCGAGCGGCCGGACCGCGCCGCCGCTGCCCGCGCCGGCATGACCGACCGAAACGGCCTCGACCCAGCCGGCACCGAGCGGGCCGGCACCGAGCCGGCCGGCACCGAACGGGCCGGCACCAAGCGGGTCGGCACCAACCCGGCCGGCACCGACCGGAACCGCGACGATCCGGCGCGCGGCGCAACCGGCCGCGGCATGCGCGCGCGCCGCGTTCCGGAGGGGGGCGTCCCGGCCGGTGGAGTGCCGGGTGGCGCCGCTGTCGGAGCGGTACCCGCCGGTGGCATCCGGACGACCGCCTCCACGGCCGCCGCCGCGCGGGCGGACAGCCGGACCGAGGTGTTCCGCGCGTACGCCCCGTACCTGATCATCATCGTGATCTTCGCCATCGCCAACCTCGGGCCGGTCAAGGCGGCGCTGGCGAAGAAGCCGTGGACGCTCAGCTTCGCCTGGCCCGGCCTGCACGTGGTGGGCGGCAACGGAAAGCCGCTGTCGTCGATCACGTTCGCCTTCGGCTGGCTGGCGGCCGCGGGCACGTTGCTGATCATCTCCGGAGTCCTGACCGCCATCGTGCTGGGGATCCGGCCCGGCGCGGCTCTCCGGACGTACGGCCGAACGTATGTCGATCTGCGTCACGCCATCGCGACGGTGATGGCGGTGCTGGCCCTGGCGTACGTGCTGAATCAGTCCGGTCAGACCAACACGCTCGGCGCGTTCCTGGCCGCGGCCGGCGGCTTCTTCGTGTTCCTCTCCCCCATCCTGGGCTGGATCGGCACGGCGGTGACCGGTTCCGACACCTCGGCCAACGCGCTGTTCGGCGCGCTGCAGGTGCAGACGGCGGCCAAGGCCGGGCTGGACCCGGTGCTGTTGGCCGCGGCCAACTCGTCCGGCGGGGTGCTGGGCAAGATGGTCAGCCCGCAGAACCTGGCCATCGCCGCCTCCGCGGTCGGCATGGCCGGCCGCGAGGGCGACATCTTCCGCCGGGTGGTCGGCTGGAGCGCGCTGATGCTGCTGGTCATGTGCATCCTGGTCGCCTTGCAGGGCACGCCCGTGCTGAGCTGGATGATCCCGTAGTCGCGGCTGTCCGGCGGAAGCATGTTGCGGGCACGGTCCGGATGGATGCGCATCGGCTAATTCCGTCCGTGTGGCGCACCGATGTCCCGTAACGTCCAAGATTAGTCTGCATAAACCAGATTTGGTGACAAAGTAACGGGGCAGAAAGTATGCGCAGTCGGCAGTTCTTCATCGTCATGCTGACCGCCGCCGGGCTCGTCGCCGGCACCGCCTCCCAGGCTGAGGCGTTCGCCGGCCGGACCGTGGCGCTGTGGGAGATGAACGAGAGCGCCGGCGCGCGCACCATGGCCGACGAGAGCGGCAACCACCAGACCGGCCGCATCGGTTACGAGGTCGGCGTGGGCGCGCGGGCGAGCGGAGCGACCGCCTACCACTTCGACCGCCTCGACCCCGACACGCCACCCCCGCACCCGGACCACGTGGTCACCGTGGCCGACGACTCCGACCTCGACCCCGGCATCCGCGACTACGCGGTCACGCTCCGGCTCCGCACCAGCGGCTACTTCGGCAACGTGGTGCAGAAGGGCCAGGCCACCGTGGCCGGCGGCAGTTGGAAGATCCAGATCCCCAACGGGATCGTCCAGTGCTGGTTCCGCGGTTCGTCCGGCCAGGTGCTGGTCTCCAGCCCGCGTCGCTACAACGACGGCGCGTGGCACACGATCCGCTGCGAGCGCACGTCCGACGCGGTCACGCTGATCGTGGACGGGTCCACGGTGGCCTACCGGTACGGCTTTACCGGGCGCATCGCCAACTCGTGGCCGATCTCGATCGGCGGCAAGACCTCGTGCGACCAGGAGACCGTCGGCTGCGACTACTTCTACGGCGACCTGGACTGGGTGGAGATCGACGCCCGGTAACCTGGACCACGGTGTGCCGGGAAGCCTGGTCGGCGGTTCTGCCGCCGACCCCTCCCGGAGGATCCGATGCCCGCCCCTTTCCGCCGCGGCACCCGAACTTTGCTGTTCCGCCGCGGCACCCGGCCTTCGCTGTTCGGCCGCGGCACCCGGCCTTCGCTGTTCGGCCGCGGCACCCGGCCTTCGCTGTTCCGCCGCGGCACCCGGCCTTCGCTGTTCGGCCGCGGCACCCGGTCCGAGGTGTACCGGCTCACCGCGATCCTGCGAGCCGAGTCGGTCGGCGGGTTCCTGCTGCTGGGCGCGGCCGTGCTTGCCCTGGCGGGGGCCAACTCGCCCTGGCGGCACACCTACGAGACGCTGGCCGACTGGCACGCCGGGCCGGCCGCCCTGCACCTCGATCTGAGCCTGGCCGCGTGGGCGTCCGACGGGCTGCTGGCGATCTTCTTCTTCGTGGCCGGCCTCGAACTCAAACGCGAATTCGTGGCCGGCGACCTGCGAGAGCCGCGGCGGGCGGTGCTGCCGGTCGCGGCGGCGATCGGCGGGATGGCGGTCCCCGCCGGGATCTACGCCGTGGTCAACGCCGGTGGCCCGGGAGTCGCCGGATGGGCGGTGCCGACCGCGACCGACATCGCGTTCGCCCTGGCTGTCCTGGCCGTGATCAACACGCATCTGCCCGCCGCGCTCCGCACCTTCCTGCTGACCCTGGCCGTGGTCGACGACCTGCTGGCCATCCTGATCATCGCCATCTTCTACACCAGTGGACTGAACCTGATCCCCCTGGTGCTGGCGGTCGTCCCGCTGGGCCTTTTCGGTCTGCTGACCCAGCGCCGCGTACGAGCCTGGTGGGCGCTGCTCCCCCTGGCCGTGCTGACCTGGGGGCTGGTACACGCGTCGGGGGTGCACGCCACCGTGGCCGGGGTGCTGCTGGCGTTCACCGTGCCGGTGCGGCGCCGCGCACCCGGGCCCGGCCCCGGGATGGCCGAACATTTCGAGCACCGCTTCCGCCCGGTGTCCACCGGCTTCGCCGTGCTGGTCTTCGCCTTCTTCGCCGCCGGGGTGCCGCTGGGTGGCGGATTCTCGCTGATCACCGCCGGAGTGGCGACGGGTCTGCTGGCCGGCAAGACCGCGGGGATCACGGCCGCCACCTGGCTGGTCCAGCGGTTCACCCGGGCTGAACTCGACGACGGGCTGAGCTGGTGGGACGTCCTCGGGCTGGCGATCCTGGGCGGGGTCGGGTTCACGGTGTCGCTGCTGATCGGCGAGCTCGCGTTCGGCGCCGGGAGCGCCCGGGACGATCAGGCCAAGCTGGGCGTGCTGCTCGGCTCGGTTCTGGCCGCGCTGGTCGCCACCGTGGTGCTGCGGTTCCGCAATCGCCATTACCGCCGGCGATCGGCGGACGAGGAAGCCGACGGGGCCGGTGTCCGTGAGCGGCCGGCATGATCGATCCGTGTCAGGATGACGCGTGACCCGCCACGTACTCGAACTGCTGGGGATCCTGGCCGCCGGTTTCTGGGCCGGGACGATCAACACGGTGGTCGGCTCGGGCACGCTGGTCACCTTTCCGGTTCTTCTGCTGTTCGGGTATCCGCCCCTGGTCGCGAACGTGTCCAACAACATCGGCCTGGTCGGCGGCAACATCTCCGGCTCGATCGGATACCGCACGGAGCTGACCGGCCGCGGCGCCGCGATCCGCCGCCTGTTGCCCTACTCGGTCGTGGGTGGCGTGGCCGGCGCGCTGCTGCTGCTCGTGCTGCCGGCCGCGGCGTTCCGGGCGATCGTTCCCGTGCTCATTGCGCTCGGCCTGGTCATGGTGGTTTTCGGGCCGGCGTTGCAGCGCCGGCTGACCCGCGGTCACGTCGAGACCGAGGACGCCGAACTGCCACTCGGCCGGCGGATCGGGCTGCTGGCCGGAGTGTTCCTGCTCGGTGTCTACGGTGGCTACTTCGGTGCCGCCCAGGGCGTGCTGCTCGTCGGCCTGATGAGCGTTCTCACCACCGATCCGCTGCAGACCGTCAACGGCTTGAAGAACGTTCTTGTCACCGCCGTGAACGGCGTGGCCGCCATCACGTTCATGCTGGTCAGCTGGCACTCGGTCAACTGGGTCGTCGTTCTGGTCATCGCGGTCGGCGCCACGCTCGGGGGTGTCGCCGGCGCCCGCTTCGGCCGCCGCCTGTCGCCCTCCTGGCTGCGCGCGGTCATCGTCGTGGTCGGCCTCGCCGCTCTGGCCCGCCTCCTCTTCGACTGATCCCTCCGCCGCTTCTTCTCCACCGAGGCGTCCGTCATCGGTCCCAGCTTTTTTGCAAACCTTTGTTGTCAACGCCGAGGCCGGAGTGGAGGACGTCAGAGATGCCCGCACCGATCTTCGCGAGCGATCCCCGCGAACGGGACATCGCCCGGGACCTGCACGCGGTAGTTCAGGATCTGCCGCTGATCTGTCCGCACGGGCACGTCGACCCGGCGATTCTTGCCGAGGACCTGGCCTATGGCGATCCCGCCCGGCTGCTTGTCGTGCCCGACCACTACCTCACCCGGATGCTGCTCAGCCAGAGCATTCCCCCGGGGCGCCTCGGCGTCGGCGATCCGGAGGCCGGCGGGCGGGAGATCTGGCGGCTGTTCGCGGAGAACTGGTATCTGTTCCGGGGTACGCCGTCGCGGCTCTGGTTCGAGCGGACACTGAGCACCGTCTTCGGCGTCGGCACGCCACTGAGCCCGCAGACGGCCGACGAGATCTACGACACGGTCGCGGAGCGACTGGCCGGTCCGGCGTTCCGGCCGCGCGCGCTGTTCGAACGCTTCGGCATCGAGGTGCTGGCCACCACCGAGTCCCCCACCGGCGATCTGGCCGCGCACGCCACGCTCGCCGCGGACGGCTGGGGCGCCCGGGCGGCCGGGTGATCACCACCTTCCGGCCGGACAACGTGGCCGATCTTCAGTTCGACGGCTGGGCCGGCTCGCCGGCATGTCCGTCGACGACGGCCTGGTCATGCAGCTGCATCCGGCGCGGTCCGCAACCACAACCGGTGGCTGCACCAGCGGTACGGGCGAGACGTGGGCGGCGACATCCCGCAGGCCACCGATTACGTACCCGGGCCGGCGCCGCTGCTGGACGCCTATGGCAACGACCCGCGGCTACGGCTGGTGCTGTACACGCTGGACGAGGACACGTACTCCCGGGAAATGGCCCCGCTGGCCGGGGGCTACGCCGCTGTTTACCTCGGCGCGCCGTGGTGGTTCCTGGACACGCCGGACGCGCTGCGCCGGTTCCGCGAGGCCGTGACCGACCTCGCCTACCACCTGCCGAAGAGGGGTTCCGCCGATGACCCGCATCATCGCCGCCGACGTGCACGACGTGCGTTTTCCCACCGCCGCGGCCGGGGACGGCTCGGACGCGATCAACCGTGGTGACTACTCGGCCACCTATGTGGAGCTGCACACCGACGGGCCGCACACCGGCGCCGGGTTCACCTTCACCAACGGCCGGGGGAATGAGCTGACCTGCGCCGCCGTCCGGGCGCTGGCGTCACACGTGGAAGGCCGCACGCTCGAGGAGGTCTTCGCCCAGCCGCTGGCGTTCCTTCGGTCACTCACGGCCGATCCTCAGTTGCGCTGGCTCGGGCCGGAGAAGGGCGTCCTGCACATGGCCACCGGCGCCGTGGTCAACGCCGTCTGGGATCTGCGGGCCAAGGTCGAGGGCAAGCCGATGTGGCGGCTGCTGGCCGACATGCCGACGGCGGAGCTGGTGGCGTGCGTCGACTTCCGGCACATCGACGACGCGCTCACTCCGGACGAGGCGGCGGCCATTCTGGACAAGGGCCGGATCGGGCTCGAGGACCGGCTGGCCGTGGTCGCGCGGGACGGGTTCCCGTCGTACACCACCAGCGTCGGCTGGCTGGGATATCCCGATGCCCAGGTGCGGGCGCTGGCCCGGCAGGCGTACGCCGACGGGTGGCGGGCGATGAAGATGAAGGTCGGCGGCGACATCGAGGACGACGTGCGCCGGGCGGCTCTGATCCGGGCTGAGATCGGGCCCGACGCGCTGCTGATGATGGACGCCAACCAGGTGTGGGGCGTGAACGAGGCGATCGGTCACATGGGCCCGCTGGCCGCGGCCGACCCGTACTGGATCGAGGAGCCGACCCATCCCGACGACGTGCTCGGCCACGCCCGCATCCAGCGGGCGGTCGCGCCGATCCGGGTGGCCACCGGCGAGGTCGCGGCCAACCGGGTGATCTTCAAGCAGCTGCTCCAGGCCGGCGCGATCAGCGTGATGCAGGTGGACGCGTGCCGGGTCGCCGGTGTGCCCGAGGTGCTGGCCGAGCTGCTGATGGCGGCCAAGTTCGGCGTGCCGGTGTGCCCGCACGCCGGTGGGGTCGGGCTGTGCGAGCTGGTCCAGCACGTGGCGATCTTCGACTACCTGCGGGTGGGCGCCTCGCTCGACGGGCGCATGGTCGAGTACGTCGACCACCTGCACGAGCACTTCACCGACCCGGTCCGGATGCGCGGCGGCCGCTATCTGCTGCCCGAGCAGCCGGGATACAGCGCCACCATGCAGCCCGCGTCGGTGGTCGAGTACGGCTTCCCGGACGGGCGGGCGTGGGCATGAGCGCGCCGCAGCTGAGCCGGGCGACGCTGGCCCGGGTGCCGCCGGCGAGCCGCCCGCTGCCGCCGGCGAGCCGCCCGCTGCTGGAGCCGGGCGCCACCGCGGCCGGGATGGTCCATCTGGGGCTGGGCGCCTTCCACTGGGCCCACCAGGCCGTCTTCACCGAGGACGCCGTCGCCGCGGCCGGCGGCGACTGGGGCATCGTCGGCGTGGCGCCGCGCTCGCCGGGGATCGTCGACGCGTTGCGTGCGCAGGACAACCTGTTCAGCGTCGCCTCGGTCTCGGCCGGCGGGCGATCCACCCGGGTGGTCGGCGTGCTCGCCGGGGCGCGGCTGGCGGCCGCCGACCCGGACGCGGGCGTGGCGCCGCTGGCCGGGGCGATGCCGCGCTGGGGCGCGCTGATCATCGCCGCCTGGATCCGGTTCGCCCAGGGCACGGCCGCCGACGGGCGGCCGCTGTCGCTGGACGACCCGCTGGCCGCGCAGCTGAAGGCCCGGGCGGCGGGGCGGGACCCGGTGGATGAGGTGTTCGGGCTGGCGGCGGTGTTCCCGCCGGAGCTGGCCGGCGACGAAGCGCTGAAGGAGGAGGTACGCGGATGGCTGGTCGCGCTGACCCGGCACGGGGTCAAGCACACGCTTGTCGCAGCGTGATCCTGACCTCTCCGACCGGCGCTCGCGTCGGCAGTGGGGCCGGTCCTCGGTAACGTGCGGAGGGGCGGCCGGATCCTTTCCCGGCCGGTCGGAGAGGTACCTGTGTCGAACAACGTCGGACTGCGCTCCGAGCGCGGACCCATCCTCGCCGCGGTCATGCTGGCCACCGGACTGGTCGCCATCGACTCGACGATCATCGCCACCGCGGTGCCGTCGATCGTGCGCGACATCGGTGGCTTCGCCGAGTTCCCCTGGTTGTTCAGCATCTACCTGCTGGCCCAGGCGGTGTCCGTGCCGATCTACGGCAAGCTGAACGATCTGTTCGGCCGCAAGCCGGTGATCTTGTGGGGCATCGGCCTGTTCCTGGTCGGCTCGATCATGTGCGGCGCCGCCTGGAACGTGTGGGTGCTGATCGCCTTCCGCGTCGTGCAGGGACTGGGTGCGGGCGCGATCATGCCGACCACGATCACCATCGTCGGTGACCTGTACTCGGTCCAGGAACGGGCCAAGGTCCAGGGCTACATCGCCAGCGTGTGGGGCATCGCGTCGGTGGTCGGCCCGACCCTGGGCGGGGTGTTCGCCGAGTACGCGTCCTGGCGGTGGATCTTCTTCGTCAACATCCCGCTGTGCCTGTTCGCCGCCACCATGATCGTCCGGGGCTTCAAGGAGAAGCTGAACCGTGACCGGCCGGCCATCGACTACCGGGGCGCGGCGCTGCTCACGGCCGGGCTGACGCTGGTCATCCTGGGCGTGCTCGAGGGCGGGCAGGCCTGGGCGTGGGATTCGCCGGTCAGCATCGCGATCCTCGTCGGCGGGGTGGCGTCACTGGTGGCGTTCGGATTCGCCGAGCGGACCGCGGCCGACCCGGTGCTTCCGCTGTGGGTGTTCCGTCGCCGGTTGCTGGTGCTCAGCGGCCTGACCTCGTTCGGGGTCGGCGCGATCCTGCTGGGCCTGTCGTCGTACGTCCCGACCTACGTGCAGGTCGTGCTCGGCACCGGCCCGTTGGTGGCCGGGTTCGCGCTGGCCACGCTGCTGCTCGGCTGGCCCGTCTCGGCCAGTCAGTCAGGCAGGATCTACCTGCGGATCGGCTTCCGCGGCTGTGCGACGATCGGCACGGTCGTGATCCTCATCGGTGCGCTGCTCATGCTGTTCCTCGGGCGGCATTCGAGCGTGCCCGAGGTCGGCGCGTTCTGCTTGGTCATCGGCCTCGGCATGGGCCTGACGGCCGCGCCCACCCTGGTGGCCGCGCAGTCCAGCGTCGGCTGGGGCGAACGGGGCGTGGTGACCGCCAACAACATCTTCCTGCGCTCGCTGGGCAGCTCGCTGGGCGTGGCCGTGTTCGGCGCGATCGCCAACGCCACCATCGGCAAGGGCGCCGTGGACCCGGGCCGCCTGACGACCGCCGTCCACCACATCTTCATCGGTCAGGTGGTCGTCGCGGCGGTGATGGTGGCCCTGGTTCTGCTGCTCCCGCGCCACGACCGCCCCGGCGCCGACGCGGACGCCGCTCCCGCGGGCCGGGCACCGGGCGCCGATCTGCCGGAGAAATCCGCCGTCGAGACTTCAGGAGACCGGGCCGCGAAGCCGGCGACCGCCTGAACGCCATGACCGGGACGGACGAAGTGCTACGCGACGTCGCGGCCGCCGTCGGCCGGTTGCTGGGGCCACGGCTGCTCGGGCTCTACGTGCACGGTTCGCTGGTCGCCGGCGACTTCGCGCCCGGTCGGAGTGACCTCGACGTCTTCGCAGTGCTCAGCGCCGATCCGGACGACGCGCTGCTTCGAGAGCTGGTGGCACTGCACGCCGGCCTCGATCGCCGGCACCCTCGCTGGGCCGGTCGGATCGAGGTCGAGTACGTGTCCCGGGACGCGCTCCGCGCCGGGTCGCCGGACCACGTCACGGCCGCGACGAGCGCAGACGAGCGGCCTGGGCACGTCTCGGCGGCGGCGAGCGCACGCGAACTGCCTGGACACGCCACGCCCGGGACGAGTGCACGCGAACTGCCTGGACACGCCACGGCCGGGACGAGTCCGAACAGGCCGGCCGACGAGCCACCTGAGCACGTCATGGCTCGGACGAGCCCGGGTGAACCCATCCGCCTGATGCCGGTCACCAGCCACCGGGCGGTGACGTGGGCGTCGGTCCGTGAGTACGGCCGCGCCCTGCGCGGACCGGCGGCCGGCACCCTGCTGCCGCCGGTCGCGCCGGCGCTGGTCCGGGCCGCGTTGCTCGATCATGTCCGCGACTGGCCGGTCTGGGTGCTGGGCATGACCGCGCCCGGTGCTCAGGCCTATTCGGTGCTCACCGTGTGCCGGGCCGAGCAGCGGCTGCGGTACGGGCGGCAGGTGTCCAAGCTGCGGGCCGCCGACGCGACCGTTGCGGTTCGGCCGGACGCCGCCGCACTGGTCGGCTGGGCTCGCGACTGGTGGTACGGCGGCGGGGCGGACACCGACCCGGGCCGGTTCGGCGAGGTTCGCTCGTTCGTCACCGAGCTGAGCGCGGAGCTGCTGGCGGCGGAGAGCGGCGGCGGCTAGGACGTGCCCCAGGCGTACGTCTGCTTCATGAGCTTGAGGTAGACGAAGGTCTCGGCGGTCAGCACGCCGGGGATGGCGCGGACCTTGTCGTCGAGGACGGTGAGCAGGTGGTCGTCGTCGGAGCAGACGATTTCGGCCAGGATGTCGTAGCCGCCGGCGCAGACGACCACGTAGTCGATCTCGGGGACGGTCTTGAGCGCCTCGGTGACCGCGCGGGTGTCCCCCTCGACCCGGATGCCGATCATGGCCTGCCGGCGGAAACCCAGCGTGAGGGGGTCGGTGACCGCGACCACCTGCATCACCCCGGCGTCGAGCAGCCGCTGCACCCGCTGGCGGACCGCGGTCTCGGACAGGCCGACGTGCTTGGCCAGCGCCGCGTACGACCGCCGCCCGTCCTGCTGCAGCAGCTCGATCAACGACTTGTCGCAGGCGTCGAGCACCGGCTTGGACGACTGTTTCATGAGTCGAACCCCAGACCGAACCGGTCGAGCGTACGCAGCCAGAGGTTGCGCCGGCCCCCGTGCCCGTCGGCCCGCGCGATCGACCAGCGGGTCAGCTGGATGGCGCCGGTCCGAACCGGCTCGGGCGGGAACGGCACCGGCTTGCGCCGCACCATCGCCAGTGCTGTGCGTTCGGTCGGCGAACCGGCCAGCAGGTCGAGCATCACGTTGGCGCCGAACCGGGTCGCGCCCACGCCGAGACCGGTGTAGCCGGCGGCGTAGGCCAGCCGGCCGCCGTGGGCGGTGCCGAAGAAGGCGCTGAACCGGCTGCAGGCGTCGATCACTCCGCCCCACTTGTGGGTGAAGCGGATGCCGTCGAGCTGCGGGAACGTCTCGGCGAAATGCCGGGCGAGGGTGACGAACGTGGCCTCGCGCTGGTCGAGCCCGGGCGCGATCCGGCCGCCGGCGTGGTAAATCGCGTCGTAGCCGCCCCAGAGGATCCGGTCGTCGGCGGTCAGCCGGTAGTAGTGGAACTGGTTGCTCGCGTCGCCGATGCCCTGCCGCCGCGACCAGCCGATGGCGGACTTCTGCGCGGGGGTCAGCGGTTCGGTCATGAGGGCATAGTCGTACACCGGCACCACGAAGTGACCCAGCCGCGGCAGCAACCGTCCGAACGGGCCGGTGGCCAGCGCCACCCGACCGGCATCAACATGGCCGGAGAAGACGAGGCCGGCGGAGGAAGCGGAGGGGGAAGCGGAAGCGGAGGGGGACACCACGGCGGAGACCTGCAGGCGCAATCCGGCCGCGGTCCGCTGGATGCGCCGGACACGCGAGCGCTCGTAGACGCGTACGCCCGCGTCCAGGCAGGCCTTCCGCAGGCCCCAGACCAGCCGGGCCGGATCGACCAGGGCGCAGCCGTCGCGGTTCCAGAGGCCGCCGACGTACGTGGGCGAGTCGACTTCGGCCCGCACCTCGTCGCGGTCGAGGAGCGTGACGTCCAGCCCGCGGGCCGCCGCCTCACGGTGCGAGACGACCAGTTCCCGCATCTGCCAAGCGGCCGTGGCGACGTCGAGTTCCCCGGTACGGGCGAAGTCGCAGTCGATCGCGTACCGGGAAACGGCCTTCTCGATGTCGTCGAGGTTGTCCCGGCCGAGCCGTTCCAGGGTGTCCATCTCGGCCGGGAAGCGGCGCAGCCCGTTGTCGAAGCCGTGGGTCAGGCTGGCCGAGCAGAATCCGCCGTTGCGCCCGGAGGCGGCCCACCCGGCGGTGGCCGCCTCGAGCAGCACCACGTCCCGGCCGGGGTCGCGTTCCTTGGCCAGCAACGCCGTCCACAGGCCGCTGTACCCGCCGCCGATCACGGCCAGGTCGGCCGTCTCGGTCCCGGTCAGCGGGTCCAACGCCGCCGGCGCCCCGGATTGGGTGAGCCAGTACGGGGCGGCGACGGCGTCGGCGAGAGACTTCATGCGGCGCGGCGCCGGGACCGGATGCTGGTGGCCACCGCGATCAGCACACCTGCCAGGAAGATCAGCGTGCCCATGACGTTGACCTGCGGCGGGAGGCCGACCCGGGTGGCGCCCCAGATCCACAGCGGGAACGTGACGGTGGTGCCGGCGGTGAAGTTGGTGACCACGAAGTCGTCGACGGACAGCGCGAACGCCAGCATCATGCCGGAGAACACCGCCGGGAAGATGATCGGGAAGGTGACCCGCCAGAACGTGACCCACGGCGTCGCGCCCAGGTCGGCCGCCGCCTCCTCGATCGACTTGTCCAGCGTCAGCACCCGCGCCCGGACCACGGCGGCCACGAACGAGATGCTGAACATGATGTGCGCGATGGCGATGGTGACCACGCCCAGGCCGACGCCCAGCGACACGAACAGCGTCAGCAGCGACGCGCCCATGACCAGTTCCGGCGACGACATGGTGGCGAACATGATCAGGTTGAGCGAGCCCGATCCGCGGAACGCGTAGCGGCCCAGGGCGAACCCGATGCCGGTGCCCAGCGCCCCCGCCACCAGCATCGTGACCAGCGCGATGACCAGGGAGATGACGAGCGCCTTGGTGAGGTCGTCGAGCTGGAACAGCCGGCCGTACCACTTGAAGGTGAAGCCCTCCCAGGACTGGTTGTACCGGCCCTTGGTGTTGTTGAACCCGAACGCGACCATCACCAGGATCGGCAGGATCAGCCAGGCGATCACCAGCCAGGTGTAGAGGTGCATGATGCGGGCGCCGCGGAGCCTCATGAGGTGGCCACCGTCATCACGTCCTCCGTGCCGAGGGCCCGGGCGTAGCTGAACACGCCGATGAGCAGCACCGCCATCAGCGCGAAGGAGAGCGCCGACGCGGTCGGGTAGTCCGAGCTGACCAGGTACTGCGCCTGGATGACCTGGCCGATCATGGTGGTCGACGAGCTGCCCAGCACCTCGGCGTTGACGTAGTCGGAGCTGACCGGCACGAACGACATCAGCACGCCGGCGAACACCCCGGGCAGCGCCAGCGGGAACACCACCTTGCGGAAGGTGGTGGCCGGGTTGGCGTACAGGTCGCGGGCGGCCTCGACCACCCGCGGGTCGATCCGTTCCAGCGCCACGTAGATCGGCAGCACCATGAACGGCAGGAAGTTGTAGACCAGCCCGGCGATCACCGCGAAGGCCGTGCCGAGGATGTGGAAGTTCGCCGGGACCAGGTGCAGATCCTTCAGAGTCCCCAGCAGGAATCCGTCGTCGGTGAGGATCTGCCGCCACGAGATCGTCCGCAGCACGAACGACACGAAGAACGGAAGCAGGACCAGGAACAGGTACGTCGACTTGCGCCGGCCCCCGTAGAACGCCACCCAGTACGCGACCGGGAACGCCACGATGATCAGCACGATGGTGGCGATCGCCCCGTAGATGAGCGATCGGACGAGCTGGACCCGGTAGTCGCTGACGGCGTCCACGTACGTCTGCCAGTGCCCGGTGAACGCGTACCCGTTGACGATGTCGCCCTGCTGCAGCGACAACGACAACATGGTGACCATCGGGATGGCGAAGAACAGCAGGAGCCACAGGCCGCCGGGCAGAACCAGGAAGTACGGCGCGAGCCGCGTTCGGAGTGCGTTCACCCCTCAGCCCAGCACCACGGGCTCGAAGATCTTGGTGTACTCCTGCTGCTCGGCCGGGGTGGCAAAGTCGCGGTAGTAGTGCAGCTTCCCGTAGTCGGTCGAGGTCGGGAAGACCAGCGGGCTGTTGGCGACGTCGTTGAGCGTCTTCTTGTCATCGCCCTTGGCCGCGTCCGCGTCTTGCTGGATCTGCTTCTGCGCGGCCGGAACCGGCGACACGTAGTTGATGTACTCGGTCAGCGACGCCTGGGTGGCGACCTCGTAGAAGAAGTCGATCAGCATGATCGCGTCGAGCGGGGCGGAGGCGGTGATCGGGATGGTGAAGTTGTCCGTCCAGATCGTGCCCCCCTCCTCCGGAATGACGAACTTGAAGTCCTTGCCGTCGGAGACGTTCTTCTGGAACACGTCGCCGGACCAGGCCTGGGTGATCCAGACCTCGCCGTGACCGAGCGCGTCGATGTAGCTCTGGTCGTAGTACTTGCGCAGAACCCCGGAGTCCTTCTGCTCCTTGAGCTTGGCCGCCGCCTTCTGCCAGTCGGCCGAGGTCGACTTGGCCGGGTCGACGCCGTCCGCCAGCATGCCGAAGTTGCCCAGCTCCTGGGTGTCGGAGAACATGCCGACCTTGCCCTTGAACTGCGGGTCCCACAGGTCGGCGAGCTTGGTGATGTCGCGGCCGGTCTTGGCCCGGTCGTACGCGATCCCGGTGATCCCGGACGCCCACGGCACGCTGTACTGGTTGTCCGGGTCGAAGGCCTCCATCTTGTACGCCTGACCCGCGTTGGCGGTGAAGTTCGGCAGCTTCGAGTGGTCCAGCGGCGCGAGGAAGCCGGAGTCCTTGAACTGCTTGAACTGGATGCCGTTGGTGATGACCATCAGGTCGTACCCGATGGACTGCTTCGCCTTGAGCTGCGGCTGCACCTTGGCGAACCAGGGTCCCATCTCCTGGATGACCTCCGAGTACTTCACCTGGATGCCGGTCTGCTCGGTGAACTTCTTCAGCTCGGGGCGCTTGGGGTCCATGTACAGCGGCCAGTTGGCGAAGTTGACGTTGCCGGTCTTGGCCTTGCCGGCCCAGTACTTGGCCACGGCGTCGGGAGCGACGCTGGCCGCGGGCGTAGCCTGGCCCTTCACGCCGCAGGCGGCCAGCGCCAGGGCGAAGGCGGACGCGCCGGACAGGCGCAGGGCTTCCCGCCGGCCGAACCGGCGCTGGGTGAGACCACGCAGCATCGCAGGATCAGGGATCTGGGGGGTCGACATCATGCTCCGATCGGGTAGGAGTGTTCGGGGCTCCAGCTCAGATGGACTCGATCGCCGCGTTCGGCCAGATCCTCGGCGTTGGCCGCGTTCTGGTCGAAGACCGTGAATTCACTTCCGGCGGCGGTGTTGACGGTGTAGTTGGTCGAGGTGCCGTGGTAGACGACCTCGCTCACGGTGCCGGAGAGGACGCTGCGGCCGGACTGCGACGGGTCGCCGCTGCGGTGCAGGTCGATCTTCTCCGGCCGGACCAGCACCTCGAGCTTGTCCCCCTCGGCGACGGTCCGCGGCACCTTGACCAGGATGCGGTCGCCGGCGCCGAAGGTCAGGACGGCCATCCCGTCACTGATGCTCTGCACCGGTCCGTCGAGCAGGTTGGACGTACCGATGAAGCCGGCGACGAACCGGCTGGCGGGCTTCTCGTAGATGTCGCGGGGCGAGCCCAGCTGTTCGACCGCCCCGTGGTCCATGACGGCGATGCGGTCCGACATGGTCAGCGCCTCGCCCTGGTCGTGGGTGACGTAGACGAAAGTGATGCCGACCTCGCGCTGGATGCGCTTGAGCTCGACCTGCATCTGCTGCCGCAGCTTGAGGTCGAGGGCGCCCAGCGGCTCGTCCAGCAGCAGTGCCCGCGGGCGGTTGACCAGGGCCCGGGCCAGCGCGACGCGCTGCTGCTGGCCGCCGGACATCTCGCGCGGGGCGCGCTTGTCCATGCCGGTCAGCGAGACGATCTCCAGGATCTCGCCGACCCGCCGGCGGATCTCGTCCTTGCCGACCTTCTTGCGTTCCAGTCCGAAGGCGACGTTCTGCCAGGTCGAGAGGTGCGGGAAGAGCGCGTACGACTGGAACACCATGTTGACGTCACGCTTGTTCGGGCTGACCCCGGTGACGTCCTTGCCGTCGAGGAAGACGGTCCCCTCGGTGGGCTCCTCGAACCCGGCGATCATCCGCATGGTGGTCGTCTTGCCGCACCCGGACGGGCCGAGCAGCGAGAAGAACTCGCCCTGCATGATGGCCATGTCCATCTGCTTGACGGCCGGCACGCGCTCGCCGTGGGACACGTAGTCCTTGCGAACCTTGGTGAGCTCGATGGCGTTCTCGGTCATCTACGTCCTCTTCAGCCCAGGTAACTCATGACGTGCTTGATGCGCGTGTACTCCTCGAACCCGTACACCGAGAGGTCCTTGCCGTGGCCGGAGTGCCCGAACCCGCCGTGCGGCATCTCGGAGACGAACGGGAGGTGCGTGTTGATCCACACGGCGCCGAAGTCGAGGCGCTGCGACATCCGCATGGCGCGGGCGTGGTCGCGGGTCCACACGCTGGCACTCAGGCCGTACCGGACGTCGTTGGCCCAGTGCACGGCGGCGTCCTCGTCGGTGAACGGCTGGACGGTGATGACCGGGCCGAAGATCTCGTCCTGGATCATCTCGTCCTGCTGGCGCAGCCCGGCCACGACGGTCGGCTCGACGAAGTAGCCGCGGTCGCCGATCCGGTGCCCGCCGGCCACCACCTCGGCGTGGTCCGGTGTCCGGTCCAGGAAGCCGCGGATCCGATCCAGCTGTACGGCGTTGTTCACCGGCCCGAAGTCGGCGGTGGTGTCGTCCGGGCCGCCGACCCTGGTGTTGCGCGCGGCCGCGGCCAGGGCGGCGGTGAAGTCGCCGGCGATGCGGCCGGACACCAGCACCCGGGTGGCGGCGGTGCAGTCCTGTCCGGCGTTGAAGAACCCGGCGCCGGCGATCGCCTCGGCCACCGAGGCGATGTCGACGTCGTCGAAGACCACCACCGGGGCCTTGCCGCCCAGTTCGAGGTGGGCCTTCTTGAGGTCGGCGGCGGCGGCGATGGCGACCTCGATGCCGGCCCGGGTCGAGCCGGTGATCGACACCAGCTCCGGCGTCGGGTGGGCGACCAGGGCGCGACCGGTGTCCCGGTCGCCGCAGATCACGTTGAAGACACCCGGCGGCAGGAACTCGGCCGCGATCTCGGCCAGCAGCAGCGTGCTCACCGGCGTGGTGTCGGACGGCTTGAGCACCACCGCGTTGCCGGCGGCGATGGCCGGCGCGAATTTCCAGGTGGCCATGACCATCGGGTAGTTCCAGGGCGCGACCTGGGCGCACACCCCGATCGGCTCGCGCCGCACGTAGCTTTCGTACCCGGCCAGGTATTCACCGGCCGAGCGGCCCTCGAGCATTCGGGCGGCGCCGGCGAAGAACCGCAGTTCGTCGAGCAGCGGGGTCATTTCCTCGCGCCGGGTCACCTCGATCGGTTTGCCGGTGTTGCGGCATTCGGCGGCGATGATCTCGTCGGCCCGGGCCTCGACCGCGTCGGCCATCCGCAGCATCGCCCGCTGCCGTACCGACGGAGTGGACGCCCGCCAGGTTCCGAATCCGTCGTAGGCGGCGGACATGGCCGCGTCGACGTCGGCGGCGCTCGAGACCGGGGCCCGGGTGTACGCCTCGCCGGTGGCGGGGTCGACAACGTCCGAGGTCAGGCCGTCGATCGTGCCGACGTACTCACCCGCGACGAAGTTCCGCAAGACCGGAAGCGCGATAGACACCGATTCGGACCCTCTCGGCCAAACTTTTGACAGCCGCGACAATGTCGTGGACCTTGACACGGATTCAGGACCGAAGGCAAGGGAATCCGAACTAATTTTCACAACGGAAACCGGAATCAACCGATGCGCTGTGTGGCCTCGACGTAATCCCCTATTGACCGTCTAATTTGCCCGGACATTTCCGTCTTTGATGTTCACGCCAATTGCGCTCTTTGTCGAGAAGAACGGCTCGACGAGGATCGCGGCGAGTGCGGCGACGGAGATCAGCGAGCCGGTCAGCGCGATCGCGGCCAGCCCGGCGTGGGACAGCACCACGCTGCCGGCGAACGCGCCCCCGGTGATCCCGACGTTGAACGCCGCCGAACTGCCCGCCGCGGCCACGTCGGTGCTGCCCGGGGCCACCTGCAGCACCCGGACGCCGAGCGCGGCCGACATCGCCGAGAGGGTGAACCCGGCGGCCGCGATCGCCAGGACGGCCCCCACCTTCGACCCGCTCAGCAGAAACTGGGCGACCAGGGCGACGGCCTGGCCGCCGATCATCAGCACCATGGTCCGCCAGCTGTCCCGGTCGGCCAGCCAGCCGGCCACGAACACGCCGGCCAGTCCGGCCACCCCCCGGACCAGCAGCAGAAGTCCGATCGAGCTCTCGGAATAACCGGTCACCTGCGTCAGGAAGGGGTTGATGTAGGTGAACGCGGTGAACCCGCCGGCCACCGCGAGCGCCGTCGACACGACCACCGAGAAGTACCGGCCGGTGTCCGGGCTGGTGCCGTGGTCGGCGTCGCTCTGCCCGGCCGGAGTGGCCGGCAGCAGCACCAGGATGACGGCCAGCAGCAGGACACCGAGCACGCTCAGGGCTAGGAAGGACACCCGCCAGCTGGTCTGCTGGCCGAGCCAGGTGCCGGCCGGGACGCCGGCCAGGCCGGCCACCGAGACGCCACCGTAGAGCACCGACAACGCCCGGCCGCGCACCTCCGGCCGGAACAGCGACGCCGCCGCCGGGGTGACCACCGACCAGAACAGCGCCTGGCTGAGCGCGATGACGATCCGGGCGATGAGCAGCGTGCGGTACCCGCCGGCGATCCCGCACAGGACGTTGGCCAGCACGAAGATCACCATCAGCACGGAC
>CAXSDA010000004.1:94882-217922 GCA_964236515.1 uncultured Actinoplanes sp.
GACAGCACGTAGCGCCGGGGCACCCGCACGGTCAGCCGGGTCAGCGGGACCGAGGCCACGACCACGACCAGGCCGTACGCCGTGACCAGCAGCCCGACCGCCCCCGTGGTGGTGTGCAGGTCCCGGGCGATCAGCGGCAGCAGGCCGATCGGCAGCGTCTCGGTGGTGACAAAGGCGAACGTGGACAGCGCGAGGGCGACGAGCACGAACCGTTCCCGCATCTTTCCTCCCCGGACGTGAAGCTACCACCGTCAGGGGTTACACTGGAAGCATGTTCCGGATCGTCGGCGGTCACCCTGGGCTCGACCTGATCAACACCGTGGCGCCCCGGGAGCCCGGCGGGGAGGATTTCATCGCCACACCCGCAGCCCTGGCCGAGTGGGCCGGGCGAGTCGGCCCCGGTCCGGCCGGGCCCGTCAGCCCGGCCGCCCACACCGCCGTCCTGGCGATCCGCGAGGCGACCTACGAGGTGCTGACCTCGGGCTCAGCCGCGGCGGCGACGACTCTGGGCCGGTTCTGGGCCGAGGCGACCGCCCGGGCGCGGCTGATCCCGGAGCCGCCGGGCGCCCGCATCGAGGTCGGCGCGACCGGCGAGATGGCGATCCCCGACCGGCTGGCCGAGGCCGCGATCGATCTGCTGACCCGGGCCGACCTGAGCCGGTTGAAGGCCTGCCCGCAGGACCGCGGCGGTTGCGGCTGGCTGTTTCTGGACCGCAGCCGTAACGGCTCCCGCCAGTGGTGCACGATGGAGGACTGCGGCACCCACGCCAAGTCGCGCCGGCTGACCGCGAAACGGCGCGCTACCCGGCTTTCCGCAGCAACGGGATGACCTCGGCGAACCGTTCCATGTCGAGCCCGCTCACGCCGACGTAGGAGATGCCGAGCTCGGCCCGCCGGCGGAGCAGCGTCTCCGCGATCTGCTCGGGCGCGCCGATCAGGAAGCTCGCGGCGCCGGCCGCGGCCAGTGCCCTCGCGTCTCCGCCGACCATCCGGGACACCCGGTCGTCGATGGCGTCGACGGTCGGCGCCACGGCCGCGGTGTTCAGGTGCAGCTCCACGTCCGGGTGGCCGATCCGGGCGACGAACGCGGCCAGATCGGCCTCGGTGGCCGACGGCGGCAGGCCGAGCGCGATCGTGTCCGCCCGGGCCGCGGCCAGCGCCAGCATCTTCGGCCTGCTCGCGGCGAGAAGGATCCGCGGCGGATCCGGCCGCTCCCGGACGGCGTCGATGGTCTCGGCCACCCGGCGCAACCGGTCGCCGGGCGTACCGAAGTGGGCTCCCAGGGCGGCGGCGTCGGCCTCCGCACCCGGACGGCCGCCGCCCAGCCCGAGCTCGAACCGGCCACCGGACAGTTCCTGCAGCGTCTCGCTCTCCCACGCGACCAGGCCCGGGGTGCGGTTGGAGGCGCTCAGCACGTACGTGCCGACGTGCAGGGTGCGGGTGTGCGCGGCCGCCACCGCCAGAGCCGGGAACGGGGCGTAGGTGCGCAGCGTGTCCGGGATCAGCAGCGAGTCGTAGCCCAGCTCCTCGACCCGGCGGGCGGTCGCCGCCCACTCGTCACCCGTCCGCGCGCGGCCACTGATCACACCGAATCGGAACTCCATGACGCCATCATCGCGGGCGTTGACGGGCCGGCGCATCCGGCGCCGGGCGTACGCATGTGGTGGTATCCGCCGTTCCGGCAATGGCCATCCAAATGTGGTGTCGCGGCGGACCGGCGGGCTCCTAGCGTCCGGACCATGCCCGAACACGAGAACTCCGCCGGCCTGAGCCGTCGCTCGCTGATCGCCCTCGGCGCGAGTGGCGCCGGCGCCTCCCTGCTCGGCGCGAGCCCGGCCGAGGCCGCGCCCGCCGCATCGTCCCCCCTGCTGCTGTCCAAACCGGAACGGATCGGTGCGCCCCCGGTCGAGGGCCTGCACCTGACGTTCGGCGCCGACCCCGCGACCCAGATGACGGTCTCCTGGACCACCGACCGGGACGTGGCCCGGCCGCGGGTCAGCTACGGCACGCTCGAGGGCGGTCACGGCCGGGTCGTCGGAGCGAACACCCGCGTGTACACCGACGCCGTCTCCGGCCGGACCGTCCACACGCACCACGCCACGCTCACCGGCCTGCGGCCCGGGGCGTACTACACGTACGCGGCCCTGCACGACGGCGGCCGGCCGGACGCGGGCACCTTCCAGACCGCCCCCCGCGGACGGTCGGCGTTCACCTTCACCTCGTTCGGCGACCAGTCGGTGCCGTCGGTGACGTGGGGGCCGGACGGCAAGGGCGGCTACCTGCCGCAGCTCAACGCCAACAACACGCCCGCGAATGCCGACATCGTGAACGGCATCGAGCAGATCGACCCGCTGTTCCACCTGCTCAACGGCGACCTCTGCTACGCGAACCTGGACCCCGACCGGCCGCGGACGTGGAACGCGTTCTTCGCCAACAACACCCGGTCGGCGCGGTACCGGGCATGGATGCCGGCGGCCGGAAACCACGAGAACGAGCGCGGCAACGGGCCGCTGGGGTTCAGCGCCTACCAGACGTACTTTTCGCTGCCCGGCAACGGCGCCGCGGCCGAGCTGGCCGGGCTCTGGTACGCGTTCACCGTCGGCTCGGTCCGGGTCATCTCGGTCAACAACGACGACGTGGCGCTGCAGGACGGCGGCGACATGTACGTCAGCGGCTACTCCGGCGGCGGCCAGAAGGCGTGGCTGGAGAAGGAGCTGGCCCAGGCGCGGGCGTCGCGGGACATCGACTGGATCGTGGTGTGCATGCACCAGGTGATCATCAGCTCGTCCGACGCCAACGGCTCCGACATCGGCATCCGGGAGAACTGGGGGCCACTGTTCGACAAGTACGAGGTGGACCTGGTGGTATGCGGGCACGAGCACGACTACGAGCGGTCGCTGCCGGTCCGCGGCGTGGTGTCCGGCAGCGAGACGCTGACCCCGAACCCCGTGTCGTCGGATCTGCGCACCATCGACTCGCGCAAAGGCACGACGCACATGGTGCTCGGCGGCGGTGGCGTCAGCGGCACCACCAACCAGGCGTTCTTCCCGGTGGGCAAGGCCAAGGTGATCACCGCCGTGGGGGCGCCGCCGACCACCGGGGCCAAGCACCCGTCGGTCTACACGTTCGAGGACACCCCGTGGCTGGGCTTCCGGGACTCGGCCCACCCGTACGGCTTCGCGGCCTTCACCGTCGACCCGGGGCACGGGCCGGGGGCGACCACCCGGATCTTCGTGACGTACTACAACGTGACCGTCCCGACCGGTGAGATCGCCGAGCTGGAGACGTTCACGCTGCAGCGCCGGCGCTCGGACGGCCGCCACTGAGCGCTAACCTAGATGATCGTGGACGACCTCCATCCCCGGCCGCCGGGGATCACCCGTGTCGGGACCGGCACATACCTCGGTCCCGACCGCACCCGCATTTCTGACAAGTCCGAGTTGTCGCGCATCGCCGCGATGGCGATCCCGCCGGCCTGGACCGCCGTCTGGATCGCTCCGGACCCGCTCGCCAAGATCCAGGCGATCGGCCTCGACGCCGCCGGCCGGACCCAGTACCGCTACTCCGCGGACTGGACCCGGCAGCGGTCGGGCGAGAAGTTCGCGCATGTCCTGCCGTTCGGCGCGGCCCTGCCGGGTTTGCGCGCCCACGTTGCCGGCGGGCCGCGCCGCTGGGCCGCGACCGGGTCCTCGACCTGGCCGTGCGCCTGCTCGACCTGGGCTTCTTCCGGGTCGGTTCGGAGCGGTACGCCCGGGACAACGAGACGTACGGCCTGACCACGCTCCAGCGCCGGCACGTCCACGTGTCCGGCGGGGTCGTGCACTTCGACTACCCGGCCAAGGAGCACCTGCACCGCGTCGTCGACGTCGCCGACCCGGAGGCGGCCCGCTGGGTCCGGGCGCTGATCGCCCGGACCGACCCCGACGGTTCCTTCCTGGCCTGGCGGCGGCCGGACGGCGAGTGGCAGCCGGTGCACAGCTCGCACGTGAACGCCTACGCGCACACCCTGACCGGCATCGACGCCACGGCCAAGCAGTTCCGCACCTGGGCCGGCACGGTCCTGACCGCGGCCGCCCTGGGCGGCGCGACGTCCCCGGCCGCTCGCGCCCGCACCCCGGAACTGGCCGCGATCAAGGCGACCAGCGCGCTGCTCGGCAACACGCCGGCGGTCGCCCGCGCCGCGTACATCCATCCCGGCGTCCTGGACGCGTTCGCCGGCGGCCGCACCATCGCCCCCGCCGTGACCGCCGCCGCGGGCCGCGCCGGCACCGCCGACCTGGCCGTCGTCTGGCGCGACCCCGAGGTCCAGGCGGCCGCGGTCACGCTGCTGGAATAGCGGCCGCCGGGACTCACCGGTCAGCCCAGACCGGCGTTGCGGGCGCGGACGATGGCCGCCGGGCGGTCGGTCACCTGGAGCTTGGCGAAGATGGCGGAGACGTTGTTGCGGACCGTCTTCTCGCTCAGCGCCAGCCGCTCGGCGATCTCCGCGTTGGCGTGACCGGCCGCGACCAGGTGCAGGATGTCGTGCTCGCGGGCGGACAGGTTTCCGAACGCCGGGGCGGCCGTGCGCGGACCGGCCCGAAAGAACGCCATCACCCGGGCCGCCATCGCCGCGCCGACGATCAGCTCGCCGCCGGCCACGGCGACGATCGCGCGGACGATCTCGTCCGGCCCGGCGCCCTTGAGCAGGTAACCGCGGGCGCCGGCCCGCATGGCCGCGAACACCGACGTGTCGTCCTCGAGCATGGTCAGCACCAGCACGCCGGTCTCCGGACGGGCGGCGAGGATCTGCCGGGTGGCGTCGATGCCGCTGACCCCGGGCATGCGGATGTCCATCAGGACGACGTCCGGTTCGGCCGTACGGCAGACCTGCACCGCCTCGGCGCCGTCCGCCGCCTCTCCGGCGAGTTCCAGCAGCTCACTGTCCTCGACCAGGGTGCGCAGCCCGGACCGGAACACCGGGTGGTCGTCGGCCACCACGACGCGGACGGTCACCGCGGGTCCAGCGGCAGGACGGCCCGGACCCGGGTGCCGGACCGCTCCCCCGGCTCGATGACGCAGGTGCCGCCGAGCTCGGTGGCCCGCTCGCGCATGGACGCGATGCCCACCCCGGCCCGGAACCCGGCGGGCAGCCCGGCGCCGTCGTCCACCACCTCCAGTTCGAGCGCGCCGTTCACGCTCAGCGTCACCGACGCCGCCCGGGCGCCGGCGTGCCGCACGACGTTGGTCATGGCCTCCATGGCGATGCGGTATGCGGCCACCTCCACCGCCGCGGGCAACGCCGGCTCCTCCGCCGGCCCGCTGACGGTGATGCCGCCGAGGGTGCGGGCCTGCTCGTCGAGCGCGCCGACCAGGCCGAGTTCGTCGAGCGCGGGCGGCCGCAGGTCGTAGACCAGGCGGCGGACCTCGGCGATGGCGGTGCGGGTCTGCTCGGTGAGCTGGGACAGCTGCCCGGCGGTGTCCGGGTCGGCCGTACGCCCGCGAACGCGGTGCAGCCCGAGCACGATGCCGGCCAGGGTCGGGCCGAGGCCGTCGTGCAGGTCGCGCCGGATCCGGCGGCGCTCCTCGGCGGTGGCGGTGACCAGGCGCTCGCGCGAGCGACGTAGGTCGCCGGTCAGGGTGACGGCGTGCCCGGCGGCGGCGATCTGCTGGGCCAGATCGGTGAGCAGGCGCCGTTCGCCCGCGCCGAACGGCCGGCCGGGTTCGCGCCGGGCGGCGGTCAGCGTGCCGATCCGCTCCCCCGCGAAGGCCAGCGGGAACTCCTCGGCGTCGGCGATGGATCCCGATGCCACCGAGGAGGAGCCGATCTCGATGCGTACGCCGGGCAGGCGCAACGCCGACCGGACCGAGTCGGCCACGCCGGGCAGGACGTCGTCGGCGTCCGCGGCGCCGCGCAGCCGCGCGCCGAGGAACGCGAGCGCGCCCGCCGGATCGTCGGAGTAGCCGTACACGACCCGGTTGGCCAGCCGCCGCAGCGCGCCGTGCAACGGGATCGCGGCCAGCACGGCCACGACCAGCGCGACCGTCCGGCCGGCCGCGGCCGACACGATCAGGCCGACCACCGCTGCGGCGCCGAGGTACACGGCCACGACCACCACGCTCAGCGCCGCGTAGACCAGGGCCCGGTGCAGCACCCGCCGCCCGTCGAACAACCCGTACCGGCGGATCGCCACCCACGCGGTGGCCGCGAACGCCAGCAGCCCGGACACCTCGGCCGCGAACGCCTTGTCGCTGGCCCCGTCGCCGTAGATCCCGACGATGACGTAGCAGGTCCACCAGCCCAGGGCCGCGAGTACGGCCGCCGGCAGCACCAGGCGCAACGCGGCCCGCGCCGGGGTGCCCGGTTCCGTCCGGCGGAACCGCCCGAACACGGCCACCGCCGACGCCGTGGCCAGCGGCGCGACCAGCCCGATGGTCAACGCCAGCCCGCCCGCCGCCTGCCCGACGGCGCCGGGCAGGGCGGTCGGGTTGGCCCGGTCCGGGAAGTCGAGCAGGGCCGGGGCGAACCAGGCGTACAGCAACTGGGCGATGGTGACCGCCCAGCCCAGCCACAACGCCGGAGCCCAGCGGCGCGACGGCAGCCGGCCGTCGGGGAAGAGCAGGAGACCGACCGTGGGCAGCACGGTCAGGGCCGGCGTCCACGGCCACGCGTCGAGCCAGCCGGCCCAGGGCGAGAACGCGGTGTGCGCCACCGTATAGGCGGTCAGCCCGAGCGGCAGCGTCACCCCGGCGGCCAGCAGCATCCAGCCGACCTGGTTGCGCGGCTGCGCCCGGACCGCGGCCGACCCGACCAGCGGGATGGCCAAGCCGGCGACCGCGATCAGGGCGAGCCCGGCGCCGATCCGGTCCGGCCGGTACCGCAGCACGGCGGCCAGGACCGCCACGGTCAGCAGGGCAGCGGTGATGACGGCGGCTCGCGCCACCGCCGCCACCACCCGCTCGCTTCTCATCACGGCCGATTGTGCCGGGTCGGCGCGGTCGGCGGACTCAGGCGACCGCACGATTTCCGGCCGCCGCCAGGACCGGCTCCGCGGCATCGGACGAGCCGGCGAGCCGGCCGGAGAGAGCGCGTAGCGCCGCGGCACAGGCGGCCACCAGCAGCACGTCGCCGACCGCGGCGACCGGCTTGAGCCCGGCGGCGGAACCACCCATCTCCAGCAGCGGCCACGCGATCAGCGACACCGCCGCCCACCGCGGCAGCGTCCGGTTGCGCCAGGCCGCGACGCCCAGCAGGACGAAGCCGACCACGTGCCCGGCCAGGTAGACCACGGCGACGAAATCGAAGACGCCGGAGCCGGTGACCGCACCGGCGACGGCCACCCCACCGGCGTGCTGGGCCGCGACCCGGACGACCACGTCGCCGGCCAGCAGGTAGCCCGCGCCGAGGACGGCGGCGGTGGTGAGCACCGTGCCCACCCGCGCCAGCATCGAGGTGTGGTAGCCGGCGGCCAGGCCGATGAAGATGACTGCCGGGATGATCAGCAGTAGGGGCAGGTCGAGGACGACGGCGGCGCTCATCGCGGCGGGATGAGCGGCGGCGTCGGCCACCTGGGTGGCCGCCGGATCGCCGGGATTGACCGGACTGACCAGGAACTGGAGGAGCTGGCCGACGGAGGCACCGAGCAGGCTGACGCCCGCGATCCACAAGGGTGTTGTCTTCATGCCGGTCAGCCTCGGGGCCGGCGGTGTCCCGGAAGAAGAGTCCGGCGTCCCGACCGGCCGGGATCGCTGAACTGTTTGCAGATCAACTCCGTACGGATGGGCATGGCTGACCTGCGTGACCTCGAGGACTCCCTCCGTGCCGTGCCGAAGGAGGCGCTGATCGACGGCCCGCCGCCGGACGCCGACCTGCTGCTGCCGCGCACCCTGAAGCTGCTGCGCGGCCCGGACCGGCGCCCCCGGTTCCGCCGTCAGACGGGCACCGACACGAAGGTCTGACCGGCCAGGTTCACCACCTGCACCGACGCCACCTGGTCCGGCGCCACCAGGGCGGCCCCGGTGAGGGTGGTGCCGTTGGCCCCGCCCGCCGCGGACACCAGCCAGCTGCCGGCCACCCGTTGCGTACCGTCCTTGGCCACCACGACGAGCTGGCACTGCTGGCCGGCGGGCACCCCTCGGACAGTGGCGGTCAGCCGGACCCATCCGGCGGCCGGCTGCAACGCGACCGTCATGCTGGCCCCGGTGCTCGGATCGGTGCTGGTCACGTTGGTCACGCCGGCCGGAGCGGACGCCGACGGGGCCGGCTGGGCCACCGTGCCGGTCGGCGCGGTGCCGCGGCCGAGCAGCGCGCCGCCGGTCAGGATCGCCGCCGCGACCACGACGGCGGCGGCCGACCAGACCACCCGGCGCAGGCGGGTGCCGCTGTCCTGCTCCGCCCGCATCTCCCGCAGCGTGCGCTGCAGCAGCAGGTCGGCGCCGTCCGGCGGTCCCTCGATGAACGCCTCCGGCGGCAGCTCGCCCAGCGCCGCCTCCATCTCGCGCAGCTCGCCGACCTCGAGCCGGCAGGTCGGGCACGTGTCCAGGTGCCGCTGCACGGCCAGTTCCTCGCCCGGGTCGAGCACTCCCAGCACGTACGCGCCGAGCTGCTCGGTCTGATGCTCGCTCATCCGGCCGCTCCTTCCGCCACCACGGCCAGCGCGGGTCGCGCGGCGGGCCGTTCGGCCATCACCTCGCGCAGTCGCCGGAGCGCGTAATAGCTGCGTGACTTGACCGTACCGAGGGGAACGCCGAGCGACTCGGCCGTCTCCTCCACCGTCCGGCCCTGGAAGTACAGCGACCGCAGCACGTCCTGGTGCTCGTGCGACAGCCGGTCCATCGCGCCCAGCACGACCATCGAGTCGACCACCTGGTCGGCGTGGTCCCGCTCGACCGGGCCGGTGGTCGGGCTCTCAGCCACCTCGGCCGGTCGCGCCGCCCGCGCCCGGTGCTTGTCGATCGACAGGTTGCGGGCGATCGTGAACAGGTATCCGCGGACCGAACCCTTGTTGTTGGTCAGGGCCTCGGGGTTGCGCCAGGCGCGGATCAGTGTCTCCTGGACCACGTCCTCGCCGAGCGCGCGGTCACCCATCAGCCGCGTGGCGTACGCCAGCAGCGCCCCGCCGTGCTCGGCGTAGAGCCGGCGGACCAGCACCTCGTCGGCGGCGCCCTCGCGGCGCCGCGTCAACGTCCGGGCCATCGGTCAAGACACCTTGAGCACGGTCACGGTGCTGTCGCCACCGTTGGTCACGTAGGCGTACTTCCCGTCGGGTGAGGTGGCGACGAACCGCGGGCTGTCCCCCACCTTGATCGTGGCCGTGACCTTGCCGGTGCCGGTGTTCAGCACCGACAGGGTGTTGCTGTCGTTGTTGACGATGTAGCCGTGCCGGCCGTCGGCGGAGAAGGCCGCGCACTGCGGGCCGTCACCGACCTTGGTCAGCCAGACACGGCTCAGATCGCTGGTGTCGAACAGCTCGGCCATGTCGCCGCCGTACTCGGCCACCAGGAGGAAGCCGCCGTCGGGCGAGACCGCGAGGTTGTGCGGCGCGTCGCCGCCGGCCGGGACCGTCTTGGCGACCGCGCCAGTCCGGGCCACGATCTCGGTGACCTGCTTCGCCTCGTGGTTGGGCGTGTACGCGAAGGTCCCGTCCGGGGAGAACCCGACCGAGTGGGGGCTCTGCGACACGTTGATGACGGCGTCCCGGCGGGTGCCGTCGGCGGTGTACACCTCGACCCGCTTGCCGCTGTGGATGGGCACCCAGATGCGCCCGTCCGGGGCGACGCCGATGTCGAACGGCTGCGGTCCGGTCGCGATGACGCGCTCGATCTGGCCGCCGGCGGTGTCCACCACGGCGACGCCGCTGTTCTGGTTCAGATCGCCGTACAGCGAGGCGTAGGCGCGCTTGCCGTCGTTCGACACGGTCACGAAGTGCGGCTCGGTCGCCAGCGCGACCGTCTTCGCGGTGCCGGTGGCGGCGTCGACCATGCTCAATGCCTTGCCCTGTACGTCGGCGACGAAGACGGTCTTACTGTCCGGCGAGACGGTCACGCCCTGCGGTTCCTTGGGGGTCTTCCAGGTGGCGGTCACGGTGGGGACATCGATGCTGGGCGGCACCTGGGCCGGTCCCGGCCGGGTCGGGGCGGCGCCGATCCGGGTGTCGGTGTTGCCGGACGCGGCCGGCTGGTCGCCGCGCTCGATCAGCGCGCGCACCCCCACGCCGACCAGCACCAGCAGGACGAGCACCCCGGCGAAGATCAGCAGCAGACGGCGCCGGCCGACCGGTCCCTCGTTGCCACTGTTGCCGCCGTTGCCTCGGCCACCGGAGTACATCGGCCGGGGCGGCGGTCCGGGCGGCGCACCGAGGTGCACCGTGGTGTCCCGCAGCGTGCCCAGGTCGTCGAGCGCCCGCCGGCGGGCGGGAGCACCCGCGCCGGCCGGCACTCCGGCCCGGATCTCGCCGACGATCTGGAGCTTGGCGTCGCCCGCGGGCCCGGACAGGACGACCGTCCCGTCCAGCCGCTCCCCGGTCGGCGTCCACGCGATGTGCAGCAGGGACCCGGTGATCCAGGCGCGCAGGCCGCGGCCGGAGACGGTCACGCTCGACGCCCGGGCCAGGGGCGGCCCGTCGATGTGCACGTCCTCGGCCAGCCGGGGCGTGGCCGGGGACACCGTGCCGAAGTCGACGACCCCGCCGGGAAGCCGCAGCGCGGTCCGGTCGAGTTCGTCCAGGGCGGCCAGGGCCACGGTCTCGTCCGGGTCCTCGGCGGCGCGTCCGAGCGAGTGCCGGGCGTCGGCCGCCTTGTCCAGATCGGCGCCGGCGGCGACCAGGCCGAGCTGGCGGACCGCGGTCAGCCGGATCGAGGCGCGGGGGTCGCCGAGACGGTCGGTGACGTCGCCGCCGCGACGGGCCGGGCTGCGGGACACGTACGGCTGGCCGGGGGAACCGGTCTCCCAGCCCTGGGCCGAGCTCTGGTCCCGGATGTAGTCGTAGAGCTCGTCCACGGTGACGTAGCCGTTTCGGCTGCGGTCGGCCTCGCCGGTGCGCAGCCCGGCGACGATCGCGCGGGCCAGGTCCCGGCCGCCGGCGGACGGCCGACGGCAGAGAACCGCCCGGCTCTGCCCGTCGTCCACCTCGTCCGGCTGGAAGTGGTCGCTGAGCTCGGCCGTGCCCTCGTTCAGCCGCCACTGGCAGTCGAGCACCATCACCACGTGGTCGGCCCGGCTGCGGGCCATCACCCGGGCGATCCAGGCCGAGCCGATCGCGGTGTCGGCCAGCCGCTCCGGATCGGTGTCGGACGCGGCGACGTAGAGCTGTCCGTCGTGGCCGGTCATCCCCTGGCCGATGATGTACAGCAGGACGACGTCGCTGCGGTCACGCTCGGCCAGCAGGTCGTGGATCTTGACGAACGCGTTCTGCGAGTCCGGGTCGCGGACGTACTCGACGGTGAACCCGCCCAGCGCGGGGCTGGACAGCACGTCGACGAGCGCGCGGGAGTCCACACCGGACGGCGCGAGGTCGCGCAGCCCGGCGTGGTCGTAGTGGTCGGCCGCCAGCACGAGGGCAAGGCGTTGTCCGGTCATAGCATCACCTAACGTCATGGTGCAGTGACGCGGCTATGTGGGGAACCCCCGAAAAGGTCTAAGGTCGCGTACGCCCAGATGGTAGAGGTGTCCGGCCAGCTGAACTGTCCCCGGTCCGACACGAACGGGCGCGGCCGGATGCTCCGGTCGCGCCCGTTCGGGTGGTATGGGTCAGGTGGCGGTCCACCGCTGATTGCTGCCGCCGTTGCAGGTCCACAGTTCGACCATCGTGCCGGTGGCGGTGGCGGCGCCGGTGACGTCGAGGCACAGGCCGGACTGCACCCCGGTGATCGTGCCGTCGGCGTTGACCTGCCACTGCTGGTTGCCGCCACCGTTGCAGGTCCAGAGTTCGACCTTGGTGCCGGGCGCGGTCTGGTTGTCGTACGCGTCCAGGCACTTGCCGTACACGACCAGCTGACGGCCGGGGGTACGGGTCCACAGCTGGTTGTGGCCGCCGTTGCAGTCCCAGATCTCGAGCAGGGTGCCGCCGGTCTGGCTCCAGTTCGGGTCGTCCAGGCAACGGCCGGACGCGGCGCCGACCAGGTTGTTCGCCGGCGCGTTCGGGTTCCCGGCGGCGCCGCCGCCGACCCGGTACATGGCCGCGCCGTGACCGGGGACGGAAGCGCTGATCGTCCCGGTGGTGGTCGATGTCGCGCCGCTCCACAGGTCGGTCAGGGCGTACGACGAGGCGCCGCTCTTGCCCACGGTCGCGACGTTCGTGCTGATCGTCGCGGCCGACGCGTTCTCGTTGAACAGCACCACCGCCACGTCGCCGTTGGCCAGCGGCTTGGCCAGCACGTCGAGCCCGTTGGCGGTCTGCACCTGGACCCCCTGCCGGCCCAGCGAATCCTGGTCGACCGCGATGACCGCGCGGTTGGTGTAGATGCCGAGCGTGGCGGCCGAGGCCGAGCGCAGGTCGTTGCCGGCGATCAGTGGTGCGGCCATCGCCGCCCACAGACTGAACTCGGCCCGGTCCTCGTTCGTGGTCATGCCGTTGCCGACCTCGAGCATGTCCGGGTCGTTCCAGGCGCCCTTTCCGGCGTACCGGGCGAGGCCGGCGTTGCTGTGGAAGATGCCCAGCATGCTGGCGTAGTTGGCCTGGATGTCGTCGGTGGTCCGCCACAGGTTGCCGGTGCCGGAACCCCAGTTCCAGACGTTCTCCAGACCCCACTCGCAGAGGCTGTAGACGATCGGCCGGCCGGTGGCGGCGAGCGCGTCCCGCATCGCGTTGTACCGCTGGTGGTAGTCGCGGCCCTGGTTGTTGCAGTTGTCGTATTTCAGATAGTCGACGCCCCAGGCGGCGAAGTCGGCCGCGTCCGTGCCCTCGTGGTCCAGGCTGCCCGGGTAGCCGGCGCAGGTGGCGGTGCCGGCGCTCTCGTAGATCCCCAGCTTCAGGCCTTTGCCGTGCACGTAGTTGGCGACGGCGGTGATGCCGCCGGGGAACTTGCCCGGATCGGGCACGAGGTGGCCGGTGGAGCTGCGGGACGACGCCATCCAGCAGTCGTCGATGTTGACGTACTGGTAGCCGGCGTCGCGCATGCCGGACGACACCATGATGTCGGCGGTCTGCTCGACCAGCTGGGCGCTGACGTTGCAGCCGAAGCTGTTCCAGTCGTTCCAGCCCATCGGCGGCGTCACCGCCAGACCGTTGTTCAGGGCCGCGGCCGGGCCGGTGGTGACCACGCCGACGGTGACCGTGGCGGCGGCGGTGACGGCGAGCGCGAGGAGCGCCCGATGCAGACCTTTCATCGGTGTTCACCAACTCCATTTCTGGTTGCCGCCGCCGTTGCCGGTCCAGATCTCGACCGGGGCGTCGGCGGCGGTGGAGGCGCCGGTCACGTCCAGGCAGAGTCCGGACTGGACGCCGGTCAGGGTGCCGTCGGGATGGAACGTCCACTGCTGGCCTGCTCCAGCAACCACCACTCGTAGCCCCGGCCGCGAACCAGGTGACGGTGACGGTCGTCGTCGCGGCCTGCGCCCCGGGTGGGGGCGCGATGCCGAGGACAAGCAGGGCCCAATGCCGCGACGACTGTCAAACGGTGGACGAGCACGACGGATCCCCCTCGCCGGAGCGTTGGGAAATGTTGACTGACTGTGGCATTTGTTATCGACGAGTGTCAATAGACAGGGTTCTTTACCAATCTGCTTAGGCAGCCAGGACGACCGCCGGAATCAATCGGACACGGCATCGCCACACGTCGAGGCGTGTTTGCGGATCCGTCGATGTTCGAAGATGTTCGATTCTCGGGCGAGTGAAATCTGGCTACCACAGGTCGATGATCATGTCACCGCCCGTATCGTCCGATCACTGCGTGCGTATGCCGAAATGCCGTCGACTCTCGGTGGTTACGCCACGTCTGGGGGGCTCACGCCTCGCGTCTTGCCTGCTCAGGTTGGTAAAGTCCGCCCCGGTTGTGGTGGTCAGCGCTTCCTGGCCGAACGTCTGGGGAGGTCAAGATGTCGGACAGTCGAATGAACCGGGTCAAGGGACTCCTGGCGGGAGCCACTCCCACCAGCGGCATCACCGGACCCTCCATCGGGAACAACCTCGCCGGTCCCCCGATCCCGCCGGACCGCGGCGAGGACGACAAGCCCTCCGAGGCCGGCACCCCGCATCACGCGCTGCAGGTGCTCACGCTGGCCCAGCGGACCGCCGACGAACACCTGGCGGCCGCGCGGCAGGACGCGGAGAAGATCCGCGCCGACGCCCGGGCCGCCGCCGAGGCGATCGCCATGGACGCCGCCGAGCACGCCGAGGGCGTGCGCCGGGAGGCCAACCGGATGCTGGTCGAGGCCCGGGACGCGGCCGGGCAGACCGAGCGCGAGGCCGCCGCCCGGACGGCCGACGCCCAGGCCAAGGCGGACAAGCTGCTGTCCGAGGCGCAGGCCGGCGCGGAGGCCATCGCGGCCGACGCCCAGGCCGGCGCGGAGGAGCTGAAGATGCAGGCCGAGCAGCGTTACCAGGACGTGGTCGGCAGCCTGGCGACCAAACGGGAATCGCTGCAGCAGCAGATCGAGTCGCTGGAACAGTTCGACCGCGAGTACCGGTCGCGGCTGACCGCGTTCATGCAGCATCAGCTGCGCGCGTTGTGGGTGGACCAGCCGGAGGTGGCTGACGTCGAGCTGCCTGGCGGCGAGCTGCCGGATCCCGTGCAGCGCAACGGCACCAACCCCGCCGTGACACGCGCCTGACGTAAACCATGGCAGGCGCCTGACGTAAGCCGAGGCCGCGCACCTGACGTAAGCCGAGGCCGCGCGCCTGACGCAAACCGCGGCTCGCGCCCGACGTAAACCGGGCGACCGCGGCGGTGTGGCCGTGCGATCATCCCGGGCGTGACGTCGCGGCTGCAGGGCGGGGTGACGCCCGGGCCGGACCGCACCGTGTGGGCCGGCGGTTCCGGGCCGGTGCCACCTGGCCGGCCCGTGGTCGTCGGTCCGCGGGACGCCACACCCGATCGGGTCTCCGCGGCCCTGCGGGCGCTGAGCCGGCTGGTCGCCGCGTGCGGGCCGGTCGCCGCCGCGGCCGACGTGGATCTGGGCGACGGCTTCGCGTCCGGACGGGTCGAGGGTGGCGCCGGCGACCGCCGCGACGCCGTCCTGGCCGTCCTGGCCGATCCCGATTTCGCCGACCGGATGGGCGACCGCCGGGCGGTGCTGACCGCGTTGTTCGGGCCGGAGGCGACCAGGCCGCTGGGTGCGGCCGCGCGCGCGGCGGTCGAGGCGCGGCGATGGGCGGCCCTGCGGTTCGCGGTGGCGGTGAGTGACCTGCTCGGCCCGGAACAGCTCGTCGAGGTGCTGGCGCTGCCCGCCCCGGCGGACGGCGACCCGTTCCCGGACGGGCTGCCCTCGGTGGTCGGCGGCCATCTCGCCCGGGTGATGGCCGGGGTGCCCCGGCCCCGGCGGCTCGTGCTGCTCACCGACCTCTGGGCCCGGACCGGCGTCGAACTGGCGGTCCGCGCCCGCCTCGAGCGGCTCCGGGCATCCCAGAGCCGGACCACCCATCTCGTCGAGACCCGGGCCCGCTGGGACGACCTCGAACTGGCGGGCTGGCTGCCGAGCCCGGCGACCACTGTGCTGGAGGCGGCGCGGTGGCATCCGCCGGCGCCGTACTGGCAGGCCCGGTGCCGACGGATCATGCACGACGCCCAGGCCGCGACCGTGCTGGCGCGGCTGGCCGTCACCGCGGCCGACCACGGACTCGACGAGGCCCTGAGCCGGCACCGGCCCGAGTTGGAGGCGGTGCACGCCGCCGCTCCACCGCGGCCGGGGGGATCGTCCGACGGCCGGTCCGGCCTCCCGGCGCTGCCCGGGACGTACGTCCGGGACATCGTGAAGCGCGTCCCGCCCGGCGAACCGGTGAGCGCGGGGGTCGCGGCGTACGTGCGGCAGCGCCTGGCCCGGGCCGCCGACTACGCCTGGGTCGTGTTGTGGGACGCGGCCGGGGTCGTCCACGACGTCGCTCAGGACCGGGACTCGGCGGCGGCCGCCCGCGGATTCGCCGACTGGGCCGGGCAGAGCATGGCGGAATGGCGGGCGCAGGTCGGGTACTTCTCCCCCGACCGTACGACCAGCTGGCCGCAGCGCCCGCTCCCGCCCGGCGGCGACCGGCGGCCGTTGCCGGCCCGTCTCGGCGACCACCCACCGTCCGAGGTGGAGACGGCGGGTGACGTCCTCTGGTACGGCGAACTGGCCGACGCCCTGGCCCGCCTGCTGGGGCGTCCGGCCGCCGAGTTCGAATTCGACGACGTCATGCCTTCGGCCGACCCCGATCCGTGGCGGGAGGACGAACCGCTGGTGCCGCCGGCGCACTCGATCGCGCTGGCGGCGGCGGGCACGGCCCAGCTCGTCGACCTCGGCGGCGTGCTGCCGCCGCGGGTCCGGAACTGGCCCGGGCTGGTCGGCGGGCTGCTCGGCTCGGCCGGACTGGCGGCCGCGATGACCGGCGAGTTCGCGGTCCCGGAGGAGATGGCGGAGGCCGACGGGACCACGCTGCCCGGGTCGGCCGCGCGCGTCGAGGTGGCCCGGACCGGCGGGCAGCTGGCGTCGTGGGCGGCATACATGGGCAACTGCATCGCCGGTGGTTACTACCAGGACGAGGCGACCGCCGGCCGGTCGGTGCTGGTGGCCCTGCGCGCCGCCGACGACCGGCTGCTGGCCAACGCCGAACTGTGCCCGGCGGGCGGCGGTTGGCGGATCGAGCAGATGAAGGCCCGGTTCAACGAGGACCCCGATCCGGTGCTGCACCGGCGGCTGACCATGTGGGTGGGCAGCCTCGGCCGGCCGTTGGAGCCGGCCGGGGCCGAGGCCGGACCGCCGCCCGCCCGGGTGGGCTCCCGGCGGCCGGTCGCGGCCCACCGCAAGGCGTCCATCGATCTGAACGAGCGGGCCGCGGCAACGCTGGCCGAGTCGCCGCCGGCGCTGGCCGCCCTGCTCGGCGCCGGGACGAACGACCCGATGGTCGCGTTGCGCCGGGCCACGCCGGCCGAACTGCTCGAGACGGTCCGGGAGGCAATGTACGACCCGGAAACGCTCCGGCCACTGTGGATCGCGTCGGCCGACCGGCCGCTGGCCCGGACGATCGGCGCGCTTCCGGAGACGGCCGCGACCCGGTTCGCGCCGCTGACCGCGGACGAACCGCTGCCGGGCGCGCTGCGCGGACCGGCACGGCGGACCGCGACCGGCGCCGCCCGCACCGCCGACCTGGTCGCGCTGCGGGTGCGGGCGGTGCTGGGCCGGCTGCTGCGCGCCGACGATCCGGACCTGGCGGCGGCCGTCCGCGCCCGTCCCGATCCGGGGCTGCTGCGGTCGGCCGCGCTGGCCGTCACCACGTGGGGGGATGCGCCGGGCCGGGCGCCGGTCATGCCTCCCGGGCGGGTCACCGTGCCCGGCTACCCGCGGACCTCGCTGACCGACGCGAGCTGGCTGGCCGCGTGGCCCGGCGCCGTCGAGCTGGGCGCCGAGCCGGCCGTGTACGCCGACCGGCTCGCCGCGTACGGCCTGCTGCTGCCGGTCTCCTGGACGGCCGGCCATTGGCCCGCGCTGTGGGCGAAGGCGGCCGCTACGCCCGGGCGGGACGCAGCACGCGGACGGCGATGACGACCTCGAGGACGAAGCCGACGGCAGCGGCGATGATCCATGGTGGCCGCGCTGCTGCTGGCGGGCACGCTGTTCATCGTGCAGACCCGGGTGGTGGCGCTGCTCGTGCCGGACGCGCCCGGGCTGCTGGCCAACGGCGATCCGGACGGCACCGCGTTCTACGACGCCGCGTTCTACGACGCCGCCCGCGCCGCCGGCGGCGCCTGGCTGGCCCGCCCGACCACGCTGGCCACGGCGATCGCCTGGGGCTTCGCCAACTCGCTGGTGGCCCAAGCCGCGACCAGCCGCCTGCTCTACGCGATGGCCCGCGACCAGCAGACGCCGGGCCTCCTGGCCAAGATCAACGAAAGGCCCATCCCGGCCGCGCCACGCTCCGCCATAGCGTTTCCCCCGATCCTGGGCACTGGCGTATCGACATGGTTCAAGGTTGCATTGTCAAGGAAAGTGCGTGATGGAGCTGGATCGGTTCAGTCATCACCGCCCAGCCCGCGACCTGCAGATTCTTCGTATGCCGGTGATCAGCGCCGGAGGGGCTGGCCCGGCACCGGCGTCCCGGGCGAGGATCGCGGTATGGACGAGGACACGCCGGACCCGACCGTTCCGCCGCTGACCACGACGCAGTGGGCACGCAGCCCCTTCCCGCCCATCGCCGACTACGCCTTCCTGTCCGACTGCGAGACCACCTGCCTGATCGCCCCGAACGGTGCGGTCGAGTGGATGTGCCTGCCCCGGCCGGACTCCCCCAGCGTGTTCAGCACGATGCTGGACCGCAGCGCCGGCTCGTTCCGGCTCGGCCCGTACGACGAGATGGTCCCGGCCGCGCGCCGGTACCTGCCCGGCAGCCTGATGCTGGAGACCACCTGGCAGACCCGCACCGGGTGGCTGATCGTGCGGGACGCGCTCTGCATGGGGCCGTGGCACAACGTCGACGAGCGGTCCCACACGCACCGGCGTTCCCCCACCGATTTCGACGCCGAGCACTGCCTCCTGCGTACGGTCAAGTGTGTCAGTGGATCGGTCGACGTCTCGCTCACCTGTGAGCCGGTGTTCAACTACGGCCGCAACGAGCCGACCTGGCAGTACACCGCCGACGGGTACGGCGAGGTGACCGCCGAGGCGGCCGACTCCGAGGTCGTGCTGCACCTGACCACCGACCTGCGCCCCGGCATCGAGGGCCGCGGCCTGAACGCGCGGACCCGGATGGTCGAGGGCGACACCCACTTCGTCGCGCTGTCCTGGTCGCCGCTGCCCGCGCCGCACACGCTCGAGGAGGCGCAGGTCCGGATGGGCCGCACCTCGGAGTACTGGCGGCAGTGGATCACCCTGGGCGACTTCCCCGACCACCCGTGGCGCAGCTACCTGCAGCGCAGCGCGCTCACCCTCAAGGGACTGACGTACGCGCCGACGGGCGCGCTGCTGGCCGCGGCGACGATGGCGCTGCCGGAGACCCCGCACGGCGAACGTAACTGGGACTACCGGTACGCCTGGGTGCGTGACTCCACGTTCGCGTTGTGGGGCCTGTACACGCTCGGCTTCGACCGGGAGGCCAACGACTTCTTCTACTTCATCCAGGACGCCTGCCGCGACGGGGACGACCTGCAGGTCATGTACCGGGTCGGCGGCGAACGGGAGATCGAGGAGGAGTCGCTGCCGCACCTGTCCGGCTACGAGGGCGCATTTCCCGTACGGGTCGGCAACGCCGCCTACAAGCAGCGGCAGCACGATGTGTGGGGCGCCGTGCTCGACTCGGTCTACCTGCACGCCCGCAGCCGCGAGCAGCTGCCCGAGTCACTCTGGCCGGTGCTCAAACGGCAGGTCGAGATGGCCGCCGAGCACTGGGAGGAGCCCGACCGGGGCATCTGGGAGGTGCGCGGCGAACCGCAGCACTTCGTGTCCAGCAAGGTGATGTGCTGGGTCGCGCTCGACCGCGGCGCTCGCCTGGCCCGGCTGTACGACGAGCCCGAGTACGCCGAGAAGTGGCAGACCCTGGCCGACCAGATCCACCGCGAGGTGTGTACGCGCGGGGTGGACGAGCGCGGCGTCTTCGTCCAGCGGTACGGCTCGGACGCGCTCGACGCGTCGCTCCTGCTGCTGCCGCTGATGCGGTTCCTGCCGCCGGACGACGAGCGGATCCGGGTCACCGTACGGGCCATCGCCGAGGAGCTGACCATGGACGGCCTGGTGCTGCGGTACCGGGTCGAGGAGACCGACGACGGCCTGTCCGGTGAGGAGGGCACCTTCACCATCTGCTCGTTCTGGCTGGTCTCGGCGCTGGTCGAGATCGGCGAGGTCGAGCAGGCGCGCAAGCTCTGCGAGCGCCTGCTGGCCTACGCGAGCCCCCTCGAGCTGTACGCCGAGGAGATCGACACGAACTCGGGCCGGCACCTGGGAAACTTCCCGCAGGCCTTCACCCACCTGGCCTTGATCAACGCGGTGATGCACGTGATCCGGGCCGAGACGGCGACGGTGCCGGGGCAGTTCGCCCCGGCCAACCAGGTCTAGGCGTCGTCGTCCTCGGCGAGATCGTGCTCGACCTTCGGGTTTTCCGCCCACAGGGCCCGGATCTGGCCCTGCATGAAGGTGAGGAGCCGGGCCCGGTACTGCTGGTCGAACTGCTCCAGCGCCTCGATCTGCCCCTGGAGCGAGGCCCGCTTGTCGGCGAGGCTGCCGACGATCTCCTCGTAGCGGCGCTTGGCCGCGTTCTCCAGGTCCTCGGCGGACCCACGGGCGCCGGCGGTGATCGTGGTGGCCTCGGCCCGGGCGTCGATGATGATCTTCTCGGCGTTCCGGCGGGCCGCGTCGACCTGCGCCTGCGCGTCCCGGCCGGCCTGCTCGGCGGCGGCACGGGCGTCGGCGATGACCTTCTCGGCCTCCCGCCGCAGATTCTGCGCATGCTGCTCGGCCTGCTGCGCGATGTTCTCGGCGGCGGCGCGGGCGTCGGCGCGGATCCCCTCGGCGTGCCGCTGGGCGCTGCCCACGTGCTCGTCGGCGGTCCGCTGGGCCATCGACAGAACGTGCAGCGCCTGCTCCTGCGGCGCCGGCGGCGATGCGGGTGCCGGTGACACCGGCCTCACCAGCGGGTGCTCGGTCGTCCTGCCGTCGTGCGAGGATCCGTTGTGCCCACCGTTGACCCGATCCTTGATCTGAGTGTCAGTCACCGAACTCCTCCTAGCGCCCCGGCCGGGCCATGATCCGCGGGATGCTAGCAGACCTACGTTCCCCCAACGTCACGCCCCGGCCGCGGACACGGCCGGGGAGATTGCTCACTCCACCCCGGGCTCCCGCCCCGGCCCCCACGGCACCGGTTCCGGCAGGCGGCGCCACCACCAGCCCTTCCCCTCCCCGATGGACTCGCTGAAGGTCGCCGCCATCTCGTCCGGGCCGGCCTCCCGAGTCGCCGCCCGGAACTCCCCGTCCACCTGGCGCACCGCCGACAACAACACACCCTCGAGTTCGTCGCGAACCTCGAGGTCTTCGGAGTAGAAGCCGGCGGGGTACCAGCCGTCCGGCGGCCAGCCGGACGTCATGCGGACCACCCTCGCTTCCCAAGCGTGCAGGAGACGCAGCTCGCGCGCGACGGCACTCCCGGCTTCGACAGAGCCGGCGTCCACCGCCGCCTGATCGGCAATCGGCGTCGCCATCGGGTAGTCCCGGATGACCTCCGGCTGCGCCTGGACCGGGACCCGGGGCAGTTCGGCAACCGCCCGCTCGACAGCGTCGATAGTCAGCGGAGCACCGGCGTCTCCCTGGTCGTCCGGTCCGTCGTAGACCCGGGCGCGCGTCCGGAAACCGGCGGGCGCCGCAAGCCAGTACGAGCTCGGTCGCAGCAGTCCAGTGTCGTAAAGCACCGGCACGCCGAGCGCCTCCGCCAAGCCCAGCGCCACGTCGGCGTGGTGTGAGCCCAACGGCGCGGTCACGTCCAGCACCCATTGGATGTCTCCGGCGCTGGGCCGGAAGGTCACCAGCACCGGCGCTTCCCAGCGACGATCCATGGTGTCCTCATCGGCGACATCGACATCGCCGATCGGCCTGCCGGTCGCGCGGGCCAGCGCTTCCGCGAACCGGTCCGGGTCCGCGTCGCCGGCCACGAGGAGGTCGAAGCCGTTGGTCATCCCTGATACGTCCCTTCGTAGATCGCCTTCGCCCAGGCCACAACCCCCGGATGCTCGGTGAATCGCGGATTCCGGTGGAACGCTTCGACGCGTTCCACATCGCCGTCAGCCTTGGCGATCTCTTTCAACGCGGCATACTCATTGCGATCGAGCCGGACCAGTCCGCTTCCTGAGATCGGATAGACGGTGCCCTGCGGCTCGACGCCGTAGCTTCTCCCGTTGATCAGGTACGCCGACCCGTTGTTGTTCAAGATCGCACGGCCGGCGGCGATCCCTTCGACATCTTCGCGTACCGCTTGTTCGTAACCCTTCAGGATGACGGTGTTGCGGGGGCGTATCTCGCCGTACCGCGCCCCGCGAACGGTGTGGCGAGGATTCGGCATCCGCAGACTCTTTCCGCGTGCGGGACCGGCGACGTCCGCGGCTACGGCCAGCGGTTCCTCGGCCTGGCTCGTCGCCGCGAGCCGGTCGGCGGCCGTACGGTCGGCGGCCTCGACGTCGGCGACGATGCGCTCCTGGGCCGCGGCCGCGGCCTCCGTCAGGCGCGCCACCGAGGACGCCGCGTCGCGGCCCGTCCCGGCGATCGCCGAGGCCGCGCCGCGGACCGCGGCCTCCGACTCCCCCGACGCCATCAGAATCGCAGGGCCGACACGGCCGTGTGGTAGCGGTCGCCGTGTTCGCGCACGGTCGCCGCGTGCGACCGCAGCACCCCGATCTGCACCCGCGCGGCCGAAGCGTCCAGCCGGATGCTCCCGGTCGTCTCCGGGCCGGTGACCCGGGACCAGTCGAGGCCGCTCATCGCCGCCTCGAACTCGGCCGTCAGCGGCTTCGCGGCCGCCTCCACCACCTTCGCGATGATGTACTGCTCCATGTCCGCAGCCAGCGACTTCACCACCGTCCGGGCGCCGGCCAGGATCACCGGGACCGCGGCCTCGGCGATGCCGGCGGTGGCGACCGCCGCGGCCTGGTCGGCGACGAACGCGGCGGCCATCTCGATCAGGACCCCGATGGCCGCCACCTTCTGGCCGACCACGTACGCCGTCGCCGCGTCCAAGGCCCCGGCCAGTACGTGGCAGGCGTCGATCATCGGGTAGACGTGCCGTTTGCCGAGATCGACCCAGCCGTCGATGAGGGCCTCGGTCGTGCCGGCCCGGTGGGCCTCGCCCAGGTCCTCGAACGTTCGGGTGGTGTCGCGGTGGGTGGCCTCGATCGCCGCGCCGAACTCCCGGGTCAGGGTCGCGAATTCGGCAAGCACGTCCTCGTTCAGGTACGGCCAGGGGACCCCGATGACATTGAGCAGATTGACGACGGGCAAGGGAAGGTCGTCGATAGCCACGCGCCACCTTAACGTCGCGCACATCACTCTGGCTGGCGGCACAACCGGAGCTTGTGAAAAGTTGCACAAGGTAGGGCGGACAGAGGAGATGGACATGCGGGAGGAACGCCGGCATCGGGTGGTCATCGTGGGTGCGGGGTTCGGCGGGCTGTTCGCCGCCAAGGCGCTGCGCCGGGCGGACGTCGATGTGACGCTGATCAACGGCACCACGTATCACCTGTTCCAGCCGCTGCTGTACCAGGTCGCGACCGGCATCCTGTCCGAGGGCGAGGTCGCGCCGCCGATCCGCGAGGTGCTGAAGAACCAGGAGAACGTCGACGTACGGCTGGGCTGGGTCCAGGACGTCGACGTCGAGCACCGGATACTCGACGTGGCGGGGCCGGGGGTCACGTACACCGTCGCGTACGACACCTTGATCTTCGCCGCGGGCTCGACCCAGTCGTACTTCGGCCGTGACGAGTTCGCCGAGCACGCGCCGGGCATGAAGAGCGTGGACGACGCGCTGGAGCTGCGCGCCCGCATCTTCAACGCGTTCGAGATCGCCGACCTGCAGACCGACCCGGAAGACGTCGCCCGCTGGACCACATTCGTGGTCGTCGGCGCCGGCCCGACCGGCGTCGAGATGGCCGGTCAGATCGCCGAGCTGGCGCACCGCACGCTGCCCGGGCAGTACCGGCACATCGACCCCCAGCGGGCCCGGATCGTGCTGGTCGACGCCCTCCCGCAGACGCTCAACACGTTCGGCGACCACCTGTCGACCGAGGCGCTGCGCGAGTTGCACGAGCTCGGCGTCGAGGTCGAGCTGGAGACCCGCGTGGTCGGGGTGGACGCCGAGGGCATCGACGTGGACACCGTCCGCGGCCGCGAGCGCATCCCGGCGATGACCAAGGTCTGGGCGGCCGGGGTGTCCGCGCCGCCGCTGGCCCGCCGTCTGGCCGAGGCCACCGGTGCCGGAACCGACCGGGCCGGGCGTCTCCAGGTCGAGAACGACACGACGATTCCGGGGCACCCGGAGATCTTCGTCGTCGGTGACCTGATGGCCCTGGCCGACGAGCACGGCAAGCAGTTGCCGGGCGTCGCGCAGGTCGCGATCCAGAGCGGGCGGTACGCGGCGGAGCAGGTCGCGCGGCGGCTGACGGGCAAGCCGCCGGCCGGGCCCTTCCGGTACTTCGACAAGGGCAGCCTGGCGGTGATCTCCCGATTCTCCGCGGTCGCCAGTGTCGGTCCGCTGCGGCTGCACGGCTTCCCGGCGTGGCTCATCTGGCTCGTGGTGCACCTGTTCTACCTGGTCGGCTTCAAGAACCGGGTGTCCGCGGTGTTCCACTGGGCGATCAGCTTCCTGGGTCGCGGGCGGTCCCAGCGGGTCACCACGTTGCAGCAGGTCCACGCCCGTACGGCGATGCAGCACTTCGGCGACCCGTACGCCCCGGAACGGGAACTGGTCCCCTCGGATCGGGGCACCGGAGGCCGCTAGACAAGCGTGAGGGTCGGCCGGTGCTTTGGCACGACACGGCGAAGGCGCAGGTGTCCTACACCTGCGCCTTCGCCGTGTCCGTGGCGCTTCCCGTACGGTGACGGTCACGCGCGCCCGTCCTTCTCAGCTTCGAGGAGAACGAAAACGTCTCAGGCCGCGATGGCCGGCAGCAGCGTCTCCAGGCCGGCCCAGATCCGAGTGGAGTTGTGCGAGTGCCAGGCCGCGCCCGAGTAGTACGTGCTGTTACGGCCCTGCAGCGCGTTCAGCTTGGCGTAGAAGCCCGCCGCGATGGCCTGCGGCGTCACGTGCAGCTCGAACGGGGTGTGGCTGGAGAACACCTCGAGGTTCTGGAACACCACCGGGTACGTACCGGCCTTGGCCACCCGCTCGATCTGCGTCCGGATGTCGCGCCGGACCTGCTCCTCCGGCAGCGGCGACGGGCTGCCGTACTTGACGTTGTAGAGGCCGGGCAGGCCGGTCGGGCTGACGCCGTACAGCCCGGGCAGCGGCGGCAGGTTGTACGGGGTCGTGGCGGCGACGTTCTCCAGCCCGACGCCGTCCGGCAGGCCCGACAGCCGGACCGCGCCGGTGTAGTACGCCCCGCTGATGAACTGGGCGAACACCGAGACCTCGGTCAGGTCGAGGTTGTAGCCGGCGAAGTTGCCCAGCAGCGGCGGGATCGTCACCAGCAGCTTCTTGGCGATGATCACCTTCGGGCCGGACGGGGTGGCCACGACCAGCGTCACTCCGGTGGAGCTGCGGTTGACCAGCAGGACCTGGGAGCTGAGCAGGGCGTTGGCCCCGAGGGCGGCGGTGGCCCGCTCGTACAGCAGGCTGTTGTCGTGGACCGCCGTGGTCAGGAAGGACCCGCCCAGGATGTTGCGCACCACACCCTGGCCGAAGGTGTTGATGGCGTAGAGCGCGGGCAGGTCGAGCACGTTGCCGATGCCCTGCCCGTAGTTGAAGACCAGCTTGACCACCGAACCGAGGTCGTACTTGGCGACGAACTCGGAGAACGGCCGGACCAGGTCCGCCGGGACCGGGCTGGGCAGGTTGAAAAACGTGTCGATCGGGCCGTACTGGCTGATCAGGCCGTAGTAGGTGCCGATCGCCGACGGGACCGGCGGGGTGAACGGGACGGCCTTGCCGGTGCGGAAGTCCACGTACGAGGTGCTGCCGCCGAGGCTGCCGCCGATCGGGGTCAGCCCGACGTGGAAGCGGTCGAAGTACGCCCGGACGTGCGGCTCGTCCTCGAACACGATGACGCCGATGTCGACGGTGCCGCCGGTGACCGGGTCGTGGTAGGTCTCGGTGTGGCCGCCGAGCCGGTCCTTGCTCTCCACCACGACCACGCTCTTGCCGAGATCACCCAGCCGTACGGCCGCGTAGGTGCCGGCCGCCCCGCCGCCGATCACGGCCACGTCCCGGCGGATGACGGGGGCGCCGGCGAAGTCGGCCAGGGTCGCCGGCCCGGCGGCCTGCGCCCCGGAGCCGCCGAGGGCGGTGGCCGCGACCGATCCGGCGGCCGTGGCGCCCATCAAACCGAGCATCCGCTTGCGTGTCAGTCCCACGATCGTTCCCCTCTACGGTGGCGACAGTATTCAAGATCACCATAGGCGAAATCCTCCACAAAGGAAGATGAGCGCCGTTCGTAAATAGAACTTCATATCTTTTGAGGACCCATGGAATCAGTGCTTTTCTCCGTCTCCGAGACGTACTTCCGGGCCGCCGTGGCCGAGCTCGAGCGCGCGGTGGCGGTCCGCGACGTCCTCCGGGTCGGGCCGGACGCCGGGGTGGCCGAGCTGAGCCACGGCGACATCCGGGACGTGTACGACGCTCCCCTGCACTTCGTCCGGCACCTGGCCGCGGTGTCCGCGGCCGAGCCGCCGCTCGACGACCCGGGGCGGATCGCGGCCCTGGTCGCGGGCCTGCGCCTGCCGCTCAACGAGTCGCCGCCGGCCGTCCAGGTGTGGGAGAGCGGCAAGTCCGCCGCCCGGGCGGGTGACGTCCGGGAGGCGGTGGTGGCGGCGCTCGGCGTGCCGGTCGTCCGCTCCGCCAGCCCGCAGACCCTGTCGGTGTGCCTGGGCGAGGACCTGACCGTGGTCGCGCTCAACGGCAGCCGGTGGTCGCTGTCCGACTGGCCCGGCGGCCGGCTCCGTCTGGCGGCCGGGCCGGAGCAGATCAGCCGGGCCGAGTTCAAGCTCGAGGAACTGTTCACCCTGGTCGAGGTTCCGATCGGACCGGTCGGGCTGGATCTCGGCGCCAGCCCCGGCGGCTGGAGCCGCATCCTGCGCACCCGCGGCTGCGCCACCGTCCACGCGGTCGACCCGGCCGACCTCGATCCGCGCCTGGCCGGCGACCCGGGCGTGATACATCACCGGACCACGGCCGGCGAATTCCTGCGGGCCACCCAGGTCCGGTTCGACCTCGTGGTCAACGACATGCGGATGACGCCTGAGCGCTCGGCGCGGGTGATGGTCGACGCGGCCGCCCACCTGCGGCCCGGTGCGTACGGGATCGCCACCCTGAAGCTGGACGCGGCCGACGCCGTACAGCAGGTGGACCGGTCCCTGCGCATCATCGAGCGCGCGTACGACATCGAGTTCGCCCGTCAACTGCAGCACAACCGGCACGAGCTGACCGTGGTCGCCCGGCTGCGATGAGCCCGTTCCTGCTGCTGTTCCTGTCGTTCCTGCTGACGTTCGTGGCCACCCGGACGATCACCCGGATGATCCGGGCGGGCGTCGGGCCGTTCCGCAACAACGTCGCCGGCGGTGTGCACATCCACCACGCCGTCCCGGGCGTCATCCTCACCCTGATCGGCGCGTACCTGTCGGTCGGCGTGGCCGGTCGCGGCCCGGCCGAGTACGTGGCGGCGGCGCTGATCGGGGTCGGGTCGTCGCTGATCCTGGACGAGTTCGCGCTGATCCTGCACCTGCAGGACGTGTACTGGTCGCCCGAGGGGCAACTGTCCGTGCAACTCGTCGCGCTGGTGCTCAGCGGAATGGGACTGGTCCTGCTCGGGGTGAATCCGCTGACCTCGGATGCGGGTTTCGGCGCGCGGCACGCCGTGGTGCTGGTGGTGTCCGCCCTCCACGTCGCCGCGATCCTGGTGTGCGTCCGGAAGGGGAAGTACTCGACGGCTGCGCTCGGCGCCTTCCTGCCCCCGATCGCCTGGATCGGCGCGGTCCGGCTGGCCCGGCCCGGTTCGACGTGGTCCCGCCGCTACGACCCGGCCAAGCAGGCGGCGGCCCGGGCCCGCGCCGGCGGCTTCGACGCCCGCTTCGGCCACTGGGGCCTGACCATCGCCGATCTGATCGCCGGGCGCCCGTCGCTGCCCAACCCGGTCCCGGGCGCCGGACCACCGCCGGCACCCCGGCGGGACCCCGGGAGTGACGCCGGCCCACCGCCGGCACCCCCGGCGGGACCCCGGGAGTGACGGCGGCGCCCTACCGGTAGATCGCCGGTAGAAGTCCCGGGGAGGCTGGACCCGCCCGGCGGCCCCACAGCGGGGCGGCGCTCCGGCCGCCGGGCACCTACACCTCGTCGATCAGCAGGTGCGGCACCAGCATGGCCATCACCGCGGCCGCGTGCTGGGAGGCGAGGTCGTGGTACGAGTGACCCTTCTTCTTGTCGGCGGTGTCGGAGATGCCGCGCACCGTCAGCCAGCCCAGCGCGCCGGCCGTCTCGTGGAAACCCTGGGCGACGCCCGCGGCCTCGGTCTCGACCGCCAGCACCTTCTCGTTGAAGGCCGCCAGCCACTGGCGGATCTCCGAGCGGTAGTCGGTGACGACCGCGTTGCCGGACCCGATCGGGCCGCGGTGGATGCGGAACGCCGGCCCGAACTGCGCCGGCGCACCGCTCGCGAAGAAGTCGTTGAGCCGATGGCCGAGCAGCGACGCCACCGCCTGGGACTGGCCGCGCCGGTGGGCGCCGTCGCGCGCTTCGCGCCGGGCGTCGTACGCGATGATCTCGTCCGACACCACCACGTCACCGATGCGGACGTTCTCGGCGATGCCGCCGGCGATGCCGACCAGCAGCACGATCCGCGGCCGGTACTCGGCGACCAGGCCCTGGTACGCCACCGCGGCCGACTCGGTGCCCCGGGTGAACGTCTGCACCGCGGCCACCCGCACCCGGCCGCCCCCGGTCGCCGGCACCCACGCCTCCCGGGCCAGCGGGCCGTACCCGAGGCGCCGTTCACGGTAGTCCCGCATCCGCTGCATCTCGCTCTGGACCGCCCGGATCTCCTCGTCCAGGATGGTCAGCACCCCGACGTCCGCCGTCGACACCGGACCGGCCGGCGGCGACTGCTCGGACGCGGCCGCCGGGGCGTTCCCGGCCGTCACGGGCCCGTGGTACGCGGCGTGGCCGAAGTTGTTGACGCCACCGCTGATGTTGATCATGCCTTACCTCCCGCGGCGCTGACATTGCCGTTGTACGTGGCACGCCCGAGGTTGTTGACACCGCCGCTGATATCGCCGTACATGTTCAGGACAGAGGCGGCACGAGCCCGATACTCGGCGGTATCAACACCACATTCGTCGAGGTAGTCCAGCACCGACGCGATGACCCGCCGCTCGATGAGCCGCTTGTACTTGACCACGTCCTGAGTCTGGATGAGGTACCGCATCCCGGGCTGGGCACCGAGTTCGCGGACGCCTACGCGGGCGCCGTAGTCGAAGCCGCGCCTCACCTGGACCGGCGAGTCGGTGGCACCTACCGCCATGTTGATCAGAGCTGCGACCAGATTGAGCGGCGACCGCCAGATCGTCCTCGGGGTGTCGACCAGCCCGTCCCTGAACGCCCGGAACCAGGCCACGCTGCCGTGCCCGTCCACCAGGTCGACGATCCGGAAGCGACGGTCGCTGGGCGGCAGAGCGGTCGTGGTCAGCTCAAGGTAAAGCGATCGTCCCTGAACGGCGATGTGCACGTACACGGTGGTGATCAGCTCACCGCCCCAGGCAAAGACCTGACAGGCCAGGTAGTGGCGGGCCGGCGTGGTGGGAAAGCGAATCACCGCGGCCATCGTCTGCGGATCGGTGTAGGGCGCAAGTTGGGTGACCTCGGTACCGGCCAGGCAGACACGATCCTCCACGGTCAGGCCGCTGATCTGTTCTTCCGCCTCTCCCGGGTGGGGAGTCAAATTCGACAGGTTCGCCCGTACGTAGCGGATCAGGTCCTCTGCGCCGAACGGCGGGTGGGCGAACTCCCGTTGACGCTCGGTCGGCGCCGGCGGCAGATAGCCGGCGCGCGACCCGTCCCGGACGACCCGATCCTCGGCCCGTACCAGCCGCTGCGCGAACCCCCACGAGTCGACCACTGCACCCGAGCCGACATACGGTTTGAATCCGCTGTAGACCGTGGTGTTCCCCCGCTGTTGCTTTCCGATGTCGTCCAGCCGCTGGTTACGGATCGGCTGCGTGACACGGACCCCCGGTGCCATCTTGGCCAGCTCGGTCTGCCGCCACAGGGTGAACGCCACCGGATAGCAGAACACCAGCAGACCCAGCAGTATGCTGCCGTAGACGGTCGTGACCACGGTGGTCGTCGCGTCGTCGAAGCCACCACCACCGAACGAGCTGGTGGCGGCACCGAACAGGGCGGTCAAGCCGATCGAACCGATCGTCAGGGCCAAGGACCAACCCACGATGAGCAGGAACACGCGAACTGCGAGAGCGCCGAGCGCGACCGGCTCAGCGTTCCGAAGCTTCCCCACCGCTTCGCGGGCCAGCCGATAGGTCGCCACGGTCGACTGCAGGACGGCCATGAAGGCCAGCACGACGACTATGGCTTCCCACTTGATGCAGGCCGAGATCACCAGGGTGCCGATGATCAGGCCGTCACGGAGGATCGCGCCGTTACGGGCACGAAGACAGTGCGCCAGCACGGGGATCACATCGAAGCCGTAGGACGGCGCGACCACGCGCCGGGGCTGGTAGTAGACCTCGCGCAGAGTGTCGTTGCGAAAAGTGTCGTCGAGGTACGCGCCGGCGCAGAGATGCCGCGTCGCGGTGAACGGATCCTCCGGGAACGGCGGGACGGGCGGCCGTTGAGACTGATGTGGCGACTCCGTCGACTGCGGAACGGACATTGATGTCTCCAAGGAGAGGGTCAGCGGTTCAGGACGAGGGCTTGAGGCGGCGCACGGCGCACTGGTTGGCACGCGCGGATCCGGACAGGTCGGGGAACCGGGTGACGCACCAGGTGCTGACCGCCTGGGCGCTGCGGAAGCCGCCGAGGGCGAAGGTCACGTACAGCGGGTGGCCGTCGACCGTCTGGCGGACGCCGTAGTCGGTGCTCTTCAGCAGCACCACCTGGGCGCTCCCGTTCGCCGAGTCCCGGGCCAGCCGCTGGTGCTCGTCGAGGACGTCGGTGGCCGCGAAGATGTGCGACCCGCTCGCCGTGGTCTGGATCTTATCGGTGATGCCCGGATACTTCGACGCGAGCTGAGCCACCCACTGGCCGTTCAGCGAGACCTGGCTCAGGTCCTGCCGGGTGAGCTGGTCGAGCTGGACCTGCGCGGACTGCTCGGCCTCCGGTGCGGGGTCGGGCGACGGCGCGTACGTGTCGGGCACGGTCGGCGTCACCACCGCGCCGGAGCCGGTGCCGCCGTCGTTCGCCGGCCCGCCGTCGTTCGCCGGCCCGCCGTCGTTCGTCTGCCCGTCGCCGTCGTCGCCCGGCACCGGCGTGGTCGCCGCCGCGACGGGGGGATCCGCCGGCGACAGGAACCGGCGCGCCCCGAACCAGGCGCCGACGCCGAGCAGGAGCAGCACGGCCAGGCCCGCGACCAAAGTCAAGGGGAGCCGCCCACCACCCGGGCCACCCGGGTCGCGCGGTGGCGGAGGGCTGCCCGGAGGCGGCTGCGAGATGATCCATGGTGGTGGGTCGCCGCCGTTCGGGAATTGTTGATCACTCACGTGTATGACCGATTCTGTGATTCACCATCACGGTGTCCGAGGGATTCGTTCCGGTGATCCAATTGCCGGAGCGTCAGGAGCGTAACAACGCATACGGTGTCGCCACTATGCTCCATTCCGCCGACCGGGGGGCGCGGATGTTCGTCCGGCCGAAGTGGCCGAACGGCCTGAGTATATCGGCATTTCGGTGCCTGAGTACCGTTCCGGCGCGAGCGCGAGCAGCACCGTACCGATAAAGCCTTCCGCTTTCCTACCGGTCCTCTTAGAACGCCATTCGGCGTCCGGAAATGGCACGTCCGACCTTACGGAGACCGCGCCGGCGGCTCTGGTGGAACCGCCGGCGCAGTCGTTTTCCGATCAGAGGCAGCGGTGCTGGACGTTGTCCCAGGCCGTGCCGTACGGGCAGGAGGCGGTACCGGATCCGGTGGCCGTCAGGGAGCCGGTGGCCGCGGCGGTCGCGGCCGGAAGAGCGAGCGTGACGGCGGCGAACAGGGCCGCGAGAAATCGACGATGGGCGCGCATGACCGTTCCTTTCGAGGAAGGCTGCAGTGGGTGGGATGGACGGCGTGCGCGCCTCGCCCCGTCCGGCCGAACGGGTCGTCGGGAGCTGGCCCGCTCCCGGCACGCACGCCTTACGCGCGCTGACAGCTCCGCGTCTCCGCCTTACTGTCACCTAGACAGTAAGGCTCCTCGCCCTTTACGTCAAGAAGACATTATCTCCGTACGAGGCGGTCCTCGGCGGGCACCGCGTCGTAGAGGTCGCCGATCCGGTCCCAGGCGGCGGCGGCCGATCCGAGGTCCCCGGCCTGTTCGTACGCGGCGGCCAGCTGCGCCTGCGCGGCCACCTCCAGATGCACGGCGCCGCACGCCCGGAACCGCGTGGCCGCCCGGAGCAGGGCGTCCACCCGGCCGCCGTCCTTCTCGAGGTCGGCGATGGACAGTGCCACCCGGCCCTCGAGGATGACGTCGGCGGCCTCGTGGGCCAGCGCCGCGGCCACCGCCAGATCCGCCCGTGCCCGGTCGAGTTCGCCGCGGGCCCGCGCGACGTCGCCGAGACCGTGCCGGGCGTACGCGTGGCCCAGTCCCCGTTGCTCCGGGAAGGCCGCGCGGACGTCCTCGAAAGCCTCCGCCGCGCCGTCCACGTCTCCGGTCGCCAGCGCCGTACGCCCGACCCAGTACCGCGTCTGCGCCAGCAACCGTGGCTGGTCCAGCGCCCGGGCCATGTCCTCGGCCCGCCGGAACATCTCCAGCGCCGCGCCGACGTCCCCGCGATCGGCGTGCGTCTGGCCGACGAACCGCACCGTCTGCAGCGTGCCCACCGCGTCGCCACTGGCCTCGTAATCGGTCAGCGCCGCGGTGAACAGCGCCAGCGGCCGGGTCAGCTCACCCCCGCGGCGCAGGGCGTTGGCCAAGGTGCGCAATGCGATCGCCCGGCCGTGCCGCTCCCCCGCGCCGGTCAGCAGCTCCACCGCGCGTTCCAGCTCGGGCACCCCCGACACCCCCGGGCCGCCGCTGGCCACCAGCGGCGGCTGCCCCAGCATGGCCAGCACCACGCCCTCGCCCCGCCGGTCCCCGGCCTCGCGGGCGGCGGACAGAGCCACCTCGTGCGTGGCCCGCCAGTCGTCGAAGTAGTCGCCGAGGGTGTAGAACTCGTGCGCCGACACGGCCAGGTCCCAGCACAGATCGGCCGGCCCGAGCACCGCCGCCCGGTGCACCGCGGCCCGCAGATTCGCCCGCTCCCCCGCGAACCAGTCCGCCGGCGCGCTCTCGGCGCCGGCCAGCGCCTCCGGCGGCACGCCGACGTCGGGCAGGTCGCTGTGCACGATCTCGGCGTCTCCACCGTAGAGCGCCGCGTGCGCGTGCCGGACGAGCGTGAGCAGGGCCCGGTACGCCCGGACCTCCGCGGCCGCGCACTCGTCCGGACCGAGTTCGGCCCGGGCGCGGCGGGCGGCGTACTCCCGGGTGAGGTCGTGGAACTTGAGGTGCGTGCCGTCCACGGCCGGCTCGACCAGGCTGACCGCCGCCAGCTCGTGCAGCGCAGCCGCTCCGCCGTCGATCAGCGCCGCGGCCGTCCACTCGGCGAACGTCGGACCGGTGAGCAGGCCCAGCAGCAGGAAAAGACGGCGGGCGGTGTCGCTCAGCGTCGCCAGGCCGGCCCCGAGGGCCCGGGACAGCGACACGTCCTCGTGCTCGAACGCGTCCGGGCCGTACTCCGACAGGCGGCGCCGCAGCTCGGCCGTCGGGCGGTGCGCGGCCTCGATCCGGGCGTACGCGGCGATCCGCAGCGCCAGCGGCAACCCTCCGCAGAGCCGCACCACCGCGTCGACGTCCTCGTCCTCCCCGGTCAGGTCCACCTTGGCCGCGGCCACCGTGGCCCGGAACAGCTCGTCCGCGGTGGTGTGGTCGAGCGGCTCGAGCGGGGTCACATGGGCGGCGCCGCCGGGGAGGTCCGGGAGGCGGCGGCGTGAGGTGATCACGACGACGACGCCCGGCTCGCCGGGAATCAGGTCGCGGACCTGGGCGGCGGAGGCGGCGTCGTCGAGGAGGATCACCATCTGGCGGCCGGCGAGCATCGTGCGGAACAGGGTGGCGCGTTCGTCCCTCGTCTCCGGTACGACCGGGGCGCCGAGCGCGCGCAGGAACTGCGCCAGCACCTCGGGCGGGTCGGCCGGCCGCTCGGCGGTGCCGCGCAGCTCGGCCCAGAGCTGGCCGCCGGGGAACGCGTCGATCGCGTCGTGCACGGACCGCAACGCCAGCGCGGTCTTGCCCATCCCACCCGCGCCCGAGACCACCAGGACCGGCAGCTCCGGCCGGCGCAGCCACCGCACGGCATCGTCCCGGGGTTCGTCCCGTCCGACGAAGTCGGCCGGCGCGGCCGGCAACTGCCGCGGTACGGATGCCGGGCCGGCCAAGGGCGTCGCGTCCGGCGGCCTGATCATCGAGTAGCGCAGCTGCCGCAGCTCGGGGTCCGGCCGGCCGCCGGTCGTACGGTCGATGGCGGCGGCGTGCCGGTCGTACGCGGCCAGGGCGTCGACCACGTGGCCGGACCGGTGCAGCGCGAGCATCAGCAGGCGGCACAGGTACCCGTCGGTCGGGTCCTCGGCCACGAACTGCTGCAGTTCGTCCAGGACGGCGGCGTGCGCGTCCCGTTCGAATTCGAGCGTGACCAGCCGTACGGCGATGCGCTTGCGCCGGGCCTTGAGCGCGTCCACCGCCGGCCCGAACATCCCGGCGGGCACGTTGGCCAGCGGCTCCGGCCCCCGCCACAATCGCAACGCCTGCCGGTGCAGCCGGATCTCGTCGCCGGCGTGGCCGCGCCGGCGCTCCACCTCGGCCAGATCGACCAGCCGGCGGAAGACCAGGGTGTCCACGTCGTCCTCGGCCACCCGGAGTTCGTACCCGAAACGGTTGTGGGTCTTGATCTCCCCCGTCTGCCCGGCCCGGGCCAGCAGCTTGCGTAGCGCCGAGATGGACTTGTGCAGCTGGGCGACGCTGACGCCGGCCGGACCCCAGCCGGCGCGGATCAGGTCGGTGGCCGGGACCTGACGGTTGGCCTGGACGAGCAGCTTCGCCAGCACCACGCGGTCATGGCCGGACGGCAGTTCCACCACCCGGCCGGTCGGGTCCCGAACCTCGAGCTCGCCCAGAAGCCGAAAGAGCATGCACCCTCCACGTCCTGCCGCCACAGAACCGCCCCCTGACCGTAGAAGCCATGGGCACCGCGCGCAATCACCAGTTCTTGTCGTTCTGACACTATCTTGCTACCGTGGGGCCATGCGGATCTGGCGTTCCCTCGACCTGATCATCACGCTGATCGTCGCGATCACGGTGGGCGTGCTCGGCATGATCGACGTGGCCGGCGGGCCGATCCTGGCCGGCGCCACCCTGGCCACGCTGGGCGTGCTGACGATGAGCACGCTCACCGGTCGCACCCAACTGCAGACCCTCATCGACCTGACCCGGCGGCTCGCCGACCACCCGTCGGCCGACCGGATGCTGACCACCTCGACGTCCGCCGTGGACGTCGACCTGTCCGGCGCCGGCGACATCGGGATCATCGGCGTCACGCTGAACCGGACCGTCCGCAACCACCTGACCGATCTACGGCGCTGCCTCGAGCGGGGCGGCCGGGTACGGATCGCGGTGATCGACCCGGACGGCGCGGTGACGGCCGAGGCCGCCCGCCGCTGCACGGCCGAGTCGGCGGAGATCTTCTCCCACCGGCTGCGGCCCACGCTGGACCTCCTGGCCACCCTGGCCGGCGCGGGGCGTCTCGAGGTGCGGCGGCTGGCCTTCGTACCGGCGTTCGGCCTGCTCACCGTGGACGGCCGCGAGGTGCACGTGGACATCTACTCGCACGCCATGGGCGGCCGCGAGCCGGCGCTGGCGCTGCGCGCCGACCGCGACCCGCAGTGGAGCCGCCACTTCCTGAACGAGTTCGACCACATCTGGACAGCCGGCCGCCCCGCGAACTCCCACCCGGTAGAGATCCGGTAGATCCCGGCGGCAGCCTGATGATCACCCCCGTCATGAGAGGACACGCCGATGACCTTGGAGACGATCGACACCGCCGTAGAAGAGCCCCCACTTCCGGAACCACCGGCCGACCCGGTGCCTCCGCTGTCAGACGCCACGCGCTATCTCTGCGTCGGCGCTTACACCGATACCACTTTCCGCAACCGTTGCCTGCGCGAGGTCTACTACCAGGACAAGCGGTTCGTCGCCCCGTCGTACGGGTTCAGCCTCCTTCCTGTCCTCGACGCCTGCGTAGGGGCTCGCAACATCGACATCGTGCGAGATGTGGCCATCGTGGTCACCCTGGGTGTGGCCGCCTACCTGAACTGGATCTCGGTGGCCGCGGTCGGCGCCGCGCTGGTCTGCCTCTGGGTGACGCGACCGGCGGCACGTCTGATCCGGGACTTCGGCAAGCGCGTCGTCGCCGGCACGGCGGTCGACAAGACCAAGAGTCCCGCCCGCGGCCTGTTCCTGCTTCTCGGGTTCGCGGCGTCCTGGATCGTGTTCGTGGCGCTCGCCAGCCGGGCCGTCTCCGCAGCGACAACCACGTTCACCGGCGCCCGGACGATGAGCGGCGGCGCCGCCCTGCTCGTCGCGCCGACTGTCTTGGCCCTGCCGGCGATCTTCGCTCTGGTCCGGCAACGACGGATTGATCAGTTCGCTCAGTTCGGCGACCACCCACGGCCCCGGGACAACGACCGCATGCAAATGATCGACGAGCAGGGCGGAGGCAACACGGTCGTCTACCACAACTTCGAGCCGTTCATCGGCGCCGGTGACGTGGTGGACACATGGGGATTCGCCACTCGTCTGGTCCGGCGCCAGGCCGATGTCACGATCGCCGGCGAGCGTCCGCTGTCCGACAAGGAACGGGAGTACACAGAGCCGCCGTTCAAGGCCCACCACATCGTGGACTACGTCAAAGGCCAGCTGACTCAACTCACCCGCCGCGGCCGCGCCGAACTCCGAATTCCGGAGATGAGGGTGGTCGACCGGATCTTCCAGTCCGACCGGGAACGTGGCCCCCGCTCCACCGAAACCAGCGCGGACGAGATCGTGAAGATCGTCCGGAATCCGACCGGACCGGCTCGCCACTACATCGTCTGCCAGGTCGTCGGCTGGGGCGGAGACATCGTGACCACGGTTCACGTCCACATCGCCGTTCAGGGTCGCTCGCTGTATCTCGAGGTCACCACCACATCCCTTGCGCCCTGCAACGAGCGATATCGGAGTGTGGACGGTGAGGACGGCACCGGCCCACGCGCTTGGATGACGGCGGTGGGCCGTGCCGTTACGAGCACTCCACGGACCATTCTTCGAGCTCCACACCGCCTGGTTGGATCGTTGCTGGACATGACCGGCCGGCGCGGCTGGGGCAACATCCGCCGATCCCGTTTCCGCGACCACGGCGCTGTGGTCAGCGTCCGGCAACTCGGCACGCGGGACAAGCTGCGCAACTTCACTCAAGGTCAGGACATCCTGAAGTTCAAGCGCCTGATCGAACGCCGGGTCTTCGACCACGTCCTCGATTTCCTCGACGAGAGGAAGGTCGACACGACGGAGTACCGGGCGCGGGCGACCTCGGTGCTCAACGTCAGCGGCGGCGTGAACAACTGGGGTACCGCGCAGTATCACGGTGACGTCGCGGGAGGAGGCGTCAACAAGGCCGCCTAGTTTGTGTCGGGGCGACGAGAAGGCTAACCTTTAAGCATGATCGACCGGGAGCATGCCACCCTCCGACTCGCCGTCGACCTGGCCATCCTGACCGTCCGCGACGACGCCTTGCAGGTCATGGTCATCACCCGCGGCAACCCGCCGTTCCGCGGCCGGTCGGCCCTGCCCGGCGGCTTCATGCGCGGCGGGGAGGACATCCCCGACGCGGCGGTGCGGGAGCTGGGCGAGGAGACCGGCCTCGACGGCCGGTCGCTGCACCTGGAACAGCTGGCGGTGTACGGCGCCCCGAAGCGTGACCCGCGTGGCCGCATAGTGAGCGTCGCGTATCTGGCGATCATGCCCGACCTGCCGCTGCCGACGGCCGGCTCGGACGCGAGCTCCGCCGCCTGGCGCCCGGTGTCGGAGGTGTCGAAGGGGCTGGCCTTCGACCACGACCGGATCCTGGCCGACGCGGTCGAGCGGGCCCGCTCCCGCCTCGAGTTCACCACACTGGCCACGGCCTTCTGCCCGCCGGAGTTCACCGTCGGCGACCTGCGCGGGGTGTACGAAGCCGTCTGGGGTGAGAGCCTCGACCCGCGCAACTTCAGCCGCAAGGTGACCAGCACGGACGGCTTCATCGTCGCGACCGGCGGCAAACGGAGCCCCGAGGTCGGCCGCCCGGCCGCGCTCTTCACCGCCGGCCACCGGACCAGCCTCAACCCCCCGATCCTGCGTGCGGGATGACCTGGAGGCGGACCGAGTCGTCGTACGGGAGGATCAGCGTGCGCCCCCGATCGGTCCAGTGCTCGGGGACCAGGAACAGGCGGCCGCCGGCCTGGAGCAACAGGCGCAGGCCGCGGTAGCGATAGCGGTACGTGTCCCCGCGCTCGCCCGGCAGCGTCGTCTCCGACACGTACGGCGGAAGGTCGACGAGGCGTTCGCCGGTGTCCAGCACGACCTCGGGGCGGTCCGGGAGTTGCAGCGCGTCGTCGTAGGCGCGGCCCTCCCCCAGCCGCCACGCGAACGACGTGCCCGCCCAGAACAGGCCGGTCAGCGCGAGCCCGGCGACCGCAGCCACCACGACCAGGCGCAGCCGGCGGGAGGTGGCGTACCAGGCGCCGGGCGGCCGGGTCCGGGCGGCGATCCAGGCGGCGTACGCGATGAGCACCGGTCCGGCGGCCAGCGCGAGGGCCGTACTGCCCGGGGCCTCGTCCCGCGACACGTGGGCGACGGCGAGTCCGATCACGGCCCGGGCCACCAGCAGGAGCCCGAGCAGGGCGACGAGGCCGGCTACGACGAGGGCGCCCCGGCGGCCGGTCGCCTGCTTGACCGCGAGGTGGACGCCCGCACCGGCGAGGACGGCCAGCAGCACCACGGCGACCGGGAGGTACAGCACCTCGATGCCGTACAGCACGAGGTCCCGGCTGGACAGGTCGGTCAGGTCGAGATAGACGCCGAAGTACGCGAAGCGCGCCCGGGTGGCGATGTATCCGAAGTAGAGCAACATCGCCGTGGCCACCGTGGTCGGCGCGATGACCGCACCCCACTGGCTCAGCCTGGTCGCGAGCCCGGGCACCTCGGTTGGTTCCGGCACTGTCTCCGGGGCAGCGACCGGGGCAGGGGCTGTGACCGGCAGCGGTGCCGGCTCGGCCTTGCGGGCCCGGCCCGGCCGGCTGCCATGCGGGTGTCGCGTAGAGGTCATCAGCAGAAAGGGTTGTCGCCGGGTGGGTTCCGGATACAGAGCTGACTGCCGGTGAACGGCTGGGTCCAGGTGACGTCCACCGGCCGGGCCGCCGTCGGCACGGGTGTTCCGCTCTCGCTGCACGGCAGACCGGCCGCCGAACTGCACCGCGCCCGCAGCGTCACCGAAAAGGAGGAGTGCAGGTCCGTCTCGTTGTCCGGGTCGGACGAGAGGGTCCTGGGTTCGATGCCGGTGTAGCAGCCGTCGCCGTGCGGCTCAAGATCCACCCCGGGCCGGCACGCGACCGTTGGGATCCAATCGCCGCTCACGTCCTGGGCGGTGACACCGGCGCACCGGTCCGGCCGGATGACGACGTCGGGGTTCCCGGCGGCGAGTTCACTGATCCGCACGGTGACCGGCGAGTCCACGTTGCGGACCAGGTAGCACATCGTCCGCGGGCTCGTATCGTCGAGCGTGACGCCACCGACGCGGATCGCGCGGACCGGGATCGGCGGTGCGGCCGGGATGACCGACGTCGCCCGGGCCGCGGGCCGCGGAACGCCGGTCGCCGCCCCCGCCGGTCGCGCGATCACCCCGGCCTTCGAGGGCGTGGCCGAGGCGAAGGCGGGGATTGTCGGGTGCGTGACGACCGCCGTCGAGCTGGTCTGCGCCGACCGGACCGGGGCCGGGCCGTCGCTCGCTTCGACCAGTAGTGGATTCCCGGCCGCCCCGCCCCGGGCGACGTGCACAAGCCAGACCGTGCCCGCAGAGGCCAGCAGAACAAAGAGGAGGACGGGCGCCAGCACCCGGGCACGCTTCACCCCCGGCCGTACGGACCCGGGGGTGAGGATCGTTCGCAACTGTCCTTGATCCGTCACTTCCGGATCGGGTCTGGCTGTAACCGGCAGGCGAGCGCAACGTCACAAAAGTTTCGACAAGATTGCCGATGGAGTCTTGTGGGTCACATTCAACTCGTGTTTACTCCATGCAACACGAGTTGAATGAGGTTTCTTTGATGCGCATCATCCTCGACACGGACCTCGCCATGGGCGCGCCCGGATCCGACATCGACGACGGCTTCGCCCTGGCTCTGGCGCACGCCGACCCGGGGATCGAGCTGGACCTGATCACCACCGTCAACGGCAACACCGACGTGGAGAGCGCCACCATCCTCACCGGCGAGCTCGCCAACCGGCTCGGCCTCAAAGACGTCCCGATCGTCAAGGGCGCCCCGGCCGCGTACACCCACCCGGAGATCCACCGGCCGCCTGCCGACCACGTCCTCGCGCTCCGCGACCAGGCGCAGCCACCCACCCCGGGCTACGCCGCGGTGGCCATCGCCGAGCACATCCTGGCCCACCCGGGTGAGATCACCCTGGTGGCGATCGGCCCGCTGACCAACGTGGCGGCCGCGCTCGTCCTTGAGCCGCGCATCGCCACCGCGGTCAAGGAGATCGTGATCATGGGCGGGATGTTCTTCGGCACCATGCCCAGCCGCGACATGCCGGGCGAGTTCAACGTCTGGGTCGATCCGGAGGCGGCCCTGGCGGTGCTGCGCTCGGGCGCGCCCCAGCGCTGGGTCGGCCTCGACGTCACCCTGCAGGTTCGCCTGACCCGCGAGCACGCGCAGCGGATGCTCGCCGCGGACTCCCCGTTCGCCCCGTTCGCCGGCGAGTCGACCCTCGCCTGGATCGACCACATCGCCGCCCGCTACCCGGGCAGCTCCGAAGAGGCCGGCTCGTGCGCGATGCACGACCCGCTGGCCGTCGCCGTTCTCACCCGGCCCGACCTGTGCGAGTTCCGCGAGGTCGCGGTGTCCGTGGTGACCGGCGACGGCGAGGCCCGCGGCGTGATGATCACCGACCGCCGGGAGGGCGCCGAACCACCGGCGGCCAACGCCCGGGTCGCGGTCAGCGTGAACGCGGACGCCTTCACCGAACACTTCCTCGGCCTGATCACCGGACTGTAATCCCCCGAAGGGACAGATCATGACTTCGATGACGAAGGCGCTCGCGGTGGCCGCCGCCGGCGCTCTGCTGCTGACCGGCTGCTCCAGTGGAGGCGGTGACAGCGGCAGTTCCGGCACCAGCGGCAGCGGAAGCTGGTCGCTGCCGAGCACCGACCCGACCGCCACGGTCAAGGTGGTCAGCATCCTCGACCTCAAGACCGCGCACATGCAGTCGGTGATCGACGCCTTCGAGAAGGCGCACCCGACGATCAAGGTCGACTACCAGTCGGTGCCGTTCGACAATCTGAACAGCACGCTGGACGCGCGGATCGCCAACAAGGGCGGTGACCCGGACGTCTACTGGGCCGACCAGCCGCGGATCTCGGCCCTGGCCGCCCGGGGCGAGGCCGAGGACCTGACCAAGGTGTTCTCCGGCGACAAGAGCAAGTTCGACCCGACCGCGTACGACGCCGGCGTGTATCAGAACAAGCTGTGGGCGCTGCCGATCGCGAACTCCACGCAGCTGCTGTACTACAACAAGACGCTGCTCAAGAAGGCCGGCCTGACCAACCCGTCCGCGTCCACCGACCAGCGGATGACGTGGGAGCAGCTCACCACCGACGCCACCAAGGCGAAGGCGGCCGGCGCCCAGTACGGCTTCCTCTTCGGTCAGTTCGACCGCTACTACCAGCTGGAACCGCTGCCGGTTCAGCTCGGCGGATCGGTCGGCGCCACCGGCAAGGACAACCTGACCCCGGACTTCACCTCGGACCAGTGGGTCAAGGCGTTCACCTGGTACGGCAGCCTGTTCTCGTCCGGCGTCGCCCCCAAGGGCATGAAGTCCGAGGAGACCGACCCGGCGTTCGTGGCCGGGCGGGCGGCGTACATGGTGGAGGGTCCGTGGCTGATCCCGCAGCTCGGGGAGTCCAAGGTGGACTGGGGAGTGGCGCCGCAGCCGGTCTTCGAGGGCGGCAAGCCGGCCACCCCGACGGGCTCGTGGTCGCTGGCGATGAACCCGTTCAGCAAGCAGAAGGAGGCCGCGGCCGTCTTCATGAAGTGGATGGCGGTCGACGAGGGCAGCGGCTACATCAAGTACCGGTCCGACCCGGAACTGGCGGCCACGCCCGAGGGCAAGAAGATCTACTTCGAGAAGTCCGTGTTCTCCTCCCCCGAAGGCCAGAACGCTGCCAAGATCGTTGACTTCGAGACCTCGAACACGGCCGTGAACCGGGTGGGGACCATCGGCTACATCGAGTTCGAGACGATCCTGAACCAGGCGTTCGCCGACATCCGTAACGGCGCCGACCCGAAGACCGCCCTCGGCAGCGCCTCGACCCAGCTCGCCACCGCCTGGAAGAAGTATCAGTAATGGCTGTCCCCTCCGGGCCTGTCGCCGCCGGCAAGCGGCGGCGGGCCGGCCGCCGCAACGAGGCCTTCTGGGCCGTGGTGTTTTTGACCCCGGCGGTCGCCGCGCTCGCCGTGCTGCGGGTGATCCCGACCATCGGCGCCGTCATCACCAGCCTGTACAAGGCGTTCCCGGGTGGCATCATCCCGGCCACGTTCACCGGGGCCGGCAACTACCGGAGTCTGTTCAGCGACCCCAACTTCGCCAGCACCATCGTCCGTACGCTCGTCTTCAACGTCATCATCAATCCGCTGCAGATCGTCCTGTCGCTGCTGCTGGCGGTGTTGTTCGTGCAGCGGATCCCGCTGGTCGGCGTCTGGCGGACGCTGGTCTTCGTGCCGATCACGGTGCCCATCGTCGGGTCGTCCATCGCGTGGGGCGCGGCGCTGAACCCGAACGGGCCGATCAACGCGCTGATCTCGGCGCTCGGCGGCCACCCGCAGCCGTTCCTGACCTCGCCGAACCAGGCGCTGGCGGGCATCATCGTGCTGGCCAGCTGGATCGGCGTCGGCTACTGGATGCTGTTCCTCATCTCCGGCCTGCAGGCGATCCCGGAGGACTTGTACGACGCGGCCAAGATCGACCGGGCCGGTCCGATCCGGACGTTCGTCAGCATCACCATCCCGATGCTGCGGCGGCCGCTGCTGTTCGTGCTGGTCGCCGACACGGTCGCCAACTTCGTGCTGTTCGTGCCGGTCCAGCTGCTGACCCAGGGCGGTCCGCAGAACAGCACCACGCTGCTGATGTTCGATGCGTACCGCACCACCTACGGGTACGGCAGCCGGAACCTGGGCGCGGCCGAGGTCGTCATCCTCACCGTGATCATGATCTTCTTCGTGCTGCTGCAGTTTCGGCTGCTGCGCGAGGAGAGGACGCCGCGATGACCGTCACCGAGATGGCCGGCGACACCGTGGCCGCGTTCGTGCCGCCGGCGCCGAGCCGGCGGCCCCGCCGGACCAGGACCTCGACCGTGGTGCTGACCGCGGTCGCCGTGGTCGCCGCCGCAGCCTTCATCCTGCCCGCGGTGTGGATCTTGATTGGGTCGTTCCGGCCGAACAACGAGATCCTGACGACGATGTCGCCGCTGAGCTGGCATCTGATCATCCCGTCCAAGCTGACCCTGGAGAACTACGGCCACCTGCTGTTCGACTCCGGATTCGCGCGGGCGCTGCTGAACTCCTTCGTCGTCTGCATCGCCTCTGTGGCGCTCGGGCTGGCGATGTCGGCGATGGCCGCGTACGCACTGGCCGTGTACGAGTTCCCGGGCCGCAACCTGATCTTCGCGGTCATCGTGATCAGCTTCATGGTTCCGTTCGAGGCGATCGCCATCCCGCTGGCCCAGCAGTTCACCGACTGGGGACTGGGCAACACGACGATCGGGCTGATCCTACCCGGTATCGGTAACGGGCTGGCCATCTTCAACCTGCGCCAGTACTTCATGGGCATCCCGCAGTCGTACCGCGAGGCGGCGATGCTGGACGGCGCCTCCGAGCCGCGGATCCTTTTCTCCCTGTACGTACGGCTCAGTGGTCCGGCCCTGACGAATTCGGCCCTGCTGATCTTCCTCGGACAGTGGACGGCGTTCCTGTGGCCTCTGCTGCTGATCAGCGACAACCGCCTCCAGCTGGCCCCGGTCGCGCTGGCCGGCACCTTCGGCGAGCACGCGGCCGACTACGGGCAGAACTTCGCCGGCACCATCGTGCTCACGCTCGTGCCCGCGATCAGCATGTTCGTGCTCCAGCGGTTCTTCGGACGGCTCTCGATCGGAAGTGGAGAGAAGTGAGCAAAGACCTACCCGGCACGGCGGGCATCATCGTGGTCGGATCGGCCAACCAGGACTACATCGTGCGGGTCGCGAAACCGCCCGGCCCGGGCGAGACGGTACTGGCCACCGATCTGCTCAAACAGCCCGGCGGCAAGGGCGCCAACCAGGCCGTGGCGATGGCCCGCCTGCGCGGCGACGTCAGCTTCGTCGGGTCGGTCGGGGACGACGCCGACGGCGCCCAGCTGATCCGGGAGCTGCGCTCGGAAGGCGTCGACACCACCAGCGTGGAGATCATCAGCCGCGGCCGTACGGGCCTGGCGCTGGTCCTGGTGTACGACTCCGGGGAGAACTCGATCACGGTCGTCCCCGGCACGAACTTCGCCTTGACCAGTGAACGGGTCCGCCGGACGGTCAGCCGGATCACCGCCGAGACCGGCGCCGCCACGATGGTGGCGCAGGGCGAGGTGCTGCCCGAGATCATCACCGCCGCCATCACCGCCGCCGCCGAGGCCGGCGCGCGGGTCATCCTGAACCTGGCGCCGTATCAGCCGGTGGGCGACGAACTGCTCGCCCTGTGCGATCCGCTGGTGCTGAACGAGGCCGAGGCCAGCGGACTGCTCGGGTGGGAGGTCCGGGGCGCCGCCGCGGCCCGGCGCGCGGTGGCCGAGCTGCGGCCGCGGACGCGCTCGGTGGTGGTCACGGTCGGCGCCGAGGGGGCCTGCTGGGCCGACTCCGGTGGCATCGGCCACGTCCCGGCCCCGGTGCCCACCGCCGTGGTCGACACGACCGGCGCCGGCGACGCGTTCGTCGGCGCGCTGGCCATCCGGCTGGCGTCCGGGGCGAGCCTGGACGATGCGGTCACCGTCGGCGTGCGCGCCGGGACGTTCGCGGTGCAGAGCCCGGGCGCCCAGTCGTCGTATCCTTCGCCGGCGGACCTCGGTCTGGAGGCCGCGGAGGGACAGGTCGCATCCGTACGCCCTTAGGAGCCGGGTCTTGGCGGTAACTCGATCGGACGTGGCGCGGGCCGCCGGCGTGTCCCCGGCCGTGGTCAGCTACGTCCTCAACAACGGGCCGCGACCGGTCGCGACCGGAACCCGGGAGCGGGTGCTGGCCGCGATCGACCAGCTCGGCTACCGGCCGAACGCGATCGCCAGCGCGTTGCGCGGAGGCAGCACGCAGACGATCGGGTTGCTGACCACGAACCGGAGCAATCCGTTCTACGGCGCGCTGGCCGAGGCGATCGAGCGGACCTTCTCCGACTCCGGCTACCTGACGCTGACCGCGAGCACGTACGGCTACCGGGCCAGCGAGGAACGGCTGCTGCAGACGTTCATCGACCGCAAGGCCGACGGGCTGATCCTGACGTCCGGGGTGTCCTTGTCGGGTGCTCCGCTCAGCCGCGTCGAGCAGCCCATCCTGGTGCTCGAGGACCGGGCCGACGACCGGCTGTCGACGGTCGGCATGGACGACGAGCGCGACGCCGCCAGCGTGGTCGACCACCTGCAGATCCACGGTCACGACCTGATCGGCTGCATCGTCGGGCCGCCGTACGTGAGCGCCGACGGCCTGCGGCTGGCCGGCTGGCGGGAGCAGCAACGCCGTACGGGCCGGCCCGCCGGTGACGGCCTGGTCGCCTTGGCCGAGGTCAGCGAGGAGGGCGGCTACCAGGCGGCGGGCCTGCTGCTGAGCGAGCACGGCCGGCCGTGGGCGGTGTACGGCCGGCGCCCGACGGCCCTGTTCGTGGCGTCCGACGTGCAGGCCTTCGGGGCGTTGCATGCGTGCTGGGAACTGGGCCTGCGGGTGCCGGACGACGTCGCCCTGATCTCGATGGGCGGCATCCGGGGCGCCCGGTACACCATTCCGCCGCTGACCACGATGCGCCAGGACGTCGAGTACCTGGCCCGACTGGCCTGCGCAAGGCTCCTGCAGGACATCCGCCACCCGGGCACCCCGGCCACGCACACCCGGCTGACCGGCAACCTGGTCGTCGGCCGGACCTGCGGCTGCTGAGCGGTCAGGCGAGGAACAGCGGCATGACCGCGCGGACCTGGCCGGCCAGGCCGGCGAGGACCGGCTCACCGCCGGCGGTGAAGGCCAGCAGCGCCTGCTGGAAGAGCCCGTCGAGCATGCCGTATGCGGCCGGCGAGCTGACCGAGGGCGGGCGGCCGGCGAGGGTGGCGTACCGGTCGACGACCCGCCAGATCATCGCCTCGAGGGTGCCGTCGATCTCGGTGACGGCGGCCCGCAGCGGCTCCTCGAACATGCTCTGGGTCCGCAGGTCGTACCACAGGCGGTGCATCGGCGCCTCCTCCGCGATGGTCTGCGCGAGTTTCGCCGCGAAGGCCTCGACCAGCCCGTCCGCGGTGGTGGAGTCGCGCACCACCCCGTCGTACCGGGTGACGCAGCGCGCCTTGTAGTAGCGGACGCTGTAGATGACCAGCTCGAGCTTGTCCTGGAAGTAGTAGTGCACGACGCCGTGACTGAAGGCCGAGTTGCCGGCGATCTCCCGCAGGCTGGCCCGGGCGTACCCCATCGCGCCGAGTGTGGTCAGCGCGGACTCGGCGAGCTCGTCGCGGCGGAGATCGAACTTGTCGACCGGCCGGGTGGGGGTCATGGCGACATCGTACTTCTTGACAGTCGTCAAGGAATCTCTTGACAAGTGTCAAACCGCTGGCATGTGATGGACGTCTCGCCTCGCAACGTCCTCGAAACACTTGGGAGCCGCCATGACACAGATCGATCTCACCGGACGCCGCGCCCTGGTCACCGGCGCCGCCCAGGGTCTGGGCGAAGGAATGGCCCAGGCGCTGGCCGCCGCCGGTGCCACCGTGGTCGTCGCCGATCTGCAGGACGAACTCGGCCCCAAGGTCGCCGAGTCTCTCGGCTCGGGCCACGGTTTCGTGCACCTCGACGTCACCGACGACGCCGGCTGGCAGACCGCCGTCGACGAGGCGATCGGCATCCTGGGCGGCCTCGACATCGTGGTTAACAACGCCGGCGTGGAGATCACCAGCCTGATCGTCGACCTCGACCCGGCCGCGGTCCGCAAGCAGCTCGACGTCAATCTGCTCGGCACCGCGCTGGGCATCAAGCACGCCTTCCGGGCGATGCGGCCGGGTGGCGCCGCCGGGGCGGGCGGCGTGGTCGTCAACGTGGCCTCGGTCGCCGCGACCATCGCGTTCCCGGGCATCGCCGTCTACTCGGCCACCAAGTCCGGGGTCGACCGGCTGACCCGGGTCGCCGCCATGGAGTCCGGCAAGCTCGGCTACGGCGTACGGGTGAACTGCATCTATCCCGGCCTGGTCGCGACCGCGATGGGGATCGGCCTGGCCGTCGACTGCGCCCAGCTCGGCCTGTTCGAGTCGCCCGACGCGGCCGTCGGCGCGGTCATCGAACTCACCCCGTCCGGGCGGCTCGGCGAGGTGTCCGACATGGCCGACGCGGTCGTGTTCCTGGCCTCCGACGCGTCCCGCTTCGTCAACGGCGCCGGCCTTCCGGTCGACGGCGGAATGGGGATGTGACCATGGCGACCAAGCCCGTCGTCGTCTACGGCGCCTCCGGCTACACCGGCCGGTTGATCTGCGAGTACCTGCGCGAGTACAACGTGCCGTTCGTGGCCGCCGGCCGCGACGCCGCCAAAATCAAGCAGTCCATGCAGGAGAATGTGGCCGGCATCGAGACCGCCGACTACGAGATCGCCGAGGTCGGCCACGACACCAAGTCGCTGACCGAGCTGTTCGCCGGCTCCGCGGTGGTCTGCAACACCGTCGGGCCGTTCAGCCAGCACGGGCCGGAGGTGGTGGAGGCCTGCCTGGCCGCCGGGACGCACTACCTCGACACCACCGGCGAGCAGGACTGGATGATCACCTGCGACGAGAAGTACGGCGCCGAGTTCGCCGCCGCCGGCCTGCTGCTCTCCCCCGGCATCGCGCAGATGTACACCACCGGGGAGATCGCGGCCGAGCTCTGCCTGGAGAGGCCGGGCCTGGACACGCTCGACATCGCGGTGTTCTGGGGCGGCAGCCCGACCATCGCGTCGACGCTGACGATCCTGGTCAACGCGGCCACCTCCGGGGCGTACCGGCTGGAGCAGAACCGCTACGAAGCCTGGGATCCGGAGGCCGGCCTGTACCAGCTGGTCCTGCCCGGCCAGCACGAGCTCGCGCTGGCGCTGCCATGGGGCGGCACGTCGCACCCGGTCTGGTTCCGCAAGGACCCGCGGGTGGCCAACGTCCGGGTGCTGGGCGGCGTCTTCAATGCAGCCTTGATGAACGGCGTCCCGCACATCGTCGCGGCCGCGGTCGAGGCGACCAAGGACATGGCCCCCGACGACCGGTACGCGGCCCTGACCGCGACGGCGGCGCAGGTGATGAACTCGATGCCGCCCCGGGAGAACCCGCGGCTGAACAAGTCGGTGGACTCGGTGCACGCCTCCGGGCCGCTGGGCCGGGCGCACTGCGTCATCTACGGCAACTCGAACTACAAGCAGACCGGGCTGATGCAGGCGTACGCGGCGTACCACCTGATGCAGCAGCCGCCGCGGCGGGTCGGGTTCGCGTCCGGCTGCCAGGCGTTCGGCCACCGCGAACTGCTCGGCGTGCTCACCAGTTTCGGTCTGGTCCGCGAACCCGCGGTCACGGTCGAGCGCTGACGCGTCATGCGGCTCGTCGACTACCTGGACAAGGGCGCGTCCGTCGACGCCGACGCGCCCTGTCTGACCACGGACGGCGTCACCCGGACGTACGGACAGGTGCAGGCGCTGAGCGTCCGCATCGCGGCGGCCCTGGCCGCCCAGGGGGTCGTTCCCGGAGATCGAGTGGCGGTGCTCTCCGGGAACGACCCGGACGCCTTCACCAGCGTCTTCGGGATCAGCCGGGCCGGCGCCGTGTGGTGCCCGATCAACCCGCGCAACGAGGCCGCGGAGAACCGGGAACTGCTCGACCTGTTCGGCTGCCAGGCGCTGATCTTCCAGTCGTCCTTCGCCCCCCTGGTGTCGAAGATCCGCGACGAGCTGCCGTCGCTGACCACGCTGGTCTGCCTCGACGCGGAGATCCCCGGGGCTCTTCCGTGGGAGGTTTTCCTCGCCTCCGACGAGAGTGCCGACCGGCCCGGCGTGGACGATCTCGCCATGATCGTCGGTACCGGCGGCACCACCGGCCGGCCGAAGGGGGTCGAGCTGACCGGGGCCAACCTCGAGGCGATGACCGCCATCACGCTGATGAGTTACCCGTGGGCCGGCCGGCCGGTGTACCTGGCGCTGGCCCCGCTCACCCACGCCGCCGGGGTGCTGTGTTTCCCCGTACTGGCCAAGGGCGGCGAGATCGTCATCATGCGCACGCCCGACGTCGGCGGCTTCCTCGCGCTGATCGAACAGCACCGGGTGACCCACACGTTCCTCCCGCCGACGCTGATCTACATGATCCTGGCTCACCACGCGCTGGACGAGACGGATCTGTCGTCCCTGCAGTGCTTCTGGTACGGCGCGGCGCCGATGTCGGCGACCCGGCTGGAGGAGGCGCTGCACCGGATCGGCCCGGTCATGGCGCAGCTGTTCGGCCAGACCGAGGCGCCGATGATGATCTCCACCATGGCGCCCGCCGACCACTTCCTCCCGGACGGCAGCGTCGCGGTGGCTCGGCTGTCGTCGGCCGGCCGCCCCTCGCCGCTGGTTACGGTGTCCATCATGGACGACAGCGGCGCCCTTCTGCCGAGGGGCGCCACCGGCGAGATCGTGGCCCGTGGTTCTCTGGTCATGCGCGGCTACCACCACGACCCGGGGGCGACCGCGACCGCGTCGGCGCACGGCTGGCACCACACCGGCGACATCGGCTACCTCGACGCGGACAACTACCTGTTCATCGTCGACCGGGCCAAGGACATGGTGATCACCGGCGGCTTCAACGTCTACTCGACCGAGGTCGAACAGGTCCTCATGCAGCACCCGGCGGTGCAGGACTGCGCCGTGATCGGCCTGCCCGATGACAAGTGGGGCGAGCGGCTCACCGCGATCCTGCAGCTGCGTGCCGGCGCCACCGTCGACAAGGCGGAGGTGGCCGCGTTCGTGAAGACCCGGATCGGCAGCGTGAAGGCGCCGAAACAGATCGAGATCTGGGACGACCTGCCCCGGTCCAAGGTCGGCAAGGTGCTGAAATCCGACCTCCGCGCCCGCCTCACCGGCGGGAGTACGACCGGCTGACCAACCGTCACACCCCGGGCAGCCGGGCGGCGTTGCCGGGGCTCGCGACGATGTCGTGGGCGACGTCGGTCAGGCGGCGGTTGCCCGCCTGGGCGAAGTCACGGATCAGCGTGAACGCCTCGTCGACGCCGACCCCCCGGGCCCGCGCGACCGCCCCCTCGGCCTGCTCGAGGACGACCCGGCTGTTCATCAGGTGCGGGTCATCGATCGAGGCCGCCGTGAACTCGAGCCGGCCGCGCTCGTCGGCGAGCCGCAGCCCCACCGCCGACGCGACCACCAGGTCCGCGGCCCGGTCGGCGAAGGTGTGCGGGAAATCGAAAAGGTCGAATTCGTTGACCAGCGTGTCGGCGGCCTCGACGAAGATCGTGGCCAGCCGTTCAACCGAAACTGTGGTCATGACGGCCTCCCGGCTCGGTCCCAGGGCGTCGGTCAGCTCACCCTCGGTCAGCGGGCCGGCGTCGGCGCGGTAGACGTCGAGGACGCCGAGCCGGGCCGCGCCGATCTTCAGCGGGAACGCGAACACGGCCCGGACTCCGCCGGCCCGGGCAGTCGGGGTGTACATCGGCCATCGGGTGACGACGGCGTCGAGATCGGCTACGAGCAGGGGCGCCGGTGGTGGAATGCGACCATGCACGGCCCTTCGCCCAGAGAGAACCGCAGGTCGTCGATGCGCTGACTGACCAGGTCCGAGGCCACGCACCCACCGCGGGTCCCGTCCACCGTCATCATGCTGATGCCGGAGCCGGACGCCGACAGAACGGCAGAAACGCCCGGCAAAACCCGTTCGAGCCGGCCCGAGAGGCCACTCCGGCGAACGGGTTGAGCCGCCGGACCGCCGCGACCGGCGCAACGGATCAATCGGAGATCGTGGCGGCGGCCACCACCTCGGGATCCAGCTTGAGCATCCGCAGCAGCGATGCATTCTTCACGGTGTCGATCTCGTCCGGAAGCTGGCGATCGACGAACTCCGCCCGCTCGGTCATCCCCCGTGCCCGCAGTTCCTCGACGATCCGTGCCTTGACGAGGCGGCTCATGCTGACCGGCGCATATCGGTTCGTCTCCTCGCAAGGCGGTTCAGGATCTCGGATTCGGCGTCACTGTACGCCCGTGCGGGTGGCCCCGTGGCGCGAGGAGCCCCCGGGGAGCCACCGAGAGAACCGGCTCGGGCCCGGCGCCGTGGTGTCTCAGCACCGCATTGACGGCCAGCACGGCCGAGGCCGCGGCCCGTTCCATCAGTGCGGCCGGGAACGGCATCCGCACCCAGTCCCCGGCGAGGTACAACCCGTCCGCGTCAGTCTCCACGCCGGGACGGGTGGCGTCGCTGCCGAGCCCGAAGGCCGGCGCGTCCCGGCCCACCCGTTCGTCCACGTCCAGGATGGACATCGTCCGGGTCTCGGGCCAGAGGCCGCCCAGCTCGGTCCACATCCGGTGGGTCAGCTCGGCGGCGTCGACCCCGTCGGGGGCCGCATAGGCATGCATCTCGATCACCGCGCCCCCGCGCTGCCGCGCCCACTGGCCGGTGGCCCGCTCCGCCCGGTGGTACAGCGTGACCGAGTCGAGGGTCGGTTCCTGCGACACGCTGGTGAAGACGCTCCGGCCCGGGGCGACGTCGGCATCCGTCCACAACCGGGAGACGGCGTACGGTGGGGCCGTCCGGAGGCTGCCCATCTGCGCCGCCAGCACCGGCGCCAGGCGGGTGAGCGCCGGCGAGGCCGCGGCCAGGTCCCGGGCCGACGCGGGGTCGGCGGCGAGTACGACGTGGTCGGCCAGCAGCGTGTCCCCGCCGCGGAGCGTGATCTTCCAGCCGGGCTCGACCTGCTCGACCGCCGTGCCCGTACGGATGTCCCCGCCCAGCGCGCGCAACTGCTCGGCCAGCGGCGACCAGATCGCCGTCTCGTAGTCCTGAGCCGGCGCGTCGAAGTCGAGGCCCTCGGGATTGCGCAGGAAGTAGAAGTGGAACTGCATGATCATCTCGGCCGCCGACATGTCCTCCTGGTGGTTGAAGAAGGAGTGGGCGAACACGTCGAACAGGCTCGCCCGGGCCCGCGGCGGCATCCCCAGGGCGTCCAGGAAGTCCTTCGCCGAGACCTGGTCGTACTCCCGGTAGGTCTCGTCGGCGGAGAAGTTCAGCAGGGGCACGGCGGCGCGGCCGTCGACGCCGCGCAGCTCCCGCAGGCGCAGGCTGGGCGAGCGGGCGACGAGCGCCAGCAGGTTGAGCGGGGGTCGTTTCGGCAGCCCGGAGAAGTTCTCCTCCGGCCACTGCCGCGAGACGACCGGGTAGCGCCCGGCCGGCCGCAGGAACGACAGCGACGGATCGATCCGGCGCAGCACGTTGTGCCAGTTGTAATACTGCCGGAAGAAACCGTGGAAGCCGTGCTCGACCATCTGCCGTGAACCGTCCGCCATCGTGCGGGGCCAGGCGGCCAGCCGGCCACCGAGTTGCGGGCTGCGCTCGACCAGGGTCACCGCGACGCCGCGTTCGGCCAGGAGGAGCGCCGCACTGGTGCCCGCGATGCCGCCGCCGATGACCACGGCGCGCACCCCGGGCTCGACCTGGCGGGGCAGGTCGTTCCGGGTCCGGACCAGGTGATGGGCGCGGCGGCCGGTCAGCGGTGGTGTCACGCGGAACATGCTAGCCGGGATCGACGCAGGAATCGACGCAAGTTTTCGTGCGATCAGATTCCGATTTCGGGCGATCAGATTCCGAGCATGGCGGCGGCGAGCATGGCGGCGGTGCGTTCCTCCCACTCGTCCGGGGTCCAGGCCGCACACGTCGGTGAACTGCGGGTACGTCTCGGCGTGGCCCAGCACGAAGGCGGTGTCGCGCGCCCGCTCGGCGTCCAGTCCCGGCCGGAGGGCGCCGGTGACGGCCAGCAACTGCGCGAGGAACCCATGGGCCGTACGGGTCTGCTTCTGGTTGACGTCCCCCTGCGCCGCCAGCTCGGAGTCGGTGCCGGTGGAACCGCGGACGACCCGCATCAGCGGCGGGATCCGGTCGACGATGACCCCGCTGACGGCCCCGGCGGCTCCCCGGCGGTCTGTTCGACCGGGCGCTGAAAGCCGGAGGGGCACCGGATCACGGCAGCGAGCTGAACTGGATCCCGGCCAGCCGCCACCCGCCGGGGAGCTCGACCCAGACCTGACTCATCCGGGTGGTCAGCGTCATCTCCTCACCCCGCCAGGTCGCGCGGCTCCGCTGCACGCACCGCAGGATCGCGGCGTGGTCGTAGCGGGACACGTCGACCTCGGTGGCGTCGATGGCGAGGTAGGCGAACTCGGCGTGCCGGTCGATCCACTGCCTCTTGTCCAGCACCCACCCCTGCTCGCCGATGGACCGGAAGTCGTCCGCCAGCAGAGCCTCCAGGCGGCCGGTGTCCGCACGCAGCTCGGCGTCCTGAAAGGCCTGCTGCAACTCGACGATGTCAGCGGTCATGAGGTCTGGTCGCCGGCGGCCGGTGACGCCTCCCGCTGGATCTGCGGGAACTGCGCGCCCATCGCCGCGGCGAGCGCGGTGGCCGCCGACAACGGCCGGACCATCACGGTGAGCTGATCGACGAGGCCGTCGTCGTCGAGGTGCAGGAAGTCGCATCCCTGCACCTCGCGGCCGTCCACCGTCGCCCGGAACATCAGCGCGTGGTCCCGCCCGTCGGCGCTGACGATCTCCCGCTCGTACCGGAAGTCCTCGAACACCCGCAGCACGCCGCGCAGAATCGCCGCGGTGATCGCCTTGCCCGGGTACGGCCGGTGGGCGACCGGGCTGGTGAAGACCACGTCCTCGGCCAGCAGGGCCGCGAGCCCGGCCGCGTCACCGCTTTCCGCTGCCTCCATGAACGCTTTCATGCGCGCGACGCTACGTCAGCGGCGTCCGGCGACGGCAATCGACACCGGGCGTACGCCTCGAGGGCGGGCTTGGCGCCGTTCGGTCCCGGCGGCGGGAACAGCTCGTCGAGGCGCGCCCCCGGGTGGGCTCGTGTGTTCCATTCCGGAAACCTACGCCGGGTCGCCGCTGCGCACCTGCAGGCTGATCAGGGCGGTGGTCAGCAGCACCACCGCGGCGACGGCCAGGCTCGTCCGCAGGCCGGGCAGGAACGTCGGCGACCCGGCGATCAACGCGCCGAAGACGGCGATGGCGACCGCGCCGCCGACCTGGCGGAAGGTGTTGAACACCGCGCTGGCGGTGCCGGCCTGATCCGGTGCGACCCCGTCGAGGACCACGCCGGTGACCGCCGGCATGGCGAGGGCGCCTCCGGCTCCGACCGGGATGAGGCACAGGGCGACGAGCAGAACCGACTTCAGGTGGGCGGTGGACAGCAGCGCCACCAAGCCGATCACCATCGACAGCTGGCCGCCGACAATCGGCCACCGGGGCCCGAACCGGTTGGTGATCGGGCCGCTGGCCAAGTTCGAGACGATGGCTAGGACCGCGGACGGGACGTAGACCAGTCCGGCGCGCAGCGGGGACAGCCCGATGTACTGCTGCAGGAAGAGGCTGGTGGTGAACACGTTGCCGTAGTTGCCGACCATGAACGCGAACCCGACCGGCAGGGCGATCCGGAACCCCCGCGCGTGGAACAGCTCCAGCGGCATCATCGGGTGGGCGACACGGGCCTGCACCAGCACGAACGCGATGATCGCGGCGGCGGCGAGGACGAGCGTGGCGACGACCGCCGGCGCGTCGAACCCCGAGTGGCCGCCCTCGATCAGGCCGTACACGAGAGCGGCCAGGGCGACGGCGGCGAGACCCTGACCGGCCCAGTCGAAGGGGGCCGGCCTTGTCGGGGAGCGGGCCACGGTGAGCAGGAACAGCGCCATGCCGACGCCGACGGGCAGGTTGATGGTGAACACCAGCCGCCAGTCGACCGTGGTGAGCAGGCCGCCGAGAGGCTGACCGACGAGTCCGGCGACGGCGCCCCCGACCGCCCAGACCCCGAGCGCGCGGGCCCGGCGGCGGGTGTCGGGGAAGGCTTCCCGGATCAGCGCCATCGAGGCCGGCAGCATGACTGCGGCCCCGGCGCCCTGGGCGCAGCGGGCGGCGATCAGCGTCCCGATGCCAGGTGCGGCCGCGCAGGCGGCCGAGGCCAGCGTGAACGCGACGATGCCCAGGACGAGGGCCTTCTTCGCGCCGATCCGGTCGGCCAGGTTGCCGGCGAACAGCAGCAGCGACGCGAACAGCAGCGTGTACCCGTCGATGGTCCACTGCTGACCCAGGATGCCGCCGCCGAGGTCGCGGGTGATGTTCGGCAGGGCGATGTTGACGATGGAGATGTCGAGCGTGATCAGGAAGAAACCGAGCGATCCGACCGCCAGGACGGTACGGGCGCGGGGGGCGTCCTTCTCCGCGGCTGTGGTGCCCCGAGTGGGCGACGGCCGGCTCGTACCGGGCAAGGCGGCCTTTCCAACGGCGGTTGGTCGCGAGGCGGTTACTCGCGCACCCAGCGTAGGCCGGGACCGGCCTGGCCAAGCTCGCGGGCATGCGGGCGGTGCCGCCCGATGTGGCGCGACCCGCACCGGCCTGGTCTGGCTGGAGGGTCACCTGCGGCTGACCGGTTACGCCCTGGCCGGCTTCGCAGGCGAGATCGAGTGCCTGATCGGCACGGCCTGGGCTGGTTGCGCCGGAGCCGTAGATTGTCGTAGCCGTGGATGACGTCGTGATCGATCAGGAGTTGGTGCGGTCGCTGCTGGCGGACCAGCACCCGGATCTGGCCGGGCTGGAGCTCCGCGAGGTGGACGGCGGCTGGGACAACATGATGTGGCGCCTCGGGGACGATCTCGGGGTGCGACTGCCGCGGTTCGCGAACGCCCCGGCGCTGCGGCGGCCGGAACAACGGTGGCTGCCGGATCTGGCCGCGCATCTCCCGCTTCCGGTGCCCACGCCCGTACGGGTCGGCGAACCGTCCGCCCTGTTCCCGCAGACCTGGACGGTGACCGAATGGGTGGCCGGCGTGCCGGCCGACCACGAACCGATCCGCCGGCCGGACGCCGCCGACCGCCTGGCGCACTTCCTCCGGGCGCTCCACCGCCCGGCGCCGGCCGAGGTCGCGCCCAACCCGACACACGGCGGTCCCCTGTCGACACACGCGAAGGGCATCGAGAGCTGGCTCGCCGCACTCCCCTGCGGTGACGACCGGGCCACGGCCGCGCGGCGGATCTTCCACGAGGCCCTCGCGGCGCCGGCGTGGGACCGCGCGCCGTCCTGGGTCCACGGCGACCTCCATCCCGCGAACGTCGTCGTCGCGGACGGGACACTGAGTGGCGTGATCGACTTCGGCGAGCTGTGCGCGGGCGATCCCGCCGCCGACGTCGCGGCCGCCTGGGTGCTGCTGCCCGCCGGGACGGCGCCGCGCTTCCTCGACGCGTACGGCCGGGCGGACGAGGCCATGATCCGCCGCGCCCGCGGATGGGCCGTTCTGCGCGCCCTGGTCCTGATCACCATCGGGCAGAACGGGGAGAAGGGCACACCCGGCGGCAAGCAGACCTGGGGCCCCGTCGGCCAGGCGGCGCTCGACCACGTGCTGTCCGGCCCGCCGTCGTAGGCGCGCGATCAGCCCGGACACGGCGCCGCTGACGTCGGAGAGGGTGAGCGGCCCCGGCCGGGGGCGTTGCGCGGCGAGGCCACCCAACAGCACCACCGCCGCCTCAGGGCCGAAACGGGGAGCAGCGTGTGCTCCCGGCGGCGGCGAGGCACCGTCCCGCGTCCGGATCAGCCGGAGTTGCGGTCGAAGGTCAGGTGAGTGGTGATCCGGTACCGGTCGCCCCGGTAGACCGAGCGTGTGTACTCGACGACCCGGCCGACGGCGTCGCGGGTGGTGCGTTCGAACAGCAGGGCCGGCGAGTACACCGGGACGGTCAGCAGCTTCGCCTCACGCTGATCGGTGACCGTCGGCTCGGTGGTCTGGACGGCCTCGACGGCCACCACTTCGTACCGCAGACGTAACAACTGGTAAAGCGACCCGGACTCGAAGTCCGCGGCGGTGATACCCGGAACCAGCGCGGCCGGGATGCGGATCCGCTCGATCGCCATCGGGGCGTCGTCAACGATCCGGACCCGCTCCACGTACAGCAGATCGGTACTGGGCGACAGCTCCAGACGCCGCCCCAACGGGGCTCCGGCCGACTCGATCCGCAGCTCCACGACCCGGCTGAACCACTTCCCCTCGGCCGGTGGAACGCTGAAGTTGCCCGTCTCGACCGGGGCCAGTTCCTGGGATATCTTCCGCCGTTTGATGAACGTGCCGCGGCCGTGGCTGCGAGTCAGCAGGTCGTCGCGGGTCAGGTCGTCGATCGCCGCGCGCAGGGTCGGGCGGGACACCCCGAAGCGTTCACTGAGTTGTCGTTCCGACGGCATCATGTCGCCCTGCGGCAGGCCGTCGATGAGCTCGCGGAGTCGTTCCCGGACCTCTGCCCGCTTCACTCTTTCTCCCCTCGACGGTGGCCCGACCCTATCAGCGGGTCTCGATTTCTTACCAATGGTAAGGCCTTGACTTTTCCCAGTGGTTAGGCCACCGTTCCATCGATAGATCTAAGGTTGTACATCTCTGGAGACCCCTTGTGATGCTTTCCCCCAGACGCCGCCCGCTGCTCGCCGGGATCGCGCTCGCCGCGGTCGTCGCGTCCACGGCGTGCAGCTCGCCGGCCCACCCCGGCAACGACGGACCGACCACCCTCACCGTCTGGCTGATGAAGGACTCGGCGCCGGACGCCGTGGTCAGCCAGATCAACGACGAGTTCCACACCGCCCACCCGAACGTCACCGTCAAGACCCAGATCCTCGAATGGGACGGCCGGGACGCGAAGTGGAAGACCGCGCTCGCCTCGGACACCCCGCCCGACGTCCTGGAGATGGGCAACACCGACGTCCTCACCTACGCCGCCTCCGGCGCCTTGGCCGACCTGTCCGGCAAGACGTTCGACAACCAGTCGACCTGGCTGCAGGGCCTGAAGGACGCGGGCAGCTACGACGACAAGCTGTTCGGCGTCCCGTACTACGGCGGGGACCGTGTGGTCATCTACCGCAAGGATCTGTGGCAGAAGGCCGGCCTCACGGCCGCCCCGCAGACGCTGGCCGACCTGCAGGCGGCCGGGGCCAAGCTGATGGCGCAGGGCGGAACCGGCTTCTCCGGCCTCTACTTCCCGGGCCGGTACCAGTACGCCGCCCTGCCGTTCGTCTACGACACCGGCGGCGCGATCGCCGCCCGGTCCGGTGACAAGTGGACGGCATCGCTGTCGTCGCCACAGTCCCAGGCCGGCCTGACCAACTGGTCGAACTTCGTCAAGGCCGTGTCCCGGGCGCCGGCCGACGCCGACGAGACCAACATCTCCGACGTCTTCGGCCAGGGCCACACCGCGATGATCATCGGCCAGGGCTGGATGGTCGGGGCCATCGGCAAGACCTATCCCAAGCTCAAGGACCAACTCGGCGCCTTCCCGATGCCCGGAACGGCCGGGCCCATGCCGGTCTTCCTCGGCGGCTCCAACCTGGTCTCGTCGGCCGGCAGCCGGGACAAGGACCTCGCGTACGAGTGGATCAAAGCGATGACCGGGGTCAAGTACCAGACCCTGCTCGCCCAGAACGGCCTGCTGCCCAACACCACCAGCCTGTCCTCGGCCGTCACCGGCATCACCGCGACCGAACTCCAGGCCGCGCAGAAGAGCTGGTTCACGCCCACCTCGACTAAGTGGTCCGATGTGGACAACGCCAAGACGCTGATGGACATGCTGCAGGCGATCGCCTCCGGGCACGCCTCGGTGGCCGACGCGGCGAAGCAGGCCGACACGACCATCGACCAGACGCTGAACGCGGGCTGACATGACCGTCACCGGGATCAGACCGCCGGACACCGATGTCGTGACCACTCCCGGCCGCCGGAAGCACACCAGGCTTCCGTACGCGCTGCTCGCACCGGCCGGCGTGGCGGTCTTCGCGACGCTGCTGTACCCGGTGGCCACGATGATCGCGCTGTCGTTCCAGCGGGCGAACCTCGGTGACCTGATCGCCCGCCGGACGGTCTGGATCGGACTGGCCAACTACCGGGCGGTGCTGACCGATCCGCAGTTCTGGACCGTGCTGCCCCGGACGCTGGGTTTCGCCGCGACCTGTGTGGCGTCGACCCTGGTGATCGCCACCGGCTGCGCGCTGCTGCTGCAGCGCGCGGCCCGGTGGGCCCGGACCGTGCTGTCGGTGGCCATGGTGGTCGCCTGGGCCACGCCGGTCATCATCGGCGCGGTCGTCTTCACCTGGCTCTTCGACACCGAGTTCGGCGTCGTGAACTACCTGCTGACCTGGTCCGGCCTGTGCGACTGCCACGCGCACTCGTGGTTCGCCGACCAGTGGAGCGCCCTGGCGGTGCTGGTGCTGCTGGTCGTGTGGGGAGCGGTGCCGTTCGCCGCGTTGTCGCTCTACGCCGGGCTGCTGACCGTGCCGCCGGAACTCGCCGAGGCGGCTCGCGTGGACGGAGCGTCCGGCACCCGCATCTTCCGGCTCATCACGTTCCCGTTGCTGCGCCCGATCTACGCGATCCTCACCGTGCTGTCGGTCATCTGGGACACCAAGGTCTTCCCGCAGGTCTGGCTGACGACGAAAGGCGGCCCGTACCGCGAGACGGTGATGCTCGGCGTCTACATCTACCTCAAGGGCATCGGCAACTCGCAGTTCGGCGCCGCCTCGACCATCGCGGTCCTGCTGACCATCCTGCTCCTCGGTCTGTCCGGGATCTACGTCCGGGCGATGCGGGAGGAAGCCCGATGAGGCGCGGCCTGGTCAACGCGGGCTGCGTGGTCCTCGCGCTGCTGTTCGTCTTCCCGGTCTACTGGATGGCGACCACGGCGCTGAAGCCGGACCGGGAGATCAAGAGCTACACGCCGGAATTCGTGCCGTGGCCGCTCGACCTGTCGCATTTCCGGGCGGTGCTGAGCGATCCGGCCTTCTACGGCGCCCTGCGCAGTTCGGCGCTGGTCACCGTGTCGGTGGTCCTGGCCGGCACGCTGGTCGCGCTGCTCGCTGCGGTCGCGCTGGCCCGATTCCGATTCCGCGGCCGTACGGCATTCGTCCTCGCTCTCATCGTCGTGCAGATGATCCCGGGCGAGGCGCTGTTCATCCCCTACTACCTGATGCTGCGCGACATCGGGCTCCTCGGGCACCTGCTCGGCCTGATGCTCGTCTACCTGTCCTTCACCGTCCCGTTCACGACATGGATGTTGCGCGGGTTCGTCGCGGCCATCCCGGTCGAACTCGACGAGGCGGCCGAGGTCGACGGCGCCAGCCGCTGGCAGAGCTTCTGGCGCGTCCTGTTCCCGCTGGTGGCCCCGGGACTGCTGGCCACGTCGATCTTCTCCTTCATCACGGCGTGGACCGAGTTCACGTACGCGTACGTCCTCATCAACGACCCCGGCAACTACCCCCTGCCGGTCTACATCCAGTCGTTCATCGGCCGCAACGCCACCGACTACGGGCCTCAGATGGCCGTGGCCACCCTCTTCACCCTGCCCGTCGTCGTGTTCTTCCTCCTCGTCCAGCGCCGTGCCGTCGCCGGCATGAGCGCCGGCGCGGTCAAGGGCTGACCGCAACCCCCCATCCCATCCCCACCACCGGTTTGGAGACCCCTCATGTCTCGTACCGCCCGTAGGCTCGCGCTCGGCGCGGCCCTGCTCACCGCCACCGGCACCCTGGTCGGCATAGCGGTCACCGACGCCTCGGCCGCGACCGGCTGTGCGTTCTTCGACGACTTCGCCTACAGCTCCCGAACCGACCCGGCCTTCGCCTCCAACGGATGGACGGCCCGCAGCGCCGCCGGCGGCCCCGGCGTCTCCGGCGCCTCCTGGTCAGCCGACAACATCACCTTCCCCACTGTGGACGGTCAGAAGGCGGCCCAGTTGAGCGCCTCCACCGACGGCTCCGCCGGCGGCACGGTGCAGGCCGAGTTCGCCCAGTCGCAGCAACGGTTCTTCAACGGCACGTACGCCAGCCGGATCAAGTTCCAGGACACGCCGGCCAGTGGCACCGACGGCGACCACGTCAACGAGACGTACTTCACCATCGGGCCGGCCCAGCGCTACAACTACGATCCGCTCTACAGCGAGCTGGACTTCTCCGAGTACCTGCCCAACGGCGGCTGGGGCGTGACCGGCCCGACCGACTACGAGACCAGCTGGAACGGGTTCCAGGAGGACCCGTGGGCGCCGCACAACGCGCACTCCCAGCAGGACAAGAGCCTGGACGGCTGGCACACGGTGGTCAGCCAGGTCGGCGGCGGGCACGTGAAGTACTACATCGACGGCACGCTGGTCGGCGACCAGACCGTCGACGACCAGACCGGCACGTTCCCGGTCTACCCGCGGGTCCCGATGACGCTGAACTACAACCTCTGGTTCATCGACACCGCCGGACACACCAGCGGCACGAGCACGTACCAGGAGGCCGTGGACTGGACCTACTACGTCAAGGACACGACGGTCACGCCCGCCGACATGCTGACCCGGGCCGCGGCGTACCGCAGTGCGGGGACCACCCACGACGACACGCTGAACGCCTCGTCGTGCTCGACCACCTCACCCACCACGCCGCCGGCCACCACGCCGACGACGAAGCCGCCGACCACGCCGCCCACCACCCAGCCGACCACGCCGCCGACGTCTACGCCGCCGGCCAGTTGCGCGACCGTGAGCGAATGGGACTGGAGCACGGTCTACCTGGGCGGCCAGCGGGTCAAGCACAACGGTCACCTGTGGCAGGCGAACTGGTGGACCCAGGGCTCCGAGCCCGGTCTCACCGCACAGTGGCGCGATCTGGGCGCCTGCTGACCTTTCCGTACAGCGGCCGGCCCGGTTCCGGGCCGGCCGCCATTCTTGGTGTACCGGAGTGACTCCCGCATGCTGATCCCCCAGCCGCAGCACGTCTCCCTGACCGGCGAAGCCTTCCCGTTGACGGCCGGCACCCGCGTCTGCGGCCCCGCCGACCTCGTGCGGGAGTTGCTCGCACCCACCGGACGGCCGCTGCCGGCCGCCTCATCGCCCGGCCCCGGCGTGATCAGCCTCAGCGTCGATCGCGCGCTCGAAGCCGAGGCGTACCAGCTCACCGTCGCCGCCGGGCGGGTCGACGCGGTGGCCGGTGGGGCGGCCGGGCTGGCCTGGGCGGTCCAGACGATGCGCCAGCTCATGCCGATCGAGGTGTACGGCAAGGAACCCCGCCCCGACCGGCCCTGGACCATCGCCGGCGCCCACATCGAGGACCGGCCGCGATACGCCTGGCGCGGGCTGCTACTGGACGTCGGCCGCTGGTACCAGCCCGTGGAATGGTTGCGCACGGTGGTCGACCTGCTGGCCATGCACCGGATGAACGTGCTGCACCTGCACCTGACCGACGACCAGGGCTGGCGGTTCGAGGTCCACCGGTACCCGAGGCTCACCTCGGTCGGCGCGTACCGGCGCGAGTCCCCGCTCGGCCACGCCTCCGACGGCCGCGGGGACGGGACGCCGCACGGCGGTTTCTACACCCAGGACGAGCTGCGCGGACTGGTCGCGTACGCCTCCCGGCGGGGCGTCACGATCGTCCCCGAGATCGACCTGCCCGGCCACACCCAGGCCGCGATCGCGGCGTATCCCCACCTCGGCGCAGCCTCCTCGGCGCCCGAGGTCTGGACCCGCTTCGGCATCAGCGACCAGGTCCTCAACACCGCACCGGAGACGGTCGCCTTCGTCACCACCGTCCTCGACGAACTGATGGACGTCTTCCCCGCGCCGTACATCCACATCGGCGGCGACGAGGTGCCCCAGCCCGGCCTGGTCGACTTCTGGATGCCGAAGCTGGCCGGGCACATCACCGCCCGCGGCCGACGGCCGGTGATCTGGGACGAGCCCGGCAGCACACCCCCGCCCGGCTCACTGGTCATGGTCTGGCGCGACGCCGCCCGGGTCGGTACCGCCGGTCCCGGCGTCATCGCCGCCCCGCACACGCACACCTATCTGAACTATCCCGCCGCGTCCGGGCCGGCCGAGCCACTGTCGATCGGCTCGGACGGCTCCCACGGCCCGCTGCCCCTCGAGACCGTCCACGCGTACGACCCGGGCCCGGTCACCGGCCTGCAGGCCAACCTCTGGACCGAGTACGCGCCCACCCCCGCCCGCGCCGAGTACGACCTCATGCCCCGCCTGGCCGCCCTGGCCGAAGTCGCCTGGGGCCGCACCGCCGACGCCCCCGCCATCCAGGACCGCCTCCCGGCGCACCTACGCCGGCTCGACGCGGCCGGCATCGGATACCGCCCGCTGCGCTGAGACTCTCCGAAGGCCGGACCGGCCGAGGCAGACGACCGTTCGCCCCACCGGGTCAGGCCTCGCCGAGGACCTCGGCCCGGGCCAGGCGGCCGGCGATCTCCCGGCGGGCGGAGACGCCGAGCTCGGGAAAGATGCGACGGAGGTGGGAGCCGACATGGTCCGTCCCGACCACGACCAGCTGAGGACCATCGCGTCCCTGGTCGACGAGGGCACCTTGCGGCCGGTGGTGGCCGACACCTTCCCGCTGGCGGAAGGCCGGACCGCCTTCGAGTCCGTGCACGGTCCGCGCCGACCGGGCAAGACCGTTCTGGTGGTACGCCCATAGCGTTACCCACCACTCCTGTCTCAGATCCCATGATCCCCGTACTGTGGTGACGCAGCTCGCTCAGGCCGCTGAGCGAGGTGCCGATAGGGGCAAAGTGAGCGCCACATACGGACACGCCGTGATGTCTGACGACGTCGGGGCCGCCCTCGACGACGTGCTACGCGCCGACGCCTTGCACTGCGTCTACCAGCCGTTCGTCGACCTGGACAGCGGATCGGTGCTGGCGTACGAGGCGCTGCTGCGCGGACCCGCCGCGACTCGGTGGGAGTCGCCGATCGCCCTGTTGGACGCCGCGCGCAGTACCGGGCGCCTCGCCGCCCTCGAAAAGGCTTCGCTCCGCCGATCCTTGGCGGACGCGGCCGGCCTGTCCCCCGGACCCGTCACGCTGTTCGTCAACCTCGAACCCAGCACCCTCACACAGCACCTGGACATCGTTCTCGACGTCCTGGCCGGCCGCGCTCCGCAGGTGCAGGTGGTCATCGAGATCACCGAACGGGCCCTGGCCGCCGACCTCGCCGGAATCGTGTCCGCGGCCGAACGGCTCCGCGCCGCCGGATGTGCCATCGCTCTGGACGATGTCGGAGTACAACCGGAATCGCTCGCCTTCATCCCGCTGCTGCGCCCCGAAGTCGTGAAGCTCGACCTGATGTTGCTGCGGACGGTCAAGGACCCGGCCACCGTCACCGTCGCCGGCGCCGTCCGCGCCTACGCCGAACAGTCCGGCGCGGAAGTGGTCGCCGAAGGCATCGAGACCCCGGACGATCTGACCCGGGCCCTGGTACTCGGCGCCACGCTGGGCCAGGGGTGGCTGTGGGGGCGCGGAGAACGCCGGTTCACCGCCACCGCGTTCAGCCCGGAACGGTTCGCGGCCCGCAACATCGGACCGGCGCTGGAGGCTACGCCGTACGACCTCATCGGCGCCCACCGGCGCATCCGGCACGCGCCCAAGCATCTGCTCATCCCTCTGTCGAGGACCCTGGAACTCATGGCCCAGCAGGCCACCGTCCCGCCGGTGCTGCTCGCCGCGTTCGAGGACGCCCGGTTCTTCCGTCCCTCCACCGTTCGGGTCTACACCGATCTCGCGGCCCGGCTGCCTTTCGTCGCCGCTCTCGGCGTGGGCATGCCGCCGTGCCCGGCCCCGGGCGTACGCGGAGCCGATCTGGACCGAAGTGACCCGCTGGCCAGCGAGTGGACGGTCGTGGTTCTCGGTGCCCACACCGCCGGCGCCTTGATGGCCCGCGACCTCGGCGACACCGGTGTCGACGGCGACCGCGGGTTCGAATTCGTCGTCAGTTACGACCGTACGTTGGTCACCGCGGCGGCCCACGCCCTCGTCGGACGCCTCACCGCCACGTCCGGGAGCGCGTTTCCGGGCGGCGCAGCACTATAAACCCTTCGTCCGGCCGACCAGGGAAACAGGGTCGGCAAATGTGACCATGACGTTCGTCAACGTCCGCGCCCGGTCCTCGGCGGGCGAGTAACTTCGGTAGGCGTGACAATTCGCCTTGGCTACCAGATCCCCAACTTCACCTATCCCGGCACGCCGGTCGAAAGTCTCTTCGACTCCGTGATCGCGCAGGCCCGCGAGGCTGAGGCCAGCGGATTCGACACCGTGCTGGTGATGGACCACTTCTACCAGCTGCCCGGCATCGGCACGCCGGACAACCCGATGCTGGAGGCCTACACGGCCCTCGGTGCACTGGCCACGGCCACCTCGTCCGTGCAGCTGTCGACGCTGGTCACCGGGAACACGTACCGCAACCCGCCGATGCTGGCGAAAGCCGTCACCACGCTCGATGTCGTCTCCAAGGGACGGGCGATCCTGGGCATCGGAGCGGGCTGGTTCGAACTCGAGCACGACAATTTCGGCTACGAATTCGGGACGTTCACCGAGCGGTTCGAGAAGCTCGAGGAATCCCTCACCATCATCGCCCCGATGCTCAAGGGCGAGAACCCGACCTTCGACGGGAAGCACTACCACGTCGAAAACGCGATGAACAATCCGCGGGTCCGGCCGACCATTCCGATCATGCTCGGCGGCTCGGGTGAGAAGAAGACGTTCCGGCTGGCGGCACTGTTCGCCGACCACATGAACATCATCTGCGACGCCGCCGACATCCCCAAGAAGATCGCGGCCCTGCGCCAGCGGTGCGAGGAGGCCGGCCGCGACCCGGCGACGCTGCCGACGAGCTACCTGGCGTCGATCTTCGTGGCCGAGAACGAGGCCGAGGCCAAAGAGGTCAACGAGCGCATTCCGGAGGATCGGCGGGCGCGTGCATTCGTCGGTCGGGCCGACCAGGTGGCCGAGCAGATCAAGACGACCATTCTCGACCAGGGCATCGACGGAATCTGCGTCAACATGGTGCTCAACGGGCACGTGCCCGGACGGGTCGCCCTGGCGGGCGAGGCCCTGCGGCCGCTCGTTTCCTGATTTCCGCATCCGGCGGCCTTCAGCGGCGCCGCGCCGGACCATCAGTCGCCCGACGCCGCCCAACCGGTCCAGGCCGTCACCTCGATGGAGACGACCGGGCCGGTCGGGCGCCGCTCGACGTAAGCCGGGTAGCGGGCCGCGAGCGCGTCGACCGCATCGCGGTCTGCGGCCAGGACGGTGGCGTCGCCGTCCGCGCGGGCCCACCAGAGCCGGGTCCAGTCGTCGTCGTAGACGTCGGCCAGAAGGCACGCGGACGGCCGGGCCCGGATGTTGTCCAGCCGCCGCAGCCGTGTCGTGCTCTTCGGCTTGTCGTCGACGACGAACACGATCCGCTCCCCCAGGACCGCGAAGGTGACCGGCACCAGATGCGGCACACCGGCGGCCGACACCGTGGCCAGCCGTGCGACCCGCGCCCCGAGAAAGCGGAGCCGGGCTTCCGCCGCCGACAGACGCATCAGACTCGCACCTTCCGGTCCCCCGGCCGTTCCGAGCCGTCGCGGCGACTGCAGCCGGATCCGCTGCGGCCGAGAACGAGGATCTGCATGCCCGAACGCTACGCGGACCGTGACCCACGGCCCGGGTCGGCGGCGATCACAGCCGACTGAAGGTCCAGGTCCCAGCCCTTCGTGTACCTCGCGGTGAACTCGTCCGTGCCGACGGCGGCCTGACCTTCGCGGGTGAGGTCGCGGACCGCAGGGTCGGTGCGGTCGTGAGCGCCCCGCAACCGGGCGGCGACGCCGAGCAGCTCCGCCGACTCCGGGTGGTGACCGTGCTTCGCGGCGAGAGCCGCCGCCGCGACTGCGACCGGCGACAAGGCGGGTGGTTCGCGGGTGGTCAGCGCGGCCGCGTACGCGTCCCGGAGCGCCGTGTCCACGCCGCGCAGGTCGCTCCGCGCGAGGCAGAGCATCGCCCGCGCGCAGCCGGCCGGCGTACGGGCCGGGTGCGGGGCGACGTCGGTGTCGCCGTGCATGGCCCGTTCGGCGTCGTCGAGGAGGCCGGTCGCGCGGTCCAGGTGGCCGAGCCGTACCCGGAGGGCGGCCTCCTGCGCGTCGATCATGATCAGCATCTCCGTCGAGGACGCACGCCGCGCACGCGTCCGGGCAGACTCGATCATCGCCAGCGCCCGGTCGGTCTCGTCGCGGCGGATGTGCAGGTCGATCCAGCGCAGGTCGCTGTAAAGCTGGTCGCCGAGGCTGAGCGCGCCGAACTCGCCGGCCAGCCGCCGGGTCTCGTGCAGGTCGGACAGCGCGCCGTCGAGGTCGTCGTACCGCCGCAGTCGAGCACGCATCGGCCGGACGGCGGCCTCGCCCCACCGGTCGCCGGCCTGCCGGAAGCGAGCCAGGGCCCCCTCCACGTGGACGCCCGTCCGCGTCAGCGCGCTCGCGCTCCCGGCGATCTCGGCCAGGAACAGATGAGCCAGCCCGGACAGCCACACGTCGTCCCCGTCGGCCAAGCTCTGGAAGTTCGCCCTCGCGGCCTCCGGATCGAGCAGGAAAAGCAGGACAGGGCCGAACACACGGTGGTGGCCCGGCAGCTCCCGATGGCCGAGCAGCCGGTCGGCCAGGTCGCGCATCTCCCCCCGATCGTCAGCGTCCGGCTCCGTGGCCACTCCGGGCGACCGGTTCAGCAGGTGAACGACTCGGGCACAGTCGCGTTCCGGGGTCGCCCGGCCGGCGATCGCCAGCGCTTCGCCCAGCCAGTGAACGCCGTCGGACTGGCGGCCGAACATCTGCCAGTACCAGGTCAGGCTCAGGGCGAGAGCGATCGCGCCGCGGTCGTCGCGGCGGGCGCACAGGTGGCGCAGCGCGGCGAGCGTGTTGTCGTACTCGGCGCCGATGACCGTCATCGCCGTCAGCTGGCCGGATCCGCGCAGCTGCGGGTCGAACTGGGCGATTAGTTCGGTGAAGTGGGCGGCGGCCAGATCGCGAGCCGAGCCGAGGTCGCCGACGCCGGTCAGCCGTTCGACGCCGTACTCGCGAATGGTTTCGAGCATGCGGTAGCGGCCGGAGGCCGGCCCGAGCTGAAGCAGCGACCGCTCGACCAGCTCCCCGATCAGGCCGGGGATCTCAGCCGCGGGTACGGCCGTGCCGGCGCATACGGCGACGGCCGAGGCGGGGGTGACGCCGCCGGGCAGGACCGAGATCCGTTCCGCGACAGTGCGTTCATGCTCACCGAGCAGCCCCCAACTCCAGGCGATGACCGCGCGAAGGGTGCGGTGCCGAGGCGATGCGGTACGGCTGCCGGTGGTCAGCAGCCGGAACCGGTCGGCGAGCCCACCGGCCAGTTCCGGCAGGGACAGCGTCCGCAGCCGGGCGGCGGCCAGTTCGAGGGCCAGCGGCAGTCCGTCCAGGCCACGAACGACGCGCACGATGTCCGGGCGCGTGTTCTCGTCGACGGCGAAACCCGGGCGTACGGCGGCAGCGCGCTCAGCGAACAGGCGTACCGAGGCCGACCTCCGGACCTGCTCGACGCCGTCATCCGGATCGGGCAGGGCGAGCGGGCCCAGGGGCACCAGCGCCTCACCGTCGACGGCGAGGGGTTCGCGGCTGGTGGCGAGCACCCGAAGACCGGGACAGCGGGCCAGCAGCCCGGCGACCAGATGGGCCACGGCGTCGATCAGGTGCTCGCAGTTGTCGACCAGCAGGAGGGTTTCCCGGCCGCCGAGCTCGGCGGCGAGGACGGCCGGCTCGTCGTCCTCCGCTTGCCGGCGGGCGTCGAGCATCGCGGGTCCGCGCCGCCCGATCGCCGCGAGCACGGTCGCCGCGACCTTCGCCGGTTCGGTGACGGACGCGAGGTCGACGAGCCACGCGCCGTCGCGGTAGTCGTCCTGGTGGCGGCGGGCGGCCTCCAACGCGAGCCGGGTCTTTCCGGCGCCGCCGGGCCCGAGGACGGTGACGAGGCGGCCGGAGGTGAGCAGGACGCCGATCCGGGTGAGCTCGTCGTCGCGGCCGACGAAGCTGGTCAGCGGCGCGGGTAATCGGCCTTGCCGTACGCGGCCGGGCTCGACGGTCCCGCCGTTCCCGTCGCCGGGCGACGCGGAGCGCAGCAGGCGCAGATGGCGTTCCCGCAGAGCGGATCCGGGGTCGGCGCCGAGGGTGTCGATCAGGGACTCCCGCACGCCCTCGTAGACAGTCAGCGCCTGGGCCTCCCGCCCCGCGGCGGCGTACGCGTCCATCAGCAGTGCGGCGGCCCGCTCGTCGACGGGCCGCTCGTCCAGCAACCCGGTCAGCTGCGCGGTGGCCACCTCGACCCGCCCCAGCGACAACTCGGCCTCGGCGAGGTTCGTGACCACCTCGATCGACACCTGAGCCAGGCGGCCCGCCACCGTCGGCGCAACCGCGGCGACGACCGCGGGCAGAGCTCCCGGACGCTCACCCCACAGCGCCACGGCCTCGGCGAGGGCCGCGCGGGCGGCCTCCGGGTCACCCGCCCGCAGCCGTTCGCGACCGGCCGCGGCGAGTCGCTCGAAGCGCAGCGCGTCCACGTCGGCCGCGTCCACGGCGAGCCGGTAACCGTCCAGCATCCGGACAACCACCCCGCGGGCCGAATCGTCCGGGCCGAGGGCACGCCGTAACCGGGAGACGAGGGTCTGCAGAGCCGGGCCCGAACCGGGCGGCGGCTCCTCGGCCCAGATCCCGTCGATCAGCACATCCGGCTCGACCGCACGGCCCCCGGCGAGCGCCAGCCGGACCAGCAGGCCCTGCAGCCGCACGCCCGGGACCGCCAGAACGGCGGCGCCGCGAGCCACCCGAAAGCCGCCCAGCACCGTGACCCGAAGCCGTGCGCCCCCGTCCATGGCCTGATTCTGACGCGTACGCCCGCGAGACGCCACGACCTGACGGCCACGTCAGCGGCGTGCCAGCACGGTGTTTGTCCCATGCCAGCGGACGCCCGCAGACTTCGCCTGCCGAATCCCGGTGAACCACCGACGCACCGAAGGACAAGGGCCCATGACCGAGAACGCGACACTCCGCACCGGCATCGAGCAAAAGGACCCCACGAACAAACCTTCGCAGCGCCGTACGGCCGGGGCATTGCTCGTCGCCGGGCCGGTGACCTACCTGCTGGCCGAATTCATCGCCGCGGCCGCGTGGACGGATCCGCCGTACAGCTACACGCGCGACTTCATCAGCGACCTCGGTGTACACGGGCCTTCGACACTGTTCGGTCAGTACATGTATTCGCCGCTGGCCTGGGTGATGAACACCGGGTTCTTCCTGTTCGGCCTCATCATTCTCGCGGGCACCGCCATGCTGCGCGGCCTGCCGGGCCGGCACCGCTGGGCCGTTCTGGCGCCCGCGACCCTACTGGCCGCCGGCGGAGTTCTGCTCTCGGTCTTCCACGGATCCGGCGAAGCGTTGGAGAACGGCACCGGCGCGTTCCACAGTTTGGGAGCCTTCGCCGGCTTCACCGGCGCGAACGTTCTGGCGATCGTGCTCGGGAGCATGCGCCGGCGCATCGGCTTCTCGCCGCGGACCGGAAAGGCGCTGATCACGGCCGGCGTTATCGGCCTGCTGTCGACGGTGCTCTACCTGGTCGCCATCTTCACCTCGGGCGACACCGTCATCGGCATCATCGGCCTCATCGAACGGGGCGCTGCAGACCCGTTCCTGATCGGCCTGATCTGCGCCGGATGGTCGATCTGCAGTCCCCGGTCCAAGCCTCGCCAGTGATCCGGGAGGTGACGCGGACCTTGGCCGGTCGAGCTGGCGTACGGTTCGTGGCTGCGGCGCCGAGGCCACTCCGCGGCCGGGCTGGTTGGCCAGCTCGGCCCGGTACATCGCGGCGCCAGCCAGTCGGCGGTGGGGTTACCGGTGAAGGGCCGGCCGGTGCGGTTGCCCCCCGTGCGCAGACGTGGCCAGACCGAGCAGGTACACCCCAGCGGCCGGATCCCCGAAACCCGGCACCGGCCGCGCCCAGTAATACTGCCCGGCGTGAACCGGCTTCGGATGTGCCGCCTCGTATTCGCAGAACGCCACCGGCCGAGGGCACCGCCGGCAAGCCACCACCTGCTCCCGTACGACCGCCAGCCGCCGGGACGCGACCTCGTCCGCGCTCATTCGGCGACCCTGGCCAAGAGTTCAGGGATAAATGCCGCCGCCGGGGTAACCCTGGAGAGCGACCGGTCCGCATCGACCCGAGCCGGCCGCCGACCGCTACCCACCTGGTGCCAGGGACTGACATGACACGCTGGAACAAGCGACCCGACCTGCTCGTCCACGAGGAGGAGCCGTTCAACGCCGAACCCAGCTCCGGGACACTGGCCGGGCATCACATCACCGAGATCGAGGCGTTCTACAGCCGCAACCACGGCCCGGTTCCCCAGATCGACCCAGCCGACTGGCGCCTTCGCGTCGACGGCCTGGTCGACCATCCGCTGACGCTCACTCTCGGCGATCTCCGCAGCCAGTTCACCCCGCACACGCTCACGGCCACCTTGCAGTGCGCGGGCAATCGGCGGGCCGGGCTGACCGCGGTACGCGACATTCCCGGCGAGGACCTGTGGCGTGACGGCGCCACCTCAACCGCCGTGTGGTCCGGCGTCCGGCTCGCCGACGTGCTGCACCACGCCGGCCTCACGACTGCCGCGGCCCACATCGCGTTCACCGCACCTGACATCTCCCGGCTGGCGGACCCGCCACAGACGTTCGGCGGCTCCATCCCGCTCGCCAAAGCACTCGGCGCAGAGGTGCTGCTCGTATGGCAGATGAACGACCAGCCGCTTCCCGCCGTGCACGGCGGACCCGTGCGGGTCGTCGTTCCGGGATACATCGGCGCCCGCAGCGTCAAATGGGTCGAGCACATCACCGCCCGGGCGGAACCGTCCGACAACTACTTCCAGGCCAGCGCCTACCGGCTGCTCCCCGCCGACGCCGATCCGGCCGCGCTCAAACCGGGCGACGGCATCCCGCTCGGCCCCATCGCGCTCAACAGCGCAATCCTGTCTCCGGTCGACGGCTCCTCCGCGACCGCAGGGCCGGTGACCGTACGCGGATACGCGCTTGCCGGGGAACACCGCACCGTCACCCGCGTCGACGTGTCTGCCGACGGTGGCCGCCACTGGCAGCAGGCCGACCTCGAAGACCACGCCGACGAGCACGCCTGGACACATTGGCAGACCACTGTGACGCTGCCGACCGGCGACGCCGAGCTGATCGCCCGCGCCTGGGATTCAACCGCCGCGCTGCAGCCCGAATCCCCCGAATCAGTCTGGAATCCGAAGGGTTACGTCAACAACAGCTGGCCCCGCAGCCGGGTCCGCGTCCGCCCACCAACGCACTTGCCAAACCTTGGTTATACATACTAACTTAAAGGGCATGAGCGATAACCAAGGCGTCATGTCTGCTACCGCGATTCGGACCGACACAAGCCACGGCGTGCGGCGCCGCGGCCTGCTGACCGTCCCCGCGGTGGCAGGGATCGCGTACTCCACCGCCTGGATCGCCGGGCTCACCATCTACTCGTCCTCCACTGACGTACACACCTCGGCTGACCAACTGCTCGCCGAGTACGCCGGGCACCAAGGCGCGGCAATCGCCCAGTACGCGATCACCGAAGGCGTGACCTCAGTGCTATTGGTGACGGTCGCCCTCGCGATCGCCTGGCTCCAGTGGACCGGCGTCGTCCTGGCCGTCACGATCACGCTGTCCGGAATCGGTTACCTGCTTCTGCTCGGCACGCTGTCGGTAGCCGCCTACGCCTCGCTACCCTTGCTCATGCTTGACGTCACCGCGGCCGGAATCCTCGCCGGCCGGGCCGGCCGGGCCGGCCGGTAATCCCATGCCGCGCATGGGCCTGACCCGGCAGCTGGTGGTGGCGGAAGCAGCCATGGTGGCCGACGAGGTGGGGCTCGACCGCCTCACCCTGGCCGCCGTCGCCAAGCGACTCAACGTGAGTCAGCCCGGCATGTACAAACACGTCGCCAACCTCGACACGCTGCACCGCGACCTCGCCGTGCTCGGCGTCCGAGAACTGACCGACGCCATGCGTTCGGCCGCGGTCGGCCACGCCGGTCGCGACGCCCTGCATGCCGTCGCGGGCGCCTACCGCACTTATGCCAGAACTCACCCGGCCTGCTGCGCCGCCAGCGTTCGCGCTCCCGACCCGGCCGACACCGACCATCTCGCGGCCGGTGCCGCCGCCGTCGAAGTCCTCACCGCAGCACTCTCGGCATATCACCTCACCGGTGACGACCTCGTGCACGCCATCCGCAGCCTGCGCGCCGTACTGCACGGCTTCGTCTCCCTCGAGGCCGCCGGCGGCTTCGGCCTGCCCCAATCGGTCGACACCACCTTCGACCACCTCATCGACGGCCTCGACGCCATGCTACGACTCAGTGTGACGCCGGCCGCGAGGGAGTAGCCGGTCCTTGGACGCGACGTCCGACAAGAGTTCGGCAGGTCGCAGCTGGTTGACCGGGCCTTGGCGCTCGACTCGCGGTGTTCCGTACCTCTCCGCTCCGGTCTTCCACGGCCGCTCAGGCCGCGTCGGGCATCGGCTCGGCGAAGACCCGGAACTGGTCCCGGTCGCGGGCGAGCAGGACGAGCACGGCGCCGGCCAGGGAGAACGCCGCGGTGATCAGCACGGCGATATTCCAGCCGTGCAGCACGGCGGCCGGTGCGTGGCCGCCGCCGGTGACGGTGATCGAGACGAGGGCCAGGCCGATCGCGGAGCCGACGTAGCGGGCGGTGTTGTTGGCCCCGCTACCCATCGCGGCCCGTTCGGCCGGCACGCTGGAAACCGCCTGACGCCCCAGAGCGGCGTTGAGCACCCCATTGGCCGCGCCCGCGATCAAGAGGCCGGGCAGCATCCGCACGACGTGGTCACCGCGGTGCAGCCCGAGCAGTGCCAGCTGCCCTACAGCGCACCCGATCAGCCCCGCGACCAGCTGGATGCGCGGCGCGACCCGGGTGGACAGCCAGCGGGCGGTCAGCGGGGTCAGCGCGCTGAGCCCGGACCTGGCCAGCATCGCTGACACCCCGGCCAGAGCGGAGCCGGCCAGGCCCTGCTGGACGATGATCGGCGTGTAGGAGGTCAGGGACAGCACTCCGGCGCCGGTGGCGAGCGCGGCGATCAGCGCACCGGCGAAGTCCGGACGGCGCAGCAGGGCCAGGTCCAGCATCGGGTGCCGGCTACGGTGCTCGACGCTCACGAACGCGGCGACCAGGACCACACCGAGCAGCAGGAGGCCGGGTGTCGCCGGCCGGGTCCAGCCCGCGCGGCCTTCGACTAATCCGGCGAGCAACGCGGACAGTCCCAGGGCCAGGAGCACCGTCCCCGCCACGTCGACCGGGCGTGGCCGGGCCGCACGGGATTCGGCCAGTGTCCGGTACCCGGCTATGGCCAGCACGGCAGTCAGCGCGGCCACCGCCAGGTACGGAAGCCGCCACCCGGCGGCGGTTTGCAGGCCGAGCGCCAGGAAGGGGCCGATCGCGACCCCGGCGCCGAGCGCGGCGCCCCAGACGCCGGTCGCCCGGGCCCGCTCCTGACCCTCGGGGTAGGCGTTGCCGATCAGGCCGAGGCTGCAGGCCACGATCGCGGCACCGCCCAGGCCCTGCAGGATCCGGGCCAGCACCAGGACCAGCGCATCAGGCGCCGCCGCACCGAGCAACGAGCCGACCGCGAGAATGACCGCCCCGACCAGGAACGTACGGCGGCGGCCATAGTCGTCGCCGAGCGCACCACTGCTGAGCAGCCCGGCCGCGCAGCCGACGCTCATCCCGCTCAGGATCCACGCCTGGCCCCCGGGGCCGGCATGCACACCCGCGGCTGTCGCGGGCAGCGTCGCCAGCGGCGTCGTGAACGCGATCAGCACCATCATCGTGCCCGCCGCCGCGACGGCCAGCGTGCGCCCGGCGGCTGGACGTTCGGATGTCTGGGTCATGTCTGTGCCTGCTCCTGGATCCGGAAGACCTGCAGGTGATCGGCGACAACGCCCGCAGCGTGTGGTCCCGGCCTGGTGTGCGCTAGTAGGCGATGAGGGCTGTGAGAACCTCCCCGTCGCCCGGCACGGACGATGCCGACGGCCTGGTCGTACGCGGGTCGGTGCCCGACCGCCTCCAGGACCTTGAGCGCGCCACCGCCGGTGAGATCGCGGACGCGGACGTCGCCCGGGCCGTACATGAGGGTGGCACGCACTTTTACGTCATCAGTCTCAGTTCAGTACTTTGTCGAGGACCGTGCCGGCCCGGTCGGCCACGGATTCGCCGACCCGCTCGCGCAGGACGGTGACCAGGCCGCGCAGGTTCGCCTCGGTCAGCCCGGCGTTGAGCGCGATGCCGAAGTGCGACTGCAGCTGCGACTCGAGGCCGTCGAGGGTGGCCAGGGCGGCGACGGTGGCGATCTCGCGGCTCGGCCAGTCCAGGTTGTCGCGGCCGAAGATGTCCCCGAACAGGTGTCCCTTGAGGAATTGGTCGATGACCGGGGCGAAGTCGAACAGGGCGCCGGTCACCGGCTGACCGGAGAGCTTGGTCTGGTTCGCCGTGCCGAACTCGACACTGCGCTGGTCGGTCGGCAGCGGCTTGGGCTCAGGGCCCGCCTCGTCGGTGATTCCCTTCGCACGGCGTTCCTCGAGCACGGCCATGAATGCGCCGAGACCGTTGAGGCTGCGCGGGAACCCGGCGTAGGCGTACATCTGGACCAGGATCTCTTTGATCTCGTTGATCGTCAGACCGGCGTCCAGGCCGTCGGCCAGGGCCTCCCTCAGCTGCGGGATCCGGCCCGCGGCGGTGAAGGCTCCGATGATCGCTGTCGCCTGCCGGCGTGGGTTGAGGTCGCTCACTGCTGGTTCGCTTTCCCGTAGAGGTCGTCGGTGACCGGCTCGAGCCAGGTGGTGGGGTCGCTGCCGTCGGGCTTGGCCTCGAGCAGGGCGAGATGGCTCATGAACGTGTCGGCGGCGGCGCCGTGCCAGTGCTGCTCGTCGGGCGGGCAGATCACCGTCTCGCCGGCGTGGATCCGCACGACCGAGCCGTCGCGGGTGCCGACCAGACCGACGCCCTCGGTGACGTGCAAGGTCTGCCCGACGGCGTGCGAGTGCCAGTTGGTGCGGGCGCCGGGCGTGAACCGTACGAGCGCGGCGGTCATCTTCGACGGCCCGGTGCCGTTGTAGATCGGCGTCATGTACACGTCACCGGTGAACGCCTGCGCGGGTGTCTTCACCGTCGGGCGAACGGGCTGTAGTTGCATGCTGTGCTCCTCGGGTACTGGGGTTCGTTCACCAGAGAACTCCGTGGTGAACACCGGTGGGAGGGTTTGCCGTGACAGGTAATGACAGAACCCCTGTGCCGTACGGCGGTGGCCGTAGCGTGGTCGGCATGGACACCCAGGACGCTGTTCGCGAGTTCCTGGCCTCCCGGCGCGCCAGGATCACCCCCGAAGAAGCCGGGCTACCGTCTTTCGGCGGCATCCGCCGGGTCGCCGGGCTGCGGCGCGCCGAGGTGGCCATGATCGCCGGGGTCAGCCCCGACTACTACACCCGCCTCGAACGCGGCAAACTCTCCGGCGTCTCCGACAGCGTCCTGGACGCCATCGCCCGCGCCCTGCAACTCGACGACGCCGAACGATCCCACCTGCACGACCTGGCCCGCGCCGCCAACACCACCCCACCGGTACGCCGACGCCCGGCGAAACAGCAGATCCGGCCGGGCGTGCAGAGCCTGCTCGACGCGATGACCGACGCCCCCGCCTTCGTACGCAATGGGCGTCTGGACCTTCTGGCCGCCAACCGGCTGAGCCAAGCGCTTTACTCCCCCGCCTTCGCCGGCGCCGCACGGCCGGTCAACCTGGCCCGATTCTGCTTTCTCGACCCGGCCGCCGACGAGCTCTACCCCGACCGGGACGAGGCCGCGAACACAACCGTCGCGCTGCTGCGCACCGAAGCCGGGCGCGACCCGTACGACAAGGCCCTGAGCGACCTGGTCGGTGAGCTGGCAACTCGCAGCGACGACTTCCGCGTCCGCTGGGCCGCGCACAACGTGCGCCTGCACCACACCGGTGTGAAGCGCTTCCAGCACCCGGTGGTCGGCCGGCTCGACTTGGCGTTCGAGGCCATGCCGCTACCCGCGGACCCCGGCCTGACCTTGACCGCCTACAGCGCGCCGGCAGGCACTCCCACGAGCGACGCGTTGCGCCTGCTCGCCAGCTGGGCCGCGACCGCCACGGCCACCGGCGCTGCGACCGAGCAGGTCTGACCGGTTCCGACCGTCTCATTCGGCGCGTCAGCGGCGAGCTCCCGAGGTCACCGACATTGACGAACCCGATCCGTCACCTCGTTCACACGGAGGAACCGTCGGTCTAACCGGTGCGGCGTTCAGGCCATCGCGGTGGTCGCCGGCGCCAAGGCGCCTCGACGCCCGACCAGCCAGACAGTGCAGGCAAAGGCGCTCAGAACGGCGCCGGCGACGCTGATCGCGGTCCAGCCGCCGTGAGTCCACAGCAGGCCGGCCAGGCCGGAGCCGATCGCTCCGCAGACGAAGTTGTTCGTCACGTAGGCGGTGTTGATCCGGCTGCGGGCAGCCGGATCGACCTGGAACATCCGGGACTGCACCAGGATGTTGTGGCCCTGGATGGCGACATCGAGGACCAGGATCGTCACGATGATCGCCGCGACCGACCGGGAACCCAGGCCGGCAACCACGAAGGCGATCAGCACCAGCACCCAGGCGCCGCCGATCGCGGGCAGTGCCAGCCCACGGTCATGCAACCGCCCGGCCCGCTGCGCGGTGATCGCGCCGGCCAGACCGACCAGCCCGAACAGGCCGATCACGGTCACCGAATACCCGAACGGCGGGGCGCTGAGCAGGAACGTCAGCCCGGTCCAGAACATCGTGAAGACACCGAACGCGCTGCCACCCAGCACGAGACTCCAGCGCACCGACCGTTCCCGGCGGACGATGCCGAACACGGACGCGAGCAGTTGGGGGTAGCGCAGCCGGGTGCGGGGTTCCAGCGTGGGGATGGCCCGGTACAGCAGGACCGCCAGGGCCAGGGACAGGACCGCCGCGACGACGTAGATGGCCCGCCAACCGGCGACCCCGGCGATCAGGCCGCTCAGCGTGCGGGACACCAGGATGCCGGTCAGGATTCCGGAGACCACGGTGCCTACGACCCGGCCGCGGGTGGCGTCGTCGGCCAGGTCGCCGGCCAGGGGGGCCAGGATCTGCCCCGTGACCGTGGTCAGGCCGACCGCCGCCAGCGCGACCAGCAGCACGGCGAACGTCGGTGCCAGAGCGCAGGCGATCAGCGCGGCCGTCGCGGCGACGAGTGCACACGGGATGAGGCGTCGCCGGTTGACCACGTCGCCGAGGGGCACGATGAGGAACACGCCGACGGCGTAGCCGAGCTGGGTGGCGGTCACCAGCCACCCCGCGGAGCCGGAGTCGGTCCTGAGGTCGCGGGCGATGAAGTCGAGCAGCGGTTGCGCCCAGTAGAGGTTGCCCACCGCGGCCCCACCGGCGACGGCGAACAGGAAAGTCAGACGCCTGGTCATGGACACATCCAAGCGCGTTCCGCGGCTCGCCGGGAGTTACCCGTTTCAGGTGTACTGACAGCACATCCCAACCGGCCGGAAAGCTGCCTACGGTGAGTGGGTGGACAACCGCGATGAGATCCGAGCATTCCTCAGCTCACGCCGCGCCAAGATCACCCCGGCGCAGGCGGGGCTGCCGGAGCGCGGTCGCCGCAAGGTGCCCGGACTGCGGCGCGGTGAGGTCGCCGACCTCGCCGGGGTGAGTATCGAGTACTACTCCCAACTCGAACGGGGCAACCTGTCCGGCGCATCGGACAGCGTGCTCGACGCCCTCGCCCAGGCCCTGCAGCTCGACGAGGCCGAGCGTTCCCACCTGTACGACCTGGCCCGCGCCGCCGGCCCCGCCGCCCAGCGCCGGCGGCGATCCCCGGCTACGGCGTTGCGGCCGAGCATCCAGCACATGCTCGACGGCATGACAGACCTTCCGGCGTACGTCCGTAACGGTCGCCTCGACATGCTGGCGTCGAATGCTCTGGCGCGGGCGTTGTACGCCCCCGCGTTCGACAACCCGGTCACACCGGCCAACACGGCCCGCTTCAATTTTCTCGACCCGCGAGCGCATGACTTCTGGTTCGACTGGGAACGCGCGCTGGACGAGACGGTTGCGCTGCTGCGCACCGAGGCCGGCCGAGACCCGTACGACAAGGGCTTGTCCGACCTCGTGGGCGAGTTGTCCACCCGCAGTGAGGCGTTCCGGACCCGATGGGCAGCGCACGACGTCCGCCTGCACAGTACCGGCGTCAAGCATTTCCGCCACCCGGTCGTCGGGGAGCTGCACCTGACGGACGAGTCGATGGAGCTGCCCGCCGATGCCGGCCTGACCATGCTCGTGTTCACCGCCGCACCGGGAACGCCGTCGGCCGACGGGCTGCGGATACTGGCCAGTTGGTCGGCCACCCACGACGCCACGACGTCGCCGATGCCACGCCCGTAGTTCGTGGCGGCGAATCGCCGCGCGGAACGGCAGCACCCTGGCGCAGATCGCGCCGGCCTTCTCGGCACCTCCGGGCTCGAAGTCTCCGCGATCGGCCTCGGCGGGATGGGCCTGAGCTGGGGCTACGGCCCCGGCCCGGATCGCGCCGGCAGCATCACCCTGCTCCGCGCCGCCGTCGGAAGCCGGCGTCACTTTCGTGGACAGCGCCGAGGTCTACGGCCTGTTCGTCAACAAAACCTGACGGCCAACCCGGTACCCAGCTGTCAGTAATGAACGATCTTCAAAAGAACACGATCGACCAAACTGGGCCGCGAGTCGCTGTAGGCGGCGCATTGACGCCGACAGGTTGGGGTATGTCGATGGCATGACAACCGCGAGTACGCGGCGGCTGGCCGGGCGGTACCAGTTGGGCAAGCTGCTGGGTAAGGGCGGTATGGGCCGCATCTGGCTGGCCCGCGATCTCGTCCTGGATCGCGACGTGGCGATCAAGGAGATCGAGCTGCCCACGGATCTGGCGGCGCCGGAGCACGACCTGCTGCGGCGGAGAACGTTGCGCGAGGCGCGGGCGGCGGCGCGGCTGACGCATCCGAATGTGGCGCAGGTCTATGACGTGTTTGAGGCGGATGGGCGTCCCTGGATCGTGATGGAGTACGTGCCGTCCCGGTCGTTGCAGCAGGTGCTGGACACGGACGGGGCGTTCGAGCCGCGCCGAGTAGCCGGGATCGGACTGGAAGTGCTGGCCGCGCTCGAGGCGGCGCACCGGGCCGGGGTACGGCACCGGGACGTGAAGCCGTCCAATGTGTTGCTGGCCGACGACGGGCGGGTGGTGCTGACCGACTTCGGGATCGCCTCGATCGAGGGCGACGGCATCACCACAAGTTCCGATCTGGTGCTGGGCTCCCCGCAGTTCATGGCTCCGGAGCGGGCACTTCGCGGAGAATCCTCGCCGAGGTCTGACCTGTGGTCGCTCGGTGCGACGCTGTACGCCGCGGTCGAAGGGCGGTCGCCGTATCAGAGGCCGACGACGGTCGGGACTCTGATGGCCCTGGCGGCCGAGGATCCTCAGCCGCCGCGTCAAGCCGGCGTACTCCGGCCGATCCTGGACGGGCTGCTGCGTAAGAACCCGGATGAGCGCCTCGACGCGGACGAGACGCGGCGGCGGCTCCTCAAGGCGGCCGGACTTAAGAAGCCGGCCGCGCGGGACCTCCGGTGGAACCGGTCATCCGGTTCGGCGCCGGCTGCCGCCCCCGCTGAGCCGGAACCGGCATCGGTGGCGGTGCCGGATCCCAACCGACCGCCGCCAGACGCCGCGTCCGTCGACGTCACGACCCGAGGATCGGCCGGAGCGCCGGCTCCGACATCGCCTGAGAGCGATGAGACGCGGCCGGCGGTTCACCCGGCGCCGGCCACCGTCAAAGGAGGGTGGTCGCCGCGTTGGATCGTCGTCCTGACCCTGGTCCTCGTCGCCTTTGCCGTCGCCGTGGTCGTGTCGGCGATGAACCGGTCAGGGACGAGATCGGCTCCGTCCAGTCCCGGAGTCGCCGGACCAGCCGTGATCCCGGCATCGCTGAACCCGTCGACTGGCGGCTTGAACGGCCCGTCCGCGGGGACGCCAGCCGGCGCACCCTCGAGCGGCCCGGGCTCAGCCGGCACGGCGCCAAGCGGCACGACCACCGGCGGCGCAGGCCCGGGCGGCCCGGGACCGCGGCCGGCACTGCCCAGCAACTGGGTGGACTACCACGACCGGACCGGGTTTTCGGTGTACGTACCGAAGGGGTGGTCGAAGTCTCAGGTTGGGTCCATCCTCTACTTCCGGGGCGCGGGGCGAGTACTCGGCATCGACCAGACCACGCAACCGAACATGAACCCGGTGGCGGACTGGCGGGGCAAGGCGACCTACCGCGTCGCGCGGGGCGACTTCCCGGGCTACCGCGAGATCCACATCAGCTCGGTGGACTACTTCGAGAAAGCCGCGGACTGGGAGTTCATCTTCGCCGGATCCACGACGCGGCAGCACGTCAACAACCGTGGGCTGGTGGTGAACAGCCACCAGGCCTACGGCATCTACTGGCAGACGCCGGACTCGCAGTGGCAAGGCGCGAACTCGGACCTTCAATTGATCTTCAGTAGCTTCCGCCCGAGAAGCTGAGCGAGTCGGCAGTATCGGGCAGCCGGGTCAAGCGATATGTCAGCGATGCCGCGCAATCGTCGCAACCCCGCAATCACCGGGTTCGGTCCCTCCCGAGGGCCTGAGCGCCGCTGCGAGGCGCTTGATCACGTTCATTTCAGCAGCCAACGTTGCTGCGGGCCGCCGTTCCAGCCCCATTGGACCAGCGCTCCCCCGTTGGTTGTGTTCGATGTGCCGTCGAGCACCCCGCCGCCCGCCTGGTTCCGGATCCGGTACGAGCCGTCCGCCTGCTGATCGATCAGCCAACGCTGGTTGTTGGTCCGGGTCGGCTGCCACTGGATGATCGCGGTGCCGTTCTGGGCCGAGCCGGCCGGGTCGTCCAGCGCCTGCCAGGTCGCGAGGTTGACGATGTTCCAGGAGCCGTCCGAGTTCGGGGTGAACAGCCACCGCTGGTTCTGCCCGTAGTTGAGACCCCACTGGAGGACGCCGGTACCGTCGCCGTAGGTGCCGGTGCTGTCGATCGCCAGGCCGGTCAGTTGGTTAGTGACCACATGGATGCCGGCAATGTCGTTCGGCCGGGTCGCCGGGGTGTATTCCAGCCACGCCAGGGCGCTGACGAACTTGTTCGCGGTCAAAGTGCTGTCGGCCGGCGTCGGCTGATCCCAGCCGTTCCAAGTGAGGCCGAGATCGGCGCGCTTGTTCGCCTCGATGGCGTCGGCATTTTGTACCATCCACCCGTAGTAGCTGTCCCACTGGCGGTTGTCGCGCGCGAAGCGCCCCGCCGCCCGGGCCATTTCGTCCGCCCAGGTGTTGAGATAACCGGCGTTGTTGCTGAAGACCCCGTTCTTGGTCAAGCTGTCGCGGGCGTAGTCGATCGCCTTCTTGGCGTCGTTGTAGACGTTCGGGTCGCCGGTGCTCTCATAGATCAGGTTGGCGAAATCGGCGAACGTTCCCTGGTTGTAAGCGGCCGTGCCGGTGTCGATGTTGCCGGAGCGGTCGATTCCCGCGTACACCTGGCCGTTGCCCGAGTTGTAGAGGTGGTCCCAGGCCCAATCGTAGATCTGCCGGCCCTTGGCCAGATAGCTCGTATCGTGAGTGGACTGATAGATCAGGACGGCGACTTTACCCAGGCTGTCGTTGGACAGCGGCGCCTTGACCGGATCGCGCGGCGGTGTCTCCCGCGCGGCGTACTCCGGGTTCTCCTCCCAGATCCCTCCGCCGTTGTACTGCGTGTCCCAGCCTCGGCCGTAGGCGTAGTCGAAGCCGTACTTGGCTTGAGTCAGAAACCTCGTGTTGCCGGTGTCCTGATAGCCGCGGATCAGAGCGAGGGAGAACCAGCCGATGTCGTCGTTCCAACCGTCCCAGCTCCACGACGGCGGGTTGTTCCTCAGCCAAGTGGTCAACAGGTCGTTGACGAGAGTCTTCTTCGCCGGGTCACCGGTCTGCTCGTAGGCGTCCTCGGCACCGAGGATGTCGAGCGAACCGGCCCAGGTCCCATCCGGCTTGTTGTCATTCAGCGCCGCCTTGTAATAAGCGTCGCCGGCGGAGCGCACCAACAAGGCGCTGTTGAATGCGGTGTACATCGAATCGGCGTCGTTCGGCTCGACTGCGGACGCCCACGGGGATGTGGCGACCACGGCGGCGGCGAGCACGCCGAACACAGATGAGAACGCGGCAATCAGGACGCCGCGGCGGCGCCATCCGGTCAGCATTGCAGAGACTCCTGTCGGGGAACAGGGAGGGAACGGCCGTAGCTTGCGGGCTCGGGCTACAAGAAACCTTCATCGAGCCGGCGGAGGTCCCAGCCGGCGCCGAGTCCGCGGTAGATTGCGGCGGCCTCGCCACGGCAGTGGCCGGCGGCATCGCGATCCCTCAGCAGAACTGCCGCGTCGGCCAGGGCGGCTGCCCGCTCGACCACCCGGCCGGTCGCCCGGTAGTGCTCGGCGGCGCTCAGCGCCGGGCCGGGATCGCCGGACAGCACGGCCCGGCAGCAAGCTTCGGCGGCCCTCGCGCGGCCGGGAGTACGTTCGTGGGCCGCCTCGGCCGCGCACAGCTCGGCCGCCCGCTCAGCGACGTCGGGTCGGTCCGCTCGCAGGGCCAGCCTGACCAGGTCGGGCAACCACTGATGGCGCAACATCATCGGCGGACAGGAAGGCTCGAGAAGCGGCTCCAGGATGCGGACGCCGTCGTGCGCGCGCCCCGCTTGCTCGGCCAGCGACGCCCGCGCGGCCAGCAGGAAGTCGCCGTTCTCCCGTTCGGACTCCGTACACGCGCTGGCGGTCAGGTACGCGGCGGTCCGGTCGGCCCTCCCCTGGCGCGCGGCGATGAGCGCGGCCACGCCGTGCACGAGCAATCCGCCCGCGCGCTGTTCGCGCCGGCCGAAGAAGTCGACGCCCGGGTCGTCGTCGGTCAACGCGCTGATCCCGGCGATGGCGTCGGCCCACCGGCCGGTCCAGAACCGTTGCACGGCCGCGGTCGGAGCGAGCGGGGCCACCAGCCGATGTCGCCGGCCGAGCCGGGTCGCGTCCTGCAGGCTCTGTTCAGCCTCGGCCAGGCGGTCCAGGTTCTGCAGCGAGAAGATCCGATTGTCGAGCAGGTCGAGCCGGAGGGCGACATCCGGTTCGTGCCTGCCGAGCAGGGCGAGCGCCTGGTCGGCACAACGCAGCGCGGTCGCGTGGTCGCGGCGAACGGAACTTGTCCGCCATTGCGCCTGCAAGGCGGCCACCGCATCGTAGGGTTCACCGGCCCGGCCGAGTTGGGCGAGCAACGTCCGGTGCCGGCCGCGCCACACCACCGGCATTCCCGAATCGGCCAGCACGCTGGCCAGCAGAGCCGCCGCCTTCTCCGATTCGCCGTCGCGGGCCCCCAACGACGCCAGCACGTGCCACATCTCCGCGCGCTGCGCCGGCTCGGCGACCAGCGCGAGCGCCTGCTGGGCCGCCCGCTCCGGGTGGCCTCCGAGGCGAAATTCCGCCCGGACGTAGGGCACCAGCAGCGCCGCCCGCTGCCGCTCGGTCACCACCGTGCTGCCCAGCACCAGCCGGCCGAGCCGGACCGTCCGGCGCGGCGCATGCTCGCCGACCTCGGCGAGGTGGTCGGCGGCCCACGCCGCGATCCAGCCGTCGACCTCGAGCGGCTCGGCGGTCAGCTGCGCGGCCACCTCGGCTGCGGGCCGGCCCAGGTCGGCCAGAAGCTCGGCCAACCGGCGGCGCCGCCGGCGGCGGTCGGCGCGGGGCATCCCGTCGCATACCGCACGCGCCCGGGCCGGATCACGAAAGGCCAGCCCGGTACCGGTGTCGCACAGAATCCCGTCGGCCAGCACCCGGTCGACGGACGCCACCGCGGCCAGCGGCGCCAACCCGGTCGCCATGATCAGCGCCTCGGCCGGGATGTGCGGTCCGAGCAGGGCCGCGACCTGCAGGAGCTCGTCCGGCACCGGTTCATCGGCCAGCCCGTGCAGCGCGACCAGGCCGGGGCCAGGCTCGACGCCCAGCTCGGCGGCGAGCAAGTTGCACGCGGCCCGGAACGCCGCCTCCGCCTCGATCATGCGCCCGGCAGCGCGCAGGGCCTTAATCAGCAGTTCGTGGAGCGGCTCGTGCAACGGATGCTCACGGACCAGAGTGGACAGTTCGGCGATCACGCCGTCGTCGCCCCGCTCGACCAGCCGGCGGGCGTGGCGTTCGGCCGCATCGAGCCGCATCTTGGTCAGACGGGCCCGCTCCACCTCGAAAAGTTCGCCCTCCAGATCGGCGTACGCCTCACCGCGCCACAGCCGCAGCGCGTCCGTGGCCGAGGCCGGGTCGTCAGACATGGTGGTCAGTGCCACGAATCGATCGCTGTCCCGGGCATCGTCGTCCAGCCGCAGCCGATAGCCGGCCAGACCCGATTCTATGCGGTCGGAGCCCAGCCGGCGGCGCAGCTCCCACACGTAGGTGTGCAGGTTGTGCCGTGCCGTGGCCGGCGGCGACTCGCCCCAGACGGCGCCGATCAGCTCGGAGACGGCAACCGTCCGGCCCCCGGCGACCACGAGCGCGGCGAAGACTGCCCGCTGCCGCGCCGTTCCGAGCGGCACCGGCCAGCCGTCGACCCAGGCGCGGACCGGCCCGAGCACGGCCACCTCGAGACGGCCGGCCATCGGCTAGCTCCTAACATCGGGAGTGATCGCCCGCCGGTAGCGGGCCACCTGACGCTCGCTCACCACGGTGTCCCGGCCGGCTCGGGGCTCGGTCGGCTCCCCGGGCAGACTCAGCCGCAACCGCAGAACCAGCTGCCGGAACCGGTCGAGCCATGGTTGGGCATACCGCCGGGCGCTCAGCGTCAAGCGCGCAACGTCGGCCGCAGCGGCCGGGCGGCCCTGGGCGTCGTGGCTGCGCGCGGCGACCCAGAGCATCTCGGCCTGCACGTCGGGATCGCCGGCGTGGGCGGCCGCCCAGCCCGCCTCCGCGGTCGCGTCCTCACCCTGCCGGAACAGTAGGCGGCCCAGCCAGACGGTCAGCGCGACCTGAGCCTCCTGGTCCGACATGGACACCCAATGGGCGCGCCGGAGCAGCGCGATCGCCTCGGCCGGCCGAGCGGCGAGCTCCTCGACATGGGCCAACAGCCAGCGGGCCGCCTTGGCTTCGAGCGGTGCCGGAGCGGCCAGCAGCAGCTGGGCAGCAACCCGCTCGGCCGGTCCCGAGGAGTCCGCGATCATCATCGCGAACAGGCTGTGCAGCGCAGTGCGAACCGCATCCGGCGTACGGTCGTGCAGCGCCCGCAGCCCCGCTGAGTCCGCGTCCGGCACGGTGCCGACCAGCTCGTGCGCCACCGCAGCCGAGGCCAGACCGGTCACCTGGCACACCTCGTCGACCGTGGCCTCGGCGCCGAGGAAAGCGACTGCCCGCCGCACGTCGGTACGCCGCGACTGAAGTTCAAGCTCGACTTCCGCCCGCCGGCGTTCAGTTGCCCGCCGCAGCTCCATGAGCCGCGCTCGCTGGGCCTCGGCGAACGGCCCCGGCACGCCCGCCAGCGCCTCGCCGTTCCACAGGTCGAGCGCCGCGCCGAGGGCGGCTAGCTCGGCATGTGGTTCCCCCTCGGCCCGCCGCCGTGCCCCCCGTTCGCGAAGTGCCTCGAAGCGCTGGACATCCACCGCAAGCTCCGGCAACCGCAGCCAATAGATCCCGTCGGCGCGGAGCAGAGTACCGTCGGCAAACAGCTCTCGAAGGGCGTTCACGTGGGTGTAGAAATTGCCGGTCGCGCTGGGGGGCGGGTCATTGCCCCACACCGCCGCGACAAGCTGGTCGCGGGCCGCGCCGTCGGTGAGCGCGAGCACGGCGAGCAGGGCTGATCGCCGGCCCGCGCCCGGCCGCCGATCGACGCCGTCGCGCCGGACGACGACGTGGCCGAGTAGGCGGACCTGAATACCAAGGTGGTCCACCAGCCTGGTCCTTTCTGCGCCGCCGAACCGTCCGAGACACCGCAGCTGGAGATAGTAGCTCGTCGATCGCCGAGCTGCCCGGTCTGCGACCGGGGTAGGGTTTCCGGCGATCTCACCTCCACCTCGGCCCCCAGGGAGGTTTCGTGGCCGCAGCTCGGCTCGCTCCCCTCGGCCCGGCCGATCCTCCGCGGGTGGGTCGCTACCGCCTCCTCGGCCGGCTCGGCGTCGGCGGCATGGGCGTGGTTTATGTGGCGGTCGACCGGTCCGGCCGACAAGTCGCCCTCAAGCTCATCCACGCTGTGCTGGCGGCCGACGAGGGGTTCCGGCGGCGCTTCGACCGCGAGGTACGGCGGGCCCAGGAGGTCCCGCCGTTCTGTACCGCGGAGGTGCTCGACTTCGACATCGCGCACGACCCGCCTTACCTCGTGGTCGAGTACATAGACGGGCCGAATCTGGACGAGGTGGTGCGGCAGAACGGTCCGCTGGGGCCGGCCCACCTGCACAGCCTGGCGATCGGGGTGGCGACCGCGCTGACCGCGATCCATGGCGCCGGAGTCATCCACCGCGACCTCAAGCCGAGCAACGTGCTGCTCGCTCCAGGAAGCCCCAAAGTGATCGACTTCGGGATCGCGCAAACCGCCCACCCGGCGAGTGTGCTGACCAGGTCTGACCAGCTGGCCGGGACGATCGCGTACATGGCACCGGAACGCTTCGACCTCGGGCCGATCACGACGGCAACCGACATCTTCTCGTGGGGCGTCGTGATCGCATTCGCCGGCACCGGCCGCAATCCGTTCCACGCCGAGTCGCAGTCGAGCACAGCCGCCCGCATCCTCACCCAGCGACCCCACCTGGGCGGCCTGCCGAACCCGTTGCGGGAACTGGTCGAGCTGGCGCTGGCCAAGGATCCGGTGGCCCGGCCGAGCGCCCGCGAACTACTCGACCTCCTCCTGGCAGGGGACCCACGACCGGCGCGGGCGCCTCTGCGAGCGAGCCGGCCGCCGGCATCAGGTCTGCGACGGGTCGGCGTGGCGGCCGCCCTGCTTCTGGGTGGAGCCGGTACCGCCCTCGGCATTCAAGGTGGCGACGGCTCGGCCGCCGCGCCCGCCTCGGTCTCCGCATCGCGGGTCGCCGCAACTCCCGCCCGCGTTCCGGCCGAGCCGACCGGCGGGACGCCGGTGATCAGCGATCCGCTCAGCCGCAGCGGCCAGTGGATCTATACCGACATCCAGGGTGATCACGCCACCTGTACCGTCACCGACACGCTGCGCGCCACCCGGGGGAGCCGCGGCGTTTTGCTCTGCATCGGGCCTGAGATGCATATCAGCGGCGAGCACAGCGTCGCGGTCGATACCACCTTGGAGAGCCCCGGCAGTTGCGCCGCGATCTGGTTCTTCTGGACCGGCGGCCGCGGCGGTTACGTGCTGCGGACCTGTGCCGCCGCGGTAACCCTGGCCGAGGACAGAGACGGCGACCGTCGGGTGCTGGGCGGCCTGACCCCGACACGGCCGATCGCGCTGCACCGGCCGCTGCACATCGAGATACTGGCGCTCGACACGCAGGCCGATGTCTTCCTCGACCACAAACATCTGGGCGCGTTCCCGTTGCCGCCCGCCGACCCGAAGGAGGGCGGCGACATTCTCGGGCTGAGCGTCGAGTCGATCACCGACCGGCCGCCGTTCACGGTCAGTTACGCCAACGTCGACATTCGAACGTACGGAAAATAGCCGTCCTCGGCCCGCGGAAGAAGATTTCGTGTAGCGCCTCCGCGCAAACTGGTTCCGCTTCCAAGCGGCGGAATCCCCCCTTCCGGCCCAGGTGAACCGGCCGGTCCCTCCACGGCCGGCTCACCCACCAGCAGACCATCCCAAGGAGACAACGATGCGCAAGCTGCTGACGGCGGCGGCCACCTCGCGGTGGTGGCCGGAGTCGTCGCTGCGGGGCTCGCCGATGCCGACGCCGACGCCGCCCCCGAGCCTGCGGATCCATGCCGCTCGGCGACTCGGTCACGTGGGGCACCGGTAGCAGGGCTCACCGTGTCGGGCCGGCTCACCGTCTTCGGCAATTGGTGCCTGGACGCAGGCAGGCGGCACCGCCGACGGCACTCCGGTGATGATCTGGATCCGCACCGGCGGCGGCAACGAGCAGCGGGTGCTGCGGCCCGACGGCATCCTGGTCACGGCCTCAGCCGGCAAATGCCTCGATGCCGTGGCCAACGGCACCGCAAACAGTACCGCCCTCGACATCTGGACCTGCGCTGGGGGCGCCAACCAGAAATGGAGCCGATGACAGCATGAAAAAGCGTACGCACGTGGTCGCTGCCCTACTACTCACCAGCGCAACCCTGGCGGGCATCGCCCCACCGGCGGCCTTCGCAGCACCCGTGCCCGTGGCCGGCTACCGGCAGTTGATCGGCGAGGTCAGCGGCCCGACCTATCTCGAGGCGAGTGTTCCTGCCGAAGGCAGATACGCACTGGAGTTCGACGTCACCGGGGTCGCAATGTTCGATGCCTATGTCAACGGCGTCGAGACCGGCTACGTCGGTGGCCCCGACGGCGTGTACCAGACCAAATCGTTGCAGCTGACGGCCGGCGGCCAGCTGGTCGAGGTGGTGGGTCCCGAAGGGACCGGCTCCGCAACCGTCTACGTGGTACAAACCAGCTAGCCGATCTGCTGGGCCGCGCCGGGTCTCCCGCATACCTTTCTGCAGCCGGAGACCCGGCGCCGCCATGTCCCGGCGTTTGCCGGGAAGGTGCCGACAGGGCAGAGATCGTCGAGACCGACGCCTGACCACCACCTGCGTCCCTGGCCGGAGCAGGCAGGCCGACTCGAGTTACGAATGCGGGAGCCGCCTGGGGTAGTCCCCTGGGCGGCTCCCCCGTTCCGCCAAGCGAAGTGGTTGACCAGGTCGCGTTCCGGTCCGAACGCCTAATCGGCACCATGCATAACGTCCGGGCAGACAACTGTCCCTTGCGGTGTCATGGCAACTTGCGCGGCCGAGGCACGTAGAAGATGAGCTTTCAACCTGCGATCAAAGTTGGCCTGCAAGGGCTCTGTCGCATTGGGCGACCAGAAGATCAAGGCACGCTCGAGCGGTGAAGCGTGCATCTCGGGTTCGGTCATCTCGGCGGTCGGCGTTCGCCGGCTTCCGGATCCCGGGGCTACCTGCCCGCCTCCGGCAGCGACAGCGCTGATCGCGTTGCCTGTCTGACGGGTGAGCGTCAGTGCGGGTGAGACATACCCACACTCGCCCGGCTCGGCCGGCGACGCGCGGGCCGACCGTCTGACGATGGAGGGCTCATGACCGCTGTTGGTGCCGGCGCCGACGCGACAGCGCGGGAGCCGCTTCAACGCCCGAATCCCAGGCCGGCTGGTGCCCAAGCGGGGCCTGACCGGTAGCGGCGGTCGAGATCATCGGACAGGCCGGTCGCGCCGTCCGTTCTCGTACCGAACCGGGAATGGGTCGGGCAGGTTTCTGCAAGATGACAACGTTGACAACTGATCTTCTGAGACCGTTGACATCTGCTTCGCGTTCATCTTTGATTATCGATGTCTTAGTTTGTTCGACTGGTTTTCGATCATGAGTGCGAGTGGGCAGCCAAGCTGCTGGCACCAGTCGAGATCGAACAGGTTGAACGGACCCCACTGGACCGACGCCCCGCCGGGGAGACGACATCAGCGCCGATGCCGCTGTCCTTACTCGGCGCTATGACCAGCACGTCCTAGCGATGAACGCAACGCGCCCGAATCCCCGTAAGCGGCGCCCAGCTCGATGAACGGCTCCTGGCGATCCCCCCGCTCGAAGGAGAAAATCGATGTTCTCTCCCCATCATGGCCGTCGGTTCCGCACAAAAATGATCACGCAGGCGGCGCTGTTGTTGCTGACCGCGGGTGCCGGTGTGGTCTCCGCCGCCCCCGCCCAGGCTGCCACGACCACGATCAATGTGAACGGCGGCATCGTCGGTCGCACGTTTGACGGTGTCGGCGCCATCAGCGGTGGCGGTGGCAATTCGCGACTGCTGATCGACTATCCGCCGGCCCAGCGCTCGCAGATTCTCGACTATCTGTTCAAGCCCGGCTACGGCGCGGCGGTGCAGCTCCTCAAGCTCGAGATCGGTGGTGACGCGAACTCCACCGACGGCGCCGAACCCAGCCACGAGCACACGCGCGGTGACGTCAACTGCAATGTCGGGTACGAATTTTGGCTGGGTGAGCAGGCCACGGCCCGCAACCCGAACATCAAGCTGGTGGCGTTGCCGTGGACGGCACCGGGCTGGATCGGCAACCACAACTTCTGGTCACAGGACATGATCGACTACGACATCTCGTGGCTGAACTGCGCCAAGCAGCACGGGCTGACCATCAACTATCTCGGCGGTTGGAACGAACGGGGCCACGACAGCGGCTGGTACAAGAACCTGCGTACCTCACTGAACAACGCCGGCTACGGCGCCGTGCAGATCGTCGGCGACGACAGCGGCTGGAGCATGGCCGACGAGTTCGGTGGCGACGCGACTCTCAAGAACGCCGTCGGCGTGCTCGGCGACCACTACGTCTGCGGCTACCTCTCGCAGGCCGAGTCCTGCTCCACCACGCAGAACGCCCGCAACTCCGGTAAGCCCCTGTGGGCCAGCGAATTCGGTTCGCAGGATGACAACTCGGGTGTGGTTCCCTACATCCGTACGGTCAACCGCGGGTACCTGGACGCCGAGATCAGCGGGTACATGAACTGGCCGCTGATCGCGGCGATCACTCCGAACCTGCCGTACGCCACGGTCGGCCTGATGGACGCCGGCTCACCGTGGTCCGGCTCGTACCGGGTCGGCAAGAACCTCTGGGCCAACGCCCACTACGCGCAGTTCACCCAGCCGGGCTGGCATTACCTGAACAGCTCGGCCAGCGGATACCTGGGCGGCGACCGCGCAAACGGCAGCTACGTGTCGCTCAAGTCGACGAACAACACCGACTACTCCACCATCTACGAGACCAGCGGCACCACCGCTGCCCAGACAGTCAATGTGAGCGTCTCCGGCGGCCTGAGCACCGGCACGGTGCACGTGTGGTCCACCGACATGGGTTCGAACAACCCGGCCGACTACTTCGTCAAGCAGGCGGACGTGGCCGTGGTCAACGGGTCCTACTCGCTGACCCTGCAGCCGAACCGGATCTACAGCGTGACCACCACGACGGGCCAGGGCAAAGGCACCGCGACCAGCCCTGCCACCGGCGGCCTTACTTTGCCGTACTCGGACAACTTCGACGGCTACGCCAACCGCGCCCAGCCCCGTTACACCGAGGACATGCAGGGCTCCTACGAGGTACGGCCCTGCAGCGCAGGCCACAGTGGGCAGTGCCTGCAGCAGGTTGCCCCGGTGCAGCCGATCAACTGGCAGGACGACAGCGACGCTTTCACCCTGATCGGTGATCCGTCCTGGGCGAACTACACCGTGAGTACGGACGTGAACATGCAGCAGGCCGGCACGGTCACGCTGCTGGGACGGGCCAACACCCAGTTGCGTCCGCAGAACCGGCAGGCGGCGTACCAGCTGCGGATCAGCAACACCGGCGCATGGTCGATCGCCAAACACACCACCACGAACGCCACCACGACGCTGACCTCCGGAACCAGGTCTGGACTGGGCTTGAACATCTGGCACAACCTCAAACTGGGCTTCTCGGGCACCCAGATCACCGCCACCCTCGACGGCGCCACGCTGGGCACCGTCAACGACGGCTCGTACAGCACCGGCCAGATCGGCCTCGGCGTCGTGGGATACCAGACAGACCAGTTCGACAACCTGACCGTCACCCCGAACGCCGGCCCGACGCCGCCCACGCAGACCGTCGGCGTGCTCCGCGGGCAGGAGTCCGGGCGTTGCGTGGACGTGCCCGGCGCCACCGAGGCCAACGGCACCGTGGTCGCGCTCTGGGACTGCAACGTCGCCGCCAACCAGTCCTGGACGGCCACTTCGTCGAAGCAACTGACGGTCTACGGCACCAAGTGCCTCGACGCCAGCGGTGCCGGCACCACCGACGGCACTCCCGTATTGATCTGGGACTGCACCGGCGGCACCAACCAGCAATGGACCATCAACGCCGACGGCACGATCGTCGGGGTCGGCTCTGGCAAATGCCTTGACGCCACTGGTCACGGCACCACCAACGGTACGAAACTCGAGATCTGGACCTGCAACGGCGGCGCCAACCAGAAATGGGCCCGTACCTGAGCCGTTCCGGACAGTCCCGCATCATCCACGCCGAGTGGCCGGCTCGCTGTAACGAAGCGACGCCCGTATAACGGGCCGGCCCCGGTTGGGTGACCCGTCGCCCACTCCCCTACACCCCGGCGCCGCTCCCCCATCCCCGCACCACGTATCAAAGGAATGTTTGATGCGCACCTCTCTGAAGCGTGTCTTGAGCGGCCTAACGGCCGCAGCACTTTCCCTGGGCGTGCTCGCCGGCACGGCAGACAGCGTGGCGGCCGCGACACCGGCCTCCTCCAGCATCGCGGTCCTGATGAAGTCCTACGATGCCGGTTCCGGACGGATCGGCGGTGGCTGGTGGACCGGCGCGGTGGCGCTGAGCACGGTGATGACCTACCGCCAGGCGACCGGTGACACCCAGTACGACTATGCGATCTCGGACGCGTACGCCAAGAACCCTAACTTCACCAACGAGTACATCGACGACACCGGCTGGTGGACGCTGGTGTGGTTGCAGGCCTACGACATCACCGGCAACCGCAACTACCTGAGCATGGCCGAGACGACCACCAAATACATGCTTAACTACTGGGATTCCCAGTGCGGTGGCGGCGTCTACTGGAGCACCGCCAAGACCTACAAGGCCTCGATCGCCAACGAGCTGTTCCTGGCCGCGACGGCCGGGCTGCACAACCGGATTCCCGGTGACACGACTTATCTGGGTTGGGCCAACGACGAGTGGAACTGGTTCAAGGGGACCGGGCTGATCACGTCGAATCTGGTCCAGGACGGGCTGAACGTCGGCGGGTGCAGCTTCAGCACGGCGGTCTACACCTACAACCAAGGCGTGGTGCTGCAGGGGCTGGCCGAGCTGTCGAAAGCCACCGGCGACGCCGGCCTGCTCACCACCGCCCGGGCGATCGCCACAGCCGGAACCCAGAAGTTCAACCGCAACGGGGTCCTGTACGAAGGCTGTGAGCCCAACTGCACCGGCGACGGACAGTCGTTCAAGGGCATCTTCATCCGCTACCTGAGGGCACTGTCCACGGCGGCGGCCACCACCGAGTACGACGGGTTCATCAGCACCACGACCGCCTCGATTTTGGCCAACGACACCAACAGCACCGGGCAGCAAGGCAACTCGTTCGTCGGCCCGTTCGCGCAGTGGACGTACAACACCCAGGCCGCGGCCGCGGCCGCGCTGGTGGCCAACCGGGGCAACACCACGCCGCCGACCGGCAGCACCACCGGCGTGCTGCGTGGCCAAGAGTCCGGGCGATGCGTCGACGTCCCCGGCTTCAGCCAGACCAACGCCACGACAGTGAACCTCTGGGACTGCAACGCCGGCACGAACCAGAGCTGGACCGCAGCCAGCTCCCGGCAGCTCACGGTCTACGGCAACAAATGTTTGGACGTGGACGGGGCCAGTACCGCCGACGGCACAGCGGTACTGATCTACGAGTGCACCGGCGGCACCAACCAGCAGTGGACCGTCAACTCCGACGGCACCGTCGTCGGGGTCGGCTCCGGCAAGTGCCTCGACGCCACCGCGCACGGCACCGCCAACGGCACCCCGCTCGAGATCTGGACCTGCAACGGCGGCACCAACCAGAAGTGGTCCCGCAGCTGACCTCCGTCCCACCCTCAGCCACCGCCACCCCCTCCGCTGCCCGACCCCGCGCAGCGCAGTACCACTCTGTCCTTGGAGAGCCCTGATGAGAACACGATGGTGGGGTATTCCCCTCGCCGCGAGCGTCACCATGCTCGGGCTGTCGGTTCTGCCGGCCGCCCCGGCCGACGCCGCGATCTCCGACCCGGCCGCCCTGGTCAACCCGCTGCTCGGCACCTCGAACGGCGGCAACACATTCCCCGGCGCGGTGGTCCCGTTCGGCATGGTCCAGTGGAGCCCCGACACGCCCTCGCGCCCGGCCGGCGGCAACTACGCCTACAGCGACAGCACGATCACCGGTTTCAGCCTGAACCACCTGTCCGGACCCGGCTGTAATGCGACGGCCGACGTCCCGATCCTGCCGACCGTGGGTGCGGTCGACGGGAATGCCACGTCGAGCTTCTCACACAGCGCCGAGTCAGCCGGCGCCGGCTCGTACGCCGTGACGCTGGGCAACGGAGTGAAGACCGAACTGACGACGACCGCTCGTACCGGGATGGCCCGATTCACATTCCCGACGACAGGGCAGGCCAATCTGCTGTTCAAGTTGGGTGCCGCCGGCACCCGGACCGACGCGATGAGCTTCACCCGGGTCAGCGACACCGAGATCCGGGGCTGGATCACCTCGGGCCATTTCTGCGCCGACAGTCCGACCTACACTCTGCACTTCAACATGCTGTTCGACCGGCCGATGACCTCCGGCGGCACGTTCAGCGGCGGTGACTCGGTGACCTTCGACGCCGGCAGCAACCGGGTGGTCAACGCGAAGGTCGGCGTGTCGTTCGTGTCGGACGCCAACGCGGCGGCGAACCGGATCTCCGAGAACCCCGGCTGGGACTTCGACGGGACCCGGCAGGCGGCGCACAACGCGTGGAACTCCAAACTCGACAAGATTCAGATCAGCGGTGGTACCGGCGACCAGCAGAAAATCTTCTACTCGGCGCTGTATCACGCACTGCTGCACCCCAACATCTACAGCGACGTCAACGGCCAGTACACCGGATTCGACCGGCAGACTCATACGGTGAGCGGCGCCCAACAGGCGCAGTACGCCACGTTCTCCGGCTGGGACATCTATCGCTCGCAGGCCCAGCTGCACGCCCTGGTCGACCCACAGTCGGCCGGCGACGCGGCGCAGTCGCTGATCAACGACTACCAGCAGAACGGCGGCTTCCTGCCGAAGTGGACGCTAAACCAAGCCGACACCGACGTGATGAACGGTGATCCGGCACCGATCATCATCTCCGACTACCACGCGTTCGGAGCCCAGCACTTCGATACCACCGCGGCCAAGAACGCGATGGTGGCGCAGGCGAACGCGCAGAACAAGATCCGTAAGGGCAACCGCTACATCGACACCATCGGCTACCTGCCCACCGACGGTACGTACGAGAGCGGCTTCTACGGGCCGACCGCCACGACGCTGGAGTACGCGACGAGCGACTTCGCGACCGGTGCCATGGCCGGCCGCCTCGGCGACACGGCCGATCAGACGAAGTTCGTCAACCGGGCCCAGTCCTGGCGCAACGTGTTCAATCCCGCTACCGGCTTCATGCAGGGCAAGCAGCTGAACGGTCAGTGGCGGCCGAACTTCGATCCGAAGAAGAGCACGGACATGGTCGAGGGCACGTCGTGGCAGTACACCGGCATGGTGCCGTTCAACCTGCGCGGCCTGGCCGACGCCAAGGGCGGCAACGCCGCGATGGTGAGCTACCTCGACAGCGTGCTATCCAACCTGCACGGCCAAAGCAACGACTCGGACAAGGCCGACATGGGCAACGAACCGTCCATGAACCTGCCGTGGGCGTACGACTACGTCGGTCAGCCGTGGAAGACGCAGCAGAAGGTCCGCCAGGTCCAGAACGAGCTGTGGAACGCCGCGCCGGCGAACTGGGGCGTCGGCAACGACGACCTGGGCACCATGAGCGCCTGGTACGTCTGGTCCGCCATCGGCATCTACCCCAACACCCCCGGTACGGCCGACATGGCGATCGGCAGCCCGCTGTTCACCGAGGTCACCATCACCCTCGGCGGTGGCGGCACCATCCGGATCACCGCGCCACAGGCCGCCACCAACGCGCCGTACGTGCAGAGCGCCACGCTCAATGGCGCGAACTGGAGCAACGCCTACCTTCCTTCGTCATCCATGACCGGCGGCGGCGACCTAGCCTTCATCCTCGGCACGTCCGCCAACACCTCGTGGGCGACCGCGGCATCATCGGCGCCTCCGTCCTATCCCGGCAACACCGGTGGGATTACCGCGGTCGTCCGCGGCCAGGAATCCGGGCGGTGCGTCGACGTACCCGGCGCCTCGCAGACCAACGGCACGAAGCCGGCGCTGTGGGACTGCCACGGCGGCGGCAACCAGCAGTGGACGGCGACCACTGGCAAGCAGTTGACGGTGTACGGCAACAAATGCCTGGACGTCGACGCCCACGGCACCGGAGACGGTGCTGTCGTCCAGATCTGGGACTGCACCGGCGGACTCAACCAGCAATGGAACGTCAACGCCGACGGCACCATAGTCGGCGTGGAATCAGGCAAGTGCCTCGACGCCGTCGGTCACGGCACCGCCAACGCCACCGCGCTGGACCTCTGGACCTGCAACGGGGGCGCCAACCAGAAGTGGTCGCGTAATTGACCCGGTCGACATCCCCCCAGCAGGACACGAAAGGACCAGCTATGCAATGGAACCTCAAGCGCCTGGCGTCGGCCGGCCTCGGGCTCGCCCTGGCCGCCTCAGTGGTGGTCGCGGGTGGCATGCCGGCGCAGGCCGAGTCGAACGGCGGCGTGCGGATCATGCCCTTGGGCGACTCCATCACGGACGGGCTCAACACCCCCGGTGGCTATCGGATCGGACTGTGGCAGCGGTTGGCGAACGCCGGCAGGCTCACCGACTTCGTGGGCAGCGCGTCCAACGGTCCGGCCAGCCTAGGTGACCACGACCACGAAGGTCATTCGGGTTGGCGCATCGACGACATCGACGGAAGCATCACCGGCTGGCTACGAACGGCCAACCCACGGACGATCCTGTTGCACATCGGCACGAACGACATCGGACAGAATCACGACGTGGCCAATGCCCCGGCACGGTTGTCCACGCTGATCGACCACATCCGGGCGCTGGAGCCCAACGTGGAGCTCTTCGTCGCGCAGATCATCCCCACCAGCGATGCGGGCAACGAGGCCAAGACCCAGACGTTCAACGCCGCACTGCCCGGCATTGTCGCCCAGAAGGGTCCGATGACCCACCTGGTCGACATGCACTCTGCTCTCACCACCGCCGACCTGGCCGACGGGCTGCACCCGAACGCGGGCGGATACGACAAGATGGCGGCGCGGTGGTGGTCCGCGCTGCAGTCCGTGCCGGGCAGCCTCAGCACGATCACCACACCCCCGGCCGGATCGGCCGCGCTGCTCTCGAACCCGCAGTCCACCCGATGCCTCGACGTGTCCGGGGCCAGCACCGCCGACGGAGCTCAGGCGCTGATTTGGGACTGCCACGGCCAGGCCAATCAGCGCTGGACCCGCACCACGGCCGATGAACTCCGGATCTACGGCGACCGGTGCCTCGACGTGAATGCCGCCGGTACTGCCAACGGCACCAAGATTCAGAGCTGGACATGCAACGGCACCTCAGCGCAGAAATTCACGTTCAACACCAACGGCACAATCGTCGCGAGCGCCTCCGGCAAATGCGTCGACGTCAACGCCAATGGCACAGTGAACGGGACGCTGGTCCAGCTCTGGGAATGCAACGGCACCGGAGCGCAGGTCTGGGCCGTACGGTAATCCCCCGCCACGGCGGATCTCGGCTTGTCTCGCACCCGCGCCCGTCCTCATCCTGACCCCCCGGCCCAGGCATCGATCCCCGAGCCGCCGTCGGAATGGACTACCACCGTCGCGACGACTTCACTGGCACGTCCGGCTCCCACATCAACACCAGCGTCTGGCTCCACGACATCGGTACCGGCTACCCCGGGGGGCGCCTCGGGGTGGGCACCGGTGAAGTCGAGACGTTGACCAACAGCACCTCGAACCTGCATCAGGACGGCCAGAGCCACCTCGTCATCAAGCCGATCAGGGACGGCTCCGGTCACTGGTTTTCGGACCTTTGAAGGCCGCGGCTTCGACCGGCGCAAGCACTGGCGCGGCCTGGCCACCCGCTACGACAAGTTAGGAACACTCTTCCAGGCCACTCTCGACCTGGTCGAAATGCTCGACTGGCTCCGCGCTGTTACCGACGGCCAAGGTCCACGAGATAAAATCTGGTCCCATTTCCTATGGCTTTAATTTATTGGACTACGTGCCCGATGCCCGGTCAACTCCGCAAGGGGATCGAGATGACTCCAGGACGAGCGCCGGTGAGACCAGGGACGAGGATCGCGCGCATCTGCGACACCTCCTTCGAAGCGTTGATGAAACTGGCCGAGCTTCCGCCCGAGCCGGGCAGCTCCGAACTTACCGGCACCCCTCGGCGCGGCGGTCGAGTTGCGTGGCAACTGGCGCACAAAATCCCGGACATCGAGGCACCACCCGCACTCAACGGGGATCGAAAAACACCTCCACCAATGGGCTGGCATCCAGCCACGCACCGAACTCCTGGCCCGGAGCCTGAGTCAGCTCGTGCAGTCCGGCGAGCAGAGCTGTGAACACCCGCTCCCGTTCGCCGGCGTCCGTGATCGGCCGTGCGGTAGCAGAGAGATCGGCAATTGCCGATTCCTTCAGGTGGAAGGTGAATTCTGGGTGCGCAACCAGATTCGCGTACCAGTCGCGCGGCTTTCCCGGTGTTCCCGTGATGAAGTAGTGGCCGCCGACGCGATGAAACCAGATCTCGATCCGCCGGGGCTGCCCGGTCCGCCGCCCGGTCGTGGTGATGTCGATGACCCGGTCACCGGCCAGCGCCTTCTGCACCTGATCGCTCATGACCGCAGCATAACTTCGATTTGTTAAATGACCTTAGCCGCGAGCCGGACCTACGTACCCGCCACGGACGTACGCCGCCGCGAAGTCGTCGATGTCGGGCATGTGGCGCTCAGCCCGGTCACGCAGGCCGGCCAGTCTGAATCCGTGGCAGAGTCGGAAGCGACGATCTCACCGAGATGGTAGTGGCGCCGCACAGTGTGGGCAGTCACTAGATCTACCGTGCCGGCAATCATGGATCAGCCTGCCGTCTATCGATCCTCGACCGGTGGCGAGCCGGGTGTCGGCGTCAGCAGTCAGCTGGTCAAGTCGGGCCAGTGGTCGCTTCACCAAACCAGCCACCGAGCCGTGGATCGCGGGAAGCCGGTCGCCGACGCTCGGACAGGTCACCATGGGCACGGCACCGGCCAGGGCGTCGGTATCGCCGGCTTGGGGCGCGGACACTCTCGTCGATCCGTACGACCGGTCAGAGTACGCTGAGCAGTCGCCGTTCGGGCAGGTCGTCTCGGACGTCGCGAGCGCGGCGTCGGAGGTGTCGGCGGTGATGGCCAGGTTGCCGACGAAGTCATGCACGTGTTCGGCACCGTTCTTGATGCCCGGCTGTGCCACCGGATTGTCCGGGCTGAACTTGCCGACCTGGTTCGTGCCGCAGTCCATGCGGAACACTCCCCGGGACGCGCGGCGCTCCGGCTTGGGTACCACCACGTTGGCGGCGACGCGCTGGATTGCCAGGTAATCCTGAAGGCTCGTTTCGGCCGATGCGCTGCCCCGGCCGCCGCTCGAGACGAATACCACGACGGCGGCGCCGTGGCCAGCAGGACGGCCAGCGCCGACAGCTTGCGTGCAACGCTCGATCCGCGGGGTTGCGCTCGGGTAGGTGTGACTCTCCTGCGATCTCCCTCGGCCACGCGGTAGCGCTCCGCTGTGGAGCACCGATCCTGCCCGAGGTACGTCGCCGTGGCGCGTGCCGACGAACAACCCCTCGACGTACAACCGATCGGTCAAAACTTGTGCATCTCCGTCCCGCACCGTATTTGCCGGACACACCCGCAATCAATAACGGTTGCACCTCGCGCGACGGACTACCAGCTGCACCCACTCACCCACCCGCCCGGTGATCCGCCCCGCCCGGTGGTTGCGGCCAGACCGCCCGAAGGCGGCTTGCGAACCCACTCAAACGGGTCGTGGATAGGAAGGTTTGTTACTCGGTCGAAAACTATTGCCTTCAGGCGATACATCACCCAATATGACTTCGCACCTCGTTCTGGGCTCTGCCGTGGCGGCGGCTCATGATCCGAGGAGACTACGAAGTATGCCTACAGTGGATTCCGAACTTCCGGGTCTGCGTATCGGCGGATGGATCCCGCACCACGAGGCCACTGCGGACGCCCGCCCTGGCCCGCGACCTGCTGGCCATTTCCGTTCTGTTCCGTCTGCACCCGTCGGTTTGACCCCGCCGCGCAGCCACACCGTCGACCGGAGCATTGCATGGTTCCTGATCGCGATCGGACTGATCGCTTGCCTGTCGGTGAGTGCGGCGGTCGTCATCGTCCGATCGTGGAAGGCCGAACACCGCCCGTCCGCCATCCAGGTGGATGCGGTTCCGCCGATCGACTTCCCGGATCCGCCGATTCCGGTTCCGGTGCTGCCGGCCGCATCGGCAGCGACGACCCCGACGTTGGCCCCCACGTCGGTCGGCCGATCCTCTCCGGCCGATCCGGCTCACACGGAGCTTCCCCAGCGGACACGGCCGCCTGCCGGCCGACGAAGTCCGACCTGGGTAGTCGGCCGGATCGTCAGCCTGGAGCCTCAGCGACTGCCCGGCTACCGCGTCCGGCACCGTGACTTCCGCGCCCGGATCAACCAAGTCGGAACCGGAAGCCGACCGTTGGACCGCGCTGACGCGAGCTTCGCCGTCCGGTCCGGACTCGCGGATGCGGGTTGTGTGTCCCTGGAATCGACCAACTACCCGGGACGGTATTTGCGCCACCGGAACTTCGCGGTGCTTCTGCAAGAGCGGGACAGCAGTGTGCTGTTCTCTGCTGATGCAACGTTTTGTCCAGAGCCGGCCGGCCGCGGACCGGCCCAGGTTCTGCGATCGGTCAACTATCCGGATTTTTACGTCGTGATCCGCGACTTCGAACTTCACCTTGATCACACGTCGGCCGAACTCGCGACGCCTTTTGTCGTCCGGCCCGGCCTCTGACCTTGCACTTTACATCGGCAGCCAGTATGTCTATCTGGTGTACATCGCTCACCTTCCCGTCAAGTCGGTGCATTGACTCCGCACAGGTCCAAGATGGGGATGCTGTTGAAGGTGGCCGATCACCAGACCGGTCCGGGTCACCTCTCCCCCATCAGTCATGTAGCCCTTCGGGCAGACGGTCGTCGACTCGCCAGTTGTTCGTACGACGGCCAGGTGATGGTGTGGGAGATCTCCGCCCAGGCTGCGCTGAGCCGGTTGCCGTCGCTCCGCGCTGGGCGCGTCGCGCTCGGTGCGTGATGGTGTCTGTAAGTATCGGGGGTTCCGTGGCCACCGTCAGCGATGACGGCGTGATCGCGGTGGGTGATCTGAGCCCGCGCCGGCCGCTGGGACTCCGGCGATACGCGTCGGTCGTGGGTGCCTGCGCGTGGTCCCCGTCGGGTGAGATCCTCGCCGTGGTCCGTCCCGACGGCCGGGTCGAGCTCCTGAGCCCGGGGCTGGACTTGATCGCCGCCTTCGACGTGCCCGCGTCCGCGGTGCGATCGGTCGCCTGGACCGGCGGCGATCACCACCTGATGGTCGGCGGCTGCGACGGCTCCGTGCATCTACTCGATCGCGACGGTCGCCAAGTCGGCCACCTCAGAAGTGCTCAACTTTGGCCGGTATCGATGTCTGCAGCCGCCGGACTGGTCGCCGTCGGCAGTTTGCTCGGTGCTCCTCGGATGCTCCACATGACGCCGGATTGAGGGCCCGCGTCTCCCAGTCGGCGGGGTGTCGCGTGGCCGCCACCATGCGGCACTCCGCCCAAACTCCAGTCGCGCCGCAATGTTGACGGCGATCGATCCGCACGAGCGTCGGATGCGTAGTTGCTTGGTAGGCGTTACTTGATCGGCGTCAGAGGCGAAGGCACCGTGTCGCAATATCCTCGAGCGCCTTCGACCAAGGGGCTGGGCCTCCCCATCGGATGGGACCGGTCGCCGACTTCTATCGGTACGACGCTCCTGCGGTTCGGGCCGCCATCCCGGCTGTTCCCCTGGCCTGAAACCGGCGGCCGGGCGACCGGCCGGAGAACCTCGACGGCGAATGTCGGTGCGATGCGCGCTGGTGCTTGCATTGCTGATCTGCGCCCGGCAGCAGGGCGACGTTGCTTCACTGTGTTACCAGTCTGCGGCAACGGTCGGCTTCCGTCTGGCTTCAAGATCTCGACCTTGAGTACAAGATCAGCCCGATGTTGGTGCAGATCGACGATGAACTCTGCCGTCCGAGCGGTCAGATGCCGCCCACGGTACTCGGCCGTCGATTGGCCAGCGTCGCGTCGCCGCCGTAGTGAGCCAGTACCCGGCGGTCCATGACACGACGCCATAGGGGCGGGACCAACGCCAGAAGCAGCATGGTGGCGTAGCCGGCCGGAAGCTGCGGTGAGTCCACGAAACTGCGCAGGGTCTGATACCGACGCAGCGGATTGGCGTGGTGGTCGCTGTGCCGCTGTAATTGAAAAAGGAAAATATTGGTTACCAGACGATCGCTGTTCCAGCTGTGCCGCGGATCAACCTTCTCGAAGCGGCCGGCCGCGTTTCGCGCGCGCAACAGCCCGTAGTGCTCAAGGTAGTTGACGGCCTCGAGGGTGGAGAAGCCGACCACCGCCTGCATTCCCAGAAAGATCAGAGCCGCTGGTCCGAAAAGGACCATCAGAACCAGATACAGGACGGCAGTCATCGCCCAGGCGTTGAGGATGTCGTTGTGCACTGTCCACGGTGAACGCTCGCGCAGCCGGTGTTTCGACGTCTCGAGCTGCCACGCCGACCGCAGGCTTCCCGGCACGGTACGCCGCCAGAAGCGCCAGTAACTTTCGCCCAATCGCGAGCTGGCCGGATCCGCCGGTGTCGCGACACGTACATGGTGACCGCGGTTGTGCTCAACGAAGAAGTGGCCGTAACCGGTCGGGGCCAGAGCGATTTTCGACAACCAGCGTTCCGCCGCTTCGCGCTTGTGACCGAGTTCATGGGCGGTGTTGATAGCGATGCCGTCGACCAGCCCAACGGTCACGATCAGACCGACCGCGCCGAACGGATCGGGATGCGCCACCCAGGCCGCACAGCCCAGCGTGAGTGCGGCGTACTGCACGGGAATGAAGAGATACGTGAGCCAGCGGAAGTACCGAGACGCCTGCAGTACGGGCACCGTCGCCTCGGGCGGATTGGCGTGGTCGTCGCCGACCAGAAGATCAATGAGGGGAATGACGCCAAGCACGAAAACCGGCGTCAACCACCAGCCCCACTGACCGCCCGTCGAGCCGACCAGGAGCAGGGAAACGAACGGCAAAGCGGGTACGACGAGGGCCAGCGCCCACCGCGGGCGCCGGATCTCGAGCTGCGGCTGAGCTGTGAACTCCATGTGCACAGACTCTTTACACAGATGCCATTGCTGTCAAGACATTAGACATGACGAGTTCGTACGCCTACTGTGCGAATCGATGAGCTCGTATCGCGACTCCAACCGTCGCCTGCTGCGCGATTCGCTGATCGCCGCTGCTCGAGACCTGACGATCGCGCACGGCTGGGACGGCGTACGGATGGCCGATGTAGCCGACGGCGTCGGCGTCAGCCGGCAAACCGTCTACAACGAGTTCGGTACCAAGGCGGCCCTTGCCGAGGCGCTGGCGTCCCGCGAGATCGACCGCTTCGTAACCGGCGTCCGCGCCGACCTGTTCGCGAACGGCTCTGACGTCCGGGCCGCCGGCCGGGCCGCAGTGCGGCATGTACTGCTGGCCGCCGCAGATGACCCGTTCATCAAGGTGGTTCTCGGCAGCGCACCCGGGCGTACCGATGATTTGCTCCCATTTCTTACCACTCGGGCTGAACTGCTGCTGGCGGCGGCGGTCGCGGTGCTTCAAGAGTGGGCATCCGCACATCTGCCCTTCATCGCCCCGGCACGGGTGGGCGCCGTGGGCGAAACGATCGCCAGGCTGACCGTCAGCCATGTTCTGCTACCTTCGGCGACGCCGGAGGAGACCGCCCTCTTGCTCGCCGACATCATGGTTGTGCTGTTCGCCCAAGATGGTTAGGCATTCAATGTAGCGACTCGAAGAAGGTCGTGATGTCGGCCGCGAGAAGCTCTGTTTCCTGATGGGGCGCGAAGTGGCCGCCACGTGGCATTCGGGTGTAGCGGACCACGTTGTAGGTCCGTTGCGCCCAGCTGCGTGGGGGCTGTGACAGGTCGTTGGGAAAAACTGCGACAGCAGTCGGCGTTTCGACGCGGCGTACCCGCTCGGCCGTTCCCTGACCGAACTCCCAGTAGGGCCGAAACGATGTGGCGATGGTGTTGGTATGCCAGTAGAGAGAGGCCTGGGTGAGGATTTCATCGTCGCTGAAGGCGCCGTCCCAGACGTGGTATTTCTCGAGTAGCCACGCAAGTAGCCCGACCGGCGAGTCCGAGAGCCCGTAGCTCAGGGTGGCTGGTCGCGTCATCTGCTGATGTTCGTAGGCGCCCTCGTCGGCGAACCACCGCGCGATCGCGGCCAAGTAGGCGCGTTCCTGGTCAGTCAGCGTTGCCAGATCGTACTCGGCTGGGTCGGCGATCGACATGAGATGGATACCGGCCACGATCCCAGGAAAGGCCTGGCCGAGTAACGAGGTGGTACCTGCTCCGAGGTCGCCCCCGTGCGCGCCGTAGCGAGAGAATCCAAGTTCGTCGTACATCAGCCGGTGCCACATCTCGTGGGTGGGCACGCGGGTACCGACAGGCGACAACCGCGGTCCAAGCGGGAAACCCGGCAGGCACGGCACGATGACGGTGAAGTCGGCCTGCAAGCGCCGTGCCAGGCCGACCAACTCGAAGAAGCTGCTGGGCCAGCCGTTGGTCAGCACCAGCGGTAACGCGGCGGCCCGACCGGCGTCGAAGCGCAGATAGTTGAGCTGGCTGCCGGCGATGTCAGCTTGGTTCCAAGGCATCGCGTTGATCTCACTCTCGTGCTGGCGCCAGTTGTAACCGCGTGCCCAGTAATCGGCCAACCGGCGCAGTTCCGCACCGGGGGCACCGGCCGTCCACTCGACGTCGCTTTGGTCGGCCCAGACCTGCGGCCATCGCGTGGCGGCAATTCGGTTTCGCAGCGCCTCGAGATCTTCGGCGGAAACGTTGATCATGTCATTACGGTAGCGACACTTCCGGGCGTCGGTCGCTCCTTCGACGCCCGGAGACGCCCCGACGCCCTGGGAACTGCGCGGCTCTGATGGCGCTCCTCACCACCGTCGGCCGAGCTTGCCTCAGGCCTCGGGGTCCTGAGTGGTGGCGTGGAAGAAGTCCACGAGCTCGACGATGCGGAGCACGGTGCCGACCAGCGATCGTACGTTTATCAACCGGACATCTACCTGGCGTGTAGCAGCATGTCGGTAAACAGCAACGGACGCCGCGATGCCGGCGGCGTCCAGGAAGGGCATGGCGGCTGCATTGATCACCACGTGCCGGGTGTTGTGGCTGTCGACCGCGTCGATCAATCTCGTCCTGAGGCGGGAGGCGGTGGCCAGGTCAACGTCGCCTCTGATGGTGGCTATAAGAGTCGCGTCACTGCATGATGTCATCTCGACAGCAAGCGGGAACCGGGTGCCGTGTTCGTTGTTGTTCACACCTGACCGCTTCTGACGTAGACATGCCGTGTCATTGAGGCCAAAGCGCACCGGCCTTGCACAGTGTTAATGAATGATCACCTCGTGCCGTGCCCGAAGGCGTCGCCCGCGCCAGTTTATGTCATAAACGCCGCTCGGCAAGATGGTGAGGGTTCGCCAACGGTGAATCTTCGGCGGCGACGGTTGAGGCGGCAAGGTCAAGCCCCTTCCTCGGTGTGGGCTCAATCCGATGGTGACACCGGTGGCCGGTCACCGCCGGCGCTTGTAGCGTGCGGTCGATCGGCAGGATGGTCTCCGTGATCGGGTAAGAGTTCCAGAGCCAAGCGGCGCCCGGCTCCTGGCGTTCGGCTCGCTCCGTCGGGTGCCTTCCGCGATATGAAGAACGAGGAAACCGGCCAGGGCGATGGCAGCGGGTACGACGAGGTAGCCGCCGCTGAGCACCAGCATCAGCGCTGTCAGCGCATTACCGGCGACCGCGATCGCCCGCATCCACCCTGCGGGAAGCAGTTGCACCGCGGCGAGAGTGCCGACGAACATGACCCCGGCCAGGCAGGCGGAGGTCGCCCGCAACAGCGGATCCAGGCCGATCGACCACAGCAGCGTCGCCGTGCCGGCGAGCACAGTCGCCACACCGAGCACCGCAAGGCTGCGATACTGCGAGCCGATTCGGCGCGGCAACAGCCGCTGCTGGGCCAGCGCCACCCCGAGGCGTGAGGCCCCGGCGACGTACGTGTTGAGCGCCCCGAAGGCCAGCACCAGCGCCGCCGTCGCCGTCACTGGTTGTGCCGCCGCGCCGAGGCGGGTGGCCATCATCGCGGTCAGCGGCACGGGAGACGACGCGGCGCCGGACCCGACGACGGTGACCGCGACGCTGAGGTAGACGACAGTTACCACGGCGAGGGTCAGGGCCGTCGCGGTGAGCAGGCGTCGCCCAGCAAATTCGGCGGACATGTGGCTGGCGGCCTCCCAGCCGACGAAGGCGAAGATCAGTACCCCGATCGCGCTGCCGACGCCGCCGATACCGTGGGGCAGGAAGGGGTCGAAACGCTCCGCCCGTACGGCAGGCAGGCTTGCGATTATCGCGGCTGTCAGGACTGTGAGCAGCAGGCCGACCATGACGATCTGGATCCGGCCGCCGGCGCGCAACCCGGCCGCGTTGGCCAGGAACGCCGCCGCCAGGAGCAGGAACGCGATCACGGGGGCGGCCCGGCCGCCCCAGCCGAGCGCATCCGCCGCGTAGAGGCCACCGGCGAGCGCCCCGGCGAGAACGCCGATCGGCACCGCGGCGTAGAACCACCACCCCACCATCGCGTAGGCCGAGCGGCCCAGCGCGATCCCGGCGAAGTGGGCCACGCCGCCGCCGTCGGGATGGCGCAGCCCGAGCAGCGCGAACGTGAACGCGACCGGGATGCTGATCACGATCAGCGCCGCCCAGGCCAGCACCGAAGCCGGCCCGGCGGCCTGCGCCGCGAGGTGGGGAAGGACCAGCATGCCCGGCCCGAGCACACCGCCGAGCACGGTCGCCGTTCCCTGCCACACTCCCAGACGATGCCCTGTCATGGGTCGAAGGTATGCACGTGTTCGATAGTCGAGGCGTTCAACCGAACGAATGATCGGAAAGACGGTAATAATCGGTGCGTGGACGAACTAGATGCACGGATCATCGGTCTTCTGCAATTGGATGCTCGGATCTCCAACCGCGAGCTGGCCCGGCAGCTCGGCCTCGCCCCATCGACCTGCCTGGAAAGGGTCCGGGCCCTGACGCGCCGGGGCGTGATCCGCGGCTATCACGCCGACATCGACCCTGGGGCGCTGGGCCGCGGGGTGCAGGCGATGGTCTCCGTGCAGGTGCGGCCGTTGAGCCGAGCCGTCATCGACACATTCAAGGCCTCGGCATCGGCGATGCCCGAAGTGCTGCACGTCTTTGTCCTTGCCGGCGGTGACGACTTCCTGCTGCACGTGGGCGTGCCCGATCTCGATGCGCTGCACGCGTTTCTGCTCGACCGGCTCAGCAAGCGCCGCGAGGTCACCGGCTTCCGTACCTCGATGGTTTTCCAGCAGGTCAGCAACCCCACCCCGGGCGTGTTGCCGCCACTCACCTGACCGGCTGTCGGCCACCTCGTCCACGCTGAAGTCCTCGTACAAGCGTAAGACCAGCACGGCCCGCTGACCGGGCGCGCTGGGCATCACCATGGCCTTCGGGACTATCCCGCGCGCGCCCAGCGACGATACCCGGTGGCGCTGGTACAACACCGTCGGCGGACGTCAGACACACCTGCGGCCCGACAACCACGGCACCACCCGCGCGATTCTGTCGTACGCCCGAAGTGAAGATCTCACCCGCCTCGACCAGGCCGACGCCCTGCGACAGCTGAGGAACACGTTCGCCGGCGCCGGGTGGGAAGCACTCCGAGTCCTGGAGGGCTTCGACACCTCCGATGACGTCTACATCGATTACCTCACCCAGATCCGGATGCCCTCCTGGCACCGCGGCCGGGTTGTGCTGGCCGGGGACGCCGGCTGGTGCGTCACCCCCATTGGTGGCGGTGGCGCATCCCTGGCCCTCACCAGCGGCTACGTCCTCGCCGCCAACCTCGCCCAGGGACCCGACCAGTTGGCGGTCAGCCGGTCTGGAGACTCTTTCGCCACGTTGTATAGGAACCGATCGGCCCTTCGTGGGGCCGGTACAGCCAACGCCACGGATGTACGACCACCGGCCCGACATCGTGCGTCCGGGATCGGAAGCCCGGCACCGGGGCGTACGTGACGGCCACCTCCCGGCCGGACAACTCAGCGGCCACCCTCCCCCGGCGAACTTCGACCGGTCGGCGAGTCGCCAGGTCGGCGAGGGTCTCGGCCAGAAACACCAGCCTTTTGCCGGAGAGCCGCAGTCGCGCCAATAGCGGCTCGTCGAATACGAACACTGCCGGCAGATCCGGGTGGGCGGCAAGCGCTGGGTCGGCGTCGCCGAGCGATTCGGCGGTGAGCCACACCTCCGTCGGCGGTGCAAACTCGGTCGGTGTACGGGGCCCGCCGGTGGACTCGGGGTCAGGATCGTGTCGCAGCAACGGCTCCGGCTCGGGCCGGTCGGCGGGGGGTGCGTCCGACGGCCACTGTTGGATCGGACAACTGGTGTTCAGCGCGCAGTCGCGGCACAACTGCGGCGCCCGCTTCTGCACCTGCCAGCGGGAAAAGCCGTACGGCTTGCCGGTGCCCGCGCCGATTGTCCACTGCCATCCCAACCGGTTGGCGGCCCGGGAGCCATCCAGCAGATGGGTGAAGAATCGGTCCTCGCCGGCAGTCCACTCCGCGCCGGCCCGCACGGTCCATTGCGATGACAGCCACATCCGGGTCTGGTTGACCAGCCAGCCATCGGTCTCGAGTTCCTCGACGCAGAAGGACACGCAGTTCATCTCCGCCGGCCAGGGCTCGTCCCAGCGACGCGCCGATCGGGCCGGGGCGGCACGAAGTGCGGTCGCGTTCCGCCGCCCGATCCGTGCGTACAGATGCCGGGCGTATTCCTGCCATGCCAACTCGTCGCGGTACTTGGCGCGGTCGCGTGGCGGAGTCGAGGCAGCGGCGTCCCACGCGGTCGGCAGATCGATCAACCCGTGGCGTACGTACGGGGAGATACGGCTGGCTCCGCGCCGGGAGCGGGGGAACACTTCGTTGCGCCGGCCCGCGTAGCCGGTGAGGTCAAGAGCCGCGAGCATGGCGTCGGACGCTGTCTGGCCGCCCCGGAATGCCGGGGACGCGGCCGGATCGTCGCAGCAGAGGTCGCTGAGGTGATCGCCGACCCACTGCACGGCGGCGGCGGGCCCGGGACCAGGGGTAGGAAGCAACACGCACCCAGTGTCGCGTGTTCGCGGACCTTTGTCGGTCGTCCCGGGTGAATTGTGTAGCGTTCGGCGCGTTGCGGGCCGGCCGCGCTCGCTACCACACCCAGGCTTGGAGCGCGGAACCATCACACGAGGCGAGGACGACGGGCGATCCTTGGTCCGCCGATTCCGCGGCGAGACACAACGTGTTCTTCCCGGTCGGCCGGATCGTTCCGTCCGACCCGAACTGCCAGGTCTGCGCGATGGTGTGGTTACAGGTGTACGTCCAGACCCGCTGCCCGACGACGAACTGACGCGACGGCACGTCGACACAGTTGCCGAGCACTCTGACCGTCTTGTCGTTGGGCAGCCGGGACAGGGACTGCGCCTTGGTGTTGTTGCAGTCGTACCCCTGCAGGTAGGTCTTGATCGCTGTGGTGGCCGCGGGCACGTCGAGGCACCGGCCGGTGCTGCTTCTCACCGGGCTCATCAGCGGTGCCGGACTCTCCGCGACCTGGACCATCTTCGCGACGGACGGTACGCCCGCGGCGTCGATGACGAAGAGCATGTAATGCCCGGGCGGTGCCGTGCCGCCGGTGGGCGGGCCGACGACGGTCAGCGACGTGCCCGAGACCGAGAACTTCAACGGTACGTAGCGCTGGCCCTGGTCCACGCTGTGCGTCACGTCGGCCAGACCGACCAGCGCGACCTTCTTAACGCTCGCCGCCTGCTCGGAGGCGATGGTGAAGGGCGTGCTGACGCCGATGGTGTCGGGCGCGGAGGTGATGACCGGCCGGGTCGCGAGCTGCCCGCTACCGTCCTGCTTGTACAGGTACGGCGGGGTGAAGTATTCGATGTTCTTCTCGAGATACCCGGCGGTCATGCAGACGCCGCAGACGCCGCCGCCGCCGGTCAGAACCCGTCCGTCCGGCAGGAGCGAGGCCGTCGAGTGATATTGGCGGATGCGGCTCGCGCTCGCCAGCACCGTCCACCGCCCGGTCGCCGGGTCCCAGCGTTCCGCCGCCGTGACGGCATGGTCCAGATCGACCAGACCGTTGGTGGCCGCGCTGCTCATGCCGCCGGTGGCCAGCACCGAACCGTCGGCGAGCAAGGTTGAGTTGAGCTGCCGCCGGCCGGTCGACAGGGAGCCGGACGCCGTGGTCACCGGGGCCAGCCCGTTGGTGTTCACGACGACGGCGGTCTTGGTAGGTACGTTCGCGACGCCGTCCTCGGTGATGTCGCCTCCGCCGACCACGATGGACTTACCGATGTCGTAGGTGGCGAAGCTCCCGTAGTCCCGGCTGATGACGTCGCGTGCGGCGGACGCCGTGACGACCCCGTCGCCGGAGGTGTCGATGGTGTACGCCGTGCTGTACGGGCCGAGAAACGCGAGCTGGGTGTCCGGACGCGAGCCCAGGAACGAGTAGAGGCGCGCGCTGTAATTCGTGGAACCGGGGAGTTGGCGAATGGTTCCGTCCGTCTGGTAGACCTCGGCGACCGCGGGGCCTCCCCCGACGACGACCTCTTCGCCGTTGGCGGTCTCTGCGACCGACGGATACCAGCGGGCGGAGGCCATGTCGTTGCCGCGGGTCCAGGTCTCGGTCTGCCAGTCGAAGATGTGGGTCTCGACGGTACCGTCGAGCGCCTGGTCGGCGTTGCCGCCGGCCACCAGGATGTTGCCGTTCGCGAGATGGGCGAAACCGGCACAGAAAATATTGGAACCCTGAACGTCGACCCGCTTGTACGTATCGTCAGCGGGATTCCACACCATCGCACGCGTGAAGCTGTGATCCGGGTACGACTCGGCCGCGTTGTCGCCGACCGAGTCCCACATCAGCACTTTCCCATTCGGGAGGACAGCCTGGAAGATGGGAACGACCGGCGTGTCCACCACCGCGCTCCAGGATCCCATCGTGCCCGGGTCAGTGGTCAAGGCCTGGGACCGGGTGGCCGCCCGCACCTTCCCGGGACGCAATCCGGTCCGCTTCTCGATCCGGGACGCCTTCGCGGCCGTCTTCTGCTCGATGACGCGCATCGGCGTTCCGGCCAGGTCTTCCGCCATGTGCTCGAGGGCGTCGTCGTGCCCGTGCCCGGCCGCGTCGGTGTGCAGCCCAACTGCCGCCGGCCTGGGCGCATCGGCCACCGTCCGCGCCGGGGAACCGGCAGCGGAGGAGGGATCAGCGATCGAGGCGCTGAAGACCAGAAGTGCGGACAACAGTCCGGAGGCGACAACAAATCGCGTGGGCATGAGACGCTCCCCTTCGCCGAGGTCGAGTGGCGACCACCGATACCGCACATCCGGATCGTTCCGAACTGGAGCAATCGGCGATTCGAGCCGCCTCGACCGTTACACCTCGCGTCGGCGGTTGCGTACAATCCGCCCGTACCGCGCTGGATCAGGGATTTACGGCGGAGCTTCGATCATTTCGCCGGGCGTTCGTTCGGTTTCCGCCGTCTCATGTGGCCAGTGACGCCAACCTTAGCCCGTGCTTAAGTTGACCATCAATGTGTGTACGGACGCTCTCCGGTCAACGTTCGGATACCGGACACCGGCCGAACAGTCATCCGCCGGCCGTACGCCACCGGCGGCCGTCACCGTGGTCACTCGCGAAGTCCTGCGCACTTACCCGGACCGAGTCGAGCGGACCTTCCGGACGCTGCGTTTCGTACCAGCCGGCGGATCTGCCGCCTCGGCCGCCGGTATCGGTCACTCCCCCGGTGCACGAGTCTGTGCCTCGGGTGAGCCGCAGCGCCCAGCCGGTCCGAGTTCCCGGGCCTTGAACCGGACGACCGGGTAGGTAATGGTGCGAGAGCTTCTGATCGGCGCCCCGATCGACCGGGATCACGGTGCCGTCCAGGATTACGTACGGCAAGCTCGCGGATCCTGTTCATAACGGGCGGGCAGGCCGTCTGCGGTGGCGGTGAGCAGGCCGGCGGGCGGCGCTGGCATTTCTTGACGCTCTGCGACTCGCAGCTGGAAATGAGGTCAGGAGCTACTGACACAGCGGGACCGCAGACGGAACGTCGACTACCGGCGCGGCTGCTGCCCGGCTTCCGTGACGAACCGGACAGCTTCTACGTCAACCACTACATGGTTGAGGACCAGTGGACCGACGGGTTCGTCACCGTCGCTGGCGAAGAGGAGAGCACGACTTATGACCGTCGACGGTGTATCAGCGCGATACCGACGCCGCGGCGTAGTGCCTACCGCGCCCGGTGCTGGCGGAGACGCCGCTACCTACCCGGCTGCTCGCGGTTGAACGCCTGCCGTGAACGCGACAGTTGGCGGCCCAGGACCACTATGCCGTTGAGGATGACGGCGTTGACCACAGCACCCGCCGCGATGCAGCCGATGGTGAACCACAGAGCACCAGAGTCGAACGACAGGAAGATCGTCCATGACACCGGAATGGTCATCACCAGCGACCAGATTCCGGCGAAGGTAGGACCAGGGCGGATGGTCGCCTCCAACTGACTCCACCCGGTCACACCGGTCACCACCGTCAGGTAGATCCGACCTGGCCAGCCCCCGACGGTCGTCTGGCCGATACGGAGATTTGGAGAGGGACGAGCTGGCGCGGCCGTTGCCGTACCGCGAGGTGAACGCAATCGTCGACCTCATACTGATGTGCGACTACCCGGATTTACGTGGGCGTTGAGCAGCACGAGCCAGAATGTCCCCGTGGGTGATTGTGGATTGCTGATCGCGTGGGCGCACGGTTGGAGCGTGTCGCGGAACCGGCCGACGCCGGTTCCTGTCCCTGGCGGAGTACGCATCGACGCCGCCGAGCAATGGGGGGCCCCGCGCTACGTCCTCCCTGTGCTCGACGCGCTCCCAGCCACTCAACAGTGGTCACGCTGGGGCGTCTCGGGCGCCGAGGTCAAGTCACTCACCAACACCGCGCGCCTGCGGAACTGGACCGGCGACGGGTGGTCGATGTACCCGGCCTGCGAACTGATGGCCACCGAGTTCACCGCAGGCCCCGTCATACTGCCCAGCTCCTACACCTTTCGGGTGTCCTACGCCGCAGCCACGATCACCGCGGCGATTCTTGATCATCACGGCACACTCGTGTCGTCGGGCCGCCTGGCCCGGTGGGGCAAGTACGGCATCGTCGATCAGGTCGAAACCCGACCCGGTCACCAACGTCGCGGCCTAGCGACCGCGATGATGACTATCCTGGTCAATCAGGCCGTCGACAGCGGCACGCGCGCGGGTCTGCTCTGCGCCACCGACCAAGGCGCGGCTCTGTATCGCCGGCTCGGCTGGACCGGGCACGGCACGGTCGCCGGCGCTGTCCGTCTCCGCTGACCGCTCGGACACAAGCCCTGCTGGCTCTAGCCCATCTGCGAAACGGCGACACCTTCACCCGACTGGCTGGCGGGTTCGCTGTCGACACGAGCACCGCATGGCGCTACGCCCGGGAAACCATCACCCTGCTCGCCGCCACGTCGACGACTTCAAGGCCGCCACCGCCCGCGCCGCCCGGCTGGCCCACGCGATCCTCGACGGAACGCTCATCCTGATCGACCGGGTCGCCGACCAAAAGCCCTACTACTCCCGGAAAACACAAACGCCACGGCGCGAACATGCAGGCCCCTCGCCGACCCGGCCGGTCACCTCGTCTGGGCGGCGCCCGCGTTGCCCGGTTCCACCCACGACGTGACCGCGGCCCGCACCTCGGTTTGATCGAAGCGCTAGCCGCCACGCAGGTGATGACCTTCGCGGACAAGGGATACCAAGGCGCCTGCGGCTCGATCCGCCCCCCGTTCAAACGCCACCGCCACCGCCACCGGTTGTCGCGCATCCAGAAAGCCGTCAGCCGCAGCTACGCCCGGATCCAGGCCCTCGGCGAACGTGCCAATGCCACCCTCAAGACCTGGAAACCCTGGTCAAGCTCCGCTACTGCTCACGCCGTGCGACTGCGATCGTGCAAGCCATCAGCGCCGGTGCTCCGCTACTACGGTCAGATCCACCAACGCCCTCACCGGCGCTTCGGTGCACAACAGACATGATGATCCCCCGAAATTGGTATCACTGCGGATTTGCCTTCGGTCGAGGCGATGAAACCAGGGCAGGGCCAGCAGGTGTCGTCCCTACGAACGCTCTGACGGCGCTGGCCCGCGGCCACGGCCACCATCGTCGCCGTGTGTGCCGGCACGGCGGGCGAAAACCCGCGGATAGGCCAGCCCGGCCAGGACCGCACCCAGCACCGGGGCGGTGATGAACAGCCAGAGCTGCGATAACGCCTGCCCGCCGGCAAACAATGCCGGGCCGATGGACCGGGCCGGGTTCACCGAGGTGTTGGTGACCGGAATACTCAGCAGGTGGATAACAGTCAGACAGAACCCGATCGTCAACGGCGCGGTCGCCGTGTTCGCCTCAGCGCCAGTGACCGCGAGGATCACCACTACGAAGACCGCCGTCAGTAGCAACTCAGCGATCGCGCACGTAGCCAGGTTGTAGCCGCCGGGTGACCGCGCGCCGTAGCCGTTACTGGCAAACCCCGAGCCAGCCGCGTCAAACCCGGGCCGCCCCGAAGCTACGGCCAGCAGGACAGCAGCCGCCGCTATAGCCGCCGCAACCTGGGTGGCCACATAAGCGGGAACATCACGCCAGCCGAACCGGCCCGCCACCGCCACACCGATGGTCACCGCCGGGTTGAAATGACCCCCGGACACCGCCCCCACCGCGTATGCCATCACCGTCACGGAGAGCCCGAACGCCAACGCCACCCCGAGAAACCCGACACCCAGCCGGGCCCCATCGGGCCCGGTGAACCCTGCGGTGATCACCGCAGATCCACAGCCAAACAACACCAGCGAGAACGTTCCCACGAACTCCGCGGCACACCGCCGCGCGATCCCGTACTGCATCTACCCGCACCCCCGTCCATCGCGACACTCGACCAAACTTCAAGGGGTGGACCTCGGCAGCCGTCGCACCGACGACCTCACGTGTCATTACATCATCACAGTGCGTTGCCATAGAGCGATGAAACACCTAGACGCACCGCTGACCTGCATCTTTAGGGTTACTGGCGGATGTGGAGTCCTCGGTTCGAAATCTGACCGACTCCGGTCAACATTCACGACCGCGGGAGCACTCCATGGCCCCCTCCGCGAACCTCGACAAGATCCTCGACAAGGCGTACGAATCCAGCTCACCGGCCGAACTAATCGACGCCCCACCCGTGTCCGCGCTCGCCGGTGTCAGAGGGGCGTTGGTAAGAACTACGACACCAGGGACCAATTACGTGATCTTCGTAGGCTGCCAAGGTGTCTGGTGGGGTTGAGCTTGTGTCCCGTTAGGGGATCCTCCACCGGGCATGTCGCTGGCGCACTGGATATCCAGCGGCGCCGCAGGCCGGCGTGTCCCGTATGAACCGCCCGGTGAAGTGTCCGGACAGGGGCCGCTAAATGTAACAGTGTCCGTATGACCTGGAGCGCTGATGGACCTGGGATCGGCACGACGGATACCGATGGTATGAAGCCCCACGCTTTATCAGCAGTCCCGGCCCGCCAATATTCGATCTTGATCAGGAGGGCTGGGGTTGTGCGGCAGCCGCGTCGTGGTGGGGTGATGTCGAGCGGCTCGGGGAACTTCGGCGAGCGCGATGGCGTTGGGCCTGACGTAGCTACCGGGGATTCGGGTCCGGGCAGCTTGCTGATCGGGGATCATGAGTCTCATGGGCCTGCCTGCGACCGTCGTGCTGCATCGCCCGTCTGCCTGGACTGACAGCCTCCGGGCGTATCGCTTCGTCGTAGACAGCGAAGTGCGCGGACGCATCCGTCGCGGGGAGATGCTGTCCTTCGAGATCCAGCCGGGCAGGCATTGGGCTCGGGCTCGAATCGACTGGACAGGTAGCCCTCGGCTGGAGTTTGAGGCAGGCTCCGGCGAGACCGTGCGCTTGGAGGTCAAGCCGCTACCGAACCTGCTCACGGCGCTGTGGTATCTACCCGGCACGACGCGTTGGTTGCGCTTATCGCAGATCTGACAGTCTTCCCGCGATCGCCATCGTCAGCTTCACCACGGACTGATCTGGGCCCTTGGGTTCCAACAGCAGTGGATCTGGCGGTAAGCCGCTGACCTGTTGATGTTGTCGGCGACGCTGCGGCTGGTAACGAACGTTTGCGGTACACCTGGCCGACGTGAGTATTTGTCCAGCCGAGTTATGTAACGCAACCCGTGTCCGCGCCTTCGTAAAAGCGCGAGGGGGTTCGCGATACAAGTCACCGCATGCGGATCGGCTACGGGCAAGTCTCCACCCGTGACCAGAACCCTAACGCCCAACACGACGCCCTCGCCTCGGCCGGTTGCGAACAGATCTTCATCGACAAGGCGCCCGGCAAACTCGCCCGCCGGCCCGAACTCGCTGAGGCGCGGCAGCGCGGCCTGTTGGCTCTTCCCCCTGAGGCAACCAGATGGTGACTCCGTGGCGAATCCCTGCAGAGGGCGCTCGGGTCGGCTAAGCAGGAGGCATGACGGCGTGGCTGATGACATCGACGTGGGCGGGCTCGCCTGACGACCGGCTTGCCGGTGAGTGAGCCTCCCGTATCCGGCTCCTCCTCCGATGGCGGTGTTCCGGCCTTCGATCCCGCCGACCCACTGATCAGTGGAGATTACGCGGGTTGGTGGCGGCGCACCGTAGCGCTTATCGGGCAGACCTGGCCGCAGCTTCTGGTGCTACAAGTCGCCGGTGGCGTCGTGTCGTTCCTGTGCGGTACAGCCATCAGCCGGGTACGCGTGCCGTTCATGGCCGACGAGGATCAGATTCAGGCGCTTGACGTAGCGGCCCGGACCATCGCACAGATCGCCAACGCCCTGATCGACGCGACCGTGTTCTCCTTGGTCACCCTCGCGGTGGTGTATCTGATGGTGCTCACCGCAGCCGGTCAGCGCCCGGCCCTCGGCGGGTGTCTCCGCGGCGCCGCCCACCCCGTGCTGCCATTGCTGGGCTGGTCCGTGCCGGCAGCCCTGATGATTGGTGGCGGGCTGCTGCTGTGCCTACTTCCCGGCGTCTACGTCACGGTGGTCCTGGTGCTGCTCGCGCCGGTCGTGGCGGTTGAGCGCCGCGAGGGCATCGGACGGTGCTTCGATCTGTTCCACGCCAGCAGCCGTGCCGGGCTGAGCCGCAACGGCACGATTGTCGCCGTCATGGTGACTGTCAGCAGTATCGGGTCATGGCTGCAGGCGCCAATCACGTTTGCGGTCAGCTCCGTCCAGGTCGATATCGGTGCTGGGGACAGCCTCCTGGCCCTGGCGATCAGCAGCACGGTCACGGCGGTAGTCGGGATCCTCACCGGTCCGCTAACCGTCACCGCCTACGCGGACTTACGGGCCCGACGAGAGCGCACCTCGACCGCTGAGCTCGCCGAGCCACTACTACGGCGCAGGCAACGGCCAGCCTGACCCAGCAAACCTGCGCTCCTGTGCACGATGGGGCAGACCGGCTCGTACCCGATCGTCCCCGTGGCCGCACCGCAGCGAGCCGGTCAACCGGTGACGGCGGTGGGGCGCAGGTAGCTGTAAACCGTCTCGCGGCTGATCCCGAACTCCCTGGCAAGCACAGATTTGCGTTCGCCGGCGGCGGCGCGTTCGCGTAGTCGCTGTGCCTGCTCGGTGGTGAGGGCGGGTTGCGGCCGGTGTACACGCCACGATGCTTGGCCGCGGTGATGCCTTCGCGCTGGCGTTCGAGGATCAGGGCGCGCTCGAATTCGGCGAAGGCGCCCATGACTGACAGCAGCAGGGTGGCCATTGGCGAGTCCTCGTCGGTGAAGACGAGACTCTCCTTGACGAATTCGACCCGAACGCCCTTACCGGTCAGGGTGCGTACGAGCCGGCGCAGGTCGTCGAGGTTGCGGGCGAGGCGGTCCATGGAGTGCACGAGGACGGTGTCGCCGGCGCGGACGAACGCGATCAGCTCGTCGAGCTGGGGCCGGGCGGTGTCCTTTCCGGACGCCTTGTCGGTGAAGACCCGCTCCACCTCGATCTCGTCGAGCTGCCGGACGGTGTTTTGGTCGACGGTGCCGACCCTGATGTAGCCGACGCACATCGTCCTGACCCTTCCGAACCTGAATTGTCAGGCTGAGCTCTGTGAAGCTGGCGGACATGCGTCAAGAAACGGCGTTGAAGACCCTATCCTGACGTGGACGGCGGCCGGACCTGCCAACGATCGTGCACGCGATCATGCCGATGCGGCTCGCGACCGACCGACGCCGGCATTTACGGCCGGCTTACCTGATCGATCGGGTTCGCTGGGGACCCGGGCCGAGCACGCATCACCGTGTGACCGGACACGCCAGCACCGACCGGACAACTCAGTGGTGGTCCACCGGTAGGGGCAGCGTGGTCGCCCTCTTGATTGACCCGTCCGGTCACGGTCGTAAACCCCCATGCCCCCCGAAACGGCGGGGCGACTGGATGACCGGCTGCCGAGCCTCGGCCTGCCCTCCGGCATCACCGGCGAACCTGGCGAACACGACCACACCAACACTCATCAACAACCACCGCGACTACGCCGCGGCACCCGCCCGCGCCCGCGAACGAATCAGAGCACCGACAAACCGCTCAAACAACGACTTGACCGTTCCCACTCCTGCATGGATGACGCAGAGGGGTGCCTACTTGTTCGGATGGGTACCCCACCCGGCTGAGTCTTCGGTCCGAGTTGTTTGGTGTGCTAGGGCGGATGGTACTGGGGCCGGCATGTCTGCTGATGGAGTAGCTGCCGGTACGACCGCTTCACCCCCATCTCGATGTCACCCGCCCGGTCACGCTGATCGCAGCGGTCGAGTGGGGCCGGCTGGACTCCAGGTACCGGCCATCGAGGGCACTGCGCCGGTATCGGGCGAAGCGGTCGGCGAGCGACACTCCGGTTTAGGTGACGACGATGCCGCAACCGCCGAACAGGCGCGTCGCCGCTACTGGCGGCAACGCGCCTGGAGTAGCAGAGTCCTGCATCGCCTCGGCCAGCTGACCTCGCACGCCGGCGCGGGTCTGGTGGCCGGCGGCGTCATCATCGGATGGCTCATCGTGGGCGTGGCCATCGACTTCCCAGGCTGGTGGGAAACGCGCTCTACATCGCCAGTTCGCTTATCACCCTGATCATGGTGTTCGCCGTCCAGCACACCCAGGCCCGCCAGGCCGCCGCCACCCAACGCAAGCTCGACGAGCTGCTTAGGGCCATCCTGACGGCCGACAACCAGCTCATCGCCTTGGAAGAGGTCTCCGAGCAGCAGCTCCAACAGCTGAACCACCGCAACATCATTGACCGGGAAACGGCGCCACGCTCAGATCCCCAACGATGAAGGCGGCCGGCGGCGGGTGAGGAACTCCACGCCGGGGAGCAGCAACGTAACGGGTAGCCGCTGGCTCACGCACGATCCGCGGCAGATCCGGATATTGGACTTCTCTCGACTGAGATAGTGGTGCTGGCCGACCGTGGAGAGCTCAATCGTGTCGAGGTCGCTGACGCGACGCCGCCTGGGCCCGCGACGCCGTAGTGGCGTTAGTGTCGCCGGTCATGGGACTTCTCATCTTCAGCCTCAATCTCACCGTGGACGGTTGCGTCGACCACCAGGAAGGGATCGCCGACGACGAGACGCACGCCTTCTTCACCCGTCTCATGGACGAGGGCGGGGCAATGCTGTGGGGCCGCGTTACCTACGAGATGATGGAGAGCTACTGGCCGGCCGTCGCCCACGGCGACGAGGATGCGCCGCCGGCCAGGCGTGAGTGGGCGGTCAAGTTGGGAGCCAAACCCAAGTACGTGGTGTCGTCGACGCGCACGGACTTCCCGTGGACCAACAGCTACCACATCGCCGGCGATCTACGCGAGGGCGTGCAGAAGCTCAAGGACGCGACCCCGGCCGGGGTCCTCCTCGGAAGCGGCAAGCTTGCGACCGAGCTCGACCGGCTGGACCTGATCGACGAGTACCAGCTGCTCGTCCATCCCAGGATCGCCGGCCACGGCCCGACGCTGTACGGGGGCGGGCTGCCTGGCACGCGCCAGCTCGAGCTGCTCTCGGCGGACCCGCTCCGCAACGGCGCGGTGGCCATGCATTACCGCCGCGCGCGCTGAATCACAGGGGTCCATCGCCGCCAGCTCGCCGCCTCCAGCACGGATTGCGGCCAATGAGTATGCCGCGCTCAGTTGGCGGGTTTCCGCCCGTCCCAGACGATGTTCGGTGCTTCAGGAGACCGGGCAGTCCGCGACCGGCAGCCGGTTGTCCAGAGCCCGAACTCCGTATCCGGTGCCGGTGGCGGCTGCGCGCGGCTCTGCCAGCGACCGCTGTCGGCGTTCTGCCGGGCAGGCCGGCGGTGAGTGGCCAGGCGTCAGCCTCGTCCGCGCCCGTATTGCCTCCGACGCGGCGCCGGGAGAACTACTGCGGTGTAGTTCAGATTGCCCTCTGAGCAGCACGAACATCGGTGCGTAGCGTCGAACGGGCGAGCAGGATGCAGACCCCCTATGGTGAATGGATCGTGGAGGCGTATCTGCCGCAGCGCAGCCACACGCCGGGGTTCCGGCTGATCCACGGCGCCCGGATCGTCGACGGCCTGGCATGGGGAACGGGTGGCCGCGCTGGTCGCCGCATCATCTCCGTAGCCAGCATGTTCGCTGGGGCCGTGGCCGGCGCCTACCTTGTCCAAGCCTCCCTGTACGGGCTAATCCTGCCCACAGCAGCAACCTTGTTATTAGCTGTGGCGGCGCAGCCTCGGCCACACGAACTACGCCCGCATGGGCTGAGGTCGAGATGGTGTCTGTTGCGAGCCAGCTGAACGGAGAAGCGACACTGGGAAGAAGGGGCTCATCGCAGAAGAGGGTGTGGTCGAGGTCTGAAGCCGCCGGTGTCCAGCAGTGGGCGGATTCAGCCGGTGGAAGCATGTGACTCTACGAGTTCGGTGAATATCTCGG
>CAXSDA010000005.1:0-7891 GCA_964236515.1 uncultured Actinoplanes sp.
GGCGGCGAACGGACCCTCGAGCAGATGGGCCAGCGACGGCTCGGCGATCGCGCCGAGGGCCAGCGAGCAGATCGTGATGCCCAGCTGCGCACCCGCGATCATCAGCGGGATCTGGTTCATCGCGGACAGTGCCCAGCGGGCCCGCCGATTCGTCTCGGCCAGCGGCTCGATGGCCGTCCGGCGGGACGCGATGAGGGAGAACTCGCCGCCCACGAAGAGCCCGTTGCCGAGCAGCAGCAGGACCGTGATCAGGACCTTACTCATCGACCGGCTCCGGCGGCGGGGCGACCACGCGGACCTGCTCCACCCGGTGCCGGTCCACCTCCATCACGGTGAACTCCCACCCGTTCTCCTCCAGCGACTCGCCCACCACCGGGATGTGGCCGAGGCGGGAGAGCAGGAAGCCGGCGAGCGTCTCGTACGGGCCTTCGGGCAGCCGGAACCCGGTCTGCTCCTGCAACTCGTCCTCCCGCAGCAGACCGTCCACCAGGTACGTCTTCCCGCCACCGGGCGCGGTCAGCTCCTCGGCGGCGGCGTCCGGGAACTCGAGGTCGTACTCGTCGCTGATCTCCCCGACCAGTTCCTCGATCAGGTCCTCGACGGTGACCACGCCGTCGGTGCCGCCGTACTCGTCGACCACGATGGCCAGGTCGGCCTCGGCCGAACGCAGCGCGGCCAGCACCTTGTCCAGATCCAGGCTCTCCGGTACGTACACCGGCTCGCGCGCGACCGTGGAGACGGCGGTGGCGGCCCGGCGCTCGGGCGGCACGCCCAGCGCGTCGGACACGCCGGCCACGCCGGTGACCAGGTCGAGCGTGCTCTCGTAGACCGGGAAGCGGGTGTGCCCGGTCTCCCGCGCCGCCGCGATCAGGTCGGCCACGCTGGCCGTCTCCTTCAGCCCGACCACGTCGACCCGCGGGGTCATCGCCTCCGCCGCCCGCTTCTCGCTGAACCGGATGGTCCGCCGCAGCAGCGTGGCCGTCTCGGTCGGCAGCGCGCCGGCCCGGGCGCTGATCGCCGCCAGCAGGCCCAGTTCCTCCGGCGACCGGGCGCTGGCCAGTTCCTCCTGCGGTTCGACGCCGAGGCGCCGGACCAGCCAGTTGGCCGAGCCGTTGAGCGCGGCGATCAGCCACTTGAACGTCCGGGAGAAGGTACGCAGCGGGCCGGCCGTCATCAGGGCCGCCTGCATCGGCCGGGCCAGCGCGGCGTTCTTCGGGACGAGCTCGCCGAACAGCATCGAGAACAGCGTGGCCACCACCAGGGCCAGGACGCGCGTGATGGTGCCGGAGGCGTCGCCCGCCAGCGGCTCGATCAGCGGGTTGAACAGCCGGGACAACGCCGGCTCGGCCAGGTAACCGGTCAGCAGGGCGGTGATGGTGATGCCGAGCTGCGCCCCGGAGAGCTGGAAAGACAGGTTGTGCAGCGCGTTGCGGACCGTCCGGGCCCGCTTGTCGCCGGCGTCGGCCCGCGTGTCGATCTCCGACCGGTCGACCGTGACCAGGCCGAACTCGCCGACCACGAAGAACGCGTTGCCCGCGGTGAGCAGCACGAAAATCACCAGCGGGAGCACCGCGGTCAGGAACAGGCCGTCCATGATCGGTTCACCTCGGCCCCCATTGTGCCGGAACGTCGGCCCGGTCAGGTGCACACGGGGTGTCTATTGCCGGTTGACCCGGCGGGTAACGATGAAGGCATGAACCTCGCCCAGGATTTCGTGCTGCTCGCCTACGCCGACGACGGGATGCCGGAGACCGACTCGACCCGGCTCGACCACGGCGCCGGCGGGGCGCTGCTGCTCGAGCTGGCGCTGGACGAGCGGGTCGACGTCCGGGACAAGAAGGTGGTCGTCCGCGACCCCGCGCCGACCGGGGACGTCCAGGTGGACGCCGCGCTGGCCGAGGTCGCCGGCGACGCCAAGGCGCACGAGCCCGGCCATTGGGTGCAGCACTTCGCCAAGAGCGCCCGGCAACAGGCGCTGGACGTGCTGGTCGAGCGGGGCGTCCTGCAGCGGGAGAAGGGCAAGGTCCTGCTGGTCTTCTCGCGGACGACCTACCCGGCACCGGGCGGGGTGGAGCCGCCGGCCGAGAGCGAGACCCGGGCCCGGCTGCGGGCCGCCGTCGCCGGGGTGGGACCGGTGGAACCGCGTACGGCCGCGTTGTGTGCCCTGCTCGCGACGACCGACCTGGACCGCAAGGTGTTCGCCGACCTGGACCGCAAGCAGGTCGAGGCGCGACTCACGGAGATCGGCGCGGGCAGCTGGGCGGCCGATGCGGTGAAGAAGGCGATCGAGCAGATCCAGGCGGCGGTGATGGTCGCCGTGATCGCGGCGACCACGGCGTCGACGACCGCGACGGTCGCGACGGTCGCCGGGAGTTAAGCCTCCTGCTTCAGCGAGCGCAGCAGGACGGTGGCCACGTCGACCACCTCGACGTCCTCCTGCGCGCCCTTGGCCGTCACCCCGTCGCCGATCATCGTGTAGCAGAACGGGCAGCCGACCGCGATCGTCTTGACCCCGGTGGCCAGGGCCTCCTCGGTGCGCTCGATGTTGATCCGCTTGCCGATCTTCTCCTCCATCCACATGCGCGCGCCGCCGGCCCCGCAGCAGAACGAGCGTTCCGAGTTGCGGGGCATCTCGGTGATCGTGGTGGTGGCGCCGAGCACCTCTCGCGGCGCGTCGAACACCCGGTTGTGCCGCCCGAGGTAGCAGGGGTCGTGATAGGTCACACCGCCGTCGACCGGCTGCACCGGGGTCAGCTTGCCCTCGGCGACCAGGTGGGCCAGCAACTGCGTGTGGTGCACGACCTCGACCTTCAACCCGAGCTGCTCGTACTCGTTGCCCAGGGTGTTGAAGCAGTGCGGGCAGGTGGCGACGATCCGCTTGACGTTCGCCTCCCGCAGCGTCTCGACGTTCTGCTGGGCGAGCATCTGGAAGACGAACTCGTTGCCGATCCGCCGGGCCGGGTCGCCGGTGCACGTCTCACCGTCGCCCAGGATGGCGAAGTTGACGCCGGCCTCGTGCAGCAGCGTGGCCACCGCCCGGGTGGTCTTCTTGGCCCGGTCCTCGAACGCGCCGGCGCAGCCGACCCAGAACAGGTAGTCGAAGTCCTCGGCCTCGCCGACCCGCGGCACCTCGAAGTCCAGGCCCTTCGTCCAGTCCTCACGGGTGTTCGGCGGGGCGCCCCACGGGTTGCCCTTGTTCTCCAGGTTGCGCAGCATCACGCCGGCCTCGGACGGGAAGCTCGACTCGATCAGCACCTGGTAGCGGCGCATGTCGACGATGTGGTCGATGTGCTCGATGTCGACCGGGCACTGCTCGACGCAGGCGCCGCAGGTGGTGCAGGACCAGAGCACGTCCGGGTCGATGACGCCCTGCTCCTCCTCGGTGCCGATCAGCGGACGGTTGCCTTCCGCCAACGCGAGGACGTCCATGTGCGCGAGCTGGGCCTCGGTCGCCTTCTCCTCGCCGGTGAGGTCTTTGCCGCCGCCGGCCAGGAGGTACGGCGCCTTCGCGTACGCGTGGTCGCGCAGGCTCAGGACGAGCAGCTTCGGCGACAGCGGCTTGGCCGTGTTCCACGCCGGGCACTGCGACTGGCAGCGGCCGCACTCGGTGCAGGTGGAGAAGTCGAGCAGACCCTTCCAGGTGAACTGCTCGACCTGGGCCACGCCGAACTGGTCGGACTCGGGGTCGGCCTCCTCGAAATCGAGCGGCTTGCCCCGGCTCATCATCGGCCGCAACGCGCCCAGGCCGGAACCGGCCGGCTTCTCCGGGCTGCGCTTGAAGAAGATGTTGGGAAACGCCAGGAACCGGTGCCAGGCCACGCCCATGGTCACGTTCAGCGCAATGGTGATCAGCCAGCCCATCGAGATGAACAGCTTGACCAGCGCGACCCAGGTGGCGCCGCTGTGGGCGGCCGGGAGCGCGGCGCCGACGGCGTGGCTGACCGGGGTGGCCCAGGTCGGGAACTCGAAGACGCCGTTGGCCACCTTGAACCCGCGGATCAGGAAACCGCAGATCAGCACGCCGACGATGACGGCCTCGACGAAGTAGCCCTGCCACATGGTCGAGCCGGTGAAGCGGGACACCTTGGACCGCCGGGCCCGCTGGCGGATGACGATCAGGACCACGATGCCGACCAGGCCGAGCACGGCGATGATCTCGGTGACCAGGCCGTAGACGATCCAGCCGCCGATGATCGGCAGGCCACCCTCAGGGTTCACGACCTCGAAGTAGGCCTCGAGCACGAGCAGGAAGAGGACGACGAACGAGGTCATCACGAACCAGTGGGCGGCGCCGACCACGCCCCACTTGAGCATCCGCGTGTGGCCGGCGGTCTCCACGAGCATCGTGCGCGTACGGGTGCCCTTGCCGGAGAACCGCGCCGGGTCGGGCTGCCCGAGCCGGATCACGCCGGTCAACTGCACGACCGCCCGTACGGCCAGGACCACCGCGACCAGCGTGACGGCTGCCGCCAGCACCGTGGCGACGATCTGTGCAGTGCCCATGAGCTCTCCTCGTCCGGCGACGCGCCCCATGTTACCCACGGGTAATCAAGAAACGCGAAAGCGCACCCGCCGCTCGTGACGTTCGATGAGCAGGGGTGCGCTTGTGACCTTAGTGGCTGGTCAGCGCCAGCGGGACAGGATGCCGAGCGAGGCGACCATGGCACCGAAGCCGATCGCGAGGTTCCAGTACCGCCAGGCCTCGACGGGGTACTGCTGCTCCGACAGGTAGTACACGACCAGCCACGCGATGCCGAAGACGATCAGCACGACCGCGCTGACCGGCAGCCAGACCGGGCTCGGCTTCTTGTTGGCGGCATTCGCCGCCGGCCGGATGTCCGTCGGCGGCGTGTAGACCTTCTTCTTGCGAACTTGCGACTTCGGCACGGCGCTCTCCTGAGGGCAACAAGTGGTGAACAAGCCCACCGCGAGCGGCTCCGGAACCCCGGTCGCGCCCCGTGGCGAATACTGTTCGACAGCTAGCGTAGTCAAGACGGCGCGCGCACCGGCACCCGCCGGAGCAGGAATGTACCGCGAGCCCGGTTTTTGACGGATCTCGGGTCCGTATGGGTGGGGGAGGACCAGCGGCGTGGAGTACACCACCGGCGCACCGTCATGGCGACTGGTGCTGCGCCGGGCCCTCCGCGGGCTGCGGCCCCGACGCGCCGGGCAACGCCAGCGCGGCTGGGCGGTGGTCGTACCGGTGATCGCCCTACTGGCCGGTCTGCTGTTCACCACCTCGGCCCGGACGGCGGACGGAACCGCGCTGCGCGACGACCGCCGGCCGCAACTGGCCCAGCTGATCGGCGACAAGCGGGTCCGCCTGGCCGACCGGGACAAGCAGGCCGCGGCGCTGCGGACCCAGGTCGACCAGGAGACGGCGGAACTGGCCAAGGTCGACGGTCCGGTGAAGGCCGAGAAGGAGAAGGCGGATGCGCTGCGGCAACCGGCCGGCTTCACCGCCCTGCAGGGCGGGGGCCTGACCGTCGTGCTGGACGACTCGGCCCGGCGGCCCGGCGACGGCGGCCCGGGCAAGCCCACCAACGATGACCTGGTCGTTCACCAGGGCGATGTCCAGGCCGTGGTGAACGCTTTGTGGACCGGCGGGGCCGAGGCGATGACGATCATGGATATCCGCGTCATCTCGACGAGCGCGGTACGCTGTGTCGGCAACACGCTGCTGCTTCACGGCCAGGTTTTCTCGCCGCCGTTCAAGATCACTGCGATCGGCGCACCCCCGGCGATGCATCAGGCGTTGGAGTCGGCAGAGGGTGTCCAGGAGTTCCGGGAAGCGGTCGCTGACTTCGGGCTCGGCTACCACGAAACCGTCGAGAGGAACGTGACAGTGCGGGCGTACGACGGTTCGAGCGACCTCCGATCCGCGCGGGTTGCCGGCTGATGGTCCCGCCCGACGTCCCGGAGGGCGCACCCAACCTGGGCAAGCACCGCGCTCCCGATGCGGACGCCCAAACCGCGTTCATCCCGCGCATCACCGACGCGTCGCCGGACGGCGTGCCCGGCGGTCCGCTCGCGCCTCCGCTCGGCCTCGGCGGCGGCCCGATGACCTGGCCGCCGCGCCGCTCCGCGGCCACACCGTCGTCGCCGGCCGGCGCGCCCGCTCCGGCCCGTACCCCGGCTGAGCCTCCCGCGCCCCCGCCCCCCGCCTCGCCCGCGGCCCTCACGCCCATCTCGGCTCCGCCGTCGGTACGCCCCCTGCCGGTGCCCCTGCCGTCGGTGGTTCCGCTGTCGGTGGTTCCGCTGTCGGTGCCCGCGCCGTCCGCGGCCGAGCCGTCCGCGGCCGAGACGGCCATCCTTCGCACCGACGGGCCGGCTGTGCCGCCCTTACCCGCCATGCCCGGAAGGGGCGGCGCGGAGCGACCCGGCGCCCTCCGCCCAGCGGTCGATGCGGACCGGTCGGCCGGCGACTCCTCGCCGTCGGCCACCAGCACCTCTTCGCGCGCCGCAGCGGCCGCGGCCGCCCCGGCAGAGGTGTCCGGAGGCTACCGGACGGCCGCTCCGCCCGTCCGCCTCACCGACACTCCGCCGACCCAGCGGCCCGCCACCGACCCGCAGAGCGGCGTGACACCGGCTCCCGGCTCCCAGGCCGAGTTCGACTTCTTCGCCGCCGCCCAGCGCCGAGCAGCCGCCCCACCGCCGGCCCCGCCCGCCCCGCTGGCCCCGCCGGCCCAGGCCCAGCCCTTCGCCGCCCCCCCGCCCATCCAGGCCCCGGCCCAGCCCTTCGCCGCGTCGGCGCAGGCCCAGCCCTTCGCCACGCCGCCCGCACCGAACGGCAATGCTGCTGCCGCCGGATACCCGGTGTCCAACGGCTACGGGCAATCCGGTTGGGAGACGCCCCCGCCGAACGGCCGTCGAACGGCCGTCGGATACGCCGAGCCCGCGGCGTCGAATCGCACGGTTCCCCAAACTCCCGCAATGCCCTACTCTTCGCATAACGGTCAGCCGGTGCCCGGCCAACTGCGCTCAGCCCTCCCGCCTGTCCGCAACGACCCGGCCCAGACCGCGGTGATCCGCACCTTTGACGCCCCGACCGGACTCCTCCCGGCCATAGCGGCGCAGGTACCCACGTCCGATCGGCTGGTCGCCGACCAGCCGCCGTATGTCTCCCCCGCCGTCCCGGGTCCCGGCTCCCCCGCTCTGCATGCGGGCGCCGACCCAGCCACCACGATGCGTTCGGCAGGTTCCGTGACCCACAATCCATCGAAGCCGGACGGCGACGTCGCCGTCGGCGCGGCTTCGGTCGCCGCCGCGGCGTCCGCCGGCTACCCGCCCGACCCGGACGACCCGGACGACCAATACGGCCCGGACGCCGGCACCGGCGCGCCCCGGCGCGGTGAGCGCGTCGTCCAGCTCCGCCCAGAGCAGACCGGCGACGCCTACAGAAGCGTCTACTCCGAGCTCACCCGGCCGACGGCGGCCTCGCGGATCCGGTCCACGGTCCGCGTCTCCGGCGAGTTGATGATCACGTTCGGGCTGATCATCCTGCTCTTCGCCGGCTACGAGGTGTTCGGGAACGCGGCCAAGGTGCAGGACGAGCAGAACGCCCTGGGCAGCCGGCTGGACAAGCAGTGGGACAACCCGACGGTGGCATCGAGCGGGGCGAACGTGGCCCCGGCCCCGCCCGGCGACAACCTGATCGGCCGTCTCTACATCCCGAAGCTCGACAAGGAATGGGTGGTCGTCAACGGCGTCCGCCCGGAGGACATCAAGTACGCCCCTGGCCACTACCCCAAGACCGCGCTCCCCGGCCAGGTCGGCAACTTCTCGGTCGCCGGCCACCGGATCCAGAAGATCTTCTGGCGGCTCGACGAGCTCAAGCCAGGCGACGTGATCGGCGTCGAGACCAGGGATTCCTGGTACGTCTACAAGGTCT
>CAXSDA010000005.1:7901-81983 GCA_964236515.1 uncultured Actinoplanes sp.
GCATCGTTCGTCATCGTGGCCGTGATCCTGCTGCTGTTCGCGATCGGCTACGCGGCCCAGGCCCGGCGTGGCACCGACGCAGAAGCTGCTGACGCTGACCACCTGCAACCCGAAGTTCAACAACTACCAGCGCCTGATCGTCCATGCGCAGCTCGCGTCCCAGATCAAACGGGATCCGACCCAGAAGGACGGCGGCAAGCCGGCCGAATTCGGAGAGGCGTAACCGACCCGTGTACGCCTGGATGTGGCACAAGCTCCCCGGCAAGGCCTGGGCCAAGCTCACCGAGTCACTGGTGCTGCTGGTCGCGGTCGGTGCCCTGCTCTGGTACGTGGTGTTCCCCTGGGCCACCCCGCTGCTGCCGTTCGACGACGTGCAGGTCGGCACGAGTCAGCAGGACGGCCCAGCCGCCGAGGACCCGGACTCGGTCATCCCCGGCGACGGCACCATCCCGTACAACACCAGTTCGAACAACCCCGCTCCCAACCCCAGCAGGTGATCCCGTGCGCATCCTGGTGATCGACAACTACGACTCGTTCGTCTTCAATCTGGTGCAGTACCTGGGCCAGCTGGGTGCGGACTGCGAGGTCCGGCGCAACGACGAGATCACGGTCGACGAGGTGGGCACGTTCGGCGCGTCCGGCCTGCTGCTGTCACCCGGCCCGGGCACGCCCGAGCGGGCCGGGATCATGATGGACGTGATCACGGCGTACGCCGGAAAGCTCCCCATGTTCGGGGTGTGCCTGGGGCATCAGGCGTTCGGGGCGGCGTTCGGCGCGACCGTGACGCGGGCCCCGGAGTTGCTGCACGGCAAGACCTCCGCGGTGCAGCACAAGGGCGTCGGCGTGCTCGCCGGTCTGCCCGACCCGTTCACCGCGACCCGCTACCACTCGCTGGCCGTCGTCGAGGACACGTTGCCGCCCGAGATCGAGGTCACCGGCCGGACCGAGTCCGGTGTGGTGATGGCCATGCGGCACCGCGAGCTGCCGATCGAAGGGGTGCAGTTCCATCCCGAATCGGTGCTGACCGAGGGCGGCCACACCATGCTGGCGAACTGGCTGGCCGCGTGTGGGCTGCCGGAGGCCGTGGACCGGGCGCCCGCCCTGGCGGCCGAGGTCGAGGCTCGGCGTCAGGCGGCTTTCGCCGCCTGACGCGCTGGAAGGTCAGTGCAGCAGGTTACTGATCGGATTGCCGTCGCCGTCGCCCCCACCGATGCCCGCCGGCGGGGTGGTGCTACCCGTCGACGGGTTGTCACTGGGCGGCGTATCCGTCTGGACGACGTCGATGGTCACGGTCGAACCCGTGGTCTGCTTCGACTTGCCCGTCGGGTCCTGATCGACCACGGTGCCGGGCGTACCGGGGCTGTCGACCGTCTTGATGCTGACCTTGAATCCGGCTGCCTGCAGCAGGGCCTGAGCCACGTCCTGCGACTTGCCGACCACGGACGGAACCACCGTCTGATTGCCCTTGGAGATCGTCACGGTGATCTTGGTACCGGGGTCGACCGAGTCGCCCTGCTGATCCACCTTGAGCACCAGGTCCTTGTCGGACGTGCTGTCGACCGAAACGTACGACGGAACCAGGCCGAGACCCTTGAGCGAGCTGTCGGCGTTGTCCTTGGTGCCGCCGACCAGGTTGGTCGGCACCTTGACCTCGGCCGGTCCGGTGCACAGGGTGTACGAACCGGCCGCGTCGGCCGCGACCTTGTTGCCGGCCGGCGGGTCCTGCGCGCTGACCTTGCCCTTGTCGCAGTCCGTACCGGTGTCCGGGTCGCCCGCCTTGAAGCCGGTGAGCCCGGCCGTGGCCAGCGCCTGCTTCGCCTGGGTGTCGGTCAGCCCGGACAGGTTGGGCACGCTGATCTGGGCGGTCGTGGTGCCGTCGTCGCCGTTCTTGTGCGACAGCGCCAGCCCGATGCCGAGCGCGATCACCGCCAGCACACCCAGCGCGGCCAGCACCGCCGTCCACCACGCGGACATCCTGCTGCGCTGCGGCGGCCGCGGCGGCATCCCACCGGGCACCGGACGGTTGATCGTGGTGGCCGCCGCCGGCTGCCGGTACGCGCCGGTCATCGCCATCGTCTCGGCCTCGGTCATCACCGGCGTGGCCATGACCGGCCGGCCGGCGACCGCGCGCAACGCGTCGGCCCGCATCTCCTGCGAGCTCTGGTAGCGGTTCAGCGGGTTCTTGGCCAGCGCCTTGAGCACGATCGCGTCGACCGCCGGCGGCACGTCGTGGTTGATGTCGCTGGGCGCCTTCGGATCTTCCCGTACGTGCTGGTAAGCCACGCTGACCGGACTGTCCCCGACGAACGGCGGGTGTCCGACGAGCAGTTCGAACAGCACGCACCCGGCGGCGTACACATCGGACCGGGCGTCCACCGGCTCGCCGCGGGCCTGCTCCGGTGACAGGTACTGCGCGGTGCCGATGACCGCGCTGGTCTGCGTCATCGTCGTCGCCCCGCTGGCCAGGGCCCGGGCGATGCCGAAGTCCATGACCTTGACCTGGCCGTTCTGGGTCAGCATGACGTTGCCGGGCTTGATGTCCCGGTGAATGATGCCGTGCCGGTGGCTGAATTCCAGGGCGGCGCAGATGTCGGCGATGATCTCCAGCGCGCGCTGCCACGGGATGCGCTGCTCCTGAGCCAGGACCTCCTTGAGGGTCCGGCCGTTGACGAACTCCATGACGATGAACGGCAACTTCTCGCCGGTCGCCGAAAGCTCCTCGCCGGTGTCGTAGACGGCGACGATCGCCGGGTGGTTCAGTGCGGCCGAGTGCTGCGCCTCGCGGCGGAACCGCTCCTGGAAGGTCGCGTCACGGGCGAGGTCGGTACGCAGCATCTTGATGGCCACGTCACGCCCGAGCCGGAGGTCACGCCCCCGGTGCACCTCGGCCATGCCGCCGTACCCCAGCAGCTCGCCGACCTGATACCTGCCACCCAGCAGGCGGGCCTGCGCCGTCATAACCTTCGTCGTCCTTCGCTCGCATCGGTCAGGCCGTGCGGTCCGCCGGCCCGCTCCATAAGACGGTACGACGCCGCCGACGAAGTGTCGGCCACGCCCGTGCGGGTGATCCCGGCAACCGGCCCCAGCGCCCCGGTGTTCCCGTGCTTCAACAGGAACGAGATGACCCCGGCGCAGAGCAGGACCAGCAGTGCGAGAACCACCGCGAGAACGATCAGCACCTGACGGCTGCCGGACCCCTCGGTCCGCGAGGCCGCCGGGGGCGGTCCGGCCGGTTGCACCGGCGGCACCGGCGGGTTCCGGTACGGCTGCGCCGGCGGCACCGACGCCGCGCCCCGAGCCTGGGCCCCCGACACCGGACGAGGCACCGGCGGGTACGGCGGCCGGGCCTGACCGGACGCGGGATGGCCGGACACCGGACGCCCCGACGCGGGGTAACCGGACGCGGAGTACCCGGATGCAGGATAGCCGGACCCGGGGTACTCGGACGAACCCGAGATCGGCGCGCCGGACATCGGCCGGTTGTTCACCGGGCCGCCCGATTGCGGGCTCATCACCGGACTGCCCGAGGCCGGCCGGTTCATCGTCGGAGCCGACCCGTTGACCGGCTGGGCCGCCGTGGTCAGCGACGATGCCGCCTGCCGGGCCACCGCCGCCATCGCCGCGGCGCTGGGCCACCGGGTCGCCGGGTCCTTGGCCATCGCCCGGTCGACGATCGCCCGGACCGCCGGCGGGATGTCCGAGGGCAGCGTGCGCGGTGTCTCCCGGACGTGTTTCATGGCGATCTCGATCGGGGTGGCGCCGTCGAACGGCCGGTGCCCGGAGAGGCACTGGTACGCCACCACGCCCAGCGCGTACACGTCCGAGGCGGCCGTGGCGACCGCGCCCGACGCCTGCTCGGGCGAGATGTAGCTGGCCGTACCGAGCACCGAACCGGCCACCGTGAGCTGCCCGACCAGCGCCGACCGGGCGATCCCGAAGTCGGTCAGGACGAGCGTTCCGTTCGGCCGGACCAGCAGGTTGCCGGGCTTCACGTCGCGGTGCACGATGCCGTTCGCGTGCGCCGCCTGCAACGCGTCGGCGGCCTGCGCGACCAGTGCCATGGTCCGGGCCGGGGTCAACCGGCCGACCCGGCTCAGCGTACGGGACAGCGCGTCGCCCTCGACGTACTCCATGACCAGGAAGGCGAGCTGCTGGTCGCTGCCGTAGTCGTACACGTCGACGACGCCGGGGTGGTTGATGGTGGCCATCGTGCGGGCCTCGCCGCGGAACCGCTCGGCGAAGCCGGGCTCGTCCAGCAGCGCCGGCAGCAGGATCTTGACCGCGACCGTCCGGCCCAGCACTTCGTCGGTGCCCCGCCACACGTCGCCCATGCCGCCGCCGGCGATCCGCTCGTCGAGTCGGTAGCGTCCGCCGAGGGTCACTCCAGGGCTGATCATCTCAGCTCCCTCCCCCGGCCGCGGCCTTCATGATCAGCCCGGCGATGCGGGCGGCCTCGGCGCTGGCGTGACTGCCTTGGACGTTCTCCAGCATGACGCACACCGCCGAGACGGCCTCGCCCTTGGAGTTGTACGCGAAGCCGATGAACCAGCCGTGCGGCTTCAGCTCGGTGCCGCTGGAGTCCTCGTTCTGCGCTGTACCCGTCTTGCCGCCGACCGTGTAGCCGCTGATCTTGGCCCGGGTACCGGTGCCGCTCTCGACCACGCTGACCATCATGTCCTTCAGCGAGTTGGCCACCGTGCTGTCGACCGGCGTTCGCAGGACGGTCGGACGCGCGGTGTAGACCGGGCTCCGGCCGGCACTGAGCAGCTGCTTCACCAGGTACGGCCGCATCTGCTGACCACCGTTGGCGACCGTGGCGGCCATCAGGGCACCCTGCAACGGGGTCATCCGGACGTCGCGCTGACCGATCGAGGACTGCGCCAGCGCGCCCTGGTCGGTGGTGCCGTCCGGGTTGGTGATGTCGCCGGTGTGGCTGGTCGAGACCGGCAGCCCGCCACCGTCGAGATCGCCGACGGTCAGGTCGGGCTGCTCGAAACCGAACGCCTTCGCCGTCGCCTTCACCTTGTCCGCGCCGAGTTTCACGCCGAGCCGGGCGTACCCGGTGTTGCAGCTCTCGGTCAGCGCCTCCTTGAGGCTGATCGTGCCGCCCGGGCAGACGTCGTCCTCGGCGTTGCGGATGTCGGCGCCGCCGACCTTGTACTCCGAGCCGGCCTCGATCGCGGACTGCTCGGTGTAGCCGTTCTCCAGCGCCGCCGCCGAGATGATGGTCTTGAAGGTCGAGCCCGGCGGCAGCGTCTCGTTCAGCGCCCGGTTCAGCAGCGGTTTGTCGGTGTCCTTGTTCACCTTGTCGTACGCCGCCGCAGCGGTCTTCTTGTCGTGGCCGACCAGTGGGTTCGGGTCGTACGTGGGCATCGACACCAGGGCCTGGATGGCGCCCGTCCGCGGGTCGATGGCGATCGCCGCCGATTTCGACGCGCGATCCTCGTTCTGGAGCTCGTTGTACGCCGTCTCCTGCGCCTTGGTGTTCAGCGTCAGCACCACGTTGCCACCGGTCGGCTTCTCCCCGGTGAACAGGCCGCTGAGCCGGTCGGCGAACAGCTTGTCGCTCGTCCCGGCCAGGAAGTCGTTCTCGCTGTGCTCGATGCCGACGGCCAGGCCGGACACCGGCTTGTAGCCGACCACCGCGGCGTACATCTCCTTCTCCGGGTACGTCCGGAGGTACTTCAGCGTGCCGTCGGTGGCCTTGTTGCCGGCCAGCGCCTGACCGTCCGCCTCGATGACGCCGCGTTCCTGGTCGTACTCGGCGACCTGGACGCGCGGGTTCCGGTCGGCGGTCCGGTAGTCGTCCGCCTTGTACGCCTGGATCCAGTTCATCTTGCCGAACAGCAGCGCGAACAGGACGAGGATGACCACGCCGGCGCGGCGCAGGGGTGCGTTCACGGCTGGATCACCTCCGTCATGGCGCCGTGCAGCTGCTGGGGCGGGGCCTTGCCGCCACCACCGGACGCGGCCGGTCCGCCGGTGACCGGTCGCCGGGCCGCGTCCGAGATCCGGAGCAGCATCGCGATCAGCAGCCAGTTGGCCATCAGCGACGACCCGCCGGCCGACATGAACGGCGTGGTCTGCCCGGTCAGCGGGATCAGTCCGGTGATACCACCCAGGATGACGAAGATCTGCAACCCCAGGGTGAACGCCAGGCCGCCGGCGACCAGTTTGCCGAACGAGTCCCGCACGTTCAGGGCCGCCCGCAGGCCGCGCTCGACGATCAGCAGGTACACCACGAGCAGCGAGGACAGCCCGAACAGGCCGATCTCCTCGCCCATCCCGGCGAAGATGAAGTCGGTCCGTACGGCCGGTACGAAGCCCGGTGAACCCGCGCCCGGCCCGGTGCCGAACAAGCCGCCCGTACCCAGCCCGAAGAAACCCTGGACAAGCTGATAGCTACCGCGGACGGCGTTGTAGTGCGTGTTCGAGAACGGGTCCAGCCAGACCGAGGCGCGGTCGTAGAAGTTCGCGAACGGGCCGCCGACCGAGGCGCCCAGCAGGTACGCCAGGTAGACGCCGCCGAAGAACATGACCAGGCCGATGATCAGCCAGCTGGCCCGCTCGGTGGCCACGTACAGCGTCACCACGAACAGCCCGAAGTACAGCAGCGCGGTGCCCAGGTCCTTCTCGAACACCAGCACCAGGAGGCTGAGCAGCCACACCGTGACGACCGGGCCGAGGTCACGCCCGCGCGGGAAGTCGATGCCGAGGAAGCGGCGGCTGGCCAGGGACAGCACTTCCCGCTTACGGACCAGGTAGTACGCGAAGAACGAGACCAGGGCCAGCTTGGCGAACTCGCCCGGCTGGATGGAGAAGCTGCCGATCTTGATCCACAGCTTGGCGCCGTTGACGTCGGACAGACTTGCCGGCAGTACGGCCGGGATCATCACCAGCACGATGCCGACCAGGCCCAGCGTGTACGCGTACCGGGAGACGGTCTTGTGGTCCCGGACCACCAGCAGCAGCACGGCCGCCAGAATCAGGGAGATCAGGGTCCAGGCCAGCTGATGTCCGCCGACTCCGGAGAAGACGCCGGGTTCGGGCTCCTTGAGGGCGATCGCCTTGGCCAGGTCGAGCCGCCGCAGGAAACCCACTCCGAGCCCGTTGATCAGGGCCACTGCCGGGATCAGGACCGGGTCGGCGTACGGCGCGACGAAGCGCACCACGAGGTGCAGCCCCACGAACAGGATGCTCAGCAGCGCCGCCGGCACCCAGAACGTGGTCGAGACCTTCGACAGCTGGTTCGCCTCGACCGTGGCGCCGTAGGCGGCGACGAGGATCATCGCGAACGCGAGCAGCCCGAGCTCCGCGTTGCGATGCGTCTTCGTTCCCGGGATACGCGACATCTCGCCCGTGGTGGCGGGCGTCGGAGCCGGTACGGCGGGCGCGGTCAAGAGAGAAACTCCAGTCTGGGATCAGCGGAGACTCAGCCGACGGGCCGGCACCCGACCGGGTCAGAGTCCGGCGAGGTGGAGTCGGAGGGCTGAGCGGACGGAACGGTGGCGACCACGGTGGCCGACGCCGGCGCCGGGAGGCCGCTGCCGGAGGAGGCCGGTTTCGTGCCCGGCGCGGACGGCGGGGTGGACGGCGAGACGGGAGAATCGGTGGCGACGGCCGACGCGGGCGTGCAGACCGGCTTAAGGTTCGGGTTGGACGGCGTGTTGCTGGTCAGCTCGGCCAGCTGCCGCTTGGCGTCCGGCCGGCTGTCCGCCTGGATGCCCTGCTTGACGCGGTCCTGCGCGACCGAGGTGAGATCGCCGAGGCTGGTGCTGCTCGTCTCGTTCACGCTGGACAGGTTGAGACCGGCGATCTGCCCGGGTACGCCCCGGAAGATGGCGAGCTGACCGGCATCGGTCGCCCCCACGTAGTACTGGTTCTGCGTGTACCGGTAGCCGAGGTAGAGCCCGCCGCCGAGGATCGCCAGCAGCGCGAGCACCAGCAGGCTGACCCGCACCGGGTGCCGGCGGGGTTCGGGTTCCCGTTCGTCCAGGGCGGGGTCCGGCACCGACGGCCGCGGCGGCGCGTGCAGGGCCGCGGCCCGGGCGGCGGCGCTGGAACTGTCGGCCACCGTGTTGTTGCCGCGGTCGCGGGCGGCCGCCCCGCCCACGATCGGCGCCTGTTCCATGATGTCGGCGTCGGTGGCGTCCGCGACGACCACCGTGACGTTGTCCGGGCCGCCGCCGCGCAGCGCCAACTGGACCAGCCGCTCCACGCAGGCCCGCGGGTCCGGGATGTCGCGCATCGCGTCGCCGATGGTCTCCGAGCTGACCACGCCGGACAGACCGTCACTGCAGATGAGGTAACGGTCGCCTTTGAGCACCTGCCGGACCGAGTACTCCGGGTCGATGTCTCGACCGTCGAGCGCCCGGGTCAGCAGTGATCGCTGCGGGTGGCTGCTGGCCTCCTCGGGACTGATCCGCCCCTCGTCGACCAGCATCTGGACGTACGTATCGTCCTTGGTGATCTGCGAGAACTCACCGGAGCGCACGAGGTACGCCCGGGAGTCACCGATGTGCACCATGCCGATCTTGCTGCCGGAGAACAGCACCGCGGTGAGCGTGGTGCCCATGCCCTCCAGGTGCGGGTTGGCGTCGACCGTGTCGCGCAGGTGCTGGTTGGCGATACCGACCGCATGACGCAGGGCGTCGACCAGCGCGTCGCCGGGCACGTCCTCGTCCAGCGGAGCCATCGCCCCGATGACGATGTTGCTGGCGACGTCACCGGCGGCCATGCCGCCCATGCCGTCGGCGACAGCGAGCAGCCGCGGTCCGGCGTAGACGGAGTCCTGGTTCCCGTCTCGGATCAGACCGCGGTCGCTCTGGGCGGCGTAACGCAGGGTCAGGGTCATGGCCGTAACTCGAGAGAAGTGCGGCCGATACGAATCGGCACGCCAAGCGGAACTGGAGTGGGTCCGGCGACCTTACCGCTACCGAGATAGGTACCGTTCGTCGAGCCGAGGTCCTCGACGAACCACTGCCCGTCCCGCGGCACCAGGCGGGCGTGCCGGGCCGACGCGTAGTCATCGGTGATGACCAGCGTCGAGTCCTCGGCGCGACCGATCGTGATCTGGGCCTCATCCAGAGTGATGCGGGTACCGGCCAGCTGGCCGGCGGTCACCACCAACTGCCGTGCCGCCTTGCCGCGTTTCGCCTTCGCCGGCCGGCCCGCGGGCATCGCGCCGCCCACCCCGCGAGGGCTGGCGACGAGGCTCTTGGACCGGACTCCGGCGAAGAGGTCCCGGCGGATCACCCCGACCACGGTGAACACGAAGATCCACAGCAGGATGAGGAATCCGAACCGGGCAACGGTCAGGACGAATTCTGGCAAGGTGGCTAGCCGTCCACTCGGAACGTCAGCGTGGTCGTGCCCAGCTGGATCATGTCGCCCGGGTTGAGCGCCACCGCCGACACCCGCTGGCCGTTGACCATGGTGCCGTTGGTCGAGCCCAGATCGGTCAGCACCACCTGGGCGCCGTCGTAGTCGAGGCGCGCGTGGCGACGCGAGATGCCGACGTCCGGCAGCCGCAGGTTCGCCTGGTCGCCCCGCCCGATGACGGTCGATCCCATCTGCAACGGGTACGTCCGGCCGTCGCCGGACACGAGGCCCACGCTCCGGCCGTTGTGCCCGTGCTGCTGGTAACCGCCGCCGTTGGGCTGCTGGTCGTACGGCGAGTACGCCGGCTGCGAGTCGTACGCCGGCTGCTGTACCGGGGCGACCTCGCCACCGGTGTAGACCTCCGCCGTGACCCGGAACATTCCGGTGTCCAGACCGTCGCCCCGCTCGATCTCGACGATCACGTCGCCGTAGACCGTCCAGGCCTGCTCGCCGATGAACTCCGCCTGCGACTGGGCCAGTTCCTGGGCCAGGGCAGCGGCGTACGGCGCCAGCCGGGAGTGGTCGTACGGCGAGAGATCGATCACGTAGCGGTTCGGCACGAGTGTCCGCCCGCCAGCCAGGATGGCCTTGTGTGCCTCGGCCTCCCGTTGCATGGCATTAAGAATCTCCACCGGGTGCACGACACCCTTGAACACCTTCGCGAAAGCCCCTTCGACCAGGCCTTCCAACCGCTTCTCGAAGCGCTGCAGCACGCTCACCGGCTCCTCCTCGGGTTCCGAGGACATGATGGTATCCGGCCGCCGCTTCCGCATCTCTGCGCAAGAGCAACCGGCACTTCTGACCCTCGTATAACGGCCCACAACGCCGTGCTAGTCTCTCTTGGCGTCACGGGCTTGTCTGCTCGCTTGGTGACGTGGGACAGACTAGTCTGTCGCAGCTAGTAAACGGCCATCGGGCTCGAAGACGAATGATCCCGATCGGTTCGCCGCGGGGATGTGGCGGAATGGCAGACGCGCACGGTTCAGGTCCGTGTGTCCGAAAGGACGTGGGGGTTCAACTCCCCCCATCCCCACGAGAGACTCTGGGAGCTCCCTGTCCGCCAAAAGCGCGGACCCGGGAGCTCTCGTCATATCTGCTCCAGGGGCTGAGCCCCCGGACGCCCCGCGTACGGTGGCTGAGCTGGGCGGATGTGTCACCCTTACCCCCGGCCGATGGTCGCCGGTCGTTTTGCCCCAGACGCGTGCCAGTGGGTTTGTTTGCGATTTGGTCACGCTTTGTGGCGGGTGCGTGGCGCGGGGTTTCCGCAGACTCCCGGGAACGTGCCGCGGGGGCTGGCGGAGCCGGGCGGGGAAGTCCGTGGGGGTTATGCTCGCGGCTGATTTTTCGGTGGGTCGTTAACCGTATGGTTGCGTCCCCGAGTGGCTGGAGTGTCGTAGGTGGCTGTCGCCCTGGTGACCGGATCCGGTGGGTTGATCGGCTCGGAGGCGGTCCGGCACTTCGCCGGGCTCGGCCTCGAGGTGGTCGGGATCGACAACGACATGCGGCAGGAGTTCTTCGGGCCGGAGGCGTCGACCGCGTGGAACGTGCGCCGGCTCTCCGACGACCTCGGGCCGGCGTACACGCACCACGGGGTGGACATCCGCGACCGGGACGCCGTCGCCAAGATCTTCCGGACTTACGGCCGCGACATCGCCGTCGTCATCCACACCGCCGCGCAGCCGTCCCACGACTGGGCCGTGCGTGACCCTTTCACCGACTTCGACGTGAACGCCGGCGGCACGCTCAACATGCTGCAGAACGTGCGTGAGCACTGCATCGACGCGCCGTTCATCCACTGCTCGACCAACAAGGTGTACGGCGACCGCCCCAACTCGCTGCCCCTGGTCGAACTCCAGACCCGGTGGGAGCTCGAGGAGAGCCACCCGTGGTTCGCCGAGGGCATCACCGAACAGATGTCGATCGACCAGTCGCTGCACTCGGTCTTCGGCGCGTCCAAGGTCGCGGCCGACGTCATGGTCCAGGAGTACGGCCGGTACTTCGACATGAAGACGGTGGTGTTCCGCGGGGGCACCCTGACCGGCCCGGCGCACTCGGCCACCGAGCTGCACGGCTTCCTCGGCTACGTGATGCGCGCGAACATGGAACGCCGTACGTACAAGATCTACGGTTACAAGGGCAAGCAGGTCCGCGACGCCATCCACAGCCACGACGTGCTGGCGGCGTTCGAGGCGTTCTTCCGCCGCCCCCGCTCGGGCGCGGTCTACAACCTCGGCGGCGGCCGGCACTCCAACTGCTCCAACCTCGAGGCGTTCAAGCTGGCCGAGCAGATAAGCGGCACCGAGATGGTCACCGAGTACGTCGAGGAGAACCGGGTCGGCGACCACATCTGGTGGATCGGCTCGATGGCGGCGTTCCAGGCCGACTACCCGGACTGGAAGCAGGTCTACGACGTGCCGATGATCCTCCAGGAGATCCACGCGGCCAATGTGGACAAATGGGTGCCCGCCACATGATCGACAAGGGCAAGGAGAACGTCCTCGGCGTGCTGGTCGACGCGACCGATTACGAGTCGGCGACCGCGCGGATCATCGCCGCCGCCCAGGAACGCCGGCACTACGCGGTGACCGCCCTGGCCGTGCACGGGGTCATGACCGGCGTGCTCGATCACGCCCACAACGCCCGTCTCAACTCGTTCGACCTGGTCACGCCGGACGGCCAGCCGGTGCGGATGGCGCTCAACCTGCTGTACGGTGCCGCCCTGGCCGACCGCGTGTACGGCCCGACGCTCACCCTGCGCGTCTTGGCGCAGGCCGCCGACCTGGGCCTGCCGGTCTACCTGTACGGCTCCACCCAGCCGACGCTGGACCGCTTGGTCCCAGCGCTCGAGCAGATGTTCCCGGCACTGAAGATCGCCGGCGTCGAGGCGTCCAAGTTCCGCAGCGCGCAGCCGGGCGAGGACGGCGAGATCGCCGAACGGATCAAGGCGTCGGGGGCACGCCTGGTCCTGGTCGGCCTGGGGTGTCCGCGCCAGGAGGTCTTCGCGTACGCGCTGCGCCCGTTGCTGGACATGCCGCTGCTCGCCGTCGGCGCCGCCTTCGACTACCACGCCGGGCTGCTCAAGAACCCGCCCGCCTGGATGCAGAGGTACGCGCTGGAATGGCTGTGGCGGCTCGGGCTCGAGCCGAAGCGACTGTGGCGGCGGTACGTCCTGCTGAACCCGGCCTACCTGTCCCGCCTCGCGGCGCAGAAGTCCGGCCTGTGGAAGGCGACCCCGCCGGCGCCGACCTCCGACCCGGTGAGTTCGTTCGCGGTCTGACCGCCCGCCTGCGACTCGAAAGTGCCGGGCTCGGGGTGCCGGGACTCCGTCGCCGGAGTCCCGGCCGACCTCCCCAGGTCGAGCCTTGGTGACGGCTGAATCACGATTCCGGCGTCACGCAGAAGACACTAGGACACGCGTCACCATCGGTACAGGGTGAATGTCCACTTCGCCCATGCGGATGAGAACGCTTGGTAGACAACGGAATCACGGTGTGTCGCCAGGCGACCCCTACGGGTGGGGCATGCGGGGATTACCCGGTGTCGCCGCTTGCCCCGGGGGTGAAGGCTGATCGATGTGAACATCGCAACCGACCTGGTGCTCGCCGGCACACTCGCCGCGATCTGGCTCGTCGCCGGACTGCTGGCGGACGCCCTGCCGACGGCCCGGACCGCCCGCGAACTGCGCCGGCGGGCCGGGATCATCTCGCTTCTGGTCGGCGCGGGGGCAGCGGTGTTCGTGGCCATCCCGCTGGTCACCGATCTCCGGCCCGGCGCCTCGGCGGCGCCCGCGGCCGCCCTGCTGCCCGCCGTGCCGGCACTGATCGCCGTGACCTCGAGCCTGCGCCGCCTGACCCACATCCGGCGCGGCACGGCCGCGTTCGCCTCGGCCCCGCGGACTCCGGTGCCACCCGCCCTGCAGGCGGCCGCGGCTCATCCCCTGGTGACCGTTCCGCTCCAGGTCACCGGCCTGGCCGCGCTGATCGGGCTACCGATCGCCGGACACCTGGTCGACGTGCCGGGCGCTGACGTGGCCGGAATCGCCCTGGTCGTCGTCGCGGTCGCGGTACTCATCATCGCCGTACGGGCCGGACTGCGTCACAGCCGGCTCAGCGTCCGGGTGGTCGCACCCGCTACCAAGCGGGCGCCCCGCATCCTCTAAGGCGGTTACTTGCGGGCTTCCTGCACGTAGAGCAGCTCGAGTATCGAGCGGGCGGCTTCGAACCAGCGGTCCAGCCAGTCCGATGGCGGCATCGTGCCGCGGGGCGGCAGTTCCATCAGCAGGCCGCGCAGCAGCGGGTGATCCGCCATCGACTCGGCTGTCATCGGGGCCTCCGCCCAACTCGCGGTCGAGAACACCGGCTCGGCGAGCCCGTGCCTGTCCAGGGACGGCAGCTTGGCCGCCCGGTCCAGAGCGCTGGTCGGTTCGAGCGCCTGCGACACGCTGCCGGACATGCCCGGCGACCGGGTCGGCAGCCCGTTGTCCCGTCGGCTGACCAGTTCGCCGTCGTGCTCGGCCGCCATTGCCGCCTCGCGCCGGGTTTGGCGGTACGCGCTCACGCCCCCGCTGAAGCGGTCCTGCGCCGTCGTGGAATTGAGGTTGTCGGAACCAATGCTCATCTATCTGCGCCTTGCCTCGGTTTTCGTTCTCCGCCCAGCTCGTGCGGTCCGGTCCGCACTTGGAGCGTTCAACGAGCCGGCTCGCGGGGGGCGACGGCACGAGACTAGCCATACCGGACATAAACGGTTAGGTATTAATCAAGATCGAATTCGCCGTCCTTGGCGCCGCCGACGAACGCGTCCCATTCCGCCGGCGTGAAGATCAGCGCCGGGCCGTCGGGGTTCTGCGCATCGCGAACAGCGATCGCCTCTCCGACGAACGCCACCTCGACGCGGTTGGCGGGGTCGGGCCCGCCGCGGCTGCTGGCGATCCAGCGCGCGTCGTCCAGGTCGATCGAATATCCCTTGGTGGCGATTTCCATGATGACTCCTCGTCGGCCCTATTGATCTTGAGGGATGGCCGGGCCGTTGTCCTTCATGGGCAACGATCGTGGTCCCACGCGGGACATGAGCCGTACGGCCGATTCCCCGATCGGTGTCACTCGATCGGGGGTTACCGTCACAACAATTACCCATTCTTGCTCGACGGAGACGCCGGAATTACTCAATGCACCAGGAAAAGCACTCAGTGCTTTGCTCAACTGACATCCGAAAAATGTACTTTCCAGCATTTGAAGGTTTTGGTCCAATAAGTCCGTATCCATGGCGTATTCGCAGGTCAACGCCTATGTGGATCACGCGAACAGGCATAGTTACCGGCAGATTCATCGCCACCAGTTTCGTTCTCGGCCATTCGCTCGTTCAATCCAGGACAGTGATCACCTAATCACGTACTGGTGACATGCAACTTGCATAGACCGGACTCGTGGTGCAATCTTTCCGTATGGCTCGTCACTCAAAGTTCACGAGTGATCACGGGCCTCGTCCGACGCAGTACACCTGACATGACGCTGACCGTCCATCGTGGATGAGTTGTCCGGGGGCATCCACGATTGCCCGGGCGGCGGCGTCCGGGAACCGGTCTCGACGATGGCATCGTCGGCCGCTTGCCCGGGTGTGCCGACTGGGCACACCGGAGCACCTGTGTTCAAGTTTGGTTACCGTGCGTTGGCCCCGACGCGAGTTTCAGGACAGGAGATGACGTGCTACCTCGGTCCGGTGATGTCCTTCATGTGACGGCGGCAGCGAGCGTCCAATTCACGGCGCCGATGCTGTTCCGCGTCATCCGGGTGCACGACTGGCCCACCTACGAGGGCTGGATCTGGCTCGACGGTTACGAGCTCAACGGCACGGGCGACGCGGTGGAGCGTCGCTCGATCTTCGTGCAGGTCAACGGCTTGCGACAGGTTGGTAAGGCGCCCGATCCGCGTGCCCGCAACGGCCGCCAGCCGAGCCCGGCGAACAGCCGGACGATGCCGGCCCGCCAGGTCCGCACCGTCCGCTGACAGCCACCCCTCGGCGTCAGCCGCCGAACCCCGGTCTCGTTCGTCGGCAGCTCCCGGTCTCGTTCGTCGGCTGCCGCCGGGTCTCGTTCGGCTCCTCCCGGTCTCGTTCGCCGGCAGCTTCCGGGTCAGTTGTCGTCGGCCTGCGGGGTCGCGCCCGATGCCGAGACTGACGGTGACGGCGACGCGCTGGCGATGATCAGTGTCACCACGCTGTCCGGCGGAACGTCCTGCCCTTCGGGCGGATCGCTGTCGATGACGGTGCCTTCCGGTGCCTCGGTGGTGGCGCGGAACTTCAGCCGGGCCGACAGTCCCCGACGACTCAAGGCCTGCTGGGCCGCCTCCTGCGTCAGACCACGCAAGGCCGGCACGGTGACTTCTTGCGGGCTGGGCGCGGTCGTGGCCGGCGCCGCCGTGGTCGGTGCGGCGGTGGCCGGCGCGGTCGTGGGCACCGCGACGGTCGGAGTAGGCGCGACCGTCGGCGCCGGGGCCGGCGTCGAGTCGTCGCCCTGGTGCTGCGCGATCAAGTAGATGCCCCAGCCCAGCAACGCCAGCAGCACCAGCCCGACGATGCCGATCACGATGGGCAGCCACCACTTACCGCGCGGCTCGGAGGGCGGCCCGGCCGACCAGTCCGATGTGGCGCCGGGACCGTACGGATCGGCCCCGTACGGATCGGCCCGCGCCGCCCGGACCTCGGCGCGGCCGGCCCAGGGCGCGTTGCCCGCCGGACCGCCACTCACCGGCGGCATGATCGACGTGCTGTCGCTCGGTCCGCGTTGGTTCGATCGGGGCACCGGCCGGGTCCGGTCGTCCGCCCCGTCCGGGTGATTCGGGGGCACGCGAGTGGCGTCGTCCGGGCGGCCCCGCTGGATGCGTGTGGCGTCGTCGGGGCTGCTCGGCTGCACACGAGTCGCATCGTCGGGCGGATTCGGTGGCGGGCGGCGGGCGTCATCGTCCCACCCGTACGGCGGCTCACCCGGCCCCGGCCTGGGTCCCCACTGGTCGTCGGACATCGCCGAATCCTCTCGTTCGTCCGCGTCAAAATATCGAATCTTGCGGTTGTCCGCTCTGCCTTCTACCCAGCGTCACTCTTCCCTCGACAAATTCGCCGCCGTCGTCACGTGTCGCTACAGTGCCCGGCATGGCCGACAAGGGCTGGACAGTGCAGACGGCCGCCGCGGCCGGGATCGCCGCGGGGACGGGTGCCGCGCAACTCGGTCTGGGCTACGGCCTGGGCGTCGTGGTCTGGCCCGCGACGATGACCGCGGACGACAGCGTCTGGCTGGGCAGCCTCGGATGGGCGACCTGGATCGCGGCGAGCTCGACCGTGCTCGGCGCGGTGATCGCGGGCCGCATGCGCCGGCCCGTTCCAGCTCCCGCGCCCGTCCCGCACGACGAATTCGACGAGCCGGCGGCCTCGGCGACGGTCGCGCCGGTGTTGCGACCGTCGGGTCCGTGGCGGCTCGTGCTGGCGTTGGCGGCCGCGGTGGGTGCGCTGGTCACGGTCGCGTTGATCGTGCTCCCGGCGCGATCGGCCGTACGCCCCGACACGTACGCCCCGGAGACCGTCGCCACCGGGTACGCGCTGGTCGGCGTCGCTCTGGGGCTGGTGGTCGCGTACTGGGCGGTATGGTCGCGAGCAGTGGCGGCGAATCTGATCGCGACGACCGTCTGGTTGTGGGCGCTGGCCGTGGCCGCCGTCATCGTACAGCTGACCACCGACCGTACGTCCGAGACATACCTGACCAGCTGGCAGTTCGCCGACCTGAGCCAGACCGCCCGGTACGGCACGATCTACTGGCCGAGCGCCCTGCTGACCGTGCTGGCGGCGTTGCTCATCGGCATGATCGCGGTCTGGCCGGCGGTGTTCCGCGGTGATCTCGGCCTGGGCGCGGCAACGTCCGGTGCGGTCGGCCCGCTGCTGGTCGGGGCCGCGTTCCTGGCGTTGGCGCCGCGTCTCACGGGCGCGCTCGGCCCACTCGAGTCGGCCTACCTGATCGCGCCGTACGCCGTTCTGGCCGGCCTCGCCGGTTCGGCCCTGACCGTCACCCTGGGCCGCCAGGCCGCCGACCGCCGCCGCGCCACGGCCGCCCGGGCCAAGTCCAGGCCCTCTCAGTCCGGCCGGTCCCAGTCCGGTTCCTCGCCGGCCGGTTTCTCGCCGGCCGGGCGTCCTGAGACCGGCAGCCCACAGACGTCTCGGCGACGGCCGCCCTCGGCAAACCCGATCCCGCGCCCGGCCGACGCACCGGTAACTCGACGCAGCGATGCACCCTCCGTGCCGCATGCGGAAACGCTTGCTGAGCCTTCCGGAACACCGGCACAGCGCGAACCCGCCGCCACTCAGTCGACGGCTCGACGACCCGGCGAAGCGCCACCGGCACCGGCGAATCGGAAGGATCAGGCTTCGCGCCGACCACCGACGGACGACACGCGTCCCGAACCGGCCGCCGATCCCGATGCCGACACGCAGGACCTACGCCTTCCCGGCGTCGCCGGCGAGCCGGAGAAGTCCCCCCGCCGAGGCTGGTTCCGCCGCCGCCGAACTGAGGAATCCGGTCCGGCCGAGATGACCGGCACCCCGGAATCAATCCCGGCCCAGGTCACCCAGGCCGCCTCGACCGAATCTGGAAGCACCCGGCCCATCTCCGGTCAACAACCGGCAGACGCCCGTTCCCCGGCCGGCAGGGTGTTCGAGCCGGCACAGCGAACCGGTCCCGCCCCCCGCACCGTACCGGCCCCGATGCAGCCTCCGCCGCAGGCACCGTCCCCGGTCCAGCCGGCCCCGATCGCCCCGGCGCCGATCTCGCCGCCGATGGCAGGCCAGCGCCCGTCGGCAGCCGCACCCCAGACCACCGCACCCCAGGCCGCACCCCTGACCACCGCACCCCAGGCCGCACCCCAATCTGCCGTTCCGTCCGGTGCCCGTGAACGCGGGTCTGCGTCCCGCGATCGTGCCGGTGTATCCGTCGCGGCTACCACTCCGCGTGCGACGCTCCGCTCCACCGTCGCACCGCCGCCTACCGATCCGCCGGTTGCCAAGATCAATCCCGGGTTCACCCCGCTGAAGTCCACTACCAAGACTCCAAACACGCCCACCGCCGCGCCGGCGTCAACGCCCGCAACACCGGACCGCACCGCAACGTCGCAGGTCGCGACACCGCAGGTCGCGACACCACAGGTCGCGACACCCGCGAGGACAATGCCCGCAGAACCGGCCCCAGCGAAGACCACCTCAGCAGAAGCGGCCCCAGCGAAGGCCACCCCGGCGAGGGCCACCGCCGAAAAGGCGGCGCCGACGAAAGCGGCGCCAGTCAAAGCCGCGCCGGTCTCGAAAACGCCGGTCCAAGAAGCGCCGACGGCCGATGCCGCACCCGAAGAGGCAACATCGCCAACGACGGCCACGCCTGCGAAAACCCTCCCGATGAAGGCCACCAAGTCGACCCGCCCGGCAAAGTCGGCATCCCTGCCGACCGGGAAATCCCCTGCACCCCGGCGACCGGCCGACAATCCCGCCGCTCCACCACCGGCCGACAACCCGGGCCCAGCCTCGCCCCCGGCCGACAATCCCGGCCCAGCCTCGCCCCCGGCCGACAACCCCGGCACCACCCCGTCGCCGGCCGACGGCCCATCGGCCAGTTCGGCATCGCCGGCCGCCGGTCCCGGACCGAGTCCTCTGTGGGTGGATGATCCAGAGGCCACACCGCCACCAGCCCCGAAGAAGCGCCGCTTCGGCCGCCGCTCCGACGACTCCGACTGACGCCGGTCAGGCCTGCGCGAAGAACCCCCCAGCGCCTACCGGTCGACGTGCCAGGTGTGCACGGGTTCGTTGGTGCGCTGCAGCTCGCCGTACCGCAGCAGCATCCGGTGCAGCGCCGCCGGCCGGTCCAGGTGCCGGTGGTGCTCGGCCGCCCACACCGACTCGGTCTGCCAGACGGCGCCGTTCCGGCCCGTACGGCATCGGTCGTCGATCACCCCGAGCAACCGGTCCCGATGCGCGGGCGCGACGCCCAGCTTGTCCAATCCCTGATAGGCCTTGGGCAGCAGATCCCGCCGGACCAGGTCGGTCACCGCGATCTCGCCCACCGCCGGCCAGAACAGCGTCGTGTCGATGCCCAAGCTCGCGGCCACGTGGAAGTTGTCCTCGGCCGCCCCGAACGACAGCTGCGACCAGATCGGCCGCTCCTCCTCGGACAGCTGCTGCACCAGCCCGAAGTAGAACGCCGCGTTGGCCAGGATGTCGACCACGGTCGGCCCGGACGGCATCACCCGGTTCTCCACGCGTAGGTGGGGGCGGCCGTTCATCACGTCGTAGACCGGCCGGTTCCAGCGGTAGACGGTGCCGTTGTGCAGCCGCAGCTCGCCCAGCCGGGGCACGCCGCCGTCCCGGAAGGCGAGCAGCGGGTCCTCGTCGTCCAGGATCGGCAGCAGCGGCGGGAAGTAGCGCACGTTCTCCTCGAACAGGTCGAAGACCGTGGTGATCCAGCGCTCCCCGAACCACACCCGTGGCCGTACTCCCTGGGCCTTGAGCTCGTCCGGGCGGGTGTCGGTGGCCTGTTCGAACAGGGCGATGCGAGTCTCCGCCCACAGCTGCCGCCCGTGCAGGTAGGGCGAATTGGCGCCGATCGCGACCTGGACCGCGGCGATCGCCTGGGATGCGTTCCAGTGCGCGGCGAAGCGGTCCGGCGACACCTGCATGTGGAACTGGGCACTGGTGCAGGCGGCCTCGGGGGCGATCGACTCGTTCGTGGTCTGCAGCCGCTCGACGCCGCGGATGTCGACGTGGAACTTCTCTCCGCGGGCGCCGGCGAGCTGGTCGTTGAGGGCGCGGTAACGCGCGCCGGCGGACAGGTTGGCCAGCACCAGGTGCTGTTCGGTCAGCGTGGGCAGGCTGCCGATCAGCACGATGCCGCAGTCGAGCTTGGCCGCCCGGTCGTCGGCCCGGCGCAGACTGTCCAAGATGTCCGTCTCGTACGCGGCGAAGCCGTCGCCCGTCAGCCGCCGCGGACGGGCGTTGAGCTCGAGGTTGAACTGGCCGAGCTCGGCCTGGAAGGTCGGGTCGCCGAGGTTGGCCAGGATCTCGGCGTTGCGCATGGCCGGCTCGGCGTCGGCGTCCATCAGATTGAGCTCGATCTCGAGCCCGGTCATTCCGTTGTCGCCGTCGAAGGCGTGATCGTCGAGCATCAGCCCCAGGACGTCCAGGCAGCGGCGGACCTTCTGCCGGTACCGCACCCGGTCCACCGGGGCGATCGCCGGCTCGGAAAGACTCTTACCCATCTGCGCTCCCGGCACGGTACGGGCTGGAAACGGACACCGATCACCACTCTGTGAGCGAGCGCACGCGCTCGGTCCACCTTGCCACTCCATCGGGGCGGCTGACTACCGGCCGGAGATACAACAACGCCGCCCCCACGTTGTTCGGGGACGGCGTTATGCGTGTTACTTCGGGGGTCAGGCCTGCTGGCGGATCGCTTCGCCCTCGATCTCGATCTTGATCTTCTTGGAGACCATGACGCCGCCCTGCTCCAAGGCCACGTTCCAGGTCAGGCCCCAGTCCTCGCGGTCGATCTCGGTGGTCGCGCTGAACCCGAAGACGTCCTGGCCGTACGGGCTGCGGCCGACGCCCTCGAACTCCACCTTCAGCTCGACCGGCTTGGTCACGTCGCGGATGGTGAGCTCGCCGTTGACGATGAACTCGTCACCGTCGTGCGACTTGATGCCGGTGCTGCGGAACTCCATGGTCGGGTACTTCTCCGACTCGAAGAAGTCGCCGGAGCGCAGGTGGTTGTCGCGGTCGGTCTGACCGGTGTTGATGCTCGCGGTCTGGATGGTGGCGGTGACCGCGGTCTGCAGCGGGTCCTCGTTGACGGTGACCGTGGCGGTGGCCTCACCGAAGTTGCCACGCACCTTGCTGACCATCAGGTGGCGCACCACGAAGCCGACCCGCTGGTGGTTCGGGTCCAGTACGTAGGTGCCGGCAACGGGGATGTCCAGGCCCTCGAACTTGCGGGAGGCAAGGGTGTCGCTCATGTCGGGATGTCCTCTCAGAGGCGGTCGGTTGTCCGGGGAGGTTGTCTGACCAAGCAACAGTACTCCATGCAATATTCCTCATGTCAAGTTTTCGCTGATACCATGGTCATTGTGAGTGCCGACCTGAACGACCCCCGCTTCACCGCCATCGGCCTGTTCGCCGAGGCGTACACCGGCCTGCAGAACCGATTCGCGGCGCAGCTCGAGCAGTTCCGGCTGTCGGAGGTCGAGTTCGAGGTGCTGATGCGGCTGGCCCGGTCGCCCGGCCGGCGTCTGCGGATGACCGACCTGGCGGGTCAGACCTCATTGTCCACCAGTGGGGTGACCCGGGTCGTCGATCGTATGGACCGGGACGGATTGATCCGGCGAGAGGCGTGTCCCACCGACCGGCGCAGTTCCTACGCCGTCATCACCGACGCCGGTCTCGAACGGCTCGATCAGGTGCTGCCCGGCCACCTCGAGCTCATCCAGGAGTGGTTCGTCAGCCGGCTCTCCCCGGAACATCTCGACCAGTTCCTGAGCACGTTGCGTACGTTGCGCGACGCTGTGAATCCGTGTGCCACCGCCGGTGCCGCCGACGACGTGGCGTCCGCCGCCTGATACCGGCAGAACTACCGGCAGAACCACCGCCGCCCTCCGCAAAGCGGACTTATTTGGCCGAATGTGTGGCATCACGCCGCTACTGTGATCTCCGCAAGGGGGATGCGGCGCGGCCGAGACATCGGCGGGGGTCAACGGGGGAGTCATCGTTCTCGCCGTGTACCTGGGGGGCGTTGCGACGATCGGCGCGTGGGGGGCACGGTAGCGCCGGTCGTCCCACCGCTCGCCGAGCATCCGTCGAAGACCGGGAGGGTCACCGGCCGGCGATCTCCCGCATGGCCGCGTCGCCCAGCAGATCCCGCTCCCGCGGCAGCAACGTCAGCCCGCTCTCCGTGCAGAACCGGCCGAGCCGGCGCACGGCCTCCCCCCGCCGATCCGCTTCCGGGGTGCTGATGATGAGACCGACCAGCGCGGTCACCAGATCGCGCGGGTCGGTCGTGCCCTCGTACGCGTCGGCCGCCCGGGCGAAACACTCGGCCGCCCGCTTGCCCTCGCCCCGGCCGGCTGCGATCGCCCCCTCGACCACCGCCTGCGGCCCGTCGTAGGAGAACGCCGACGCCACGGCCGGCCGTAGTTGCCCGTAGACCTGCTCGGCCTCGCTCAACCGGCGGGTCTCGGCCAGCGCCAGTCCGATGGTCGCCAGCACCCGCCGCCGGTGGTTCGGGTCGCCCACGCCCTCCAGTTCGGTGAGCGCCCGCCGGCCCAGCCGGATGGCGTCGTCCGGGTGTCCGTCGAGGCGTGCCACCTCGGCCTGGTTGGCCACCGCCAGCGCCCGCAGCCGGTCCTCGCCGCTGCGGGTGGCCAGCCGTTCCACCGCGCCCAGCCGGCGCCGGGCCGCCGCCAGGTCACCCTGCCGGATCTCGTGCCAGGTCAGGTTGTTCTCGGCCACCGCCATGTCCCGGACCCGGCCGCTGCTCCGGGCCAGCGCGAGCCCGGCCTCGGCGTACCGGCGGGACTCGTCGTACCGGCCGGTGACCAGCGTGAGCGCGACCAGTTGGGTGAGGGCGGTGAGCTGGCCGGTGACCGAGCCGAGGCGCTCGAAGTCGGCCAGCGCGGACTCGGCCGACGGCAGTTCCTCGGCGCCGGCGTCGTGTTCGCGGGCCAGTTGGGCCAGGCCGACCTTCGCCCAGGCCCGGACCGACGGCTCGGCGGCGGCGGTACGCGGATCGTCGAGCAGCCGGCGCAGCCACCGCCGCCCCGGCACGTCCCGGCCCCGGAACCGCCACCAGCGGGGCAGCGCGGCGGCCAGGCGCAACGCCGTGTGCGGGTCCTCCCCGGCCGCGAACGACAGCGCCGAGCCGAGGTCGCCGACCACCTCGTCGAACTGCGCCGCCGCCCGGCCGAGGTTGGCCCCCATCAGGTCGGGCGCGGTCCGTACGGCCAGATCGGCGAAGACGACCGCATGCCGCCGGCGACCCGGGGTGAGCTCGCCCGCCTCGGCCGCCCGTTCCGCGGCGTAGTCGCGGACCACGTCGAGCAACCGGAACCGGAACGTGCGGCTCCCCCGCACGCTGAGCAGGCCGAGCTCCAGCAGCCGGTCGAGCAGGTGGACCACGTCGGTGCCGTCGTCGATCATCTGCTCGGCCAGCGCCAGCGACCAGCGGTGCCGGAAGATCGCCAGCCGGCGCAGCGCCGCCTGCTCCGGCCCGGTCAGCAGGCGGTAGCTGCCGGCAACGGCGTCCCGCATGGTCACCACCTCGTCGCCGGGCGGCCCGGACAGGTCGAGCATCCGATCGCCGTACCGGTCAAGGATCTCGGCGACGGTCAGCACGCGTCCCCGGGCGGCGGCCAGCTCGATCGCCAGCGGCAGCCCGCCCAGCCGCCGCACCAGCGTGACCAGCGCGGCCACCTCGTCGTCGTCGACCGGCGCGCGACGCACCCGGGACAGTCGCTCGAGGAAAAGGCCGACGGCCGGGTACGCGCTCGCCTCGGACCGGGAGGTCACGGCCGACCCAGGCGCCAGCAACGGCGCCAGCGGCCACACCTGTTCGGATGCCAAACCGACCGGATGCCGCCCGGTGGCCAGGAACCGCAACGCCGGAACGAGTTCGAGCAGCTGCGACAGAGCCGAGGCGACCGACTCGGGCGCGCGCTCGACCGCGTCGATCAGCAGCATGCCCGGGGAGTCGGCGAACCGGGCCGGCAGGTCGTCGGGCCGCCCCACGCCGAACACGCCGGCGACGCTGCCCAGCACCTCGCCCGGGGTGAACCCGTCGGTCACCACGATGCCGGCCACGCCGCCGGAGTAGGTGGCGGCGATCCGGTGCGCGACCACCAGCGCCAATGCGGTCTTGCCGACCCCGGCCAGGCCGACCAGGGTGACTCCGCGCGGGCCGACGGGGACCGGCGAGCTGAGCCGGGCGACCAGTTCGGCCACGTCGGCGTCCCGGCCGATCAGGTCGGCCGGCGGCGGCAGGGCGACCACGGGCGGCGGCGGCGTCCCGGAGGCGCCGCGGGCGGACGCCAGGAAATCGTCCCGGTCGCGCCCGTGCAGGCCCAGTGCCCGGGCGAGCAGGTCCACGGTGGTGCGTTGCGGCCGGGACGAGCGCCCGCGTTCCAGGTCGCGGACCGTCCGTACGCCGATGCCGGCCTGCGCGGCCAGTTCCTCCTGGGTGAGGCTTGCTCGCAGACGGTGACGGCGCAGCGCGGCGTCGAATCCCGGACCACCGCGGTCCGCCCCGTGATCAGACGTCATGATTCGAACCTAGGCACCTTTGTCGATGCCTGCCGAACCGTGGCGGCCCCTTGTCCGACATCGGACGAGCGGGCCGTCGGAATGACTACAGAACTACAGGCCCAGGCTGCGCGAGATCAACATCCGCTGCACCTCGGACGTGCCCTCGCCGATCTCCAGGATCTTCGCGTCCCGGTAGAACCGCCCGACCGCGGACTCGTTCATGAACCCGTAGCCACCGTGCACCTGGGTCGCGGAGCGCGAGTTCTCCATCGCCGCGTTACTGGCAGTGAGCTTGGCGACGGCCGCGTACCGCTTGAAGTCGGCACCCTGAAGCATCCGCGCGGCCGCGTCGTAGTACGCCAGCCGCGCTGTGTGCACCCGCATCTCCATGTCGGCGATCATGAATTGGATCGACTGGTTGTCGCCGATCGGCCGGCCGAACGCCTCGCGCTGCTTCGCGTACGCCACCGACTCGTCGACGCAGCCCTGGGCCAGCCCGACGGACAGCGCCGCGATCGCGATCCGGCCCTCGTCCAGGATCCGCAGGAACTGGGCGAACCCACGGCCGCGGGCGCCCAGCAGGTTGGCGGCCGGCACGCGGACGTCGTCGAACGCCAGCTCGTGGGTGTCCGACGCGCACCAGCCGACCTTGGAGTAGCCGGGCGCGACGGTGAAGCCGGGCGTACCGGACGGCACGATGATGGTGGAGAGTTCCTTGCTGCCGTCCGGGTTGACGCCGGTCACCGCCATCACCGCGGCGACGAACGCGATGATCGTGCTGATCTCATCCGGACCGGTACGGGCCGTCACCGTCACCAGGGACGTGATGTCGGTGCCGGAGTTGGTGATGAACGCCTTGGAACCGTTGATCACCCACTCGCCGGTGACCTCGTCGAGGCGGGCGCGGGTCTGCGTGCCGCCGGCGTCCGACCCGGCGCCGGGCTCGGTCAGCCCGAAACCGGCCAGCGCCTCGCCGCTGAGCAGCTTCGGCAGCCACTGGGCCTTCTGCGCCGGCGTACCGAAGCGGAAGATCGGCATCGCGCCCAGCGAGACCCCGGCCTCGAGCGTCGCCGCGACCGAGCTATCCACCCGGGCGATCTCCTCCAGCGCCACGCAGAGCGTGAAGTAGTCGCCCCCCATTCCGCCGTCGGCCTCGGGGAAGGGCAGCCCGAACAGGCCCATCTTCCCCATCTGACGCACGAGGTCGTACGGGAAGGAATGGTTGTCGTAGAACGTGGCGATGACCGGTGCGATCTGTTCGCGAGCGAAGTCCCGGACGCTCTCGCGCAGGGCCTCCTGCTCCTCGGTGAGCCGAAAATCGATCATGGCGGAGCCCTTCTATACCGGAGTGACGCCGTGGCGCCGACGGCTGAACGTGCGGTCCTTGCCGCGCGCGGCGGCGTAGCGGCGGACGAGCTCGGCCCGTAGGTCGGCCGGCTCGACCACGGAGTCCACGACCAGCTCACTGGCCAGTCGCAGCACGTCGATGTCCTGCTCGTACTCGGCCCGCTGGGCCGCGACGAACTCGGCGCGCTCCTCGTCGGTGGCCAGCGCGGCGATCTTGTTGGCGTACACGGCGTTGACCGCGGCCTCGGCCCCCATCACGGCGATCTTGGCGGTGGGCAGCGCGATCGTGGCCTCCGGGTCGAAGCCGGGGCCGGCCATCGCGTACAGACCGGCGCCGTACGCCTTGCGGACCACCACGCAGATCTTGGGCACGGTGGCCTCGGACACCGCGCTGATCATCTTCGCCCCGTGCCGGATGATGCCCTGCTTCTCGACCGCGGTGCCGACCATGAAGCCGGGCACGTCCGACAGGAACAGCAGCGGGATGTTGAACGCGTCGCAGAGCTGGATGAACCGGCTGGCCTTGTCGGCCGAGTCGACGAACAGCACGCCGCCCTTGAACATCGAGTTGTTGCCCAGGACGCCGATCACCTGTCCGTCGAGCCGCGCGAACCCGACCGTCAGCTCGCGCGCCCACAGCGCCTGGATCTCGAAGTACGACCCCTCGTCGACGATGCCCTTGACGTACCGGCGCATGTCGAAGGCCTGCCGCTCGCTGACCGGGACCAGGGCCGCGAGATCCACATCGGAGGCCGGAGCGGCCACGGCCGCCGGAGGGGGCTGCTGCCAGTTCTGCGGTACGTACGACAGATAGCGCCGCACGACGCCGAGCGCGTCGTCCTCGGTCTTGCACAGGAAGTGGCCGACGCCGGACTCGGCGGTGTGCACCCGAGCGCCACCCATCGCCTCGAGCGTGGTCTTCTCGCCGGTGACCATCTCGACCATCCGGTCCGAGCCGAGGTACATGCTGGCGTTGCCCTCGACCATGGCGACGACATCGCAGAAGGCCGGGATGTAGGCGCCGCCGGCCGCGCTCGGGCCGAACAGCGCGCAGATCTGCGGAATCGCCCCGGACGCGCGGACCTGGGTGTGGAAGATCTTCCCGGCGCCGCGGCGGCCGGGGAACAGGTCGACCTGATCGGTGATCCGGGCCCCGGCCGAGTCGACCAGGTAGATCATCGGTACCGAGGTCTGGTACGCCCGCTCGATGATCCGGATGATCTTCTCCACCGTACGCGCGCCCCAGGAGCCCGCCTTGACCGTCGAGTCGTTGGCCATCAGGCAGACGTCGCGGCCCTCGATCCGGCCGAACCCGGTGATCACGCCGTCGGCCGGTAGCCCCTCGGCCTGGTTGTTCGCGTACAGGCCGTCCTCAACGAAGGAGCCCTCGTCGAGCAGCCGGGCGATCCGCTCCCGGGCGAAGAGTTTGCCCTTCGCGGTGTTGGCCGCGTGATACCGCTCGGCGCCGCCGTCGAGCACCCGCTTACGGGTCTGGTCCAGCCCGTCGTCGACCGCCAAGGTGCCCTCCCGGGATGTGCGTACCTGAACGATCGTTAGGCTAGCGCATCCGGGCCCGGAATGCGGAATGGGAGCCCCCGCTGGGTGCGGGGACTCCCATTCCGTTTCACTGCTACCGGCGCTGTGGAGGAGCACCGGTTATCCGGCGCCTTGCGGCGCCGTTCGGATCGCGCCCGGGACCGGCGCAATCCGGACCTGGTAGCGCTGAGATCAGCCCGTGCGCGCTGAGCGCTCGACCCCCCACCTCGTCATGTCATTACCCCTCGTCGTTTCGACTGAGACCCGGTAGCCCATCGGCCACCCGGTATTGGTAACGACGTGGTACAGCGATAGTCACGCGGACAAATCGGAAAAAAGATCGTGTGGTGAACCTGGGTAATTACACCAATCTGGTACGCGGTCCGGCACGAAGAACACCCGACGGGAGCGTGCGCCCGAGCATCTTTTCGGCCAGTTCAGCCACCTCGATCAGCGCGTCCAGGTCGATTCCGGTGCTGATGCCCATGTCCTCGAGCATGTGCACCACCTCTTCGGTGGCGATGTTGCCGGAGGCGCCGGGCGCGTACGGGCAACCGCCGATCCCGCCCACGCTGGCGTCGAACTCGGTGATTCCCAGCTCCAACGCGGTCAGCACGTTGGCCAGGCCGGTGCCCCGGGTGTTGTGGAAGTGCAGCAGATCCGGGCGTACGGCCGACAGCAGGTCACGGACCCGGCGCGGAGTCGCCATGCCGGTGGTGTCGCCGAAGGCGATCCGGTCGGCGCCGCCGGCCCGGACGCGCTCCACGATGGACGCCACCCGGTCCGGCGCGATGTCCCCCTCGAACGGGCAGCCGAAACTGGTTGCCACGATCACCTCGACCGTCGCGCCGGCCTCGTGGATCAGCGGGATCAGCCCGGCGATGTCGGCCAGCGACTCCTCGGTCGACCGATTGAGATTGCGGCGGTTGTGCGTGTCGCTGGCCGAGACCACGACCTCGATCTCGCGGAGGCCCGCGGCCAGCGCGCGCTGCGCCCCCCGGGCGTTCGGGATCAGCGCCGAATACCGGATCCCCGGCGGCTTGGCGATCCGCGCCCAGACCTCGTCGGCGTCGGCCATCTGCGGGATCGCCTTCGGGTGCACGAACGACACCGCCTCGATCCGCCGGACGCCGGTGCCGGACAGCGCGTCGATCAGCCGCACCTTGCTGTCGGTGGGGATCGGCTCCTCGTTCTGCAGCCCGTCCCGCGGCGCCACTTCCCGGATCGACACGCTCGTCATCGGGTCACCTCATCCGCGCGACGATGCCGGTGTCGTAGTCGCCGGATACGAATTCCGGATTCTCCAGCAGTTCGGCGAAGAACGGCAGGTTGTTCTTCGGGCCCGCGATCCGGAAACCGGCCACCGCGGCCCGCGCCTTGGCGATCGCGTCGGCCCGGTCCGAGCCGAGGACGATGAGCTTGGCCATCAGCGAATCGTAGTTCGGCGTGACCGTGGTGCCCTCGGCGTACCCGGAATCCACCCGGACGCCGTCGCCGGTGGGCTCGACCCAGGTGGTCACGTGTCCGGGTCCCGGCAGGAACCGCTTCGGGTCCTCGGCGTTGATCCGCAGTTCGATCGCGTGACCGCGGGTCGGCGCCGCCGGGTCGAAGGTGATCGGCTCGCCGGATGCGATCAGCAACTGCTGCTCGACCAGGTCGGTGCCGTGGATGAGCTCGGTGATCGGGTGCTCGACCTGCAGCCGGGTGTTCATCTCGAGGAAGAAGAACTCGCCGGTGGCCGGGTCGAGCAGGCACTCGACCGTGCCCGCGTTGCGGTAACCGACCGCCTCGCCCGCCGTCACCGCCGCCGCCAACAGCCGCCGGCGCAGCGACGGTGACACCGCCGGGGAGTGGGCCTCCTCGACCAGTTTCTGGTTGCGGCGCTGGACCGAGCACTCGCGCTCGCTCAGGGCCACCACCCGGCCGTCGGCCAGGCCCAGGATCTGCACCTCCACATGCCGTACGCGCGGGAAGTACCGCTCGATCAGCACCGAGCTGTCGCCGAACATCCGCTCCGCGAACGCGCGCACCTTGTCGTACTCGGTCCGCAGCCCGGCCTCGTCGGTGGCGGTCGCCATGCCCATACCGCCCCCGCCGGCCGCGGCCTTGACCATCACCGGGTAGCCGATCGCCGCCGCCGCCTCGACCGCGGCGCCGGCCGTGGCCGCCGGCTCGTGCGTGCCCGGGGCCACCGGCACCCCGGCGTCCGCCATCAGGTTGCGTGCGTTGATCTTGTCGCCCATCGCGCTGATCGCGTCCGCGCCGGGTCCCACCCAGACCAGGCCACTGCCCTCGACCGTACGGGCGAAGTCGGCGTTCTCACTCAGGAAGCCGTAGCCGGGATGCACCGCCTGGGCACCGGTGGCCTTGGCCGCGGCCAGGATCGCCTCGGCGTTGCGGTAACTGAGCGCCGGGCCGATCTCCACCGCCTCGGCGGCCTCCCGGACGAACGGCAGGCCGGCGTCCACGTCCGAGTGGACCGCGATCGACCGGATGCCGAGTCGGTTCGCGGTCCGGATGACCCGGCGCGCGATCTCGCCCCGGTTGGCCACCAGCAACGACTCGATCACTCGGTGCGCCCGATCAGCGCGTTGATCGTGGCTTCCCGCAGCAGCGCCGCCCGCCGCCGCCGGTCCACCTCGCCGCCGAGGAACGGCGTCGAGTTCATCAGGCCGAAGGCGGAGTGGGCGAGCACCCGGGCCTCGGCCGCGTCCAGTTCGGGGCGGAGGGTGGCCAGCACGGTCACCCACTCCTCGACGTACAGGCGCTGCAGCCGGCGGATCTGCCGGCGAGGGTCCTCCGGCAGCCGGTCCAACTCGTGCAGGTGCAGCGCGATGACCGCCGGGTTCTCCAGCGCGAAGTCGACGTGGAAGGCGATCAGGTCGGCCAGCGCCGCCCGGGCGTCGTCCGAATGGCGGCCCACCCGGTCCTGGCCGCCGTGCAGCAGGCCCTCGCTCACCGGGATCAGCGCCGCCACCAGCATCGCCTCCTTGCCGGCGAAGTGGTGGTACAGCGCTGGGCCGGTGACGCCGGCGGCCGAACCGATGTCGTCCATCGACACCCCGTGATAACCGCGGGCGGCGAACAGGCCGACCGCGATCTGCAGGATCTCGTCCCGCCGCGACCGCCGCCGGGGGGCGGGCGGACCCATACGCTGCTGCTGATCTACGGTCACCCGGCCACTTTAACCCGTTGTCAACCCGGGAGGTTAACGACCGTTCAGGTCACCCCAGGCCACCCGGCTGGTCCCCTTTCGCGATCGGCGCCCGTACCAGGTTGCCCCATTCCGTCCACGAGCCGTCGTAGTTCCGGACCTGCGGATATCCGAGCAGGTGGTGCAGCACGAACCAGGTGTGGCTGGACCGCTCGCCGATCCGGCAGTAGGCGATGATGTCGTCGCCGGACTCGAGCCCGAGTTCGTCGCGGTAGATCTTGGTCAGCTCGTCGGCCGGCTTGAAGCTGCCGTCGTCGTTCGCCGCCGACTTCCACGGCTTGCTCAGCGCCCCCGGGATGTGGCCGCCGCGTAGCGCCCCCTCCTGCGGATACGCCGGCATGTGGGTCAGCTCACCCGAGTACTCCTGCGGCGAGCGCACGTCGACCAGCGGCCGGCCGCTCGAGATGTGTCCCATGACCTGGTCGCGGAACGCCCGGATGGCGACGTCGTTGCGCACCGGCACCGGGTACTCCGCCCGCTCGCGAACCGTCTTCTCCCGGGTCAGTGGACGCCCCTCGGCCGCCCACTTCTGCCGGCCGCCGTCGAGCAGCCGTACGTCCCGGTGCCCGAACAGGCTGAACACCCACAGCGCGTACGCCGCCCACCAGTTGAAGTTGTCGCCGTAGAAGACGATGGTGTCGTCCCGGCCGATGCCCTTGGCCGCGCACAACTCGGCGAACGCCGCGGGAGTCAGGTAGTCGCGTTCGAGCTGGTCGTTCAGCTCGGTGTGCCAGTCGACCTTGACCGCGCCGGGGATGTGCCCGGTCTCGTAGAGCAGCACGTCCTCGTCCGACTCGACGACGACCAGGCCTGGGGTGTCGAGGTTGGCGGCGAGCCACTCGGTGGTGACCAGCTTCTCGGGGTGCGCGTAGGCCTGCAGGGCGGGCGCTGAATCGTTGGCAACGGACATGGCTACGACGCTATCTCGTCGATGGGCGCCAGGTCCGGCCGCTTGGCGGTGACGCCCTCGCCGGCCGACCGGCCGATCAGATGCCGGCGCAGCCAGGGGGCGAAGTACCGCCGGGCCCAGCGCAGATCGGCCTCCCGGGCCAGCAGCCACGGGGTGGGCGCGGGCGCCGGCGGCACCAGCAACCATTCTTCGTCCACGCCGACGCCGAGCGCGTTGAGCACGTGCCCGGCCACCCGCCGGTGCCCGGCCGCCGACAGGTGCAGGCGGTCGTCGCTCCACATCACCGGGTGGTGGAAGGCGTCGTCAGCGAACAGGTCGATCAGGTACGCCCCGTGCCGTACGGCCAGCTCGGTCGTGCCGTCGTTGAGCGTGGCCGCCCGCGGGCCGACGATCCGCTGCGCCGGCAGGTGAGCGGTGACGTCGGCGAACCGGAACAGGATGACGTCCGCCCCCGAGGCCCGCAGCCGGGCGACGGCGGGCTCGATCCGCTGCACCAGCGCCCGCACGTCGGCCCGGGGCCGTAGCACGTCGTTGCCGCCGGCGGCGAAGCTGACCAGGTCGGGCCGCATCGCCAGGGTCGGTTCCAGCTGCTCGCCGAGGATCTGGTCGAGCAGGCGTCCGCGGATCGCCAGGTTCGCGTATCCGAAGTCGGGACCGCGGTCGATGGCCAGCCGGACGGCCACCAGGTCCGCCCAGCCGCGGTAGGTGCCGTCCGGGTACCGGTCGCTCATGCCCTCGGTGAAACTGTCGCCCATAGCCACGAAGCTGCGCCACGCCATCGCCGCCCCCTTGACGCTGGTTCGCCTGCATGATGCACGATCAGTTTTCCACCGACCCCCCGATTAAGGCATCGTGACGATCACGACATCAACCGTCAGCTGGTCGGCATCATCAGCTTGTCCGACATCGCCCTGCTCCGGCCACGAAATCGGCGGCGTGACGCTCGTCTCCACCGGCCGGTGGCGGTCGCGCGTAAATTCGCTTCTGTGAGTGACATGCCCCGGAAGCTGGCCGAGATCGTCACCGAGTTCGTCTCGGCGCCCCGCGAGGTCGTCCTCGAGATGCTGCTGGAGTTCTCCGACGCGGTGCCGCCGCTGCCTGCGGACTTGTCCGCCCATGAGGGCATGGAACAGGTGCCCGAGTGTCAGACCCAGTTCTTCCTCAAGGCCGAGGTGCAGCCGGACGACTCCGTCCGGACGTGGTTCGACTGCCCGCCGGAAGCCCCGACCACCCGGGCCTTCGCCGGCATTCTGTCCGAGGGACTGTCCGGGGCCAAGGCCGGCGAGATCCTGGCCGTACCCGACGATCTGTACGCCACGATGGGCCTGGCCGGGGCGATCAGCCCGCTGCGCATCCGGGGCGGCACGGCCATCCTGGCCCGGCTCAAGCGTCAGATCCGTGAGCAGAAAGCCACCTGAGATGGACATCCAAGTCTGGTCCGATGTCGTCTGCCCGTGGTGCTGCATCGGCAAGACGCGGTTGGAGAAGGCGCTCGCCGACTATCCGGGCGAGGTCACGGTCACCTACCGCGCCTTCCAGCTCGACCCGGCTCCGGTGCCGCACCCGATCCCGACCAAGGTGGCCGTCGGCCGCCGGTTCGGCGGCGCCGACCGGGCCGAGCAGATGTTCGCGGGGGTGGCTGCCATCGGCGCCGGTGACGGCCTGCACCTGGACTTCGACCGGTCGATCACGGCCAACACGTTCGACGCGCACCGGCTGATCGCCTGGGCGGCCGGCCAGGGGCGGCAGCTCGACATGCTGAACGCGTTGTACCGGGCACACTTCACCGACGGCGTCGACGTCGGATCGCCGCCGGCCCTGGCTCGGATCGCGGGTTCGATCGGTCTCGACGAGGCGTTCGCGCTGGCCTACCTCCACTCCAGCGCCGGCACCGACCACGTCAACGCCGATCTGGAGGAGGCCACCGCGCTCGGCATCACCAGCGTCCCCACCTTCGTGATCAACAACCGCTACGCCCTGCAGGGCGCGCAGGAGGCGTCGGTGCTGCGCGACGCCCTGGACGAGATCGCTCGACGGGACGAGGTCGAAGCCGCTCGTTGAGGTTTCACGTGGAACCTCATTGATCGATGTCTTTGGCCAGCCCGTCGATGACCTCGGCGCCGGGCAGAACACCCAGGGCCGGGCCGGGCAGAGCGATCTTGCTGTGCCGTACGCCCGATCCGATGATCACGTGCGGCGTGGCCACCACCCTCGAGTCGACCAGAACCGGCCAGTCCGCGGGCAGGCCGATCGGCGTGATCCCGCCGTACTCCATCCCGCTGAGCCGGACCGCGTCGTCCATCGGCGCGAAGCTCGCCTTCCGGGCGTCGAGGTGGCGGCGGACGATGCCGTTCACGTCGGCCCGCGTGGTGGCCAGAATGATGCAGGCCGCATACCGAATGGCGTCGCCCCGGCGCCCGGCGACGACCACGCAGTTGGCCGACTCGTCCAGGCGCACGCCGTAGAACTCGCAGAACGCGGCCGTGTCGGCCAGCTCCGGATCGATCGGCGCCACCAGCACCTGGTCCACGTCGATGGGCGCGTCGGACGGCCACACCTCCAGAGCGGCGGCGACCGGCCGGGCCGACCTGGTCGCGGCCTGCGCGTTGTTGGGGCACGGGCCAGCAGATCGAGGCGGGTCTGGGCGGGTTCGAGTTTCAGGCTTCCCATCACGGGCACCATCCTCGCCCACGCGGCCGCCCCGCCTCTTTCCGGCCCGTTACGCCAGCCAACCGGCGCGGGTCGGGGGCATGTCGCTGGCCCCGTCGCGGTGCGGCCGTACGGCGAGCACCTGGTTGACGCCGATCCGGCCGGCCTCGAACGCCAGCGCCGACGCCGCCATGTACAGCCGCCACACCCGCGCCCGCCCGGGGCTGGACAGGCGGACCGCGTCCGACCACTGCGACTCGAGGTTGCCGACCCAGGCCCGGAGCGTTCGGGCGTAGTGCTCCCGCAGCGTCTGCACGTCCCGGACCTCGAACCCGGCCTCCTCGATCAGCGACACCGTCGTACCCAGCGGCGCCAGCTCGCCGTCAGGGAAGACGTACGCGTCGATGAACGTCCGGTAGGCCGGCTCGGGTTCCGGGTGGATCGCCGCGATCTGGTGGTTGAGCAGCCGGCCGCCCGGCTTCAGATGCCGGTACAGGGTGCCGGCGTACTCCGCGTACGGGCCGGTTCCCACATGCTCGGCCATGCCCACGCTGGAGATCGCGTCGAACGGCACCTCGTCCAGTTGCGGTAGTCCTGGATCCGGATCTCCACGTGCTCGGTCAGGCCGGCCTCGGCCACCTGTTTGCGCGCGTAGTCGGCCTGCTCGGTGGACAGCGTGATGCCCAGCACCCGGACGCCGTACTCCCGGGCGGCGTGCAGCGGCAGGCTGCCCCAGCCGCATCCGACGTCGAGCAGCCGCATCCCTGGCTTCAGCTCCAGCTTCCGGCAGATCAGGTCGAGCTTGTCGCGCTGCGCGTCGGCCAGGCCGTACGCCGGATCGGTGCTGGTCCAGTACGCGCAGGAGTACACCATGCTCGGCCCGAGCACGTCGGCGTAGAAGTCGTTGCCGACGTCGTAGTGGTGGCTGATCGCCTGCCGGTCGCGGCGCCGGCTGTGCCGGGAGCCGGACATCGTCATCTCCTCGAGCGGCGGTTTCGGCTGGGCACCGGCGATGCCGAGGCGCAGCAGGTCGGCCGCCACCGCACGGATCGGCACGTCCTCCAAGCCGGGCGCGCGCCAGATCAGCGCGGTCAGCCGGGTCAGGGCGTCGTACAGGTCACCCTCGAGATCCAGGTCCCCGGAGACGTACGCCCGGGCCAGGCCGAGCTCGTTGGGCTGCCACATCAGCCGGCGCAGCGCCCGCCGTCGGCGTACCACCAGAACCGGCCCGTCATCCGGTCCAGCCTCGGAGCCGTCCCACGCGCGCACCCGTACGGACAACGGTGCTTGCAGCAGGTTCTCCAGAAGCTGCTTGAGCTTCACTGCGGTCGACGGACCCGCCATCGATACCTCCCAAAGCGCAGGTCGCACTGGCGGGGACCGCCGGGGGGGGTACGGCATCGACCTACGTGGTGCCGGCCCGCCGGTGTCCCCTGGCGCGGCCGTTGGTCATCTCCGACTATCCACCCGTCGATGGCAGATACATAAGATCCGAATGGCTCTTTGTGATCGAGGCCTCACCCCGCTTCAGACACCGCGGAAGATTTTCTCCAGTTTCGCCGGAGACATCGGCCGGGCTCGATCCCGGCGGCTCTCCGCGAACGCCTCCAGCACCGCCCGGCGCTCGGCCTCGGTGAGGATCCCGCCGAACGGTGACGTGACGCGCAGCTCGATCGCGTACTCGGCCGACGAGGTCAGGGCATCGAGCACCGTCTCCACGCCGTCGTCGATCACGGCCTCCCAGCGGTCCAGCCAGGTTCCGGCCGGTTCGTCGCCGTGGAGGCGGCGCAGGCAGCGCAGATTGATGCTGGCCGCGGCAAGCAACGCCGGCGCGTTCTGCACCACCTTGCCGGCCACGGCCCGGTGCAGCCACAGCTGCCGGAGCTGCTCCCGGGTCAGGCGGGGCTCGATCAGCGCTTCGATGTCGGCCCGCCGGACGCGCCGCTGCACACCGATCTTGACGTACGGCAGCAGCCCCCGCAGGCACAGGTCCGCCACCTGGGCGCGGGAGGACCGCAGGAGGCGCGCCGCCTCCCCGGTCGTCAACAGCTCCGACGTCGCCATCGTCACCCATGGATGTTCTCGTGCAGGGCCGTCCCTACACAAGAACCAAACAGCCATTGACTCTTTCCGGGCGGTGCGCCTTCACCAGGGCCGTGCGCCGTCCACATCGAAGTAGCCGCCGGTCGGACCGTCGGCGTCGATCTGGGCCATCCGGACGATGATCTCGGCGCCCTGTTCGACGGTCTGGGTGCCCGCCTCGCCGTTGAAGTCGGTCGCAGTGTATCCGGGCTCGACCGCGTTGACCCGTACGGCTGGGAAGGCCTTGGCGTACTGGATGGTCAGCATGTTCACGGCGGCTTTCGACGCCGGATAGGCGACGCCCGGGTAGTGGTACTGCCGGCTGCTCGGAGTGGAGACGCTGGTGAGCGAGGCCAGGCCGCTGCTCACGGTGACCACGACCGGGTTGGCCGAGCGCAGGAGCAGCGGTAGGAACGCGTGCAGGACGCGTACGGTGCCGAAGACGTTGGTCTCGAACGTCTGCCGCATTACGTCGGCGGTCAACTCGGCCGCACCGATCGCGTCGCCGTCGCCGACCCATTCCACCTGGATGCCGGCGTTGTTGACCAGCACGTCCAAGCCGCCGGCGGCGTCGATGAGCTCGGCCGCGGCCGCCACCGAGGCGTCGTCGGTGATGTCCAGCAGCACCGCCCGGGCACCCAGTTCTTGGGCCGCGCGCCGCCCGCGTCCGGCGTCCCGGCAGCCGAGGTAGACGGTTTGTCCGGCGGCGACGAGCCGGCGGGCGGACTCGAAGCCGAGCCCTTTGTTCGCTCCGGTGATCAGAGTGGTGGTCATGGGACCGAAGTTAGGCGATTGTCGGCCCGGTCGCGCTGATCAGTTCCGCCAGAAGGCGGCCGGCAGAGCCTCGACCCCCGTCGCCGACGACTCGAGACGGTCCGCGATCGGCAGCAGGGCGATGGACGCGGCGTCCCCGGCCGAGGCCATCCGGCGGATGACGCCGGCCTGCCGGCGGGCGCGTTCCGGCACCACCGCCGCGAACGCGGACCGGTCACCCTCGTAGCCGTAGGCGTCGAGCAGCAGGTGGAACCGGCGGATCCGGTCCCGGGTGTCGTCCGGGACCGGCGCGGCGAGCGGCACCCAGGTGAGCATCGAGAAGGACAGGTCCCACTCCCGTGTCGACGGCCCGGCGATGTCCCAGTCGTAGAACCCGACCAGCGTCTCGCCGGCCACCACCGCGTTGTAGGGGGCCGCGTCCTGGTGGCCGACGACCAGGCCCGGCGCCATGGCACCGCCGACGAACCAGCGCTCGCCCGCCGGTGGGCGGAAATCGGCGGTCACGTCGTGCAGACGGCGCAGCCACCGCCCGGTCTGGATCAGCAGCGGGTCGCTCCACACCCATGCCGGCCACGGGTCCCGGCCGCCGACCGTCTCCCCCGGCAGGTAGGTGAGCATCTCGCGGCCCTGATCGTCGAAGCCGCGCGATCGGGGCGCCCCGTCGAACCCCTGGTCCTCCAGGTACCGCAGCAACGCGTGCACGGTCGGCGTCCACGGCGACGCCCGCTTGTGGACGACATCGTCGATCAGGACGGCACCGGTGGTGTTGCCGCCCGGCAACGGCACTTCACTCATCCCCCGTGTGTACCGGGGACACGGCTGCCGGCGATACCGAATTTCCGCCGCGGGCCCGCAGCCACTCCGGGTCGACCGCGATCGTCTCCGCGGTGAGGCCGTAGTGGCCGGCCACCTCACGCAGGTGTTCTTCACCGCGGCCGAGCGTGAAGCGGTGCCCGTCCGGGTCGCGGACGACGAAATCCCGCATGCCGTACGGGCGGGAACGCACCGGGTCGACGATCTCGGCGCCGGCCTGCTCGTACTCCGCACACAGGGCATCCGGATCGTCGACGTACACGTAGGCGGACTGAGGCGGCGGGGGCGAGTCGCCGGTCCAGGGGATCAGCAGAAGCATCTCGATCCCCCCGCCGGCCAGGGCGGCCAGGCTGTCGTCGGCGGTTCGCCAGGCCAGGTCGAAACCCAGCGCTTCCTGGTAGTACGCGACCGAGCGGTCCAGGTCGGTGACCGACAGGCGGGGCATGACGTGCAGCCAGGTCGTCAATTCGGGGTGCGGGCCGACCGCCACGGTGTCCTCCTGTGTCAGGGTGTCGACCGCCGCCAGCAGGCCGCGGACTTCGTCGAGGCGCGCTTCGAGCCGCGCGCGGTGGTCGCGGAACAGTTGGCGCCGTTCCTCGTCACCGGTGCCGGCGAGGACTCGGCGGATGTCGGCGATCGGCATGTCCATCGAGCGGAGCAACGCGATGACCCGGGCGGCGTCGGTCTGGCCGCTCGTGTAGTAGCGGTAGCCGGACTGCGCCTCCCGGCCGTCCGGTTCGAGGAGCCGTAGCCGGTCGTACCGGCGCAGCTGGGGAATGCTCAGGCCGACCAGTTCGGCGAACCGCCCGATCGGCCAGGGCCCGGAGTGATCGTCCATGACACCGATTCTGCGAGCCTGACCCGCGTCAGGGTCAAGACCGGCTTGGCATAGCGTCGGATCCGGCACGAGCCGTTCGTAGAAGGGGTGGGAGGCGGTCGGAGAGGCCGCCGGGACAAGGGAGGCGTGAGATGACGCAGTATTTGATCTCGTTCAATGACGGTGCGATGGACCACATCTCCGCCGAGGACCTGCCTGCCGTCGGCAAGGTCACGCACGAGGTGGTTCAGGAGGCCGTGAACGCCGGCGTGTGGGTGTACGGCGGCGGGCTCGAACGGCAGCGGGCGAGCGTCGTGGCCCCGGACGGAATGGTCACCGACGGCCCTTACCCGGAGACCAAGGAGGTCGTCGGCGGGTTCGTGGTCGTCGACGTGGCCACCCGGGAGGAAGCGCTGGCCTGGGCGGCCAAGATCGCCGCCACGTGCCGCTGCGCGCAGGAGGTGCGGGCGCTCATGCCCGATCCCGAGATCGCCGAGATGCTCCGCCGGGCTGACCGGCGGAGGTGACATCCCAGGGGCGGACCGGCGGATCCGCGAAGGCCTTCGATCGGGACGTCGACCAGCCGGTGGTGGTGAGGGCCGCCCCGACTCACCGGTTGCCGGCGAGAAGCTGCTGAATGGCCGGACCGACGGTCCGGACCAGGGTTTCCGCGTCGGCGGCGACCAGAGCCGGAACACCGATGATGCGCCGGCTGGTGATGATACCGACCAGCATCGCCGCGGCTAGGCCGGCCCGTAGCACCGCGTCGTCGCCGCGGCCGTTCACGCCGTGCACCAGCCGGGACTGGATGAAGTCGCGGAGCTGGGTGTTCGCGTGGTCGTTCACGATCGCGCCGCGAAGCATCACCATCAGCGGCTCCGACTCTTCGGCCGGCCCTTCCCAGGCTTCGAGGTAGGCACGTACCACTCGTTCCCCGAGGTGCTCGCCGGGCCCTTCGAAAGCGGTGTCGAACCGGCGCAGCGCCGACGGCGGGACGGCCATCACCGTCGCGAACAGCTCGTCCTTGGACCCGAAGAACTGCATCACCTGTGACGGGTCCACCCCGGCGTCGGCGGCGATGCGCCGAATGGTCGTCCCGGCGAAGCCGTCAGCGGCGAACCGGGCGCGCGCGGCCTGCAGCACCGCATGCCTCGTACTCGCCGGTCCCCGTCGCCGGCCGACCCGTACCCGTGGCGCGGGCTGGCTCTGGCCGCTCATAGGTTCAGACTAGCAGATTCTCAACGTGTGTTGAGTTTTGCCGGGATCGGCCATACGCTCACCCCGACGCAGGAACCCGTGGAGGATCGCTGCACCGACGAAGGGCTTGCGATGAGCGAAGACCAGCGGATGTTCGTACCGTCCGAGCCGCTGCCCGGCCCCAGGACGGGGGTGCTCACGGCCTTCGAGCCGGGCACCCGCACCCTGGCGGCAGGCTTCCAGGTCGCACCGCCGTTCAAGCCGCTGCCGGTCGACGTCGTTCTCGACAAGGACGTCGCGGTGCGGTTGCGCGACGGGGTGACGATCCACGTCGACGTGTTCCGGCCGGTCGGCGCCGAAGAGGTCCCGGTCATCGTGGCGTGGAGCCCGTACGGCAAGGGTCAGGGCACGTCGGTCAGCGTGATGGGCATCTTCGGCCTCGTCGGCTTGGACAACGCGATCGTGTCGGGTCTGGAGAAGTTCGAGGGCCCCGACCCGGCGTACTGGTGCGCTCGCGGCTACGCCGTCTGCAACCCGGACATCCGCGGGGTCGTCGACTCCGGCGGCGACAGTCTCCTGTGGGACCGCCAGGAGGGCCGGGACTGCCACGACCTCATCGAGTGGCTCGCCGGGCAGGAATGGTGCACCGGCAAGGTCGGCATGAGCGGCACCTCGTACCTCGCCGTCTCGCAGTGGTTCACCGCCGCGGAGCAACCGCCGCACCTGGTCGCGATCAACCCGTGGGAAGGTGTCAGCGACGTCTACCGCGACCTGGTGATGCGCGGTGGCATGCCCGACACCGGCTTCGCCCGGCAACTCCAGGACGGCAGTTTCTTCGGCAGGAACCGCAAGGAGGACATCGTCTCCGAGGTCGACGAGTACCCGTTGATGACCGACCTCTGGGAGAACAAGATCCCGGACTTCGACCGGATCACCGTGCCCACCTACATCGTCGCCAGTTACTCCAACACCCTGCACACCGCGGGGACGTTCCGCGCCTGGCGCCGGATCGCCTCGCCGGACAAGTGGTTGCGCATCCACAACTCCCAGGAGTGGCCGGACTACTACGACGAGGCGAACGTCGACGACCTGCGCCGGTTCTTCGACCATTACCTCAAGGGCGACGACAACGACTGGAAGCAGACCCCGCGCGTCCGCTACTCGGTGCTCGACCTCGAGGGCGGCGATCAGGTGAAGGTCCCGGCGGACACCTTCCCGCCGACGACCGTGACGGCGACGAAGTACTACCTCGACGGCCGCACGCGCACCTTGACGAGCACCGCTCCCGCCGACGAGGCGGAAGCGGCGTACGCGGTGCGGGCCAATCCGGACGCGGTGTCCTTCCTCGCCCGGTTCGACTCCGAGACCGTGCTGGTCGGGTACCCGAAGGCGCACCTGTTCGTGGAGGCCCGCGGCTCCGACGACATGGACCTGTTCGTCCTCGTCCAGAAGCTCGACGCCCACGGCACCCCGCTGCAGGCGTTCACCGTCCCCAACCACAGCGCCATGGCCCACGACCTCACCGACCACGGGGCCACCGTCCTGCGCTACAAAGGCTCCGACGGTCGACTGCGCGCATCCGCACGGCACCTCGATGAGACGCTGACGACCGACGACGTGCCTGCGCACTGCTTCGACCGGGTCGACAAGCTCTCTCCGGGCGAGATCGCCGACATCGAGATCGAACTGCTCCCCATCGGACTCGCGTTCCACCCCGGCGAGCAGCTGCGGTTCGTCATCAGCTCGCGGAACCTGCTCGGCACCTTGATGCCCGGAATCCGCGAATACGTCGGCGTCAACACCGGGACGCACGTCATCCACACCGGCGGCCGGTACGCCTCGTACCTGCAACTGCCCCTTCGGACGCGGTAAGGCGGAACGACCATGACCTCAGACGCCGAGCAGTGGGTGCGCCTCGCCGGTGAGGACACCGACGAGAGCATCGACGGATTCGAGCTGTTCTCCGCACGCCGGGCACTGAAGCTGCTGAAGGGCAAGCTGGGCCGCGACCGCCTGCTGGAACTCCTCCGCGACGAGATCGCCGCGGGCGACGCGTTCCTCCGGGGGCACCTCGAACGCTCCGCCGGCGCCGAGGCGACCGGCACGACGACGCTCCGGGCTCACGGCATCACGGCGGCGCAGTTCACCGGATGGCTCGCTCGCGCGTTCGCCCGCGAGGACGTCATGCTGGCCGGGCACCCGGAGCACTACTCGATCCACGCGTCGCCCGGCCGCAACGTCAACATCGTCGAGACACTCGGCGAGTACGTGTGCTCGTTCTTCATGCGCGAGTGGGACGACAGCGTCGTCACCCAGGCCGAGAAGCCGGCCGGACGCCGGTCACACATGCTCCTAGAGGACGGCACGGTGGTCGGCTCGATCGCGAACACCTTCGACGAAGCGCCCGGCGGATTCACCGCCCGACTGTCGGTCACGCTGCCGGCGACATGCGCCCCGGAGGTGGTCGAGCAGCACCTGGAACACTTCGCCGTCGAGTTCCGCACCTGGATCCTCACCGCCGCCGAAGAACAGCCGACCGCCGTGGTCAGGGCTTCACCGACGAGGTGACCGGCGGTGTCTGGGAGGCCGGCACCCCGGCGTAGTCGGGCAGCTCGACGCCGTTGATCGCGCGCCCGATCAGGTCGGTGAGCCCGTCGGCGTCGAACTCCGGGCTCAGCTCGTCGTCCCCGCCTCCGACGTCGAGGCTGCGCGCGTGCATCCGGCCGATCTCCTGGTTGGCCTCGACGTACGAGCGCATCTGCCGTTCGTACGCCGCGAACCCGGCCTCCGGGTCCCAGCCGGCGGCCGCCAGCTCGCCGGCCAGCAGGTAGGCGCCGACCAGGGCCAGTCCGGTGCCCCCACCGGACAGCGGCGACGAGCTGAACGCCGCATCCCCGAGCAGCCCGACCCGTCCGCTCGACCAGCGGTCCATCACCACCTGGGCGACCTGGTCCAGGTAGAAGTCCTCGGTGTCGTCCAGGTGCGCGAGGATGGGCGAGCTCAACCAGCCCATGTCCTTCATCTGCTCACGCAGCAGGCGCTTCTGGGCCGCGACGTCGCGGTAGTCGATGTCGAGGTCGGCGGCGAGGAAGGAGAACATGGCCATCGCCTGGGTGGCGTCCGGGAGGGGTCGCAGGCCGGCGGAGCGTCCGGACCCGGATTCCTGGTAGTCGATCAGCCAGCGGTCCAGCTCGAATTCGTTGGGCACGGTGAAGAAGGCCATCATGCGCCCGAGGTGGCGGACGTACTTCTCGCGCGGCCCGAAGACCATCGCCCGCAGCGCCGAGTGCAGCCCGTCCGCCCCGATCACCAGGTCGAAGCGCCGCCGCTCGCCGCCCGCGAAGGTCACGTCGACCCCGTCCGCGTCCTGGGTCAGCTCGACGATCCGGTCGCCGAAGAGGTATTCGACACCGTCCCGCGTGTCGTCGTAGAGCACCTGGGAGAGGTCTCCGCGCAGGATCTCGATCTCCGCGATGTACCCGTCGCCGCCGTGGTCGTCCGCGCGGAAGGTCTCCAGCACGTTCCCGTCAACGTCCACGTTGTACGCGCCGGCGGTGTCGGTACGGGCCGCGCGTACGGCCGTGTCCAGCCCCATGCGCCGGATGACGTCCTTGGCTATCCCGCGCGCGTCCACCGCCTGCCCGCCGGGACGCAGTTCGGGCGCCCGCTCCACCACGGTCACCTCGGCCCCCCACCGGCGCAGCCAGTGGGCCAGTGCCGGCCCCGCGATACTTGCCCCCGACACCAACACCCTGGTGCTGCTCACAGCATTCACCGCTCACTCATCCGGGCCGCGCAGTCGACGACGGCACCGAGATGACCTTGCGCCCGGTCGCGAGCTTCCCGGTCTTGGCTGCGAAGACGACGGGGTAGCGACTCAGGATGCCGTGCTTGAACACTGCTGCTGACTTTTTGGATGAAAAAAAGTCGTTCGTGGCCATCCGACCTCCACCCACAATGAGTAACGAAACAGTAGCGGATCGTCGTAGGCGGATGGAAGCAACGATGAGGCGCGAACATGGGCAGCGGCCGCTTCCTTGAAGCAACACCGCTGGTCCGGGTAGCCCGCGCCCAAGATCTCATTTAGGTTCAGTGCGTGGCGTCGCCATGTCTGACGCGCAATAGAGATCGTCGTCGGTCCGCGCCGGGAGCGAAGCGGCAAGGCGCGGAGCGACCCATTTGCTCACCTGCGGCCCGGAGGGCCGCCTTGAAGACGTAGAGAAAGTTCTCACCGACACGAACCCCGACAGTTGTCCTGTGCCACCTGATGTGCGACACACCTGCGCCAGTTGATCTGCGACGTGGGCTGGTTCGGCCAGCCTGAGCTGACGTCTTCCGTGGTGACGTCAGGACTCAGGGAGGCCGGGATTGGCTCTGGTTGTCTTGTCGGTTGTCGAGCAACGGTTGGACGTAGTCCGGGCGGTCTTGGACGGCGGTGACGTGGCCGAGATCGCGGCGCAGGCGGGGGTGCATCGTGCGACGGTGCACCGGTGGATGGAGCGGTATCTGCTGGACGGTCTCGCGGGCTTGGCGGACCGTTCGCACCGCCCGGTTGGTTGTCCGCATCAGGTCGCGGCGCAGGTCGAGGCGCTGGTCGCGGAGATGCGCCGCCAGCATCCGCGGTGGGGTGCCAAACGGATCCGGATGGAATTGCTGCGTAAGCCAGTCGAGGGCGTTGTCGTGCCGTCGGTGCGCACGGTGGTGCGGATCCTGCACCGGCAGGGCCTGTCGCAGCCCCGCCCGCGTAAACGCCCGCGGGATTCCTATGTGCGCTGGGAGCGGCCGGCCCCGATGCAGCTGTGGGGTATCGATATCGTCGGCGGGGGTGGTGCTGGTCAACCCGGTCACCGGTGCGTTGCGGGAGGCGAAGGTGGTCACCGGCGTCGATGACCATTCCCGGTACTGCGTGATCGCGAAGGTGGTCGAGCGGGGCCACCAGCCGGGCGGTGTGTCTGGCGCTGGCCGAGGCCCTGGCCAGGTTCGGGGTGCCGGAGGAGATTTTGACCGACAACGGCAAGCAGTTCACTGACCGGTTTGGTAAGCACGGTCCCCGTAACGGGGAGGTGCTGTTCGACAAGATCTGCCGCAGGAACGGCATCACCCATCGGCTCACCCAGCCGGCGTCGCCGAACCAGAACTGGAAGGTGGAGCGGTTCCACGGCACCCTGCGCCCGGACTTCCTCGACGTCGCCGGGCCGTTCACCAGCCTGACCGACGCGCAGGCGGCGATCGACGCGTGGGTCGATCATTACAACCGTGAGCGGCCGCACCAGGTCCTCGACGACCAGCTACCGGTCACCCCGGCGGAACGGTTCGAGCGCCTATGCCAGCACCAGATGCGCCTGAAATCCGGGTATCAGCGGAACGGCTCAAGAGTGCGTCGGCGCCGTGGCCGCCGCGCTTGCCGTCGTTTGACAAGACTCCGGGCCTTAGACGTCTTCCGCTGGTTCGAAGACGGCGTGTCGCCCCGGGGGATGGACGGGGTCGATCATGAGTAGGAGTTCGTCGCCGTTGTGCAGGACCGTGCTGCCGCGGACCGGGACGAGTTCGCCGCCGCGGGTGAGGACGCTGACCCAGGTGTCCTCGCCCAGGCCGAGGTCCTTGATCGCGGTGCCATCGGCGGCCGATCCGGGGGCGACGGTCTGGCGTCGCAGCCCGGTCGGCTCGTCTCGGAGCCCGAGCCGCAGGCTCCACGGTTCGGGCTCGATCGTGCGCATGGGTATGCCGGCCCGCCGGGCGACGGCGGGGACGAGCCCGCCTTGCACGATGACGGAGAACGCCACGACTACCACGATCACCTGGTAGAGCCGACCGGCCGACGGTATGCCGGCGGACAATAGATAGGTGCCGAGCAGGATGGGCACCGCGCCCTTGAGCCCGCTCCAGGCGATGAAGGCGCGTTCGCCGCCGGTCAGCCGCAACGGCAGCAGCAGGGCGCCGACCAGCACCGGCCGAATGATCAGGGCGAGGAGCACGGCGATGCCCAGGCCGATCAGCCAGGCGTCGCCGTGGGTCAGGCTGGACAACGAGACGGTGAGCCCGAGAACGGTGAAGGCGACGATCTCGGCCAGGTTGGCCAGCGCGGAGTGGAACCGTTCGATCTCCGCCTTGTACGGGGCGTGGATGTCGCCGAGTAGAATTCCGGCGGCGAACACGGCCAGGAACCCGGAGCCGTTGGCGAGGGTGGCCAGACCGTAGATCGCGCCCGCGCCCAGCAGCGTCCGCAGCGGATAGAGCGAGGCGCTGGGCAGCGGCAGCCGGCGCATGGCGGCGGCGAGTGCGAAGCCGCCGGCGACGCCGATCGCACCGCCGACCACCATCTGGAGCAGGAACTCCTCGCCGCCGGCGCCGGCCTGCGACCAGAAGCCACCGCCGGCGGCGGTCAGCACGGCGGCCATGGCGGCGATCCCGACCGGGTCGTTGGCGCCGGACTCGCCCTCCAGGATTGTGCCGGACCGCCCGGTGACCGCCCGGCGGCCGAGCACCGAGAACACCACCGCCGGATCGGTGGGCGCCAAGGCGACACCCAGCAGCAAGGCGTCCCGCCAGGCGAACCCGAAAGCGAGATGAGCCGCGACCGCGAGCCCGGCGGTGGTGACGAAGGTGCCGAGCACGCCGACCCACAGCACCGGCCCGGCCGCCGACCGGAACCGGCTCCAGCCGATGTGCATCCCGCCGTCGAAAAGCAGCAGGACGAGCATGACCGTTACGACCCGCTGCACGGTCAGGATCGGGATCCGCTCAAGCCGGGGAACCACGTCGGACGCGACCGCGGCGACGATCAGGAAGATCGCCGGTGCGGGGACCCGGATCCGTTCGCTGAGCCGGTTGGAGGCGACCGCCAGCATACCGGCCACGCTGATGACGGCGATGAGCGTGCCGTAGCCGATGACGTCGTTCATGAGCTCTCCCGGGGCAGGCGGCAGCAAACGCCGACCAGTCTTCCCGGCACACCACTGTTAGCCTATGACGTGGTCACTGCGTGGCGGCTCAGACGTGACCGTTCACATGCCGAACTGTGCGCGTCGGACGGCTTCGATCGCCGCGTCGTCGCCGCTCACCTCGACCTCGGCCGCCGGCTGCCGGCCGAACAGGAAAAGCAGCAGTTCGCCCGGCGGCCCGGCGACACACGCGTTCAGGCGCCCGCGTCGTGGCCGGACGACCCGGGTGGTTCCGGCCCAGTGCAACGCGAGCCTCATGCCACGCAGTCGCCGGGTGAGGAATCTGGCCCCGAAGGCGACGTTGTGCCACAGGGCCTCGTCCATCGCCGGCGCATGGGCGCGGGGTCCGAGGCCGTTGGCTCTGCGTACGTCCTCATGATGGACGAAGAATTCGTTGAGGCTGGGGACCTGGCGCACCCACCCGATGCGGAAGAACCCGCGCGGCGGGCCGGCCCGGAGGGTGCGGCAGAGCCGGGCGAAGTCCTCGCACGCGAGCGCACGTTGACGCCGTGCGGCCAGGTTGCCCCACCCGCCGGGCAGGACCAGCCCAGGCCCGGCGAGAGGGTCGCGCTCGCGCAGAATCAAGTGTGCGGCGACGTCCCGCGCAGTCCACGGCACAAGGAGCGTAGGCGCGTCAGGACCCAACTCCTCCAACAAGTCGCAGAGCCGTGCCCGCTCGACACCGTCAAACACCTTCGCCATATCGACGAGTGTAATAACGGCGGGGTTCGCAGTGACACGTACGACGTTTTCGTCAATTCCACGGAGAATCAGCAAAGGTTCAGCGCATTTTGAGGGCTGTCTGAGCGGATGCCCGTTCGAGCAGGTGGTAATCCAATCACCCGTCGGCTCGTGAACGACCTTGAGCTGCACTTCTCGACATGCGGATTCGCCCGCGCCCACCCGACAACAGCGCGGAGCTGGGCGACCGTGTCCACGGTCCGACTGACCACCCCGCTGTACCTCGGCGCCCAGCGAAGTTCGTACTGCCAGCGCCTCACCCACTCCACGAAGATCACTTAGAACATGTGTGGGACTCCTCGGGTTTGTGTGGGCGGTCCTGGAGCCTTGACCCGTCGGCGGTGCTGCCCTTGACGGCCTGAAGCGTAAGTCGTAGCTTTCGTTCGTGGCGACTTTCAGAGGGCATCGGGGTTGGGAAGCATTGGGTGATCCCAGCCGGTTCGCCATCGTGCAGTGCCTGGCCGAGCGACCCCGTGCAGTCGGGGACCTGGCCGACGAGCTTCCGATCACCCGTCAGGCGGTGTCACAGCATCTGCGGGTCCTCAAGGATGCCGGGCTGGTCGCCGCTCAGGCTGTGGGAACCCGGCGGATCTACCGCCTCAATCCGGCCGGGGTAACCGCGTTGAAAGACCAGCTCGACACCTTCTGGCGTCGGGCACTAGATGGCTATCAGAACGTCATCGAGGACGAGACCGAGGAGAGTTCATGACGCAGGCTGACGCCGCGGTGGTGCGGCGGGAGATCGTCGTCAACGCATCGATCGACAAGGCTTTCACCGTGTTCACCGACCGGTTCGGCGACTTCAAGCCACCGGAACACAACATGCTGCAGGTACCGATCGCCGAGACCGTCTTCGAGCCCAAGGTCGGCGGGAACATCGTCGACCGAGGCGCGGACGGCAGCGAGTGCCGGTGGGCGCGCATCCTCGCCTATGACCCGCCCAACCGGGTGGTGTTCAGCTGGGACATCGGCCCCACTTGGCAGGTCGAATCCGATCCCGACCTGACCAGCGAGGTCGAGGTCACCTTCACGGCCGAAACCCCGGACCGCACTCGTATCGGGCTGGAACATCGCCACCTCGACCGGCACGGACCCGGCTGGGAATCGGTCCGCGACGGCGTCGCCCACGACCAGGGCTGGCCGCTCTACCTCGACCGCTACGCCGCCCTCTTCGGTGAGGGCAGCTGATGGCACCGATCACCACCATCGTCCAGGTCGACCGTTCCGCCGACGACGTGTTCGCGTACGCGACTGACCCGACTCGATTCTCTGAATGGCAGCAAGGCGTCACCGGCGGGCACATGGAAGCGGACGGCCTACCAACGGTGGGAACGCGGTGCCACACCACCCGCCGCATCGCCGGCGCGGACCGACCCAGCGTCTCCGAAGTCAGCCACATCGACCCACCCAAGACATGGGGCGTCCGGGGGATCGACGGACCTATCCGAGCCATCGTCGACCTCACCGTGCAACCGTTGACCGCCGACACCTCCCAACTGACCATCAGCGTCGACTTCACCGGCCACGGCATCGGCAAAATCCTCGTCCCGCTGATGGTGCGCCGCGAAGCCGCCAAGGAGATGCCCACCAACCTGGCCACCCTGAAACGACGTCTCGAAAATCCTTCCTGACGCTGCACCGCACGCCCGTCCTCGGCGACACCCCTGTCGTTGGACGCAGCATGCGGCTCACCACGGCTTTCAACCGGCGTCTGCAACTTCCCGGGGCATTGGTGCAGTCGGTGGCGTTCACCGATCGCGGTGTCGTCATCGGACTGCGCCGGCGCCGCCGGCGGATGCTCTGCCCGTGCTCGCGAGCGACGCGGGCACGATACGACATCTCCCGACGCCGATGGCGGCACCTGGAGTTCGGGGCCTGCCAGGTCTGGCTGGCCGCTGGGCTGGGTCTGGCCGGGCGGGTAGAGCAACTGCTCGCGGCGGATTCAGCTCCGGATGCTCAGACGGTCGCGGACGCGTTTTGGCAGGCGTGCTCGGGTGGTCAACTCCGGACCGCGATGCTGCTGCTGGCCCGGGGCGCGGATGTCAACGGTCGACCTCGCTATGCCGGAGAGTCCGCTATCGAGGCCACCGCACGGCCGGATACCCGCCGCGGTCTGCTGGTGGGTTGGTTACGCGACAACGGTGCGACCGGCGGCAGCAAGGGATGATCGCCGGATGATGGTCGAACTGCGGTCGGTGCCGGACTGCCCGAACTTGGCGGCTGCCCGCAGCACGTTCATCGCTTGCCTGGCTGACGCCGGCCTGACGGTAACGGTCATCGAACGTGTCGGTGACTACCGCTCACCATCGGTCCTGGTCAACGGCATCGATGTCACGGGTGCCGATCCGAGCGGCCCGCCCGCCTGTGTGCTGCGGCCACCCACCGCCGCGCAGATCCGGGCCGCGTTGCACAGCGCCAGCCAAGCCGCGACCTCATAATCCGGGCGGCTCGCGAGACGCTCAACGAGATCGTCAGTCAGGGTGTTGTGCGCGTTTCCAGTCCGCCGAGCCGGCTGATTGGTGCGGCAGACCGAACCATCGGCCTGGGAACCACCACCGCACCGCACGGCCTACAGCGGTGCGTTGACACCAGCACTGCGAATCACACCCGCAGGCCCGGTTGCGGGGATTGTGGATCCGCTGCAACACCGTACGTTCCATCCGCCGAGCCTACGTCTCCTGGCTGGTCACCACGCGTGCCGGCTTCGCCATCCGCGAAACCAGTCGGCTGTCAGACCAACCATCGATCCAGGTCGGCAGCAGCGCTACTGCGGACCGATCGCCGTCCGCTCAGGTTGTGTCGTTCGTTGATCAACGCCTGCGACTCACCACAGCATTCACCGGATCCCGACCGGGGCGAAAGTGCAGTCTGCGGCGTTCACGGAAAGAGCACTGCTGACCGCGCTGAGCCGTCGGCGGCGGCTGGTGTGCCCGTGCGGCTACCCCTCGGTCTCGTCGAGTGCCGGTCGCCTATCGGTGAACCAGGCATCGATATCGGCCTTTTAGCCAAATACGCTCCGCACCGAGCTCCACGACTGGGGTTGGAAACGAGCGATGCGCGGTGATCTGATCGGTGCGCTGCCGACTCACGCCGAGCCGTGCGCGAATCTCGGCCGTCCCGAGGAGGTTCCGTCCAAGCCATGCGCGCAAAGCGGGCGTGACTTCCGGCTCCTGGACGTTACTCATGACTAGACCCTAGAAGCCGTCTAACTTGTGCCTTCCCTATATAGAACAGACCTTATGTATACCTCTTGCTAGCTCCCTAGAGGTCGTATGACAATGAGCGCATGCCTCATGACACCCCCTGTGTCTACCCCTAGATCGAAATCAGGCCGTGAGCTGCTGAGTGTTGTGTTGGTTGCTGCCGTGCAGGGCCGGGTTGTAGGTGGTGTTGTTCTGCCAGCAGCGCCAGATGATGCGGACCCAGGCTCGGGCGAGGATGCGGGTGGCGTGGGGGTGGTCTTTGCCGCTGGCGCGTGCTCGGTGGTAGATGTCGGCGGCCCAGGGGCTGGCGTGGCGGCTGTTGTCGGCGAAGGTGGTGATCGCCTGGCGGAGCCGTTTGTTGCAGGCCCAGCGGAACGACACGCCGCGTTGTTTGCCGGATGCTTTGGTGACCGGGGTGATCCCGGCGAGAGCGGCGATGGCGTCGGGGTGGTCGAACGCCGTGCGGGCGTCGCCCCATTCGGTGAGGATCTGGGCGGCGTTGACGGTGCCGGCGCGGGGGAACGACTGGAAGATCTTCCCGTCGGGGTGGGTGTCCATCTTCTCAGCGATGACCCGGTCGAGGTTTTTGATCGCGGTGTTGAGCGCGGTGATGACGCCGACCTGGGCCAGTACGGCCGCGCGTACTCCCTCGGACAGGTCGGGGTCGGTGGTACCGGCCGGTGCCGAGCGCAGGCGGGCCAGCAGGACCGCGGCGGGTTTCTTGCCGGAGTAGCCCTGTTTGGTGCAGAACGCAGCCAGGCGGCCCTCGGTCAAGGAGGACGCCGTCGCGGCGGTCGGGTACTGGGTGAGGAAGGCCAGCGCGATCGCCGAGGCCAGGCTGGCGAAGATCGCCTTGGCGCCGGGCCAGTGCGTGTCCAGCAGTGCGGCGAGCTGGTTGACCGCGGCCACGCGGGCGTCGACCAGGTCGCCTCGGGTCCGGGTCACCGCCCGCAAAGCCTTGGTGGGTCCGGAGTACGGGACCGCGGGACGGAGCCGGTGGATCCGCACCCGCAGGTAGTCGGCGATCACGTGTGCGTCGCCGGGGTCGGACTTGGCGCCGGAGAGGACCTCGGCCTCACGCCAGGTCTTGATCGCGTTCGGCTTGACCGGTATCACCGGGTACCCAGCCTGCAGCAGGGCGTCCACCAGGCGTCCATCCGGCCGTTCGATCGCCACTGGCATCGACTCGGTGTCGCCGAGTTTGTCCAGCCGGGCGGTCAGCCGGGCGAACCCGGCGGCGGTGTGCTCGACGGTGAACGCCGCGACCTTACGGCCGGCCCGGTCCAGCACACACACGGCGTGCTCGGTGGTGGCCCAGTCGATCCCGACGAAGAACAGCGGTCCATCTTCCAGCGACAACTTCGTCGCCTTCCTGCTCGCAGCACGAGGCAGGAGCCAGGCGGAGGCGAAGGAACCGACAGTCGAGTGGTCACTAACCGGCGCTCTACGGCGCGTCCCTCTGTCATCGATCAACGGTTCCGGGGAAGCCGGGGGCGGCAGTGTCATCGAAGCCCACCAGGGGCGACCACCAAAGGCCGTCACCCCGACTTCCGCCTAGTTCCTACCACAAACCCCATCCAAGGGCTCGCACGGAAGAGGGTGCACTAGTGACAACGCCGTTCAGTTAGGGAGCGCAGAGATTTAACTTGCCGTCTTGATGTTGGGTGCGGTGACGCCGTTGGCGGTTGCGTAGTCATAGAGGTCGGGGATGGTGTCGATCCTGTGCGGGCTGGGCGGAATGATGTATCCCGCCTGGTCGAGGAGTTGGCGGGTCTCGCGGAGCCGGCGGTTGATGGTTTCGGCGCGGACCGTGAACAGGGCGGCGACGGCGGTCTGGGGTAGGCCGAGCCGGTAATGCAGGGTGGCCGCGAGTAGCCGGTCGGCGAGGGTGAGGATGGGTCGGCGGCCGGTCCCGGGTGCGGCCATGCGGGGACGGTGGCCGCGTCGTTGGTGCAGGCTGGTCTCGCGTTGCTGTTCGTGCAGGGTGAGCAGGGTCGCTATCAGCGTGTCCCAGTCGCAGGCGGGTAGCCCGGTCAGGGCTGGGTGGTTCAGCCAGGCCAGGTCGGGGCTGGGCTGGTCGAACGGGTCCGGGATGGTGTTGATCTGTTCGAAGGCCTCGGGTTGCAGGGTGTAGTTCCAGTCGGGATGCCAGTCGTGGCGGTGCAGCGGTAGCGCGGCGATCTGCCGGTCGTGGACGCGTACGCCGGTGTCGTAGGTGTTGGTGTCGAGCTCGGCGTGCACGCGTAGGCCGGTGCGGGTGCTCGTGGCGGCGATGGATTGGACGATGACTTCGTGGCTGGCCAGTGGCCGTCCGCGCCAGTTCATGGTGATGTGGGAGAACAGCCGGTGCTCGATCTTGTTCCATTTCGAGGTGCCGGGCGGGAAGTGGCAGACGGTGATCTGCAGGCCGGTCTGCCGAGCCAGGGCAGCCAGTTCGGCTTTCCAGGCGCGGGTGCGGTAGCCGTTGGAGCCGCCGGCGTCCGCGGTGATCAGCAGTCGCCGCGCGCTCGGGTAGTCGTGGCGGCCTTGACTGGACCACCAGCGGCGGATCGACTCGACGGCGAACGCGGCGGTGTCGTGGTCGGTGCCGACGTTGACCCATCCGGTGTCGGCGGTCAGGTCGTAAACGCCGTAGGGCACCGCTTTGCCGAGGCTGTCGTCGAGGAAGTCGTGTGTGCGGGTGCGCACTGGTTCGCCGGCCGGGCGCCATTGCCGGCCAGTGTTGGAGAACGGGCCGACCAGTTCCTTCTTTTTGGCGTCCACACTGATCACCGGATCGGTGCTGCTCTGATGATCTTTGACTTGTTCGTTGAGGTAACGGAACTGTCCGTCGCGGTCCGGGTGTTGCCGGCCCTCGATGGTTTTGGCGTTGGCCTGCAAGCTGAATCCCTGCTCTCGTAGCAGGTCGGCGACCGTGTCGGCGCTGACCCGGTGGCCCTGCCGGGACAACTCGCCGGCGAGGTTACGGGTCGACTTGGTCGTCCACCGCAGCGGCGACATCGGATCACCGCGCTCGTCGGGCTCCACCAGAGCCAACAACGCGGCCAGCAACCCCGGATCCCGCTCAACAGCCCGTTTCCGGCCGCCGCCAGGCCGGCGGACCCTGCCCAGCGGCACCGCGCCCGCGTCCACCTCGTCGACGCCCGCTGAGACGGTCGCCTCACGGACCCCGGCCGCCCGCGCCACTGCCCGAATCCCGCCATGACCCAAAGCTCGGGCCTCGGCACCCAGCAACAGACGACGCTGCCGCTCATCCAAATGCGGCAAAATCACCTGCAACTTCGCCGCGAGCTCTCCCCAAACCTCACCACCGACTGCCATAGCAGATCAACGAAGCCCGATCAGCGAAGCTACGGCTTGTTTCCCAGCGGACCCTTAGGCGGTGTGGTGGGTTGTCAAGCGTGTCGTGGAGACGAAGCAGCGGAGCTCCGGTATAGAGGGTGGTCACTCTAAGACGCCCTTGAACCTGGAGCTCCGCTGGCTGCTCAGATTGCCATAACTCGAACGGTGACGGTAGCCGCGGAGGTGTTCGCCCCGGGGCATCTCGGCGAGCTGACCCGGCTGATCCCGTTCGAGATGGTCGACGACGTCCTGGCGGCGACCGGTGCTACCCAGTCCCGGGTACGGCTGTTACCGGCCCGGGTCACCGTCTACCTGTTACTGGCGGGCTGCCTGTTCACCGAGGTCGGCCATCGGCAAGTCTGGCAGAAACTGACGTCAGGACTGACCGCCCTGAGCCTGACGGCACCGACCGGCAGCGCTCTGCGTCAGGCCCGCCAACGCCTCGGCGCCGCCCCGCTACGTGCCTTGTTCGACCTGTTGCGCGGCCCGGCCGCCACAACAGCCACCCATGCCGTTCGATGGAAAGATCTGCTGATCTGCGCGATCGACGGAACCCACCTGACCGTTGCGGACAGCACCGCGAACACCGGCCGTTACCCGAGAAAGCGTGGCAACCACGGCGGATCGGCCTACCCGATCCTGCGGCTAAGCGCTCTGCTGGCGGTAGGCCAACGTCGCCTAATCACGAAGGTCGGCGAGTCGATTCCGCGCGCATCCACGAGATACGGCTGAGCGATGCACAGCTCGTCGTCTACGAACAGAAGATTGAAGCGAAGCGTTCGATCGTAGGTTCCCAGCTCCACGGCCGACTGCAGCTCCCCCGGTAGCCGCTTCCGCATGCGAAGGAGCGTCTGGATGTCCAGGGCAGTCAGGGCCGAGAGGTGACCCTTCGGGAAGCCCTCTTCCCTTTCCCGGGCCTGGATGGCATCGCCAGCCGGCTCCAAGAACAGGGCTTGGACATGCGTGCCTTCTTCGATCAGGGTCAGCCACTGTCGATCCGAGTAGAGCTGGCACAGCAAATTAAGTGACAGACCCATCGCGCGCACGCTCGATGCCCCGTCCAGGATGCGGTCCGGCGGCATGCTCGACGAGAAGTCCGACCGCGTGCCGTACGCCTCCGCTACGTCGGAACAGCGCTCAGCCGTAAGCCGGTCGATAGCGCCGGAGCGTCGGTCGCTGGCACCGCGCGGCTGCGAGGCCGTCGCTAGTTCGGCAGCGACCATGACGTCACCCGGAGGAACCGCGCTGGTTTCCCGTGACTCAACGTTCTCGGCGGTCGGGTTCCATCCGAGCAGAGGGCCGAGCATGTCCGCGAACTCGGCTGGGGTGAGACCAAGTGTCTGCCGAGCGTGGGCGATCTGCTCGCGCGCAAGCGCGGCGAGGTCGGGTCGATAGGCGCGACGCTCCGCGATTCGAATTACCTCACCGTCCACGCCGCGCTGTGTCGCCATGACAATCCCCTAGCCTCGGCTACTCGTTGCCTGCGCGCCGCCGCCGCGAAGGGCTTGCCACCGAAGGCCTACGGCGGGTTCTGCCTCACCGAACCGAAGGCCGGCTCGTCCGGCACGGTCGACCTGGATCCCGTGGTCCGTGACCGGCTGGCCCGGCATGTTCGAGCTCATCCGCCGGTCGGGGTGGAGATGCTGGATCAGACCGGAGTCGTCCCGGTCCACCGCACCGTCCCGCTGCTGTTCACGACGGCTCGCGGCAACCCGTTCACCGACCGAACCTGGTCGGCGGAGTGGATCAAGTGGCGGACTCGCGCGGGCTGGCCGGACGATGCCCGGCGGAGCGGCTTCCACGCGTTGAGGCACTTCTTCGCGACGACGCTGATCACCAACCACGTCGATCCGAAGGATGTCCAGCGGGCATTACGTCATGCGACCTTGCAGAAGACGTTGGAGATCTACGTCCACTACTGGCCCCGGCGCGAGCGCCGTAAGGGCATCGCCGGTGCGGTGTTGGAGGCGGCGGCCGACCGGCTGAACAAGAGCTGAGTTGTGCCCATGTTGTGCCCGATGATCTTGGCTCGACGTTTCCGCAGGTCAGGCGACGATTTTGTGGAGCCTAGGGGACTTGAACCCCTAACCCCCGCCTTGCAAAGGCGGTGCTCTGCCAGTTGAGCTAAGGCCCCGGGGTCGAGCCGACCGCGGTCAGCGGAGGTCGGGAGCAGTGGTCGCCTCGTGCCAGAGCGCGCGCTCGTCGCTCGACGACTTGACCTTACGGAACACGAACGCCGCGGTACCGACGATCCCGGCAACGATAAGGAGCTTCTTCAGCATGAGCTGGGTCCTCACTTGTGCGACGGCCGAGGAGTGGGGCTAGCTGGAATCGAACCAGCGACCTCAGAGTTATCAGCTCTGCGCTCTAACCGACTGAGCTATAGCCCCGTACGTGCGACAACGAAGGTTACCGCAAGCCCGAGGCCCCTCCCAAATCGGGGCTGTCGCAACAGATGCGGCAGCCCCGACGAGTGAAACGGACCGATCAGTCGCGCTCGGCCAGCGTCAGCTCGACGCCGCCGACCAGGTCGGCACACACGTTGTAGATGAATGCGCCGAGCGTCGCCAGCGCCGTGAACAGCACCACGTTCACCGCGCCGATCAGCATCGACGTGCCGATGACGCCCCACGCGGTGATCCGGAACGAGCTGCTCGTGTCCCCGCCCGTACCGCCGGAGGCGCTCACCAGCTCGGTCAGGCTCTTGTTGACCTCGCCCCAGACGCCCATCGCGTCCAGCGCCAGATACAGCACCGACGTGGCCACCACGACGACGATGAACAGCACCACCGACACCGCAAACGAGAACTTCATCACCGACCACGGGTCGATCCGTTTGAGGTTCAGCCGCGCCCGGCGGGGACCGCGCGCCGCCGCCGACGACACCGTGTTACGGGCCGACCGGACCGCCTCGGAGACCCGGGCGGCACCGACCGCGGCCGATCCGGCAGCCACCCCTGGACGTCGGCTGCCGGTGGACTCGCCCGGTCCCGTGGGTGCGGCGACCGGACGGGCCGGAGCCTGCGGCTGAGCCGGGCCGGTCCGCTGCTGGCCCGTGCTCACGCCCGGCTGCTTCGGCTGCGGCCCGCTCGTACGGCCCGGAGGCGCACCGGTCTTGCCCTTGGTGACGACCGGCACCGTGGCCGAGCCCTTGGCCACCGCCGGCGGCCCCGGCCGCTTCGGCTCGGACGGCTGTTCGCCATCCGCCGACAGGTCACCCGGCGGCGGCGCCATGCCCGGCGCCCGAGTGAACTTGGGCTGGGACGGGGCGTCGGCCGGGGCCGAGCGACCAGCGGCATCGCGTCCGGCCGGCACGGGACCATCCTTGCTCGGTCCCTCGTCGACCGGAGATGTCGAGGTCCCCGAGCCCCCCGACTTCGCCGTTGTCTCCGTCATCAACTAGTCCTGTTCGTCAGGCTCGTCGGCATTGCGAGCAAGCGCCACGATGGTTACACCTTCTGGGAGGTCCATCAGCTTGACCCCCATTGTGTTCCGATCCCGCGTGCGCCGTACAGGCTTCACGGGAGTCCGGATGACACCACCATTGCTGGTGATGGCAAACAGTTCATCCTCCGGGCTGATCACCAAGGCACCCACCAGGCCACCACGGCGCTCGGTGATTTTCGCGGTCAGGACACCCTTCCCGCCCCGGCCCTGCACCGGGTACTCCTCGATCGGCGTCCGCTTGGCGAACCCGCCGTCGGTCGCCACCAGAACGTCCATACCGTCGCGTACGACCTCCATGGCGAGCAGCTCGTCGCCGTCGCCGAAGCGCATGCCGATCACACCGGAGGTCGCGCGACCCATCGGCCGCAAGGCCTCGTCGGTCGCGTTGAACCGGATCGCCTGGGCCCTCTTCGACACCAGGAGCAGGTCGTTCTCCGGCGCCGCCAGGGTCGCGCCCACCAACTCGTCATCCTCCCGCAGGTTGATGGCGATGATGCCACCGCTGCGGTTGGAGTCAAATTCGTCGAGCCTGGTCTTCTTCACCAGCCCATTCTTGGTGGCGAGCACAAGGTACGGCTCGACCTGGTAATCCGGGATCTGGATGACCTGGGCGATGTGCTCGTCCGGCTGGAACGCCAGCAGGTTCGCGACGTGCTGACCTTTGGCCGAACGCATGGCCTCCGGCAGCTCGTACGCCTTGGCCCGGTACACCCGCCCCTTGTTCGTGAAGAACAGGATCCACGCGTGGGTGCTGATCACGAAGAAGTGGCTGACGATGTCGTCCTGCCGTAGTGAGGCGCCGCTCACACCCTTGCCGCCGCGCTTCTGCGACCGGTACAGATCGATCTTGGTGCGCTTGGCGTAACCCGTCCGTGTGATCGTCACCACAACGTCCTCGCGCGCGATGAGATCCTCCATGGAGACCTCGCCGTCGAACGGGATGATCTGCGTCCGCCGCTCGTCGCCGAACTTCGCCACGATCTCGCCGAGCTCGTCGGACACGATCTTCCGCTGCCGCTCCGGCTTGGCCAGGATGTCCTTGAGATCTTCGATCTCGATCTCGATCCGGCCCAGCTCGTCGACGATCTTCTGCCGCTCCAGCGCGGCCAGCCGGCGAAGCTGCATGTCCAGGATCGCCTGCGCCTGGATCTCGTCGATGTCCAGCAGCTGGATCAGGCCGATCCGGGCGTCCTCCACCGTCGACGAGCGCCGGATCAGCGCGATGACCTCGTCGAGCGCGTCCAGCGCCTTACCCAGACCGCGCAGGATGTGCGCGCGCTCCTCGGCCTTGCGCAGCCGATAGGCGGTCCGCCGGCGGATGACCTCGATCTGGTGCTCGACGTACAGCCGGAGGAACTGCGCCAGGTTGAGCGTCCGCGGCACCCCGTCGACCAGGGCCAGCATGTTCGCGCCGAACGTCTCCTGCAGCTGCGTGTGCTTGTACAGGTTGTTCAGCACGACCTTGGCGACCGCGTCCCGCTTCAGGACCAGGATCAGCCGCATGCCCTTACGCCCGGACGACTCGTCCCGGATGTCGGCGATACCGGAGAGCTTGCCGTCCTTGACCAGCTCGGCCACCCGCTCGGCCAGGTTGTCCGGGTTCACCTGGTACGGCAGCTGCGTGGTCACCAGACACGGGCGCCCGCGGGCGTCCTCCTCGACCTCGACCACCGCACGCATCCGGATCTGTCCCCGGCCGGTGCGGTAGGCGTCCTGAATCGCCGACTGACCGACGATCAGGCCGTACGTGGGGAAGTCGGGGCCCTTGACGATCTCCAGCAGCGCCTCGAGCGTCTCCGCCTCGTCCACGTCGGGATGGTCCAGGCACCACTGCACGGCCGCCCCGATCTCCCGCAGGTTGTGCGGCGGAATCTTCGTGGCCATGCCCACGGCGATGCCCTCGGACCCGTTGACCAGCAGGTTCGGGAACCGCGCGGGCAGAATCGTCGGCTCCTTGGCCCGCCCGTCGTAGTTGTCCTGCATGTCGACGGTGTCCTCGTCGATGTCCCGCAGCATTTCCATCGCCAGCGTCGACAGCTTCGACTCGGTATATCTCATGGCGGCCGGCGGGTCGTTGCCGGGCGAGCCGAAGTTGCCGTTGCCGTCGATCAGGGGGTAGCGCAGTGACCAGGGCTGGCCCATCCGGACGAGGGCGTCATAGATCGACGAGTCGCCGTGCGGGTGGTAGTTGCCCATCACGTCGCCGACGACGCGCGCGCATTTGACGTAGCCGCGGTCGGGACGGAAGCCGGAGTCGTACATCGCGTACAGGATCTTGCGGTGCACTGGCTTGAGGCCGTCGCGGACGTCGGGCAGCGCACGGCCGACAATGACGCTCATCGCGTAGTCGAGGTACGACCGCTGCATCTCGACTTCGAGGCCGACCGGCTCGATGCGCTGGCTGATGACGCCGCCGGGCGCCTCCGGAGGGGTGTCCTCGCCGGGGGTCTCGGGAGTATCCGTCACTGGTTAACCCTTACTGATCGTAAAACCCGACACAACGGGTGTAACTACGCGTTTAACTGTGGATAACACTGTGGAAAGGGCCAATACGCTGTGTATAACCGCACGGAGCGGTACCGCTACCGGCACCGCTCCCACCGGTCAGATGTCCAGGAAGCGCACGTCTTTGGCGTTGCGCTGGATGAACGAACGGCGTGCCTCGACGTCCTCGCCCATCAGCACGCTGAAGAGCTCGTCGGCCACGGCGGCATCGTCGAGCGTCACTTGGCGTAGCGTCCGCGTGGACGGGTCCATGGTGGTGTCCCACAGCTCGGTGTAGTTCATCTCGCCGAGGCCCTTGAAGCGCTGGATGTCGTCCGGCTTGGCGTTCGGCTTCTTCTGCTGGCGCAGCGCGATCAGCCCGTCCCGCTCCCGGTCGGAGTAGGCGTACTGCGCGTCGTCGCCCTTCTTGTTCCACTTGATCTTGTACAGGGGCGGCGCCGCCAGGTAGACGTGGCCCTGCTCGACCAGCGGCCGCATGAAGCGGAACAGCAGGGTCAGCAGCAGCGTCTGGATGTGCTGGCCGTCCACGTCGGCGTCGGCCATCAGCACGATCTTGTGGTAGCGCAGCCGGGAGATGTCGAACTCGTCGTGGATGCCGGTGCCGAGCGCGGTGATCAGCGCCTGGACCTCGTTGTTCTTCAGCACCCGGTCGATCCGGGCCTTCTCCACGTTCAGGATCTTTCCGCGGATCGGCAGGATGGCCTGAGTGACGTTGTCGCGGCCCTGCTTGGCCGAGCCGCCGGCCGAGTCACCCTCGACGATGAAGACCTCGCTGACCCGCGGGTCGGTGGACTGACAGTCGGCCAGCTTGCCCGGCATCGAGCCGGACTCCAGCAGCGACTTGCGGCGGGCCAGCTTGCGGGCCTGCTGCGCGGCGATCCGGGCGCGGGCGGCTTGCGACGCCTTGGTGATGATCGTCTTGGCCTCGCTCGGGTTCCGCTCGAACCAGTCGGCCAGCTGGTCGTTGGTGACCTTCTGGACGAAGCCCTTCATGTCGGTGTTGCCGAGCTTCGTCTTGGTCTGGCCCTCGAACTGCGGGTTGGCCAGTTTCACCGAGATGATCGCGGCCAGACCCTCGCGGATATCCTCGCCGGAGAGCTTCTCGTCGCTTTTGAGGAACTTCTTGTCGGCGCCGTAGCGGTTCACGATGCCGGTCAGCGCGGCCCGGAAGCCTTCCTCGTGCGTACCGCCCTCATGGGTGTTGATGGCGTTGGCGAAGGTGTAGACCGACTCGCCGTACGACTCGTTCCACTGCATGGCGATCTCCACCGCCATGCCCTGGTCATCCGCCGAGGCCTCGAAACCGATCACCGTCTTGTGGATCGGGGTCTTGGTGTTGTTCAGGTGCCGCACGAAGTCCTGGATGCCGTTCTCGTACATGAACGTGACCGCGCGCTGCTTGCCGTTTTCGTCGAGCTGGTCGGGGCGTTCGTCGCGCAGGTGGATGGTCAGGCCCTTGTTGAGGAAGGCCATCTCCTGGATGCGGCGGTAGATGGTCTGCCAGTCGAACTCGATCGTCTCGAAGATCGCCGGGTCGGGCCAGAACTGGACGGTCGAGCCGGTGGTGTCGGTGGGCTCGCCCTTCTCCAGCGGGCCGGGCTTGGAGTAGGTGTAGGTCTGCCGGTACACGTTGCCCGACTTGTGGATCACGACCTTGATACGGGTGGAGAGCGCGTTGACGACGGACACGCCGACACCGTGCAGGCCGCCCGAGACCTTGTACGCCGTGCCCTCAAACTTGCCGCCGGCGTGCAGGATGGTGAGCGCGACCTCGACACCCGGCTTCTTCAGCTTCGGGTGCATGTCGACCGGGAAGCCACGGCCGTTGTCGGTGACCGAGACGCCGCCGTCGGCCAGCAGGACCACGTCGATGGTGTCGCAGTACCCGGCCATCGCCTCGTCCACCGCGTTGTCCACGACTTCCCAGACCAGGTGGTGAAGACCACGCTCGCCGGTCGAGCCGATGTACATACCCGGGCGCTTGCGCACCGCCTCGAGGCCTTCGAGCACCTGGATGGAGTCGGCCCCGTATTCCTGCTTCTCTGCCACGCTCGGCCACTTTCTCGTGGCGTGCCCGGTCGGGGCCGCGCCACGGGGTTGGCGGATACCCCCGGCGGCGGGCGCAGGGCACCACAGCGACAACCCGCGGAGAAGGAGGCGGACCACCGGTGGAACCGTGCGCCGGTCGCCGCGGTCACCCGCGGATCGTGATCGGCTGGAAAACCGCGTAGCGTGACGATCGCCGTCACGCTTCGACAGATTCCCGGTCTATGGCAAGTTTACTCCGCCGAAGCGAGGAATCTGGGTCCGGCACCCTCTTCCGGGTGCCTGAGATTGCCGTAGCGCGATTCAGCCCGCCACCCACGTCTCCCCCTACACGCCACGAGCCGACGCCGCAACGGCGAATGATCCGGCGGGCGCGTCGTCCGGGCCGGATCGCCACGCGCTGCGACACTGCCTCACAGAGCCGGGCGACGGTGTCGTAACCTCGCCCGCGCGGACCGTCTGAACCGGCCGGCCGCCGATCAGGTCGAGGAGAGGTGTGCCCCATGGCGCTGGACAAGGGGCTGGACAACGTGGCCGTACGCTGGCCGCGGACCAACCAGTACTACGACCCGGTCGCTCCGGCCGAGTTCGTCGACTTCGGGGCGGTGGCCGACGCCCCGGAGATCGCCGCGCCCACCGGCGCGTTGGCGCTGCACATCGCCAAGAGCGGGACGGTGCGCGCGACCGCGTACACCGAACTGGTGGATCTTCTGCTGGGCCTGGACGGGGTGCTGTACGCGACCGACGCGGCCGCCGAGGACGAGGATCCGGTGATCGACCCGGACGGGTGCGCCTGGATCGCCGGCGGGCTGGAGCGCTTCGTCGAGGGTCACGCTGCGTACGGCGACCTGGTCACCTTCGACTCGGTGGCGGCGGTGATGCGCAACGCGGTCGCCGGTGGGCGGCTGGCCGAACAGCAGTTGCGCTGGCTCGACCACCGGCTGTCGGCCCTGCGCGACGACGCCGGCAACGCCCCGCACTGGACGTTCGCGAGTTCCGAACTGGCCGTTCTCGCCGGCTTCTACCGCCGCTGCGCCGACCGGGGCTTCGCCGTCTTCGCCGACTATTGACAACGATGTGGCATCTGAGTGGTGCGCATGCTCAGCCGTAGGTGTCGCGGGGGCCGCGACCCTGGACCCGGCGGGGGCCGCGGCTCCACGACGGGGCGGCCGGCCCGTGGATGTTGAGCTTGGTGACGACGTTGTGGCCGACCTGGGACGCGATGTTCCGTAACAGCGACGCGGCGAGCATGCGCAGCTGGGTGGCCCAGGCGGTCGACTCGGCCTCGACGGTGAGCACGCCGTCGTCGAGCTTGACCGGTTTGCAGTGCCGGGCGATGTCCTCGCCCACCACCTTTTCCCAGGCGCCGAAGACGGTGGCCTCGGCTTTCGGCTTCTCCCAGCCGCGGGCCTTCATCAGCCGTTGGAGAACGTCGCCGAACAAAGCCGGGTCGCGCGGGTCCGGTCCGGCCCCGGAGTAACCGCGCAGCCGGCGCCCGTCGCCGCCCGCCCCGGACCGCCGGCGCGGCGGGGCCGCCCTCCGCTTGGCCAGGGCGGCGTCGAGCACGGCCCGGGCCAGTTCGGGGCCGGGCGGGGCCGGTTCGGGGCCGGCCGGCTGCTCGGCATCACCGGCCGCGGGTGTCTGCGGTTCATCCGGCACGGGTCACCGTTCCCGTTCCGACGTCGTAGCGGACGCCCTGCAGGCCGGCCGGGACGTCTTCCGGCACGGCGCAGGTCACGATGAGCTGGGCGGCGTCGGTGACCAGCGCCGCGAGCCGTTCCCGGCGGCCGCCGTCCAGCTCGGCGAACACGTCGTCGAGCACCAGTACCGGCTCGATGCCGTCGGAGCGCAGCAGGTCGTACGCGGCCAGGCGCAGCGCCAGCGCGTACGACCAGTACTCGCCGTGGCTGGCGTAGCCCTTGGCCGGCAGGTCGCCGAGGGTGAGCGTGAGGTCGTCGCGGTGCGGGCCGACCAGCGTGACGCCCCGCTCGACCTCGGCCGGCCGGCGTTCGGCCAGCGACGCCAGCAACGCCTCCTGCAGGGTGGACCGGTCGGTGGACAACTCGTCGCCGAGGCGGGAGGCGTACGCGATCCCAGCCGAGCCCCGGCCGGCCGCGACCGCGTCGTACGCCTTGGTCAGGTGCGGGCCGAGCGCGGTGACCAGTTCCAGGCGCCCGGCCATCAGCTCGGCGCCGTGCGTGGCGAGGTGCTGGTCCCAGACGGCGAGGGTGGAGAGGTCCTGCCTGCGGGTGCCGCCGACCTTCCGGGTCAGATAAGCCGTACGGAGCAGGGCGTTGCGTTGTTTGACGACGCGGTCGTAGTCGGCGCGCACCCCGGCGTAGCGGGGCTGACGGGCGACCAGCAGGTCATCGAGGTAGCGGCGGCGCTCGGACGGGTCGCCGCGGATCAGTTCCAGGTCCTCGGGGGCGAACAGCACCATCCGCAGCGCGCCCAGGACATCGCGGGGGCGGCGTACGGGGGAACGGTTGAGGCGCGCCCGGTTGGCCTTGCCCGGCACGATCTCGAGTTCGACGAGCAGCTCTCGTCCATCGTGCACGATTTCGCAGCGGATCACCGCCGAGACGGCGCCGGCCCGGACGAGCGGGGCGTCCGTGGCCACCCGGTGACTGTCCAGAGTGGCCACGTAACCGAGCGCCTCGACCAGGTTGGTCTTGCCCATGCCGTTCTGGCCGACCAGAACGGCGACGCCCGGGTCGAGGTCGACCGCCACGCGCTCGTACGAGCGGAAGTCGGTGAGCTCGACCCGGCGTACGTACATCGTCTGTGCGAGCCGTTCAGCTGACGACGGCGTGGCCGCCGAACTGCTGACGGAGCGCCGCGACCGCCTTCATGGCGGGCGAGTCGGTCTGACGCGACTCGAAACGGGCGAACAGCGAACCCGCGATGACGTGCAACGGCACGGCCAGGCGGACCGCCTCGTCGACCGTCCAGCGGCCCTCACCGGTGTCCTCGGCGTAGCCCTTCAGCTTGTGCAGCTCGGGGTCGCCGTCGAGGGCCCGGTCGAACAGGTCGAGCAGCCAGGACTTGACCACGCTGCCCTCGCGCCAGCTCTTGAACGCGCCCGGCACGTTGTCCACCCACTCCGACGCCTCGAGCAGCTCGTACCCCTCGGCGAAGGCCTGCATCATGCCGTACTCGATGCCGTTGTGGACCATCTTGGTGTAGTGGCCGGCACCGACCGGGCCGGCGTGCACGAACCCGAACGGTCCGGCCGGCTTCAGGGCGTCGAAGATCGGCTGCGCCTTGGCCACGTCCTCGGCCGAGCCGCCGACCATCAGGGCGTAGCCGTTCTGGTTACCCCAGATGCCGCCGGAGACGCCGCAGTCCATGTAGCCGACGCCCTGGGGCGCGAGCCGCTGGGCACGCGGCGGGTCGTCGGAGAACTTGGAGTTGCCGCCGTCGATGATCAGGTCGCCGGTCGACATCAGCTCGCCCAGCTGGTCGATGGTGCCCTCGGTGATCTGCCCGGCCGGGACCATGGTCCAGACCACACGCGGCGCCGCGAGCTTCTCGACCAGCTCGGCGAGGCTGGCGACGTCGGAGATATCTGGATTGTGGTCGTAACCGATCACCTCGTGGCCGGCGGCGCGGATGCGTTCCCGCATGTTGCCGCCCATCCGGCCGAGGCCGATGAGGCCGAGCTGCATGGTGTTCCCCCTCAGTTCGTGGCTCCTGAGCCCAGTATCAGCGGGTTACCCGGATCGGCATGATCAGATAGCGGTATCCCGGCACGATTTCACCGTCGTCAGATGACGGCGAGATGACCGCAGGCTTGAATGCGTCCACGAATGACAGGACGGCCTGCGGAGCGCCGAGGTTCTGCAGTCCGTCGATGAGATACTGCGGGTTGAAACCGATGGTCAGCGGCTCGCCGGTGAAGGTCGCCTCCATGGCCTCGCTGGCCCGCGCCTCCTCCGTCCCGCCGGCCTCGACCACCAGACCGTCTTCACTGAAGCTCAGCAGCACCGGAGTGGTGCGCTCGGCCACCAGCGCGACGCGGCGGACGACCTCGACCAGGGCCGCCACCGGCACGCGGGCCTCGGCGTTGTGGGCCGCGGGGAAGAGCGACCGCACCGGCGGATAGTTGGCGCCGTCGAGCAGCCGGCTCGTCGTGCGGCGGGTGCCACCGGCGAAGCCGATCATGCCTTCGCCCGCGTTGCCCTGGGCCAGCGCCAGCGTGACCTCGCCGCCGATCGGGCCGAGCGCCTTGGCCGTGTCGTTCAGGGTCTTCGCCGGCACCAGGGCGTTGAGGCTGATGTCGGGGTCGTCGGGGCGCCACTCCATCTCGCGCATGGCCAGCCGGTAGCGGTCGGTCGCGAGCATGGCAAGGCTGGTGCCGTTCAACTCGACCCGTACGCCCGTCATCATCGGCAGCGTCTCGTCCCGGCCGGCGGCGATCGCGACCTGGGCGACCGCGGCGGCGAACGCGGCGGCGTCCACGGTACCCGCGCTCGACGGCATGTCGGGCAGTGTCGGGTAGTCCTCCACCGGCATGGTCGGCAGCGTGAACCGGGCGCTGCCACAGACCAGCTCCAGGTGCGAGCCGACCGCGGCGATGTCCGCCGGCTTGGCCGGCAGGGCCTTGGTGATCTCGGCCAGCAGCCGCCCGGAGACCAGAGCGGCTCCGTCGGCGTCCGCCTGCACCTCCACGCTTACCTGGCTGGAGACCTCGTAGTCGAACCCGGAGACGTGCAGCCGGCCGTCGGTCACTCGCAGCATGACGCCGGCGAGCACCGGCACCGACGGGCGGCTGGGCAGGCTCTTCGCCGTCCAGGCCACGGCGTCGGCGAGTGCGTCTCGCTCCACCCGGAACTTCATGCTGTCCTCCGCAACGAGTCTTCCCCTAGGGGGCTCTGACCCCACCGAACTCTAATGGCGGGCGGGGTCGTCGTGGCGACCTGGGTCGGTGCTCGGGGTGCCGGTTCGGCACGACGAGCGTCATCCACACCTTCCCCAACGCCGTTGATTGCTTTTTGTTCTTTTCAAAGAGATAACCCGTCATCTTCGTAGGGGCTGTGCACACTGTGGAAAAGTCGAGTCTGTGCTGGTCAGAGGGTTATCCACCGGTGAACGGGCTGTGGGTAACGTCGGGACAACCCGGGGTCTGCGTCCACAGTCGTCGAGTCGCGCCGGGTTGTCCACCGTTGTCCACCGGCTATCCACCGGTTATCCACCGGGTTTGTGCCCAGTCCTGGGGACAACGCCGAGACGCCGGCGACCCGTCGTCCCCAGAACCTTCAACAGGAAATCCACACTCCTCCACATGCTGTGGATTCAGATGTGACCGTGAGTACTTGTCCACATCTGTTTGCACAGGCCCTGTCCACATCTGTGGGCAACGGCGAAGATGGTTGTCCACCGCTGGGGATAACTTCCTGTGGGCGACCGGTGGATAACGTTGGCACGATTGGGTTCGGCGATGCCGGGCGGATCGGGCGACGCCGGTACGGCCGGGCGAGTCGGGGCGGCCGGGCGCATCGGCCCCGTCTGTGGACGACGGCGCGAAAGTGTCAGACCCGCATGCGACGGTCGGCCCACCCATGTCCGGGCGGGGGAGGCGGCGGCCGCGCGCGACATTTCGGTGCGTTGCCCCGGCACCCGGGCGTCGCCGCCTGTCTCAGCATCCAGAGCGGCCGGCCTGACCACGCACTCGAGCCCGGAGGCGGGCGACGGCCTGGAGTAGCTACGGCCTCAACCCGCGGGGACGGGGCACGCCGCTTTCCGGTGGGAGGGGTGGCCCGTACCGGAAAGAACTCAGGTGTTCTGTTTGATGCGGTTGGTCAGCTCGGCGATCTGGTTGTAGAGCGAGCGACGCTCGGCCATGTGCTGGCGGATCTTGCGGTCGGCGTGCATGACCGTGGTGTGGTCGCGGCCGCCGAAGGCCTGACCGATGCGCGGCAGAGACAGGTCGGTGAGTTCGCGGCAGAGGTACATCGCGACCTGACGGGCGTTGACCAGGACGCGGCTGCGGGAATGGCCGCGCAGATCGTCCAGGCTGACACCGAAGTACTCCGAGGTCGACGACATGATCTGGTCGGCGGTGATCTCCGGGCCGGCGCCGTCCGGCATGAAGTCGCGGAGCACCTCCTCGGCCAGCGACAACTGCACCACGGAGCGGGTCAGGCTGGCGAACGCGGTGACCCGGATCAGCGCGCCCTCGAGTTCGCGGATCGAGTTGGAGACGCGCGACGCGATGAATTCCAGTACGTCGTCGGGGGCGTACATGCGTTCCTGCGCGGCCTTCTTCTGCAGGATCGCGATCCGGGTCTCGAGGTCGGGCGGCTGGATGTCGGCGAGCAGACCCCATTCGAAGCGGGTGCGCATCCGGTCCTCGAGCGTGGCCAGTTGGCGCGGCGAACGGTCCGAGCTGATCACGATCTGCTTGTTCGCGTTGTGCAGCGTATTGAAGGTGTGGAAAAACTCCTCCTGCGTCCGTTCGCGGTTCTCCAGGAACTGGATGTCGTCGATCAGCAGGATGTCGACGTCGCGGTAACGGCGCTGGAAGGCCTGCGTCTTGTCGTCGCGCAGGCTGTTGATGAAGTCGTTGGTGAATTCCTCGGTGGATACGTAGCGGACCGAACGCGCATGGCCGAGCGTCGTGGCGTAATGGCCGATCGCGTGCAGCAGATGCGTCTTGCCGAGCCCGGAACTGCCGTAGATGAACAGCGGGTTGTACGCCTTGGCCGGCGATTCCGCGACCGCCACCGACGCGGCGTGGGCGAACCGGTTGGACGAGCCGATGACGAACGTCTCGAACATGTATTTCGGGTTCAGCCGGTTGCCGCCGTCGCCGCCGGGACGCGGATTGCTGCTCGGCCCGCGCATGTCGGCCGGCGAGCGGCCGGGACCGCTGTCGCCGCCCTGGCTCATCCGCAACGTGTCGTCGCGGTGGTCGTCCCGTCGCAGGTCGTCCCGGCGGTGGTCGTCGCGTCGCGGGTCGTCCCGGCGCTGGTTGTCACGAAACTGCGACAGGTCGCCGGCCATCCGGTGGACGGCGGGCTCGTTCGACGGCTCGGACCGCGGCCCGTTTGGCATCGGAGGAGTCTGGGCCGGCTTTTCCGGCAGCGGCGCGGCGAACAGCGCCTCCTGGGCGTCGCGGGCGGCGGGCACTCCGCGGGGGTAGGCGGCCGCGGGCGCCGAGTGCTGTGCCGAGCCGGTCGGGCTGTAGTTACCGTACGGGTCGGCGTAGTGACCGGGCTGCGGCTCGGGGGCGGGCGGCGCGACGACCGGCGGTGGGCTGCCGTAGACCGTCCCGGGCCGGCCGGAACCGTCCTCGGGCGGCCGCACGGTGACCGCGACCTGGATCGGGCGGCCCAGCCGGCGGGACAACGCGTCGGTTATCGCCGGCCGCAGCCTGGACTCGATCACGTCACGGGTGAACGCGTCCGGCACCGACAGCAGAGCGGTGTCCTCGACTATCGCGCGCAGGCGGGTGAGCTTCAGGTAGGCGCGCTGCTGCCCGGAGGCGATCTCGTCCGCGAGATCCTCCGTCGCCTCCGCCCAGACCTGGCTCAGGTCGACCGTGTCGGCCACCGCCGCGCCACCCCCATCAATCGGCTTCCGCCGCTGCCGTCGGTCTGCCCAAGTTGGGCGCACCGGCCGGCTCCCCCAACCTTGCCGTACGCGGCGCCACCGGCTGTCCACAGGTTATCCACAACCTGTGGGAGTGCCCCGATCGGATGGTCGGCAGATTCCCGGAGCCTGTGCTGGCGCAGAAAAACAGGCTCACCTGCCGAACGATCCACCACCGTGTCCGGTTTTGGCCCGGTTCTCGTTGGCAGTGTGGTTACCCCACCGTGAACCGGCAAACGGGCACGCTAACAGCGACTCCGCCATGGCTTCAACACTGGCTGTCCCGGTCGAGGGGTTCGGGCAGGAAAAGATTCACTACGCGCGCAGAAAGACCGGTGTCGGCGCGTCGGCCCCGGCGACGGTTGACCCTCCATCCCCCCCTGCGTAGGGTCGAGCGGTTGCTCCGCCGCGCTCTGGTAAAGTGGTGTGTTGCAAGCCCGAAGTCCAGAAGTCCCCAGCGGCGTAGTACGAAGACGGAGTCCTCACGTGAGCAAGCGCACCTACCAGCCGAACAACCGCCGGCGTGCGAAGACCCACGGTTTCCGGCTGCGCATGCGCACCCGGGCCGGCCGGGCCATCCTGTCCTCCCGCCGGACCAAGGGCCGCGACAAGCTGTCGGCCTGAGCCGGCGCTGGTCGGACCGGAATGCCCAGGTAGTCGTGCTGGCCGCGGCGCAACGACTGCGGCGTAGCAGTGAATTCGCCGCAGCGATTCGCGGTGGCCGCCGGGCTGGTCGCAGCACGGTCGTCGTCCATTTGACTCTCGAAGAGCCGGCGCTCGCCCCCACGGCACGCGCCGGCTTCGTCGTGTCCAAGGCTGTCGGTAACGCGGTGGTCCGCAACCAGGTCCGCCGCCGGCTCCGCCATCTGGTCCGGCCGTTGCTCGACGAAATGCCCGGCGGCGCGGTTCTGGTCGTACGGGCGCTGCCACCGGCCGCCGCGGCGTCGCACCAGCAACTCGGCGCCGACCTGACAGCCGCTCTCACGACGGCCCGCAGTCCGCGGAGGCGGCGATGAGCGTGCTCGCCCGGATGCTGACTGCGGTCATCGTCGCGTACCGTCGTTACGTGAGTCCGGCGCTGCCGGCCCGCTGTCGTTTCTATCCCTCGTGCAGCGCGTACGCCCAGGAGGCGCTGACGCGGCACGGCGCTCTGCGAGGGACGGGCCTGACGATCTGGCGGCTGCTGCGCTGCCACCCCTTCCACCCTGGCGGGTACGACCCGATGCCTGACCCGATCCGTCACCGTCCTGCTGATGTGACTGGAGCATGAATTGAGTCTCGACTGGATCTACACCGCGATCTCGTGGATCCTGCTGCGCTGGCACGATCTTTGGACGGCCATCGGGATCCCGGACGACCGCTTCCTCGGGACCAACTGGACCTGGGTGCTGGCGATCATCTTCCTTGTGGTGACCCTGCGGGTCATCCTGTTCCCGGTCTTCGTCAAGCAGATCAAGTCGCAGCGGGCCATGCAGTCTCTGCAGCCCAAGGTCAAAGAGCTGCAGAACAAGCACAAGGGTGACAAGGAAACGCTCCAGAAGGAAATGATGGAGCTGTACCGCACCGAGAAGGCGAACCCGCTGATGGGCTGCCTTCCGATGGTGCTGCAGATCCCGGTCTTCCTGGGCCTGTTCCACACCCTGCGCCGGCTCACCCCGGCGAACCTGGGCGTCACCCGGTACGGCTGGACCGCCGACGAATTCCGCGACGCGACTCACGCGGCGCTGTTCACGGCGCCGCTGCCGGCCAAGTTCGGGTCGACCGCGGCCGAGCTGGGACAGCTCGGCGCCAACGCCACCCCGGTCAAGATCATCGCTGGTGTCCTGGTGCTGATCATGATGGCCACCACCTACATGACCAGCCGTCAGATGATCCTGAAGACCGGCTGGGCCGAGGACCCGCAGCAGAAGATGATCCAGCGCCTGATGCTGTACGGCATCCCGCTGTCGCTGCTGATCTCCGGCTCGCTGTTCCCGATCGGCGTGGTCATCTACTGGGTCACCAACAACGGCTTCACGCTGGCTCAGCAGCAGTGGGTGCTGCGCAAGTACCCGCCGCCGCAGATGGCCGGCAAGAAGGCCGTGCCGGCCGCCACGGCGTCCCGCAACGGCTCGGCCGTCCCGGCGAAGAAGAACGGTCAGTCTCCGCCGAGCCCGGTTCAGCCGGCCCGTACGGGTGGCCTGTTCGGTCGTAAGGCCGCCGAGCCCGAGCCGCAGGCACCGAAGCTCGACACCCGGGCGCTCGCGCCCAAGCCCGGCGCGAAACCGGTCAACCCGAAGAAGGGCGCCCGACCGGCGAACAAACCTCAGGGATGACTGCCGCCCGGGCCGCCTCGACGGCCCGGGCGCTCCCCTGACCACACCGACCCTCCCCGCACGGCGCGACGGACAACGCGCCGGCGCGGGGAACAGCGGACCGCGCAGGTCCGGCCCGAACAAGTACGGAGATGAACCGTGACCGACAGCAGCACTCCCGCTTCGCCCGATTCCGCCGAATCCACCGCGACGTTGCCGGTGTCGGATTCCGCGGGTTCGGAATCCCCGGCCCCGGCTTCTCCGATCGACGCTTCTCCGGTCGAATCTTCAGCCGTCGAATCTTCAGCGGTCGAGGCGGAAGCCGGCGACGAGAAGAAGTCGGAGAGCGTGGCCTCCGACGGCGACCTGTTCCAGCAGAGCGAGGTCGCCGCCGATTACGTCGAGGGCCTGCTGGACATCCTCGACTACGACGGGGACATCGACGAATTGGTGTCGGCCGGACGCCCGATGGTCGAGGTCGTCGGAGCCCGCCTGCAGCCCCTGGTCGGACAGCGTGGCGCCACGCTGGAGGCGCTGCAGGAACTCACCCGCCTGGCGATCTTCCGGGCGACCGGCTCGCCGAGCCGGCTGCTGCTCGACATCGGCGGCTACCGTGCCACGCGGCGTAAGGAACTCGCCGCCGTCGCTCGAAACGCGGTCGAGAAGGTCAAGGAGCATGGCGACGTCGTACGCCTGGAGCCGATGTCGGCGTTCGAGCGCAAGTGTGTCCACGACGTCGTGAACGCGATCGACGGTGTGCAGAGCGAGTCTGAAGGCGTGGAGCCGAACCGGCGGATCGTGGTTCGCGCGATCGACTGATCTTTCGTTGGTGTTTCCGTACGGCCCGGGCGGGATTCGGCCCGGGCCGTCGTTTCCTGGAGGTCCGTTGTCGTCGTCCGACCCCTCTGCCGCTCCGCCTCCGCCGGTGACTTCGGCTTTTGCCCTACCGCCGACTGAGTTCGCCGCGGCGGCGGCTGCCATCTTCGGTGATCGCCTGGCGCTCGCTTCCCGGTACGCCGAGCAGCTGGCCACCGACGGGGTGGTGCGCGGTCTGATCGGGCCCCGCGAGGCACCGCGCATCTGGGATCGGCATCTGATCAACTGTGCCGTAGTGTCCCAAATGATCCGTATCGGCGCTTCGGTGGTCGACGTCGGCTCTGGAGCCGGTTTGCCCGGTATCGTGCTGGCAGTGGTTCGACCTGATCTTCGGATCACTATGGTCGAGCCGCTGGCACGACGGACCGCCTTTCTGTCGGAAGCGGTGACAGCTCTCGGCTTGGACTCGACCGTGACGGTGGTCCGGGGACGGGCGGAAGACCTCGTCGGAGAACCGTCTGCGGGCGCTGACGTCGTCACCGCGCGGGCGGTTGCGCCACTCGACCGGTTGGCCGGATGGTGCTTGCCGCTGGCCGCGGTAGGTGGCCGACTGCTGGCGCTGAAGGGCGCCTCGGCCGCGGACGAGGTGGCGGAACATCGGGACGCGATCGTACGGCTCGGTGGGTCCGATCCGGTGATCACCCGGTGTGGGGTGGGCGTGATCGAACCTCCGGCCACGGTGGTGGAGATCGTTCGGGAGCGGGAGGTCGCCCAGCCCGCCGCCCCGCGTGCCGGCAGTGTTCGCCGGCGCGGCGGTTTGTCGGGTCGGGGAGGTGCGGGGCAAGGGAGAACACGGAGGGGATAGATGGCCAGGCGGGGTGCCCGTAGACGTATCGGCGAGCAGTCGCGTCCGGTTGACGGGGCGCGCAAAGTCCCGCCCCGGTCTCCGCTCGGATCTTCTCGCCCGAACGGAGCTGGTTCGTTGCCGGAGGTCTCCCGTCCGTCGCCGACGGTCTCTGACGACTCGCCGGTTCCCTTCTCGCCGGTTACCCTGTCGCCGGCTGCCGCTACCTCGCCGGTTGCCCCCGGGCTGCTCGCCGACACCGGGCTGCTCGCTGATCCTGCGCT
>CAXSDA010000005.1:82083-216651 GCA_964236515.1 uncultured Actinoplanes sp.
GGTCGCTGATCCTGCGCTGGTCGCTGATCCTGCGCTGGTCGCTGATCCTGCGCTGGTCGCTGATCCTGCGCTGCTCGCCGACCCTGCGCTGCTCGCCTCCTCGCCGGCCGTCGACTCGCCGAGCGCCGTTCCGCTGCTGGGCGCCTCATCCCAAGCTTCCGAGCGTTTTCAGGTGGCTTCTCCAGCGCTGCTGGTGGCCTCTGGGTTGGCTTCAGTCCAGCCGCTGTTGCTGTTGACTCCCCAGCGTTCGGTGGAGGCCTCCCAGCCCACTGCCAACCTTCGTGGCCCCAATGGCACCAGCCACCCAGCCCAGTCCGCCGACCCCTCCCCCTGGAAGCCCTCGCCCCGGGTGACCCCGCCGCGGAAGGCACCGCCGCACGGGCAGGTAGTAACAACACTCTTCTCGTCTCCGCTGCGGAGGGAGCACAAGCCAGGTTGGCCCGAAGAACCTCGCGTTCGCTATGGCGGTGCGCTGCGTCTGGTGCCAGGATTCATGGTCTTCGAGTTTTCGGCTGCATGCTCGCACCCAACCCAACCGGCGGACAGGCGTAGCAGTGCCCGCCCCACGGCCGTAGGCTGGCCAGGCGTCGATATTGTGGACCTTACGGCGGTCGCGTTCGACGCCTCACCGCCTCCTGGCGCACCGCCCGCATCGCCCCCCGATGCGTCGGCGAGCAGTTGCGGGGCCGACCCATTCCGATCAGGCAGGGATGACACGGTGCACGAGTACGGCAAGGGCCTTGACGGTCCCAGTACGGCGAACGGTGTTTCACGTGAAACCCATCCGTTAGTGGGCATGGCCTACGGCAACCCGGCGCCCGGTCCGATGGTCGGTACTGGATACGGTCCACAGATGTCGAGCGGGCAGGTGTACGGCAACTCGAGCAATCGTGGCGAGCCGGCGCCCCATGCCGCGCCGGCGCTGGTGTCCGGCTCTGCTCCGATACCCAATCAAGGGTCGGGGCCGACCGTACCTGCGTTTTCCGCTGCGACCGAGGAGGGCGTGACGGCTACAGACGAGCATGTTTCACGTGAAACGCCGAGCCGGGATGAGGACGATCCGCCGCTCGCCATGGAAGCGTTGCGTGCTGTGCAGATTTTGAATCCGAGCGGTGAAATTACGATGCCGCGGCCGGACCATCCGCGGGTGCTGTGTGTCGCAAACCAGAAGGGCGGCGTGGGTAAGACCACTACGACCGTGAACCTGGCCGTGGCCCTCGCTCTGCACGGGAACCGTGTCCTCGTGGTGGACCTGGACCCACAAGGAAACGCGTCCACCGGACTGAACGTGCCGCATCACGCAGGCATACCGGATGTCTACGACTGTCTCATCGACAACGTTCCGTTGGCCGAGGTGGCTCAGCAGGTCGAAGGCATCCCGAACCTGTACTGCGTGCCGGCCACGATCGACCTCGCTGGCGCCGAGATCGAGCTGGTCTCGGTGGTCGCCCGCGAATCTCGCCTCGTCCGAGCGATCGCGGCCCATCCGGAGAAGTTTGACTACGTCTTCATCGACTGCCCCCCGTCGCTGGGCCTCCTGACGGTCAACGCGTTGTGCGCCGCGCAGGAGGTGCTGATCCCGATCCAGTGCGAGTACTACGCGCTCGAGGGCCTGAACCAGCTCATCAACAACATCAACTTGGTGCGTCAGCACCTGAACCCGACGCTCGACGTGTCTACCATCTTGTTGACCATGTACGACCGGCGTACGCGCCTGGCCGACGCGGTCGAACAGGATGTGCGCAATCACTTCGGCGACAAGGTGCTCGAAGCGGTCATCCCGCGCAACGTTCGAGTGTCGGAGGCTCCGAGTTACGGCCAGTCCGTGATGACCTACGATCCCGGATCGCGCGGCGCGACCAGCTACTTCGAGGCTGCGCTGGAGATCGCGAACCGCGGGGTCAGTAACGGAGGCACGTCATGAAAAACCGTCCACGGGGGGGCCTGGGTCGGGGTCTGGGCGCATTGATACCCACTGCGCCGGTACCTGCCGTCGTGATGGCGGCCGACAATGAGCCGCAGCATGCGCCGGCTCCAACGCAGTACGTCGCGGCCTCTGTTGAGGACGCCTTACCGCCCGCAGCTCCCACCGAGGAACTGGCGCCGGTGCCGGGGGCGCGGTTTCTCGAGCTGCCGGTTAGCGCGATCGAGCCCAACGCCAAGCAACCTCGGCACGTCTTCGACGACGAGGCCCTGGACGAGCTGAAGATCTCCATCCAGGAGGTCGGCTTTCTCCAGCCGATCGTTGTTCGCGACCTGGGCGACGGCCGGTACGAGCTCGTCATGGGTGAACGCCGCTGGCGAGCGGCCCAGGCGATCGGCCGGGACACTATTCCCGCGATCGTCCGGGAGACCCGCGACGACGCGATGCTGCGGGACGCTCTGCTCGAGAACATCCATCGCGCCAACCTGAACCCTCTCGAGGAGGCGGCCGCGTACCAGCAGCTGCTGGAGGAGTTCGGCGCGACGCACGAAGAGCTGGCCAAGCGCATCGGACGCAGCCGTCCACAGATCTCCAACACCATCCGCTTGCTGAACCTGCCGGCGCCGGTGCAGCGACGAGTCGCGGCCGGGGTGCTGTCGGCCGGTCACGCCCGGGCGCTGCTCGGCTTGGACGACAGCGATGCCCAGGAGCAACTGGCCCTGCGGATCGTGGCCGAAGGACTTTCGGTTCGCGCAACGGAAGAACTCGTGTCATTGGCGCTGGCCGATGGCCCGGCCAAGAAGTCCGCGCCGCCCCGACGCCCGAAGGTGCACGCCCCGGCGCTCAACGACCTGGCCGATCGGTTGTCGGATCGGTTCGATACTCGGGTCAAGGTCGACATCGGCCGGAACAAGGGCCGGATCACGATCGAGTTTGCAACGGTCGATGATCTGGAACGAATCGTCGGAATGATTGGCGTCAAGGAAGAAGGTGCCGGCGAGAGCGAGGAGTAACTCGCTCGTCCGGTCTCTATCGAGGCGCGTGGTCCTGTGACCACGCGCCTTTTCTTGCTACCCCTGCTGTCGGGGGACTCTCATCGGCTGTTCGGCGGCTTTTGAAATGGCATTTGCGGCGAACCCAGCTGCCTCAAATCCCAGGAGAATCGTTCTGGGAGAACCGCATCGACGGCTATCCAGTCGAGTGGCTAGTAAAAGTGAATATTGGTCATTTTTTCCAGTCAGGGCGGGCCACTTAAACCCAGCGATGGGTTGGCGCGGAGACGGGGCGCACGTGTTGTGCGCTGACCTCGGTTCCCTTGAGCGCGTGGTCCTGCAGGTGACGAGTTGGGCCGGGCGGGAAACTTGCATTGGTGAGCTGCCGCGTCCACCGCACCGGCGGTTTGTGGTGTCACTCAGCATCACCACGAGATCAAGTATGCGGCCTAACTTCTGGATCGCGGCCAGGACAGTTCAATTCAGATAGCCTGGCGCCCCGCGGTCGGGTCTCGCGGAAGGTGAATCTATTGCTGTCGCCATGGATAAGGCAGGGGCATGGTTTGGGCCAATGGAATGGCTGCAGCAGCGCTTCCCAATCGCCGAGCGCAGCAATAGGTGTACTTCATTTCATGCCGCCTATGAAGAGCCGTCATTTGCGGAGGAGAATCCGGGCGCCCGTTATGCGATGGCATGCCACTAGTCCCATGACTGCGTGGCCAGGCCGAACGCGCCTCTAGCGAATTGGCAAGGTCGGTCGCATCCCCTGGCTTCCCAATCGAGGAGCGGCTTGACGACTGGTTGCCAGACCTCGGTTCGCACGCTGGACGGATGTCTATAGCGCTCGTGGACATGCCCCGTCAGCGATGTCGACAGTGGGCGTGAACATGCTGCCGGTGCAGTGGCCGGCCGTTCGGCCTCTCTGCCGGGAGGCCGAAGGCGGCAGGCATGGTCGCCGGGTGCCGGGTGCCGGGTGCCGGGTGCCGGGTGCCGGGTGCCGGGTGGCGGGCGGCGGGCGCCGGGCGCCGGGCGCGGTTGCTGGTGCTGGGCGCCAGGCGTGGGAGCTGGGGTGCCGAGTGGCTGGCTGCTTGTCCGGCACCGGGTCACGACATCGTGGACGTTCGTCGCACCGACGTTGTGGCGGGCTGGGTCGACTCCGTTGGGGCCGCGAGCTACCCGCTCGCTCAACGAATTGGGCGGCACCTCGCGTGTCAGATGAGCCGCCGGGCATGAGATGGGTATGACGCCCAACGAAGCGCTGGTGTTCACCTTGGTTCACTCCGACGCGGTCAGCGACCGCCTAACGTCTTAACGAGAACCGGCCGCCGTGTTCCACTTGAACAATGACGCGGAGGAGGACCGGCTCGACGGCCTCTTGATTCCAAACTCTCGGGCCTTTGGTTCTTAAGATCGCGACGCTCTCGAGCTCATTACATTCGCCGTCTCGGCCGTTCGACAGGTTGGACGACCCGTGTGCTGGCGCCGCTCGGCCTCCCAGGAGCGTCGGACGCGTCGGCAGGCGGACGGCACCGTGCCTGAAATCGAGAGGCCGGGGCCTGCGCGCGGAGCATGACTACGTGATAGTCGGAGGTGCCGGCCAGTCCTCCAATTGGTAGAACAAAGGCTGCCGCCGGATCCGCCACGACAGCCTGGCCTCAATGGATCCTCAGTGGTGCTCTTGTTTCACGTGAAACGGACCGTGCAACTGTGCATCGCGCAAGGTCTACAGCGGCGAACCACAGGTCCCTGATTTGGCGTTCGGGCCGCGAGGCTCCGGCCAGCCAACTCGTCGCGCATGCCGACCAGGCGCGCCACCCGCCCTCTAGGACGGCGCCGAGGCCCTGCCGCCGAACCTGGGCGCGGTTTCACGTGAAACGGCATCGAGCGCGTCAAGCTTGTTGTCGTTACCTAAGGCCAAAGGCGGCTTCAGCCCAACCGAGAGCGCGCAGCGTTTGTGTCCGGCTGAGCCTCTGCCGACGGACCTCCAGAGTCGTGCGGGACGGATGAGCTGTCGCAGTTCGCTCCTTGCCCAGTCTCATCGGTCGATCAACCGAGCTGCCCAGAACATGTGAGTCGCTTGAAAGGTCGAGGCGGCTTGGAAGCATGTGGGGCGACCGAGTAGCCGACGTTCGCTGCGTCGACGGAAGGAAGAATCTCATCTTGTCACTCGGTGGGTACGAACTTAGGCGCAGCCGTACTCGCTGACCTTCACCGCTGGATGGGGCAATCGGGGAGTTGCTCGGCGGTGAACTGATTTGCTCGGCGATGTCCCGAAGATGGTCGGCCACCAGTGCTGCGTCGGCTAGCCGCTCAACAGGGCGGCGGCGTTGACGAAGACGCACGGCGTTCGACGTCCAGTACTGCTGAGCACGTCATCTACCGGGCAGTTGGTCATCCATGTCGCTGCCGTCTGAGCCGCCGCCGCGGAGCCGACCGGTTGCTACACCGTTTCCCGGCTCAAGGGTCTGGGACCGAACAGTGCACGAGCCGCTGAACCTCCCGACTCTGGACAAGCGCAGGGCGGAGCGGAGGGGCTCGGTACCCGTTGGCACTCCGATAGCACCGGCGGCCAGATATAAGCGAGGATTGGTCGAGCGTTGACTGACTGCTCAATCCGGTCCCCTGCATAAGGCTGCGGCGCGAAGCCTTGATTCGGGCGCCTGGCCTGAGAGCAGGTCAATCCGCAAAGGCTACGACGAGCCGGCGCTCAGCAACTGCTGTCCTCGACTTCACCCGGGCGGGTCTACGAGGCACCAGCACACTGTTCGAGATGTCGTACCGATGATGAGTGTTGTCGACGCCGCGTTGCCTGCAGGGATCTAGGGACTGTTTCACGTGAAACGCCACCCCGCGGTATCGGCAGAACCCCGGGTGCAGCAGTGATTTGGTTGCTGCGTTGTCGACCTGAGCTACCTATCACCAGCTGAGCGGAATGGCTGGTGTGGGGTACTTCCTTCTGTCATAGCTGCCGTATCCCGTTTGTGAGCCGGTACGCCAGTCTCTACCAACCCTGAGTAGCAGCAACGCGGTCGATCGAAGTCGCGGAGCGTTCCGACTCTCATCTGGGACGAAATGAGGAACGGGTTACACGACTCGCTTAGTTTCCGGCAGTACCCAGGTTCTCCGCTGTGGACCTCGAGGCCTGTCGACGTCAACTGTCCGGCTGGCCGACGCTGTCAGGGCGGGGGCGGTAAAGCGCCTCGAGTTTGACGAAGAGAAACGCCAAGCGAGGCTATGCAGACGCCGAGGCATATCGCAGCGATAGCGGCGGCGTTGAGACTGCGGAGACGGCGATGTAGGGCACGCAGTCGTCGGCAAGGCCCCCAGTGGCGGGAGTCGTCTGGACGCCGGAACGAGCCGCGGTGCCTGCGGTCTGCGGTTGAGCCAGTCAGATAACTGCGCGGACTTGATGGTCGACGTGCCGGACGCCGTGCCAACGGGTTGTGCAAACGCCGCCGGCCGTGCCGGCGGGCGGTGCTAAAGCCGTTGGCTGGATCACCGGATGTCAGTACCACTACAGCTGAAGTCTGAGGTTTCGAGCTGCGGGCGGCCAACATGGCTTCGAATGCGGAGAAGGCGTCCTTCCCGCCACGGGACCGTCGGAGTCTTGGCGGGGCAATCGAGAGGTCGCTGAGATGGAGGCACCGCCGGTCTCGACTCCTCGCTTCGATCTCCGGGCGCCAAGGTGCTCGAGTTCCACCCGAACATACGAGGTCTTGTCCGAAAACTGATCGGGCACAGCTACGGCTCGTTTCCCACGGCGCTCCTGGCTTGGCCGGCGCCTTTAGTGACGGCTTGGCACTGTGGTCGAGGTGGTCGCGACGCCTCTCAACGGAAGACTTGGCGGCGGCGGGCGTATTCCTGGAGACGTCAAGGCCGGGGCCGCGCCGGTTTGTCGGTCGCCGCAACAGATGGTCTTGCCGGTGAGTGGGCCATGACGGCTCGAGCGACGACGGGCAAAGTCCCCCTTGACGGGCAAGATTCTCGACCTCCGAGGGCCACGCTGACGACCAGCCATGCCGATCGAGTTTCGGAGCCTTCCGTAGGGGCGGCGCCTTAGGGGCCGGGCAGACTTTAGAGCCAGACGCGGCGGCCTGGTGCGCGGCTGGCGATATCAGTCGCTAGATAGCTGTCGAGGCGGTGCCCAGTGGAGGGGTGCTGTCGGGATGTGCTGCTGCAGTGCATCTTCAGGCGGACGCAGCCGGAGCCGAAGTTGGGGACACCTCGCCTTGGCCTTGGAAGCCGCCGGATGTCTTGCGAGCGGTGGAAGTCGGCGCTGCGCCGCAGAGGTTTACGTGAACATGTCTCGCCACCCCGGCCCGACCGCTAACGCGAGCTGTCCTCACCGTCGGAGGGCGAGTAGGCGCCACGGCGGGGCTTGAACCGGCTGCCGGTTTCACGTGAAACGCGCGCCCGGCCGGGGACTCGGCGACGCTGCTCGGCGTCGATCAGAACGACCGTCAGGACCGTGACGACGACGGATGAAGAACTCGCCCAAGGCAGCGCGCAGATCATCGTGGTGAAGCACACGGACATCGGGAAACTGCACTATCCACAGCCTGTGCGCAGGCTTGTTGAGAAACCGGCGTCGACCCGTTTCACGTGAAACACGACCGATGAATGACCGGCCATCCACCGGAGTATCCACAGGGCTTGCAAGCCGTCTACATGGCGTTTCACGTGAAACTGCAGTGCCTGTGGATAAGTCCTGTGGATAACTTACGACGTCGCGGCGTACCCACAGACGGTGATCGTCTTCGACTTCCGGCGACGATGTTTGGACCGCGGAGGCGTCCTCGCCGCGACGGCTGGAAATTGACTCGGGACAGTGCCTGGCTGCTGGGCTAGGGTCACTTTCGTGCCCGAGAACACCGCCCCACTGCCGGACTTCACCCGCTGGCCGTCGTTCCCTTTCGAAGGCGACATGCGCGTCAAGCGCCTCGCTGCCCCCGTCGACGTCGAGCCGCCCCGCAGCGGTGAGGACGCCGGCGAATGCGTCGCCTGCAAGACTCCCGACGACGCCTACATCTGGGTCAGCGAGCGATGGCGGGTGCGAGCCATGGACCGGCCGTCCGGGCTCCCGATGGTGCTCATCCTGGAGTGCCGATCGCACCTCGATCTCGGTGACCTGCCCAATCTCCTGGCGGCCGAGCTCGGCGTCATGACCGTCCGCATGGAGCGGGCCATCCGCTCGCTGGACGGCGTCGCCCGGGTTCACGTGAATCGGTGGGGCGACGGCTCGGCCCACCTGCACATGTGGTTCTTGGCCCGACCGTACGGGCGTCTGCAGCTCCGTGGCACCTTCCTCTCGTTGTGGGACGACATTCTGCCGGTCATTTCGGAACTGCAATGGCGCGAAAATCTGGCCATGGTCGCGGCCTGGCTGGCGGAATTCGGGGGCCAGGCGAACACGGAACCGGCGCACATCCAGTGGCAGTCGCCGGCGACCTTCGACATCGAGGTGTCGACCGAGGACAGCGCCGAGCCGACCGTCGAGGATCCGGATCCGGGTACGCCGCCGTGGCGGCCGACCAGCCTGGGTGACGTCGAAGGCTCGCCGGACGTGATCGCGCCGGGCAATGGCCGCAGGGCCCCAACCGTGACCGGCTCAGCGTCGGTTCCGAGCCCGCTGGCGGCAACGGCCACGGGCACCGCCCCGGTCAAGCCCGACTCAAGCGCGGCCGCGAGCAGCATCCAGGATGCAAATGGAAGCGTGGGCACGTCAACGGCCACCGCCGTGGACACCGCGACCGACAACGAAGTCCAAGCCGCCCGGGTGGCGTCCGTGCCCCGCCCGTCCCCGGCCGGCGACGACCTGATCAAGGACACCAAAGCGCGATAGGTGGAGCAGGAACGATCAGTCAGGCCGGACCGCGCGCCACCGCACGGTTCACCAGCGTCACCAGCACCTTGCCGAGGTCGAGCCCGGCCGCCTGCACAGCCATCGGGAACAACGACGTCTCCGTCATCCCCGGCGACACGTTCATTCCGAGCACGTGCGGCCGGCCGGAGGCGTCCACGATCAGATCCACCCGCGACAGGTCCCGGAGCCCCAGCGCTACGTGGGCGGCCAGCGCCGACGCGGCCACCGAGGCCGCCACGGCCGGCGACAGGCGGGCCGGCGCGTGCCATGTCGTAAGGCCGGCCGTGTAGCGGGCGGCGTAGTCGTACACCCCGTCCCGCGGAACTATCTCGACCGCCGGCAACGCCTGCGGCCCGTCGCCCAGGTCGGCGATCGCCACCGCCAGGTCCGTGCCGTCGACGTACCGCTCGACCAACGCGGTCGAGTCGTACGCGAAACACCCCACCATCGCCGCCGGCAGGTCAGCCGCGTCCCGTACCACCGCCGCGCCCAACCCGGATCCACCTTGGGCCGGTTTCACCATCACGGGCAACCCCAGCCGCTCGGCGATCCGGTCCAGCACCGCCACCGCCCCGAGCTCGGAGAACCGGTCGTGTGGCAACGCCACCCAGTCGGGCGTCGGGATGCCTCGTTCCCGCAGCACCGACTTGGCCGACGGCTTGTCCCAGGCAAGCCGGGCGGCGCGCGCGTCGGACCCGACGTACGGCACTCCACACAGGTCCAGCACCCCGCGCAACGACCCGTCCTCGCCGGTCGCCCCGTGCAGCGCGATCACCACGGCCGCGGGTGCGGATGACGTCAGGTACGGCAGCAGGGACACGTCGGCGTCCCGCATGGTCGCGTCGAGGCCGGCGCTGCGGAGCGCGTCCAGCACGCGCCGCCCCGACTTCAGCGAGACGTCCCGCTCGTACGACAGGCCACCGGCGAGAACGAGGACATCCATGGCGTCGATCATGCCAAGTCCGGCCCGGGGGCATCAGCGGCGGCCGACCCACGGCGGGGCGACGGCGAACCGGACGTGCCGAAGACCGCCAGCAGGGCCAGCTCCTGCTCCATCACCCCGGCCAGCCGCCGTACGCCTTCGCGCAGTCGGGCCGGGTCGGAGAACGAGAAGTTGAGCCGCATGTTGGCGCCACCGTTCCCGTCGGCGTAGAAGCCGGTCCCGGGCACGTACGCGACCCGCGCCGCAATGGCCCGGGGCATCATCGCCTTCGAATGCAGTCCGTCCGGCAGGGTGGCCCAGACGAACAGGCCGCCCTCGGGGCGGGTCCAGGACGTGCCCGCCGGCATCAGATCGGTCAACGCCGATAGCAGCGCGTCCCGCCGTTCCCGGTAGATCTCCCGGTACACCTTGATCTGCTCCTGCCACGGCATGGTGGCGAGGTATTGGGTGACCGCGGCCTGAGCGAACGCGCTCGGGCATAGGATCGCCGCCTCGCTCGCCATCACCAGCTTCTCCCGGACCGCGTGCGGCGCCAGCACCCAGCCGACGCGCAGCCCGGGCGCGAACGTCTTCGAGAACGTGCTGACGTAGAAGACGCCTTCGCGGCGGCGCGCCCGCAGCGGCAGCGGCGCGTCGCCCGAGAAGCTCAGCATCCCGTACGGATCGTCCTCGACGACCAGCAGTCCGGCCCGCTCGCAGATGTCGAGAATCTCCTCCCGGCGGGATGAAGACATCGTCACGCCGGCCGGGTTCTGGTAGGTCGGAATCGTGTAGAGGAACTTGGCCCGGCCGCCCGAGGAAGCGATGGCCGCCGAAAGGGCAGCGGGGATCAACCCGTCGGCGTCGATGGCCACGTGCCGGACCTGGGCCTGGGCGGCCTGGAACACGCCGAGTGCGCCGACGTAGGTCGGCCCCTCGGCGAGCACCACGTCACCCGGGTCCAGGAACAGCCGTGCGATCAGATCCAGCGCCTGCTGTCCGCCGACCGTGACCACCACGTCGTCCGGCGACGCGCCGTCGATCCCGGACAGGCTCATCACCTCGCAGATCCGTTCGCGGAGGTCGACCGTGCCCTGCCCGATGCCGTACTGCAGGGCGGTCGTGCCGAAGTCGGACGCGATCTTGCCGAGCATCTCCCCCACGGCGTCGAGCGGTAGCGCCGCGATGTACGGCGACCCTCCGGCCAGCGACACCACCTCGGGCCGGCTGGCCACGGCGAACAGGGCGCGGATCTCGGAGGTGGCCATCCCCCGGACCCGCCGCGCATACCGATCGGTGTAGTCGTCCTGCGTGGTTCCACTCATCTCGACGCTCCCGGTGAAGACACTGGAGAAGACAACAGTGGCCATGCTAGGTGGCGAGGTCGATCCCCGGCCTGGGGATTACGATCCCGTTCATGAACGACGCGGCGTAGGATCCCGTCCGGGGGCGCGGATGGTGCGTTCCGGATATGTCCGCAATTCCTAAGGGGCGGCCGATGTCGCGACGCCTGGTCAGTCTGACCCTCGACACCCTCGAAGACCTTCCCCGTCCCTGCCGCCAGTGCATCTACTGGGAGCTGGACCCGGTGTCGGCCGAGCGCGCCTGCGCCTCCGGCGACCCCGGCCTGGAGAAGGAAGCCTGGGTGTCGCAGACCCTGCTGGAGTGGGGATCCTGCGGGAAGCTGGCGTACGTCGACGGCATGCCGGCCGGGTACGTGATGTACGCGCCGCCGGCTTACGTACCGCGTTCGATGGCGTTCCCGACCAGTCCGGTGTCGGCCGACGCGGCGTTGCTGATGACCGCGCACGTGGTCGCCTCGTTCGCCGGCGGCGGCTTGGGCCGGATGCTGGTTCAGGGCGTCGCCCGGGACCTGACCAAGCGTGGGGTCAAGGCCATCGAGGCGTTCGGCGACGCGAAGTTCGGCGAGGACAAGGACGCCTGCGTCGCGCCGGTGGACTTCTTCCTGTCGGTGGGCTTCAAGACCGTACGGCCGCACCCGCGCTACCCCCGCATGCGCCTGGAGTTGCGGACGGCCCTGTCGTGGAAGTCCGACGTCGAGTACGCGCTGGAGAAGCTGCTCGGCTCGATGAGCCCGGAAACGCTGCTGCGCCCGGTGCGTCCGGTGACGGCGACGCGGTCGACGGAGAGCTGACCTAGGTCGGGTTGGCGAGCGCCAGGCGCAGCTGCCGCACGTCGATCGACCCGGTCGGCACGTCCCGCTCGACCGGGAAGTACATGCGCTGCACGGCCGCCAGGATCGCTTCCACGATCTGCTCCCGGAACATCGGATCGACCAGCCGGCCCCGATCCACCGGCGACGTCAGATAACCCAGGTCCACCCGTACGGCCGGCATGCGCGTCAACCGCAGCAGTTCCCACGACTTCGAGTGGATCCGGCAGTCCCGCATCCCGGTCCGGACGACGATCTCGCGCTGCACCAGGTTCGCCAGCCGCTCGCCCACGGTCGAACTCAGCCCGCTACCGGTTCCGTAGTGATAGGTGGCGACGCCGTCGGCGTCCTCGTTCTCCTGCCCGTCCAGGTGCAGCGAGATCAACAGGTCGGCGCCCAGGCTGTTGGCCAGCGTGGCCCGCTCAGCCCCCGACATGGGCTTCACCGGGGACGGACCGCGGGTCAGGTGCACCCGCATGCCGGCGGCGGCCAGACGGCCCTCCAGCCGGGCGGCGACGTCGAACACCAGATCGGCCTCGGTCCAGCGCAGCGGGCCGTCGGGCACCACGACGCCGAGGTCCTCGGGGCCGCCGTGCCCCGGGTCGATCACGATCGTCTTGCCCATCAGGTTGGGCCCGGACTGGCGGAACGCCTCGGCCTCGCGCAGCCACTGCGGCCGGCCGCCGACGACCTTGCGGCCGAGGCGGCGGAACGCCTTCATGGTCTGCGGTCCGCACGAGCCGTCGGGCGTCAGGCCGACCTCACGCTGGAACTGCGCGACCGCCCGGGCCGTACGGACGCCGTAGATGGCGTCGGCGCGTCCCGTGTCGTACCCCATCTCGAGCAACCGCTCCTGCAGGGTCCGGACGTCCTCACCGACCAGCGCGTCCGGTACCGAGTGGAACAACGTCCGTGAGCCCAGCGTCCACCGGGCACCGTCCAGGGCCTGCCACGTCTCGTCGCCCACCAGCCCGTCGACGCCGATGCCGCGACCCTGCTGGAAGGCCCGTACGGCCGTCTCCGTGTCTGAGTCGAACTCGTGCGAGACGGCCGAGAGGAAGTCGAGTGCCACCAAGATCGACTGGATCTCCGAGACGGCCGGTCCGGTGTCTCCACGACGGATCGCACGCACGCGCGGCTCCTTGATCGAGGGGGTGGATGGACGACTTCGAGCACAGTACTACTCGGTGTCCGGCGCTGCCGGACGTCGATTCGCCCGCGAAAATCGCCCCGCACCCGAACAGGTGCGGGGCGTTACGCGGATCGGGTCAGAACGCCGACTCGATCAGGTTGATCAGGGCACTCTTGGGGCGGGCGCCGGCGACCGAGTTGACGGCTTCGCCGCCCTTGAACATGGTCAGCGTCGGCACCGACATGATCCGGTACGCGCGGGCGGTCTCCGGGTTCTCGTCGATGTTGACCTTGACGATTTCCACCTTGTCGCCCATCTCGTTGGCGATCTCGGCGAGCAGCGGCTCGACCTTGCGGCAGGGTGCGCACCACTCGGCCCAGAAGTCCACCAGCACCGGCTTGTCGGACATCAGCACGTCGTTGGCGAAGGTGGCGTCGGTGACCGCCTTGGTTGCTCCCACTGGGGTTTCTCCTTACAGCTCTACGAATGACGCGATGAAACGCTCGGCGTCCAGCGCCGCGGCGCAACCGGTGCCGGAGGCGGTGATGGCCTGGCGGTACGTGTGGTCCACGAGGTCGCCGGCCGCGAACACGCCGGGGATGTTGGTCCGGGTGCTGGGCGCATCGACCTTGACGTACCCCTCGGCGTCCAACTCGATCACGCCCTTGAACAGCTCGCTGCGCGGGTCGTGGCCGATCGCCACGAACACGCCGGTCACGTCCAGGGTCTTGGTCTCGCCGGTCTGCAGGTCGCGCAGCCGGGCGCCGACCACCTTGCCGCCCTCGCCGAGGATCTCCTCGACGGTGCTGTTCCACTCGACCTTGATCTTCGGGTTGGTCATCGCCCGCACCTGCATGACCTTGCTCGCGCGGAACGAGTCGCGGCGATGCACGATGGTCACCGTCTCGGCGAAGCGGGTGAGGAACGTCGCCTCCTCCATCGCCGAGTCACCACCGCCCACGACGATGATGTGCTGGTTGCGGAAGAAGAAACCGTCACAGGTGGCACAGGACGACACACCGTGCCCGAGCAGGTCCATTTCGCCGGGAATGCCGAGCGGGCGCCAGGCCGAGCCGGTGGACAGGATCACGGCGCGCGCGAAGTACTCGGTCTCGCCGACGTACACCGTCTTCAGGCCCTCGGCGCCGGCCTCGGTCGGCCGCTCGCCGAAGTCGACGCGGGTGACGTCGTCGGTGATGAACTCTGCTCCGAACCGCTCGGCCTGCTTGCGCATGTTGTCCATGAGCTCCGGGCCGAGGATGCCGTCGGGATGACCCGGGAAGTTCTCCACCTCGGTGGTGGTCATCAGCGCGCCGCCGGACTGGACACCCTCGATGACCAGCGGCTTCAGGTTGGCCCGGGCGGCGTACAACGCAGCGGTGTAGCCGGACGGCCCCGAGCCGATGATGATCAGGTTGCGGACCTCGTCCACTGCCGACTCTCCTCAGTCAGGTTGCGCTCCGAGGTTGCCCGGACCGCACACACCAGAACGCCATAGTAAGGAGTTGTGTTCCCCGGTGGGCGGGCCCGTGGTTCAGCTCACGACCGGGATCTTTCACCCTACCGGCACGACGTTCAAGCGGTCGGCGCCGGCACCGGGCGCGCCGCAATCCGGGCCGCTCGCCCAGGCGAAACGCCCGTTGGCGGCGGTGAATACGACGACCAACGCCGGTTTTTCCGCATAGCGCGCATAGTCCACGCTCTCCACGGTCAGCGACCCCGACCCGTTCTCGGTCGCAACGGCGTCCAGGCATTCCTGCAGGGTGGATCCGCTCAACGGGGCGAGCGGGGGCGCCGAGCCCGCGAACGGCGGGCTGTCGGCCGTCGACTCGCCCTTCGTCGACATCATCGGCGCTCGCACGGCGGCGCGTCTCAGCGTGCCGGCCTGGTAGTCGGTGCCGCTCGAGCGGATCTGATCAGCAGCGGGCAGCGGGACCGACGGTGCCATCAACGGCGCGGGGGCCTTTTCCTCGGCCGAGCCGGCGGCCGTGGAGGTCGCGGAGTCGTTCGAGCCCTCCGTGCGGTTCAGCAGGAAGCTGCCGCCGACGCCGGCGAACACGACGACCGCGGCCGCCACCGCCACCGGCGCGGTCCAGCGCGGGCGGCGGCGACCGCGAGGAGAGTCCGCGACCCCACCCTTCAGAACGGTCAGCCGCGGGGGCGCCCCGGCCAGCGCCGCGTCGAGGCGGGCGGCGACATCGGCCGGCATCGGCTCGGCGGTGCCCCCGAGCTCGTGCAGCTGCGCCCCGACCGTGGCCATCGCGCCGGCCAGCTCGTCGTACGCCGCCCGCCAGGCGGGATCGTCCGCGATCCGCTGGGCGACCACGGCCTCGTCCGGGGTGCCGTCCAGCGCGCCGCCGACGTAATCGGCCAGCAGGTCGACATCGACCTCGCTGAACTGGTCCCCGGTCACGTCTGGTCCTTCCCGTCGGCGTACGACGTTACGACGCTCCCGGCCGACGTTTGGTTCCCGTCCGGCTCGTCGGAGCCCCGCCGCAGGTGCCCGAGGGTGATCGCCATGCGGGCCCGGCCCCGGGCGCACCGGCTCTTCACCGTGCCCTCGGCCACCCCGAGAATCTCCGCCGCCTCGGCCACCGGATAGCCCTGAACGTCCACCAGCACCAGTGCGGCCCGCTGCTCGATCGGCAACGCGGCCAGCGCCTGCCGGACGACGAGCGCGGTGTCGTGATCGTGGGCCGGGGCGGCGGGTTCAGGTCCGGTGCCGGAATCGCCGTCCGGCAACGGGACGGTCGGGTGGGACTGGCGCCGCCGGATCCGGTCCAGGCAGGAGTTCACCACGATCCGGTGCAGCCAGGTGGTGACGGCCGAGTCGCCGCGGAACCGGGCGGCGCCGCGATGCGCCGACAGCAGCGCGTCCTGGAGCGCGTCGGCGGCTTCCTCGCGGTCGCCGATGGTCCGCAGCGCCACCGCCCACATCCGGTCGCGATGCCGGCGGACGAGTTCGGCGAACGCGCCGGGATCGCCGTCGACGTGAGCGCGCAGCAGATCGGCGTCACTGGCCTCGCCGACGATGGTCACGCGAGCAATCTAGCGGAGGCCGGCGACCCGTCAGTACCCGTCCACCTCGATGTTGGTGACGCTGATCCGGTACTTCCCGCCATCCCCGAGAGGCAGCTCGGACAGCCAGACCAGGAGGTACTGGTAGGTGGTGTCCTCGTTGAACCCGTCGAAGACGCGGCGGGTGCCGTCGCCCTTCTCGGTGTCCCCGTCGGTGATCTTCTTGAACGTCTCGTAGACCTTCTGGTCGCCGGGCGAGTTGTTGCCCGGGTCGTTCTGGCCGGTCCGGACGTCCATGGCGGCGCCGGGCACGTTGGTCTCGACGCGGACGTCGGCCACGTGCTTCGCCGTGCCCAGGTTGATCAGCACGCCCATGCCCGGCTTGAGGTGACCGAAGAACGGGTCGTTGAAGCCCTGGGTCTCCCAGGCGCTGTCGTTGTCGTTGTCGACCGTGTACGCGGCCTCGCCGGTGTCCGCCCGGGAACCCTTCGGCGGGTCGACGATCCGGACCATGTCGGCGGTCAGCGGGATCTTCTTCGGCGTCGGCGAGGCGGCCTGCGTGTTGCCGTCGGTGTTGGTGGCGCCGGCGCCCGCGTTGGCCTGCGTCGTGGTCTTAACGGGCTTGTCGTTCGAGCTGGTGATCGCCCGGATGCCGAACACCAGCCCCAGCAACGCGATGATCACCAGCGCGGCGACGCCAACGACGATCTTGCGGGTGCTGCGGGCCGGCTCGACGGTCGCGCTTTGAGTGAACCGCAGCGGGCCGACGTCCTCGTACTCCTCGTCGGCGGCGTCCAACCGGGCCAGCTCGGCCGTGAGCGCGTCCGCCTCGGGGGCGGCGACCCGCTTGTCCAGCAGGTCCATGGTCAGATCGTCGAGGTAGGCCGGCACGCCCGCGCGCACCTGTCGCGGCGTCGTCAGCGCGCCGTTGCCGTCGCGGTGCGCGTCCGGCAACGCCGAGCTGGCGATCTCGGCGTGAGGCCAGGTGCCGGTCAGCGCGTAGTAGAGCAGCCCGCCGACGGCGCGCACGTCGTTCTCGACGCTGTCGGCCGAGTCGGCCCGCGCGTCGGCCAGCACCACCCGGCCGTCGTCGCCGATCAGCGCGGTTCCGGGGTGTACGTTGCCGTGCACCATGCCGGTGGCGTGCACGGCGGCCAGCGCGTCGGCGATGGAGTGGGCGATCGCGGTGGCGCGGGCCGGGTCCAGTGGACCTCCCCGGGCGACCAGTTCGCGCAACGCTTCCCCGTCGACCCACTCGCGGACGACATACGCCCGGGCGCCCTCGTCAATCGCGTCGTAGACACCGACCAGGTTGGAATGGATGACACGGCTGGCGTCCACCGCGGCCTGCAACATCTCGGTGGCCGAATCGCCGCCCGGGTAGCGCAGCACGACCGCCACGGGGCGGCGGAGGATCACGTCGACACCGCGCCAGACCTGACGGCCGGCGCTGTCGTTGTTGACGTGTTCCTGCAGCTGATATCGGTCGGCCAGGACCTCACCGACGGTGGGAGCACCGAAGGTCATGACCGGCGCAGCCTCATCGGCCGCGGCCTCGTGGCCTTCGCCGACCTGGGTCACCCAGTCCTCCCTCGGTGGTCCACACAGATGCCGCCACTGACCATACCCGCCCGCAACCATGGCCCTACAGGTCGTCCCCCCGGCGCGGCACCCGTGCCGGGCCGTCCGGCGGGCCTTCTTCCTCCGAACGGCGGCACAGAACTAGCTGCTCAGCGAGTTATCCACAGGTTTTCCCCAGCAAACTACCGGCCGAGCCGGCGCCGGACCATGCCGAGGACCTGAGTGACCTCGCGGACCCGCAGGGCGGCCGCCGCAGCCAGGAAGGCGGCCCCGCCGACCACCCCGACCAGCACCAGGACGAGCAGGGCCAGGGCGAAGTTCTGATGCAGATGCGGCACGACGGCCAGATGGACCACTTCGGCCACGGCGAGGGCGGCCAGACTGGCCAGTCCGGCCCGCAGTACCAGCGAGATGATCTCCCGGCCGCCCATCCGGCCCAGCCGGCGGCGCAGGACGACGATCGAGACCATGCAGCCGATCGTCCACGACACGCCCTGAGCTGCGGCGATGCCCATCACCACGTGGGCCGTCGGCAGCACAAGGGACAGCAGGAACGCGGTCAGCGCGCCGGTCGCCGTGGAGACCAGCGCGATCAGCGCCGGCGTCCGTGTGTCGGACAGCGCGTAGAAACCGCGCTGCAGCAGCTGGAGGACGGCGAACGGGGTCAGCGCGACGGCGAAGACCCGCAGGATGTCGGCGATGACCTCGGCGTCGCCGGCAGTGGTGCGGCCGTGCGCGAACAGCACGAAACAGATCTCGCCGGCCGCCCCGAACAGCAGCGCCACGGCCGGCAGCATCAGCGCCAGGGACAGCTGAAGTCCTTCGCGCAGCTCGTCGGCCAACCGGTCGAGCCGCCCCTCGGCGGCGCTCTGCGTCATTCGGGGGAAAATCGCGGTGATGATCGAGATGGCCACCACCGCGAACGGCAGCTGGAAGAAGGCGTACGCCGTGTTCCACGGGGTCAGCCCGACGCCGTGCCCGATCCGCTCGGTGATCCCGCGGGCCCCGGCCGCGTTGGCCAGGTTCGTGTAGACCAGCAGCGCGACCTGCTGCGCCACCACGTACAGCAGGGTCCAGCTGGCCATGCCCCAGATGGACGAGAGCTCGTCGCGGCGGAAGTCGAACCGCGGCCGGAAGTTGAACCCGATCCCCCGGAGCGCCGGGATCAGGCCGAGCGCCTGGGCGGCGACGCCGGCGGTCACCCCGATACCGAGGAGGGTCACCTGCGTGTGGCTGATGGTGTCCGGGTTCAGGCGGCCGTGGGTGGTCACCATGAACGCCACCGTGACGCCGATCACCACCAGGTTGTTCAGCACCGGGGTCCACATCGGAGCACCGAACCGGCTGCGCGAGTTGAGCGAGGCGCCGGCCACCGCGGCGAAACCGTAGAAGAAGATCTGCGGCAGGAAGAACAGCAGGAACAGCGTCGCGACCTGATGCTGCGGCGGCGTGAACTTCTGCGCGTACAGGTCGATCAGCCACGGGGCCAGCAGCATGGCCGCCGCGGTGATCACGGCCAGGGTGCCGAGCAGCGCGGTGAACAGCCGCTGCTCGAACTCCTCGCCGTACGCCGCCGACTTGTTCCGGGCCCGGATCAGCAACGGCACGTGGGCCGCTGTCAGTACCCCGCCGAGCAGGATGTCGAAGACGATGTTGGGGATCGTGTTGGCGGTGTTGAAGACGTCGCCCAGGGCCTGGCTGCCGAGCGCCGCGACCAGCAGCGCGGACCGGAAGAACCCGGTGACCCGGGAAGCCAGGGTGCCTGCCGCCATGATCGCGCTGGACCGCAGCAGGCCGCCGGCCGGAACCTCCCCCGGGGGGAGCGCCTCTTCGGATGCCAGCGGCGCGCCGGGCGCGTCGGGACCGGACGGCCCGGGCACCAAATCGACTGCGAACACCGGGTCGACCGCGGACACCGCGCCGACGGCGGGCACCAGGTCGACCGCGGGCGGGAGGCCGCGGGAGTTGGCGCTGCTGTACAGGCCGTCGCTCACGCCGGCCTCCGCTGCGAAGGGAACACACGGTCACCTTAAAGGGGGTATGTCACAGGTGCCGGCGCAGGAGGGTGCCCGGCGCGGCCCCGGCGAGCGTCTCGACCATCCAGCACACCTCCAGCGTGACCAGCGGCTCGCTCAACGCGTCGAGCACGGTCGGGTGGTCGCAGCCGGCCTCGGTAAGAGTGCTGAGCAGTCGTGGCACCGGGCTCAGATCGCCGCCGCGGACGATCTGCCGGGCCAGCGGCAGGGCGTCGGAGTACGACCGGTCCCAGCCGCGGTTCAGTCGCGCGCCGGCGTGCCGGATCAGCTCCCGCAACCCGTCGTGCGGGAATCGGACGCCACCGCGGACCTCGGGCGCCGCCGGCCCGGTCGGGGACGGGTCGCTCAGTGCGGCCACGGTCGCCTGGTCTAGCACGTACGGGGAGGGCGCGGGGGGCGCCGGCCACCAGTCGGCGCCGGTGAACAGCGGTAGCGGCGGCTGTTCGGGAACGGCCGGTTCGCTCGCCGGCACGTCACGTCGCAGGGACCGGTAGGCCGCCTCCCGGACGGCGGCGATCTCGGCCCGGTCGTCGTCCGCCGTGGCCGGCGCGAACCGTCCCAGCAGAGCCACCACCAGGCCCGGGTGCGGCAGCGTGGGGTCCTCGAGGGCGATCACGCGGGCAAAACAGTCCAGTTCCCACCAGTGCAGCGCCGCCGGGTACGGTCCACCGGCGGCCGCCCATCCCAGCGGCACCGGTTCGCTGGAAGCTGGTTCGCGCAGCCCGAGCGCGGTGTCGAGACCGGGCCCGATGTCGACCACCAGCCCGTACCCGCCGGCCACCGGGAACGACACCCGCAACTCCCCCGGCGGCCCGGCGTGACCGCCCCAGAACTCGGGGTCCTCGGTGAGCCGGCGGACGGCCTCGGAAACACCCATGGCGCCCATCCTGCCCGCTGACTTTCCCGTCCGCCATGACCGATACCCTGGTGGTCCCATGCCTGCCCTGAACTCCGCCCAGCAGAGAGCCGTGGCCGAATTGCTCCGGGTGTCCCCGATCGCCGACGAACTGGGCCGCCGGTTCGCCGGCGCCGGTCACGAACTGCACCTGGTCGGTGGCTCGGTGCGCGACGCGCTGCTCGGCCGGCTCGGCGACGATCTGGACTTCTGCACCGACGCCCTGCCCGAGCAGACCCTGGCCGTGGTCAACGGCTGGGCCGACGCGATCTGGGAGACCGGCCGCGACTTCGGCACGATCGGGCTGCAGAAGCGCGGGCTGCGCATCGAGATCACCACGTTCCGGGCCGAGGCATATGACGGGGTGACGCGTAATCCGGTGGTGCAGTACGGCACCAGCCTGCTGGACGACCTGCAACGCCGCGACTTCACCATCAACGCGATGGCCGTCTCGGTGCCGGGACACGAGTTCACCGACCCGTACGGCGGGCTGACCGACCTGGCCGATCGCATGATCAAGACTCCGGCCGCCCCGACGATGTCGTTCTCCGATGATCCACTTCGGATGCTTCGGGCGGCCCGATTCGCGGCCAAGCTGCAGTTCATTGTGGATAAACCGGTCATCGCGGCTATGACCGATATGTCGGCGGATCTGGACCGGATCACTCCGGAGCGGATCCGCGACGAGTTCACAAAGTTGCTCTGCGCCGCCGACCCGATCGGCGGGCTACGCCTGCTCGTCGACACCGGTCTGGCCGACCGCTTCCTGCCGGAGATCTCCGGGCTCAAGCTCGAGATCGACGAGCACGCCCAGCACAAGGACGTCTACGAGCACACGCTGATGGTGGTGCAGAACGCGATCCGGCTCGAGGGCGACGGCGGCCCCGACTTCGTGCTGCGGATGGCCGCGCTCATGCACGACGTGGGCAAGCCGGCCACCAAGGAGGTCGGCCGCGACGGCCGGGTCAGCTTCCACCACCACGAGGTTGTCGGCGCGCGCCTGACCAAAGCCCGGATGAAGGCGCTGCGCTACCCCCGGGACGTCACCGCCGACGTGGTCGAGCTGGTCGCACTGCACCTGCGCTTCTACGGGTACGGCCGGGGCGAGTGGACCGACTCGGCCGTCCGGCGGTACGTCACCGACGCCGGCGACCTGCTCGCCCGGCTGCACAAGCTGACCCGCTCCGACGTCACCACCCGTAACAAGCGGAAGGCGGCCGGGCTGGCCGCCGACTACGACGCGCTCGAGGAGCGGATCATCCGGATCCAGGCCGAGGAAGACCTGGCGAGGGTCCGGCCCGACCTGGACGGCAACGCGATCATGGAGTTGCTGGGCGTACCGCCGGGTCCGATCGTGGGCGAGGCCTGGCGCTTCCTGAAGGAGCTGCGGCTGGACCGGGGGCCGCTGCCCCGCGACGAGGCCGAGACCGAGCTGCTCGGGTGGGCCCGGTCGAACGGCCACATCAGCTGAGCACCAGCTCCGGATCCTCGGCCCGCTCAGCCGCCGGCGGCTTGATCGTCGCCGCCACCACCAGAGCGGCGACCACCAGCAGGGCCGCGACGACGAAGGCCAGCCGGTACCCGCTGGTCTGAGCGGTCACATCGGACATGCCGTGATCGCGCAGTAACTGGTAGCGACTGGCAGACAGGGTGGCCAGCACGGCCAGGCCCAGGGCCGACCCGACCTCGGCCGTGGTGCTGAAGACGCCCGAGGCCAGCCCGGCGTCGTCCGGGCCGGCGTCGGCCATGGCCAGCGCGGCCAGCGCCGGGAAGGCCGCGCCCCCACCCAGGCCGAGCAGCACCATCGACGGCAGCACGTCGCGCAGATAGACGCCGTGCACCGGAACCCGGGCGAACCACGCCAGCCCGGCCGCGATCAGCGCCATCCCGGCGATCACCGTCGGGCGGGCGCCGAACCGGCTGATCAACCGTTCCGAGTACCGCAGCGACAGCCCGCCCATGACCACGGTGACCGGCAGGAACCCGATCCCGATCCGCATCGCGTCCCAGCCCAGCACGTGCTGCACGTAGAGGACGCCGACGAAGAACATGCCGAACATGCCCGCCGCACTGAGCAGTTGAGCCAGGTTGGCGCCGGTCAGCGACCGGGATCGGAAGATCCGCAGCGGTACCAACGGCGCGGGCGCGGTGGCCTCGCGGACCACGAACGCGACCAGCAGGGCGACCGCCAGCAGGCCGAGCCGCAGAGTGCGCGGGGCGGTCCAGCCGTACGCCGCCGCCGGGCCGACGATCGTGTAGACCGTGACCATCAGTCCGGCGGTGATCAGGACGGCACCGGGCACGTCGGTCCGGCGGTCGGCGACCACCACCCGCTCCCGGCTCAGCACCCGCAGCGCGGCCACCCCGGTGACGAGGCCGACCGGCACGTTGACGAAGAAGATCCAGTGCCAGTTGACGCCGTCGGTGAGCACGCCGCCGAGCAGCAGCCCGACCGCGCCGCCGGCCGACGCGACGAAGCTGTAGACGCCGATCGCCTTGGCCTGCTCCCGCGCCTCCGGGAACATGGTGACGATCATGCCGAGGATGACGGCCGAGGTCATCGCCCCGCCGACGCCCTGCACGAACCGGGCCGCGATCAGCACGAACTCGCTGCCGGCGAGCCCGCACAAAGCGGACGCGGCGGTGAAGACGGCCAGCCCGGCCACGAACACCCCCCGGCGCGACACCAGGTCGCCGATCCGCCCGGCGAGCAGCAACAGGCTGCCGAACGGGATCAGGTAGGCGTTGATCACCCACGCCAGCCCGGACTGGCTGAAGCCCAGATCACGCTGGATCGAGGGCAGCGCCACGTTCACGATCGTGACGTCCAGGACGATCATCAGCATGCCGGTGCACAGCACCAGCAGCGCGATCCACCGGCGGTCCTTCACCACGTACGACACGGTTGTTCCCCTCGCCCTCGACTTACCATCACCGGGACAGACCGGGGGGTCCGCGGAAAATCATCGGCCGGGCAGCGATGAGTTCCGGCGACTCCGCCGGTCAGTACCGATGTGAACCTTTCGCTGGGGAGGCACGACGTGGACGCCGACTTCGTAGAGCTGGCCGATCCGTACCGGCGCGAACTGCTCGCGCACTGCTACCGCATGCTCGGCTCGGTCTACGACGCCGAGGACCTGGTGCAGGAGACGTACGTACGGGCCTGGAAGTCGTACGACAAGTTCGAAGGCCGCTCGTCGATGCGCACGTGGCTGCACCGGATCGCCACCAACGCGTGCCTGACCGCGTTGGAGAGCAAGTCCCGGCGCCCTCTTCCGATCGGGCTCGGCGCCCCCAGTTCCGACCCCGACGAGCCGCTGATCGAGCAGCGCGAGGTGCCGTGGCTGGAGCCGCTGCCGGACTCGATGCTGGGCAACGACCCGGCGTCGGTGGTGGCCGGGCGGGAGAGCATCCGGCTGGCGGTGATCGCGGCGATGCAGTACCTGCCGCCGCGGCAACGAGCCGTGCTGATCCTGCGCGACGTGCTGCAGTGGCCGGCGGCCGACGTGGGCGAGGCCATGGACATGACGACCGTCTCGGTGAACAGCGCGCTGCAACGCGCCCGGGCCCAGCTGGCCGAGGCCGCACCGTCGGCCGACGCCGTCGCCGAGCCCTCCGAGAACGACCGGCGGGAGCTGCTCGACCGGTTCGTGGCCGCGTTCGAGGCCAAGGACATCCCCGCGATCGTCGGCATCTTCACCAAGGACGCGGTCTGGGAGATGCCGCCGTTCCTCGGGTGGTACTCCGGTCCCGAGGACATCAGCCGGTTGATCGACACCCGGTGCCCGGCGGGCGGTCCCGGTGACATGAAGCTGGTGCCGACGCAGGCCAACGGGCAGATCGCCTACGGGCTGTACATGCGCGACGGCGACGTCTACCGGCCGTTCAGCCTGCCGGTGCTGACCCTCGCCGAGGACGGTGTCAGCCACGTGTCCTGCTTCTTCGACCTGCGGCTGTTCGAGACGTTCGGACTGCCGCCGTCGCTGCCGGTCGAGTCGTGACCGACCCGGCCCTGCTCGGCGGCGTGACGGTGCTCGAGCGGGCGGTCTCGTACACGCTAGGTAGCCTGGCCCTGGTCACGCCGGAGGCGCTGGAATCCCCGACGCCGTGCCGGCACTGGGCGCTCTACGACCTGCTGGACCACCTGGCCGACTCGATGGACGCGCTGGCCGAGGCGGCCGTGTGTGGCCGGGTCGACCCGTCGCCGGTCTGGATCAGCTCCGGCGGGCCGGTTCTGACGGTGGTCCGGGACCGCGCGACCCGCCTGCTGGGTGCCTGGGCCCTCATGAACGACCCGGTTTCCGTACGCATCGGCACCGCGCCGATGACCGCCCCGCTGGTCGCCGGAGCCGGCGCCCTCGAGGTCGCCGTCCACGGGTGGGACGTGGCCCGGGCCTGCGGCCGGATCCGCCCGATCCCGGACGCGCTGGCCGACGAACTGCTGGACCTGGCCGTGCTGTTCGTCCGCGGCGCCGACCGGCCCGGGCGGTTCGGGCGGCCGGTGCCGCTGGCGGCGACCGCCCCGCCCGGCGACCGCCTGCTCGCCTTCCTCGGCCGTACGGCCTAGAGGCTCTTGTCGTACCCCCGGAGCACAATCGGGGCATGCGATTCGTGGTGGACTCCCCCGTCGGGCCGCTCGGTGTCGCCGTCGACGAGGCGGACTCCGTGGTCGGCGTGCGGTTCGGGGTTCCGGACGACTACGGGCCGCGCGGGCGTCATCGCGCGCTCGACGAGCTGGCGGAGTATTTCGCCGGCGCGCGCACCGACTTCACGGTGGACGTCGAGATGGTCGGCGGGTCGACCTTCGAGCGGGAGGTGTGGGGCCGAATCGCCCAGATCCCGTACGGCGAGATGCGGACGTACGGCGCGATCGCCACCGCCCTGGGCGATCCGGGGGCGGCGCGCGCGGTCGGCATCGCCTGCAACCACAACCCGGTGCCGGTGATCGTGCCGTGTCACCGCGTGGTCGGCGCCGGCGGCAAGATGGTCGGCTTCGGCGGCGGGATCGACCGCAAGCGCCGGCTGCTCGAACTCGAGGCGAACGTCGCGCTGCAGAAGGCGTGGCAATGACGAAGGGCCGGACGACGTCCGGCCCTTCGCATCAGGTGACTCAGCGCTCGATCTCGCCGGCGATGAACGCCTCGACCGCGGCCTTCGCGTCATGGTCGTTGTACTGCACCGGCGGGCTCTTCATGAAGTAGGAGCTGGCCGAGAGGATCGGTCCGCCGATTCCGCGGTCCTTGGCGATCTTCGCCGCGCGGACGGCGTCGATGATCACGCCGGCCGAGTTCGGCGAGTCCCACACCTCGAGTTTGAGCTCGGCCATCAGCGGAGTGTCACCGAAGCTGCGGCCCTCCAGCCGGATGTAGGCCCACTTGCGGTCGTCCAGCCACGGCACGTGGTCCGACGGGCCGATGTGCACGTCGCTCTTCACCATCTCGTGCGGGATCTGGCTGGTCACCGACTGGGTCTTGGAGATCTTCTTGGAGATCAGCCGGGTGCGCTCCAGCATGTTCATGAAGTCCATGTTGCCGCCGAAGTTGAGCTGGTACGTGCGCAGCAGCTCGACGCCGCGGTCCTCGAACAGCTTGGCCAGCGCCCGGTGCACGATGGTCGCGCCGACCTGGCTCTTGATGTCGTCGCCGACGATCGGCAGTCCGGCGTCGGTGAACTTCTGCGCCCACTCCGGGTTCGAGGCGATGAAGACCGGCAGCGCGTTGACGAACGCGCAGCCGGCGTCGATCGCCGCCTGGGCGTAGTACTTGTCCGCCTGCTCGGAACCCACCGGCAGGTACGACACCACGACGTCGACCTCGGCGTCGCGCAGCGCCTGCGCCACGTCGACCGGCTCGGCCTCGGACTCGTCGATGATCTCGCGGTAGTACTGACCGAGCCCGTCGAAGGTCGGTCCACGCTGGACGGTCACGCCGGTGGGCGGCACGTCGCAGAGGGTGATGGTGTTGTTCTCGCTGGCCACGATCGCTTCGGCGAGATCCATGCCGACCTTCTTGGCGTCCACGTCGAACGCCGCGACGAACGTCACGTCGCCGACGTGGTAGTCGCCGAAGGTCACGTGCATGAGACCCGGGACGCGATCGGTGGGGTCAGCGTTGCGGTAGTACTCGACGCCCTGGATCAGGGACGAGGCGCAGTTACCCACACCGACGATGGCGACGCGGACGGAGCCCATGGCGTTTGCCTCCTTGTTGTTGTCCGTGTTCATCACGGCCGGTCCTTCTCGGGAGCCGGTTGTTCGGGGGGTGGATCGCCGGCGGGTTCGCCGGGCTTACGGCCGGAACGCTCATTGGTGATGAGTTCCTCCAGCCAGCGGACCTCGCGGTCGCAGGCCTCGAGACCGTGGCGCTGCAGTTCGAGGGTGTACGCGTCGATCCGGTCGGAGGCCCGCGCGAGCACGTCGCGCAGGCCCTCCCGGCGCTCCTCGATCCGGCGGCGGCGACCCTCGAGGATCCGCAGCCGGGTGGCCCGGTCGGTCCGGGCGAAGAACGCGAAGTGCACGCCGAAGCCGGCGTCGTCGTAGGTCTCCGGCCCGGCGTGGGCCAGCATCTCGGCGAAGCGTTCCTTGCCGTCGGCAGTGATCTTGTACACAACCCGGCCGCGGCGGCTGGTCCGCAGCGGCACGGTGTCATCTCCCGGCGGGGTCTCGCTGATCCAGCCGGCGGTATTGAGGCGCTTCAGCGTGGGATAGAGGGTCCCGTAACTGATCGCCGCGCGCAGGGTGCCGAGCCTGGTGGCCAGCTCCTTGCGCAGCTCGTACCCGTGCATCGGGGCCTGGAGGAGAAGACCGAGGATCGCCATCTCCAGCATGAAGGCTCCTCTCCGCACGATGTATCGGTCCGATACATCGCAACGGTAGTGCGGACATCGACCCAAGGGCAAGGGAAAGCGGGATACGGAGTTGCCGCGGCACGCAGCGTGATGGCGGTCGTCATAGCGGGGCCGACCGCGTACTCTCTTCGCCATGCGCACGCAGCGGCAGGTCGTCGACTACTCGCTACAGAAGCGAGCAGTGTTGCGTGATGTGCAGAACGGCCGCGTCGGGACCTACGAAGTCTGCGATGCCTCGCCGTACCTGAAGAATGCCGCCCGATTCCACGGCGAGCCCACGGACGAGCGTTGCCCGGTATGCCGCCGCGACAACCTCACGCTGGTCCACTACATCTACGGTGACGAGCTCAAGCAGTCCGCCGGGCAGGCCCGCAAGCTGGCCGAACTGCCCGTGCTGGCGTTGACGCTGGGTGAGTTCCAGGTGTTCGTGGTGGAGGTGTGCCGTACCTGTGCGTGGAACCATCTCATCGAGCAGTACCTGCTCGGACGAGACGCTCTCGACGCTGACGAACACCCGGGCGAGGCGGTTGCTTCGTCCCTCTCGGGCCGCCACCACGAGACCGGGTCGCCGTCACACCGCCGGGAGGGCCGACGGTGACCGTGCCGGCCCTCGCTAACGTGGACACGATCCTGACCGAAACGGGCAGCCAGCGCCGCATTCGGTCATTCTTGACATCCGACAGGGCGGCTGCGGGGATGCAGCCCAATTCGTCCGCTTGTGGCGTCGCCGGTGGAAGCCCCTCCAGGGCTCTTCCGTCGTGCCACCGCGACCGGTAGGTGTGACCCATGAACCCGTACGGCGATCCGCAGTCTGCGCGTGCCCGGGCCGGTGTGCCCGGTTCACCGCCGGCTCCTGCGCCTGACGACGACGGATCCGGCTACAACTCGCCGAGACCCGCTCCCGACGCATACCGGCGCGGCACCACCGGCCGGGCCACCGTGTCCGGCGTGGTCCCGCGCGGGGCGGCGCCGGTGGGTGGGCCCAACCGGGGCTCGGCCTCGGTCGGCGGCACGACCGGACGTGCGGCGGTGGGAGTCGGTACGGCTCGACCGCCCGACCCGTACGGTCCGCCCGGCCGGGCGGCCGCGCGCGCCTCGGTGTCCCCGGTCTCGCCGGCGCTGGCCGGAGGCGGCGGACCGGCCGGTCCGCGGGGTCCGCGGGGCGCCGGCCCGGGCCATGGCACCCGCGGCAGCGCGGGCAAGATCCTGTCCAAGGCGGCCAAGCGCCGTCGCCGGACCAACATCCTCACCGCGGCCGCGGCCGTCGCGGTCATCCTGCTCGGTGGCGGCGTGGTGGCCGGCACCTACTTCGTCGACGGGGTCGACCTTCCCCCGCCGAAGACCGAGGACCAGTCCAACGTCATTCTCTCCAGCAACGGCAAGGTGCTGGCCAAGTTCGGCGACCAGAACCGCACCGTGGTGCCCGAGACGAAGATCAACAAGATCGTCGAGCACGCCGTCGCGGCCGCCGAGGACAAGAACTTCTACCACCACCACGGCATCGACATGCGGGGTATCGCCCGCGCCGCCTGGAACAACTTCACCGGCGGCACCACCGAGGGCGCCTCGACCATCACCCAGCAGTACGCCCGGCACGCCGCCGACCTCAAGGAGATCAGCTACAACCGCAAGCTCCGCGAGGCGGTGATCGCCCGGAAGCTGGAGGACAACTACAACAAGAACCAGATCATGGGCATGTACCTGAACTACATCTACCTCGGTGAGGGCCGGTACGGGATCGAGGCCGCGGCCCAGGGGTACTTCGGCAAGTCGGTGATGACGGCGGCCGGCAGCAAGAACGCGATCACGCCGGACGAGGCGGCGGTCCTGGCGTCGGTCATCCGGCAGCCCGAACCCAGCGCCACCTTCAAGGGCTACGACCCCAACGTGAGCCTGGAGAACGCGAAGCTCCGCTGGGAATACACCATGAAGAACATGCTCGAGCAGCACTGGATCACCCAGGCGCAGTTCGACGCCCGCCAGTACCCGACCGACATCAAGAAGCCGTCGTCGAGCACGGCCTCGACGCTGGACACCAAGCCGGTCGGGATCATCATGCGGCACGTGAAGGCCGAGCTCGCCGCGAACGGCGTCCCCACGAGCGAGATCGACGCCGGTGGCCTGACCATCACCACCACGATCAACCCGACGGTGCAGGCGCTCGCCGAGCAGGCCGGCTCGGAGAAGAGCAAGACCTCACCGATGAACGGGCGGCCGTCGGCGTATCAGGCCGCCGTGATCGGCATCGACCCGGGCACCGGAGCCGTCCTCGGCTACTACGGTGGCGACGATCCCACCGGCACCGACTACGGCAGCTACATGAACGGTGACGGCACCGGCTACAGCGGCACCGGCCAGTCGCCGGGCTCGTCTTTCAAGATCTACACGTTGTCGGCGGCGCTGAAGAACGACATCTCGTTCAAGACCACCTGGGACGGCACGAAGAAGCGTCCCAACGGCTCGACGATCAGCAACGCCGGCGCGGATCCAGGCACTGTCTGCGGCGGCAACATCAAGAACTGTGACCTCGAGACCGCGGCCATCAAGTCGTACAACTTCCCGTTCTACTGGATCGCCAACGGGATCGGCCGGGACCAGGTCATCCAGGCGGCCAAGGACGCCGGTATCCAGCACATGTGGACCGACGCCGGCAAGATGGTCGACTTGGACGCGACCACCAAGAACGACTGGCTGAAGTCGGGGATGTTCGACAACGAGGTGGCGTTCGGTCAGTACCACATAGTCCCGCTGGAGCACGCCGAAGGCGTGGCCACGGTCGTGGGCGGTGGCGTGCGGCACGACGCGCACTTCGTCCAGTCGGTCACCCGGGTGAACCCGGACAACGGCAAGAAGGACATCGTGTACGCCGCCAAGACGGCTGGCACCAAGGTCTTCGACGCGGCCCAGATGTCCGACCTCGAAGGCGTCATGGGCAAGATTGTCAAGGCCGACAACCGGGATCTGAAGGGCGGCCGCGATGGTATCGCCAAGTCCGGTACCTGGGAGTACAAGAAGGGCAGCGGCGACTGCTGGTTCGTCGGGGGCATCCCTCAGCTGGCGGTGACCGTCTGGGTCGGCGGCAAGAAGGACAAGGTGGAGCTGAAGGAGTCGACCGGGAAGGACATGTTCGGCGCCGGAACACCAGCCCGGATATGGAAGCAGTTCATCGACACCACCGCGGACGCGATGAACTGGAACAACCAGGACTTCCCGCCGCGTCAGCACACCGGTGACGACAACTCGACGTACCAGAACGGCCAGAAGCCGCCGGCTCAGCCGCAGAACCAGGACTGCGTCCTCGGCTTCCTGTGCCCGAACGGCGACAACAACGGCGGCCAGAACAACGGCGGCCAGAACAACGGCGGCCAGAACAACGGCGGTCAGGGCACCGGGAACAACAACGGCGGCCAGGGCACCGGGAACGGCCAGGGCACCGGGAACGGCCAGGGCAATGGGAACGGCCAAGGCAACGGGACCGGCACCAGCACGCCCGCTCCGAACCAACCGGGTGGCGGCGGAGGCGGTCAGACCGGCGGCGACTGACCCACGCCCCGCCAAGCATCGACGGCGCACGATCCCCCCGCGGATCGTGCGCCGTTTGCGTAGGGCGCCGCCGGATCGCCGGCCGGATGCGGCATGATGCCAAGTCATGAGCGTCCAGGACCCGCCCGACACCGAACGGACCGCCCCGCCCGCCACGTCCGACGGGTTCGTGCGTGGTCTGTCCGAGGCCATCGGCGGCCCGCTCGGCGACCACGCCGTACGCCCCGGCGCCCGGCCGGGACGGTTCTGGACGGCCACCCGGATCATCCTGGCGCTGTGCTGCCTGACGCTGGCGCTGCACTGGGTGCAGAAGTCGCCGTGCCAGGACGGCGACTGGGGCAAGAACGTCCAGTACACGCGGTTCTGCTACACCGACGTGCTGGCGCTCTACTACGCCGAGGGGCTGAACGAGGGCAAGGTGCCCTACAAGGACCACGCGGTCGAGTACCCGGTGGTCACCGGTTACTTCATGGGCGCGCTCGGGCTGCCGGTGCACGCGCTCGGCACCAAGTACCCGAACATCAACCAGGGCCGGTGGTTCTACAACGCCAACGCACTCGTACTGTCCGCCCTGGCCGTCGCCACCCTGATGGTCATCCTCGCTCTCCGCCGCCGGCGGCCCTGGGACGCGGCGATCTTCGCCATCTCGCCGATCCTGTTCATCACCACCACCATCAACTGGGACTTCCTGGCCATCGGCTTCGCCGCGCTCGGCCTGCTGGCCTGGGCCCGCAAGCGGCCATTGCTGGCCGGGGTGCTGTTCGGCCTGGGCGGCGCGGCCAAACTGTGGCCGCTCTTCGTGCTCGGCCCCCTGCTGTTCCTCGCCCTGCGCTCGCGGCGGATGCGGGAGTGGACTCTGGCCTTCGCCGGCACGGTGCTGGCCTGGGGCGCCGCCAACGCGCCGGTGTACTTCCTCTACCGGGACAGCTGGGACCGGTTCTTCGACCTCAACACGACCCGGCCGGTGGACTGGGGCACCTTCTGGTACATCGGGCGGTACCTCGACACGAAGTGGAACAGCGGCGCGCCCGGTGACCAGGGGCCGTTCCAGTGGCTGAGCGACCACATCCCGACCCTCAACACGTTGTCGTACACGCTGTTCGCGCTGTGCTGCGTCGGCATCGCCGCGCTCTGCCTGTTCGCGCCACGCCGGCCGCGGTTCGCCCAGGTGGCGTTCCTCGTGGTCGCCGCGTTCCTGATCTTCAGCAAGGTCTGGTCCCAGCAGTACGTGCTGTGGCTGCTCCCGCTGATCGTGCTGGCCCGGCCGCGCTGGGGCGCGATCATGGCCTGGACCGTGGCCGAGTTCGGCTACTTCACCGCCTTCTACGCCGAGCTGCTCGGCGCCAACGGGAAACCGGTCATTCCGGAGGGCACGTTCGTGTTCGCCTCCGGACTCCGGCTGGTCACCGTGGCCATCCTGTCCGGCCTGGTGATCCGCGAGATCTGGCGGCCCGAGCTGGACGTCGTGCGCCAGGCCTACGCCGACGACCCGGACGGCGGCGACATCGACGGTGCCCCGGACGCCGGCTGGGTCACCGAGCTGCGGCGCCGGTTGCGGTTCGAACGGCTGGTCGATCCCAAGCCCCCGGCCGAACCGGTGGTCAGTTCAGTCTGAACGCGACCGTGGTGTCGTCCAGGTCCTCGCGGCGGATGCCGAGCGAGTCCACCGGGGTGTCGCCGGCCCGTTCCCAGGCGGTACCCACCGCCTGCGCCCGCAGCAGGATCACCGTGGTCACTCCGATGCTGCGCAGGTACTGGACGCTGGCCTGGTCCGGGAACGACGCGATCGTCCGGCGCAGCTCCGCCTGACGGGAGGCGCCGAACTCACCGCCGCCGTTGACCAGCGGCTGGAACTTCGAGGTCGACCAGAGCTGGGTCACGTCGTCGATCGCGTCGGCGCTGGGCAGCACCACCATCGGCGCGGTGACCGAGCGCAGCGCCGACGGCTGAGCCGGAACGATCGGGTGGGCGGTCGTGTTCACGCCTTCGGCCACCACCAGCGCCAGCGGTACGAGAGTGGCCAGCCGCACCCACGGACTTGGCCACGGCGGGATCCGCTGCTCCGACAGCTGCTCGAGCCGGCGGACGAACTCGGCCACCGCGCCCGCCGCCAGCACGGCCAGGACCAGCGTGACCCAGAGCATCAGGCGGCCCGGCACACGCACCCCGAACGCCGCCGGGAAGTGCCCGAACAGCGGCGCGTACGTCCATCGGCCGGAGAAGAACGTGCTGCCCAGGGTCAGTACGGCCGCCGCGGCCAGGCCGATCACCAGCAGCAGCCGCTGCCACCAGCGCCAGACCGAGAGGAACAGGCCGATCAGGGCCAGCGCGTACAGGATGAAGCCCGGCAGCAGGGTCATTTCCGGCGCCCAGCCCAGCGACCGCCGGGGGACGGCGTGCGCGCCACCCCAGATCCACGAGTCGGCCGGGGCGATCAGCAGGCTGCGCCACGGGGCGGAATAGAACGCGATCTCGGTACCGGCCGGTGCCGAGGCCGGCTTGAAATACGGCAGCGCGATGAGTGCGCCCACGCCGGCGAAGATCAGCGCGCCGAGCACGTCGGTGACGATCAACGGCCAGCCCAGCACCGCCCCCGGACCTCGCCGCCGCAGCCGCCGGATCGGCACCACGACGAGCATCACCAGCAGAATCCCGCCGAGCACGTACGCGAACGGCAGGCCGAGCGTGAAGCCGAGGGTGAGCTGCCAGACCGCGACCAGCCAGCCGAGCACGGTCCAGCCGGTGCGGCGGCGGTCGGGGCGCAGGCCGTACCGCATCGAGAAGCCATGCCCGCGGGCGAGCAGGGCCAGGGCCAGCGGGATGCCGCCGGCCGACACCACGGCGAGGCGGCCGGACTGGGCCAGCTGCCACGGAGCGAACACCACGGCGGCCGCGGCCACGGTGGCTCCGGTGCGTCCGGCGCCCAGTTGGCGGACCAGTGCGTACGCGCCGATCAGCAGCAACGCGTGAGCGAGCACGAAGAGCAGGTTGTAGCGCAGGGTGGCGGCCAGCGGGCCGTCGCCGAGCATGCCGGCCGGGGCGTACCCGAGGAGGCTGTCACCGAACGCGAAGCTGTACCGCTGCGGGAAGTACGCGTTGGCCTGCCACAGCTGCGCCGGATGGGTCTTCAGGACGTGCCCGGACCAGGCGATCTGCCAGGCCTCGCGGGCCGGTTCGCCGAGTTCGCCGGGGACGGTGTGCAGGGGATAGCGCAACGTGGGCCAGGTCATCGCCACGGCACCGGCCAGCGCGATGAGGATGGCCAGGGCGTATTCGTGGACGAGTCCCCGGCCGGTGCTGCGGGCCGCCCGCCGGACGCGGCCGGGCGGTCGTTCGCCGGTCCGGGCGAAGGCGGTCCACGGGTCGGGCGGGACGCCGGGCGGTCGCTCGGTCGGCAGCACCTCGCGCCGGACCATCCGTTGTGGATCTTCATCGGTCTTGTCCGCTGTGGACGGCATATCGGTCGGAGTTGCCGTCGCGGTTGCCGTGTCGGTCGGGGTTGCCGTGTCGGTCGGGCTTGCCGGGTCGGCTGGGGTTGCCGCTTTTGGCGGGGGTATCGGGCGGCGCAACCGCCGGCCTCGGCGACCGGGTGGAGTCTTCGTCGCCGGGTTTCCCGTGGTCACAGCTTCTGCGGGCTCGCCGTGATCCTTCGGTGTGGCGGCGGCATCGGAGCTGGTCGGGTCGCCGGCCCAGGCGGCGCGTTCCACCTCGCTCATGGCGGTCGAGCTGAGTCGCGGCGCGGCTGCGCGCGGAAGGACCTTCTCGTCACCGGTTTTCTTCGCGCCGGACGGTTCCGAACCGGGCGGCGGCGGGCTGCTCGGCTGATCGGTCGTCATTGCACTCCCCTGCGCCTGCGCCGAAACCCGGTGGCGGCCCCGGTTGCCCGGTCAGTTCGCGGCTCGTTCCCGCAGCAAGGTGATGTCCGCGGACTGCCCCTCGACCCCACCCGGAGTCTCCACGATCACCGGTGCCCCCGCGGCCCGTATCACCGCCACCACCAATTCGGGGTCGATCTTGCCACTGCCGAGGTTGTCGTGCCGGTCCCGCCCCGAGTCGAAGTCGTCCTTGGAGTCGTTGGCGTGGATCAGGTCGATGCGGCCGGTGATCGACTTGAGCCGGTCGACCACGCCCAGCAATTCCTCGCCGCCGGCGTGCGCATGGCAGGTGTCCAGGCAGAACCCGGCACCGAACCCGCCGACCGCGTCCCACAGCCGGGCGATGTCGTCGAGGTGGCGCGCGACGGCGTTGTCGCCGCCGGCCGTGTTCTCGATCAGGATCGGCAACGGGAGACCACCGTCCTTCTCCGCGTACTCGAAGGCCTTACGCCAGTTCTCGAAGCCGGCGGCGAGATCGGCGCCCGACCCCACGTGGCCGCCGTGCACGATCAGGCCCTTCGCGCCCAGTTCGGCCGCCGCCTGGGCATGCGCCATCAGCAACTTGCGGCTGGGGATGCGGATCCGGTTGTTGGGGCTGGCCACGTTCACGATGTAGGGCGCGTGGATGTAGACGTCCACCTCGGCTGCCCGCAGCTGGGCCGCGTCGGCGCGGGGCTGCGGCGTCTTGTAGCCCTGCGGGTCGGTGAGGAAGAACTGCACCGCCTCGGCCTTGCGGAGGGCGGCGGCGTCCAGGGGATCGGCGGGGTCGACGTGGGCTCCGATGCGCATGAGAACGAGCCTACGACGTGGGTATGACACACAACCCGGCGTCACCGTGTCCGTTTCCGTGTCGTTGACTCCATAGATCTCTTTTGTCGATCTGGGGGATGATTGCATGTCGCGGCAGGTCCGATACCGGGTGACGGCGCTGGTGCTGGGGGGTCTTCTCCTGGGTGTTCCGCTGCTGACCAACGGAACGGCGAGCGCCGACCAGGTCAAGAGCGGCGGTCGTCAGGTGACCTTCTCGGGGGGCGGGGTGCTGGGTCTCTCCTGCCGGTCCACGCCGAGCACGAGCGCCCTGACGGTGCCCACCGACGGCACCGTCCAGCTGGTGAATCAGACCGGCCACAGTGCTCAGGTGGAGCTCGGCGGCGCGAATCGGGGCACCGTCCCGGCCGACGGCTCGGCCGATGTGGTGTTCCGCCGGGGGACCACCGCGGTCACGCTCGACCCGAGCTGCGCGCTCGGTGACCATTCGGTGCCGTTGCTGGTCACCGCGATGCAGGCGCCCGCGGGCGCCGGCATGCCCGACCCGATCACCGCGCCGACCGGTTCCACCGACTCGCTGGAGCCGGAGCCGGAGCCGGCCGACGCCGGCGGGGCGGATTCCGCTTGGGCGGATGCCATCGGAGCTGGCGCCACCTCAACCGGTTCGGCCGATGCCGCCACCGGCTCGACGCTGCCGGACATGGACATGGACATGGACATGGACATGGACACGGACACGGACACGAACGCCGGTCAGCGTCCGTCCGCACTGACGGCCGGACCGCGAGCGACGCGGAACTCGGCCACTCGGGCGCTGGCCGCGGCCACCCGGGCGCAGAGCATGCCGCTGGGCGATTCGGTGCCGACGCACCTGTCGCCCAAGACCCGGAAGGCGGCGCGCGGGGGATTGGGCCCGGCGTTCTCCGGTATGCCGCCGGGCGACTCGAAGGCGATCGTGTCGGCCGTACCGACGCTGTCCCTGCCCAGTGTGACCGATGCTGCGTCGGCGGCGGCGTCCGAGCCGTCGTCCTCCGACAACACCACGGCCGAGCCGGTGGCGTCGCTGCAGCCGTTGACCGACGACAAGCCGAACGGTCTGCTGGCCGTGATCGCGATCGTCTGCTGTCTCGGCGTCTCCATCGGAGTGATACGGACATTTGTGTCGCAACGTGCATCTCGGACAACGATCGCGTAGAGTTCCCCCCGGAAGCTCCGCGGGGCGGCCGCGTCCAACTTCATCGGTGTGGTCGTTCCTCCCCAGGTCCCACCCAACGAATGCGGACCGGACGCCCCGCGGCTCACGCAACAGCCCCATCCCTGGTGGATGGGGCTGTTTGCGCTCCGGTACACTTGCCCGGTTGCGGTCTGCCCGCCGTGGGGGTTCGTTCCTCACGGCCTGTTTCATGACCGCGGCAGACACAAGACCTCCTGTCACGGAAATTCCGTGGCCGCCAAGCCCATAGGAGGTGAGAACGTCTTGCGTCATTACGAACTCATGGTGATCCTCGACCCTTCACTCGAGGAGCGCACCGTCGCCCCGTCGCTCGACACGTATCTGAACGTGATCCGGACCGCGGGCGGCTCGGTGGAGAAGCTCGACGTGTGGGGCCGGCGCCGGCTCTCGTTCGAGATCAACAAAAAGGCTGAGGGCATCTACGCCGTGGTCGACCTGACCGCGTCGCCCGATGCCGTGGCCGAGCTGGACCGCCAGCTGCGACTGAACGAGTCGATCCTGCGTACCAAGGTCATCCGGCCGGAAACGCGCTGAGCGGTTTTTGTCAGAGGGTCCTGAGACCCTTCTGAGCGAACGCAGGCTTTCACGGGCGCGAGGAGAAGGTCATGGCAGGAGAAACCACCATCACGGTCGTCGGTAACCTCACCGACGATCCCGAGCTGCGGTTCACCCCGTCGGGTGCCGCCGTCGCCAAGTTCCGCATCGCCTCGACGCCGCGGACCCTGGACCGGCAGTCCGGCGAGTGGAAGGACGGCGAGCCACTCTTCCTGGCGTGCAACATCTGGCGGGATGCCGCCGAGCACGTCGCCGAGTCGCTGCAGCGCGGCGCTCGGGTCATCGTGCAGGGCCGGCTGCGCCAGCGGTCGTACGAGACGCGCGAGGGCGAGAAGCGCACCGTCTACGAGCTCGAGGTCGACGAGATCGGCCCGTCTCTGCGCTACGCCACGGCGAAGATTCAGAAGACGACCCGGTCCGGTGGCGGCGGAGGTGGCGGCTTCGGCGCCTCTGGTGGTGGCGGCACCTCCGGCGGTGACGGTGCCTCCCGGCCGCAGAGTGGCGGAGGGGGCGGCGGCAACTTCGACGACCCCTGGGCCACGGCGGCTCCGGCCACCAGCTCTCGCTCCAGTGGCAGCGGCGGCGGCGGTAACAGCAGCTTCGACGACGAGCCACCTTTCTAAATCTGATGAGTTCAGGAGCACGATCCATGGCCAAGGCTGCGGCACTTCGCAAGCCGAAGAAGAAGGTGAACCCGCTCGACAAGGACGGGATCACCTACATCGACTACAAGGACACCGCGCTGCTGCGGAAGTTCATCTCCGATCGCGGCAAGATCCGCGCTCGGCGGGTCACCGGTGTGACCTCGCAGCAGCAGCGGCAGATCGCCCGCGCGGTCAAGAACGCCCGCGAGATGGCGCTTCTGCCGTACACGGCGACGGCACGCTGAGAGGGGGCACCGACATGAAGATCATCCTTACGCAGGAAGTGTCGGGCCTCGGGGCTCCCGGCGACATCGTTGAGGTCAAGGACGGGTACGGGCGCAACTTCCTGCTCCCGCAGGCCTTCGCCATCCGCTGGACCAAGGGCGCCGAGAAGCAGGTTTCGGTCATCCGTCGGGCGCGCGACGCCCGGGAGATCCGCGACCTGGGTCAGGCCAACGAGGTCAAGGGCCAGCTGTCCGGGCTGAAGGTCACGCTGACCGCCCGGTCCGGCAACGGCGGACGGCTGTTCGGCTCGATCACCCCGGCCGAGATCGTGGACGCGGTCAAGGCGGCGGGCGGTCCGTCCCTGGACCGGCGGCGGCTCGAACTGCCCGGCCACATCAAGACCACCGGGGCGTACAACGTCTCGGTGAAGCTTCACCCCGAGGTGACTGCGACGTTCCCGGTGAACGTCGTCGGCGCCAAATAGGACGGTCGTACGCGCGAGGCGCGTCGGGCTTCGGCCCGGCGCGCCTCTTACCGTGTCGGCCGGCTGTTCCCGTGTCGGCTGGCTCTGCTGTGCCGGTCGGCCACCTAGCGTTTCAGCTGGGCTTTCGCTGGGTCGGCCGGCTATGTCAGGGCGTTGCCGGTGATCGCGGAGGACAGCACGGTGGCCAGGCCGCCGCCCATCACCGCCGCCGCCAGGCCGACGCTGGCGGCCTTCCAGGAACCGCTGGCCCAGCGCAGGCCGACCGCGACGATCATGCTGAGCACCAGCGACAAGCCGAACTGCGGGGCGGCGTGGGCCAGCGTGGTGAGCGCGTGCGCCTGCTGACTGCCGTTGAGCACCAGCATGTAGAACACGAACAGCACCACCGGCACGCCGTACCAGACGACGGTGTACCCGACCGCGGCCAGCGGACCGCCGGCCTTCTCCTCGATCCCGTCCTCGTCCGGGTCCAGCAGATTGCTCGAGCGGCTGGGCGACGCGTCCAGGCTGCCGCTGGCCCGGCGCTCGTACGAGCCGGTGCGGAAGCTGCCGGTGGCGTCGCGCGGCGGCCACTGGGTGTCCGGCGGGTCCTGCCAGCGCGCGGCCGCCGATCGCTCGGCGCCGACCAGCGCGTCCTCGCGGCCCCGGCCGACCGATGGGCTGACCGGTCGCGGTCCGGCCGGCGGCGGACTGGTCGGGATCGGCGGCCGCCCCGACACGGGCGGGCTGGTCGGCATCGGCGGCCGGGCCGTGACGGGCGGGCTGGTCGGAATGTTGGACGGTCCCGGGGGCGGCGTGACCCGGGCCGAGCCCGTCGGCCGGAACGGCGTGAAATCCTCCGTGCCGTATCGCCGGGACTCGCCGTCGGCCAGATCGCTGGGATCGACCAGGGCGCGACGCCAATCGCCGGTGCCGCCTTCGCGGTACGTCGCGGAGCCGCGGTCCTGACGCTCGCGTTCCTCCCGTTGCCAGGCGGCGGGCCCGCCGAACGGGTCCTCGCCGCGCGCGGGATCGTTGCGCCGGGGATCGCCGCGCCGGGGATCGCCACGCCCGGCGTCGGTGCGCAGCGCCGGCGGGTCGATGCGCTGCCGGATCTCGGTCGGGGCGTCGGAGAAGTCCGGGTACTCCTGGCGGGCCTGCTCACGCAGCTCGCGCCGCCAGTCCTCCGGGTCCCGGGGGTCCGGCCAGTTCGCGCCCGGACCGTTCGCGTCCGCCCGGGCCGCCAGGTCGCCGCGCCGGAACACGTCCGGATCGACCGGGGCCGCGGGGGCCGGCCGGGGGGGTGCGGCGGAGTGCGGTGCACTACCGGCGGCGGCCGCCGACCGGCCTTCGCCGATCCGGGTCCTGGTCGTGTCCCGGTCCTCGGCGCGGCGCCGGCCGCCACCGGGGCGGGGGCCGTCCGGGGCCGTACGCCAGCTGCCGGTGTCGGCCGGGGGTGGGGCGGAGTAGGGGTCGCGGCCGTCGGGCGCTCCAGCGGCCGCCCAGGGGTCGGCCGGATGGGGCGGGGTGTCGCGGCCGTCAGACCGGAAGTCCATAGCGCCGGTTTGCGGGTCGACCGAGCCGGTTCCGGAGCCGATGGGGCCGGTCCGGGAGCCGATCGAGCCGGTCCGGGAGTCGGTGGCGCTGGTTGTGGAGTCGGTGGGGCCGGTCCGGGAGCCGTTGGCGGTGGGGCGAACTCCGGTTCCGCCCAGGCGGGTTCCGGTGCCGGCCGGGCTGGTTCCGGTCCCGCTCAGGCGGGTTCTGGTGGCGTCGAGGCGTGTTCCGGTGCTGCCCGGTGGGGTGCCGGGGCCGTTCGTGGGAGCCTCGGGGTCGCCCGGAGGCCGGACCAGGCGTTCGCGGGTGCGTTCCCATGCTCCGGTGTCGGGGTCGCGGCGCCAGTCGTCGTCCCCGTCGCCCCGGTTCCAGCTGCCGGAGTCGGGCTCGGCGCGCCACTCGGCCCGGTCGCGCCAGTCGCCGGAATCGTCGCGGCGCCGTCGCCCGCCGGCCTCGCCGGACCGGTCCTCGCCGTCGCGGTGGAAGCTTTCGATCGCCCGGGGTCGCTCGGCCGCGCGGCGCCGGCCGTCGGCGTCCGCTCCGGACTCGAGTTCCGGCGGCCGGCGATCCACGCCTCGGCGCCGGCTCGGAGCGTCCTCGACCGGGGTGGTCCGCTGCCAGCCGGTGGTGTCGTCGCTGCGCTGCCAGCCGCTGGTGTCGTCGGCCGGTCGCCATCCGCCGGTGTCCTGGCTGTGTGTGTCCGGGCCGCTTGTGTCCGGGCCTCTGGTGTCCGGGCCGCTGATGTCCGGGCCGCCGGCGTGCTGGCCGCGCTGGGCCCAGCCGGGGCGGTCCTGGTCGTCGCGCGGGTCCGCGGTCCGGTACTCGTCGTACCTCCGGTCCGGGGCGCCGGAGAGGTCGGTGCCGGTATCGGAACGGTCCGTCCACCGGCGCCGGCCCGTGTCGTCGTCGCGGGGTTCGGACGGGGACTGCCAGCTCGGCGCCTCGCTGCGGGCCCAGCTCGGCCGCTCGTCGTCCGACCGGCGGCCGACCGGCGGGGTGGACCAGTTCGACGTGGCGTCCGCAGCCGGGTTGTCCCAGCTCGGCCGGGTCGGCGGCGGCGCGGCGGGCGCGGACCAGTTGGCTGTGGTGGCGGCGGGCGGTTCGGCCTTGGAACCGGGTCGGCTGCGGCGCCGGGGGGCCACACCGGGCTGATCGGTCTCCGGTCCGAGCGGTCGCCGGCCGGGTCGGTCCGGCTCAGCCGACTGCCAGCTGGGTCGCTCGGTGGGCTCGGGTGTCTGCCAGCTGGGCCGCTCGGTGGGCTCGGTTGTCTGCCAGCTGGGCCGCTCGGTGGGCTCGGGTGTCTGCCAGCTCGGACGTGCCGGCTCGGCGACCTGCCAGCTCGGTCGGCTGGGCTCGCCAGGAGCCGAGGCGGCCCGGCCCGGATCGGCGGTCGGCCAGACGGATCGGTCGGGTTCGGCGGTCGGCCACGTGGGCCGGTCGGGTTCGGGGGACTGCCAGGTGGATCGCCGGTCGGGCTCCGAGGGCGCCCAGGTGCCCGCGCCGGATGCCGCGCCCCAGCTGGGCGGCGGTGGGGTCTCGTACAGCGGGATGCTGCCGGTGTCGGTGTGCCCGGCCCAGTTGTCGGAGTCCGAGCGCGTGGTCCAGCCCGTACCGCTGCCGGTGTTCCGTCCTTCACCGGCGCGGCGGCGGCCGACCGGTCCGGTGTCCTCGGCGGCCGAGGTGCCGGCGACCGACTCCCGCCAGTGGGCGCGGTCGTCCTCCCGGACCAGGTGACGGCCGTCGATCGTGTTAGGTGTCTGCCAGCTGGGCCGTGGCGGTTCGGCGGCCGGCGGCCACGGTGCTTCCGGCGCCCGAGGAAGCGGCGGCCCGGCGTACGGCGCCCGGCCGTTGGCGCCCGACTCGTCCGGTGTGGGCCAGGCCGTACCGGAAATGGCCGACTGCTGCCGGGTGGAAGGGTCACCCGGAGGGATGAGCTCCTCGGCGCCCGCGCCGGTCTGCCACGCCTCGGTCGTCGACCGCCAGCCGTGCGTGCCGGACGTCGAACGCCACTCGGTGGTCTGGGACCAGCGGGCGGTCTGGTCAGCGGCCCGCCACTCGGCGGTTTCGGTCCGCCAGCCCACGCCCTCTCCGGCCGGCGCCGCTTCCGACCAGCGACTGACCGGCCGTTCCACTTCGTTCGGCGGCTGCTGCGCCCACGCCTCGGCCCGCTGCGCCCAGGCCACGGCCTCGGGAATCGGCTCCATGCTGCCGGTGTCGGCGGGCGACGGCCACCGGGGCGAATCCCCATTTTCCGGACCCTCGGGGGTGGACCACGACTCCCCTTGCCGCTCCCGGGGCAGGCGGGCACCGTAGTCCCACTCGCGTTGGTCCACGACCAAAGCGTGACGTTTGTCGGTCGGAACCGCAACGCCCAGGGGCGACGGCTTGCTCACCACGAGCATTTTTTGTCCCTCCACACGCTGGGGACAGTGAAACCCCAGGTGGGGACCGCAGCTCAGCGGCAATCCCGGCGTTAATCCACAGGCTGTGCACAGGGCTGCACACAGGTCTGGTGAGGATGTCCACAGGTTGTCCCAAGCGTCGTCCACCGCGTCGCTTGGGCCGGTGACGTGCAGATTCGTAAGGTGTACCGGCCCGGTCCCACTCGCCGTCCGGGTCAGCGCCGCGGGTTCCACCAAAAGTGTCGTACCCGGGTTGTTTGATCTACACGAGAGCGAACGGCGAATTGAGGGGGACCGGTGTCGATCAGCGACGACGCACGGCCGGAGGCCCGGTCACAGCCTCCAGCGGGACCTCCGGGGGGCGGCGGCTACTCCGGCGGCGGGTTCGACAAGTCACCGCCGCAGGACGTCGCGGCCGAGCAGAGCGTGCTCGGCGGCATGCTGCTGTCCAAGGACGCGATCGCCGACGTCGTGGAGATACTCAAGACCCACGACTTCTACCGCCCGGTGCACGCCACGGTCTTCGACACCATCCTCGACCTGTACGGGCGGGGTGAGCCGGCCGACCCGGTGACCGTGTCGGCCGCCCTCGCCGACTCCGGCGACCTGCAGCGCATCGGTGGCGTGCCGTACCTGCACACGCTGATCGAGAGCGTGCCGACCGCGGCCAACGCGTCGTACTACGCCCGCATCGTGTCCGAGCGCGCCGTGCTGCGCCGCCTGGTCGAGGCGGGGACGAAGATCGTGCAGCTGGGCTACGGCACCGGCGGCAACGGCGGCCGCGACGTCGACGACATCGTCGACCTGGCGCAGCAGGCGGTGTACGACGTCACCGAGCGCCGGGTCAGCGAAGACTTCGCGGTGCTGGCCGACATGCTCCAGCCGACCCTGGACGAGATCGAGGCCGTCGGCGCCACCGGCGGCATGATGACCGGCGTCCCGACCGGCTTCTCCGACCTCGATCGCCTGCTCAACGGTCTGCACGCCGGTCAGCTGATCATCGTGGCCGGCCGGCCTGGTCTGGGAAAGGCGCTAGCTCTCGATACGCCGATTCCCACGCCGACGGGCTGGACCACCATGGGGGCGCTACGCGCCGGGGATCTGGTCCTGGGCGACGACGGCCACCCGACGACCGTCATTCATGCGTTCGATGTCATGGAGGATCGGCTGTGTTTCGAGGTCGAGTTCTCGGACGGATCCACGGTTGTCGCTGATGCCGATCACCTGTGGAAGACCACGACGAGGGCCGGCCGCCGGCAACGGGCGGAGATCCGGAAGGTCCCCCGGTGGCCCGACTCCGCCCGTCAAACGGTCACGGAGATCCATGCCACGGTGATGCGGGAGCCGGACGATCTCGTGACCTTCGGCGAGGCGCTCTCGCTCGTGGGGGAGCGGTTCCGCCACGTCCTGCACGTCGTCGGGGCCGAGGTGGGCATCACCGGTCGAGTCACGCGGGAGTACGAACGACGGGGTAAGCCCTGGCGCCGAACGATCCAGGCATACTCGCGACAGGCCCTGATCACTGCCCTTGCGCAGCGGGTTGGCCGAAACCGGAACGCGGAGGCGATGGCCGATCACGGCGGCGTCCGCACGACCAAGGAAATCGCTGAGACCCTGCGCCACCCGGCCGACGGGCGTGCCAACCACGCGGTGGAAAACGCGGCCGCCCTGCAACTACCCGAGGCCACCGATCTTCCCGTGCCGCCCTACACATTGGGGGTGTGGCTCGGCGACGGTCACTCGAAGGCCGCCGCCCGATTCACCACCGCCGACCCGGAGATTGCCGGCTATCTCCAGCAGGAGGGTCGTCTCGTCGAGTTCGAAGGCCGGATGGTCTACGCGATCAAGGTTCCACCTCTCGCGCCGCTGACGAACCGGGTATGCCTCGTCTGCGGGGCGGTCTTCACGCCGAAGTCCGCGAGTGTGATGACGTGCGGGCAGTCCTGCGGTGGTCAGTCGAGGGGCGCCGTTGCGCCGGAGGGCTTTCTGCGAGCGGCAGAGGTGTTCGACGACAAGCACATCCCGATGGCTTATCTGCGCGCCTCCGTGGAGCAGCGCCGAGCCGTTCTGGCGGGCCTGATGGACACCGACGGCACGGTCACGCCCAGCGGGACGCTGCAGTTCGCGGTCGCCTCCGAACGGTTGGCCGAAAACACCCGTGAGCTGATCGTCAGTCTCGGGTATCGCTGCTCGATGACCCGGAAGCGGGTGCTGGGCCGGACGGAGGCGTCATCAATCGTCTACACCCTCAACTTCTCGACATCCGACCCGATATTCCGGCTGGAACGTAAACACTCCGCCCACCAGCAACGCTGCCGGACAGTGGGGCGCGCTCGGACCGGGTCCCGATACGTCACGGATGTCCAGCGGGCGGACAGCGTTCCGGTCCGGTGCATCACCGTGTCCAACGAGAGTCACATGTACCTGGCCGGGCACTCGATGATTCCTACCCACAACTCGACCGTGAGCATGGACTTCGCCCGCAATGCAGCGATTCGGGCGAACTGCGCGAGTGCCATCTTCTCACTGGAAATGAGCAAGATCGAGATCGTCATGCGGCTGTTGTCCGCCGAGGCCCGCGTGCCGTTGCATGTGCTGCGGTCGGGTCAGCTGTCCGATGACGACTGGTCGAAACTGGCCCGCCGGATGGGCGAGATCAGCGAAGCGCCGATCTTCGTCGACGACACCCCGAGCATGAACCTGATGGAGATCCGGGCGAAGGCCCGGCGGCTGAAGCAGCGGCACAACCTCAAGCTCATCGTGGTCGACTACCTGCAGCTGATGACCTCGCCGAAGCGCACGGAGAGCCGGCAGCAGGAGGTCGCCGACCTCTCCCGGGGGCTGAAGCTGCTGGCCAAGGAGGTCGAGTGCCCGGTGATCGCGGTGAGCCAGCTGAACCGTGGCCCCGAGCAGCGGACCGACAAGCGCCCGATGCTGTCCGATCTGCGCGAATCCGGCTCCATCGAGCAGGACGCCGACGTCGTCATCCTGCTGCATCGGGACGACTACTACGACAAGGAGAGTCCGCGGGCCGGCGAAGCCGACTTCATCATCGCCAAGCACCGGAACGGCCCCACCGACACCGTGACGGTCGCCGCCCAGCTGCACCTCTCGCGCTTCGTCGACATGGCCATCGGCTGAGCGTCCGGCGGCCGCGTCGGGGCGGCGGGCTCAGCGGATGTGGTCGGCGGACCGGAGGTCGAGGACGTGGGCGTTGACCTCGCGGACCAGATGACCCAGGCCACTGATCTCGACGACCTCGACCCCGCCGGCACGAAGATCTTCCACGCCGTGGCAGTCGGCGAACAGCAGCGGTTCCCGCAGCGCGATGACGACCCGCTGGATGCCGGCCGCGAGGATCAGGCCGGTGCAGGTGACCGGTCGCGACCGCCGCACCGTGCACGGCTCGAGCGTGCTGTAGAGCGTGACCCGGTCGAGGTCACGCCGGGGCTGAGCGGCCAGCTTGGCCAGGGCGACCTCTTCGGCGTGCTCCCGTGAGCCGATCTCACCGGTGTACCCGGTGGACAACACGCCACTGCCACCGTCGGCGATGACCGCCCCCACGGCGTAATTGGTCGGCGTCGGCGGCGACAGCCGGGACAGTTCGACCGCGGCGAACAGCCATTGCCGATCTTCGTCGAGAATGTCGGTCATGGGGCGTGGTACCGATCCGGCCGGGCGCCGGCCCGAACGGCCGGCCATCGTTGTCGCAGCGTACGGCATGGGTCGGTCAGCCGAGGACGGGAAGGCGATCCGCACCGGGGCCGAGGAGTTGCCGATCGGCGGCGGTGAGCAAGGTCCGGCCGGTGGCCTTGCGGAGGGCCTCGCCGGCGGACCACGTGGGCGGGAGGCCGGGCGGCCCGAACAAGCCATCCACTGTGGATCTGGCGATCGCCACAGCCTCGGAGCCGGGTTCGGGCGCCTCGGGGATGAGACCACCGCGTCGAGGTGATGGATGACCGCCTCGGTGACCAGGGTGGCCAGGAAGTCGGCGACGGTCAGCACGTGACCTTGCGTGGACACCCGGGCGTCCGGGTCGGCGACCGTGGCCGCCCGTACGGCCGCTTCGGAAAGCTCGGTCCAGACGTGGACGACACCGGTCGGCCGGTCGAAGGCGGCCGCCACCCGGTGGACCCACCGGGCGTGGTCCGATTCGCCGGACGGGTCATCGCCGGGGAAGTCCCGCCAGTAGGTGACGAAGTCCACATCGGGCGGTCCGGTGGTGGGCGTCGCCAGCGTCACGAGAGCGCGCTGCGCGTCCTGCGTGAGGTGCACGGTGAGGTCGGCGACGGTCCAGCCGCGGCAGCCCGACGGCCGGGACAGCTCCGCGTCCTGGAGCGGCGCGACCACGGCGGTGAACCCGCGGTAGGCCGAGCCGAGTGCGGCCGCCGCGGCCTGAAATGACATGGACCGCAGCATCGCACGCGTCGCCTGCCCGCAGACACTCCCGGCCGATCCGTCACATCAGGTTGACGGCCGGATCCTCGACGGGCTCGGCCGACGCGACGGATTCTCGGAGGGCCTCCGCCCAGACCAGGAAGACCACCGGGTACAGCAGGTAACCGAAGCGGGTCGTCGGCATCAGCAGGATCGCCGCCAGCAATCCCCAGCCGCAGAACAGCGCAGCCCTCGAGGCGGTCGCCGGCGGCCTTCGAATCAGCCGTACGGCGATGGTCACAGCCGTGGCGACCAGCAGTGCCGCGGCGATGAACCGGCCGCCGGGCAGGAGCTCCGAGATCAGATAGCCGGGGAACGGCGATTGCGCCGGGCTCGTCACCAGGCCGTGGCCGAGCGGGAAGCGGATCACGTTCTCCACGAAGGCCTGACCGTTCACCAGGAACGGCGGGATCAGCACCAGGATCGGCAGTCCGGCCGCGGCGGGGAGGTACCGGGCGGCGCGGCGCTCGGTCAAGGCCAGGACGGCCAGCACGATCACCACCGGGAAGGCGAACAGCTTGCAGGCCGCGGCCACGCCGACCGCGAGCCCGGCCCGGCCGTACCGCCCGGTGGTGCACCAGGCGAGAGCGAGCAGGCACAGGGCGAGAACCGGGATGTCGTCCCCGCCGGTCGCCAGCGTCAGGGCGCAGATGGGGAACACGGTGGCGACCTGGACCGCCCGTACGGACGGGACGATCTTGGTGGCGGCCACCAGCGCGGCCAGGGTGACCACCGCGAACCAGACGCGGGCGTCGGTCCACCAGACGTCGCCGAACAGTGCCCGCGGCAGCCCGAACACCGCCATCCCGGGCTGGTAGGGGGCGTAACCGAGCAAGCGGTCGGCCGGCGGCAGGGCGGCGATGGCGTCGGGGCCGAGGTACGGCGTCCCGGTGTGCAGGAGGCGTTCGCCCATCTGCTCTACGACCAGCACTTCGTCCTGGGCCCGGTCGGTGCGTCCGCCGGCCCGTTGAACGGCCTCGACGATCAGCGGAACGAGTGCGACGGCCACCCAGCAAGCCCACGCCGACCAGCGGCGGAACCGGATCGGCGGATCGGCCGCGCCCGGCTTCGGGGAGAGGGCGCCCGGGGCGGTTGCGCCTGGGGCGGTTGGGCTCGTAGCGGTTGCGCCGGCGGCGGTTCCGCCCGCCGAGAGCGCGCCGGCGGAGAGCGCGCCCGCGGAGGCGCGGCGCCGGTAGGCGATCAACTGCATCAGAGTGACCAATGTCGCGGCCAGGTAGCCCCAGACGGCGATGGCGCCCCACGCGCGGTGCGGCAGCAGCGTCGAGGTCAGCGCGGTGAGCAGAGCGAACCCGGCGGACAGGGCGTAGAGGCCGAGGTCGGCGGCGAGCCCGCCGGCACCCCGGTCGACCGCCCGGAGCAGGCGGCCGGCGGGTGAGGTCACGCAGGCAAGTGTGGCAGAGACGATCGGCCCGGGCCGGTAGCGCGGCGGCGGGGCAGCCGGACGACCGAACCGGACTCGTGCAACGCCCCGGCCAGCGTGCCCGGCCGGCCGCCGGTGCCGCGGCGCAGGGAGGCCAGCATGCGCCCGGCGCGCATCGGCCGGGCGAACAGGTGACCCTGGCCGGCGACGCAGCCCAGCTCCCACAGCGCGTGCCGTTGCGGCTCGCTCTCCACACCCTCGGCCACGACCGTCAGGTGCAGGCTGCGGGCCAGGTCCACGGTGGAGCGGATGACCGCGGCCGCTTCCGACGAGGTCTCGACACCGGCCACGAACTCGCGGTCGATCTTCAACTGGTGCACCGGGATCCGGGACAGCACCGACAGTGACGACACCCCGGTGCCGAAGTTGTCCAGGGTCAGGCGGACGCCGGCGTCGCGCAGCTCGGTCAGAGCGCGGGCCACGACGTCGATCTGGCTGATGGTGAGCGTCTCCGCCAGTTCCAGGACGAGCCGGTCCGGCGGGATGTGGTGGTCGGCCAGCCGGGTGAGCACGGACTCGGGGAAGTCAGGGTCGAACAGGCTGCGCGGCGACACGTTGACCGCGACCGGTACGTCGAAGCCGGCTTCCCGCCAGATGCCGATCGCGGCCAGCGACTGTTCCAGCATCGCGTCGGCGAACGCGGCCAGCTGACCCGACCGCTCCACCGTCTCGAGCAGGGCCGGGCGTTCCTGGTCCCCCAGGTGCCACTGGGTCAGCGCCTCGGCCGACACCACTTCGCCGGTGCCGAGGTCGACGATCGGCTGGAAGTCGACGACGAACTCCTCACGCTCGACCGCCCGCTTGAGTTCCGAGCCGATGGTCAGCCGGCTGAGGTCGGCGGTGTCGCGGGAGTGGACGTAGACGGCGGTCCGGTGGCCGGACCGTTTGGCCTGGTACATGGCCACGTCGGCGCGCCGGACCAGTTCCTGCACGCCGCCGCTGCCGGGGGCGAGGGCGATGCCGCCGGCGCCCTCGACGGTGAGCTGCATGCCGTCGATGTCGATGACCTCGTCCAGCGCGGCCAGGATGGTCTGCGCCCGGTGGGTGGCCATGGCCGGCGACGGGAGCTGGCTGAACAGCACCGCGAACTCGTCGCCGCCGAGCCGGGCGACCAGGTCACCGGGCCGGGCCACGGCCTGCAGCCGGCACGCGACCTCGCACAGCACACGGTCGCCGGCGGAGTGGCCGAGGGTGTCGTTGATCTCCTTGAAGTGGTTCAGGTCGATCAGCAGCAGGGCGAGGATGCCGTCGTCGCCGCGCGACTCGAAGGCGAGGTCGGCGGTCTCCAGCAGCCGGCGCCGGTTGGGCAGGCCGGTCAGCCCGTCGTGGGTGGCGGCGTGGGCGTTCTCGGCCGAGACGCGTGCCAGTTCGGTGTACGCCCGGGCGTTGCGGATCGCGGTGCACAGGGCAGCCGCGAAGACCTGCACCTTGTAGTGCTCGAACTCGGTGAGGCTGACCCGCCCGCGCCACCGCAGCCGGAGCTGGCCCGCGTGGTACTGCTCGTCGTTGGTCTTCAGCTCGACGACCACGACGCTGTCGGTGCCGGGCGGTTCCAGGGAGCCGGGACGGTCGGAGGTGATGCCGCCGCCGTTGCCCTGGACCAGCCGGTGCTTACCGCCCTCGGTCAGTTCGATCTCGGCCTGGTCGGCGGAGAAGATCTGGGCCAGCCGGGTGGTGGCGAGGTGCAGCACCTCGGCCAGGTCGACCACGTTCAGCGCGTCGACGGCCTTGTACAAGCGCTGCCACGAGTCACGCTCGGCCCGGGTGCGCAGCCGGCGGGAGTGCCACAGGTGCATGCAGGCGGCGACGGGCGGGAGCAGCAGGAGCAGCAGGACGCTGATCCGGCCGGACAGGGCGGCCACCACCAGCAGAACGGCCGCGAGGCGGACGCCGAGGCCGATGAGCCGCCCGTCCCAGTCCTTGCGGGCCACCCGCAGCACGGTCGAGTGCGAGGCGGCCGCGATGACCGGCAGGAACGCCGCCAGGTCGACGATCGTCATTGCGAGGAAGGCGACTGTGATCGCCACCGGCGCGAAGCTCGGGCGGGCCGGATCGGGCTGGACGTGGAACGCGGCCAGGACGAGGCCGGCCACCGTCGCGGTCAGTGCCTCCTTGGCCACCGCGAAGGCGGCCTTCTGCAGGCCGGCCCGGGCCCAGAGCTTGACGATCGTCATGCCGGCCGCGACGCAGAGGACGACCCAGGGCATCGGCACGACCATCAGGCCGATCAGGACGGGCAGTTCACCCCAAGCGGTGCCGTCCTGGCTCGATCGGACGCGCACGTACACCTTGAGCCGATTGGCGACCACCACACCGGCGACGATCAGCAGCACGATGAGCGGGTTTGGCATTGGCTGGGGTCGATCCACCGCTAGCAGCACATTGATCGCGGCCGCGACGAGCGAACCAACGACGACGAGACCGATGCGCAGCCGGAGCCGCAGATCGGTCACGTCGTCGTTGGTGCTATTCGCGGTGGTCACAGTCGAGTGAATCCCGTCGCCGGACGACCCCACATCGGGCTCGGCTCAAGCGTAGACAAAGTGCGCGCATTTGCGCAGCCTGGTCAGCCCCAGTCGGTGTTACGCATGGTGCGTCTCCTCGCGTTCGCGGTGGTCGCAGAGGGGGAAGCCTCTGCTGGCGAGTCGTGTCGCGACGAGGAGAACGTTAAGCGAGTGAACGACAGTTTGATAGTGATTTGTGTCGCTATGCGCAGAAAGCGAGAATCGATCGCTATTGCGCTACGCACCGTCGGCAATCAAGAACACTGGGCTATCCCCGATCCGGTTTGGCCGGTGTATCCGAATCGCAGAGAGTGGCCCTTGCCTAACGGAAAGGATTGACGTTGAATATGGGCCTGAAGATGAAGTTCTGAAGTGACTCATACGGCCGCTGACCAGCATAGAGATCGATATCCAGCCGCCGTAGGAGAATTGTGGGCCCCGTCTCGCCGATGCGCGAACTCGTTATTGGAAAACGTTCTATAAGCTCCCGGTATGCCCGACGAATCCCCACTCTCTCACGTCGACCAAACGGGTGCGGCGCGCATGGTCGACGTCTCGGCCAAGGCGGTCACCAGCCGCAGTGCCGTCGCCGCGGGCCGGGTCGACAGCACCGCCGAAGTCGTAGCGTTGCTGCGTGGTGACGGTGTGCCCAAAGGCGACGCTCTCGCGGTAGCGCGACTGGCCGGGATCATGGGCGCGAAGCACACCTCCGACATCGTTCCGCTGTGCCACCCGATCGGTCTGCACGGCGTGACCGTGGACCTGCGGATCGTCGAGTCCGGCGTGGAGATCACCGCGACCACCCGGACGGCCGACCGGACCGGCGTCGAGATGGAGGCGCTCACCGCCGTCGCCACGGCCGGGCTGGCGCTGATCGACATGATCAAAGCGGTCGACCCGGCGGCCAGCATCGAGGCGGTCCGGGTGCTGCGCAAGGACGGCGGCAAGACCGGCGCATGGGTACGTCCGTGAGGGGCCGGGTGATCGTCGCCTCCAACCGGGCCGCGGCCGGCGTGTACGCCGACACCAGCGGCCCGCTGCTGGTCGCCGGTCTGCGCGACCTCGGCTGCGAGGTGCCGGACGAGCCGGTGGTGGTGCCGGACGGGGATCCGGTGGCGCAGGCGCTGCGGGACGCGATCGCGGACGGCGTCGACGTCGTGCTGACCAGCGGCGGCACCGGCGTCACCCCGACCGACCGCACCCCCGAGGCCACCCGCGGGCTGCTGGACTTCGAGATCCCGGGCATCGCCGAGGCGGTCCGCGCGTACAGCCGGGACAAGGTGCCGGCGGCGGCTCTGTCGCGCGGGCTGGCCGGGGTGGCCGGACGTACGCTCATCGTCAACCTCCCCGGCTCCACCGGGGGCGCCCGGGACGGCCTGGCCGTACTCGGCCCGATCCTCGCGCACACGGTCCAGCAGATGCGCGGCGGCGACCACGGATAGGCTCGTCGGGTGAGTTCGGACAGCGTCCCGGTCGACTGGGACAAGGCGCGCACGCTGGTGTACGAAGCGGGCCGGGCGGCCACCGGCCCGGCCGAGCAAGTGAGCTTGACCGCGGCCGACGGGCGGACCCTGGCCGAGCCGCTCCGCGCGCTCACCGACCTGCCCGCGTACCCCACCTCCAGCATCGACGGCTGGGCGGTTCGCGGCCCGGCGCCCTGGCGGCCGGTCGGCCGGGTGCTGGCCGGCAGCCCCGCCCCGCCGCTCGGTTCGGACGGCACGTGCGTCGAGATCGCCACCGGCGCGATGGTGCCGACCGGCGCCGACGCCCTGATCCGGGTCGAGGACTCCACCCGCGACGCGGACGAACTGGTCCACGGCACCCAGCGGGCGGTCCCCGACTGGCGGCTGCCGGGCGAGGAGGCGTACCGAGGCGAGGAACTGCTCCCGGCCGGGACGGCGGTCGACCCGGCGGTCGTCGGGCTGGCGGCCACCTGCGGCTATGAGACCCTGGCCGTACGCCCGATCCCCCGCGCGGCGCTGCTCGTCTTCGGCGACGAGTTGCTGACCAGCGGCCCACCCGGCGCCGGCCGGGTCCGCGATTCGCTCGGCCCGCAGATGCCCGGCTGGCTGCGCCGCTGCGGCGCGGTCATCGACGCCGCCGACGTGATCGGCCCGGTGCGCGACACCCTCGAGGCGCACGTGGCCGCGATCCGCGCCGCGCTGGACGTCGCCGACCTGGTCTGCACCACCGGCGGCACGATGCACGGTCCGGTCGACCACCTGCACCCGGCGTTGGCCGAGCTCGGCGCCGAGTACGTGGTGAACACCGTCGCCGTACGCCCCGGCTTCCCCATGCTGCTGTCCCGGATCACGATGCCCGACGGCCGGGTCAAGTTCCTGGCCGGGCTGCCCGGCAACCCCCAGTCCGCCGTCATCGCGCTGATCACCCTGGTGGCGCCGCTGCTCGCCGGCTGGCACGGGCGGGAGCTGCCGCCGCTCCCGCGGGTCGAGGTGACCGCGCCGGTCCGCGGCCGCGGCGGCGACACCCACCTGGCGCTGTCGGCCCTCGACCGGGACGGCGCCCGGGCCACGCCGGTCGGGCATGTCGGCTCGGCCATGCTGCGCGGCCTGGCCAACGCCCACGGCTTCGTCGTCGTGCGCCCGGACACCGAGGCCGCCGCCGGCGATGTGGTCCCGTTCCTGCCCCTCCCGCTGCTCGCCGGGGAACGCTCGTGACCGTCACGCTGGTCGCCGTGGTCGACGCCCCGCTGGATCCGGCCACGCACGAGGCGGCGGTGGCCGATCCGCGGGCGGGCGCGGTGGTGATGTTCCAGGGCGTCGTCCGCGACCACGACCACGAGCGCGGAGTCACGCTGCTCGAGTACGAGGGTCACCCGACCGCGGAGTCGGTTCTGCGCGAGGTGGCCGAGGAGATCGCCGCGGACCCGGCCGTGCACGCCGTCGCCGTCTCGCACCGGATCGGCACGCTCAAGATCGGCGAGGTGGCACTGATCGCCGCGGTCAGCTGCGCCCACCGCGGCGCGGCCTTCGCGGCCTGCGCGAAGCTGGTCGACGAAGTGAAGGCACGGCTGCCGGTCTGGAAGCGGCAGGTGTTCACCGACGGCACGGACGAATGGGTCAACTGCCCGTAGGCGGCCGCGACGCCGGGATCGGCCGTGCCCGCGGTGGCCGCAGCCACCGGTTGATCGGGAACGCGGGCGCCACCCCGGGCCGCCACGGCAGCACGTTGACCAGCAGGATCAAGGCCAGCGCGTACGCGTTCCGAGCGACCGTCCACCCCGGAGCCAGGACGAACAGCAGGTAGACGAGCAGCGCGGTCACGGCCCAGCCGATCCCCCGGAACCGCCCGGCTCGGCCGGCCCCGGCCCGCGCCCCGGCCCCGGCCCGCGCCCCGGCCCGCGCGGCGATGACCCGGTCGCGGGCGGTCGCGTCGATGAGGATCAGCACGGCCGGCACGATCCACACCAGCTTGTGTGACTCGCTCACCGGCCCGACGACCGCCCCGGTCAGTCCGATCAGCGTGAACGCGGCGATCTCGTCGCCGTCGGCGTGCGCCGAGCGGGCCCGGATCAAGCCCACCGCGACCAGCAGCAGCGCGAACGACAGCCAGAGCAGGACCGGTGTGGTGGCCGAGTCGTAGAGCCGGGCGAGCACGCCGGCCAGCGACTGGTTGTCCAGGCGGCCCACGCCGCCGGTGCGGTCGAGCCGCCACAGCACGTCGGAGAACCAGGCGGCCGTCTGCCGGGGCGCGATCAGCAGGGCGCCGCCGCCCAGGGTGGCCGCGGTACCGGCGGCGGTGAGCGCGGCCCGCCACTGCCGGGTGACGGCCAGGTACGCGATGAACAGCCCGGGCCCGATGGTGAGCGCGGTCGCCACGCCCACCCCGACGCCGCCCCAGGCTCCGGTCGACCAGATTCGGCGCAGCAGGTGCCGCAGCGGCCGGTCACCGGGGGGCGCCGACGCCGTCCGGCCCGGCCACCAGCTGGCCCGGCTGTCCGTCCAGGCCTTCCGGCGCAGGGCCACCACATCCGCGGTGACCAGTCCGAACACCACCAGGTCGAGATCACCGAGCCCGAGCGCGGCCCGAACCGGCTGCAACAGCAGGGCCAGCACCACGGCGACGGCGACGGCGGGACCCGGTGCCCGTCCGTACCGCCGGGCAACCGGGCCGGCCAGTGCGATCAGGGACAGCCCGAGCGCAGCCACCCCGGTCAGCCCCAGGAGCCACTGGGAGAGCCCGAGGGGCAGGACGGCCGCCGGTGCCAGCAGGAACGCCGCCACCGGGGAGATCGCAGTGCCCAGCCCGGAGCCGGGGGACCGGAAGTCGTAGAGCCCGTCGCCGGACAGCCACGCCCGGACCGCGCCGGAGTTCAGCGCGAGGTCGGCGGCGCCGTACCGGGACAAGAAGCCGTACCGGGACAAGAAGCCGTACCGGGACAAGAAGCCGTACCGGGAGAAGATGAGCAACGCCAGGACGGCCGGGGGGATCAGGACGGCGATGATCACGCGTGCTGATCGTGTCGTCACCGGCGGCCCCCTGTCGCTCTCGAGTGAACTCGTCGGGAGAGCTTAGAAGGATCCGTCGTGGCGCGCGTCCCCCGTCGGACTAACGCCGTGGTGGAACGAAGGTCACTGACTAGCCGGGCAGCCGCCGCGCGGTGCCGGCCGACACGGCGGCGATCTTCGCCTCACGCTTGGCCGTCTTCACCGCGCGCCTCACGCGACGCTGGGAACGGTCGACGGCGTGACTGGTGCGGTAGGACAGACCGGGCTTCCCCTCGGTGTCCACGATGGTGAGCAGCAGCCCGCCGAGCAGCCCGAGGTTCTTCAGGAACTGCGCCTGCTGACGTTCCCGCTCCGCCTTGGGCACCGCCCAGAAGGGGTGGCCGGCGATCGTGGTCGGGATGAGCCCGGCCGCCAGCACGAGCGCCGCCGGGCGGGTGAACCGTCCGGTGGCCAGGGCCAGGCCGCCCACCACGTCGGCCGCGCCCTTGATCCGGATCAGCGTGGTCGCGTCCGTGGGCAGCCGCGGATCGATCTTCTCCAGCATCGGCCCGACCTTGTCGGTCACCCGTTTCGCCGTCTCCTCCTTGGCGTCGGGCTTGAGCACGACTCGGATCCCGCTTCCGACGAAGATCGCGGCGAGCATGACGTGGGCGGCGGCGCGTACAGGCTTCATACGCCCGTTATACCCGCGTTCAGGGCTGGGTACGCAGGTACCGACCGAAGTGCGGGACGGTGAAGGCCACCGTGCCGCGCTCGCCGGAGTAGATCAGACCCTTCTTGATCAGGGCGTCCCGGGCCGGGGAGAGGCTGGCCGGCTTGCGGCCGAGGGCGACCGCGATGTCCGCGGTGGGCACGGCCGCGTCCATGTCGTTGCCGGGGTCGCCGGACAGCGTCGCCATGGCCCGCATGTACTCCCGCTCGGCCGGGGTGGCCCGCTCGAACCGCGAGCCGAAGAACCCGACGGCCAGCTCGGCCTCGGCCTCGGGGGCGGCCACCCGGACGTCGGAGTCGGTCACCGGGGACTGCGGCGCATGGTCCCAGGTCGCCTTCCCGTACGCCTGGACGAAGTACGGGTAGCCACCGGACTTCTCGTACAACAGGTCCAGCGCCTTCGGCTCGTACTCCACGTCCTCGCGCGCGGCCGGCGCGCACAACGCCAGGTCGGCCGCGATCCGGTCGAGCCGGTCGATCCGCTGGTAGCGGAACAGCCGTTCCGAGTAGGACTTGGCGGCGGACAGTACGGCCGGTAGGTGCGGCAGCCCGGCCCCGACGACGATCAGCGGCGCGCCCAGCTGGGACAGCTCGTGGCAGGCAGCGCACAGCGCGGACACGTCGGCCGGACCCAGGTCCTGCATCTCGTCGATGAACAGGCCGATCCCGGTGCCCACGTCGGTGGCCAGCGAGGCGACGTCGGTGAACAGCTCGACCAGGTCGATCTCGATGTCCCCGGAGTCGGCCCGGCCCCGGGCGGGCGGCACGTCGATGCCCGGTGACCAGCGGTCCCGGATCTTCCCGGCGGGATCGTTGGCCCGCAACGCGAACGCCTTCAGGACGGCCAGCACCTCGTCCACCCGGTCCGGGTCGCGGTGATGCGGGGTGAGCTCGCGGATGGCCATGTGCAGCGCGGCCGACACCGGGCGCCGCAACGACTGGTCGGGACGGGCCTCGATCTTGCCGGTGCCCCAGAGGCGGCTGATCGCGGCCGACCGCAGCGTGTTGAGCAGCACCGTCTTGCCGACGCCGCGCAGGCCGGTGAGCACCAGACTCCGCTCGGGCCGGCCGCGCGCCACGCGTTCCAGAACGATGTCGAACGCGTCCAGCTCGCGGCCGCGGCCGGTCAGCTCGGGAGGCCGCTGACCAGCGCCGGGAGCGTACGGGTTGCGTACCGGGTCCATGGGATAGCACCGTATCGGGCCGTCTAGCGGGAGCGCTAGATGCCGCTATCGATCGCCATATAGTCGAATCTAAACTAGGCGCTAGAAACTACTAGATTGCCCTAGTGCATGCGTTTCGTAGGTTGGAGCCATGTCACGCCAGGCCATCACGCTGACCGTCGTGGCCGCAGTGCTCCTCGGCACCGCGGGATGCACCTCGGACGATCCGCCGAAGGCCCGCCGCGGCGCCGGGCCGGCACCGTCGGCCTCCGCCGCTCCCAGCGTGGCCGCGGCGGCCGACAGCCGGATCTTCGCCGCCGGTGACGTCACCCTGACCATGGGCATGGCTCCACTGATCCGGACAGGATCGGCGGTCGTGCTCAGCATGCCCACCACCGTGACGGCGTTGCCCAAGGGGCGGAGTTCGGAGGTGCTCGCCCCGCACTTCTCCCGCTCGTTGACCTCATCCTTCGACGGGCCGAAGCTCGTCGACCCCACGGCGGGCCGGGTGTACGAGGTCGCCCGGACGCAGCCCGACGCCGGCGACTGCACCTGCACCGGCTCGTTCCCCGTCGATCTCGGAGCGTCCACGCTGCTCCAGGCGGCCTTCACCGGGGTGCCGGTCGACGCGACGGCGATGACGGTGACCGTCCCGAACGCCGGTGTCTTCGCCGACGTGCCGATCCGGAACGGCGTCGTGCCGCAGCCACCGGCGGCCGTCCTCAACGGTTCCCCGGTGGCGGCCGTCGACTGGAGCCGGCCCGGCGTCTCGACGGTCCGCGACCTGATCGAGCACCGCACCAGCCTGGTCGCGCCGGTGAACACGTCGAAGACGGCAAAGCAGACCGACGTGCAACTCTCCGCCGACGTGCTGTTCCGGATCGACAAGTCGGATCTCAGCCCCGCCGCCGGCAAGTCGATCAACGTGGCGCTGGCCGAGCTCGAAGCCGGCGGTGCGGGGCCGCTGACCATCATCGGGCACACCGACGACACCGGCACGTCGGCCCACAATCAGACGTTGTCCGAGGCCCGCGCCCGTACGGTCGCCACCGCGATCCGCACCCGCCTGCCGGACGCACAGTGGCCGAAGACGGTCAGCGGCAAGGGCGAAACCCAGCCGCTGGTGCCGAACACCAGTGCCGCCAACCGGCAGATCAACCGGCGGGTGACGATCTCCTACCCGCCCCGGACCGCGGCCGCCGGAAGGACGCCGCCGCCCAGCGTTCCGGCGACCACCGCGCCGCTGCCCGGCACGACCGGCGTGGTCGGCACCGGGTTGGCCGGGGTCGACGTGAACCTGGCCGGCTCGGGCGAGCCGCAGGCCCACCCGGCGCACATCACGGCCGGTCCGGCGACGCGGATCGGCGACTATCTGCTGGTCGATCTGACCGTCCGGATCGGCGATGTGGATTCCAGCATCTCCAGCTATCTGCGGGAGCCGTTCGGCAAACCGCTCAACGAGCTCACCACCCGCGAGCCGTACGACGACTCGGGCGTGCACACGCTGGACGGCACGTCGACCAACTACCCCCTCGGGTACCAGATCTCCGAGACCGAACGCTCCTGTCTGTGCGACCCCGACCTGGCCGAGACGAAGACGGCGAACACCGCGCGCACCCTGCCGTTGTGGTTCCCGGCGCCGGCCGCCGGCGTCACTACGGTGACCATCGACGCGCTCGAGAAGTTCCGTCTCACCGACGTGCCGGTCAGCTGATAGATCAGTATCAGGCTGTCTAGCGAATCTGCGAGATATCTCTAGACGGTGCTACCGACGTGGCGGTAGTAGGTGATCTTCTCCCGGATGCGGGCCTGGTCCGCTCGGAGTCGGTCGACGGCGGCGTCGATCTCGCGGTCGTGGTCCTCCAGGAACGCGGCCCGGGCCTCGACCGTGTCGTGCCCGGACCGGACCAGCTCGGCGAACTGCTGCATCCGGGCGATCGGCATGTCGGTGTCCCGCAGGCACCGCAACAGTCCGATCCAGCCGATGTCGTCCTCGGAGAAGACCCGCTGACCGCCGGCCGTCCGGGCCACCGGCTCCAGCAGACCGATCCGCTCGTAGTACCGCAGCGTGTCGAGGGTGCAGCCGACCTTGTCGCCCACCTCGCCCGGCGTGTACGTCGTCACGATGCCTCCCGCTCGGCTTGACCTGGTCCGCGCTCCAGGTTGCAACGTAGGCCGCATGACCGACAACAACGTGATTCTGGGAGCGCTCAGCTTCGGTACCCGGATCGACCAGGATTCATCCTTCCGGCTGCTCGACCAGTACGTCGACCTGGGCGGCCGCTGGATCGACACGGCGAACAACTACTCCGCCTGGATCGACCCGAGCGGCCTCGGCGGCCAGAGCGAGACGGTGATCGGGCAGTGGCTGGCCGCCCGGCCGGGCCGGCGGGACCAGGTGAAGCTCAGCACGAAGATGGGCGCCGAGAAACGGTCCGACGGCACCCGCGAAGGGCTGTCGGCGGACTCGATCAAGTCGGCCGTACGGCTGAGTCTGTCGCGTCTCGCGGTTGACCACATCGACCTGTACTGGGCGCACGTCGAGGACCGGTCGGTGCCGCTGGAGGAGCAGGTCACGGCGTTCGGCGAGTTGGTCGCGGACGGTACGGCCGGGGCGCTCGGCGCGTCCAACCACCCGGTCTGGCGGGTGGAACGGGCGCGGGCGCTGGCGCAGTCGCTCGGGCTGGCCGGCTGTTCCGCCGTGCAGTTGCGATGGTCGTACCTGCGGCCGCGCCCGGGGGCGACGCTGCCCGACGCGGGACACGTGCTCGCCACCGAGGAGACGTTCGACTACGTGCGGTCGACCGACGGGATGCGGCTCTGGGCGTACAACACGCTGCTCAACGGCAGCTACGCCCGTCCGGATCGGCCGCCGGCCGAGGCGTACGAGCACCTCGGTACGACCCGGCGGGTGGCCGTGCTGGACGAGGTGGCGGCGGATCTCGGAGTGAGCCGGAACCAGGTGGTGCTGGCCTGGCTGATGTCCGCCGGCGTCGAACCGATCGTCGGCGTGACCCAGCCGTCGCAGATCACCGAGGCGATGGCGGCACGGGACGTCAAGCTGAACCCGGAACACCTCGCCCGGTTGGACGACTCAGCGCTCGCGTAGGCACAGCACGAAGTCGAGACTGTCCAGTTCGGAGTCGTAGAAGTACCACTTGGTGTAATTCGGCACCGAACGGCACTTCGACTCGGCGTCGGCCTCACCGGTGGTCCGCCCGTCGACCCGCTTCAGTACCTGGTATGTACCGCTGGCGCACGGCACGATGGTCATCGCCGGGGTCTGCACCGAGCCCTCGTTCCGGACGCACTCGCCCCTCTTCACGAACCGGGCGTCCTCGCTCGGCTGCGGGTCGGGGGCGTTGGCCGCGGTGGTCGCCTCCGCGGTCGGCGCGGTGGTGCCGCCGGCCTTCGTGTCGTCGCGGTGCAACAGCAGCCAGGCGGTGGTGCCGAGGCCGCCCAGGATGAGCAGGGTCAGCACGACCACGAGGGCGAGGATCAGGGTGTTGCGGGGTTTCGGCGCCGGCGTCCACGGCCGCGGCGGCCCGCTCAGCGGATCGGCGCTGTACGCCGACGAGTAGCTCGCCGACGGGTCGCCGGCCCACGGCGCCGGGCCGGACGCCGTGGTGTTACTGCCCCACGGGTCGGCCGGCTCCGAGTAAGGCTCGTCGGAGCCCTCGCTCGACCACGGGTGCGAGGGCGGACCGGGGTACGGACCGTTCTGCGACATCGTGGCGTTCCTCCAGGCGCGATTCCTGTAGGTCACCGTAGCGTGGCCGCCCCTCCGGTTCTCTCCCGAAATCGCGCCGACCAGGACTCATCTCGGTGACAAGCAGGCGAATCGCCTCCGGTGTCGGCAACTCGACGCGGAACTGTCGTACCGGGCCGCTACCGTCCCGGACCATGTCGCTACCAGTGGTGATTCTTGCCGCCGCGTTCGGCGCGGCCGCCGGTGCCTTCGTCCCGCGTCCCGCGTCCCGCTTGGCGGTGCCGTGGGGGATCGCGGTGCGTTCGGCTTGCGCGGATTGCAACGAGCCGTTCGGGACATGGGTACGGGCGGGGCCGGCCTGCCGATGCCGGCGTGGCGGATGGTGGCCGGCCGTCACCGGTTCGGGCGCGGCGGCGGCGCTGGTGGCGGCGACGCTCGGGCCTGTGCCGGAGCTACCGGTGCTCCTGGTGGCGGTCGTACTCGGGGTGCTGCTGGCCGCCGTCGACGTGCGGTGCCTGCGGTTGCCCGATCCGCTGGTGGCGGCGCTCGGTCTGCTGGTGCTGCCGCTCGGCCTGGGTCACCTCGCGGCCGCCGCCGGGGGAGCGGCGATGCTGGGCGGGAGCTATCTGCTGCTGTTCGTGGCGTCCGGGGGCGCGGTCGGGTTCGGTGACGTGAAACTGGCCGCGGTGCTCGGGTTCGCCCTCGGGCCGCTGGGCTGGCCGGCCGTGCTCGCCGGGTTGGTGGCACCGCATCTGATCAACGGCCCGATCGCGGCGTTCCTGCTGCTCACCCGGCGGGCCGGCCGGACGACGGCGCTTCCGCTGGGCCCGGCGTTGCTGGCCGGCGCGGTGGTGGCCGTCGGTCTTACAGGAGCCTGAGTTGACGATCCTTGGGACGGGACGGGACGCGGTCACCCATCCGCTCGAACAGTCCGATGTCGATCGGGTCGAGGAAGGGGGTCGGCGACTGTTCGCGCTCGCGGCCGTGCCGGAACCGGCGGGCCGCGTGGGTCACGTAGAGACGGTCCTGGGCGCGGGTCAGCCCGACGAAGAACAGCCGGCGCTCCTCGGCCACCTCCTCGTTGTCGGGCGATGCCCCGGGCCAGCGCAGCGGCAACAGACCGTCCTCGCATCCGACCAGGAAGACCACCGGGAACTCCAGGCCCTTGGCGGCGTGCAGAGTGAGCAGGTTGACCGCCTCGGCCCGCGGGTCGAGCGCGTCGACCTCGGCGCCGGTGGCGATCTCCTGCAGGAACACGGCGAGGTCGTCGCCGATCCGGTGGGCCAGCGGGATCAGCAGCTCGGCCGCCGACCAGATGTCGTCCGGGGCGAGCTGTTCCGCGTCCAGAGTCGGGGCGGCGTACCGCTGGGCCAGCATCTGCGCGGCCAGCTTGACCCGGGCGGCCAGCGACTGACCGGTACTGTCGTCGTGCCGGAGCTCGCGCGCGATGACCTGCACCCCGCTGCGGTCGCGCAGGCGGTTGTGCGAGCGCTTCTGCACCGGCACGCCCGCCCGGGACAGCGCCTCGACGATCGGGGCGGCCTGCGCGTCCATCCGGTACAGCACGGCGATGTCGGCGAACGACAACGTGCCCGGGGCGATCGCCCGCGGGTCCACCCGGCCCGAGTCCAGCGACCGGTGCGAAAGACCGCCGACGAGCTCATCGACCGTACGGACGACGAAATCGGCCTCGTCGGCCACACTGCCGGCGAAGTACCGCCCGACCAGCGGCGATTCCGGGTCGAGCCGGGCCGGGTCCAGCCGCCGCCCGCTGACCAGCGTCGACGGGGCGATCGCCTGCACCGCGGCGGCCAGAATCGGCGCCGCCGAGCGGTAGTTGCGGGTCAGCCGGACCAGCCGGGCGTCCACGAAGTCCTCGTTGAAGCGCAGGAAGTACTTCACGTCGGCGCCGCGGAACGAGTAGATCGCCTGATCCGGGTCGCCGATCGCGCACAGGTTGCCGTCGCCCGGGCTGAGCAGGCGCAGCAGCTCGTACTGGGTCTCGTCGACGTCCTGGTACTCGTCGACGAAGATCCACTGCCAGCGCCGCCGGTACTGCTCGACCAGCGCCGGCTCGTCCCGCAGCAGCTCGACCGGCAGGGTGATCAGGTCGTCCAGGTCGACCAGGTCCTGCTGGCGCAGCAGCTTGGCGTACATGTGATCGTCCTCGCCGGCGGAGTTCCGGGCCTCGGCGCGTTCGGTGTCGTCGGCGATCCGCCAGTTCGGCGGCAGCCCCGCGGCCTTGGCGTTCTCCTTGAGGATGATCAGGCCGAGCGAGTGGAACGTGCCGACCGTGATGTCCTCGGCCACGTCCCCGAGCAGATGGTCGAGCCGCTCGCGCAGCTCCTGGGCCGCCCGCCGGGTGAAAGTGATGGCCAGGCAACGTTCCGGGAAGACGCCGAGCTCGGCGCAGAGGTACGCGATCCGGTGGGTCAGCGTGCGGGTCTTGCCGGTGCCGGGCCCGGCCACGATCAGCAGCGGGCCGCCCGGCGCCGACGCGGCCACCCGCTGCATCGCGTCCAGGCGGTCGAGCAGGCCGGTGCCGACCTCCTCCATGCCGGCCAGCATCGGCTCGAACGGCTCGTGCGGCGACGGCGGCGGGGCGATCGGCGGTGGGGGCGCGGCCTTCTTCGGCTCCTTGACCTTCGGCACGGGCGCGCGCCCGATCGCCGGTTCGGTCCGGCGCTGCTGGGGCACCGGAACGCGCGGTATGTCGAACAGCGTCTCCAGCTGCGGGGCGCTGGCCCGGTTGCGCAGCTCGCCCGGCTCGAACAGGGTGATGACGCCGTACTCGCCGTCGTACCCGGGCACGCGACTGACGGCCCCGCGGCGCAGCCGGTCGATCGCCTCGCGCAGGTTCTCGCCGCCGGCTGCGCCGATCGCGTCGAGCGGGATGGTCCGCAGGATGTCCAGTTCCGGTCCGAGCGCGGCCACCAGGTGGTGCAGCTGCCCCTCCACCGTCTTCGACTTCGCGCCGACGCCGTGGATCTCGCCCAGCACCCCGTGCAGCTGGATCAGGTGCTCGATCCGTTGCGGGCGGCGGCCGTCACCCGTTGCCCGGTCGGCCAGGTCCTCCACCCGGCTCAGCACGCCCACGGTCAGCGGCTTGCCGCACTGCGGGCAGCGGCCGGAGTTCTGCCGGGTCTGTGCCGGCGACCAGTTGACGCCGCACGCGCGGTGCCCGTCGGCGTGGTACTTGCCCTCCTCGGGGAAGAACTCCAGCGTGCCCGCGAACGTGTGTCCGTCCTTGACCGCGTGGTAATCGGGCGCACCCCGGTAGAGGGTGGCCTCCCGGGCCAGCGCGGCCGGCGAATGAGCGTCCGAATTGGACACCAGGCGGTACGGGTCCAGGCTGGAGACCCGCCAGTTCATCTCGGGATCGGACGACAACCCGGTCTCGACCGCGGTGATGTGCTCGGCCAGGTCGGCGTAACAGTCGGCGATCGCGTCGAAGCCGGACTTCGAGCCGAGCGCCGAGAACCACGGCGTCCAGATGTGGGCGGGCACCAGATAGGCGTCCGGGCTGGCCTCCAGCGTGATCTCCAGCAGATCGCGCGAGTCCAGTCCGAGGATCGGGCGCCCGTCCGCGGTCAGGTTCCCGATCCGGCCGAGCGCGGTGTTGAAGCGGGCCATGGCGTCGAGATCGGGCAGGTAGACGAGGTGGTGGACCTTGCGCGTACGGTCGTCGCGCTTGTAGATCGTGGAGATCTCCACGCTGAGCATGAACCGAACCGGTGGGGTCGACTGCAACGAGCCGGGCAGGCGCTGGACGACGTCCCGCTCCATCGTGGGCACCAGGCGGAACAATCCGTCCTCGGCCGGGACAAGGCTTTCCCGCAGGTGGTCCGACCAGGCCGGATGGGTGAAGTCACCGGTGCCCAGCAGGGCGATGCCCTTGCGGCGGGCCCACCACGCGAGATTCGGCAGCGTCAGATCGCGGCTGCAGGCCCGGGAGTATCGGGAGTGGATGTGCAGATCCGCGACGTATGTGTCCGCGGCGACCGAGGACCCTGTGCTTACCGAGGGCACGCGCTGCATCCTGTCATGCCGGATGAGAGCCCGGCGCGTCGCCACGCTCGAAGGTCAGTCATGGATCTTGATGTCAGGGTGTCCGCAGGTCGATTACGGTCACCTGCGGAGGCGCGCCAACCCGGACCGGCGGTCCCCAGAAGCCGGCGCCGTTGGTGACGAAGACCGGAACGCCGTCCACCCGCCCGAACCCCGACACGATGGGCTGTTCCAGGCGTACGACCAGGTTGAACGGGACCATCTGACCGCCGTGGGTGTGCCCGGAGACCTGCAGGTCGACGCCGTACCGGGCGGCGTCGAAGGCGGCCTTCGGCTGGTGGGCCATCAGGACCACCGGGCGGGCCGGGTCACGGTCGCCGAGCGCCCGGGCGAAGTCCGGCGGGTCACCGTATCGGGTGCCGTTCAAGTCGTTCACGCCGGCCAGGTCGAGGCCGCCGAGTTCCAGGCGTTCGTTGCGCAGCGGGCGTACGCCGAGGCGGGCGACCTCGTCGACCCACGGCTGGAAGCCGGAGTAGTACTCGTGGTTGCCGGTGACGAAGTAGGCGCCCCGGCGGGAGCGGATGTTCCGCAGCGGCTCGGCGAAGCGGCCGAGCTCGGCGACGGTGCCGTCGACCAGGTCGCCGACGACGCAGACGATGTCGGCGTCGACCGAATTGATCATGTCCACGATCCGGCCGGCGTGGTGGGTGCCGGTGAGCGGGCCGAGGTGGATGTCGGAGACGACGGCCAGCCGGGTGCCGTCGAGGGAGCGGGGGAGCTTGGCGATCGGGATCTGGATCCGGTTGAGCTGGGGGCGGCCGAGGGCGGTCTGGACGCCGTAGCCGGTGATCGCAGCGGCGGCCAGGCCGGCGGTGATGGCAGTGCCGCGGGCCAGTACGAGCCGCCGGTCCAACCCTGGCGGCCCGGCCTGAACCTCAGGCGCGGAGTTCCGCGCGGCCTGGGCCGGGGAGGCGGGCGGGGTTTGCTTCGGCTGACCGATCTGGACCCCGACCGGCGTCGGCCCGGCTTCCGGGCTGCCCAGCCGGCGGGCGGTGCGGCGCCAGGCGAGGCGGACGGCGAGGCGGACGAGTTCCATCACCAGCAGAGCGAGGATCAGGTAGAGCAGCAGGCCGATCCACAGGTAACCGGGCCACGCCAGCCATCGGGCGTGATCGCCCCGGATCAGCGTGAGAGTCAGCGGGACCAGCGCCGCGAGCAGCGCGAACACAACGGCGCCGATGCGGCGTACGGCGCGGGATCTCGATGTGTCGCGGACCAGGCGCTTCCACAACCAGAAGTGGACCAGCCCGATGACGAGCAGGATCACCACCACGACGACCGCGATCACCATGCCGCCCCTCCCCGTCCGGTTGCCGGCACCATGATGACGCGGCGGGGGTCAGCCGCCGGCGAACGGGGGCAGTACGTCGATGGTGGCGGCGTCGGGGAGCGGGGCCCGGCGGTCGTGGCACCGCAGGCCGTCGACCAGGAAGCTGGCCGCCTTGAGGACGACAGCGAGGGACTCGCCGTGGCGGTCGGCGAGCGTCTGGACGAGTTCGTCGAGGGACTCCGCGGCCACGGTCTCGGTGGCGAGCCCGGAGGCGGCCCGCGCGCCGGCGAAGTAGCGGATGGTCAGCACGGTCAGCCGCCGATCGCGGACATCGGGCGTACGGGCTGGAGGAAGGCCGGGTCGTCGATGCCGTGACCGGCGCGCTTGATCCACATTGCCTTGCGCCACAGGTCGGCGATCTCCTCGTCCGTCGCGCCGGCGCGCAGGGCGCCGCGCAGGTCCGTCTCGACGGTGGCGAACAGGCAGTTGCGGACCTGGCCGTCGGCGGTCAGCCGGGTACGGTCGCAGTCACCGCAGAACGGCCGGGTCACACTGCCGATGATGCCGACGCGTGCCGGTGCGCCGTCGGCGGCGGCGTACCCGGGAATCAGCCACGACTCGGCCGGCGCGGTTCCACGTGAAACCGGATCGGCGAAAAGTCCGAACGGTTCGAGGCGGGCCAGGATCTCGTCGGCGGTGACCATCTCGTGGCGGTCCCACCGGTGTTGCGCGTCGAGCGGCATCTGCTCGATGAAGCGCAGTTCGTAGCCGTGCTCCAGTGCGAACCGCAGCAGGTCCGGCGCTTCGTCGTCGTTGACGCCTCGCATCAGCACGGTGTTGATTTTGACCGGTGTGAGTCCAGCGTCGGCGGCGGCGCGCAGGCCGCGCAGCACGTCGGCGTGCCGGTCGCGCCGGGTGAGCGCTACGAAACGGGTCGGCGAGAGCGTGTCCAGCGAGACGTTGACCCGGTCGAGCCCGGCCGCCCGCAGCGCCGGTGCGATCCGCTCGAGGCCGATGCCGTTGGTGGTCACGGACAGGCGCGGACGCGGGCGCAGGGCTGCGGCGGCCTGGACGATCTCGACCATGCCCCGCCGGATCAGCGGCTCGCCCCCGGTGAAGCGGACATCGGTGACGCCGAGGCGCTCGACTGCCACCCGGATCAGGCGGCCCACTTCGTCGTCGGTGAGCTGCTGCTCGCGCGGCATCCAGGCCAGGCCCTCGGCCGGCATGCAGTACGTGCAGCGCAGGTTGCACCGGTCGGTGAGTGAGACCCGCAGGTCGGTGGCGACGCGTCCGAAGCGATCGGCCAGGCTGCCGGTCGCCACGGGCGTTCCGCCGGCCTCGATACCGCGTCCGCGCACTTCGCTCACTGATCGAAAGTAGCCGCTCCGGCCCCCGATTGCTTCACCTCGGAGCCGTCATCAGGACGCTTCAGCCGACGTGTCGGAGCGGCCCTCGCAAATCACACGCCTCAGCCGTGGATCACACGCATCTGCGGGACGGCCGGAGAGCTCAGGAGCGGAGTACCGCCGCCGTCGTGGTGGCCACGGCGTCGCGCCAGGTGGAGCCGAAGGCAGCGGTGTGGACCAGCAGCAGGTGCAACTGGTGGAGAGGGACGCGCTCCCGCCAGCCGTCGGCCAGGGGATGGACCGCCTGGTAGGCGTCGACGATCTCGCCGAGGTGGGGCGCGCCGCCCCACAGGGCCAGCTCGGCCAGGTCGGTTTCGCGATGACCGCCGTGCGCCGCCGGGTCGAGGAGCCAGACACGGTTGTCCGCGCCCCACAGCACGTTGCCGGGCCACAGATCCCCGTGCGTACGGGACGGGGGTTCGTCCCCGCCGTACGTCTCGATTGTGTCCAGAATGCGCTCGACGGCCCGCACATCGGCCGGCGGCAGCGCCCCGCGATCAGCCGATGTCCGCAGGTAGGGCCGTAGGCGGCGCTCGGCGAACCAGCGGCCCCACGGACCGGCGGACGGGGTGTTGTCCAGCGGCAGCGGCCCGATGAAGCCTGGCCAGTCCGCGCCGAACGCCGGCGCCCCGGACCGGTGCAGCGCCGCCAGTTCGCGCCCGAACTCCGCCGCCGCCGCGACGGTGGGTGGGCCGGAATCGATCCATTCCAGGGCGATCATCTCGGGCAGCGCGACGATCACCTCGGGAACGGGCACGGCCGACGCGTCCCGCAGCCAGGTCAGACCGGCCGCTTCGGCCTCGAAGAACCCGGCCGGTGGCGGACCCGACGGCCAGGTCTTGGTGCACAGGGACGAGCCGTCGTCCAAGGTCAGCCGGGATGCGGCCGACACGCTCCCACCGCCGACGGGAGTCTCCCGGATCCGCTGATGCCGCAGAAATGTCGGGAGGTGCTGCGGGTGCGCGCGGAGGTACCCCAGATCCACGGCTTTATCTTGCCCTTCGGGTTACCGCCGCCCGAATCGGAGTCAAAATGTCGGCATGAGCCCTGTCACTGTGCGTTCGTACCGGCCGAGCGATCACAGCGCCGGCCGCTTCCTCTGGTCGGAGCTGACCCGTCAGCACAGTCAGATGTACGGCGACGGGAAGGACGACGGGGGCGCCGGGTTCGAGGAGTACCTGACCCGGCTCGACCTGTCCGGTCTGTGGGTCGCCGATCATGCCGACGACGGCGTGATCGGCCTGGTCGGGCTGGTGATGCGCGGTCGTGGCGGGGAGGTCGAGCCGGTGGTGGTCACCGCGTCGCACCGGCACAAGGGCGTCGGCCGCAAGCTCCTGCGGCACGTCGCGGGCGAGGCCAAGAAGCGCAGCATGCACTCGCTGACCATCTCGCCGGCCTCCCGCAACGTCGAGGCCATCCGCAGTCTGCACGCCGCCGGGTACGACGTGGTCACCTCCATCGAGCTGACCATGGACCTGGACCGGCAGGAACACGAGTACCAGCTGGACGGACTGGAGTTGCACGAGCTGCAGTTCCGCTCCTAGGAACGGCGTGGGCCTGTGGACAACTCCGTGTCGTCCACAGGCGGTCCGCGGCCCGCGTGAAATACGGCCAAGCTGCCGGGCATGACCGTTTCCACGCTGAGTCTGCGTACCCCCGCCGAGTTGCTCGCCGCCGTGCCCTACCTGCTCGGGTTCCATCCTCACGACAGCCTGGTCGTGATCGCGTTCCGGGGGCGCCGGGTACTGCTGGCCGCGCGCCACGACCGTCCACCACCGTCGGAGCGGGCCGGTCTGCTCGCGCACGTCGCCCGCGTGGTGGCGCGCCACGGCGCGACCGGGGTCACGCTGGTCGCCTACGGCTCCGCGGACCGGATGGACGCGCTGGTCATGCTCGCCGCGGACGCGATGCGCGCGGCGGACGTACGCGTCCTGGACCTGATCCGGGTGCACGACGGCCGGTACGGCTCCTACCTGTGCCGCGAGCCCGGCTGCTGCCCGTCACCGCTCCCGCCGCCGGACAGCCCGGTCGCCGCGGCCGCGACCTACGCCGGGCAGGTCGCGTTGCCCGACCGGGCGGCGGTGCTCAGCCAGGTCGCGCCGGTGGAGGGGCCGTCCCGGGAGCGGATGGTCGCCGCCACCGAGCGGGCCCAGCTGCGGGTCGACGGGCTGTTCGGCGACGTCCGGACGGTACGGGCGTCGGTGCGCCGGGCCGGGCGGCGGGCGGTGCGCGAGGCGGAGGGGCGGTACCAGGCCGGCGCCGTGCTCAGCGACGACGAGGTTGCCTGGCTCGGTGTCACGCTGGTCGAGACGACCGTCCGCGACTACGCGTGGGCGCGGATCGGGACCGAGTCGTGGCAGGTGGCGCTCTGGACCGACGTGCTGCGCCGGGTCGAGCCGGGGTACGTGCCGGCCGCGGCCGGGCTGGCCGCCTGGGCCGCGTGGCGGACCGGGTCGGGCACCCTGGCCTGGGCGGCGGTCGATCGAGGGCGGGCGCACGACCCGGAGTACCGGATGACCGGCCAGATCGAACAGCTGCTCCGGATCGGGGTGTCGCCGGCCGAGTTCGGCTCCTTGTCCCCGGAGCGGGCGGAGGTCGGACCGTGACCCGCCGGGAGCGGGCGGAGGTCAGACCGTGACGCGCTCGGCGCCGGTGTACACGTTCATCGAGCGGCCGCGGAGGAAGCCGACCAGCGTCATCCCGGCCTCGTCGGCCAGTTCGGCGGCGAGGGTGCTCGGGGCGGAGACCGCGGCCAGCATCGGGATGCCGGCCATCCACGCCTTCTGGGTCAGCTCGAAACTGGCCCGGCCGGAAACCAGCAGCACGTGGCCGGTCAGCGGGAGCCGGCCGTCGCGCAGCGCCCAGCCGATCACCTTGTCCACCGCGTTGTGCCGCCCCACGTCCTCGCGCAGCACGAGCAGATCGCCGCCGGCGGTGAACAGGCCGGCGGCGTGCAGGCCACCGGTCCGGTCGAAGGTGCGCTGGGCGGCGCGGAGTCGGTCGGGGAGCTCGGACAGTGTCTCCGCCGTCACCCTCAGCGGATCGCCGGCCACGTCGAAACGCGACCGGGTCCGTACGGCGTCGATGCTGGCCTTGCCGCAGACGCCGCACGAACTGGTGGTGTAGAAGTTCCGCGTCGGGTCGGTGACCGGTGGCGGCACGTCGGCGCCGAGCACGACGTCGACCACGTTGTAGGTGTTCGGGGTGTCCGTGCCGGCGCAGAGCTGGGCGGTGACGACGTCCTCGGCCTGCCCGATCACGCCCTCGGTGAGAAGGAAACCGACGGCCAGGTCGATGTCGTGGCCGGGGGTGCGCATGGTGACGGCCAGCGGCGACTTGCGGACGCGGATCTCGAGGGGCTCCTCGGCGGCGAGTTCGTCCGGGCGGCGGCGGGGCTCGGCGACGTCGTCAAGGTTGATCTTCACGACCGGCCGGCGGTGCATGGTCCGTGCCATGAACCGAGCGTATGCCCGCGGTCGGCGGTACTTCGGGCGCGGTAGGGCGACGCGGGCGGACACGGGGAGGTTGCGGTCGGGATACGGTACGTACGTGGGGGGATTTGCGGCGGTGGTGCTGGCAGGCGGAGCCGGGCGGCGTATGGGCGGTGCGGACAAGCCCGGGCTGCCGGTGGCCGGCCAGTCGATGCTGACCCGGGTACTGGCGGCGGTGCACGACGCCGACCCCCGCGTGGTCGTCGGGCCGGTGCCGCCCGATCTCCCCGTCCACGTGCATTCGACGCGTGAGCAACCGCCCGGTGGCGGGCCCGTCGCGGCGACCGCGGCCGGGCTGGCGCTGGTGCCTCAGAACGTGGCCCTCACCGCGCTCCTGGCGGCTGACCTGCCGCTTCTCACCGGGGAGGCGATCGACGTCCTCCGGCTGACGGTGGAGTCGGCGCCGATGCAGGGTGCGGTCTACCGCGATGCCGAGGGGCGCCGGCAGCTGCTGTGCGGGGTGTGGCGGACCTCGGCGTTGCGGGACGCGGTGAGCCGGTTGGACGTCGAGCGGGGCGGGCTGAGCGGGGCGTCGGTCCGGGACCTGATGGAGTACCTGCGGGTGGCCGAGGTGTCGTGGCGGCGGCCCGGGCCTCCGCCCTGGTTCGACTGCGACACCGACGACGACCTGCGCGCGGCCGAGGAGTGGGCCCGGTGAGCGAGCTGGATCGGTGGGTGGCGGCCGCGGCGGCGGAGCTGGGGCTCGAGCCGGCGGACGTGCAGACCAGGGCGGTGCTCGACGTCGCCCGGGACGTGGCCCATCAGGTGCTCCGGCCGGGGGCGCCGATCACGGCGTACCTGCTCGGGGTGGCGGTGGGCCGCGGTGCGGACCCCGTCGAGGCGGCCGATCGGATCAGCGCTCTGGCCCTGAAGTGGCCCAGCTCGCATGAACAGATGCGTGCCGACCCCCCTACTCCCTGACGGATCGATAGGGTGGCATCACGGAGGTGCCGATCATGACGGCGGATGCAGCGGGCGAACTGCCCGAGGGTGTGCTTTTGGACGAGCCCACCACGGCGGACCTGCGGGCCAAGGTCACCGAGGCGTGGCGTGAGTTCGCGGGCGCGCTGGCCGACCAGCTGGCCTCGCTCGCCGCGGGGTCGTACGTCGACGTCACGCTGGACCCGACAGCCTCAGGTACCGGCACGGCGGTCTACTCGGTGAGCCTGCGCGTGCTGGACAACGCGGTGGTCGAGGCGCTCGCCGTCGGCAACGCCGGGTTGCCCGAGGGGTTCCGGATGGATCGTTCCGCGGTGGCCGACATGGTCGCGCTGGGCTGGTCGCCGCCGGGGGTGCTGCCCGGCTCGGGTGACTCGTTCGGGTTGCGCAGCGACACCGCGAACGCCGGCCGGCTGGCCGCCATCGTGTCGCGCACGCTGCGCGACGTGTACGGCGCCCCGCACCCCGCCTTCCTCGTCTACCTCGTGCACGACGAGGAGGACAACCCGATCGAGAGCGCCCCCCTCGGCACCGCCCGGCACGACGCCGGCCTGGAGGGTCTCGACCTCGACAACCTGGACGAGGACGGCGTGCTGGCCGAGGCGCTGGCCAACGCCGAGGAGGCCATCCCGCTCGAGGAACGGGTCCGGACCGTCGTCGCCACGATGTCGAAGACCACGGTCGACCAGCTCCAGCTGGACACCGACGGTGACATCGGCATCCGGGCCGGGTCGGCCATGGTGTTCGTCCGCGTCCGGGACAACCCGCCGCTGGTGGACGTGTTCTCGCCGATCCTGACCGAGGTGGAGCCGACCGAGCAGCTGTACGTGAAGCTGTCGGAGCTGACCAACCGGATGCCGATCGGCCGGTTGTACTGCGCGCAGGACACGGTCTGGGCGTCGATCCCGGTGTTCGGGCGCAACTTCCAGCCCACCCACCTGATGCTCGCCGTTCAGGTGATGACCGGCCTGGCCGACGAACTAGACGACCGTCTGCACGGCGAGTTCGGCGGCAAGCGCTTCTTCGGCGAGGGCGACAAACCCACCTCGAAGGGGCCCGAGGATCACCGTACGGGCATGTATCTCTAGAACCGCACGGTCGCCAGCCTGGCCAACGTGGACAGGTTGCTGGCCTGCAGTCCGGTGTCGGTGACGCTCCAGAGCACGTCGCCGACGACGAGGTTGCGCCGGACCGCGCCGGACATCGTCCCGGCGCGGGTCAGGTCGGTGTCACCGACCTTGAGTACCAGGCCGGATTGGTTCACCGGCACCGCCAGCGTCCGGGTCGCCGGCCACCAGAGCAGCGCGTGCGGCTGGAACTCGGCCTCGGACCAGCCGCCCGGGATCGAGTAACGAGCCAGCCGCTTCGGCGCCGCCGGGTCGGACACGTCGAACAGCGACACCTGGGTGCCGGTCGACTGGCCGGCGGTGGTGGCGTCCTGGCCGATGCCGATCAGGCGGTCGTCGCCGATCGGCTGCAGGTGGGACGAATAGCCGGTCATCGTCAGCTCGCCGGCCACGCGGGGGTGCGCCGCGTCGCTGAGATCGAGCGTGTACAGCGGGTCGAGCTGCCGGAACGTCACCACGTAGCCGCGCGGGCCGACGTACTGCACCGATTGGATCTGCTCGCCGCGACCCAGTCCGCCGACCACGCCGACCTGGTTCAACGTGGTGCCGTGCTGCTCCAGGACGCGTACGGCCGAATCCTTGGCCCCGGTGGTGGCGACCCGCAGCCGACCGTCCCATTCGGACAACGCGTACTGGTCGACCGGGTGGCCGGAGACGCGTCCGGCGGCGCGGAAGCGCGGTGCCGCCGAGCCGTCGGTCGAGAACCGGTAGATGTCGGTGGTGTCGTGGCCGTCGCCCCGCCAACGCTCGTCCCCGGCCACGTACAGGCTGGATCCGGTGCTGTAGAAGGTGTTGCCGTCGGCCACGATGCCGATCGGGTCACCGCCGGTCAGCGCCGGCGCGGCCAGGTCGAACGTCAGGACGCTCAAGATTCCGGAGCCGGAGTAGACGGCCGGTCGGCTGACGCTTCCACACGGCACCGCTCCGGTCGAAGTCGTGCCGGTCGAAGTCGTGCCGGTCGAGGTCGCGCCGGTCGTGGTGACCGACCAGCTCGGCAGCCACGCGTCGATGCCGGCCTGGCCGATGGCGGCCCGGTTCGCCTTGATCATCGCGCTCTCGGACGTGCCGGGCTTCGCTCCGGGGAAGGTGATCCGCGGCGTGGTGTGCATGACCACGCGGGCCACGCTGCCGGTCTGCCGGGCGTCGAGCAGGTCACCCCGGCCCTCGTACCGGCTGATGATCCGGGGCGGCCCGGTCAGATCGACCAGGACGATGTTCGTCGTGCCGCCGATCGGGTGGCCGGGCAGCCACCGGTACTGCATGACGGCGGCGGTCAGCAGGACCAGCGCGTGGTCGCCGGAGAGCAGCACCTGGCCGTCGCCCCCGATCGCGAGCTTGCCGGTCAGCTTGCGGGTGGCCGCGTCGACCACGTACAGCGTGCCCTCGGACAGGGTGACGATCCGCCGGCCGTCGGTCTTGACCAGGTCGGGCTCGTCGGCGCCGAGTTCGTGCGCGTTCGTCGAGGAGAACGCCGGGGTCGCGGGCACCGCGGCGATCGTCCGCGCGTCCGGAATCGCCATGACGTCGCTCGGGTAGGTGCCGTTGAAGCCCCACGCGCCGACGCTGTTCTGGGCGGCCGCCCGTAGATCGTGCTGCAGGTCCGCGCACGAGTCGAACGCCGCGAGCGCCATCGGCGCGGCCGGCCGCGGCGCCGGCGGTTCGGGCGAGGGCCGGGCCGCGGTGCAACCGGTGAGACCGACGGTGGCCGTGACCAGGATCACCCAGAGCGGGGAACGACGCATGGGGCTAGGACGACGGTTGTCCCGAAACGGTTCCCGGCGAGGTGGATTCCGGCGCGGGCACCGGCGTCGGCGTTTCCACCAGCCGCGACAGCACGATCATGCTGCGCGTCGAGGTCACGAACGACTCGGCCCGCAGCCGTTCCAGCGCCTGCTCGAGGTGACCGATGTCGGCGGCCCGCAGGTGCACCAGCGCGTCCGCCTCGCCGGAGACGGTGTACGCCCCGACCACCTCGGGGTGCCGCCGGGTGGCCACCGTGATCTGGGCCGGGGTGGTGCGGCCGGTGCAGAACAGCTCGACGAACGCCTCGGTCGTCCACCCGACCGACGCCGGGTCGATGACGGTGGTGAATCCCTTGATGACACCGGCCGACCGCAGCCGGTCGACCCGTCGTTTGACGGCCGGCGCGGACAGCGAGACCCGAGAGCCGATCTCCGCGTACGAAGCGCGGGCATCCGAGATCAGATACGCAATGATTCGCTGGTCCACGGCGTCCATCGGCAACGATTCGCCCCTATGAAGCAAGATAATGAGCTGTTTCGAACGCCGTCAGCCTACCTACCCTGTACCTCATGAGCCACCTCGACCGGATGCCGCGTACCCGGACATATTTGATGTGTCCGCCGGACCACTTCACGATCGAGTACGCCATCAATCCGTGGATGGACACCACCGTCGGAGTCGACGCCGCCCTCGCCCTCAGGCAGTGGCACCTGCTCCGGAACACGCTCACCGGCCTCGGCCACGCCGTGCACATGCTGGAGCCGACCGCGGGCCTGCCCGACATGGTCTACGCCGCCAACGGGGCGTTCTCGGTCGACGGCGTCGTCTACGGCGCCCGCTTCAAGCACCCCGAGCGGGCGGGCGAGGCGGCCCGGCACGCTGCTTTCTATCTGGGGGACGGCTGGCGGTTCGCCGCGGGCGTGCACGTCAACGAGGGCGAGGGCGACTTCGCGTACCTTCCCCACGCGTACGGCGGCTTGATCCTGGCCGGCCACGGCTTCCGCACCGACCCGGCCGCGCACGCCGAGGCGCAGGAGGTGCTGGGCCGCCCGGTGATCTCGCTGCGGCTGGTCGACCCGGCGTTCTACCACCTGGACACCGCGCTGGCGGCGCTCGACGACCGGAATGTCACCTACTACCCGGAGGCGTTCTCGGCGGCCTCGCAGCGGGTGCTGGCCCAGCTCTTCCCGGACGCGGTGCGGGCCGACCGGGCCGACGCCGAGGCGTTCGGGCTGAACCTGGTGAGTGACGGACGCCACGTCGTGCTCAACGCCGAAGCCGTGGCCATGGCCGAGAAGGTGCGGTCCGCGGGGTATGTCCCGGTGCCGGTGGAGCTCAGCGAGCTGAAGCGCGGTGGCGGCAGCGTCAAGTGCGCGGTCGCGGAGCTACGCCGCTGACGACGGCGAGCACCGGTGCGGGAAGATGGTCCCATGACCGATGACACCCGGACCACAGACATGCAGGAAGACGGCACCGTCATCGTGGTGGGCCCCGACGGCCGGCCGATGGGCACGGTCGAGGCGGACGGCAAGGTGACCCCGGAGGAGCCCGGCGATCTGATCGAGCAGCCGGCCAAGGTCATGCGGATCGGCAGCATGATCAAGCAGCTGCTCGAGGAGGTCCGCGCGGCGCCGCTCGACGAGGCCAGCCGGAACCGCCTGCGGGAGATCCACCAGCGGTCGATCAAGGAACTCGAGGACGGTCTCGCGCCGGAACTGCAGGCCGAGCTCGAGCGCCTGTCGCTCCCGTTCGACGGCGACACCCCCAGCGAGTCCGAGCTGCGGATCGCCCAGGCGCAGCTGGTCGGCTGGCTCGAGGGCCTGTTCCACGGCATCCAGGCGGCCCTGGTCGCACAGCAGATGGCGGCCCGGCTGCAGCTCGAGCAGATGCGCGGCATGCCCGGCCGCCCGGCGTTGCCGGTGGGCCCGAACGGCGCCATTCCCGGCATGCCGGGCCCGGGCCAGGGCGAGGGTGGTTCCGGCCGGACCGGCCAGTACCTATAGCCCGTACGCGGCGGCGAGGTACACGGCGACCCCGTCCTCGTCGTTCGAGAGCGTCACCTCGTCGGCGACCTCCCGGACGGCGGGGTGGGCGTTGGCCATCGCCACCGAGTGCCCGGCCCAGGCCAGCATCGGCACGTCGTTGGGCATGTCGCCGAAGGCCAGCACGTCCGCCGGGTCGATGCCGTCGCGCTCGCACAGCCAGGCCAGCCCGGACGCCTTGGTCACCCCGGCGGCGGAGATCTCCACCATGGCCGAGGACGACGAGTGGGTGGCTTCGGCCACGGACCCGAGCGTACGGCTGATGAGCTGGTAGAACTTGTCGGGATCGGCCGTGGTGGCCGACCGGGCGAGCAGCTTCACCGCCGGTGCCGAGGTCAGCTCCTCCGGGGTGGCCAGCACCCGGACCAGATCCTCGTCGGTGGCTTCCCAGCGCCGCGGCCAGGCGTCCTCGTAGGAGAACTTGCGGCCGTCCTCGACCTCGACCGCGAAGGCGATGTCGGGCACCGCCTCGCGCAGCCGCTTGGTCACCTCGAGCAGCAGGTCGACGCTGAGCGGGTCGGTGCGGAGGATCCGGTCGGCCACCGGGTCGTAGACGGCGGCCCCGTTCGCACACACCGCCGGCAGCGGTTCCGGCATCTGGTCGTACAACTGACGCAGCCACCGGATCGGGCGCCCGGTGACCAGGACGGCCGGGACGGGGAGCGCGGCCAGAATCTCGATGGACCGGGAGCTGAGAGTTCCGTCGGAGTGGATCAGCGTGCCGTCGATATCCGAGGCGACCAGACGATAGGGAGGCATCACCTCGACAGTAGCCGGTCCAGATAGACGGCCACACCGTCCTCGTCGTTGGTCAGGGTGACCTCGTCGGCGACCGCCAGGATCGACGGGTGGGCGTTGGCCACGGCCACCCGGGACCAGCCGGCCCACGCGAACATCGGCAGGTCGTTGGGCATGTCGCCGAAGACCAGGACGTCCGCCGGGTCGACGCCGACGGCCTCGGCGACCACGGCCAGACCGGTACCCTTGGTGACGCCGGGCGGGCAGATCTCGACGAAATCGAGGCCGGCCTGGGTGACCGTCGCCACGTGCGCGGGCACGATCCGTTCGGCCGCCGCGAGCAGGTCGTCGACGTGGTAATCGACCGACCGTACGAACGCCTTGATCACGTCGCCGGTGACGCACTCGGCCCGCGGCCGCTCGATTACGGTGACCGGATAGCGCCAGGTCGGGTCGAGGTCGCCCCACAGCGGCGCGTCGGCCTCGGGCAGCGCCTCGACCATCACCGACAGCGGCCCGAGCGCCGCTTCGAGATCTTCCAGAACCCCGGCCAGTACGCGCCCCGGAAGCCGTTCCGCCCGCAGCGGCACCGGGTCGGTCTCGTCCAGCACCCAGCCGCCCTGCGCCAGCACCAGGAAGTCGGCCGCCCGGATGTCGTTGCGGGTCAGTTCGGACAGCCGTGGCCCGCGCCCGGTGGCGCCCACGATGCGGATGCCGGCCGCCCGGACCCGGTCGAGAACCGAGTGGGTGTACTCGGACACCGTGTCGTCGCTACGTACCAGAGTGCCGTCGAGGTCGGTGGCGATCAGCTTCGGCAGGCCTGGCTTGACCATGGAAACCTCCGGGGTGGCAGGTCCCCGCGGAGGGCGGAAGGAGAACGGTACACCGCACGGCTACCTGCGACTATGACTTCTGGTAGCCGTACGGTGGCGATCACGTCACCGGCGAGGTTCGAAAACGTCCCGTCCGCCGAGGTACGGCTGCAGCGCCTTCGGCACCCGCACCGATCCGTCCGGCTGCTGGTGGTTCTCCAGGATCGGGATCAGCCAGCGAGTGGTCGCGAGCGTCCCGTTCAGCGTGGCCGCGGTCTGCGGCCGGCCGTCGGCGTCGCGGTAGCGGATGTTGAGCCGCCGCGCCTGGAACGTGGTGCAGTTCGACGACGAGGTGACCTCGCGGTAGCGGCTCTGCGACGGCACCCAGGCCTCGCAGTCGTACTTGCGGGCGGCGCTCGCACCCAGGTCACCGGCCGCCACGTCGATCACCCGGTACGGCACTTCGACCTTGGCCAGCATCTCCTCCTCCATGGCGAGCAGGCGCAGGTGCTCGGCCCGCGCCTCCTCGGGCCGGCAGAAGGAGAACATCTCGACCTTGTCGAACTGGTGCACACGCAGGATGCCGCGGACGTCCTTGCCGTGCGAGCCCGCTTCCCGCCGGTAGCAGGACGACCAGCCGGCGAACCGCTCCGGCACGTCCAGGTCGATGATCTCGCCCGAGTGGTACGCGGCCAGCGGCACCTCGGACGTACCGACCAGGTAGAGGTCGTCGGCCTCGAGCCGGTAGATCTCGCTGGCGTGGGCGCCGAGGTAACCGGTGCCCTCCATCGCCTCCGGCCGGACCAGCGACGGCGTGATGGACGGGGTGAACCCGTGCTCGACCGCCTGGGTGATCGCCATCTGCAGCAGGCCCAGCTGGAGCAGCGCACCGACGCCGGTCAGGAAGTAGAACCGCGAGCCGGACACCTTGGCGCCGCGCTCGGTGTCGATCGCGCCCAGCGCCTCGCCCAGCTCGAGGTGATCCTTGGGCGCGGCGATGTCCGGGATGTCGCCGACCTCGCGCAGCACCACGAAGTCGTCCTCGCCGCCGGCCGGGACGCCGTCCTCGACGATGTTCGCGATCCGCAGCTGGGCCGAGCGCAGGGCGGTGTCGTGGTCGGACGCGGCGGTCTCGGCCGCCTTGACCTCGACGGCGAGTTCCTTGGTACGGGCGAGAAGCGCGGTCCGCTCGTCCCCGGACGACGATGCCACCCGCTTGCCCAGCGTCTTCTGCTCGGACCGCAACGCCTCGAAGCGCTGGGTCGCGGCCCGGCGCTCCTCGTCGGCCCGCAGCAGCTCGTCCACCAAGTCGGGGGAGTCGCCGCGCAGCCGCTGGCTGGCACGGATCAGCTCGGGTTCGTCGCGGAGCACACGCAGGTCAATCACGAGGGTCGAGCCTACCGGCGAGCGATGCCGGACTTCATCCCGATATACCGTCGCGGCCGGTGGGCTTGTCCCGATCGTCGTTGAGCGAGGTGAACGGCGTGGTCGGGCCGACGGTCAGATCGAACGGCGCGTCCGGCGGCCGGTCCTCGTCGTCGTCGGCCGCGGCGGCCCGGGGGCGGCGCCAGAACGAGGCCTCGTCCATCGGCGCGTCCGGCGCTTCCCTGGCGGTGGGGACCAGCACCGGCGCGGTGTGCCGGCCGGCCAGGTACAGGGCGACCATCACGGCCAGGACGCCGACCACGGCACACCACAGGCCGCGGCCCTCGGTCACCTCGTACTGGCTGCGCTGCACCTGGTAGCGGATGACATATCCGAGCGTACGGCTGACGTCGTCCAGGGTCGGGCCGAGCGCGGCCAGCAGAGCCAGTAGGACGCCGCCCACGCTGAGGCCGGCCAGCCGGGCGTACCGGCGCCCGGCGGACGGCCCGAACAGCACCAGCACCGTGGCCGCGACCAGCGCGAACATCCCGACGATGTACCCGGCGGACCAGCCCCCGAGATCGAACAGGCTGGACGGGATGGGCTGGCGGCCGTCCTCGGAGTTGAAGACCACGGTGTCGATCGTGGTGACCTGCCACTCGGACACCAGCGACGCGAAGAGGGCGACGCCACCGAGCACGGCCGCCAGCGGCACCACCCGGCGGTCCCGGGCCAGGCCGATGCCGAAATCGGCGAGCGATCGGCGGCGCCGGCTCGCCGGGCGGTCCGGCTCGTCCGGTGACGGGCCGAACTCGATCACCGATTCCGGCGGCGCGACCACCGGCGGCTGGTCAGGCGGCATGTGACCCATGATGCCCGCGACCGGCGTCCCCCGGCCAGCGGGACGGGCATGGACTAGCGTCAGCGGTATGCCTATTCGTACTGCAGACGCTCGTTGGGAAGGGAACCTCACCGAGGGTTCCGGCACCGTCAAGACCGGCAAGGGCGGCCTTTCCGGCAACTACTCCTTCAAGTCGCGCTTCGAGGAGGGCGAGGGGACCAACCCCGAGGAGCTGATCGCGGCCGCCCACGCCGGGTGCTTCTCGATGGCCTTCGCCAAGGGCCTGGCCGACGCCGGCTTCACCCCGAACTCGGTCGAGACCACCGCCAAGGTGCACCTGGACAAGGTCGAGGGCGGCTTCGGGATCACCCGGATCGACCTCGTCTCGACCGGTGACGTGCCCGGCGTCGACCCCGACACCTTCCAGAAGATCGCCGAGGGGGCCAAGGAGAACTGCCCGATCTCCAAGCTGCTCTCGCCGGGTGCGCAGATCACGCTCGACGCGACCCTGTCCTGACGGGTCGCCGGTCGCACCGGCCCGTCCGGTGCGACCGGCGCGCACAATGGTCATGTGCCGGTCGAGATGAGCCGTGAGCGCTTCGAGGAACTGGTCGGCGAGGCGCTCGACGAAGTGCCCGCCGAACTGCTCGGCGTCATGGACAACGTCGTCGTTCTGGTCGAGGACGATCCGCCGGACGGCGCCGACGACCTGCTCGGGTTGTACGAGGGCCACGCGCTGACCAGCCGCGGCTGGGACTACGCCGGCGTGCTGCCCGACCGGATCACCATCTTCCGGATGCCCACCCTCAAGGTGTGCGAGTCCGAGACCGACGTGATCGACGAGGTCGCGATCACCGTCGTGCACGAGATCGCCCACCACTTCGGTATCGGCGAGGCGCGGCTGCACGAGCTCGGCTGGGGCTGAGGAACCGGGGCCGCGGAACCGGGGCTGAGGAACCGGGGCTGAGGAAGCTGCATGATGCCTTGTCACCGTTACCTAACCTGGTGTCATGCGCAGCGACCTTTTCTCCGCCGAGAACCTGGAAAAGGAGTCGAACCAGCCCGGTTTGCGGCTCCAGAACTCGAAGCTTCTCAAGGCCGAACTCGACGGTGAGTTCATGGCCCGCACCGGATCCATGGTGGCCTATCAGGGGCAGGTGCAGTTCCAGGCGCTGGGCTCGGGCGGTGTCGGCAAGTTCCTGAAGCAGAAACTGACCGGTGAGGGCGTGCCGCTGATGAAGGTGAGCGGGCGCGGCGACGTGTTCCTGGCCGAGCGGGCCGCCGACATCCACCTGATCGATCTCGACCAGGGGGATGCGCTGTCCATCAACGGCGCCAACGTCCTCGCCTTCGACTCCACCCTGTCGTACGACATCAAGATGGTTCAGGGCGTCGGCATGATGTCGAACGCCGGCCTGTTCAACTGCGTCTTCTCCGGGCGCGGGCGGATCGCGGTGACGACCAAGGGGACGCCGGTGGTGCTGACCGTGGACCAGCCCACATACGTCGACCCGCAGGCCGCGATCTGCTGGTCGTCCTCGCTGCAGACCGGCTACCACCGGGCCGAGCAGCTGGGCCTGGGCACGTTGCTCGGGCGCAACACCGGCGAGCGGTTCACGATGAGCTTCTCCGGCCAGGGCTTCGTGGTCGTGCAGCCGTCGGAGGAGCCAGCCGGCGGCCTGGCCGGAGCGGCGAACGGTCAGCAGCAGTCCGGCGGCCTGCTCGGCGGCCTTCTGGGCAACTAGCCCGCCGCGCGACTACGCCGACCCGGGCCCGCGCGACTACGCCGACCCGGGCCCGCGCGACTACGCCGACCCGGACCCGCGCGACTACGCCGTATCGCCGGCGCGGACCTGGGCCAGCCAGGCCGCCGAGTCGGCGAAGTCCGCATCGGACAATCCCGGCGGTGATGCCGCCGGGGCTTCGTGCGGTCCGGGCGCCCAATGGTCCCGCGCGTAACTGCCCAGGAACCGCACCTCGGCGCAGATCCGGCGCAGCCCCTGCAGGGCCTCGCCGATCCGGGCCTCGGCCACGTGCCCGGTGCAGTCGAGGAAGAAGACGTACGTGCCGAGCCGGCGCCCGGTCGGCCGGGACTCGATCCGGCTCATGTTGATCCCCCGTACGGCCAGCTCGGTGAGAACCGCGAGCAACGCGCCGACCTGGTCGTGCCGGATCGAGACGGCCAGCGACGTGACATCGTCGCCGCTCGGCCCGGCCGGGGCCCCGGGCCGGCTCACCAGGATGAACCGGGTCACCGCGTCGTCCCGGTCGGCGATCTTGTCGGCCAGCACGGTCAGGTGGTTGCGGGACACGCCGATCGGCGCGCAGATGGCCGCGTCGACCTCGCCCGCCGCCGCGGCGATGGCGGCGGCCGCGTTGGACAGCACGTCGACCACGGTCGCGTCCGGCATGTTGGCCTGCAGCCAGTGCCGGCACTGGGCGCTCGCCTGGGGGTGCGCGGCGACCGTGCGGACCTGGGCCAGCGGGAGCAGGGCGGCCGCACCGAGCTGGAACTCGACCGGCAGCACGACCTCCCGGGTGATCACCAGCGGGCTCCCGGCGAACAGCTCGTCCAGCGTTACCGCGACCGCGCCGCCGACCGAGTTCTCCAGCGGGACCAGCGCCGCGTCGGCGTCGCCGGCCCGGACCGCCTCGAGCGCCTCAGGGACGCTGCGGGCCGGCGTGCGGAGACCGCGCTCGGCGGCCGGGATCGTCCGCAACGCCTGCTCGGTGAAGGTGCCCTCAGGCCCGAGGTAGACGTAGCGGGTCGGCGCAGTTCCGGGCATGCGCCCAGCTTAGGACGTGGACCGCGGGGAGTTACGAGCCGCAGGCGAGCACGCGGATGCCGGCCGGCGCGGAGGCGGCGACCTTGTCGCTGCACACGTCCTGGCCGGCCTCGACCAGCTTGAGTGCGGCCGGGGCGCCGGTCGAGACGACCAGCAGCGGGTCCTCGCCCGTCCGGGTGTTGATCCGGGTGTACTGCCACGAACTCTGGCAGTACGGCCCGGCGGCCACCGTCATGGGCAGGCCGGCCGGAATGCCGGGCGCGGTTCGGGCGAGTGCGATGACCTGGGCCGCGGTCGGGCCGCTGGTGCAGGCCGGCGCGGGCTTCGGCTTGGTGGCGGCGGGGGCGGCCGGGGTGGTGGCCGGCAACGCGGGCAGCGTGTAGTGCGGGACGGCGTAGGTGGGGTAGGCCGGATAACCGGGCACGCCGCCGGCCGGCAGGGTCCCGGGCAGGGTCGGGGGCAGCGTGAACGACGACGCCGAGGACGCCCCGCCGCTCGGTTGCGCGAACCTCTCCGGCGGCGCGGTCGGCTGGGGCTGTGGCGGTTCCCCACAGCTCGCAAGCAGCAGCAAGGCGCTCGCCAGCAGCGCGCCCGCCAGCGATGCGCCCGCCGGCAGGGTGCCCGCGAGCGATGCACTCGCCGGCAAGGTGCCCGCCAGTGATGCACTCGCCGGCAGCGCGCCCGCCAGCGATGCACTCGCCGGCAGCGCGCCCGCCAGTGATGCATCCGCCGGCAATACGCCGGCCGACGCGGCGGCTCGCCCAGTCATCCGCAACACGGCCATCATCGTAGGACGTGATCCTGATCGATGGGTCACCGTGCGGAAAAGGGGGGTCAGCTCGCCACGCGGTGGCCGGCCGCGGTCAGCGCGCCGATCGCCTGGGCCAGCCGTACGGTCGGCACCAGCAGGTAGTCCGTCGAGTAGGTGGAGAACGTGACCACGTTGACCCGGGCGGCGGCCAGCGGCCCCACCAGCGACGCCAGCACCCCGGTCAGCGCCAGGTCGAGCGGCCCCACCACCCGGAAGCAGCGCCAATCCGTCTCGGCCTGCGCGCCCGCCGGCACCCGCTCACTCGGGCAGATGATCGACAACTCGTCCGCCGACCACGAGATCGAGACGACGCCCTTGTCCGGACCGGCCGCCAGCGACGAGGGCAGCGGTGAGTCGCCGGGCAACCGGCACACCGCGTACTCGTCGGGCAGCAGGTCGAGATCGAGCATTTCCGAAGCGTACGGGCAAGATCGGTCACGACCCAATGCCCTGAACGTGCGTTGATCACCACAGTGTTTTTGTGTGAAGCGGCGGGACCCTCAGCGCACGGCGGAGAAGAAGGTCAGCGAGGCGACCACGTCTCCGGAGTCGATCAGCGGGGTGGCGATCGCGTCCACCGTCAGGTGCGCTTCGCCCGCGGCCGTCTGCACCCGCATCAGACCCCGGGCCAGGCGACCGGTGCGGATGGCCAGTAGCGGCGGGATGCGTTCCAGTTCGGGCTCGTCCAGGTCACTGCCGCCGGCCGTGAAGTCGATCAACCGGACCACGCCGCCGAGCAGGGGCTGACCGACCGCGTCGGCGGGCCGGCCGAGGCCGAGCAGCGCGGAGGCGGACGGCGAGACGGCGAGGATCGTGCCGCTCGGGTCGATGACCAGGGCGGGCTCGGCGGCCACGGCCACGGTCGTCTTCCAGCGCTCGATGCTCGGGGTGAACTCGGAGTCCGACGGCGTTCGGGCCTGAGGCACGAACGCTCCCGACAGTGAGAGCTCGACGTGGGCCACCCGCACCTCCCTCATCATCCGCGCCGGACGGGCCGCACGCGGTCACCGGACCGAGATTACTCCCGGCCGTGGAAACCGCTACAGCCCGTCGACGACAAACGCGGCAACGAGGGGAACGTTACCGACCGGCTGACCGCTTGTCAGTGGCCGTTTGTCCGTTGCCGTACCAGCGGTAGTCACCCACCGGCCGGTAGGGCGCGTTGGCCCACGTGGACGGGCGGGCCGCCACCGCCGACAGCTTGCTCGCGGTGGCCGGCGAGATGCGCGCGCCCCCGGCGATGAGCAGCCGGTCGAGTTCCCGATGGGTCGCCACCAGGCACTCCTTGGGCAGACCGTGGACGCTGATCACACCCGAGCCGACGAAGGTCAGCACCGGGGTCACCGGCACCGACAGCCCGACGGCCTGGGACAGTGCGCGGGCGGCCCGCTTGGCGTCGCGGCGAGCCTCGGCGACGTACGCCGGGCGCTTGCCGTTGATCTGGACCACGTCCCCGGCGAGCAGGACGCGGGCCCGGCCGTGGTCGGCCACCGTGACGGCGTACACGCCGCCGGGGCCGATCGCCAGGAAACCGGCGCGGTCGTCGCTGAGGTCGGGTTCGGCGTAGCTCTGGGCGAGATCGGTCCGCGGCCAGTCGACGATATGCCAGGCGGGACCGAGTCGGTCGAGTCGGGTGAGGGCGCGGGCGCCCGCAGCTTCGAGACGGCGGGCGTCGCGGTCGGCGCGACGGCGCCGGGCCCATTCGACCGGCGTCGGGCGCGGCGGCTCCAGCACCGCGGGGGCCGCGGCGGCGGGGGGCTCACGTCGATCGACGGGCGTCAGAGCTCTGGATGGCAGGGGCAGGGCAGGACGAGCGGGAAAGACCGTCACTGTGACCTCCGGCAAAAGGTCGGTAGGGCTGTCTGGTCACTACCGTAAGTGTTTGACCCCACACGGAAGCAAGACATTCGGTCGAACAGAAAAGGGAGTGAGTGTGGATGAATGCCATATTCACGCCTTAGCTTTTCTTGCGGATGGCGCACGGCAACCCCACTCCCGGGAGATCAAGAAGCCTGTGACCTCAAGTTAGCCTGCCCTCACCCGGTTGCGCAGCCGTCTTCCCCGATCTTGGGCGAAAGTCACACTCGATGATCGACCGGTCTCATCCTGTGGCCTACGCTTTCGGCGTGACGCACTACGTGGACAGCGAGGTCGGCCGGCTGGCGACCGTGATGCTGCACCGGCCCGGAGCCGAATTGGCGCGTCTGACGCCCCGCAACAACGACTCGCTGCTGTTCGACGGGATTCCGTGGGTCGGGCGGGCCCAGGCCGAGCACGACGCGTTCGCGCAGGCCCTGCGGGACCGCGGCGTCGAGGTGCTCTACCTCGGACAGTTGCTGGCCGAGACGCTGGCCGTGCCGGCCGCCCGGGCCGATCTGACCGCCAGCGTCCTGGACGATCGCCGGCTCGGCGATTCGTTGCGCGCCAACGTCGAGGCGTACCTGACCGATCAGGATCCGCCGCGGCTGGCCGAGGTGCTGATGGCCGGTCTGGCCCACGAGGAGATCAAGCCCGGCCCGGCCGGCCTGGTCTACCAGATGATGGACCGGCACGACTTCGTCATCGATCCACTCCCGAATCTCCTGTTCACCCGCGACTCGTCGGTGTGGGTCCGCGACCAGGTGGCGGTGACCAGCCTGGCCATGCCCGCGCGCCGCCGGGAGACCACTCTGACCCGGGCGATCTACTCGTACCACCCGCGTTTCGCCGGCGCCGGACGGCTCTACACGCCCGAGCTGGAACACGTCGAGGGTGGCGACGTGCTGCTGCTGGGGCCGGGGGTGGTGGCCGTCGGGGTGGGTGAGCGGACCACGCCGGCCGGGGCCGAGCGGCTGGCCCGCCGGGTCTTCGCGGCCGGCCTGGCGCACACCATCCTGGCCGTGCCGATCGCGCAGGAACGGGCCACCATGCACCTGGACACGGTGTGCACGATGGTCGACGTCGACGCGGTGGTGATGTACCCGAACATCGCCGACTCGCTCACCGCGTTCACGGTGACCGACCTCGGCGACGGCGAGCCGGTGATCACCGCGGCCCGTCCGTTCCTGGCTGCCGCGGCCGAGGCGATGGGGATCGACCGGCTGCGGATCATCGACACCGGACTCGACCCGGTCACGGCCGAGCGGGAACAGTGGGACGACGGCAACAACACCCTGGCCATCGCGCCCCGGCTGTGCGTGGCGTACGAGCGCAACATCGCCACCAACGCCCAGCTGGAGCGGGCCGGCATCGAGGTGATCGCGATCAGCGGCTCGGAGCTCGGTTCCGGCCGCGGCGGCCCGCGGTGCATGAGCTGCCCGATCGAGCGGGCCGCGCTCTAAAGGGGACTGCCGGTCACGGACGTGACGATCAGCTCCGGCACCTCGACCGGGCCGCCCTTGTCCGGGCCGCCCTTGTCCGGGAAGTCGAAGACCCCCAGCATCAGTTGCACCGGGTAGTTCGGGGACTGACCGACCCGTTTGACCGGCTCACCGTCCACGGTGAAGGTCAGCGACCCCGGCCGCCAGTCCACGCCGTACGTGTGGAACTCGGCGATGTCGAGGGGCAGCGGATCGGCGGAGAAGTCCTCGACCAGCGACGGATCGCGGAATTTGTGCAGCCCCATGCCGACCGCGGTGGGTGTGTCGCCGAACACCTCCATCACGCAGATCTCGCCCGAGTGCTGCGGGGTGTCCTCGATCCCGGACAGCCAGAACGCCACCATGGACCGGGGCGTGATCACCCCCCGGGCCCGGATGGCGATCCGGCCGTACAACGGCGTCCAGCCCCAGAACTCGTCCTGCTCCTCGGTGACGAGCTGGCCGTCGAGGAACGGCTGGCCGCCGACCGCGCTGCCCACCGGCCCGGAGAAGCTGCCGCTCTGGATGCAGGACACCCGCAGCGGCGTGGGATGCGTGCCGGCGCACCACAGGCCCTGGTCGGCCGGGATGCTGAGCCGCAGCTCACCGCCGCCGTCGGAGAAGGTCGCCCGGGACGCCGCCCGGGAACTCCAGTGCGGCAGGTAGTACGGGAACCAGACGTGCTCCTCCAGGTAGTTCATCAGCGCAGCGTGAGCTGGCGTCCCACCAGGCCCTGCTTGGCGCGCCGGGCGGCCGGGTCCAGCGGCTCGTGCACCGACAGTGTGTCGGCGTACCGCTTGGCGAAGTCGGCCAGCGGCGCCTCCCACTCGTCCGATTCCGGACCACCCGGGATGTCCCACACGGGCACCAGCAGGCCGTGCGCCCGGAACATGCCGGCGAACTTGGTCCCGTCCCCGAGCAGCAGCTCACCGGCCGCGGACAGCCGGGCCAGCGCGTCCAGGGCCGCGTCCTCCGGTTCGGCCAGCACCCAGCGCACGTGTCCCTTCTCCGGGGCCACGCGGCACCAGTACGCGGCGTGCGCCGCCGACAACCGCACCGTGGGGTAGATCGACGCGTTCGCCCGTTCCAGCGACGCCTTGACCGTCGCGTCCTCGGCCTGCTCGGCGTCCAGCCAGTACTCGAACCCGTCGTGCATGGTGATCTCGAGCGGGCCGTCGGCGAGGATGTCCGGCAGCCGCGGCCCCGGGCCGGGCAGCGCGGGCACCGACACCGTGTCGCCGGGCTCGGTCCGCAGCGCACTGAGGACGGCCACCGTGAGGTCGCGGGACACGTCCCCGGACTGCACGTGCCGCTGCAGGCCGATGAACACCCGGCCGTCCTGGCGGGTCATCGCGGGCCACGCCATGGGGAGCACGGTGGACAGCGTGACCGGGCGGTCGCCGTACTCCTCGACGACCTCGGGCTTGAGGTTCAGCGGCGCCGACGCGGCCGGGACCAGCTCGCGCAGGGCGATCCACTCGGGCTCGTCGGCCAGGCCCTCGAACGGGCGGGCGACGAAGATGTCCCGGACCTTCTCACGCTTGGTGCCGGTGGCGTTGCGACGCTTGCTCATGGCGAATCAGAGTAGGCGGTCGGCCGACCGGCCGGACAACCCGGTCCAAGGCTGGAGTGTCGATCAACCCCGGGGCAGGCGGACCTCGGCGACCGTGCCGCCGCCGTCCCGCGGACGCAGCGACACCCAGCCCTTCTGCCGCTCCACGATGCGCCGGACCAGGTAGAGCCCGAGCCCCGCGCCCGGGTTGTGCCGCCGGTCGCCACTCTCGCCCTGCCAGTAGGGCTCGAACGCCCGCTCGACGTGCTCGGGCCGGATCCCGGCGCCCCGGTCGCTGACCCGGAACAGCACGGTGTGGGCGTCGGCCTCGGCCGACAGTTCGACGGCGGTGTCCGGCGGCGAGTACTTCTCGGCGTTGGTGGCCAGCTCGGTCAGGATGGTCGCGATCGAATCGCGGTCGCCGTACGCCTTGGGCAGGTCGGTCGGCAGCTCGCGGGCCGACAACCGGGGCCGCAGATCGGCGGGCAGTTCCTCGACCGCCGCCCGCAGCGCATCGGTCAGGTCGAACGCGCCCGCGGAGAACCCGCCGACCTCGCCGTCGTCGCTGGCCGCGGAGAGCAACCGGTCGACGAGCCGGGCCAGCTCCCCGGCCCGGGCGCCGATCACCCGGACCGCCTCCTGCCGGCCGCTCTCGCCGAGCGAGTCCCAGTGGTTGGTGAGCGTGTCGGCGTAACCCTTGATCACGGTGACCGGCGTGCGCAGCTCGTGGCTGGTGACCGCCACCCACAGGTCGCGGTCCTCCGAGCGCCGGGCCGGGTCGGACGTCTCCTCGCCGTGCGCGGGCAGGCCGGACCGGTAGCCGTACGTCCGGCCGACCAGCGCGGCCAGCATCTCCAGCGCGGTGTAGCTCTCCGGCCCGGGCGGCGGGTCGTCCGCGCCGAAGTACACGTGCAGCGAACCGGCCACGGCGCCGCCGGTCTCGCACCGGGCGCCCAGCATCCGGCGCCGGTCGCCGCCGACGATCAACCGGGCGAACTCGTCGTTCAGCGAGTCCAGTGGGACCAGCAGGTTCCGGTCGTCCGGCAGCGGGTTGTCCGGGTCGCGGGTCACCCGGCCCGGGGCGGAGAAGTCGCGGTCGACCCGGCGTCCGACGGCGGGCAGGCAGACGCCGGTGGCGGCGATGATCCGGCCGTGCCCCGGGCTGTACTCGGCGAAGCCGGCGCCCCGGCCGCCGAGCGAGTCCTGGGCGAGTTGGACGACCTGGGTGAGCACGGACAGGCCCGCGTCCCCGGCGTTGATCCGGTCGAGGACCGCGATCACTCCACGAGTGAGTGCGGGGTAGTCGGGTCGTTCCGGCATGTCTGCGAGTTTGCCTCGCTTCCGGGCTTTTGGGCAGAGCCGCCGGGATGGATCTTGAAACTACCTGCCAATTACGTGGCCCGTGTCACACCGCGGGGGTCGCCGGATCCGCTCACGCCAGACGATCCAGGACGAACCGCGGCCGATCGGAGATCACCCCGTCGGCGCCCAGGGCGAGGACCAGGTCCAGTTCCGGCTCCGAGTTGACGGTCCACACGTACACCTGGTGGCCGGCCGCCTGGAACGCCGGGATCAGGCCCGGCCGGGACTTGAGCAGCCCGGCCCGCGGGCCGGCGATCCCGGCCCCGAACGGCAGCCGGCCGCTGGCCACCCCCGGCGGCAGGATCTCGATCAGGTACACGGTGGGCAGCTCCGGGGCGAGCTTGCGGATCCGCCGCAGCGCCAGCGCGGCGAACGACATCACGGTCACCTGGACGGGTGAGCCCGGGCCGGGTTCGGTCAGCCCGTACTTGCGCAGAGTCTCGACCAGCCGGTGCTCGACGTCGGCGCCGTACCGGGAGGGGTGTTTGGTCTCGATCAGCAGCCGAACCGGGCGGCCGTAGCCCTGCACCGCCTCGAGCAGGCGGTCGAGGGTGAGGACCCGGCTCAGGTCGAGGTCGGGCTCGTCGGCGAACCCGGGGTGCCACGAACCGAAGTCGAGCCGGTCCAGTTCGGCCAGCGTGCGGCCGCTGACCAGGCCGCGCCCGTTGCTCGTGCGGTCCAGCTTGCGGTCGTGAACGCAGACCAGGTGCCCGTCCCGGGTCAGCCGGACGTCGGCCTCGAGGCCGTCCACGCCCTCCTCGAGAGCCCGGAGATACGCACCGAGGGTGTGTTCGGGCAGCGCGTCGGCGCCACCCCGATGGGCGAAGACGAGGGGTCTCACAGCACGCGGGCCGGCTGTCCGTCCTCGCTGACCATCTCGCGGCCGGCCGCGGACCAGGCCCGCATCCCGCCGTCCAGGTTGGAGAGGTTGTCCCAGCCCTGGTTCATCAGGTAGCCGACCACCTGGCCGGACCGTGCGCCGGACCGGCACACGACGACCACGTCGGAGTCGGCCGGCACCTCGGCCAGCCGGGCCGGGACCTCCATCATCGGGATGTGGTGCGCGTCCGGCGCGTGACCGGCCGCCCACTCGTCGGGCTCGCGCACGTCGAGCAGAAACACGTTCTTCTCGACCTGCGACGCGATCACGCTGGGCACCTGAGATCCGGTCACGGGTCCAGAATAATTACCCCGCCGGCACGACGACACCGGGGTGGGCGGCGACGTACGGGCCGAGGTTGTCCGCCCGTACGGCCGCGAAGAGGGCCCGGCTGACCGCGGTCAGCCGTTCCCGCCCGCGGCCGTTGGTGGCGAAGGTTCCGTTGTTGGTCCGCAGCAACGTCATGGTCCCGCCCGTGATGCTGTGCAGCCCGAACACGTAGTCGGACACCGACCGGCCGCCGGTGTCCAGCACGAACGCCTTGCCCGCGGCCTTGATCAGCGCGTTCACCCGGGCCGGGTCGGTCAGCACGCCGGCCGTGCCCGCCTTGGCGACCATCGCCTTGAGCAGCTGCTGCTGGTGCCGCTGACGGTCGTAGTCGCCGTTCTTCAGCCCGTACCGCTGGCGCGAGTAGTCCAGCGCCTGCCAGCCGGCCATGTTCCGGCAGCCGACCTCGTACCAGACCGGGCGGGTCGGCTTGCCGGTCCTCCGGGCGTCGGCGATCAGCATCGGCTTCCGGCCGGCCCAGACGATGTGGTGCGACTTCACCCGCTCGTCCACGCACATGCGGACACCGTGCAGGGCGTCGATCACGTTCTTGAAGCCGTTGAAGTCGATGATCGCGGCGGCGTCGAAGGTCATCCCGGTGTTCAGCCGCAGCGTCTGGGCCACCAGCTGCGCTCCGCCGGACCAGCCGGCGCCGTTCTGGGCACCGTGGAAGAAGGCTTCGTTGATCTTGGCCACCCCGCCCGGGTACCGGCTGGGGGCGAAGGCGGGCACGGTGACCTCGGTGTCGCGGGGCACCGAGACCAGGTACGCCCGGTCGTGCGCGGCCGGGACGTGCGCCACGATGATGGTGTCCGCCCGCAGGTCGTCGACGGCCCAGTCCTTCCGCGCGTCCACGCCCATCAGCAGGATGTCCACCGGCCCGGTCAGGCTGCTGCCGCCCAGCACCGACAGCCAGGATGAGCCTTTCTGGCCGTCCGGTTTGTCCGTGGTGCCGAGCAGATCCTGCTGGGTGAACGAGCCCGCCACCCGGTCGATCAGCCAGCGTCCGGCCGGCACCCCGCCGACGCCGGCCAGCAGCAGCAGTACGCCCAGCCCGATCAGTACCTTGGCCCAGCGCGGCGTCCGGCGCTTGGCCGGTCCGCCGGGAGCCGGCCGTACCGCTCTCGTTGGCGCCACCGTCATCCCGAACGACCCCCGTCATCCGTTGCCGACCAGGAAATGAGTCGTCAACGGAAAGCGCGGGCCGGTGGAAGACCACCGACCCGCGCGGGACGTCCGGGTGAGGCTCAGCCGGCCGCGCTGGAGGGCGCCTTCGACTGGTTCGCCGTCAGCCACTCACTCATCTTGTCGGCCGAGATCGCCTGGTACAAAGCCAGAGCCTTGGTCCGGTCGGCGATCACCACCGATTGTCCGGCGATGGTCTGACTGCCCGAGTTGGGGCTGGTGAGGTACGTGATGCTGTCGCTGCGCAGATTCCGGAACTGCACCGCCATGTCGGTCAGCGAGAACTCCTGGTCCACCGTGACCGCGGCGGTGACCGCCTTGAGGAAGGCGTTCAGCTTGACCGGGTTGGCGAGGGTGCCGGAACCGGCCGCCTTGTCCATCAGCGCCTTCAGGAACTCCTGCTGGTGTCGCATCCGGGCGAAGTCGCCCTGGGGGAACTGCTTGCGCTGCCGGACCCAGTCCAGAGCGACCGTGCCGTTCATGTGCATGGTGCCCTTGGTGAACTTGCGGTACGGCTTGTGGATCGAGGTGATGCTCTGGTCCACCTTCAGGTCCACTCCGCCGAGCGCGTCGGTGACGTCCTTGAACCCGCCGAAGTCGATCGCCAGGACGTGGTCCAGGTGCACGTCGGTCATGCATTCCACCGTCCGTACGGCCCGGGGAAGGCCGCCGAAGGCGAAGGATGCGTTGATCTTGGCGCGGGTCCCGGAGGTGCACGGCGCGTTGTCGGCCGACGGGATCTGCACCCACAGGTCGCGGGGGATCGACACCAGCTGGGCCGACTTGTGGTCGGCCGGGATGTGCATGAGCATCAGCGTGTCCGCACGCCAGGCGTTGCTCTTGTCGTCGTCGGTGTCCGGATCGCGCGAGTCGCTGCCGACCAGCAGGATGTTCAGCGCGCCGCCGACCGTCTTGACCGGCCGGCCCTTGGTGATCGATTCGAACGCGTCGGTGCGCTTCAGACCGGAGTTCAGGTTCCGGGTGTAGCCGTACAGCGCGATGCCCGCGACCAGGCCGACGACCAGGATGGCGGCACCGGCGACCAGGGCGATCCGGCCCCAGTGGGGACGGCGGCGGCCGCGGTACGGCGGACGGGGCGGCGGTCCGGCCGGGCCACCGGGTCCACCGGGTCCACCGGGTCCTCCCGGGTCGCCCGGACCGGGGCCGCCCGGCGGCCGGCCGCCCGAGCCGCGTACGGGCTGGCGGTCCCGATAACTGCTCGCCGGAACCTGTCCCGAGGGGCGCGTGGCACCCGGCACCGTGGCGCGGCCGGAAGAACTCCCGTACCCAGAGGTGGTCGCAGACATGGTGCCAGATTACGGACCGGAGACCGGGCCGACCGCGCATCGGCACCGGTACGGCACGAAGGGAGGAGGCAATGACGCCGGGTGGTGAGTTCATCACCGGATTGAAATGGTCAGGAGCTGAAGAACTCGATGGTCCGCCGCAGCCCGTCCTCCGGGCCGATCTCCGGCTCGTAGCCCAGGCGGGTGCGGGCCAGCGTCAGATCCGGCCGGCGCTTCTCCGGGTCGTCGGCGGCCCGCGGCACCAGCTCGATGGCCGAGCTGCTACCGGTCAGCCGGATGATCAGGTCGGCCAGCTCCCGCATGGACAGCTCGTGCTCGGTGCCGCAGTTGATCGGGCCGGTCTCGTTCGAGTCGAGCAGCAGCAGGATCCCCTGGACCAGGTCGGACACGTACGTGATGGACCGGGTCTGATCGCCGGTGCCCTGTACGGTCAGCGGCGTCCCGCGCAGGGCCTGGCTGATGAACGTGGGGATGACCCGGCCGTCGTCGTGCCGCATCCGCGGGCCGTACGTGTTGAAGATCCGTACGATCGCCGTGTCCAGCCCGTGCGCCCGGTGGTAGGCCATGGTCGCCGCCTCGGAGAACCGCTTCGACTCGTCGTACACCGACCGGATGCCGATCGGATTGACGTTGCCCCAGTACGACTCGGGCTGCGGGTGCACCAGCGGGTCGCCGTACGCCTCGGACGTGGACGCCATCAGGAACCGGGCCGCGTCCGCGACGGCCCGGTCGAGCAGGGCCATCGTGCCGGCCGAACCGACCTTGAGGATCTCGATCGGCAGCTTGGCGAAATCGGTCGGGCTGGCGGGCGACGCCATGTGCAGAATCGCGTCGAACCGGCCCGCCAGCGGCGGCAGGCCTTCGCCGAGGTCGGCCTCGACCAGCGTGAACCGCGGCTCGGAGGCCAGGTGGGCGACGTTGTCGCGGGAGCCGGTGATGAAGTTGTCGACCGCCACCACCTCGCAGCCGCGGGCGATGAGCGCGTCGACGACGTGCGACGGCACGAACCCGGCGCCGCCGCTGACGAGTACCCGGTGCCCGACCCCGAAACGCTGCGTGATGGCCATGGGGGCCACTGTAGCGAGGGGGTCGGGCACCGGTTGACTCAATGTGCGCCGTAGCCGGTCAGCGACCGGACCTCGAGCTCGGCGAACTTCAGCGTGTCGTCCTCCTTCGACAACTTGGCGCCGATGAAGCCCAGCAGGAAGCCGGCCGGGATGGAGATGATGCCCGGGTTGGACAGCGGGAAGAAGTGCCAGTCGTGGTGCGGGAACATGGCCGTCGCGGACCCCGAGACGACCGGTGAGAAGAACACCAGGAACACCGACACGATCAGGCCGCCGTAGATCGACCAGAGCGCGCCCGAGGTGTTGAACTTGCCCCAGAACAGGCTGTAGATGATCGCCGGCAGGTTGGCCGAGGCCGCCACTGCGAACGCGAGCGCCACCAGGAACGCCACGTTGAGTGACTGGGCGAAGATCGACAACGCGATCGCGACCGCGCCGATGATCAGGGCGGAGATCCGGGCGACCCGGACCTCGTCCCGCTCGCCGGCCGCTCCCCGTTTGATCACGCTGGCGTAGAAGTCGTGCGCCACGCTGGACGACGACGCCAGCGTCAGGCCGGCCACCACCGCCAGGATCGTGGCGAACGCGACCGCGGCGATGATCGCCAGCAACACGGCGCCGCCGGTGTTCCCGCCCAGGTACCGGATGCCCAGTTCCTGGGCCAGTTGCGGGGCGGCGGTATTGCCCGCCTTGTCCTGCGCGGTGATCGCCTTGCTGCCTACCAGAGCCGCCGCGCCGAAGCCCAGGGCCAGGGTGAACAGGTAGAAGACGCCGATGATGCCGATCGCCCAGAGCACGCTCTTGCGGGCCACCCGGGCCGTCGGCACGGTGTAGAACCGGGTCAGCACGTGCGGCAGGCCGGCCGTGCCGAGCACCAGCGCGATGCCCAGCGAGATCAGGTCGATCTTGCTGTAGAAGGTGGCCGACGCGTCGCCCGCCTTCTCCACGCCGTACCGCAGGCCGGGTTCGAGGAACTTCTCGCCCTTACCGGACTGTGCGGCCGCGTCACCGAGCAGAGTGGACAGATTGAACTTGTAGTGGGCGAGCACCAGGATGGTCATCACCAGGGCGCCGATCATCAGCAGGAACGCCTTGGTGATCTGCACGTACGTGGTGCCCTTCATGCCGCCGACCACCACGTAGACGATCATCAACGCGCCGACCAGGATGATCGTGGCCACCTTGGCCGTGTCCGCGTTCATGCCCAGGAACGTGGCATCGCCCTTGATCCCCAGCAGCAGCGAGACCAGGGCGCCGGCGCCGACCATCTGGGCGATCAGATAGAAGATCGAGACCACGATGGTGGAGATCGACGCAGCCGTACGGACGGGGCGCTGACGCATCCGGAAGGCCAGCACGTCGGCCATGGTGTAGCGACCGGAGTTGCGCAGGAACTCGGCCACCAGCAACAGCGCCACCAGCCACGCGACCAGGAAGCCGATCGAGTACAGGAAGCCGTCGTAGCCGTACAGCGCGATCAGGCCGGCGATGCCCAGGAAGGACGCGGCCGACATGTAGTCGCCGCCGATCGCCATGCCGTTCTGGAAACCGGAGAACGACCGGCCGCCGGCGTAGAAGTCGGTGGCCGTACGGGTCTGGCGGCTGGCCCAGATGGTGATGGCCAGGGTGATCGCCACGAAGATCAGGAACAGCACGATGGTCACCGTGCGGGAGGTCGAGGTGGTCGCCTCGGCCGCGAGGATGTGGGTAGGCGTCTCCATCACTTCCGCCCTTCGAGTTCGTCGCGGATCCGGTCGGCCTCGGGGTCGATCCTCCGGGCCGCGAATCGCGAGTAGAACCAGGCGATCAGGAAGGTCGAGGCGAACTGGAGCAGGCCGAATACCAGGGCCACGTTGATGTGGCCGACGATCTTCAGGCCCATGAAACCGCGGGCGTACGCGGACAGCAGCACGTAGAGCAGGTACCAGAGGAAGAACGCGACGGTCATCGGGAAGACGAAACCGCGGAGCGTCCGGCGGAGTCCGGCGAACTCGGGGGAGTGCTGGACCTCGACGTACTTCTCGGCGGGGGTGGGTGTCGTTTCGGTGGACAACTTCGGTCACCACCTTCGTGGGTGGGTGTCGGACTTTCCGGCACCGTACGAAGTGGTGGACGTCCTCACCACGGGCCGGTCGTCCACTGCGCCCAGTGGTGGTCTGAGTGCGCTCAGCGGCGTTAGATCGCCAGGCGTCGATAGCGCCCACGGAAATGGACCAGCGGGGCGGGGGCGTCGTCCAGCCGTACGGCCTCGATGGTGGCCTCGACCAGCAGCGCCCAGCCGCACGGACGGGTGCCGGCGACGCGGCAGCCGGCCCAGGTCGTGGCCTCGGGGGGAACCGGCCCGTAGGGGGTCTCGGTCCACGTCCCGGAGGCGAACGGTCCGCCGGGCGCCGGCATCAGCCCGGCGAACTTGTCGGCACGCTGCTGCTCGTCCGCGCCCAGCAACGTCACCGCGAACCGCCCAGCCGCCTCGGCCGCCGTCCAGAACTCACTCTCGGTGTCGATCAGGCCCAGTACCCGGCCGGGCTCACCGTCCGCGACCAGCATCGACGACACGGTCAGTCCGGCCGGTCCGGGCGCGGTCCACAGGGTGACCGCGGCCGGCAACCGGCCACGCAGACGGCGGACCGGCGACCGTTCCGGGTCCGGAGTCGCGAACGGGTCGCTCGAGTGGATGGCCGCGCCCGGCTCAAGAGGATGCACGTCCCCATCTTTCCGCGCCTTCTGCGTCATCCGTGCGGGTGTCTGGTGAAACCGGCGGGCACCGCGTACGTATGCGTACGCGAAATCGAGGAGGCGGTGACGGTGGAGGGGGTTCCGCTTCCCGGCGACGTGCTGCGGATCGACGACCGGGCGAGCGTGCAGTTCCAGGGCGACCGGGCCATGACCTTCCAGGTCATCCGGGTGGATCGGCGACCCACCTACGACGGCTGGCTGTGGCTCGAGGGGTACGTGCTGAACAACCGCGGCCGGGCGGTGCAGCGGCGGCGCATCTTCGTCCGGCAGAGCGGGCTGACGCTTCGGCGGGCGGCGGCCGTCAACGATTCGGCGTGACCGCGGCCAGCAACTCCGGCATCCGCCGATCCAGGTGGTCCCCGGCGATGTAGCAGCCCAGCCAGGCCGCCCCCACGCCGTACGCGAGGCCGACCGGCAGCCCCGCGAACCGCCACGTGTTCCCCAGCAGGAACGCCGCCACCTGCACCGGTATCGTCCCGATGACCGCCGCCACCAGCCCGCCGAGGCTCATCAGACCCTTGGTCAGGCCGCCGCCGGAGGACAGCGCGAACGGATTGGTGCTGTCCGGCAGCGCGTACGCCCCGCGGACCGAGATCGGCAGCACCACCGCCAGCCCGGTCCCGAACGCCGCGATGAGCAGACCGAACCGGGCCGCGATGTCGCCCGGGTGGCCGCCGACCACGCCCGCCACGACCGAGATCAGCACCAGCAGCGGCACCACGTAGAGCCCGTACCCGACCACCCGGGACTCGAGCTCGACCCGGCCCGGGACGCCGGCGGCCACGTTGGCCGCGTACGCGCTGCCCTCGTACCCGAACTGGTTGGCCAGGCTGACCGCGGCCAGCGCCCCCACGAACGGCAGCATCCCGCCCGGGCTGCCCCCGGCCAGCGACAGCATCACCGGCAGGGACACCCCGACCGTGATCAGACCGGCCCGCCGCCGGGTCTCCCGCCACCAGTAGCGGGCCTCGCGGGCCACCAGCGCGCCGAACCGGGTGCGCGGCAGCCCGCGGAACACCAGCCGGCTCACCGGGGTGCCTCGACTCTTGCGCACTTTTCCACCGGCGGCCGCCGTTCCGGCCATCGCCCGTTCCAGCGTCGCCGCCCACCACCACCACAGCAGACCCAGCGTGGCCAGGATGATCACGAGCTTCAGCGGCACGGCCCAGAGCCGTTCGTCCAGCCCCAGGGAGTACGGCGCCCCGAGCGGCGTCCACGCGACCACCCGGGCCACGTCCGCGACCCGGTCCCAGTCGGCGCGTTGCGCCCCGGCCAGCGCCACCAGCTGCAGCGGCCCGAGCAGCGCGGCCATCACGGCGAGCAGCACGGTGGCCCGGTCGCGGGCCCGCCGGGACCGCAACGCCGAGGCGAACGCGCTGGTCACCGCCCGGCTCACGGCCGCGCACAGCAGCAGTCCGAGCAGCACGCCGACAGCTCGATCAGCGCCGCGCCGGGTCCGCCGAGCCGGGCCGCACTGTCCACCATTCCGGCCGTGGCCAGCAGCGTCACCGCCGCCGGCACGCCGACCAGCGCCGCCACCGTCAGCCCCGGGATCAGCGTGCGCCGGGACAACGGCAGCAACGCGAACCGGGCCGGGTCGAGCGACTCGTCCACCCCGAAGAACACCAGTGGCAGGAACAACCAGGCGAGCACGATCGCCGCGCCGGCCAGGGTCAGCTCGGTGCCGGCCAGGCGCCGGTCGCCGAGCAGGCCGGGGATGGCCAGCAGCGCGTACCCGGCCGCGGCGCAGCCGGCCCCGAACACGATGCCCAGCACGAACAGCACAACCCGCCAGGTCTGGCCGCGCAGCCCGTTGGCGGTCAGCCGCAGCTTGAGGCGGACGAAGGCTACAACCATGCCAACTCGGACCCGGTGGACGTCCGGCCACCGACGATCTGCACGAACACGTCCTCGAGCGGCTGCCCGCCACGGACCGCGTCCAGCTCGCCGCGCACCCGGATGGCGCCACCGGCCAGAATCGCCACGTGCGTGCAGAGGCGCTCGACCACGGCCATCACGTGGCTGGAGAAGACGACCGTGCCGCCGCCGGACACGAACCGCTGCAGGATATCCCGGATCAGCGCCGCCGACACCGGGTCGACCGCCTCGAACGGCTCGTCCAGCACCAGCAGCCGCGGGGCGTGCAGCAGCGCGCAGGCCAGCCCGATCTTCTTCTTCATGCCGGCCGAGTAGTCGACCACCAGGGTGCGGTTGTCCGGCCCGAGTTCCAGCACGTCGAGCAGCTCGGCGGCGCGCTGGTCGACCACCTTCGGATCCATGCCGCGGAGCAGTCCGTGGTACGCCAGCAGCTCGGCCCCGGAGAGGCGGTCGAACATGCGGACGCCGTCGGGCAGCACCCCGAACAGGCTCTTGGCCCGGACCGGGTCGGCCCAGACGTCGTGGCCGAGCACGTACGCCACCCCGGCGTCCGGCCGCAGCAGACCGACCGCCATCGACAGCGTCGTGGTCTTCCCGGCGCCGTTCGGCCCGAGCAGCCCGAAGAACGAGCCGGCGGGCACGTCCAGATCGACGCCGCCTACCGCGACCTTGCCGTCGAACTGCTTGACCAGCCCGCGCAGCGCCATCGCGGGCGGTGGCTCGGGGGCACGGGGCTGCGGCACGGTCATGGGTCGAACCTAGGCGAAACCGGCCAGCCCGGACCACCCCCGAAGGGACGGTCCGGGCCGTTGACGGGTAGCCCCCGTCAGCCCACCCGTTCGATCACCGCGCGGCGGATCAGGTTCTTGCCGGGCTCGTGGACCTGCTCGAACGCCGCGTTGTTGAGCAGGACGCAACTCCCTGAGGGGCTGGTCACCTTGACCGTGATGCTCTGGTTGTTGTCCAGGTTCGTCACCTTCAGGGTGGTCCCGATGGGGAAGGTGCCGCTGGACGCGGCCGGGGCGCCGGCCTCGCCGGACAGCGTGACGGTCGAGCCCGGGCAGACGACGTCACCCGCGGTGGCGGGCGGTTGCGCCGCGACGGGCGGTTGCACGGCGGTCGGGGGCTTTGTCGCGGTGGCGGGAGGCTTTGTTGCGGCGCCCGGAGGTTTTGTTGCGGCGCCTGGAGGTTTTGTCGCCGCGGCCGGCGGCGCCGGCGGGGCGGCGTTGCCGGTACATCCGGCGGCCTGGCGGCGCTGCTGGATAAGGTCGACCACGGCCTGCCGGTTGGCGATCCGGGCGCCCGACAGCGCGTCCGGGTTGGCCTTCTGCCCGGCGATGAAGGCGAGGTTGTTCTGCAGCGCCTGGTCGAGCCCGGAGCAGTTCTCGCCCGCGCTGCTGATCCCGGTGCTGACCGCGAACGCTCCGCCGACGATCGTGAGGGCGGCCACGCCGATGATCAGCTTGCGGGTCCGGCCGGTGAATCGGCTCCGACGTCGATACATGCACCGCTCCTGGGGGGATCGAGGGGCTGCCGCGTTGCAGCATCGTTGTCTACGGCCCGTCGACGTCGAGCGGTTCAGTTCACATTCCTCAAAGTTGAGCATCGCCCCGACCACGGAACGTGACGCTCTTCAGGAGCGCAGCGACTCCGGGGAGTGCAGCCGGAGCATCGTGGCGCCCACGTCGCGGGGGACCCGGTGGCTGGTCAGCAGGGAGCCGATCACCATGACGGTGAACGCCAGCGGCACCGTCCACGCCGCCGGCTGCTCCACGAACTGGGCCGGCCAGCCCGTCAGCGCCGGCCCGAGCACGGTGATCAGCACCGCCGTCATCGCCGCACCTCCGCCGACCAGCACCCCTAGGGCCGCGCCGACGTCGGTCAGCCCGCGCCACCAGATGCCCAGCACCAGCAACGGGCAGAAACTCGACGCAGCCACCGCGAAGGCCAGTCCGACCACCCGCGACACGTCCATGTTGGATACGTACAGCGACAGGACGATCGGCACCACCGCGGCCAGAGCCGTGGCTCGCCGGAAGTCGCGCACCGACCCGCCGCGGCGCTCGGCCCGTAGCACGTCGGTGAACACCACGCCGGCGACGCTGGTCAGCAGCCCGGACGAGGTCGACAGGAAGGCGGCCAGGGCGCCCGCGGTGACCAGGGCGCCGAGCAGCCGTCCGAGATGACCGCCGCCCAGTGCCGCCTCGGGCAGCAGCAGCACCACGGCGTCCGTACGGCCGGTCATCAGTAGTTGGGGTGTCCAGATCCGGCCGAACACGCCGTACACCGTGGGCAGCAGGTAGAACAACCCGACGAGTCCGAGCACGACCAGGGTGGTCCGGCGGGCCGAGGCGCCGTCGGGATTGGTGTAGAAGCGGACCAGCACGTGCGGCAGCCCCATCGTGCCCAGGAACGTGGCCAGGATCAGGGAGTAGGTCGCGAACAGGGCCCGGTCCGAGCCCGGATCCAGCCAGTCGGTGCCGAAGTGCGCGTCCACTGTGCTCACCCGCGGCACCGTCGCCCCGGCGGGGAAGCTCAGCCGGTCCCCGGTGTGCACGATCGAGCCGTCGGAGAGCCGGGCGTCCTGGTCGAACGTGACCGTGGTGGTCACCGGGAACGTCTCGCCCACGACCGGGGTGACCGCCGGCCGGCCGGCCGCCTGCCACTGCAGCACGAGGAAGATCACCGGCACGGCCAGCGCGGTCAGCTTCAGCCAGTACTGGAAGGCTTGGACGAAGGTGATCGCCCGCATCCCGCCGAGGGCCACGTTCGCCGTCACGGTCAGCCCGACCAGCAACGCTCCCCAGGCGTACGAACCGCCGGTGACCGTGGTGAACGTCAGCCCGGCCCCCTGCAGTTGCGGCACCAGGTAGAGGCAGCCGATGAAGACCACGAACACCGTGGCGATCCGCCGCAGGAGAAGCGAGCGCAGCCGCAGTTCGGCGAAGTCGGGCAGGGTGAACGCGCCCGACCGGCGCAGCGGCGCCGCCACGAACAGCAGCAACGCGAGGTAGCCGGCGGCGAACCCGACCGGGTACCAGAGCACGTCCACGCCGTACCGCATGATCAGGCCGGCGACGCCCAGGAAGGACGCCGCCGACAGGTACTCCCCGCTGATCGCGGCCGCGTTCCAGGCCGGGCTGACCGAGCGCGACGCGACCAGGAAGTCCGAGGTCGTACGGGCGAACCGCAGCCCGTACGCGCCGATCCCGACCGTGCCCAGCACGACCAGGACGAGCCCCGGGACGACGTACGGATTCACGGCGACGGCCGGCGGGTCACCGCGGCGAAGTCCTGTTCGTTGCGTTCCGCCCAGCGCACGTAGGCCCAGCCGACCAGCAGCAGGAACGGGAACGAGGCGACACCCAGCAACAGCCACGGCAGGTCGACCCCGGCCACCGTGACGTCGGCGACCGAGGGGGCCACCACGAACAGCAGCGGCAGCACCCCGAGCCCGGTCAGCACGACCAGCGACAACCGCAGAGCCAGCGCCAGCTGCGCCCGCATCAGGCCCCTGACCAGCGCCTCACCGACCGGGGTCTGCTCCGCCAGGTCGGCCGGGGCCCGGCGCGCGGCGACCTCGCCGAGAACCACCCGGGTCCGCTTCGGCACGTCGCTGTCCATGCCCGGAGTCTTACCGAGAAGGCCGGTTTGTCAAGGTCGGCAGAGGTATTCGTGGCCGGGTTCGGCCGACAGCAGCTCCTGCGCGTGCGCCCGGCCGTAGCTGAAGCTGCGCCAGTCGTCCGGATCGGGGTTCAGGTCCCGGTAGATCGTGGCGAGCGCACAGTCGCGGTCCGGCTCGGGCAGGCTCATCAGCGCCGGCACCGCGTCCGCCGACAGGCCGGACAGGTAGTCGACGTCGATCCGGTCGGTCTGCCGGTACCGGGCGATGTTGCGCTCGGCGATCAGGCCGTCGGGGTTGGCCGCGGCCAGTCCGAGCAGGGCCAGGACGGCCAGGGCGGCGGCGACCTGAGGCAGCCAGGCCGCACGCAGCCGGATCCCGGCGATCAGCACCAGCACGAACACCACGCCCAGCCACAGTTCGCACAGCTCGACCAGAATGCGCAACCGGGTCAGGCCGTACGTGTCGGCGTAGAGATCCATCCGCTGCACCGCCGAGGCGACGATGACCAGGGTCAGCACCGCCAGCGCGCCCAGCACCGCCCGGATCAGCGTCCGGTCGCCGGCGGAGTCCCGGGGCGCCCAGCGGGCGGCGGCGGCCAGCACCGCCAGGGACAGCCCGGTCACCACGAGCAGTTGCCAGAACCCGCTCCGGGCGTACTGCGCGTAGGTCAGCCCGGCAGTACCCAGCACCCGCCGTGACCCTCCGAACAGGACGGTGAGTTGCACGGCGACGAAGGTGGCGAACAGCAGGACCAGCAGTCCCAGCGGAACCGCCCATTCGAGCCGGTGGACCCTCCGCCGCCGGCCGCCGTCCAGCCCGGACAGTCGAGGCGCCGCCGCCCGCAGATAGGCGGCCCCGCCGAGCACGTAGGCGGCCAGCAGGAACACGAACACCCAGCGGAACACGGTCAGCCCGTCGAACCGGGGTGTCACCCGCTGGATCAGCTCGGCGAAGGTCCGGTCGGCGGAGGCGAAGAGCGCGCCGAACATCAGCAGCAGCACGACCGAGACGCCGGCCGTGGCCGCGGCCCGGAAGCCCGACCGCGCGCCACCGCCCGGACGGGGCAGCCCACCGACGCCCCGCACGATCCACGGCAGCGCCCGGAAGCCGGCGGCCGGCGCCATGAGCTGGGCCAGGGCCATCGCGCGCAGCGACCGCCCGCCGGTCGCCGCCAGCGTGCCGGTGACGATCGCGCTCACCACGCACAGCACGACCAGCCAGCCCGCCGCCCGGACGGTGCTGACGCCGACCAGCGCCACGGTGGCCGCGGTCCAGCCGATCTGGGCCGGCCGGAACTTCTCCGCCGCCCGGAACAGGGGCGCCGGCCGTCCGGCCGGCGCGCGCGGCGGCATCAGCCCGGCGACGGTCAGCGCACCGACCCCGGCCAGGGCGGTGATCAGCCAGCCGATCCCGCCGCGGTTCAGCGGCAGGCTGATCGCAGCCACCGCCGCCGCGACCGCCAGGGCGATCACGGTCGCCGGGGCGGCCGGGCGTCCCGGCCCGGACCAGCGGCGGCCCCAGGTGTCCGGCACCGGCCACGGCCCGTGCAGCGGCGGCGCCTTGACGTCGATCGACATGCGAATCTCCCCGGTACTCGTCGATTGTGGGCAGGAGTCATCGACCCGGCGGAGGCCGGGCGTTCGATCAGGAACGGTCGGTCAGATGGCTGCCAGCGGCAGGCGGACCTGGATGTGGCAGCCGCGGCCGCCCACGGGGTCGACCACGGCGATGGTGCCCTGATGCATCTGCACCACCCAGCGGGCGATGGCCAGGCCGAGGCCGGTGCCGCCGTCGGCCGCCCGCTCGCCCCGGCTTCCTCGCGTGAAGCGCTCGAAGACGAGGTCGCGATCGGCCGGCGGGATGCCGTCGCCCTCATCGGCGACGGTCAGCACCACCTGCTCGTCGTGCCGTTCGGCCCGGACGGTGACCGTGCCGCCGGGCGGGCTGTGCCGGGCCGCGTTGTCCAGCAGGTTGGCGAAGACCTGATGCAGGCGTTCCCGGTCGGCCGACACGGTGACGACCGGAGCCTTCACCACGAAGGTGACGTCCTGCCCGCCGCCGTCCGCGTTGACCTGGGCCTCCTTGGCCACCTCGGCCAGGAATGCGGGCACGTCGAGGTTCGTGCGGTCGAGCGGGACCACCCCGGCGTCCAGGCGGGAAAGGTCGAGCAACTCGGCGACCAGGCGGCCGAGGCGTTCGGTCTGGCTCAGGGCGGTCCACATGGTACCGGGTTCGGCCTCGGCCACGCCGTCCACGATGTTCTCCAGCAGACCCCGCAGCGCCGTGATGGGCGTACGGAGCTCGTGCGAGACGTTCGCGATCAGCTCGCGCCGCTGCCGGTCGGCCGCGGCCAGGTCGGCCGCCATCTGGTTGAACGCCATGGCCAGCTCGCCCACCTCGTCCTGAGAGGTGGACCGGACCCGGCGGGAGTAGTCACCGCGCGCCATGTCCTGGACGGCCGCGGTCATCTCGCGCAGCGGCGACGTCATCCCGTGAGCCAGGAACTGGGTGATGACGACGCCGACCGCGGCCGAGGTGACCGTGGTCCAGAACGGGAACCAGCGCAGCCAGGCGGTGAACCAGATCATCCCGCCGGCGCCGGCCGCGCTCAGGACCATGATGATCTTCATCTTGATCGACCGCACCGGGTCCAGCGGCCGGGGCAGCCACGCGAGGGCGCGGGCCAGTGTCACCGTTCGACCTCGAGCGCGTAGCCGACCCCGTGGACCGTCCGGATGAGGTCCGGCCCGAGCTTGCGCCGCAGGCCCTTGATGTGACTGTCGACGGTGCGGGTGCCGGACGCGTCGGCCCAGCCCCACACGTCGGCCAGCAGGCGCTCCCGCGGCAGCACGGTCCGCGGTCGGGCGGCCAGGTGCAGCAGCAGGTCGAATTCGGTCGGGGTGAGGTGGACCTCGACGCCGGCCCGCCGGACACGGCGCTCGGACTGGTTGATCTCCAGGTCACCGAACCGCAAGGCGGCTTCCGGGGCCGACCGGGACGTCCGCCGCAGCAGGGCATGCACCCGGGCGGTGAGTTCCCGCATGGAGAACGGCTTGGTCAGGTAGTCGTCGGCGCCGACGGCCAGACCGACCAGCAGATCGGTCTCGTCGTCCCGCGCGGTCAGCATCAGGACCGGGACCGGTCGCTCGGCCTGGATCCGCCGGCAGACCTCGAGGCCGTCGTAGCCGGGCAGCATCACGTCCAGCACGACCGCGTCCGGCGGGTTCTGCCGGGCGGCCGCGACCGCGCTCGGCCCGTCGCCGGCGTGGCTCACCGCGAACCCCTCGGCCCGCAGCCGCGCGGTCACCGCCTCGGCGATGGTCCGCTCGTCCTCGACGACGAGGATCTTCCGTTCCGCTTTCTCCACGTGACCCACCCTGCTCGGCGTGCGCAAGTCGATGCGCCCCCGTGGCGCGTCGACCCGTACGGCGGTGAGCTTATTGATCAGGCGTGGTCGCAGGGCGCACGAGTCGTGAAGGAACTGTGCAGACGCCGGCCTGTGGATAACTCTGGGGATAACCGGCGAAAACTGTGGACGGGGCTGTGGATTCAGCGTGTCCAATCGTTCTTCGCCCACCGGATGAGCTTGTCCTTCAGCTCCCGGGTGTGCCGTCGGCTGACCGGCAGCTCGATCCCGTCGACCGCCACCACGTAGCCCGACGGGGTCAGCCGCAGCTCCGCCACCAGCCGCAACTGGACCAGATAGGAACGGTGGATCCGGACGAACCCGGCGTCGGCCCAGCGCTCGGCCAGCGTGGCCAGCGAGACCCGGACGAGGTGCGAGGCGTCGGAGGTGTGCAGGCGGGCGTAGTCGCCCTGCGCCTCGACCCAGCGCACCGACGACCGTGGCAGCATCCGGGTGGTGCCGGCCAGCTCGACCGGGATGCTCAGGTCGTCCGGCCCCGGGGGCGCCGCCGCAACTCCGACGGTCAACTGGCCGGTGACCCGGCGCAGCGACTCGGCCAGCCGCTCGGCCCGGACCGGCTTGCGGACGTAGTCGGTGACGCCGAGATCGAACGCGTCCACCGCGCCGTCGTCGTACGCGGTGACGAAGACGATGGCCGGCGGGTGGGCGAACCGGTGCAGGATCCGAGCCAGCTCCATGCCGTCCAGGCCGGGCATCCGGATGTCCAGGAACACCGCGTCGACCTCGGTGTCGCGCAGCACCCGCAGGGCCTCGGTGGCGTCGCCGGCCCGGTGCACGTACGCCACCCGGTCGTCGGCGTCCAGCAGGTAGGCCAGCTCGTCCAGGGCCGGCGGCTCGTCGTCGACCGCGAGCACGACCAAGGTCATGACGTACGTACCTGGGGATGGAATTTCGGCACCCGCATGCTCACCTTCGTCCCCGCGCCCGGCGCGGTCTCCACCACCAGCCCGAAACTCTCCCCGAACACCGACCGCAGGCGCTCGTCCACGTTGGTGAGCCCGACGTGCTGCCCGTCGTCGCCGTCCGGCCGGTCGGCCCGGAACACCTCCGGATCCATCCCGACGCCGTCGTCCTCGACCGTGATGTGGCACTCGGCGCCGGCGTCGCGCGCTTCGATGCTCACCCTACCGACGCCCGGCTTGCGGGACAGACCGTGCCGTACGGCGTTCTCCACCAGCGGCTGCAGGCACAGGAAGGGCAGGCCGACCGGCAGCACCTCGGGCGCGATCCGCAAGCGCACGTCCAGCCGGTCCCCGAACCGGGCCCGTTCGATGGTCAGGTAGCGGTCGATCGAGCGCAGCTCCTCGGCCAGTGTGGTGAACTCGCCGTGCGCGCGGAACGAGTACCGGGTGAACTCGGCGAACTCCAGGATCAGCTCCCGCGCCCGCTCCGGGTCGGTACGGACGAACGAGCCGATCGCGGTCAGCGCGTTGTAGATGAAGTGCGGGCTGATCTGCGCGCGCAACGCCCGGACCTCGGCCCGGGCCAGCCGCTCCCGGGACGAGTCGAGTTCGGCCAGCGCCAGTTGCGACCCGGCCCACCGGGCGGCCTCCAGCGTCGCCTGCACCAGGCCCGGCGCCGGCTGATCGTCGGCCACCGCGACCAGCGCCGCCACCGCCCGCCCGTCCGGCCCGGTCAGCGGGGCCACGACCGCACCCCGGACGACGCAGTCGACCCGGTCGCAGGGCAGGTCGGAGCCGCCGAGCACCACCGAGCGCGGGGTCAGCAGCGCCTTCCGGGCGGCGGCCGTCAGCTGCTCGGCGTGGTGGCCGCCGCGCCCGTCGAACGCGAAGCATGTCTCGTCGTCGGTGATGGCCAGCCCGACCGCGCCGACCAGCGTGCGCAGGTGCCGGGCGGCCTTCGCCGCGGACGACGGGGTCAGCCCGCTCCGCAACGGCTCGGCCGCCAGCCCGGCCGTGTGCAGCACGTCGTACGTGGCCCGCTGCATGGCCGTGGCGATCCCCCGCCGGGCCCGCAGCCGCAGCACCGCGTACACGGCGGCGGCCAGCGCGACCACCACCACCGCGACCGCCAGCACCTGCGTCCCCACGGAGCTGATCCTCCGGGCTCGGGCGGCCGATCGCTAGTCGCCGGCGGAGCGCAGGTTGGTGTAGACCCCGTCCAGCAGACCGCTCTGGTGCTTCCAGTTCCATTCGTCGAGCAGTCCCGCACGGTTGTAGGCCGCGTGGTACTTCGGGAGATCGGCGAGGACCCGGCGAACCGCCGCGGCCAGGTCGTCCACGTCCCCGGACCGGAAGACCTCGCCGATTCCGTGCAGCCGGATCATGTGCTCCGAGGCGCGGACGTCGCTGACGATCTGGGGCAGCCGGGCCTGGGCGTACTCGAAGAACTTGTTGGTCAGCGCGACGTGGTGGTTGGGCGTGTGCTCGAGCGGGCTGAGCGCCGCGTCCGCCCCCGTCAGGAACGGGACGACCTGGTGATGCGGCAGGTACGGCAGGATGTGCAGCCGGTCGGCCACCCCGAGTCCGGCGGCCTGCTCCTCGAGCGCGTCGGCGTCCTCCCGCGACCGGGTCGGATGCAGGGACAACAGCACCAGGTGTACGCCCGGGAGCTGGGGCAACGCGTCCACGGCGAAGCGGAGGCCGCGCTGCCGGGCGATGCCGCCGCTGTAGGCCAGCACCGTCGCCGAGGCGTCCAGGCCACACAGTTCCCGCAGGTCGGGCACGTCGTCGGCGTCGGCCGACAGGTTGGGGGCGTTCATCACGACGGTCGGTGGCGTGGCCAGCCGGTGCCGTTGCACCAGAAGGTCGGCCAGCATCGGCGACACGGTGACGACCGCGTCGGCGTGCCGGGCGTACTCCCGCTCGTGGGCGATCTGGGCCGGCAGCCACCGTGGTCGTCCGGGCGGCGGGACCACCCCCGAGACGAGTTCGTGCGCGTCCCACACGAGCTTGAGCGAACGTCCGCGGAGAGCGGCGCGCATCTTCGCCCGGGCGCCGACGCCGATCATGTCCCAGTCGTTGGCGTGGATGATGTCGGGCCGGAGCCGGTCGACCTCCGGGCCGACGGCCAGCTCGAGATCGAGCAGCGTCGGGTCGAGGTGCCGCCAGCTGCGGTGGCCCCAGAACGCGGTCCGGTACCAGATGTGCAGTCTGGTGAGCAGCGCGTTCTCGTTACGGCGGGCCTTCTCGAGACGGCTCAGCTCCGCCGTCCGGAACCCCATCCAATGGCGGCGGAGCTTGAGTTCGACCCGGCGGCCGATCAGGGCGGCCTGACCCACGCGCGCCCGCCACCGCCGTCCGGCCCGGCGCATCGTCGCCAGCCGCCCGAGCCGCACGTGCACGTCGATGCGAAGGCTCTCCAGCCGCTGCGTCCGGTAGGTCACGGTGGGTCCGGGCGGATAGGCCAGCGGGCGGCGGACCGAGCGCCGGAGGCCGGCCTCCTGGGCCAGCAGCGACGCGGCCACCGGGACCAGCCGGACGTCGGCGTCGCCGACCTTCCAGCGGACCGGCTTCACCGCGCCGGTGATCCCGAGCAGCGTCACCGTCCAACCCGCGGCCGCGGCGGACTGAGCCTGCTTCTGCACGCGGGAGTCACCCTTGACGCCGTTGCGCACCAGCATGACCACGTGCCCGCGGCGGTCCGGCGTCGGACGCGACTGGGTGGGCAGTCGAACTGCCGCATCGAGGCGGGAAACCATATTCAGCTAACTACCAGAGCGAACGCCCGGAAACGCCGGAACCAGCGGGGCGGTACATCTCCCGAGTCGATGGAGATTGGCATAACCAGGCCGTCACGGACGTCGTTGGTCACTGGTACGAGCCGTATCAGCGGCCGTGTCGTGACGATGCAGAGGAACACCTTGACGCGTACACCCGGCCAGGCTCCGCGCTTGGCCGTCATCGTTGCCAACGCGATCACCGGCGATTCGCGCGTGCAGAAGACGGCGATCGCGGCGGCGCGGGACGGCTGGGACGTCACCCTCATCGGACTCAGCCGGAAGCGGGGAGTGCAGCGCTCCACGTTCGGAGCCGTCGACGTGCTGCGGGTTCCGGTGAAGGACGCGTACCGCCACCACCTGCACATGCGGGACGGCCTCACGCTGCGGCGCCGGCTGACGCAGTTCGGTCTGCCGAACCCGCAGGCCCGGCACGCGTACCGGGCGGCGCACCGGGCCTGGCTGCTCGACCAGGACTCACGGCTGGCCACCACCGGCGGGGCCGGAGCGCTGCTGAAGCCGCTGCGCCGGCAGTGGACGGGCGGCCGCGACGCCGTCCACCGGTTCCGCGACCGGCTGTGGGGCTGGGAGGAACACCACCGGCCCAAGGACCGCCCGCCGACCGGTGAGTGGCGCCTCGACTGGCCGGCCCAGGTCGACTTCGACCTGGCGTACGTCCCGGTCCTGGTGGACCTGGCGCCCGATGTCATCCACGCCAACGACATCACCATGATCAGCACCGGCGCGTTGGCCGTGTCCCGGCTGCGGTTGAGCGGTCACCAGGTGTCCTGGTTGTACGACGCGCACGAGTACGTGACCGGCGTGGACTGGCCGCGGCCGGAGATGCAGTCCGCGTTCCCGGCGATGGAACGGGAGTTCATCCACCGCCCGGACGCCGTGGTCACCGTGTCGCCGGAGATCGCCGACATCCTGCAGAAGGACTACCGGCTGCCCGAGACGCCGCTGGTCGTCCGCAACGTGCCGATCCGGTCGGCGGTCGGCGCCGACCCGGAGAGTCCGTCGGTCCGGGCCGCGGCCGGCGTGGCCGACGGCGTGCCGCTGCTGGTCTACTCCGGATGGCTGGCCGCCGAGCGGGGCGTCCGGACCGCGGTGGACGCCCTGGTCGACCTGCCCGAGTGCCACCTGGCGATCGTCTCCGGCCACGCCAGCGCGGAGCTGACCGCGATCATGTCCGCGGCGTCCGAGCTCGGGGTCTGGGACCGCGTCCACGTCGTGCCGTACGTCCCCCAGCATCAGGTCCCGGACTACCTGGCGTCGGCCGACCTGGGTCTGATCTGTTCCCGGCACTCGATGAACTACGAGTTGTCGCTGCCGACCAAGCTGTCGGAGTACCTGCACGGCGGGGTGCCGGTGATCGCGAGCGACGTCCGTACGCTCCGCGCCTTCGTCGAGCAGCACGGCGTCGGGGAGGTGTTCGAGTCGGACAACCCGGCCAGTTTCGCGGAGGCGGTCCGGCGGGGCCTGGCCCATCGGGCGGAACTGACGGCCCGGATCTCGGACGGGGTGCTGACCGAACTCTCCTGGGAGAAGCAGAGCGCCGGGCTGCTGGAGCTGTACCGGCGGATCGCCCCGCGGGTGCCCGGGACCACGCGGCCCGAGGTCTCCTGGATGGCCACCGAGGTGCAGGACTCGGCCGCCGACGACGACGGCGAACTGGCCGCCGCCCTGTCCCGCCGCTCCTGGCGACCGCTGGCCGACACGCCGATCCGGCTGGGTCTCGGGCCGGCCAACTACGCCGGGCAGGCCGCCGCCTTCGCCCGGGCGGTCACCGAGTCGAACCCCGGGCTGTCGGCCGAGGTCTTCATGCACGAGCAGAAGAACCGGTACGGGTTCCCCGCCGACGTCTACCTCGACCCCAAGAAGCTGAACCTGGCCGAGGTCCAGGTCGCCCAGTTGCACCGCGTCCGCCGCTACACCCACCTGCTGGCCGACGGTTTCCGTCCGGTGCTGGCGCACTTCAACGGCCGGCACGTCGGCGACGACCTGCCGCTGCTCCACGACCTCGGCGTCAAGGTGGCGCTGCTGGCCCACGGGACCGAGGTCCGTGATCCGGCCCGCCACAAGGAGACCTACCGGTTCTCGTCCTACCACCTGGCCCCGCCGGACCTCGTCGAGGCGTTGATCGGGACCACCGCGCTCAACCGCCGGCTGGCGCAGGACAGCGGTCTGCCGATGTTCGTCACCACGCCGGACCTGCTCGATGACCTGCCCGAGGCGCGCTGGGCGCCACAGGTCGTCGACATCGAGGCGTGGCGGTGCGACACCGCGCTGATGGAACGCCGCCGGCCGGTCGTGCTGCACGCCCCGACGGCGCGCTGGACCAAGGGCACCGAGCTGATCGTCCCGGTGCTCGAGGAGCTGGACCGGCAGGGACGGATCGAACTGAAGCTGGCCGAGGGGCTGGGCTGGGCGCAGATGCGCAGCGCCGTGCAGCACGCCGACGTGGTCGTGGACCAGGTCACCACCGGCGCCTACGGCACCCTGTCCTGCGAGGCGATGGCCGCCGGTCGGGTCGTGATCGCGCACATCAGCGACAGCGTCCGCTCGGCCACCGGGCCGGATCTGCCGATCGTCGACGCGACCCCGGAGACGCTGGCCGCCGTGATCGGCGACCTGCTGGACGATCGGGACCGGGCGATCAAGACCGGCATGGCCGGACGGGCCTTCACCGAGAAGTACCACGGCGGCGCCTGGACGGCCCGCGTCCTGCAGGACTTCCTCGACTCCTGAGGAGGCCTCAGTAGGCGCCCTTGTGGCGGAGGACGACGAAGATCGTGCGCCAGAGGATGCCCAGGTCGTAGGTCAGCGACCAGTTGTCGACGTAGTAGAGGTCGAGCCGCACGGCCTCGTCCCAGGACAGCTCGGACCGCCCGGACACCTGCCACAGGCCGGTGATGCCCGGGCGGACCAGCAGCCGGCGCCGGACGTCGCCCAGGTAGTCGCCGTCGTCGGCCGGCAGCGGGCGCGGCCCGACCAGCGACATCTCGCCGCGCAGCACGTTGATCAACTGCGGCAGCTCGTCCAGCGAGGTGGCCCGCAGCTTGGCCCCGAACGGGAAGATCCGCGGATCACCCTTGATCTTGAAGAGCATGCCGTCGGACTCGTTGAGTTCCTCCAGCGTGGCCCGGCGTTCCTCGGCGTCCATGTCCATCGTCCGGAACTTCCAGACCCGGAACGTACGGCCCTCGTGCCCGACCCGGGCCTGGCGGAAGAACACCGGGCCCTTGCTGGTCATCTTGATGCCGAGCGCGACCAGGCCCAGCAGCGGGCTCAGCGCGAGCAGGCCGAGCGCGGCGGTGACCCGGTCCAGCAGGTTCTTGATCAGCCACCCGGGGCCGGAGAGGGTCGGCTCCTCGACGTGCAGCAGCGGCAGGCCTTCGATCGGGCGGATGTGCACCCGGGGGCCGGCGATGTCGGTGAGCTGGGGCGCCACCACCAGGTCGATGCCGGTGCCCTCGAGCTGCCAGGCCAGCCGGCGCAGCTCGCCCGGTTCGGCGCTGGCCGACCCGCAGACGGCGATGGTGTCCGCGCCGACCTCGCGGACCAGGGCCAGCAGGTCCCGGCCGACGAACACCGGGACCGGGGTCTCGATGCCGCGGGCGGCGGCGTACCCGTCGGTGATGTGGATGCCCACCGGGATCAGGCCGGCGGCCGGGCTGCGGGTGACCGCGGTGTAGACCTCGAGCGCCTCGGGCAGCGTGCCGACCAGGATCATCCGGTGGGCGCCGTGTCCGGTCCGCCGCCGGGACACGTGCAGCACCTGCCGGGCGGCGGACCGGAAGAAGAGGATGCCGACCAGCGCCGTCAGCGAGACCGTGGCCACCGTGCCGCGCGACAGCGAGGTCTTGGTGGCGAAGGCGAGCAACGAGACGCAGGCGACCACGGTGACCGAGGTCCGGACGACGCGCTTGTACTCCTCGCTGCCCAGGCCCAGGTAGCGCCGGTCGTACGTGCCGTTGGTCCAGAGCAGGACCAGCCAGCCGACCGGCAGCACGACGTAGGCGAAGAACGCGAACAGCCCCTCGCCGTGGAGGAACAGCAGCTGGCGGTCGTTGAAGCCGGCCTGCGCCTTCTCCAGGAAGGTGGCCGCGATGAAGCTCGCCACCAGCGTCGAGAGCAGATCGAGCAGGATCAGGATCAGGATGTACGGGCGGTGCCAGCGCGACAGCCGGCGGTGCGGACGCTTCCAACCCGACCGGGCCACGCCGTTGCTCGGCCGCAGCGCGTCGTCCGGCTGCCACTCGAAGCTGTCGTACGGCACGGGCTTGCTCCGGCTGCTCTTGTCCGCCGGGCGATGGAGGCTCGTGGTCACCTCGCCTACGTCCTCCCGCATCAGCTACCGCCCACCGGTGTCCTTAAGTGGCGGGCCGCAGCGACGCGTCCCGGCATGCCGGCGGAAGCGCCGGCCACCCCGGAAAACATTACGCACCGCCACGACCTTTCGGATTCCGGCGCGGCAAGCCGGTCCGTGCCGCGTCGCGACGTGCTTGGGACGCGGGCCACTATACCGATGGATCGCGCGTTGGGCAGGGGCGTTGTGCACCCTTTCCCCGGCCGTGGTCAACTTGGCGCAATATGTACGCTGCGTGACCGTTGCGGTGCTATCGGATGAGCTTGGACAGGCGTCGGTCGGCCAGTGGCTTGCCGCCGGTCTGACAGGTGGCGCAGTACTGCAGGCTCTTGTCGGCGAACGAGACCTCGCGCACGGTGTCCCCGCACACCGGGCAGGGGAGGCCGGTCCGGGCGTGCACCCGCATCCCGGCCCGCTTCTCACCCTTGAGCTCGGCCGCCTTCTGACCCACCGAACGGGCCACGGCGTCCTGTTCCACCTCGCGCATGGCCTCGTACAACGTGGTGATCTGGTCGTCGGTGAGCTTGGTGGTCACCGCGAACGGCGACATCCGGGCCACGTGCAGGATCTCGTCGGAATAGGCGTTCCCGATCCCGGCCAGCACCTCCTGGTCGGTGAGCACGCCCTTGACCTGGCCGCTGCGGGCGCGGATGCGCTCGGCGAACTCGTCGCGGGAGACGGCCAGCGCGTCCGGGCCCAGGCGCGACACGCCGGGCACCTCGGCTGGGTCGCGGACCAGGTAGGCCGACAGCGACTTCTGCGTGCCGGCCTCGGTCAGGTCGAAACCCGAGCCGTCGTCCAGCCGGACCCGCAGCGCGATCGGGCCGGAACCGGGCTTCAGCGGCGCGGGCGACTTGAACGTGTCCCGGTAGTGCAGCCAGCCCGCCCGGGCCAGGTGCACGATCAGGTGCAGGTCGCCGTTGAGCTCGACATCGAGGTACTTGCCGTGCCGGCCGGCGCCGGTGACGGTCATCCCGGCCACCGCACCGGGCGCCGGGTCGTACGTCTTCAGCGCACTGAACGAGGAGACCTCGAGGCGCTGCACGGTATGGCCGACCGCGCGCTCGCGGAGGTAGGCCGCGAGCGCCTCGACCTCAGGGAGTTCGGGCACATCGTCAAAGGTAGCGTTTGCGCGCATGAAGGTGGTGGTTGCGCACAACCGGTACCGGGAGGCGATGCCGTCCGGCGAGAACGTGATCGTCGAGACGGAGATTCAGCAGCTCAGCGACGCCGGGGTCGACGTGATCCCGTTCCTGCGCAGCTCGGATGAGATCGGCGACCTCCCGCTCGCGCAGAAGGCGCTGCTGCCGATCTCCCCGGTGTACGGCCGGGCGGCCCAGCAGGACCTGTCCCGGCTCCTCGACGAGTACCGGCCCGACGTGCTGCACCTGCACAACCCGTACCCGCTGCTGTCGCCCTGGGTGGTCCGGACCGCGCACCGGCACGGCGTGCCGGTGGTCCAGACCGTGCACAACTACCGCCAGGTGTGCTCGTCGGGGCTGTACTTCCGGGACGGACACAACTGTCACGACTGCCGGGGCAAGGTGTTCGGCTGGCCCGCGGTCGAGCACAAGTGCTACCGCGGGTCGGCGGCGCAGAGCCTGCTGATGGCGTCGGCGCTGGCCGCGCACCGGGGCACCTGGAAGTCGGTGGACACCTACATCGCGCTGACCGACCGGATCGCCGCCCACCTGATCGACTTCGGCATCGCCGCCGACCGGATCGTGATCAAGCCGAACGGGGTGCCCGATCCGGGTGATCCGCAGCCGCTGGGTGACGGATTCCTCTACGCCGCCCGCCTGTCGGCGGAGAAAGGTCTGCCGCTGCTGCTGGACGCCTGGCGCCGGCACCCCGTCGGCTCCCTCGGCCCACTGCGCATCGCCGGCGACGGAGAGCTGCGCCCGATGGCCGAACGGGCCGCCGCCGAGCGCCCCGACATCACCTACATGGGTCCGCTGGCCCGGGCCGGGGTGGACGGCGCCCGTCGTTCCGCGGCCGTCGTCGTCGCGGTCCCGACCTGGGACGACGTGCTGCCCACGGTGGTCCTGGAGGCGATGGCGGCCGGTCGGCCGACGCTGGGCACGGCGGTCGGCGGGATCCCGTACATGCTGGGGGGCGGCGAGGCCGGGTGGTTGGTCGAGCCGGATGCGGACGCGCTGTCGGCGGCGCTCCCGAAGGCCCGGGCGGAGGCCACGCTGGTCGCGCCGGCGGCCCGGGCGCGGTATCTGTCGGCGTTCAATCCGGGCGTTCTGACCCCACGGCTCATCGAGATCTACGAACAGGTTTGTTAAGTTCCTCGTTTCGTGCGAGTAGATCACGGTCTAAATGGGGAATGCTGGCCTCCGTGACGGAATCCCCAACATCGACTGAGACTCCGGGTGGGAGTCAGTCCCGCATCTCGCGGCGGAACGCCCTGCTCGGCGTGGGTGGCGCGGTGGTCTTCGCGGCCGCCGGCGGCGCCGTCGGGTACGCGGTCGCCGACAAAGGCAAGAAGTCCACCGATTCGACCGCATCCACGACGCAGACGGCCGCCGATGCCGGGCCGCCCAAGTTCCGGTCCCGGCCCGACCTGCGCACGCTGCCCGACGTGACCATCACCACCGCGGCCAACGGGACGCTGGTCGGCAACATCTTTCTCACGCCGGCCTCCGGCAAGGGCCTCTGGGGTCCGCTCATGGTGGACGAGAAGGGTTCGCCGGTCTGGTTCCGGAAGGTCGCCGACCCGGCCAACGTGGCGATCGACTTCAAGACCCAGCAGTACCAGAACCAGACCGTGCTGACCTGGTGGGAAGGCACCATCGGAGGGACCGGCGGCCAGGGCGTCGGCCAGGGCGAGTTCGTCATCGCCGACTCCTCGTACCGGGAGATCACCCGCGTCCGGGCGGCCGGCAGCGAGCAGGCCGACCAGCACGACTTCGTGATCACCCCGCGCGGGACAGCGCTGTTCTGGGTGTACAACCCGGTGCCGTACGACCTGACCGCGCTGGGCGGCCCCAAGGACGGGGTGCTGCACGAGGGCGTGATCCAGGAGGTCGACATCAAGACCGGGCAGAAGGTCTTCGAGTGGCACTCCAAGGACCACGTGGCGCCCACCGAGTCGTACGCGCCGCTGCCGCAAGGCGACTCGGCCCACCTGCCGTACGACTACTTCCACGCCAACTCGGTCGGGCTGGCCGCCGACGGCAACATCATCGTCTCGTCCCGGCACACCTGGACCACTTACAAGATCAACAATAAGTCGGGCGACGTGATGTGGCGGCTGGGCGGCAAGAAGTCCGACTTCGCCATCGACGACAAGTCGAAGTTCGCCTGGCAGCACGACTTCCGGCAGCGGCGGGACGGCACGTACAGCGTCTTCGACAACGGTGCGGGCGGTGGCGGGACCACGGTGATCAAGGTCCACGCGTACTCCCGGGGCCTGGTCATGAAGCTGGACGAGCAGAAGCGCACGGCGACCTTCGTGGCCGAGTTCGTGCACCCGCAGAAGCTGCTGGTGCCGACCCAGGGCGACTTCCGGGAACTGGCCGACGGCGGTTCGTTCATCGGCTGGGGTCAGCTGCCGCACTTCACCGAGCACAACGCCGACGGCAGCGTCCGGCTGGCCGGGCACCTGCCGCTGGACAACCAGTCCTACCGGGCCTTCAAGGCCGAGTGGGCGGGCCAGCCGCTGGACCAGCCGGCGATGGGGCTGCGCACCGAGAACGGCAACGTGATCGTCAACGTGAGCTGGAACGGCGCCACCAAGGTGGCCAAGTGGCGGGCCCGGTCGGGCGAGCAGCCGGGTGTGCTGCCGAAGTCCGTCGAGGCCGACCACACCGGCTTCGAGACGACCCTCACCATCCAGGGCGCCCCGGAGTACGTCGTCGCCGACGCCCTGGACGCCACCGGCAAGGTGCTCGGCACCTCGTCGGCCATCCCGGTCCGGGTCTGAGTAACCAGAGTCGGATTGCGCCCGCCGGTGTCGAGGGTGCCGAGAACGGCTAGACGAAGCCGTTGTCGTTCCGGGCACGCTCGACACCGGCCTCAAGGGGCGTGATCCCTGCCGAGCGGGGCGAGGCCGGCAGCAGAGCCTGGCGGCTGGTGTGCGCGATGCTGGCCGCCAAGAAGACCCCATTGACCATCGTGAACAGGGCGATCAGCCAGATCGTCCAGGCCGGCTGGACGGTCAGCACCAGGCCGGCCAGCGCGATGACCGCGCCGTAGTCGCGGACCAGCTTGATCAGCCGGATCATCAGCGAGCGGCCGCTGACCATGCTGGCCGCCTGCGGCCCGCTCTGCATCACCGAGGTCACCAGGTTGACCATCCAGGTGCCGGCGAACGCCGCCAGCAACCAGGCCGGCGTGTGCGGCTCCTGGGCTTTGGCCGTTGCCGCCAGCGCCGAGACCAGGGCGATCTGCGCGGCCACGTCGCACAGCACGTCGATCCGGGCGCCGGCCGCGCTGGTCTGCCGGGTGACCCGGGCCAGCTGGCCGTCGGCGCAGTCCAGCGCGTACGCCACCTGCCAGCCGATCAGCGCGAGCAGGCCGATCGGCCAGGCCGGCACGGTGCCGGCGGCGACAGGCCCGGCCGCCGCGATCACCGCGAACGACACCACGCAGCCCAGGCCGAGGTTGGCCACGGTCAGGACGGTCGGGGCCAGGCGCCGCTTGTTGGCCAGCACCGCCACGGCTGACCCGACGTGCTGGCTGACCGTCTCGCTGAACAGGCCGCCGCCCCGGTGGACCTGGTAGTAGTCGGCCGCGGTGGGCACCGGGACCGGGGCCCGGACCGGGTCAGCGATCTGCGAGTGCGTCGTCATACTCGGCCACCTTCCAGCGGATCTCGTCGGCGGACATCGCAAGATGTTCCAGGATCGTGTAACGGTCCGGCCGGGTCCGGGGTGCGAACTCCACCGCCGCACCGAACTGCTCGGCGGTCAGGCCGACGTCCGCGGCCGTCACCGGCAATCGGTGCCGCCGCAGGCAGGACGCCATCCGGGCGAACCGCACCCGGTCGCCGCGCAGGAACGTGCAGAACAGCGCGCCCAGCCCGGCCAGCTCGCCGTGCGAGGCGGTGCCGGGGAACAGCGCGTCGACGGCGTGCATGATCTCGTGGCAGCCGCCGCTGGACGGCCGGCTGCTGCCGCACACCGCCATCGCCAGCCCGCTGGAGATCAGCGCGTCGGCCAGCACGGTCACGAAGTCGTCGTCGGCCATGTCGCCGGGGTGGGTGAGCACCGCCTCGGCGCCCATCCGGGCCAGCGACGCGGCCAGCCCGTCGACCGGTTCGGAGCGGACGTCGCGGGCCAGCGCCCAGTCCGCGAGCGCGCTGAGGTTGCTGATCACGTCGCCGATCCCGCCACGGTTGACGGCGTCCGGCCCGTTCTCCACGAAGTCGAGGTCGACGAGCACGGCGATCGGTATGTGCACGCCGTACGAACCCTTGACCGTGCCGTTGATCAGGCTGGCGACCGGCGAGGCGACGCCGTCGTTGGCCAGGCTGGTGGCGACCGACACCATCGGCAGGGCACTCCGGGTGGCCGCGTACTTGGCCGTGTCCACGGTGGTCCCGCCGCCGATGCCGACCACCGCGTCGTACGACCGGGAGTGCAGTTTCTCGCCGAGCTCGAGCGCGGCGTCGAGGGTGCCGCCGGACGTGACGTAGACGTCGGCCGACCCGAGCGTGGGCCGGATCAGCTCGGCGATCCGCTCGCCCTGGCCCGGTCCGACGACCACCGCCACGTCCCCGCCGGCCGAGATGCGGCCGTCGGCGAGAATCGCCCCGAGCTGGGACACCGCGCCCCGCCGGACGTCGATGAAGAGCGGCGTCTGCACGCTGCGGGCTAGTAGCGGCATGCGATCTCCCGGGCCCGGGCCAGGTCGACGTGGTTGTCGACCTCGACCCAGGGCACGTCGCCGATCCGGGCGCCGCGGACCTCGCCGCCGCGGTCGGCGTACTCCTGGAAGCCGTCCTCGTAGTAGCGGTCCGGGTCCCGTTCCCAGGTGCTCAGAAGCGCGTCGGCCAGCTTTCCGGCCGCCTCCGGCTCGATCAGGGTGGCGCCGATGTACTCCGCGTGCGCCGTGGCCGGGTCCATCAGCTTGGTGATCCGGGTGAGCCGGCCGTCGCCTGCGAAGACGGTCTTCATCTCCTCGTCGGCCAGCTGCTTGACGTCGTCGACGGCCAGCAGGATGCCCGGCCCGCGTTTCGCCAGCAGGGTGTGCTCCACGCTCACCGGGTGCACGGTGTCACCGTTGACCAGCAGCGCGCCCTCGGCGAAGCGATCGCGGGCCAGCCACAGCGAGTACGCGTTGTTCCACTCCTCGGCCTTGTCGTTGGCCACCAGGGTGAGCCGGACGCCGTACCGCTGCTCGAGATCGGTCACGCGGGCCTCGACCGCCTCGGCGCGGTAGCCGACCACGACGGTCACGTCGGTGAGCCCGGCGGCAGCCAGGTTGTTCAGGGAGATGTCCAGGATCGTGCGGTCACCGTCCACCGGAACGAGCGCCTTGGGCAGCGTGTCGGTGTAGGGACGGAGACGACGACCAGCCCCGGCGGCCAGTACAAGCCCGATCATGCGGACAGAACCTCCAAGACGTAGGCGACACGGGTCAGTAGACGCAATTCGTCAGGACCGGGTGAGGGAAACCGGGTCGGCTTCCCCACTTCGGGCACCGTGACGGGGGCGGAAAATGCGGTGGAGGTGGCTCGTAAGCTGAACGCCATGACTGCTGAGCAGCTGATCTCGTTCGCCCGAGGGGCGCCGTCCCTGGACATCGTCGACGTCGAAGGACTCAAGGCCGCGGCCGTACGCGCCTTCGAAGCCGACCCGGCCGGCGTGACGGCCTACGGCACCTCCGTCGGTTACCTGCCGCTGCGCAAGTGGATCGCCGACAAGCACGGCGTCGCCCCCGAGCAGGTCCTGGTGACCAACGGCTCGCTGCAGGCCGACGCGTTCCTGTTCGGCCACCTGGTTCAGCCCGGTGACGACGTCGTGGTGGAGCGGCCCACGTACGACCGGACCCTGCTCAACCTGCAGAATCTGGGCGGCAAGGTGCACCAGGTGACGATCGAGCCCGACGGCATCGACGTCGACGAGCTGCGTCAGCTGCTGGAGGCGGGGTTGCGTCCCAAGCTTGCGCATATCATCCCCAACTACCAGAACCCGGCGGGCGTGACGCTGGCGTTGGCGAAGCGGCGGGCGTTGCTGGCCCTGGCCGTGGAGTACGGATTCATCATCTTCGAGGACGATCCGTACGTGGACATCCGGTTCCGCGGCGAGGCGTTGCCCTCGATGTTGTCGATGGACACCGACAACGTCGTGGTGCACGCGTCCAGCTTCACCAAGACGGTCTGCCCCGGCGTCCGGGTCGGTTATCTGGTCGGCCCGGCGGCGCTGATCGACGCGATCGCCAAGAAGGCCACCAATCTCTACATCTCGCCCGGCATGGTGTCGGAGGCGATCGTGCACCAGTTCTGCGCATCCGGCGACATCGACCGGTCGGTGGCCACGGTGAGCCGTGCCCTGGGCGAACGGGCGCAGGTACTGGCCGAGTCGCTGCGGGAGATGATCCCGGAGGCCACCTTCATCGAGCCTGACGGCGGCTACTTCCTGTGGGTCGATCTGCCCGCGGACGTGGACGTGAACCGGTTGTTCCCGGTGGCGGTGAAGAAGGGCGTGGCCGTCGTCAAGGGCAGCGACTTCCTGCTCGACGGCGGACAGCACGCGGTGCGGCTGGCGTTCTCCGCGACCACGGTCGACCAGGTCCGCGAAGGCGTCCGCCGACTGGCCGACGCGATCGCTGAGGTCCGCCGCTGATACACGATTTTCTGTCGGGTTTCTGACAAGATCGACGTCGATCGACCGGTCGGCCCCGGACAATACTGTCGCCGCGTGTGGCCACACGCGGCGACAGCCTCAACCCCGCCCCCGCGCCGGGCGGGCCGATCGTGTGTCCATCCCCCCGGACGACGGCCGGTCCGCCCGACGCCTCAAGATCATCGCCTCGCCGTGGCGTAGCCTCGACCGGGTTGCCCGCAATCGGTCACGTGGGCACCGAGAGGGTGGGGAGGTCGCATGAGCGAGCACGAGCCGGTCCGTCGCACACAGGGTTCCACCAGCGGGAACCGCTCCCTGTCCCGGGCCTGGACCGCCCCCGTCCGGGCGATGAACCGCTTCCTCGGCGCCACCGATCCGGCCGGCCGGATCTCCGACGGTCGCGGGCCCGGCACGTCCGTGGTCGACTGCGGGCTGTACGTGGACGGCAAGCGCGAGCCCGGCGACCTGACCCCGGACGAAGCGCTGCGGCTGGCCGGCGAACGGGAGAACGCCTTCGTCTGGCTCGGCCTCCATGAGCCCGACCAGGACGAGATGGCGGCCGTCGCCCGGACGTACGGGCTGCATGAACTGGCCGTCGAGGACGCGGTCAAGGCCGAGCAGCGGCCGAAGCTGGAACAGTTCGGCACGGTTCACTTCCTGGTTCTGCGCACCGCCCGGTACGTGCCGCACGGCGAGCTGACGGAGACCTCGCAGGTGGTCGAGACCGGCCAGATGATGATCTTCATCGGGGAACGGTTCGTGATCACCGTCCGGCACGGCGACGCCTCCGAGCTGGCCTCGGTCCGGGCCGACCTGGAGAGCGAACGGGCGGCGCTGCTGGAGCAGGGGCCGTGGGCCGTCGCCTACGCCGTCACCGACCGGGTGGTCGACCTCTACGTCGAGGTGGCCGACCAGGTCGAGGCCGATCTGGACATCCTCGAGGAGGGCGTCTTCTCGCGTGACTCGGCCAGCCCGGTGCAGCAGATCTACCAGATGAAGCGGGAGCTGGTGGAGTTCCGGCGGGCGGTGGTGCCGCTGCAACGGCCGCTGGCCTCCATCGCGTCGCCGCAGAGCCGGCTCGTGCCGAAGGAGATCCGGCGGTACTTCCGCGACGTCCAGGACCACCTCACCCGTACAGTCGAGCAGGTGTCCTCGTACGACGACCTGCTGAACTCGATCCTGCAGGCCCGGCTGGCGCAGGTCACCGTGGACCAGAACAACGACATGCGCAAGATCGCGGCCTGGGCCGGCATCGCGACGGTGTGGACCGCCTTCGCCGGCGTCGAGGGCATGAACTTCCTGCACATGCCGGAGACCAGATGGCAGTACGGGTACCCGGCGGTCCTCACGCTGATGCTGGTGATCTCCGTGTTCCTGTACCGCGCGTTCCGCCGCAACGGCTGGTTGTAGCTCCGTCCCCCCACGCATCGACGGCGGCCCCTAAAGTGGCGGGGTGCCGTCGCGTCAGGACCAGCTCCACAGCTACCAGTACTCGCTTCAGCGGGTGGTGGCGGCGCTGGTCACGCACGACCCCGATCCACATCGGTCGCCGCTGCGCCGGGCCGGCACGACCGCGCTGATCAGCGTCGTGGTGGCCGCGCTGGCGGTGACCGCGGCCGCCGTCTGGGGCATCCTCACCGGGGCCGGCACCGACAAGATCGACGACGAGTCCGCCGTCTACATGGACAAGACCACCGGCGCCCGGTACGTGTTCGTCAAGTCCGACAACCGGCTGCACCCGGTGCTCAACTACGCGTCCGGCCTGCTCATCGCCAACGGCGACGGGCCCAACGTGGTCGGCGCGTCGAGCCGGTCGCTCGCCCAGGTGCCGCTCGGGGCCACGCTGGGCATCACCGGCGCCCCGGACGCACTGCCCGGTCCCGGCGACCTGGTCACCGGCGCCTGGTCGGTCTGCACCCAGTCGCCGGACGCGGGCGCGGCCTCGAGTACGCCGCCGCGGAGCACGGTCCTGATCGGAACCCCGGTCACCGACGGAGTCGCCGCCGGCCCGAGTCATCAGGCCCTGCTGATCGGTGACCCGGCCGGCGGCACCTTCGTGGTGTACGGCAACCGCAAGTTCCAGATCCCGGAGGTCAACGACACGGTGACCCTCCGTGCGCTCGGCTGGGGCAATCAGCTGGCCTGGCCGGTCTCGATGGCCTGGTCGAACGCGATTCCGCAGGGGGCCGACGTGGTGCCGCCGACGATCCACGGGTTCGGCGGCGTCTCGGTCCTGTCCGTGCGCCCGGAGGGTGGCGCGTCCCCGGCCCCGGTCCGGATCGGGCAGCTGATCACGGTCGCCGACACCAGCGAGTGGGCGGTGGCGATGGCCGACGGTGCCGCCGGGGTGACCGACGTGCAGGCCCGGCTGCTGCAGACCCTCCCGGACGGGCGAGGTCCGGTGAAGGTGAGCACGTCGGAGTTCAACAACCTGCGCCCGTCCACCACCGAGCTGGGCAATGCGGCCGACCCGAACAGCCTGCCCGCCGCCCTGCCGGCGACGCCCACGCGCCCGAACCGCGGCGCCTGTGTGACTCCGGCCCCGGGCCGGGACGACCTGGACCTGCGCATCGATCCGACCGTGCCCGCCGGCAACCCGGTCGGCCCGGCTCCGGCCAAGGTCCGGGCCGACTTCGTCGTGGTCCCCCGGGGACAGGGGGCGCTGGTCGCGGCCGTGGCCTCCCGGACCGCGCCGGCCGATACGGCGCCGGTCAGCGTGGTGACCGGCACCGGGCAGATCTACCCGATCGTGAGCCGGGACCTGCTGGCCCGGCTGGGCTACGGCGGGGTGCCCCCGCGGGCGGTGTCCTCGCAGCTCACCGACCTGCTGGCGGAAGGCCCGGCGCTCAACGCGGACAAGGCCCGCCAGGCCCCCGCCGGACCCTGAGCCCGCCAGGCCCCCGCCGCATCCTGAGCCCGCCAGGCCTCCGCCGCATCCTGAGCCGCCAGGGCCCCGCCGGAGCCCGAACACGCCACCGGGCGGGTTGCCGCAGATGCGGTACCCGCCCGGTGGAACGGCCTGCGGTCAGTCCCTCTTGATCACCGGGGTCGACACCGTGGTGTCGACCGGCACGACGGTCGTTTCGGTCGTCGTGATGCTGTCGGCCGGCTCGAACGCGGCGTCGTCGACCCCGGCCGGAGTGGTCGTGGCGATCGGGCGGCTGGGCTCGTACTCGTCCCACTGTGCCGCCTTGCGCTGCCGCACGACGTAGGCCGCCACGGCACCGACCGCGGCACCGACCAGGGCGATCGCGACCAGCCGGCTGGCCTTGCGGCCACCCTGCTTGCGGCCGAGCGCCTGATTCGCCCGCTGCTGCAGCTTGTCGGCGTTCTTCTGGGCCTTCTTACGGTTCGCCTTGACCGTCTTCTTGCTGGTCTTGGCCGTCCGCTTACCCGCCGACCGTGCATTCTCGGTCACCGTCCGGACGTTGTCCGTCGCGGCCGCGACCAGCGGGGCCAGCGTCGCCACGGCGGTGTCCCAGCCGGAGGACGCGGTGTCCTTGGTCTTGCCCGCCACCTGCTCGGCGAGCGGCTGTACGCGATCCTTCGCGGCGTTGATCCGGGGCCCGACGGTCGCGCTGGTCTGCTGCGCAGCGATCGTGGCCGCGCGCTTGAAGTGGTCCACGCTCTGACCGAGCTCCTGCTTCATCATCGCGCTGCGCCGCTTCTTTCGACTTGTTGCGAACACCAGTGCCCACCTCCTGAGGTCGTCCCTCATCATGTTGCCTTCTCTGGTACCCCCGCGTCGCCGGATCTGACACATGAGGGAGGATCCGAACTGCAAGGAACTGTCCAGCGCCGGACCGTGGGGTTCACGGTACCGGCGACCGCGACAACGACAGGAGTACCCGTGGCTGAGACGCTTTACGCCACCCTGCACACCAACCACGGCAACATCAAGCTGCAGCTGTTTCCGGATCACGCTCCGGCGACCGTGCGCAACTTCGTGGAACTCGCCGAAGGGACCAAGGACTACGTCGATCCCCGTACGGGCCAGAAGGGCTCCGGGCCGTACTACGACGGGACCATCTCGCACCGGGTCATCTCCGGTTTCATGATCCAGCTGGGCGACCCGACCGGGACCGGCCGCGGTGGCCCGGGCTACCAGTTCGCCGACGAGTTCCACCCGGAACTGCAGTTCGACCGCCCGTACCTGCTGGCCATGGCCAACGCCGGGCCGGGCACCAACGGCTCGCAGTTCTTCATCACAGTGGCGCCGACCCCGCACCTGACCCGCCGGCACACCATCTTCGGCCAGGTCGCCGACGAGGAGTCGGCCAAGGTCGTGGACGCGATCGCGGCCGCGCCGACCGGCCCGGGCGACCGCCCGCGCGAGGACGTGGTCGTCCAGAGCGTCGAAATCGAGCACGCCAGCGCTTAGGTACCGTTGGTGACATGAGTGAGTCTCCGGTCACCGATGCACCGGTCTGCTATCGCCACCCGTCGAAGCAGACGTACGTGCGATGCACCCGGTGCGAGCGGCCGATCTGCCCCGAATGCATGAATGAGGCGTCGGTCGGTCATCAGTGCCCGGAATGTGTCGCCGACGGTGCGCGCAGCCAGCGGCCGGTCCGCACCGCCTTCGGAGGCAGTGCGGCCGGCCGGGGCGGCGTCGTCACCCGCAGCCTGATCGGCGTCAACGTGCTGATCCTGATGCTGTCGTTCGTCACCGGCGGAAGCGCCGCGATCGGCGGCGGCGGGTGGGGCGGCCTGCTCGGCGGCAACACGCCGCTGACGAACAAGCTGGCCATCATCAGCAGCCCGGCGCTGTACGCGGCCGACCCGTGGCAGTACTACCGGCTGTTCACGGCGATGTTCGTGCACTACGGGCTGCTGCACCTGCTGGTGAACATGTACGTGCTGTGGATTCTGGGGCGCGACCTCGAACGGGCGCTGGGACCGGTCCGGTTCACCGCCATCTACCTGCTCGCCGGGCTCGGCGGCAACGTGGCCGCGTACCTGTTCTCCGCCCCCGGCACGGCCACCGCCGGGGCCTCGACGGCGATCTTCGGCCTGATGGGCGCGATCCTGGTGATCCTGCGGCGGCTCAAGCTGTCCGTGGCGCCGATCCTGCCGACCATCGTGATCAACGTGATCTTCACGCTCACCATCAGCAACATCTCGATCGCCGGGCACCTCGGCGGCCTGGTCGCCGGGGCGGCCACCGCGGCCGTCATCGCGTACGCGCCGCGGGGAAACCGGGACCGCGTTCAGTGGATCGGGCTCGGCGCCCTGCTGCTGATCCTCATCGTGCTGGCGCTGGCCCGGACAGCGGTGGGGTCCTGAGCGACTCGATCTCCGCCAGTACCTCCGCCGGGTGCGCGCCGAGGTCGTGCATGCTGAACAGGTAGAGGTTGTCGTCGCAGTCGATCTCGAGCAGTTCGGTGCTGATGCCGAGCCGGTCGCGGCGATCCACCCGTACGTCTTCGATCTTGCGCCAGGCCAACCGGCGCTTACCGGCGTACCCGGCGATCACCGTGATCCCCTCGGCGTCCGCCGCCAGGCGGACTGGCGCGACCAGGTCGCGGAGGGCCCAGACGGCCAGGCCCGCCGCCAGCGCGATCGCCACCGCCCACTGCACCCGGTCCGTTCCGCCGAAGGCGAAGACCAGCACGATCACCGCGACCGCGCCCAGGCCTTTGGTCACCGGCAGGACCGGTTTGATGCGCCAGGGTTGCGGGGCGGGAGATGGGGGCTCCAGCGACATGGCTCCTACTATGGCAGGCGGCGTACCGTCGGGCGTATGCGTGACGCGGTGATCGTCGGCGCCGTCCGGACGCCGGTCGGCCGGCGCAACGGTGGCCTCTCCGGTGTCCATCCGGTCGATCTCTCGGCCCACGTGCTGCGCAGCCTCGCCGAGCGGACCGGTTTCGACCCGTCGCTGGTGGGTGACGTCGTCTGGGGATGCGTGTCCCAGGCCGGCGAGCAGTCCTGGAACATCGGCCGGAACGCGGTGCTGGCCGCCGGCTGGCCCGAGTCCGTGCCCGGCACCACGCTCGACCGCCAGTGCGGGTCGAGCCAGCAGGCGCTGCACTTCGCCGCCGCGGCCGTGCTCTCCGGTCAGGAGGACCTGGTGATCGCCGGCGGGGTCGAGTCGATGAGCCGGGTGCCGATGGGCTCCCCGGCCGCCGGGAAGGATCCGTTCGGCGAGAACATGCGCGAGCGGTACGGCGTGAGCGAGTTCAGCCAGGGCGCCGGCGCCGAGATGATGGCCGAGCGGTGGGACCTCACCCGGACCCGGCTGGACGAGTACGCGCTGGCCAGTCACGCCAAGGCGGCCGCGGCCCAGGACGCCGGGCTGTTCGCCGACGAGATCGCGCCGATCGCCGGTGTCTCCGCCGACGAGGGCATCCGCCGCGACACCACGCTGGAGAAACTGGGCGGGCTGAAGACCCCGTTCAAGCCGGACGGCGTGGTCACCGCCGGTTCGGCGTCGCAGATCTCGGACGGTTCGGCTGCGCTGGCCGTGACCAGTTCCGGCTGGGCCGCCGCGCACGGGCTGCGGCCGCTGGCCCGAGTGCACACCGCGGTGGTGGCGGCCGACGACCCGGTGATCATGCTGACCGGCCCCCTCCCGGCCACGGCCAAGGTGCTGGCCCGGTCAGGCCTCAAGCTCGACGACATCGGCGTGTACGAGGTCAACGAGGCGTTCGCACCGGTGCCCCTGGCCTGGCTGGCCGAGACCGGCGCCGACCCGGATCGGCTCAACCCGCAGGGCGGGGCGATCGCGCTGGGTCACCCGCTCGGCGGATCCGGCGCCCGGCTGATGACCACGATGCTGCACGAGATGCGCCGCCACGGTCATCGATACGGCCTGCAAACCATGTGTGAGGGCGGCGGAATGGCGAACGCCACGATCGTCGAGCTGCTGTAATTCGACATTCACCTGGTGGTGGCCGCAGCCTCACAGTTCGGCGGCCGTTGTTGTTCACATGGACGTGTTCTCCCGTACGTTCCTCCCCGCCGCCGCGGAAGCAGGCGTGCCCATCGCCACTGTCAGCCGCCACATGCCGGTGTTCCGCCGCTGCGTCGATCCCGATGACACCACCGTGCTGGTGACCCGGTGCGCGCGGCCGGACGACCCGATGGCCGGCGACTTCATCATGGTGCTGACTCAGCGCCGGCTCGTGGTGACCCAGGAGACCCGGATCCTGCACCGGTTGCGGCTGCACCTGAACGCCAACCTGCGTCACCTGAGCGGCGTGACGTGGAACCCGGATCTGCGGCAGTCGGTGGTCGAGATGGCCGCCACCGCCGTCGACGGGGTCCGCGAGCGGTTCACGATGCGGCTGGGCGAACCGGAGCAGGCCTGGCACGTCGACGAGCTGCTGAAGCACGTCTTCCACCACCGGCGCCGGCCCGTCCCGCTCGGCGCTTAACTCAGAAACCGGTCCACGGCCGTACGGATCCCGGATGCGTCCAGGCCGTGCAGGTGGGCGTGGTCGGCCGGCGTCCCGTAACGGCGCACCTCGGTCCGTCCGACGCCCAGATACAGCGCCCGGTACGCCCGGTCGGCCAGCGCCTCGGCCACCTGCCGGCTGGACGTGCCGGACAGGTACGGCTCGACCACGATCAGATCGCGGTGCACGAGCTCGCGCAGACCGCAGCCGTCCAGCGGTCGCGGGGTCCGCGTGTAGGCGACGGTCACGTCCCGGCCCTCGGTCGCAGCCAGCGCCGGGTCGAGCAGCGGGCCGACCGCGACCAGCAGCGGCGCCCCGGCACTCCCGCGCCGGATCACCTGCAGCTCGTCAACCGCCGCGTACGCCCGGCGGTTCTCGATCACCGACAACCGTACGTAGACCCGGTCGTCGGTGGCCGCGGCCGCCCGCAGCAGCGCCGCCACCTCGTCGCGGTGCCCGGGCACGTGGACCGTCCAACCGTCGAGTGTGTCCAGCAGCGCCACGTCCCCCGGCGACTGGTGGGTGTACCCCTCGGCCGACGCGTCGTACGAGCCGCCGATGGTCACCACGACCGCACCCACGTCCTGGTGGCCGAGGTCGAGCTTGAGTTGCTCGTACGCCCGGTCGACCGCGAACGGCGCGTACGAGTGCAGGAAGGGCCGCATCCCGGTGAGCGCCATCCCGCCGGCCACACCGGCCATCAGCGCCTCCCGGATGCCCACGTTGATCACCCGGTCGCCGTGCCGGCGTATGGCCGGGACGAACGCGTCGGACGAGATGTCGGCGAGCACCAGTGCGGTCCGCGGGTCTTCGTCGAGCAGCGCGGTGGTGGTGGCCACGAATGTCTCGCGCATGGTCAGGATCCCTTCTTGGCGGCGGTGGCGACGACGAGGTGCGGCCGGGTCCGGTCGCGGCTGGTCAAGGCGCGCTCGATGGCGTCCTGGTCTCGGCTGTCCACAACGGACACCGACCAGCCGGTGAACCGGGCGGCGATCCCGCCGGGCCAGCCGTGGGTGGCGGACATGTTGTCGATGACGACGGCGGTGATCGGCAGCCCGGTCGCGGCCGCGTAGGCGATGCCTTCGTGGTTCGACCCCTCGTCCAGCTCCGCGTCGCCGAGCAGCACGAACGTGCGGGTGTCGAGGTAGCCCTGGGCGCGCAGGCCGAGCGCGGTGCCGATGGCCAGCCCGAGACCGTGGCCGAGCGAACCGGTGCCGACCTCGACGCCGGGGATCAGCACCCGGTCCGGGTGGTGTCCGAGCTTGCTGTCCCAGCCGCCGAGATCGTCCAGCCACTCCTCGGGAATGAAACCCTTGGCCGCCAGTACGGCGTAGTACGCGGCCGGCCCGTGCCCCTTGGAGAGCAGGAACCGGTCCCGGTCGGGCGCGTCGGCGGTGGCCGGGGTGATGCGCAGGATCCGGTCGTACAGCACCCAGAGCACGTCCAGGGTGGAGTGCGCGCTCGCGTCGTGTTTCTCGTCGCCGGTCAGGCGGCGCAGGAGTTCGTCGTAGCGGGCCGTCCTCGTCTCGTTCATGAACTCATCGTGCAACTTGAAGTTAACTTCAGCTCAAGGAATGCGGTACGGTGCGAACTGTGGAGCTGCTCACCATCGGGGACTTCGCCGCCCGCGCCGGGGTGGCGACGTCGACGTTGCGGTACTACGAGAAGGAAGGCCTGATCTCCTCGACCCGGACCGGCGGCAATCAGCGCCGCTACCAGCGGGCCGAGTTGCGGCGGGTGGCCTTCATCCGGATCGCCCAGCAGGTGGGCATCACCCTCGAGGAGATCCGCGAGGCGCTGAGCGCCCTGCCGGAGAGCCGGACCCCGACCAAGGCCGACTGGGCCCGGCTCTCCGCGCACTGGCGACGCCGCCTGGACGAGCGGATCGCGCTGATGGAACGGCTGCGCGACCAGCTGACCGGCTGCATCGGCTGCGGCTGCCTGTCGCTGAAGCGCTGCAGCCTCTACAACCCGGACGACCGCCTGGCCGCCGCCGGCCCCGGTCCCCGGATCTTGCTCGGCGCCGATTAGACCCGCCTGGACCCGGCCTCAGGGCAGCAGCAATATCTTCCCGAAGTGGTCGCTGGCCTGGATGATCCGGTGCGCCTCGGCCGCCTCGGCCATCGGCAGCGACGTCTCGATGACCGGCTTGATCATGCCGGCCTCGACCAGCGGCCACACCTGGTCGCGGACGTGCCGGACGATCCGCGCCTTCTCCGCCGTCGACCGCGCCCGCAGCGTGGTCGCCGAGATCTGCCCGCGCTTGGCCATCAGCTTGCTCAGGTCGAGCTCGGCCGTCGTCCCGCCCTGCATGCCGATCACCGCCACCCGCCCGTTCGGTGCCAGCACGTCGATGTTGCGGGCCAGATACTTCGCGGCCAGCAGGTCGAGCACCACGTCGGCGCCGCGGCCGCCGGTGAAGTCCTTCGTCGCCGCCACGAAGTCGTCGGTCGTGTAGTCCACCACCAGGTCGGCGCCGAGCGCGCGCAGCCGGTCGTGCTTGGCCGCCCGGGCTGTGGTCACCACGGTCACGCCCAGGGCCTTCGCGTACTGGATGGCGAACGAGCCGATACCGCTGCCGCCGCCGTGCACCAGCAGGGTGTCACCCTTCCTCAGCCGGGCGATGTCGACGATGTTCGACTGCACCGTGCAGGCCACCTCGGGCAGCGCCGCCGCTTCCTGCACGGACAGCCCGGCGGGCACCGGCAGCAGTTGACCGGCCGGGACCGCGACCCGTTCCGCGTACCCCCCGCCGGACAGCAGCGCGCACACCCGCTCGCCGACCTGGTGGCCGGACACGCCCTCGCCGAGCGCGCTGATCACCCCGGAACACTCCAGCCCCGGATACGCCGACGCGCCCGGCGGCGGCGGATAGTGTCCGGCGACCTGCATGACGTCGGCCCGGTTGACCGCGGCCGCGGTGACGTCGACGACCACCTCACCGGCGGCCGGGTCCGGGTCGGGTACCTCGTCCCAGCCGATCCGGCCGGGCTCCTCGATCACGATGGCGTGCATGGCCCCTAGCTTGCCGCAAACCGCCGCGGCCGGCCGGTGAGCCTGTGGACAACCAGCCGGAGATGAAGGGGGAGGGTCCCCGGGCGGCACCCACCGCCGCCCGGGGACCCTCCGGTCCGTCTTCCCTCCGGGATCAGCCCCGGTAGGCGCCGATGATCTTGGTGAACTGGTACGCCGACTGCGCGACACCGCTGCAGGTGTCGTCGTTCGGGTACCCGCCGGGACACTGCCGGTCGCGGTTCAGCGACCAGAACGAGAGCCGGGCGATGCTGTGCTGTTGCGCGTACGCCGTGATGGTCTGCATGTCGGCCAGGGTGACCGTGGCGTGTTCGTCGGTGATTCCGTTCATCGACGAGATGCCCACATGCTTGTACGCGTCGGCGTCCGACCAGCCGTACGCGGATTTGAGCTTGTTCTTCAGCCCGTCCGCGGCCTGGATGGTCAACTGGCCCTGGTTCCCGCCGGTGTTGCCCCAGTCGAAGGTCATGATGCCCCACCCGTCGACCACCAGGCCGGCCGAGGCCGCCCGGTTGATCAGCGAGTTGTCCGGGCCGCCGGTGCCACTGCCGAGCGTGATGTACGTGGTGATGCCCGGGTTGTTGGCCTTGATGGTCTTCAGCGCGTCGACCGTCTTCTGCTGGTCCGCCGCCGTGTCGTACGGCGTCCCCTCGATGTCGATGTCGATCGCTTTGAGCTGCAGCGCGTTGATCACCTGCTGGTACGCGCCGGCCAGGGCGGACGCGCTGGTGCAGTAGTGCTCCAGCCACGGCCCGCTGGCCCCGCCGAAGGACACGATCACGTCACCGCCGTTGGCCCGGATGGTGTTGATCGCGGCCTGGTCGGCGCCCCCGGTCAGGTTGCGGCCGCCGTCCCACTTCGGGACGCAGGTGCCGCTGTTCAGCATGAACGCCATCGTGTACCACTTGACGCCGGTCGCGCTGATCACCGTCTGCAGGTTGGGCGGGTTGCCCCAGCCGGTGTAGTAGTACGGCGCGACCGCCTTGGCGCCCGGTCCACCCCCCGTCGGGGGCGTGGTCGGAGGTGTAGTCGGGGTCGTCGTGCCGCCCGGGAGGGTCCACTTCTGGTTGGCGCTGGCGGCGC